>CAVOIE010000003.1:0-123596 GCA_963696055.1 uncultured Actinomycetota bacterium | reverse complement strand
GACCTCGGCTGCAAGCGCGCGCGCCTGTGTCCTGATCAACTCGTGATCGGCGCCCAGATCGAACGCCGGCTTTATTGAATCTACAACAGCTTCCACGTCCATGCCCACGTCCACACCCACTACGATTCCTGCCTCTCAACCAATGACCTATACAAATCAATCACGCTTGGATCAACGCCCACAGCCTGCCTCAGCGACGCGATCGAAGCGGCGGCCCAAAACCTTGGAGACGATACGGATGCGCTGCATCGAAGGCGTGCCGCCGGCAATGGCCCATCCGTGGGAATCGCGATGCAGCCTTTCAAGGCCGTATTCCTCCGTGTAGCCGTTACCGCCATGGACCCGACGGCGAGGTCCGTCACTTTCTTGGCCATTTCGTTCGCGGTGTACATCGGCGAGGGACACCTGCAGGGGGTCCGGCAGGCCGTCCTTGCCGCTGGTCGCCGCCCGTTCGACCAGCAGACGGGCAGCCTCCACCTGCAGGACCATATCGGCGACCATCATTTGGATGGACTGGAACTCTACGAGGTGCTTGCCGAACTGCTCGCGTTCCTGCACGTAGGCAAGGGTCTTGTCCAGGGCCGCCTGCCCGATCGCCAGAGACATGGTCGCGTTGCCCATGCGCTCGATGGAGAAGGCTCCGAACAGGCAACCGAACTCGCCAGCCGGCACCACAACGTTTTCCCTCTAGGCACCAGAACGTCGTCGAAGATCACGTCAGCAGATGGAATTCCGCGGAAACCCATCAGCCGTTCCGGAGCACCGAAGCTGACTCCGGCCATCGTCTTATCGACCACGATGGCGCCGATACCCTTCGCGCCCGGCGCATCGGACAACCCGCGTACGAAGAAGCTGCCAGCTTCTCCGCCGTTGGAGATCCAGCGCTTCGCACCGTTGACCACATAGCCTTCGCCCACCGGCCTCGCGGTGGTCCTGGCATCCGTGGCTGCAGATCCGGCGTCAGGCTCCGAAATTGCAACCGCCATGGTCATGTCGCCCGAAATGATGCTCGGCAGCAGCCGCTCCCGCTGTTCCTCGGTTCCGAGGTGGTTGATTACCTGCGCGGGCCCGGTGTTCGATTCGAAAATCTGGAAAGCCGCGGGCCGGCACACCTTGGCGAACTCCTCAATCACCGCCAACGCCTGGGCCAGCGGTGCGCCCGCGCCGCCGAAGCGCTCGGGATGTGCAATTCCGAGGAACCCCAGCCCCCCTAGGCGCTTGCGCTCCTCCACGGGGATGGGCGTCCTGGTCACGTCCAGGCGCTCGGCCATCGGCGCGTAGACCTCTTCGGCGACGCGGGCGGCCAGCTCACGAATCTCGGAATGCTCATCAACAACGGAAACCGTCACGGCCCCCACCTCCATAAATATCGGCCATACAAAACGCATGGGACACAAGAAAAGTCACATCCGTCCGCCAGATGTTGGCGCAACACGGCATCTACGCCTCAAAAGCGATGCTTGTATTCATTATCCTAGATTCGGGCCCATTTGAAAAGCCCCGCACCTAAAACTGCATACCGATAGCGCAAAGCGCCCGCGTTCACGCCGCTGCCAACGCGGCTCCCCGACACCCATAGGCTGACGCCGATGCAGGAAGTGGTGGCCAACAATTCGAAGCCAAGCCAGGTGGCGCGATGCGACCACCCGGCTCAGTTCGCTGCAGCTCAGATAGTCTGTTCGGCGCTTACGAAGCTCCGCGCCCCGCCCCTAAAATCAGGCTTCCGCTTTTCCATGAAGGCTTTGGCGCCTTCGCGCATGTCCGGGCTGCCAATGGCCTGGATCAAGGACTCAAGGCCTGCCTGCATATTGTCCTTGGACGCGTTCCACCAAAGATTGGAGCTGACCTTGGAAATCTCTAGATAGCGCGGGCTCAGGTCATGGATCTCGGCGAGCCAGCGGTCCACGGCCTCATCCAGCTCGCCGTCGGGAACCACCTCGTTAATCAGCCCCATGGCGTAGGCCTGGTTCGCCGTGTAGCGCCGGCACATGAAGGACATTTCCTTGGCCCGCTTCTCGCCGATCTGCACCGCCGCGAGGTTGGTGGCGCCCAGAACCTGCTGACCAACTCGAACTGTCTGGCCCAAGGTCGAGCGTTGAGTGGAAATGGCAAAATCGCAGGCAATAACCAGTTCATTACCGCCCCCGGCCGCCGCGCCGTCTACCGCCGCAATGACCGGCCTGGGTATGACCTGGATGGCATCCACCAGCCGCAGGAACAAGAGTAAAAAGCTCGCGAAGCTGGTCCGGATCCGGTTCGCTCAACTGGCCCAGCGCCCCTCCTGCACAGAAGGATCCGCCGCCGCCTTCAATGATCACGGCCTCCGCCTTGGAGGCCGACTGCAGCCCCTCAATCATCGCCTTCGCCATCTCAAGATCGAGGCGTTGCGCCGCTCGGGACGCTCAAGTCTGATGCGGACGACTCGCTCGCCGTGCTCCACAGTGACACCGATTGCAGACATAACAGCTCCAAACTACGTAGGCCCAAGTCCTCACGACTCTATGCGAGATCCAATTCCGCGATAAGGGCAGCCCTTGTTGACCCGGAAAGAATCCACATCTAAGTTAATCGTATGAATGATGACCACAAATTGGCGGCCGGGCAAACTTTCCCCACTTGTTCTCCCCGATCCAGTTGGGGCGGATGAGCTGGTGCAACCGGGTCATGATGCCTCCGCACAACTCCGCCATCGGTAATCTGTGGGGTACCGACGAGGATGAAGCGGCGCGTGCCATCGCTTACCTGGAATCCCGGGCCAAAGCGGGCGTGGCATGGATCGGCGGGGTTACGGGCCGCATCCAGAACCAGTTCATTCCGGGCTTTGAGCCCTCGGGCGTCAGTGCCGAGACGAAGGGCTACTTCAGACTCCCCTACTTCGTCGACCGGGTGCAGCAGGTCACCGACACCATGCACGCCGCGGGGGCGGTGGTGACCTGCCAGATGACCATGATCGGCGGCTTTCCTACGTCCCCGCCCGCTTGAGCTCGCCGGTAAGCAACGCGTTGCCGCATGTGCTCACCGCCAGAGAGATCGCCTGGTTCGTGCAGGAGTACGGGTTCTCTGCCGGGCAGGCGCAGCTGGCCGGGCTGGACGGCATCGAACTGCACGTCAATCATGACGACATGCTGGAATGGTTCCTCTCCCCGCTGACGAACGTGCGGGAGGACGCCTATGGCGGTTCGCTGGAAAACCGTGCCCGGTTCGTTGTGGAGGTACTCACCGCCATCCGCGACGTCGTCGGCGATTCCATGGCAGTGGGCATCAGGCTGAACCTCAAGGAAGAGGTCCCCGGAGGGTACACAGCCGAAGGCGGCGTCGAGATCGCCCAGTACCTCGAATCCACGGGCCCTTATCGACTTCATCCACGCCGTCGTTGGCACCCCTTGGGGCAATCCAAGCTACATCCAGCCGCATTTCTACGACGCCGGGCAATGGTCGGGCCTCGCGGGGAACCTGAAGCGCGCCGTCTCCTGGCCGGTGGTGCACACCGGGCTGGTCAGCAGCACCTGGAAATAGCCGAAGGCATAATCGCTTCCGGTGATGCCGACGTCGTAGGCATGGCCAGGGCGCACATCGCCGATGCCGAGATCCGCGAAGCGGCCGAAGGGCGCACCGAAGAGATTCGGCCCTGCGTCGGCGGCAACGAATGCATCAACCGGCGTTACGTTGACGGGCTGCCCTTCGGCTGCGCAGTCAACCCCCACACCGCGAAGGAGGTCGAGGGGCCCTGGGTCCGCACATCCTTGCCCAAACGCCTGCTGGTCATTGGCGGCGGACCTGCCGGACTGGAACTGGCCGGCCTGGCGGCGGAGAGTGGCCACACCGTGGACCTGTGGGAGGCTGGCGCTGCGTTGGGCGGTCAGCTGCGCATCGCCGCCGCCGCCCCGAAGCACGAACGCTTTGGCCAGTACCTGAACTGGCAACGGAACCGGTTGCAGAATCTCGGCGTCAAGATCCGGCTGAACTATCCGGCCACTACCGAGGATGTTCTGGCGGAAGAGGCCGACGTCGTCGCCGTAGCCACTGGTGCTTCCGGGCGCCGGCCGCCGATCGAGGGCGTCCAGAGCGAGGCCGTGCTGGAAATCCGCGACATCCTTACCGGCAAGGCCATCGCCGGCCGCCGCGTCATCATCGTGGCCCAGGACGACCACATGCCGCCGCTGGCGCTCGCGGACCACCTGAGTTCCCGCGGGCACCAGGTGCGCATCGTATATGCCACCAACGGGCCGGCCCAGCTGCTCGGCCGCTACATCGTAGGAGGCATCCTGGGCAGGCTCAGCGCCCAACAGGTCCAGTTCCGGTTCATGGAAGAAGTCACGTCCATCACCACGGACACTGTCACCACGCGCAATGTCTACTCCGGCGTCGAGGAAAGCCTGGTTGATTTTGACTCCGTGGTGCTGGCCTGCGGCGGCGTTTCCGAAAGCTCCCTCTTCGAAACGCTTCGGGAACGTCGCGAAAACGTCCACATCCTCGGCGACGCCTACGCACCCCGCCGGCTGGTCTTCGCCACACGACAGGCCTACGCGCTGGCGAAAACGCTCTGATGCCGTCCCCGGCAAGACCCTGCAACTGATTGGAACCCCCCGTTGAGTGAAGAAATGTTGGTGGACCTCGTCGCCGGCACTCGCGAACGCCAGCCGCTGAATCTCTCGGCGCTTCTGGCGCCGCGCTCTATCGCGATCGTTGGTGCCTCCGGCAACGCAGCCGGCTACTCCTCACGCAGCCTCGCTAATCTGTTGCGAACCGGTTATGCGGGCCGCATTTATCCCGTCAATCCGCGCTATGAGGAACTCGAGGGCCTCCGCTGTTATGCCAGCGTGAGCGAGATCGGCGAGCCCGTCGATGCCGCCATCCTGCTGGTCCGAGCAGACCTGGTCCCGGGGGCGGTGCGCGATTGCGTCGAGGCGGGCGTCAAGGTCATCACCATTTGTTCCGCCGGTTTCGCCGAAGATGGCGAGGACGGCAGGATTCGCCAACAGGAACTCGCGGACCTCGCTCGGCAGCGGGGCAGCAGGATCCTGGGACCGAACTGCATCGGGGCGGTCAGCGTGATCGACAACGTTGTTGCCTGTCCCACGTTGAATATCACCGATACCTACACTCCCGGAAGCATCAGCATTATCAGCCAGAGCGGCGGCATGGCCGTGAACCTCTTCAACCGGGCGCAGGGACGCGGCATCGGGATCCGCGGATTCGTGAGCGTCGGCAACGAGGGGGATGTCGACATCGCGGACCTGGTCGATGCGTTCGCCGATGACCCGGAGACCAAGGTGATCGCGCTATTCGTCGAGGAGTTGCGGGACGTACCGGCCTTCAGGACGGCGGTGGCCAAGGCGCACCGCGCCGGCAAGCCGGTCGTGGCCCTGAAGGTGGGGCGCTCCGACGCCGGACAGCGCAGCTCGCTTACTCACACCGGCGCCCTCGCCGGCTCCCATGCCGTCTTCCGCAATGCCATGGAGCAGCTCGGCGTCCTCGAGATCGACACCGTCGACGCCCTCCTCGACACCGCCGACCTGATGACACGCGTTGCGCTGCCCAGGTCCAACCGGGTGCTGATCGTTTCGCCCTCGGGAGGCGAATGCAGCTACGCCGCGGATCGGGCCACAGAGCTGGGGCTGGACGTCCTGCCGCTCTCGGACGGCACCGTTCAAAAGCTCTCGAAGACCATGCGCTTCGGCGCGCCCAGCAATCCGTTCGACCTCACCGGCCAGATCATCGGCAACGCCCAGTTCCTGCGCGATGTCCTCGGCGAGCTTGAGCGCGGGCCCGAATTCGATATGGTGCTGTACGCCATCCCGACATGGGGTCCGCACGACGCCGAGCGTCTGCTGACCGGTTTCGTTGCCGCAGCTGAGTCCAGCACCAAGCCCACGGTCATATCCGCTTGGACCGCCGCCAACCTTACAGAACGTGGGGAGGAGATCCTCGCGGCCAGCAGCGCCGCCCGCTTCCGCTCGGTTGATGCGGCGCTGGCCGCGTTGTCCCAGTTGGCCCGCTGGACGGCACTGAGTCCGGATGCCCGGCAGAGAGCGACCTCGGATTCCCCCGGGTCCGCGCAACCTTCGGCCGTTCCCCGTCCGCCGGAGCTGCCCGATGTGCCGACGGAGTATCAGGCCAAGGCCTTCCTGGCGCAGCAGGGCCTGAGCATCTCACGGGAAGTCCTGCTCCAGGACCCGGCCGCTGCGGCAACGGCAGCGGCCGGGCTGGGCTGGCCGCTTGTGGCCAAGCAGCTCTGCGCCAATGTAGTGCACAAATCGGATCTTGGACTGGTCCGGGTAGGCGTGCGCGATGAGGCCGAACTCAGTCGGGCAGTGCAGGAGTTCAACGAGGCGGTCGAAACCCACGGCCTGGAGCCGGAAGGACTGCTGCTGGCCGAACTGCACACGGGCGCCGAGGTCATCATCGGCGGAGTCCGGGACCCGAAGTTCGGCCCCCTGGTCATGATCGGAGCCGGCGGAATCCTCGCCGAGTTGGCGAACGACGTCGTGTTCAGGCAATGCCCCATTGACCGGCGGGAGGCCGAAAAGGCCATTGACGAGCTCGCCATCGGGCGCCTCCTCCGGGGCTATCGCGGCACGGAATACGACCTGCCGTCGCTGATCGACATGATCGTGCGGTTTTCCGAACTGTTTGCCTCCTCTGACTGGCTGCTGCAGGCTGACCTGAATCCGGTCATCGTTTCCGACAAACAGCAAGGCGGAGCCGTCATTGTGGACGCTGCCCTCTTCCCCACATCCACTGAGTCAAGGAGTTAGAAGATGACACTGAAGTTCGGCCTGGCCCTCATGAACGACTTCCCGCAGGACGTCGTCCCGGCGAACCGCATCGCCATGCTGCGCGAGCAAGTGCGCGCAGCGCGCGACGCCGGCATCGATTCCCTCTGGGTGCTGCAGCATTATCTGGGCGGGATGCCGACACTGCAGCCGGTGCATTTGCTCTCCGCGCTCTCCCAGGACGCCGGAGATATGAAGCTGGGCACCAATATGTACATCCTGCCCCTGCGCCACCCCGTCGGCGCGGCGGAGGAGTTTTCCACCCTTGACCACCTGTCAGGGGGCAACGCGATCGCGGGCTTTGGCATGGGCTACCGCGAGAACGAGTTCAAGTCCTTCGGCGTGCCGATGGAGGAACGGGTCACCCGTTTCGAGGAAAGCGTGCAGTTGGTGCGCCAGCTTTGGAGCGGTGAACGCACCTCCTTCCAGGGAAAGCACTTCCAAGTCGAGGACGAGAGGATCAGCTTGGTTCCGGTGCAGCAGGGCGGACCGCGCATCTGGATCGGGGCGGGGGCCCACCGCAAAGGCGCCGAGCGGGCGGCCCGTCTGGGTGACGCTTGGATTGTTCCTCCGCATACCTCGCCGGAAAAGCTCGAGACGGTCCTTGGGCACTATCGGGCGGAACGTGAGCGGCTGGCGCTGGGGCCGGCCGACGAGTTCGTGGTCCGCCGCGAGCTGGTCCTGGATCGCGATGCCGAACGTGCGCGCTCCATCGGACTCGATGCCCGGAACTCGCTCTCGCGGGAGTATGCGAAGTACAACGCGCCGGACCAGACCGGCAACTACGCCCACCTGACCACGGATCAGGCAGCCACCGAGACCGCGGACGCGTCCTACCTGTTTACCGATCCGGCCAACGCCGTCGTCGCGCTTAAGGCACTCGAGGACCAGGGCCTGACCTATATTGTCCTGCGCATGCAGTGGTACGCCCTGGGACAGGAACAAGTGCTGCGCACCCTGGAGCTGTTCAAGAACGAAGTGTTGCCATCCTTCCAGTGAGTGCAGTACCGAGCCCGAGAAATGGATCTCTCCATGACCCACCCAGAACTGAACAATAAGGTCGCGCTCATTACCGGTGCCGCCATGGGGATGGGCGCGGCCACGGCCAAGCTCTTCGCGGCGGCCGGCGCGAAGGTCGCCGTCGCCGATTTCAACGAAGAAGCAGGAGCAAAAACCGTCGCTGAGATCGAGGCAGACGGCGGCACCGCCTTTTATGTCAAGGTCGACGTCTCCAAGTCCGAGCAGGTCAGGGAGATGGTCGACGCCGTCGATGCCGAATACGGCCGGCCGGACGTTGCGGTGAATAACGCTGCCATCACCCCCGACGTCAACCCGCTTGCCGAGCTCGACGAGGACTACTGGGACCGGCTGATGTCCATCAACCTCAAGGGTGTGGCGCTGTCGTTGAAGTACGAACTGCAGCATCTGATCAAACAGGACCAGGGCGGATCCATCATCAATGTCTCCTCCGTCCGGGGTTTTCGGCCCCGGCCCAACGCCGCAGCCTACGTCGCGGCCAAGCACGGCGTAGTCGGCTTGACCAAGGTCGCGGCGATGGAAAACGGCCATCGCGCCATCCGAGTCAACACCGTCGCGCCCGGAGCCATTGACACTCCGATGCTGCAGGCATCGCTGGCACGCAGGGGCCAGACGGAAGCCGACTTCGCTCCACGGCTGAGCCTGTTGAACCGGTTTGGCAAGGCCGATGAGGTGGCCCAAGCCACGCTCTGGCTGGCTTCCGACCTGTCTTCCTATGTCACCGGGACCACCATCCATGCCGATGCGGGTTACACCAGCAGTTAGACCGCCGGCAAGGCAACCACCTATCCATTCCACGAGCTCCTGGAGAATCCATGTCCCCCGCTACCGCCCCATCTGCCGTCCGGGCACCGGCCCGTCAGGCCGAGCGTTTATACCATGACCTGCTCTCCAGCCCGGAGACCCAGGATATCCGCGCCCGCGTGCGGCGCTTCGCCGACGAGGCCATTGCGCCCGTTGCCGGAAAGATCGCCACCGGCGATGAGGTCGACGACGGATTCCCGGCCGCCGTCTTCGAGGCGATGGCGAGGGAAGAGCTCTTCCGGATCACGTTCCCGTCGGACGTAGGCGGACTGGGACTGGCTCGGCCGGCTTCGGCAACCGCCGCTGCGATCGAGGAGATCGCTTACCACTCCAATTCGGTTGCGGCGATATTTGACGTGCACTGTGTCCTTGCCGGGACCGCCCTCAATCAAGGTTCCGCCGACCAGCGCCGGCAATGGCTCGGGCCCCTGATCCGCGGAGATATCATTGGCGCGTTCGCCACCAGCGAGACCGGATCCTCAAGCGATCTGAGCCCGCAGTCCGTGCAGACTAGCGGCACCAGGACGGCCACCGGCTGGCGGCTCGATGGCCGCAAGCGCTGGATCACCAATGCCCCGGTGGCGGATGCCATCCTCGTCCTCGCCCGCACGGGTGACCGGCTGTCCATGTTCATCGTTCCTTCCGCTACGGACGGCGTAACCATTGGCAGGGCGGACCGCAAGCTCGGCAACAAGGGCCAGCTCACCGCGGACGTTGTGCTCGACGGCGTTGAACTGCCCGAGAGTGCTTTGCTGGGGCCCGAGGGCGGGGGCCTGAAAATTGCCCTCTCCATGCTGACCTACGGTCGAATCGCCATCGCTGCCGCCGGCGTTGGGATGGCCCAGTCCGCATTCGACCATATGACTGACCGGCTTTTGACGCGTGAAGCGTTCGGACAGAAGCTGGGCGGAATGCAGCACTGGCAGTTCCTGATGGCGGACCGTGCGCTGCAGCTCGAATCCGCACGCTCGCTGTACATCAAGGCGGCGATCCGGCTGGACGAAGGAAACCCCTTCCCGGAGCCTGAAGCGGCCATGGCCAAGATTGCCGGCACCGCGCTGGCCGTCGACATCGCCCGTGACGCCGTCCAACTCTTCGGCGGACTCGGCTTCACTCAGGAACTCGGGGCCGACGGCACGCGAGGACCTGTCGAGGCCATCTACCGGGACAGCAAGGTCACCGAGATTTATGAGGGAGCAAACGAGATCCAGAAATGGATTATCGCCCGCCACCTACTCGGCCGCGAAGTTGCAGGCTGAGCACTGACTTACTGACGCAACCACCCATCCCGCCTCGGCGGACGTAGAGAATCGAGCAACCATGACACAGGAAAAAATTGTCATTGCAGGCGGCGCCAGAACGCCCGTAGGTAGGTATGGGGGCGCCCTGAAGGGCCTGCCCGCCCATGAACTCGGCGCCATCGCCGCGACAGCCGCCCTGGAACGCAGCGGCGTCTACTCCGAGGACGTCGACGAGGTCATCATGGGCTGCGTGGGCCAGGCAGGTCCGGACGCCTACAACGCACGCCGTGTTGCGTTGTCCGCCGGCGTCCTCCCTTCGGCGTCGGCCCTGACGGTGAACAGGCTGTGCGGCAGCGGGCTGCAGGCTGTCTGGTCGGCCGCCCAACAACTGCGTTGGGGCTCCACGCAGATTGTCCTTGCCGGCGGCGACGAGTCGATGTCTCGGATGCCCTTCCTCGACTTTGATTCCCGCGCCAACGGCCGGCTGGGCAATCGCACCATGGTCGACGGGACCCTGGCCATGCTCACAGATCCCTTCAGCAACGAACACATGGGCGTCACCGCGGAGAACGTGGCGGACAGGTACAACGTCAGCAGAGCGGAGCAGGACGAATTCGCCGTGGAAAGCCAGCGGCGGGCGTCTACGTCAACAGCCCGCCGGGTCTTCGACGAGGAAATCACCGCGGTCAAGGTCCCGGGCCGCAATCCGGTCACGGTGACAACCGATGAGCACCCGCGCCCGGACACAACCCTCGAGAGCCTCAGCGGCCTGCGTCCGGCCTTCCGGCAGGGCGGATCGGTAACGGCGGGAAATGCATCCGGCATCAACGACGGCGCGGCCGCCATGGTCATGATGCGGGAGGGCACTCTTCGCGAACGCGGCCTGAACGCGCTGGCCACCCTGGAGCATGTCACGGTGGCTGGCATCGAGCCGACCCTGATGGGTTACGCCCCCACCCTCGCCCTGCAGAAGCTTTTCGCCGAAACCGGCCTGCAGCCCAGCGACATTGGCATCGTTGAACTCAACGAGGCCTTCGCGGCCCAGGCTGTCGCCGTCATCCGGGACGCTGGCCTGGATCCGGCCACCACAAACCCGTACGGCGGAGCGATCGCGCTGGGCCATCCGGTTGGCGCCACCGGTGCCATTTTGGCGCTTCGAGTCACCATGGAACTTCAGCGCCGTGAGTTGGAGTTCGGCATCGCCACGCTGTGCATCGGCGGCGGCCAGGCCATCGCCGCGCTATTCAAGAGGTGGGAGGCCTGATGAACGCCATCACCACCGTCGGCGTCGTCGGCTCTGGGGCCATGGGGCGGGGCATCGCCGAAAGCGCCCTGCGCGCCGGTATTCAGGTGGTCCTGGTTGACACGTCCCAAGACGCCCTAAGTGCCGCGCGCAAGCAGATCGAAGCGAACGTGCAGCGATCCGTGGACAAGGCCCAACTCACATACCAAAAGGCTTCGGATGACCTCAGCAGGCTGGATCCGACCACTGAGCTCGCCCAGCTCGCCGGGTGCCAGCTCGTCATCGAGGCCGTCCCGGAGGTCTTGGAGATTAAGCTCTCCGTCCTGAAGTCCTTGGAGGAGCACGTCACCGCTACGACGATCATCGCCAGTAACACCTCCTCCATTCCGATCACGAAACTTGCCCGAGCGCTCAAGCACCGATCCCGCTTCCTCGGCATGCATTTCTTCAATCCGGTGCCCCGGATGCCGTTGGTGGAGGTCGTAAGAACGCTTCAGAGCGCCGAAGGCACCGTCGAAGCTGCCATTCAATTTGTGGAAGGAATACTAGGCAAGAAGTCTGTCACGATCGATGATCGTCCCGGTTTTGTTGTCAACGCCCTGCTGATCCCATTCCTCTTGGCGGCGGCTCGGATGCTTGACAACGGCTATGCCTCCGCAGAAACGATCGATGATGGCATGGCGATGGGCTGCGGCCATCCAATGGGCCCTCTAAAACTTATCGACCTGATCGGTCTGGATGTTGTATGTTCGGCAGCGGACGCCATGTACGCCGAAACACTCGATCCATCGCTGCTGGTACCCAACAACATGCGCCGTCTGGTGGATGCCGGACGGCTTGGAACAAAGTCAGGAAAGGGCTTCTACAGTTACGGAGAAGAGATCTGATCCCGGGTATCAGTCTCCCGGCTTCTAAGGAACCTTTGAGGAGGGCCGCACGGCTCAGCAGACCAAGAACCAAACAGCTGCCTTCGCTGCACATCGCACCGTCAGCGTCTGCCGGAAGGTCTGTCTGACTGATTTCGGCGCCCTCGACAAAATGCTGGTAGATAAGGAAGAAGGGTACGCATCTGGATTGGTTCGGCCTGGCTGCGAAACGCGAAGAGCCATTCAGACCTGCAGGTGGAGGGCAAGTTCAACGTTGAACTTGCCCTAGGTGTAGCTCCCGCATCGTCACCGGCTATCGTCACCGTCTATGCTGTGGCCGCTCGACCGCCCACTACTCGGCCTCGACCCTTCGACTCGGCTACGGCATCACGTCCCCGCTGTTGGGGCCCAGAGTCTGCCCGGTGTAGAGGTCCCCGCCGGGTGAGGAGGCTAGCAGCAAGGCCGTGGGCGCTACTTCGTGGGCCTGTCCGAAGCGGCCGATGGGAAGCTCCGCCTGTTTGGCGGCCTTCCACTCCTCGGAGAGTCCCTCGATCAACGGAGTGAAGATGGGCCCCGGGGCGATCGCATTGACGAGGATGTGGTGCTCGGCCAACTCCAGTGCCATGGCCTTGGTCATGCCGATCACCCCTGCCTTGGCGGCCACGTAGTGAGTCAAGCCGACCCCGCCCTTGATCCCGAGTTGCGAGGCGATGTTAATGATCCGGCCTCCGCCGCGCTCCACCATGTGCGGCGCGGCCCAACGTGCAGCCAGGAACACGCCCTTGAGGTCCACGGCGAGGGTCTTATCGAAGGTCGCTTCGCTCATTTCCAGCAGCGGCGTCTCGTCGAGAATGCCAGCGGCGCTGACCAGGATGTCAATGCCGCCGAAGGTTGCAGCGACATGGTCCATCACGCGCCGTACGGCGTCGCCGTCGGTGACGTCCACGGCGAGGGCTGCGGTGCGGCCGCCGAAGGTGCCGACCTCGGCGGCTACGGCCGCGGCGCTCTGTTCGTCCCGGTCCAGCAGCACCACATCGGCGCCCTCCTGGGCAAAGAGCAGAGCGATGGCCGCGCCGATCCCGCTGCCTCCGCCGGAAATGACGGCGATCTTGTCTGCGAGCTGTTGTTCCATCTCAACTCCTGTCCGACACTCAGCTCGGCCAGCGGACGGTCAGCCCGCCGTCGACAATGAGCTGTTGTCCCGTGATGTAGGCCGAGTCGTCACTGGTGAGGAACCGGATGGCGCGGGCGGCCTCGTCGACGTTGCCCACCCGGCCCCACGGGATGATGGATCCGGCGGCGTCGAGGCCTTCCCGGCCCAGCGAGTTCACCGGGTCCAGGGACTGCGGGCTTTCGATGAGCCCCGGGATAATGGCGTTGACCCGGATCCGGCGCGGGGCGAGTTCCACCGCCAATGACCGGCATAGCCCGAGCAGGCCCGACTTGGCGGCGGCATAGTGGCTGTGCTCTTCCCAGCCGTAAACACCGCCCGCGATCGAAGACGTGGCGACCATCGCCCCGCCGTCGTCCATCCGCATGCTGCAGGAGCGGAAGACCCGCAGGACGCCGGAAAGGTCCACAGCCATCATGTCGTCCCACGCCTCGTCGGTCATCTCGGCCAGTGGCGCCCGGCGCAGAATGCCGGCCGCCGCCACCGCAATGTCCAGCCGGCCGAACTCGTCCAGCGCGGCTTGGGCCAGCTTGTCCGTGTCCTCGAAACGGCGCACGTCCATCGCGACGGCGACGCAGCGGCCGGCGGCGGCCTCGACGGCACGGACAGTGTCCGTCGCATCGTGAGGATCCGAGGGGAGGTAGCCGATCACACTGTGGGCGCCGGCCCGCGCGTAGGCTTCGGCCAGCGCCCGGCCGATCCCGCTGCCACCGCCGGAGATCACGGCCACCTTGCCCTCGAGTCCGTCGTCGCGGTTCACGCGGCCACCGTCCTTCTGTTGTTCTTGCGGCTGTCGCCGTTGATGGTCATGCGATCACCGTCGTCTTCTGATGGGCATCGCGGATGGTGCGGGTCCCGGCCATGCACAGTGCCGAGATGAACAGTCCGCCGGTGCCGGTGATGATCGCTGCCCAGCCGATATCAACTCCGGCGGCGAGCAAGATGGTAAGCAGCCCGGAACCGGCGATGCCGCCGACCGGAGCCATCACGTGGGCCACATTGGTACCCATGCCACGCACTTGCGCGGGGAAGGACTCCCCCATGTAGAACAGCAGCGCTGCGTAGGGGCCGGTGAGGAAGAAGAGGGTCAGTGCGTACAACGGGATGATGATTCCCGGGATGCCCGGACCCAACAGCATGATCAGGCTGACGATGCCGCCCGCCAGCCAGCCGAGGACGACGGTGCGCTTCCGGGTGATTTTGTCGCCGAGCCAGCCGTGGAAGACGTAGCCCACGAAGCCAACCGCATTAGCCAGGACCAGAATGACCAGGGCGTTGTCGAAGGAGACCCCCTTCGCGTTGACCAGGATGGTGGTGCCAAGGACTGAGAAGATCATGATGGAGATCCAGTTGAAGAACCACGACAGGGACAGAAGGATGGTGTGCCAGCGCAATTCGGGGGTGAAGACATCCTTGACGCCGGTGGCATGGTGGGCTGCTTCCTCCAGGTCGTGTTCGGCTGCCAGCCGGTGGGCGCCGTCGACGTCGCCGCTGGCTCTGCGGCGTTTGACCTCCTGGATGGCGGCGAAGGTGGGCGATTCGGGCAGGCGGAGGGCCAGAGCCACCACGATCAGGGACAGAACGGCGGCCACCACGAAGGTCCAGCGCCAGCCGATGATCGGCAGTAGCAGCGCCGAGAGGAGCGCCGAAATCAAGGCCCCGACCGGCCAGCCGCCCTGCACCAGGGAGTACATCAGGCCGCGGCTTTTGGCCTCCTTGTAGATCTCGTTCAGGTAGACCGCGTTGACGACCTCCTCTGACATGGAGAATCCGGTGAGGGAGCGGATGATGATCAGGCTGACGGCGCCGGCCGCGAGGCCGGTCAGGCCTGATGCCACGGCCCCGCCGAGCATGAGGATGATGAGGGCTCTTTTGCGGCCCAGCCTGTCGAGGATGCTGCCAACGAGCAGGGAGACGATGAAAACGCCGATGGTTGCGAAGGTATTGACGGCAGTCGATTGAGCGGTTGTCCAGCCGAACTCTTGGGCTATGACCGGCAGCAGGGTGCCGAACAGGGTGTAGTCATAGACCGAGGCGACCCAGGCGATAAAGCAGACGACCGAAACCTGCGTGATTGTCTTCTTGGTGATGGGGACATTCCATGGCTCGACGGAGCGGCCGTGTGGGGAACGTTGTGATGACATGGCAGTTGCTTTCTTTGACGCCAGGAACTCTTATGAGTCCTTGCGGGGGTGGCGGGCTGCGAAGTCCCGCGCGAGGTCTTCCATGACCGCGAACTCAACGTCGTCGTGCTGTTGCATGTGGTCGAACAGCCGCTCGAGCATGAGCAGGTTCTGCGGCTTGCCCGAGACATCGGGGTGGATGGTGATGGGGAAGACGGCGTAGTCCATCTCGCGGTACACCCAGTCGAACTGGTCTTTCCAGAGCTGTTCGATGTCGCGGGGGCTGACGAAGCCGTGGCTGTTGGGACTGGATTTGATGAACATCATCGGAGGCAGGTCATCGAGATACCACGACGCCGGCACTTCAATGAGATCGGTCTCCTGGCCGCGCACCAGCGGCTTCATCCATTCCCCGGCCGACTCGGCTTCATAGTCGATCTTGGTCCAGCTGTCCCCCACCCGCACGTAGTACGGGGTGAAGTCGTCGTGCATCAACGAGTGGTCATAGAGGAACCCTCGCTCAAGCAGAATCTCATTGGTCACCGGAGAGAACTCCCACCAAGGAGCCACATACCCCACTGGCTTGCGCCCGGAACGCCGCTCGATGAGGTCGGTGCAGTAGTCGAGCACCTCGGTCTCCTGCTTTCGGGTCATGGCGATGGGGTTTTCGTGGCTGTAGCCATGCACTCCGATCTCGTGTCCCGCAGCAACGACGGCGTCGAACTGCTCCGGAAACGTCTCAACGGAGTGCCCCGGCCAGAACCAGGTCACCGGCATCTCGCGGCGCTGGGCGAGCTGAAGCAGCCGGGGCACACCGACCTCGCCTGCGAACAGCCCGCGGGAGATGTCGCCCGGAGAGTCCTCTCCCCCGTAGGAACCCAACCAGCCACCCACGGCGTCGACGTCGATACCGACCGAGACGTAAATTTTCTTGGACATAATGTCTCCTCTGGTGGCGGTGGATGTTCTTAGCGGTAGGTTTCGAACATTGCTGGGAATTCTTCTCGCGGTTTGCCATAGGAAAGCAGGACGGCGGTGAGGATGCGCGCCTGGAAGGGGTTGAGGTCCATCGAGGGGATGGCTCCGGCGTCTACCAAATCGATGCCGCCGCCATCGCCATAGGTCGGCACCACCGGTCCCCACGGCGCCCGGGTGCTGAGCACAACGACGCAGTCATTCCCCGTCGCCCGCTTGACAGCCTCGGCGAACCCCGGCCCCGCGTTGCCGACCCCGGTACCGGCCAGCACGACGGCGCGGCTCCCGAGCTGCACCGCGTGGTCCAACAACTCGGGCGTCGCGCCGGGGTAGGCAGTAATAATTTCCACCCGGGTCTTATCGAACGCGGTCGACAGGGCCGGCAACGGCGGATAGCGGCGGGTAGCGGCTGTCACTACGAGCTGACCGCCGGCCATGTGCGCCACTTCGGTGCCGCCGCCGAAGGGGCTGCCCGCGGTGGTGTGCACCTTGCGGGCGCCCCGCGCGGAACGGACTGTTCCGTTAAAGCTGATCAGCGCTCCGGCCCCGCGCAAATGCTCGTCGGCTGCCGCCCTGACTGCCTCTGCGACGTTGCGTGGCCCGTCCGCATCGGGACTATCGGCAGTCCGTTGGGCACCAGTGACCACCACGGGCTTGGGCGAAGCATGTACGAGGTCGAGCAGGAAAGCCGTTTCCTCCAGTGTGTCCGTTCCGTGGGTGACCACCACGCCGTCGATGTCGGGATCCGCGAGGGCCTGCCCGACCGCCTCGGCAATCCGGCGCAGGTCGGCCAGGTCCAGCCGGTAGCTGCCGATGGTCAGTACGTCGCGGGCACCGACCGTGACGTCGCCGTATTGCGCATCGACCAGCGCGGATGAGGCGTCGCTAGCCACAGCTCCCCGCGTGCCGTGGCTGCGCGAGGCGATAGTACCGCCGGTGCCCAGCAACTGGATATGGGCCACCGTGCGCCTCCTTCTTGAGCGAGGGACCGGCTCCGGAGGGTCGGGCTATCTTTCAAAAGCAAGCTGCAACGGCTCCAGAATATGACGCACATGACACCAAGAAAAGGCTAGAGGGCATCGACGGCGGCTGATTGGGGCTCACCGCCCGGTTTCTGCCGCCCAAGACCCTCTCCTGCGCCGGCGGTCACAGCGACGAGGGAGGGCGTGAGTGAAGCCCCGCAGATTCCCTGCGGGGCTTCACTGGTTGTACAGTTTCCGGCTACGACGCCCGGTCGCTGGCCGGTTCGTCGACCGAGGACTTGTCAAGGAAAGTCTTTACTTCGGAGTCATCGGACTTCGTCCAAGTCTCATCCTTGGGGTCTTGGTCTTCCCGGCGGGTTTCCGGCGTGCGCGCGTTTTCCTTCCTCACGCGCCAACCGAAATCCTTATTCGAGGCGTAGCACATCACGAACCTCCTTCGTCTCGACCCTTTAATCGTCCTCCGGTCAGTGTCGGAAGCCAAGGGTCGGGCCGATGGCTCTTCGGCTTAGTCTGAAGCGTCTAGTGGGCGAGGCGCGGAATCGCGGGACGTCGGCCTACACCGGCCGGCAGGCGGAGCACGGTGAGGAGTTCCTCGAAACTGTCGAGGTGGTGCTCGGCGCCCGCGGCCGCCAACCGGTCCGGGTGCTGATACCCACCGCCGATCGAGATGGGCACGTAGCCGGCCTCCCGGGCGGAAACCATGTCGTACGCGGTATCGCCCACGTAGTAGGCATTTGTGCCCAAGTGCCGAAGTGACGTCAGGCATTCGGTTTTGTTGCTGACCGATGCGCGGAGATGGTCGAACATTCCCGTCAACCGGTTGTGGCGGATGTCGTGCCCGAGGACGGCCTCATCCGCAGCGGTCACTACTCCTGTAACGACACCTCCTTGCCGAAACAGAGCGAGGGTTTCGGCAACGTTGGCGCGGACCGGTGCGTGGGATTTCATGGACTCGTTCCAGCGTTTCTCGACTTCGCCGGCATCGGTGTCAGCAATCCCCATGCCCTGCAACCATGTTTTCATCGGCAGGGTGAAGGAGTCTTGGAATGCGGCGCGGTCCATCACGGGAAGCCCGCGGCCGGCGGTGGCATCGTTTGTGGCTGCGACGGCGCGGTCCACGTCGTCCATGACGGTGCCGTTCCAGTCCAGCAGGACAAGTGTGTGGGCAACGGAAGTCACCGGGGAATCTCCTATGTTCGATGAGGGCTACGCCGTTCCTGTCCGTGCCCGCACGGGGGCTCGAGTGGACAGGTGGGCCGTTGGGTCAACAGTGGCACACGGGGCTTGAAAGAATCTTTCAAAACTGTGGATTGCGTGAAAACTTCATTCATCGTTCATGGTTGGTGAATCGTTGGTTCATGCTGGCTCCTTAGCTTGACTGACATGACCGATATCAAGCGTGGTGGCGTCCAGACCGATGTTCGCCAGCTCATCAGGGCGCACCTGAGGTCGTTCTCCCCTGCCGAGCGCAGGGTGGCCGACGTCGTGCTGGCAGGTTCGCTGGAGCTGCTCGAGACGTCGGTAACGGAACTGGCGGAACGTGCGAACACCTCCGCGGCCAGTGTGGTGCGCATGTGCACCAGCATCGGGCTTCGAGGCTTTCAGGAACTCAAAACCAGGCTGGCCATCGAGCATGTGCCGGGGGCCCATTTCGACGGCGAACCAGTGGGCGACGGCGCAGAACTCGCCGTCAGGATCCTGCGCGATTTTGCCTCGGCGCTGAAGGATACCGCCGCCGTACTTGACGTTGGTTCCGTCAGCGGCGTCGTCGGAGAGCTGTTGGCAGCCCGCCGCATCCACTTCGCCGCAGTCGGGACGTCGGCGATGATCGCCAGCGACTGCGCCTTCCGGCTGAGCACGCTGGGCTTGAACGTGCTGTTCGTCGCCGATGTCCATGCCCAGCACATTCAGGCTCGGATGCTCGGCGACGGCGATGTCCTGTTCGCGATCAGCCACACGGGATCGACGTTCGAGACGCTGGCCGCGGCCCGCGCGGCGAAGTCGGCTGGGGCGAGCGTCATGGCTTTGACGAGCTTCACCCGGTCACCGCTGACCGAGCTGTGCGATCACACCATCATTGCCGGCAGCGCGGAGACCAGGGTCCGGGTGGAAGCGGTGACCAGCAGGCTGGTTCATCTGGCCGTACTCGACGCGCTCTACATCATGCTCAAGCAGCAACTGCCGGACGCGGACAGGCATCTGCGTGCCACCTCCGAGGTCCTGGCCGAACACCGGTTCTGACTTTCACTCCCACTCCCACAAAAGCAAGGTGCAATGAACATGCATGGAATCGTCCGCGGGCCCGATCAACGCGGCCTGCCCGGCGTCGTCGTCTCCAATGGTCAGGATGCGGTGCAGACCGATGCCGGCGGAAATTACACGCTTCCGGACAGGGGCCGATTCGTGGTCCTCTCCCGCCCGGAGGGCTATACCGCCCGACGCTGGTGGTCGCCGGCCGGATCCGGCCCCATCAATTTTGACCTCATGGAACAGCACCAGACTCTTCCCTTTGAATTCGTGCACCTTTCCGACACCCATTTGAGTGTCCCCGGCGGCCTGGCTGAGACCAGCGAACGACGTGCCGCAGCGCTGTACCGGGAGGGCGGCCTGCCCGACCAGTTCGAGAGCTTCCTCGCGGGCCTGCCCCGCACGGCACCGGACGTGCAGGCTGTCTTCCTGACCGGGGACCTTGTTGATCACGGCTTGGCGGATGAGTATCAAGCCCTGATCGAGATCCTGGACGGCAGCCCGTTGCCGGTCCACACGATCGCCGGGAACCACGACCATATGGACGGCCGGCACGAATCGGTGATCTCCGCGAACAACTACCTGACCAACAGTGCAGACCCGACGGCTTACGAAAAGTATCTGGGTCCCCGTTGGTACAGCTTCGACATTCCCGGCCTGCACGTTGTGGCGATGGACTGGCACACCCACGAACTGGGCATCGATAACAAGATCCAGGAAGAGTGGCTGCGCAACGACCTTGCGCTTATCCCCCAAGAGACTCCATGGATCCTGCTGTTCCACGACCAGCCGGGCGAGTCCCTGCTCGCTAATGTTCCCCGCCCGCCGCTGGCCACCTTCTCCGGCCACTGGCACACATCACGGGTGGTTTCCGTGGACGGGACACTGCATGTGAACACCCCGCCAGCCTTTTTCGCTGGGCTGGACTACAGCCCGCCATCCTGGCGGCGGGTGACCTGGGACGGACATAACTTCAGCCTCAATACCGTGGCCCTGCATGCTCCTGCGGAGGATGCCCTCACCCCGGTGCTCGCCAAGTCCACGATCGCTTCGACGCCTCACGGCATCACTTCCCCGGACGTGCTCTGGCGGACCTTCCTTTCGGGGTCGGGACACAGACAGGGGGTTGCAGTAGGCGGCGACCGGATATTTGCCGGTTCCCAGATCGAAGACACTCCGGGCGGAGCCCTGCAGGCCCTCGACCCGGCTACCGGCCGGATCCTCTGGACCTCCCGCACGGAGTCGGCGGTCAAGGTGGCCCCGGCCCTGGTCGGCGACATCGTCATCAGCGCCGAAGTAACCGGCGACGTGAGTGCCTACAGCCAAGAGACCGGAGACCTGCTCTGGGTCTGCCCGTCCCCGGACCCGCTGCGGCGCTTCGCCTGGGGCGCACCGGCGTCCGCCGCAGGCAGCGTTGTTGTTGGCGATCAGGCGGACCTGCGCCGAATCGACGCCGCCACCGGCAAGGTCATCTGGCGCCGCACCGATCTGGCGCCTCACCACAACCTGGTCAACCATGCAGCACCTTTGATTGTTGGCGATTTGGTGGCCGTCGGCTACTGGCCCAGCCCTCAATACCCCATCGGCCTGAGCCTGGAAACAGGAGAGGACCTGTGGCCGTCCTCAGCCGGGGAATCCGCAGCGGATTTCCGGCAGATCAAACGCCTGCTCGTCATGGGCACGGCCGCCCTGGACGCGTCCACCGGATCGATCCTGCTGCCGGGCTACTCCAGCACCATCGCCATCGACTCCGCCTCCGGGGCCCTGAACTGGATCACGGAACACGAGGGCAGCTTCAGCCCGTCCACCCCCGTCGTCACAGGCCGCGGAATCATAGCCACCGTCGGCGGCCGCGGAATCGAGATGCTCGACCGCGCCGACGGGCGCCGGCTCTGGGAAGCCCGCGTCGACGCCACGGCGCCCTTCCCGCTCCAGCCTTACGCCAAACAGGCACACACCGTACTTGCACCCCCGACCGTGCTCGGTGACCGGATCTTCCTGCCCTGCCTTGACGGCTTGGTCCGGGTCTTCTCCCTCGACGGTGAACTCCTGCACTGGATCATGGTCGGCGTGCCGGTCGCCGCGCCGTTGGCCGACGCCGGAAATGTCCTGATCGGCGTCGGAGTCGACGGCGGCGTCTTCGCCCTAGATAAGAAAGGACTGCTGTGACTGTCTCGCTTGCACCAAGTACCAGGGAGGAGAATGCAACAGTCCCGCCTCCGGACCCCAAACCGACCACCGGCGCCATCTCGACGCGCTGGCGTCGCTGGGCGCCCGTCGTGCTGGTCTCACCGATGGCCATCCTGGCTTTCATCTTCATTTTCCTGCCCGCGGTTCTGACGTTCATCGGCAGCTGGTTCACGATTCCGCTGGCAGGCGGATCATGGGGCTTCGTCGGGCTGGACAACTACCGGGAAATTTTCACCAACGGCCCGGTGCAGCGGTCCATTGTCAACACCGTCATCTACTCGCTCGTCACGATCATCCCCAGCCTGGTGCTGGGGCTGATGATGGCCCTCGCCGCCGACTCGCTGACCCGGGGCAAGGCGCTGGTGCGCACGCTGCTCTTCTTACCCATGACCGCGAACATGGTCGCGATGGCAGTGGTCTTCACCTACATTTTTGATTTCCGAGGCGGGATCGCGAACACCCTGTTGGGAATGATCGGTGCCGCCCCGGTCAACTGGCTCGGCAGCACCGACTACTCGCTGCTCACCGTTGCCCTGGTCGGCATCTGGCGCACCGCCTCGTTCACCATGATGATCTTCTTCGCCGGACTGGCGACCGTCCCCGGCACAATGCACGAGGCGGCACGCATGGAAGGCATCAGCGGCTGGACCCGACTGGTCAAGATCACGCTGCCGGTGATGAAACCGTCAGTGGTTTTCGCCGTCGTCATGGCCATCATCCAGTCCGTTCAGGCGTTCGACACCGTTCGGGTAATGACCGATGGAGGCCCGCAGTACTCGTCCGAGCTGATCCAGACGATGGCCTGGCGCATGGGGTTCCAGTACTTCGACCTCGGTGCAGCTTCGGCGCTCTCCTTCCTGATGATCGCAGCGCTGCTCGCGGTCGGCCTCTGGCAGCGCCGCGTCCTGGCCGGAAGGGGAGACAAATGAGAACCGCCATCCGAATCGGCAAATGGGTGTTCCTCGCCGCCGCCCTGGTGATCTCGTTCTTCCCCTTCTTCTGGATGGCGCGCACCTCCGTCGCCGGGCATGACGAGGTTTTCAACGCAGAGTTCTCGCTCCTGCCGGAAACCATCACGTTCGAGGCCTACGCCAGGGCCTGGACCGAGGGTGCCCTGGGCAACGCCATGCTCGTGGGCCTGCTCGTCACCTTCGCGATCCTGGCCCTGCAGCTGCTGACATGCATCCCGGCCGCCTATGTCCTGGCAATGCACCGCCGGCGGTGGACCGGAAAAGTCTTTGGTTTTGTCCTGCTCTGCCTGCTCATCCCGGGCCAAGTGACGATGATTCCGCTGTTCATCGGCATCAACCAGTTCAGGCTCGGGGACACGCTGGCAGCGCTGATCCTGCCCTTCGCCACATCGGTGCTCGGCACCTTCATGATCCGCAATCAGATGATGTCCATTCCCACGGCGCTCATGGAGGCCAGCGAAATGGACGGGCTCGGACCGGTTCGGACAATGGTCAGCATCGTCGTTCCCATGGCAAAGCCAGGCATCGCCGCCTTCAGCGTGTACTCCATCTTTGTGCACTGGAATGACTACATGTGGCCGCTTCTCGCCGCACGGAGCCCCGAGATCCAGACTCCGCCGCTGGCCTTGGCCATCTTCCAGGACGCGGCCACCGGATTCGACTATCCGGCGCTGGCGGCCGGCGCGGCCATCGTCACGGTTCCAATCATCATCGTCTTCCTCGTGGCCCAAAAGCACTTCGTCCGAGGCATGAGCGGCACCGAAATCACGGGCTAGCCCGCCCCAAGACCCACCCCTCCAAACCGAAACCCAACCAAACAGCAGGAGCTCAGATTCATGCGTTTCATCAGCCGTGCCCTCCTCGGGACTACCGCAGCCGCCCTCACCCTTGGCCTTGCCGCCTGCGGCAGCAGCAGCGAGACGCGGCAAAGCAGCCCGTCGACGGTGCAACCGTCGCTGCCGCCACAGACATCAGCCAGTGCACCGCCGAGGGAACCACAATCGACGTGGCGTTCAACTCTTTGGCCAAAGAGCCCATGGAAGCGGCGGTGAAGGTGGTCGAGGATCGGTATCCGGGCCTGAGCATCAATGCGGTCCCGTCGGTCTCGACCGACTACGGCGAACTCACCCAGCAGATTGTCGCTGACATCGCAGTTGGCAAGCGCCCGGATGTCATCATGACGGGCCTAGGCCAGATGCAGTTCTGGGTCGACACCTACAATCCGGTCCCCTTGGATACGGGCGTTCTGCCGGAAACCTACCAGACACAGTTCCTCGGCGCCGGCACCGCACGGGACGGCGTCACGTACCTGGCCCCGGCGCAGATCTCAGCACCGGTCATGGCCGTTAACCAGGATCTGCTCGACGCCGCAGGCGCAGGCAAAGCCGAAGACATCAAGACCTACGAGGACCTCCTGAGTGTCGCGCGGCAGGTCAGTGATCACACCGGCAAACCGTCGGTCTCCATTGCCCCCTCCGGACTGCCCGAGTGGTACACCCAGGGACTCGTCCAGAACTCCGGTGGCACCTTGGTCAACGAGGACGGCACCGCAGCCTTCGGCGACTCGACTGGAATCGCTGGGCTGGATATTTGGTCTGAACTTGGCCGTGATGGTCTGGAAGCAGGAATCCCTGCTTCCAGCGAGGCAGTGGATATCTTCACCTCCGGCACCCTTCCCATCACAATGATCACCACATCAAACATCGCCAGCATCAGCCAGTCGGTGGGGGACAAGTTCGACTGGATGCCCATCAAGCTGCCCAGCATTGACGGTGTGCAGGACCGTGCGCTGCCGGCCGGCGGAAACGGCTACATGGTGCTCTCCGATGATGCCTGCCGCGCGGCGTTCTCCGGCGAGCTCATCGGCCAGATCCTCACACCCGAGTCCGTCATGCAGGCCTCCGGCACCCAGCGTAGCTACATCCCCGTCGACACCATCGCCCGTGACGAACTTCTGGCCTCTGACCAAGCCAGCCCCCAGATGACCTTCGCTTGGACTTTCGAGAATGAGCTGACGCAGTGGGGCGGCGGCTTCCCCGGCCAGCACACCGCGAAGATCTATGACGCAATTGAACTGATGGACCAGCAGCTCCAAACCGGTGCTGACACCGCCACCGCCGTCGAAGACGCAGTGAAGACCATCGACGCGATCGTTCTGGGTGACAATTCATGACCGCAGTCCACATTTCGAACGTCAACAAAAACTTCGGCCAAATCAAAGCGCTCGAAGACATCAACCTTGAGGTCCAGTCAGGCGAGAACATCGCCATCCTCGGCCCCTCAGGATCCGGCAAGTCCACCCTCCTGCGCACCATTGCAGGGCTGGAGACTGTAGACGGCGGGGAAATCCGGTTCCGGGGCGAACTTCAAAACCGCGTGCCTCCCGAGGCACGGGACGTAGCCATTGTCTTCCAGAGCTACGCCCTCTACCCGCACCTGAGCAGCCGGGAAAACATCACTCTGGGCCTGCGGCACGGAAAAAAGCTCAGCCGTGCCGAAGCCGATGCCCGGGCCACGGATATTGCCGCCCGGATGCAGGTTGAGCACCTGCTCGACCGCAAGCCCCGCCAGATGTCCGGAGGCCAGCGCCAGCGTATTGCCCTGGCCCGGGCGTTGGCCCGGCGCAGCAGCGTGGTCCTGCTCGATGAACCACTCTCCGGACTCGATGCGCAGCTCCACGCTTCGCTACGAGTCGAGATCGCCGGCCTGCTCCAGTCCGTGGGCGCTACCGGGATCAACGTCACGCACGATCAGGCGGATGCCATGGCCATGGCATCCCGCATCGCGGTCATCAACAACGGGCGCATCGAACAGTTGGGCACACCGGAACAGTTATATCGCCAACCCCAGACCCTCTTCGTGGCAGGGTTTGTCGGCACGCCTCCGATGAATCTCTTTGCCGTAGACACCGCCACCCGTTCCTCCCAGTTCGGCGCACATCTCGGCGGCGGAGAAGAACCCATCACCCTGGGTGTCCGTCCGGAACGGTTCCACCCCGGTGAGGGTGATCCCCACTCACCGAACGTGTGGCGGATCAGCGGCAAGGTCGTGCTGATAGAACCCACCGGCCGAGAACGCATCGTCCATGTGCAGCTTCCCTCGAGGGAATCATTTGCTCTTCTGATGGACAGTGACGAGGTACCGGCAATCGGCGAGAATATGACGGCCTGGTGCGAGCGAAGCCACGTACACGTGTACTCCAACACCACGGAACAGAGGCTGGGCAACGCCCGCGAACGAGGAGTATCACTCCACGAACGCGCGCTGGTCGCCAGCATGTAATTCCGTCGGCGGAACGTGCTGGGGTCCCGGGGGACCCTGCCGCTTCAATCCGTCGGCGTCACGGGAAGGGGCGGAGACTTGGTGAAGTCCAAGTCTCCGCCCCTTTCCTGCATCTTGGGGCCGGCCCACGTCAGGGGGGCGCTGCTGCCGCCGGGCATGGATGGACTATGCCGCCACGGCAGCCCGTCCCGCGTGGACCGGTCTGTGGCCGTCGCGAGTGCCAGGATTACGGCTTAAGCACCGCCTTGATGCAGCCGTCCTCCTTCTTCTGGAACATCTCGTACATCGCCGGCGCCTCGTTCAGGGGCGCGGTGTGCGTCTTGAGGTCGAGGACGCCGAGCGGGTCTGAAGGGTCATCAACCAGCGGCAGCAGATCGTCGATCCAAGACTTCACGTTGCACTGGCCCATCCGCAACTGCAGTTGCTTGTCGAACATCGTGAGCATCGGCAGCGGGTCCTTCATGCCGCCGTAGACCCCGCTGATCGAGATCGTGCCGCCGCGCCGGACGGCGTCGATGGCGGTGTACAGCGCGTCGAGCTTGTCCACCCCAGCCGTCTCCATCGCCTTTCGCCCCAGCGGGGACGGCAGCAGCCCCACTGCTTTATGGGCCAGGCCGGCGACGTGTGAGTCGTGGGCCTCCATGCCGACCGCGTCTACCACGGAGTCCGGGCCGCGACCGTCCGTGAGGTCCTTCAGCTGCTCGGCCACGTCGCCGGAGGAGTCCAACGTCTCGATGCCGTGGCGCTCGGCCATGGCTCGGCGCTCAGCCAACGGGTCCACCGCGAGCACGCGGTAGCCCAGATGCCGGCCGATCCGGGCGGACATCTGGCCGATCGGGCCCAGGCCCAGCACGGCCAGCGAGCCGCCCTCAGGCGGCGCGGCGTACTGCACGGCCTGCCAAGCGGTGGGTACGACGTCGGAGAGGAAGAGGTAGCGCTCGTCCTCGCCCGTGTTGGGGACCTTGATCGGCCCATAGTCCGCGTGAGGGACGCGTAGGTACTCGGCCTGCCCGCCGGGCACCGAGCCATAGAGGCGGGAATAGCCCAGGAAACCCGCACCGCTGTTGTACTCCCGGACCTGGGTCGTCTCACACTGCGATTGCAGTCCCTGCTGACACATGAAGCAATGGCCGCAAGAGATGTTGAAGGGGATGACAACGCGGTCGCCAGCCTTGATGTGCGTGACGGCAGAACCGACTTCCTCGACGATCCCCATCGGCTCGTGGCCGATGATGTCGCCCTTGTCCATGAACGGGCCGAGTACCTCATACAGGTGCAGGTCCGAACCGCAGATGGCGGTCGAGGTGATGCGGACGATCGCATCCGTGGGTTCTTGGATCCGGGGATCCGGAACCTCCTCCACGCTCACCGAGCGCTTTCCTTGCCAAGTCAGTGCCTTCATCTGTCCTCCTTTTCAGGGCCGCCGGCCCGCACATTTTGCCTGAAATGAAGTGACGAGGAGGGATCCCCCTCCTCGTCAGTTGCTTCAGCGCCTGTCAGCCGTTGCTGCCCTGACGGCTGCTTGCGCCGCCTTCGGACTTCGCCTCGTTAGGCTGGGCCTCCGCGCCCTCTCGACCGGCCGCAGAGGGGTCAACACCGTTCTCGCTGCCAAAACTGCCGCTGCTGGCGTGGCCGCCCTTGCTGGCCTGCTGCTCGGTGTCGTCACGATGTCCGAACTGTCCGGGATTGTTCTGGTCCGCCATCACGTTCTCCTTTCATTTCGCCTGCAGCCTCACCATAAGCACAGACGAAAATAGTAAGCAAGCTGTCTATGGCGACATGCGGAGCGGCTGCCCTGCCCGCACCCCGCCACCCCTCGCCCCGGGCAGAAAGCTGCCGCGTCAACTAAATGGACTAATGTAGATGCGTATGCATATGACCGCGGAGTCGTGTCGGTTTCGTGCCGAAGCGACGCCGAGCGGGCTCAGCCTTCGTCGCAGAGCAGGTGGTACCAGCTTTCGGCGAGCACCCCGAGTGCTTCATCGCGGTTCGGATCGAACCTGCGGCTGGTCCAGAGCGTGGAGATGTAGTTGAGCTGCGTGAAAGCGAGCATTCCCCGGACGTGGTGCGTCTCCTCCGAGAATCGCCCGGCCAACTGCATCCCGCGGACCAGATCGGAGATGACTTCCTCGCGCCAATCCTTGAGCAGTGCCCCCACCTCCCGGTCGACGGCGGCAGCCTCATCGAGCACGTCAAGATAAGGGCGGAAGTCCGGCCAAAGCGCAGCGCGCGACTCGAGCCAGTCGAGGATGCCCGAGAGCTTGCCTCCACGCACCGTGTCCACAAGTTCGGGGGCCGTGGAAGCGAGGTCAGGCCCGTTCTGGCGGTCTAGCACGGCGTTGATGCGTGCCATGAAGTCCCGCATCAGGTCGCTGCGCGAGGAGTAGTATGCGTAGAACGTCACCCGGGTTGTACCGGCTGCGGCGGCGATCTCGTCGATCGTGGTCGCGGCGTAGCCCTTTTCGGTGAAGAGTTTGAGCGCCCGTTCCACGATCCTGTCGCGGGTCAGCTGTTTTCGAGCTTCTCGCAGCGACGGCATGAGGCACTCCTATAGGTGATGCAAGGGCCCATGGACAGGAAGATCATTGCATCGGCGGCAGCCGTGCTGGAAGTTGCGGCACCGGCTCACAGCCTGGCCGGCGCTGCCGGCCGCAGAGCCGCCGGTCCAGTATTGGCGAGCCGCCGCAGTTTCGGGATGGGGATGCGGTAGTTGATCGCCGCGGCGGTGCCGGACCCGTCCGCGTTCTCCCAGTGCAGCAGCATCGAGTCCATCTCGCCGCCTGACTCCTGGTAGTCGGGCATCCCAGCGACCGGTGTGAAGCCGACCGATTTCAGCGACAGTCCGAATCCCTCGGTCCAGAAGTACGGTTGGAAGTCGAGCTCGGGCGCTGCGTCGCCCCTGAGCAGGCCGGCGGCCGCGGCCTTGGCCTGGTCGATCGCACTCGTCCACAACGGCACCCGCGCTAGCCCGTGGCGGGTCGGGAAAAACGCCACGTCACCGGCGGCGACAATGTCCGGCCGGAGCCGGCCGCGCGAATCGACGCGCAAAGCCCCGTCAACGAGGAGATCCGAGCCCGCCAGCCAGTCGACGTTCGGCACGTCGCCGACGGCCGTGACGACGAGATCCGCTTCCAGTTGGCTGCCGTCGGCCAGCGCGACCCGCGTCCCGCCGCCGGAGGTGATAAGGCTGGCTCTTCCGCCGTTGACCACCCGCAGTCCGCGCCGGGCGGCGGCAGAAGTGAAGACCCCGGATAGGAAGTCGCCGAGTTGACGCGAGAGAGGGTCCGCGTCTGAGACGAGGGTGACCTGGCAACCGACGTGCAGCAAGCCCGAGGCGACCTCCATGCCCAGGGGCCCGCCGCCAACCACGACAACCGAGGGACGACCCGCGACCTGCTGCTTAAGGACCATCGCGTCCTCGATGGTGCGCAGCGTGAGTTCCCGGGGGATGCCGTCAGGCCGCGGTCCCGCAGGGAGACGCTTGGGACGGGAACCGGAGGCGATGACCAAGCCGTCATACGGCAGCTCATCGCCTCCGTCGAGCCGAACGAGTTTCGCGTCCGGGTCGACGCCTGCGGCGCTCGTGCCGAGCAGCTCGACCGCTTCGTGGGTCGGCGCGGGCAACTCGTGGGCTTGCAGCCCGTCGTCGCCGTGCAGCAGAGCCTTCGACAGGGCCGGGCGGCTGTACGGTTGGTGCGGCTCGGCACCGACGACGGTGAGTTCACCGTCGAAACCATTCGAGCGCACGGAGTCGCAAGCGGTGAGCCCGGCTATGCCATTGCCGACGACGACGATCCGGCGCATCTTCATGTCCCGGCCAACCGAAGCGCGGCAACTGGGCAGACACGGACCGCCGCTTTCGCTGTATCCAGCTCCGCCCCGTCCACCTCGGGGACATCGATCACGAGTTCGCCGTCGTCGTCGAGGTGCATGAGCTTCGGTGCGGCTTCCTCGCAGAGCCCGTGACCCTCGCAGCGGGGACGGTCGAGTTCGATCCTCATACTGCCACCACCCTGACGACCTCCAGCTTCTCGTGGCTGCGGGTGATGTTGCTCGGAACCCGGACCTCGTCCCCGGTCTCCAGCACCTTCGCCCGGCGGGCGAGGGCTTCGATGATCGCGTGTGCCTCAAGCTTCGCCAAGCCTTGACCGGCGCAGCCGTGCGGCCCGTAGCCGAAGGTGAGGTGGTCTACCGGATTGCGGGTCACGTCGAAGACGTCGGGGTTCTCGTAGTGGCGCGGATCTCGGTTTCCGGCGCCGAACAGGATGCCCAGCTGGGCTCCTGCGGGAACGGTCGCGCCGTCGATCTCGACGTCGCGGGTCGCCGTTCTGCCCCAGATGTGGATCGGGGGCCAATAGCGCAGCACCTCGGCGAAGGCTGCCGAAACAAGCTCCGGGTTCTCGTGCACGAGTTGAAGCTGTTCGGGATGGCGGCCGAAGAGTGCGACGATATTGCCGATGGAGGCGATGGTGGTGTCGACACCGGCTCCAAGGTACTGGTGGATGATGTGTCCGGCTGACCCTTCGGGAATGTCGCCGCGGGTCTCGGCGTCGAAGATGCCGCGCCCAATCGAGCCCGGCACGAGGTCGTCGGCGGTTACCGAGGCGCACCAGCCGTAAAGCTCGCCGGCGATCGGGAAGCTCTCCTGGGTGCGGTGGTTCATCGGGCCCAAGACCTGCATGGCCGCCTGCCCCCAACGCAGCATGTTGTCCTTCACATGGCCGCTGAAGCCGACGAGGTCGGCGACGATCTCAAGCGGGAAGGCGCGGGCCAGGGAGTCAACGGCCTCAAAGCTGCCGCTGGCAACGAGCTCTGCAACGAGCTTGTCCGCCTTCTCATCGATGGTGACCTTCAGGCCGCGCAGGGCGCGCGGTGTGAGATTCTCTGACAGCGTCGCGCGCAGCTGGGTGTGCAGTGGCGGATCGGAGGCAAGCGACGTGCCCTGCAGCGCTTCGTTCACCATCGGGTTGAAACCAAGGCTGGTGGATGAGAACGTCTCCGGATCCCCGAGGGCATCGCGGATGATGTCATATCGGGTCAGGACATACAGGTCGTTCTTCGGCAGGTGCACGACGCCGGCCTGCTCGCGCAGAGCGGCGTACGTGGGGTAAGGGTCGACGAGGACGTCGTCATTCCAAATATCGATGTCGGATTCGAGAGGTGCGGTCACGGTGTTCTCCTCGGGGAATGTCTGGCGGGTGGCGTGAAGTCGGCGCGGCCCAGATGGTCGCTTCGGCGCTCTCCTACTGCGCCACCGGCGGGCACCCGGTGCGGGCGGCGGCTCAACGTTGAGACGTCCATGACAGTGTGACCGTAAACTTTACAGCGTGTCAAGCAAATTTATGATCTGGGTCATACGCAGACGCTCCGTAACGCCCTTGCGGTCCCCTGCTGCCGGCCGGCGTGGCCATCGGCGAGCACAGCCGAGGTCACCGGCACCGAGGTGCACGGCGCGGGCTGCCGCGACCATCAGGTTCGAGGTCGTTTGACTAAGCCCGGTCCTCTTCTCCGACCACGGGTAATGGCGTCACGCAGCCACCCGCCGTCGTTCTTCTGCCTGGCCGTGGGGCCGCACTGATCAGCGCACGCCCTTGATCTTGACCACGAAGACCGCGCCGAGCAGCCCGATCACGGCGGACAGGGCGAACAGCGCGGTGTAGCCGCCGAGGTAGAGCACCGTGGGGGCGGCGATCAGCGGGGCGATGACTTGCGGCGACGAGGCCGCGATGTTGATGACGCCCATGTCCTTGCCGCGGTCGGCAGCGCTGGGCAGGACCTCCGTCAGCAGGGCGAAGTCCACGGCCAGGAACATGCCAAAGCCCGCCCCGAGGACCATCGCAGCCACAATGACCGTCGGCCATGCAGGAGCAACGGCCACAATGACGGAGGCAGTCGCGATGGTCACCGAAGACGCGATCACGAACGGCTTGCGCCGTCCCACCCGGTCGCTCAGCGGTCCGCCGAGCAAGGCCATCAGCACTACCGTGGCGGCGTAGATACCGGTCAGCAGGAGCACGCCGGCGGCGGGGTTCGGATGCCCCACAGCGTCCTGCAGGAAGAAAAACAGGTAGAGGGTGAAGATGTTGTTGCCCAGATTGACCAGAAACCGGGTCAGCCATGCCCAGCCGAAATCTGGATGCTTGGCAGGGGAAATCCAAAAGCTCTTGAGGAAACTGGACCAGGCGAAGGCCGGACGGTCCTTCTTCTCCAGCGGCGTATCCCGGCCGGCAAACACGAACGGGACGATGCTGGCCAGCAGGAAGATGGCGCAGTAGATGTAGCCGGCGGCAAAACCGCCGGCAAGGTTGGCCAACACGGCGCCCATCACGATGCCCAGCGTCTGCCCGATGGCGGCCAGCCCGCCGATCTGGCCGCGCTGCCGCCGGGGCACGCGGTCCGGGATGCTGGCGGTGACGGCCGCGTATGCTCCGTTGCAGCCGGCCTGCACCAGGCACCAGCCGATCACCATTACGGCAATGTTGGGCGCGCCGGAAAGCAGCAGCAGTGCCGCGAAGCCCAGGACACCGCCGGCGAGTGCCCACGGCACCCGTCGCCCGAACCGGGACGTGGTGCGGTCGCTCAGCGCGCCGAAAATCGGATTCGCGACCAGGGACACCGCAGCGCCGAATCCGGTGGCCAGCGCGAGGACGGCTTCCTTGTTCACCGCATCGAACGTCTGTGATTGCTGAGCCAGCAAGACCTGCAGCGGGCCGAAGAACGCCGCGTTAATGCCGAGATTGGTGAGCACGACGGCGGTCACCCAGCCGGGGCGGACCTTGACGACGGGCTCCTGGAACGCCGCCGGAACAGCAAGCGCCGGCACCGGTTCGCGCGGTTCCTGGACCGTCATGCGGCAGCCTCCTTACCCGACGATGCGGCTTCGCCGCAGGCCTGCAGTTGTGGCAACAGCGTACAACCGCTGTCTGACAAGTTGGCACGCCCGCCCCGTTTATGTCTGTGTGGTCGGCAAACGGCGGGTCTGGAGCGGCAGCCGGTGCGGCTCTTCAGCCAGCCGAGGCGGCAGAACGCTGCCTGGCAAGCTTCTTCAAACCGCGCGAGACTCGTACCGGCTCCGGCCAGCGCGGCGGCAGGTTGTCACCCAAGGTGACGCCCTTGAACTTGCGCCCGAACATCGGGATCACCCACTCCTGCAGCCAGTCGCGTTCGCGACGGACCGCCTGCCGCCAACCGGTTGGCACCAGGGGCTCGGGCTGTTTCAGCCGGAGTGTGTGGTCGACGCCGAGGGCTTCGAGCACCCGGGCGGCCATGTATCTGTGCCCCAGCGAGGACATGTGCAGCCGATCCGTGTCCCACATCCGGCGGTCCTGGTAACGCTCGAACGCCCAATGGTCCACCAGCACGGCGTCGTAGCGGCGGCCCAGTTCCCGGACGGCCTCGTTGAACGCCCAGTTGCGCCGCCGCATCGGTTCCAGCACCGGCGGCAGCATGACCTCGAAGCCGGTGAAAAGGATCAACCTCGCCCCGGTTTCGGACAGCTGCCGGATGGCCGATTCGTACTCTGCCAGCAGCTCGGGCATGCTCCGCTTGAACTCCAGGATGTCGTTGCCGCCGGCGTAGAAGGAGACGAGTGTGGGCTGCATGGCGATGGCCGGTTCCAGTTGGTCGGCAATGATCTGGTGCAGCCGCTTGCTGCGCACCGCAAGGTTGGCGTAGCGGAAGTCCGGGTCCTGCTTGCCCAGTTGCTTGGCCACCCGGTCCGCCCAGCCGCGGACCCCGTTCGGGAAGTTCGGGTTGTAGTCCCCGACGCCCTCGGTAAAGCTGTCGCCCAACGCCACGAAGAGTCCGCCCACGCGCTTACGTTAGCGCGGACGGGGAAAGCCCGGGCAAACTCCGTGTGAAGGTCAGGGTGCGGAAAGTCAGCCGCCGGAGAGCGCCACCTGCGGCGGGTCGAAGATCCACGGCTCCAGCGGCAGCGCGTCCGGCCGGAAATCCACGGCCAACTGGTCCAGCGGCACGTCCGGCAGGCCCAGCGAGCCCAGCAGCATGCCGCGCACAGCGGCAGCATTGAACCCGGCCACTGCCAGGGCTCCCAGTGTCACCGCACCATCGCGCTTGGCCAGGCGCCGCCGTCGTTCATTGAGGACCAGCGGCACGTGGGCGTATTCCACCGGCGGCAGCCCCAGCAGCCGGGCGAGATAGGCCTGCCGCGGTGCGGAGGACAGCAGGTCGTCGCCGCGCACCACCTGGTCCACGCCCTGCGCCGCGTCGTCCACCACCACCGCGAGGTTGTAGGCGGGCACGCCGTCGTTGCGCCGCAGCACGAAGTCGTCCACCACACCGGCGTAGTCGCCGTGCAGCCGGTCGGCGACCGTGTAGCTGGCGGTGTCCGCGCGCAGCCGCAGTGCGGCGGGGCGGTCCTGTCGGCGCTCCTCGCGTTCGGCGTCGCTGAGGTTGCGGCAGGTTCCCGGGTAGGCGCCCTCCGGGGCGTGCGGGGCGCTGGGTGCTTCCGCGATTTCCCGCCGGGTGCAGAAGCATTCGTAGACCAGGCCGGCCTCGGCCAGCTGTTCGAGGGCCCGCTGGTAGATCGGTCCGCGGTCGGTCTGGCGCACCACCTCGCCGTCCCAGTCGAGTCCGATGGCGGCCAGGTCTTCGAGCTGCTGGGCCTCGAAACCGGCGCGCGCCCGGTCCAGGTCCTCGACCCGGATGAGGAAGCGGCGGCCGCTGCTGCGTGCAAAGAGCCAGGCCAGCACCGCGGTGCGCAGGTTGCCGATGTGCAGTTCACCGGAGGGGCTGGGCGCGAACCGTCCGGCGGCCGGCAGCGGGCCGGCGGGACTCTGGACTGCTGGCACGTCCCCACGTTAGCAGGCCGGACACGGTCGAACAGTTTGGCTGTAACGGTTGACCCGGCGGGCTGTGACGCTTGGCCGGGTCTTGCCGCGGGCGAATATGCTGTAGCCATGAGCGCACCCGACTCCCCCGAGGTAACCCCGATCGCCATCACCGGATCCACTGGCCAAGTGGGCGGGATGGTGGCCAGCATGCTGGCGGAGCAGAACCTGCCGCTGCGGCTGATCCTTCGCGATCCCTCCCGAGCGCCGCAACTGCCGGGAACGACGACGGCGCGCGCCAGCTACGGCGACAAGGCCGCCGTGGCCGCGGCGCTGGAGGGCGTCGAGACCCTGTTCATGGTCTCCGCGGCCGAAGCCGAGGACCGGCTGCAGCAGCACTTCACCTTCATCGACGCCGCTATCGACGCCGGCGTGGAGCACCTGGTCTACACCTCATTCATCGGCGCGGCCGAGGACGCCACCTTCACGCTGGCGCGCGACCACTTCGCCACCGAGGAGAAACTGCGCGGATCCGGCCTGAAGCACACGCTGCTGCGCAACAACTTCTACGCGGACATCCTGCCGCTCTTCGCGGACGAGGCCGGCGTGATCCGTGGCCCGGCAGGCGAGGGGAAGGCGGGGTTTGTGGCCCGCGAAGACGTGGCCCGGGCCGCCGCGGCCATCTTGGCCGAACCGATGCCGCACGCAGGTTTCACCTACGAGCTGACCGGTCCGGAATCACTGACCCTGGCCGAGGCGGCAGCGGCCATTGCCGAGGCAACCGGCCGTCCGACGTCGTTCCTCAACGAAACGGTGGAGGAGGCGTACGCCAGCCGGGCGCACTACGGCGCCCCGGACTGGCAGGTGGACGCCTGGGTCAGTACCTACACGGCGATCGCCGCCGGGGAGCTGGACCGGGTGACCCACGACGTGGACCTGTTGACCGGGCGTCCGGCGCTGAGCCTGCGCGAACTGTTCGCCCGGGACTGAGCCGGAGCAAACACCCCGGCGCCCCGCCGCCGGGACTGAGCCGAAGCAAACACCCCGGCGCCCGCCGCCGGGAAGCCTCAGGCCGGGTGCTTTAGGCGTTCCAGAGGCCGTAGGAATCCGCCAGCGAGGAGATCTTCTCGGCGCGGGCCAGCCGCGGCAGGTAGGAGCCGTCGCCCACCACGGCACCGGCCGCGTGCGCGTCCAGCAGCTCGTGCGCCCACTTGATCTCCGAGTCGCTGGGCGAGAGCCCCTGGTTGATCGTGTCGGCAGCATCGGTGAGCAGGCAGAGCTTGCCGGTCATGCCCATGGACGCGGTCACCTTGCAGGCCTCGAGCAGTTCCTCGCCGAGTGCGCCCACGGTCGGCCCGTCGATCGGGCCGGGCAGCTGGCCCACCCGGGAAGCGACCACCAGCCGGGAGCGGGCATAGGCCAGCGCCATCGGCGAATCGCTGGCGCCGGTGTCGCGGCGGAAGTCGCCCACGCCGAAGGCCAGCCGGAAGGTACCCGGCGCGCGGGCAATGTCCGTGGCGTTCTCGATGCCGATGGCGGATTCGATCAGCGCGAGCACCGGGGTGCCGGCCTGCAGGCGCATGGCGGTGTGCGTGACCTGCTCGGGCTTTTCCGTCATCGCCAGCATGACGCCGCGCAGGCCCGGCGCCTTGGACAGGGCGGCCAGATCGTCGGCCCAGTAGTCGGTTTCAATGCCGTTCACGCGGACCCAGGCGGTCATGCCGGTGGACAGCGCCTCCACCACGCGGTCCCGGGCCTCGGCCTTGCCCGCGGCCGGTACGGCGTCTTCCATGTCGAAAATGACCGAGTCCGCTTCAGAGGCGAGCGCCGGCCCGAAATTCGCTGTGTCCGCCGCGGAGGCCAGCAGCCAGGAGCGGGAAAGTTTGGCGGGGAGGGCAGCGGCACGACGGTTTCTGAAAGCGGGCATACCCCTAGCCTAATGTTTCCGCCGCCGGAGCCACCAACGGCGGGAGGAATACCGGCTGAGGCGTCTGCCACGTGGCCGGCGCCGGCCCCCAAAGGCATCAGGTGAGCACGGCAAGCCCGAACGGGAGACTGGCAATCCGCTCCAGCAGGCCGCGGGCCTCGGCGTACCCCGCCGCTCCCCCGCCCCGGCGACGCCGGCACCTTCCGCTTGGCGGTCGCACCTTCCGCCGTCGGGCGGGGGAAGTGTCCTACGCTATGTTCATGGCCCAGCTGACGCCCCGCACCGCCGACGCCCTTCCCGCTGCCCAGGCGCAGCGGCTGCAGCGCGCGCTCGACGAAAGCGCCGATGTCACCGTGTTCGTGAATGGCACGGCGGTGAAGCTGCCCGCCCAGGCGTCGGACGCCGTCGTCGACATGCTCCGGAGGTTTGCCCACGGCGACGCGGTGATGGTCAGCTCTTCGGTGGAACTGCTGAACACCTCGCAGGCGGCCGAGGTGGCCGGCGTCTCGCTGACCTACATGCGGCGCCTGACCGATGCCGGCACCATTCCGGTCCAATACCGCGGGACGCACCGGCGAATCCGGCTCTCCGATGTGCTGGCCTGGCTGGAAACCCGCACCGCGGCTCCGGACGCCGGCGCCCCGGTGGCGGTGCCGGAAGCATCCGACGGCTCAACCGCACCCTCCCGCCGGTAGGACCGCTCGGCTCTCTGACGACGTTCCGGCGCGGGCGGCCGCCGCCGGGGTGCACAGCTGACGCGATCGCCCTTAGGCTGGGTGCCACTGGCCCGGAGGTCGGGCCGGAAGGACAACCAGAGGAGACTCTCATCGTGGCCGACCTGCTTGCTCCGCTCGTGACCCTGCGCCATGGGGCCAAAATGCCGTTGCTCGGACTGGGAACCTGGCCGTTGGACAATGCCGACGTTGCCCGGACGGTCGAAACGGCCCTGGGGCTGGGCTACCGGTTGATCGACACGGCGGAGAACTATCAGAACGAAGAGGGCGTGGGCGAAGGCTTGCGGCGCAGCGGACTGGACCGGTCCGACGTCTTCATCACCACCAAGTTCAACAAGGAGTGGCACAGCGTCGACGGCGCCCGGGCGGCCTTCGAAGCCAGCGCCCGGAGGCTGGGCGTTGACTACGTGGATTTGTTGCTGATCCACTGGCCGAATCCCGCGCAGGACCGCTACGTCGAGGCGTTCCAGGGACTGGCCCGGCTGCTGGCTGACGGGAGCGTGCGCGCCATCGGCACGTCCAACTTCAAGCCGGCGCACCTGCAGCGGCTGTTCGACGCCGGACTGGTACCCGAAGTCAACCAGATCCAGTTGGACCCGCGGCACACCCGCGGCGACCTGGTAAAGATGCACCGCGAACACGGCATCGTGACCGAGGCGTGGAGCCCGCTGGGGCGCGGCGGGGACCTGCTCGCTGAACCGGCGGTGCAGTCGCTGGCTGAGAAATACGGGAAGACTCCGGCGCAGGTGGTGCTTCGCTGGCACACCCAGTTGGGGCACGTGCCGATCCCCAAGTCCGCGCACCCGGAACGACTGGCCGAGAACTTCGCCATTTTCGACTTCATGATGGAGGCCGCAGAGCTGGACCAGCTGTCGGCCCTGGACCGCGGCACCCAGGACATCGCCGACGCCGACGTCTTCGGACACTAAGCCTGTTCGGCGCGTGGCGCCGGCCGGTTCCCAACCGGCGCTGTCCCGGAACGCAGCGGGCGTCCCTCGGGTGGGAGGAACGCCCGCAGCGGCAACTCGGTTCTTTAGCGGCTCGCGGCCAGGGCTTCCGGCTGCGCGGGTTCCGACTGGGCGGCTTCCGGCTGGGCGGCGGCCTGCGCCACCGATGACGCGGGCTTGCGCAGCACCATCAGGGCAACGGCTCCCAGCACCAGCGGCAGCACGAAGACAAAGTAGATGTTGCCCGGGATCCAGCCGGCGTCCACCAGCGCTCCGGCCAAGATCGGCGAGATGATCCCGCCACAGCGGCCGATGCCGCCGATCAGCCCCACCGCGGTGGCGCGCACCGCGGCGTCATAGTAGACCGGGCCAATGGTGAACATGCCGGCAATGGACGCATTAGTGAGCATGCCCAGCAACACCGCTCCCATCAGCGCCGGGTTCAGCGTGTCGGCCAGCAGGGCGAAGACGGCGAAGGATACAGCCGCCAGGACGAAGAAGACGGCCAGCGTGCGCTTGAGCTGGAACCGGGCGCCGGCCCAAGCGAAGACCATTGCCCCGATAATCGCGCCGACGCTGAACAGCACGCCAGCGGTGATGCCCTGGTTGGCCGAATATCCGGATTCGGTCAGCAGGCGTGGGGTCCAGGAGTTGGCGAAGTAGAAGCTGCCCATGATCATCATGAAGGCGAAGGCCAGCAGCACGGTCTTCTTGGCTTGGCCGTTGGCGAAGACCGCCACCAGGTTGTTCTTCGGCCGTCCGGTGGTGTCCGGAGCGGCAGGAAGTGCGTCCAGTTCGGGCTGCTCCAGCCGTACCAAGACCTTGTTGATCTCCGCCAAGGCGTTCGCCGGCCGCTTGGCATTGAGGTAGTCAATGGACTCGGGAAGCCACTTGATCACGATGGGGAGCATGGCCAGCGTGATCACACCGCCGAAAATGAACCCAGCGTGCCATTCGAAGTAGCTCAGGAGCGCGGCCACGATGATGCCGCCAAGCACACCGCCGATGGGTTGACCGGCGGCGTAGATGCTCACTGCCGTGGCCCGTCGCCGGGCATTAGCGTATTCGGCCACCATCACGTTCAGACTGGTTTGCATGGTTCCCACCGCAATTCCGGTGAGGATGCGCAGCACCAACAGGACCTCGTAGTTCGGAGCCATCGCGGAGGCGAACATTCCGAGCGTGATCACGGAGGTGGCCAGGATGATGGTTTTCCGGCGGCCGATCTTGTCCGCGATCTGTGCCACAAAAATCGCGCCGATGGTCATTCCGGCCAGCGCGGAGCTGAGCAGGACGCCCAGATCTGATCCACTCAGCCCCCAGGCTTCGCTAATCGCCGTCGCGCTGAAAGCCAAAACCAGGACGTCGTAGCCGTCAATGAAGTTCAGGGCCAGACAGATGGCAACAATGCCCACCTGCGCCTTCGTCATCGGAGACGCTTCGATGCGTGCCTTGATGTCCATGGTGCCTACTTCTCTTGTGGATCTCTGGTGCCTGGAGCGCTTGCTTCTAACTGCGACGGCGGTCCGAGACAACGCTGCGCCTCGCACCGGCCGACCGAACGTTCGGAAACTTCGTCCGTATACGGAGGGTTACATTACTCGGCCTCCGGCAGGGATCACAATTTGACCTTCGTCACAGATTAAGCAATTGATGTAGACGTGAATGTGTCCCCCGCCACCGTGGCGCCCGCTGGCCACCCGCTCCAGCCGGAGCGCTACCGCAGCTTCCAGCTCCGGCGTGCCTTGCAGTTCCACGGCGCCTTGTGGCAGCGGGAAGTGTCCACCGAGGTATCGTCGGTGGCCTACGGAGTGCTGCTGGTGCTGTGGCACGCACCCGGCATCGGGCAACGTGAATTGGGCCAGCTGGCGCAGCTGGATAAGTCCACCTTGGCCGAGCTGCTGAAACGCCTGGAGCTGTTGGGCTTGATCAGCACCTGCCGGGACGAAGCCGACCGGCGGCGCAAGTGCGTGACCTTGGAGGATGCCGGCGTGAGCCTGCTTCGGGAGTTGATGCCTCGCGCCCTGCGCGTGAATGAACTGTTGGCGGAAGGGCTGGAGCCCGAGGAAGCGGCACAGCTGGGTGCGCTGCTGGACAAACTGCTGGCCTCGCCCGCAGCCGGAACTTACCCCGGCGACTGACATGCGCCGCGCTTCCGCGTCCCTGGCTTCAGTCATCGGTGCTGTTGCCTTGCTCCTCGCCGGATGCAGCGGACCTTCCGGGCCGCTTCCTGAGCCGGGCCACCATATGTACAAAGGGACCCCGCCGGGGTCAGCCGCCCAACTACGGGACCCCGACCCCCTGGCAGATCCCGATTCCACCGTTCAGGTGGTTCTTCTCGACGGCGGCACCGAATTCGCCGTCGTCACGTACGGGTCATCGTCGTGCCCGGTGGTCAGTACCGGCAGTTCGGTCCTGTCGCCGAACCACGTCGCCGTCGACGCCGTGGACACCTATGACGACCCACGCTCACCGTCCTGCACGGACGACCTTGCGCCCATGACGCACGTTTTCGACGTCCCGCCGGACGTCGACCACCGAAAGCCGCTGACCATATCCATCCTGGGGCAGGACCGGCGGCTCTCCTGGAACGAGCCCAGTCCCGGAGCCCCACAAAAGTAGGATCCCGCAAAAGAAGGATCAGGCCGGAGCGTTGGGGGGAGGCTCCGGCCTGATCCTATTGGGGGGAGGATGGCTTGGTGGCCGGCAGCTGCCGGCGGGGTCTTTCTCTTATTGCCAGGCTTGCTCAGCCCACGCGGCGTCACGCAAGTAATTGCTGCCGGTGAGGTTCCAGAGATCGTCGTCCTGGCCGTGCGCACCCAATTCGCCGATCTGGTCAAAATCAGGTGAAGTTCTTTCGTTCGGGACTTCCGGCACCCTGGATTCGGGTCCGGTCGACGAGAAACCGAACGGGCTCATTTTGTCCTCTTTTCCAACAGTGAGGACTCGACCTCGGGCGACCATGCTCTGGCATAGACACCCAGTGCCGCTTCCTCCCAGGTAGTAAAACCCAGCCGGTTCATCAACAGGTGGGCCTGGCAGAACGTCAATTGCTGGGCACTGCGGCTCACGCGGGCCCGATCTGCCCGGTAAAGGTATGAGTCGAGGGTCCTGATCCAGCGACGACGCCAGTTCTGTACGCTGCTCTCGTCCGCGGTGGCTGCCATCAACCGGTGCATCGGTGCGGTGCGGGCAACCAACCCGGCGGTGAGGCTGTGCCGGGCCTTCGGCGCCGAACGGCCCAACTCGGCCGTGGATACCCTCAGGTGGTTGTCCCAGCAGTACTCCCAGGAAAGCCTGCTGCGGTCCGGCCACTGCTGTGCCTTGGGCCCGTACATCATGGCCCAGGCCGCATCGCAGAGGAGCAGCGAGGCCAGCGCCGAACGGCCTTGCGACTTACTGAAGCGCTGCGTGGCCCACATGGCCAGCTCGGAGGAAAGCTCGAATACCTCCTCCGCCAGTTCCAACCCGTCTGGTCCGCCGAAGCGGTCCAGGTCGGCTTCCGGCACGGGGACAACCGCGTCGCCCGGGGAAGTCTGGATGGAGTCCTCGCTGCCGTACGGCAGGACGAAGTTCTCCTGGGTCGTCACGTCGGGGAGGATGTCGAGGACCCGGTCCCGGGCCGCCAGCTCAAACCTTTGCAGGCTATCGAGAATTGGACGGCGGCCCAGGAACCGGACCTTCAAGTGAGGCCCCATCTGGTCGGCACTGTGGCTGAAGTACCAGCGGCCCACGCCTTCGCGGCGAGCGTGGGCGACCAGCGGCGTAACCAGTTCTCCTATGACGGCGTCGACTACGTCCTGCCTACCCGTGTAAATAGACAGAACCCACCAGTACGGTTTGACGTTCACCGAACTTGTCGGGCGGATGGCTGTCAGCTGGCTCATGCGCTTCTCCTGGTTCGATGCTCTGGTGGCTTGGGGAGGGATAGTCGTCGTCATCCTGATTGCGGATTCAGTACAGTGCCGATGAGATGGGGCGGCTTTTTACCAGTCCCAGATAAGGGCGGAAGTGGAGACGTTGACTGACTTTACGGACTGCGGAACCGGACCTAGATCGGCGGCTACTGCCGGGGTGGCCGCGGAGACCGCCCCCAATGCAACCAGCAGCCCTGCCGCGATGCTTGCGATCTTCTTGAACATGTCATTCCCTTCACATGGCTTCGGTTCGTACGGTGGCTAATCCAGCCGAAGTGTTCGGCCCGACAACTCCAAGAGTTCCGTGCTACTGCTCCACCTGTCCAGCCAATCCACTTGCAACATCCGGACATGCCCTGATCGTGCCTCGGGGCTTGTCCTGACAACTTCCGGACAGGGCGCGGAGAGCCCGCTTCCCCCCGTGAAACCGCGGAAATCAAGCGGTTAGACGGTTCGCCGGACAAACACCGGGAGCCGGTGGCATAATGTGGCCATGGCAGCAAGTAGCAACCTTCGGACGGCGCAGGATCGGCCCAAGAAGTGCCCTAGACTGGCCAAAGAGCCGCCAAACGGCAGCCGAAATAGCAAGCCCTGCGTGATACATAAATGGGTCAACCGGAGGAGCGCCCCATGCTGAGCGGGACGGCATTCGAGGTCTATGAATTCGCTGTGGCTCACCCCGGCTGGACCAAGGAGACCGCGTCGACGGCCCTTGGCTACACCATCCGCGACCTCAATATTGCCATCGGGGAGCTGGTCAGCCGGCAGTTGCTGCAGCAGCCGGCACCGGACGTGGAGTCCTATGTTGCCATTTCCCCCGACGTCGCACTGTCGCAGTTGGTGGACTCCGACGAGCGGCTGCTCATCGACCTGCGCACCAAGATCAGCGGACACCGCGCCGACATGGCCGCTCTGGTTCCCACCTATCTGGCGGCCCGCAAGCGCGTCTCGCTCGATTCCTCCGTAGAGGTCCTCGAAGACCCCGGCGTGATCCGCAAACTGCTGGTGGACTACGGCCGCGACGTCGCCGAGCAGGTGCTGATCAGCCAGCCCGGCTCCGGCTCTTCGGCCGATGTCCATGAAGAGGGCATCCAGAAGGACCTCGAACTGCTCAAACGCGGGGTGGTCCGCAAAAACATCAGCCACGCCAGCACCTTGGACCATGTGCCCACGCGCAAAGCGGTCGCCGCGATCTCCCCGGCCGGCGGCGAGTACCGCACACTTCCCTACGTGCCGCTGAAGATCATGATCTTCGACCGGAACCTCGCCCTGATCGGACGCCAACTGCACCCGGAAGACCGCGGCGCCCTGGTGGTTCGCGACTTCAACCTCATTCAGGTCTTCATCAACCTGTTCCATGTCGCCTGGGAGCTAGCGGACCCCTATGTGCTCGACGGGCAGGACGGCAAAGCGTCCGCCCTCAACGGCATCCAGCATTCCATCCTCAATGCCATGGCAGCCGGGTACTCCGACGAGGTCATCGCCCGCAGGCTGGACATCAGCGTCCGCACCTGCCGGCGGCATATCGCCTGGATGCTGGAACAGCTTGGCGCGGACAGCCGCTTCCAGGCCGCGCTGAGGGCCCGGGACGCCGGCTGGCTCTGAGCCAAGCAGCACCAATAGAAAACTTCTGTTTCCTGATCTGTAACACGTCGCGTTATCCTGTGTGAGTGACCTCACAGGATGCTGACCTCGCGGCCCTACCAGCCGAAACGGAAGTGGCGCTGGAACGGGCGACGGCGGCGCACCGGCACCAGCATCTCTTCTCGCTTCGGGCAGCCAACATCAAGCAATCGGCCGTCCGCGACGTCTTCGACGTCTCGATGCGGCCCGGTCTGGTCTCGCTGGCAGGCGGCAACCCTTACCTGCAGTCCCTGCCGCTGGAGAAGATCGCCGGCATGGCGCAGCGTCTGATCGCCGAGCATGGGATGACCGCGCTCCAGTACGGCGGCGGACAGGGCACCGAAGAGCTGCGACGCGCGATCTGCGATGTGATGGAGCACGAAGGCATTGCCGGCGCAGACCCGGCGAATGTGGTGATCACGGCCGGCTCACAGTCCGCCCAAGACGTGGCCGCCAAAGTCTTCTGCAATCCCGGCGACGTGGTGCTTTGCGAGGATCCGACGTACGTGGGTGCGCTCAACACTTTCGAGGCCTATGAGGTCCAGGTGGAACCTGTCGCCATGGACGAGGGCGGCCTCATCCCGTCCGAACTCCAGCGCCGCATCGAAGAGCTGCACGGCGAAGGCCGCAGCATCAAGTTCCTCTACACCATTCCCAGTTTCAACAACCCGTCCGGCATCACGCTGGCTGCCGCGCGCCGGCAGCACGTCGTGGAGATCTGCCGCGCGGCAGGCATTCTGGTCCTCGAAGACAATCCGTACGGACTGCTGCGCTTCGACGGCCAGCCGCTGAGGCCGCTGCGTGCGGACAACCCCGACGACGTGATCTATTTGGGCTCGTTCTCCAAGATCCTGGCGCCGGGCCTGCGGATCGGCTGGGCATTGCTGCCCGACCACCTGCAGCGGAGCTTCTACCTGGCCAATGAAGCGGTCACCCTGTGCCCGCCCACGCTGAACCAGATGCTGATCACCACGTATTTGGCCGAACATGACTGGCTGGGCCAGATCGATACCTACCGGCAGCTGTACGCCGGGCGGTGCGCCGCCATGCTGGCTGCCTTGAAGGAGTTCATGCCGGACGGGGCCAGCTGGACCGAACCAGAGGGCGGCTTCTTTGTCTGGGTGACCCTGCCGGAGGGCGTGGACACCTACCCGCTGCTCTACGACGCGATCGATGCGGGAGTAGTCTTCATCCCCGGGGCGGCGTTCAGCCCCTCGGACGAGCCGTCGAATCAGCTCCGGCTGGCCTTCAGCGCGGTGCCGGAGGAGGCCATCCGCGAGGGCGTGCGAAGGCTTGCCCCGGTCCTTGAGAAGGCTATGGCCGGCGCCGGTTCTTGATGTAGCGGAAGTACGCGTAGCGGCCGGCGAAATACAGCCCGATCACGATGATGATGCGCAGGATCGGATGCAGACCGGGAACCAGCCAGATCATCACGTAGCTCAGCAGGAAGACGGCAGCCATGGCCCACAGCGTGCCCTTCCAGTCGATCTTGGGCACCCCTGAGCCGTTGCGCTGACCCGAGGGCCTGTTGTTACTCATGCGCCCAGTCTTTCACAGGCCGTTGGCTCCCCGGGCCTTCGCGCGACAGGTCAGGATGATGCGTCAGGAAGCGCTGTAGGCTGCACCATCCGGGCGGATCTCCTGGATGACCCAGCGGTTCCCGTCAGGATCACCGAAATAGGCGAAGAGGAACCCGCCGAGGTCCTGCGGCGCACTGATGTCTGCGCCGCGCCGCACCAGCTCGGACCTCGCCGACACCATGTCCGGCACAACAAGCTGCAGCCCTTCCAGGCTGCCAGGTTGCATGCTGGTCATTCCGGTGCCGATGACGATGGACGTGGCGGATCCGGGCGGGGTGAGCTGGACAACCCGCATGCCCGGGATGTGTTCCACGTCGTGGTCGAGGGCGAAACCCATCTGCTCGGTATAGAACTCTTTTGCCCGGTCTACATCCGAGACCGGAACCTGGACGACCTCAAGGCGCAGTTCCATTCCACGGACATTAGCACGCCTACCGCGCCACCTAAATGTCCACCAGGATGCCGTCCAGGTCGGCGTGGACCGTGGCGCCGGGCCGGAACACCACTCCCCCGATCTCGACGGGCACGTCCGTTTCGCCGCGGCTCTCTTTGGCGCTCTTGCGCGGGTTGCTGCCCAGGGCCTTGACGCCGAGCGGCAGCTGCGCGAGGGCGGCCCGGTCCCGGACCGCACCGTTGATGATCACGCCGGACCAGCCGTTGGCCACGGCGGCGGCAGCGATCATGTCCCCCATCAGCGCCGTCTCCAGCGACCCGCCGCCGTCCACCACCAGTACCGCGCCGTCCCCCGGGGTGTTGAGCACCGACTTCACCAGGCCGTTGTCCTGAAAGCACCTGATGGTCCGGACCGGTCCGCTGAAGGCCTCCCGGCCGCCGAAGTTGCCGAACTGGAGCGCCACCGACGCCAGCTCGTCACCGCGTTCGTCGTACAGGTCGGCGGTGGGCGTCACTGCGGGTTCGACGGCGGTGCTTGCCTTGGCATTGCCTGCTGGATTGGTCACGTGATGGTGCTCCTCCTCGCCACACGGTGATCCTAGCAAGCGCGCTGCGGGCGGGCAGCAGCGTGCCGCGGCGAGACAGCCCGCCGCGGCGGCTCCGGCTCAGTCGAGCAGCAGCGCCGGTTCTTCCATAATGGCGGCGACGTCGGCCATGAACCGGGCGGAGAGGTCGCCGTCCACCACCCGGTGGTCGAACGATCCGCCCAGCGTGGTGATCCAGCGCGGGATGACCTCGCCGGACACCACCCAGGGCTTCTGCCGGATGGTGCCGAAGGCGACGATCGCGACTTCGCCCGGGTTGATGATCGGCGTGCCGATATCGATGCCGAGGGCACCGATATTGGTGATGGACAGGGTGCCGTGCTGCATGTCCGCGGGCTTGGTCTTGCCGGCGCGGGCCGTGGTGGCCAGGTCGTTGAGGGCGACCGCGAGTTCCTTGAGCGAGAGGTTCTGCGCGTCCTTGATGTTCGGCACCAGCAGGCCGCGCGGGGTGGCCGCGGCAATGCCCAGGTTCATGAAGTGCTTGACGTGGATCTCGTCGCCGGACTCGGTCTCCACCCAGCTGGCGTTGACACTGGGGTTGCGGGCGGCCGCCCAGATGACCGCCTTGGCCAGGATGAGCAGCGGGGACACCTTCACGCCTTCGAAGTCGCGGGACTTCTTCAGCCGCTGGACAAACTCCATGGTCCGTGAGGCATCCACGTCCACGAAGATGCTCACGTGCGGGGCGCTGAAGGCGGACTCGACCATCGCCTTGGCGGTGGCCTTGCGAACGCCCTTGACCGGGATGCGTTCGATCCGGTTGTCCAGGAGGCCCTTCCGCGGCGTCCAGAAGGTGGGGGCGGCAGCTTGTTCCGCCTCGCGCTGGGCCTGGTAGCTGAGCAGGTCCTGCTTGGTCACCTCGCCGCCCTTGCCGGTGGGGGTGATGTCGGCCAGATTGATGCCCAGATCCTTTGCGGCCTTGCGCACCGGAGGTTTGGCCAGCACCCGCGTCAGCAGCCGGGAGACGGCCGCCTGGACTGCCTCGCCCCGGTGTCCGGCGGCGGCCGGGGCCGCACCGGGAACGGCAGAGTCGTCCTCGGTGGGGACCGGGGGCACATGCTGTGCCTGGCCGTGCGGTTCGGGCAGGTGCATCGGTGCGGCAGGCGGGTTCGCCTTGCCGGACGGAACCGCGGAGCCGCGCACCGCCGTCGTCGTTGTTCCGGCAGTTGAAGCGGCGCTGCCGCGCCGCAGCCGGCGCCTGACCGGATCGGCCTTGGGGCCGGAGCCGACCAGCGGACCGGCCTCTGGGGTGGCATCCGGCACCGGCTGCTCCGGCGCCTGCGCCGCGGCGGACGGTCCGGCGGCGGGCTGCGGCGCTGCGGCCGCGGGCTGAGCGCCTTCGGGGGCCACGGCGATGATCGGTGTGCCGACCTCCACGGTCTTGCCCTCCGGCACCAGCAGTTCCGACACCACGCCGGCGTACGGGCTGGGCAGCTCGACCAGCGACTTGGCCGTTTCGATCTCGACGATCACGTCGTTGACCGCCACGGCATCTCCGGCTTTGACCTTCCAGGACACGATCTCGGCCTCGACCAATCCCTCTCCGACGTCGGGGAGGTTGAAAATCTGCGTGTTCGACATGGAATCTCCGATATCAGTAGGCGAGCGAACGGTCGAGTGCCTCGAGCAGGCGGTCGATGTCCGGCAGGTACTGTTCCTCCACCTTGGCCAGTGGGTAGGGCATGTGGAAGCCGCCGACGCGCAGCACCGGGGCCTCGAGGCTCAGGAAGGCGCGTTCGCCCACCCGTGCGGCGATTTCGCCGCCGATGCCGCCGAAGGTCGGGGCCTCGTGCGTGACGATCAGCCGGCCGGTCTTCTCGACCGATGCCGTGACGGTGTCGAAATCGATCGGCGAGATGGAGCGCAGGTCGATCACCTCGACGCTGGTGCCGTCCGCTTCGGCCGCCATCGCCGCGGCCAAGGCAACCGGGACCAGCGGGCCGTAGGCCACAATGGTGGCGTCCGTCCCCTCCCGGACCACCTGCGCGCTGAAGGCATCGCGGCCGGCCGACTCGGTGTCCACCTCGCCCTTGAGCCAGTAGCGGCGTTTGGGCTCGAAGATGATCACCGGGTCCTCGCTGGCCACGGCCTGCTGGGTCATCCAGTAGGCATCGTGCGCGTTGGAAGGGGTGATGATGCGCAGTCCGGGGGTGTGCGCGAAGAGCGCTTCCGGGGATTCCGAATGGTGCTCGATGGAGCCGATGCCGCCGCCGTAGGGAATGCGGATGACGACGGGAGCGGACAGCATGCCGGAGCTGCGGGAGCGGATCTTGGCCAGCTGCGTGGTGATCTGGTTGAACGCCGGGAAGACGAACCCGTCGAACTGGATCTCGCAGATGGGCCGGTAGCCGCGGAAACACAACCCGATCGCGGTGCCAAGGATGCCCGACTCGGCCAGCGGGGTGTCGACCACCCGGTCTGCGCCGAACTCGGTCTGCAGCCCCTCGGTGACGCGGTAGACACCGCCCAGCTTGCCGATGTCCTCGCCCATGATCAGCGTCTTCGGGTCCTCGGCCAGGACGGCGCGGAGGCCGCTGGTAATGGCCTTGGCAATGGTCATGGTGGCCATCAGCGTGCCTCCCCTTCAGCCTGTCCGGCGTTGTCCTCGGCGAAGCCGGCCTGGTACTGCCGGTGCCACTCCAGCTCCTCCTGGACCAAGGGGTGCGGATCTCCGTACACGTTGGCGAAGTGGTCCTCGAAGTCCGGGGCCTCCATCGCCAGCACATCGGCGCGAGTGCTGGCCGCGAGCTTGTCCGCCTCCACGGTGACTTGGTCGAAAAAATCCTGCCCGGCGGTGTTGGTGCTGCGCAGATACCGTTCCAAGCGCAGCAGCGGATCGCGCTCGCGCCACTTCTCTTCTTCGGCGGCCTCGCGGTATTTGGTCGGATCGTCCGCGGTGGTATGGGCGCTCATCCGGTAAGTAAAGGCCTCGATCAGCACCGGGCCCTTGCCCGAACGCGCCCGCTCCAGCGCCCAGCGCGTCACCGCGTGCACGGCCACCACGTCGTTGCCGTCCACCCGGATGCCCGGGAAGCCGTAGCCGGTGGCGCGGTTGGACAGCGGTATCCGGGACTGGACCTCCGAGGGGACGGAGATGGCCCAGTGGTTGTTCTGGCAGAAAAAGACCACCGGCGACTGGTTGGAGGCGGCAAACACCATCGACTCGTGGACATCGCCTTCCGAGCTGGCGCCGTCGCCGAAGTAGGCGACCGTCACGGCATCGTCGCCGTCGCGCTGGACGCCCATCGCGTAGCCGACCGCGTGCAGCGATTGGGCGGCCAACACCAGCGTGTAGAGGTGGAAGTTGCTTTCCCGCGGGTCCCAGCCGCCGTTGCTGACGCCGCGGAAGAGCCGCAGCACGTTGGACAGTTCCAACCCGCGGGTGAGCGCAACTCCGTGCTCGCGGTAGGTCGGGAACACGTAGTCCTGGGGTTTGAGCGCGCTGCCGGAGCCGATCTGCGCCGCTTCCTGCCCGAGCATGGGCGGCCACAGGAGCAGTTGGCCCTGCCGCTGCAGGGCGGTGGCTTCCTGGTCGAACCGGCGGACCAGGGCCATGTCCCGGTACATAGCGCGGAGCGCGTCGCCGTCCAGATGGGCCGCATACTGGGCGTACTTGGCATCCTCGCGGACGCTGCCGTCGGGCGCCATCAGCTGCACCAGCGGCGGCGCGTCAGCGGGGTCGCCGGTGACCAGGGACTGCTCGAGTTCTTCGATATCGAATTCCGAGGCGGGCAGGTGCTCAGCGCCCATATGAACTCCTCGCCGATCCGCCGGTTCCCCCGGCGATCTTCGCTGTTCATATATGCCGGGCCGGGAATGCATTCCAGACCCGGCATATATCGGTCGTTTGTCTCGTCTTAGCCTAACGGCAGCGGCCTCGGGGACCCGTGCTATTACCGTCAGGAAACGCCGGGACCGTTTGTATAGTTCTCACAGAGCGCCAGAAAACGGGTGTTGGCTTCGACCTCGCCGATACTGACCCGGACGCCATCGCCGGCGAACGCCCTGACGGACAGCGCCTGCTGTCCGGCCAGTTCGGCAAACTCCTGCGCCCTCTCGCCCAGCGGCAGCCACACGAAGTTGCCCTGGGTCTGCGGAATCTTCCAACCCAGCAAGGTGAGCCCGGCGACCACACGGTCGCGTTCGTCGACCAGGCTTTGTACCCTTTCTACAACTTCGTCGTAGTGGCGCAGCGACGTGATGGCCGCATGCTCGGCCAGGCTGGAGACCGCGAACGGCGTGGCCGCGACGCGCAGGTGCTGGGTGATCTGCGGTTGGGAGATCGAATAGCCCACGCGCAGGCCGGCCAGGCCATGCGCCTTGGAAAAGGTACGCAGCACCACCACATTCGGGTACTTCCGGTACATCGTGACACCGTCGACCACCTCCGGGTCGCGGACGAACTCCGTGTAGGCCTCGTCGATGACCACGATGATGTCTTCCCGGACGGCGCGGACAAAGTTTTCCACGTCGGCAGCCTTCAGGGCCGGCCCGGTCGGGTTGTTAGGCGTGCACAGCAGAATGACTTTGGTCCGCTCGGTCACGGCATCCAGCATGGCCTCGAGGTCGTGCGTACCGTCGGACCGGTTGGGAATCTGGACGCTCCGGGCGCCGGAGAGTCCCACCATGATCGGGTAGGCCTCGAACGAGCGCCACGGGTAGACGACTTCGTCTTCGCTGCCGTCCTCGTGCTGTCCGGCAAACGTCTGCAGGATCTGCACCAGGGCGCCCAGGCTTCCGGCGCCGGTGACAATGTCGTCGGCCGGGACGTCCAGAAAGCGGCCCAGCTCGGTGCGCAGCGCGGTGCACAACGGGTCGGGGTAGCGCATGATGTCCGTCTGGGCGTTCACTGCTTCCAGCACGGCGGGCAGCGGCGGCAAAGGGTTTTCGTTGGAGGACAATTTGTAGGACTGCAGTCCCTCGATCGCCGTCGGCGGTTTGCCGGCAGCATACTTAGGCAGCCTGTCGAGGACCGGACGCGGGTGGATCCGGGCCGACGCTTCTGCTGCCTGAACCGCAGCTTCCTTGATGGGGTTCTCAGGAGAAATCATGCCTTTAAGGATACGTGGGCCGCGGCACAGTTCGGTCAGCGTGGCGACGGCGGGGTGTGGCAGCATAAGCGCATGGGAAAGTTCATTGTGCGGGTCATCATCAATGCGCTGGCACTCTGGGTGGCCAACTGGATTTTGCCCGGCATGGATATCCACGGATCCGCCGCTGCCGACGCCGTCGGCAATGAAACGGTTGGCACGGTGCTGGGCTATCTGTTCATCGGACTGATTTTTGGCCTGGTCAACGCGATCGTCCGTCCGGTCGTTTCCTTCCTGTCGATTCCCGTGACCATCCTGACGCTGGGACTGTTCACCATTGTGATCAACGCGCTGATGCTGGTGCTGACCGCCTGGCTGTCCAGCTTCACCCCGGTGGAGTTCGTCGTTGATTCGTTCTTCTGGACCGCGATCTTCGGCTCGCTGATCATCAGCGTGGTTTCACTGGTGGCCGGCACGTTGACCCGCAGCCGCTGAGTCAGGGCCGCGCCTTCCGGTACCCGCCGCCCGCGGCTGCGCGGGGCCGCCGGCGGGTGAGCCTGGCCGGGGCGATTGCCCACCGTCCGGCTGGGAGCGGCGCAGCGTCAACAGATGCTGCCGGGCGACGCCGCCGGCGAGCGCCGCGCCCAGGTACGCCGCCGCATCCTGCACCGACGGATCCGGACTCGCATCCATCTCGCGGGCACCCTGCACGTAGTTCTGCAGGTCGTGGCCGGGCCCCAGCCCGACGCCTGCGCCCGCAGGAGTGGCCACGGAATCGGTCAGCGTCACGGTGACCTGTTCGCGCCGGTCCGGATTGGGACTGGCGTCCGCCCCGGGAACCCAGTCCTGGACATGCTCCAGATGGACGCTGCGGACGCCGGGGCCGGGTGCGATGCCCGCGACCGGCGACCCGGCCGTCAGCACGAATCCGACGTTGTGCTCGGCCAGGAAAGCCGGATCCGCGGCGAGGTTCATCGCGTGGATGCCGCCCTGGCTGTAGCCGGTCAGCACCACCAGATCGTCCGCGCCGGCGCCCGCCTCCCGGAGTGCCCGCGACACGGCATCCGCGACAAACGGGCTGCCGGCCGCGACCGCTTCGCCCACACCGGACTCGTCGAAGGGATTCGCCGTTGGCTGGACGGTGCCCGCGGCCTGCGTGCCAGGAAGCGCAACCAGCCAGCGCTTCTGGCCGCCGGACTCCACCTCAAGAACCTCCACGGTCCCGGCACCGGCCTCAGCGGCGACGGCGGTGCGTTCCAGCAGCCCCGCCAGCGACGCCGGCGCCGGTTCGATTTCCTCGGCCACCGCGTCCACGCGCTCGATCTCGATGCGGGAACCATGGAGCAGGCCGGCATCGCGGGCCGCCGCGCCGAGCGCACCCGCCATCTGCCGGCTCACGGGTTCCTTCCACGGGCCGCCGTGCCGGACGTCCCGCAACAGCGCGCCCGCCGCCGGTCCACCCAGCGCCCCGGCGAGCGCGGCCGGCCCCTGGTTCAGCAGCCGCTCGCCTCCGGCCAGCGTGGGCCGGCCCTCGTTGGCGGCCATCCCGACGGGCACGGTTAACCACCAGGTCGCCGCATCAACGGCCTGCATCCCGCTGGAGGCTGCCTGCTCCGCGGCGCGGTAAGTGCCGTGAGCCAGCCGCACCTTTGCCGCCAGTGAACCGCAGCCGTCGGCGAGCTCCGCCAGCGATGCTGCGGCCGCGTTCACGGCGGCCTCAGCTGCCATTCGCTCCGGCAGCAGGATCCAGCGCGGATCGGCCAGCAGCAGTTGCACTCCGAGCACCTGCTGCCACAGGCGGCCGATGGTTGAAGCAGCAGCTTCGAGTCCGGCCGCGGCCGACGCCAGCTCCTGCCATTCAAACGCGATGCCGCCAATCCCGCCCGACACCCGGTAGCCGTCATAGCTGCGGTACCCGGCCCCGCCTTCCCACCACTGCGCGCCAGCGGGGAGCCAGGCAGCGTCAAACGCCAGGAGCGATCCGGGCAGCCAGCCTTCCTCAGCCACCGGGCATCCTCAGCACGGGGCCTGCGGGCCGGATGTCACGGTAAACGGCCATACATGGCGGCCGCCGAAGCTTTCGCCGCGCTGATCGCCCCGTCTGCGGCGCTGAGCGCGGCCGCCGAGATCCTGAGCAGTTCGGCCGCCTCGGACATCCGGCAACGGTGCTCGTACAACCGGTCCCTGAACGCCTTGCCGGCCGGCGAGACCCACGCTTGAGCGGCGGCCACCAGATCCGCGCGCACGCCCAGCAGTTCCTGCTCGCAGGAAAGGAGCCGTCCGGGAGCCGGCCCCCACCCCGGGTCCGGCGCCCCGCCCCACCCGGCCTCCGCCGTCGTTGTTTGCCAAAACATCACCCAGACCTCCTTTGCGCCTCCACCATCGACGCTAGGCCCGGCGGCTTCCTCGGCGGCTGAGGGGATCCGGCGATGTGCACGGCGTCGGGCGGAGCACCGCTGTGGAGGCGAAGTCACGCAGGAAACGGCGCCGTTGAACGTGGAAGAATAAGGGCCATGGCTGAAACTCACCGCGTCCCCTTGGCAGAAGTCACCCCCGCTATCGCGCTCGGTCCGCTGGACGGGCGGTACCACCACGCGGTCGCGCCGCTGGTGGACTATCTCTCGGAAGCGGCACTGAACCGCGACCGGGTCCACGTCGAGGTGGAATGGCTGATCCACCTGACCAGCCAGTCCGTCCTGCCCGGCGCGGGTCCGCTGACCGAGGATCAGCAGGCGGCGCTGCGCAAGATCGTCACCGACTTCGACGGCAATGCCGTGCGCGAACTGGCCGAGATCGAAGCCGTCACCGTCCACGATGTGAAGGCCGTGGAGTACTTCATCGGCCGCCGGCTGGGCGGGATCGGCATCGAGCACCTCACCGCGATGGTGCACTTCGGCTGCACCTCCGAGGACATCAACAACCTGTCCTACGCGGTGGGCGTCAAGGGAGCCGTGGAGCAGGTCTGGCTGCCCGCTGCCCGCGCCCTGGTGGAGCAGTTCGCGGAGATGGCCCGCGAGCACCGCGACGTGCCGATGCTCTCGCGCACCCACGGACAGCCGGCCACCCCGACCAGCTTGGGCAAGGAGATGGCGGTCATTGCGCACCGCCTGAACCGCCAGCTGGACCGGATCGCCAAGACCGAGTACTTGGGCAAGATCAACGGCGCCACCGGCACCTACGCCGCCCACTACGCCTCGGTGCCGTCGGCCGACTGGCAGTCCGTGTCCCGGTCCTTCATCGAGGGCCTCGGGCTGACCTGGAACCCGCTGACCACGCAGATCGAATCACACGATTGGCAGGCCGAGCTCTACGCGGATATGGCCCGCTTCAACCGGATCCTGCACAACGCCTGCACCGACATCTGGAGCTACATCTCCATCGGCTACTTCGCGCAGATCCCCGTGGAGGGCGCGACCGGCTCCTCCACGATGCCGCACAAGGTGAACCCGATCCGGTTCGAGAACGCCGAGGCCAACCTGGAGATCTCCAACGGGCTGCTGGACACGCTGGCCGCCACCCTGGTCACCTCCCGCTGGCAGCGCGACCTGACCGACTCATCCTCGCAGCGCAACATCGGCGTGGCCTTCGGGCACTCGCTGCTGGCCATCTCCAACGTGGCCAAGGGCCTGGACCGGCTGAGCGTCCCGGCGGATGTGCTGGCCGCCGACCTGGACCAGAACTGGGAGGTGCTCGGCGAGGCCATCCAGATGGTCATGCGCGCCGAGGCCATCGCGGGCGTGGAAGGCATGGAGAACCCGTACGAGCGGCTCAAGGAACTCACCCGCGGCCACCGGGTGGACGCGGAGCGGATGCAGGAGTTCGTCTCCGGCCTGGGGCTCTCCCCCGAGGCCGAAGCCCGGCTGCTGGCGCTGACCCCGGCCAACTACAACGGCATCGCCGGCAAACTGGTGGACCACCTGAACTAGCCCTCCACAGGTTCTGCCGACGACGGCGGCTGCGCACCTTCCGCGGGGAAGGCGCCCGGCCGCCGTCGTGCTTTGATGACAGGGGTTTTGGACGCTGGCGGTGACGCGCCTCACCAAATTCGTCGTTTGGTCACTGGGGGGTCTACAGTCGTTAATACGACGCGGGGTGGAGCAGTTCGGTAGCTCGCCGGGCTCATAACCCGGAGGTCGTAGGTTCAAATCCTACCCCCGCAACTCCACTGAGAATCCCGGCCCGGGTCACCGGGTCGGGATTCTTTTTTGTGCGCGCTGCCTGCAGCGGACCGCCTCTCGGCATCGACCGACGGCGATGAGACGACGCCACGCCGCTCGCCCCCAGGGCAAGCCGCAGGTCGATGAACAGCCCCGAGAGTGCTGAATGAGCACCGCCAGGCTCCCTGGCTTCGGCACGTCTGGAGCGCCGGCCAAGGTCCGAGTACCGTGCCTTTTACGGGGCGGTGCGTCCAGCCCCGTGATAGAAGGAGATCGTTATGGCCAAGGCCGAAGACGCATCCACACCGGAGAATGAGTCCCCGAAGCCGCTGGTTGAACGCAGCCGCTTCGGCGCGGTGGAACGACGCAAACCCGTGGACGCCGAGGTTGAGGCCAGGCGTCCGCCGATCTCCAGCACCGAGCTGAGCAAGGGGCCCACCGAACTAGCCGAGCATCGCGGCCCGCGGGTCAACTGGCGCGTATTCATCATTTCCTCCGCGATCGTGCTGGCGTTCTCCGTCTGGGCGATGGCTGCCCCGGACAACGCGGCCGGCATCATGCTCACGGCGGTCACCTGGATCTCCACCAACCTTGGCTGGTTCTACGTTGTGACCGTCACGCTGGTCATCCTCTTCGTCCTGTGGGTTGCCTTCTCGAAGGAGGGCAGCGTCCGGCTGGGCCCGGATCATTCACGCCCCCAGTACAACCTGTTCACCTGGGTCGCCATGCTTTTTGCTGCGGGCGTGGGCATCGACATGCTCTTCTACTCCGTGACCGGCCCCATCACGCAATACATCGCTCCGCCCACCGCCACCCCGGAATCCGCGGAAGCGGCGCAGGACGCGGTGGTCTGGACCATGTTCCACTACGGCGTGGCCGGCTGGTCCGTGTACGCGCTGCTTGGCATGGCGATGGGCTACTTCGCGTACCGGTGGGGAATGCCGCTGTCCATCCGGGCTGCCCTCTACCCGCTGCTGGGCAAGCGGGTGCGCGGGGCAACCGGCGACGTGATCGACATTTTCGCCCTGGTCGGCACGGTCTTCGGCGTGGCCACCTCGATGGGCATCGGCGTCGTCCTGCTCAACGTCGGCTTCAGTTGGCTGTTCGGCCTGCCGGAGGGACTGGCCCTGCAGATCGCCCTCGTGCTCGTCGCCGTCGTGATGACCGTCGCCGCCTGTACCTCCGGCGTGGACAAGGGGATCCGGTGGATTTCCGAACTCAACCTGTGGGCGGCCGGAGCGATGATGCTCTACATCCTCGTCACGGGCAAGACGTCCTTCCTGCTGAATGCCATGGTCGAGAACATCGGCCGCTTCGTCTTCACGCTGCCGGAGCGCACCCTGCAGACGCTGGCCTACGAAGAGGACGGATCTACGTGGATGGCCGGCTGGACGCTCTTCTTCTGGGCCTTCTGGCTGGCGTGGGGGCCATTCGTCGGACTCTTCCTGGCGCGGATCTCGCGGGGCCGGACGTTGCGCGAGTTCGTCATCGCCGCCATCACCGCCCCGGTTCTCTGCGACTTCTTCATCGTCTCGATCTTCGGCAACAGCGCCATGAGCGAGGTGCTCGGTGGGAATACGGGATTCGGACGGCTCGCCGTCGAGAGCCCGGAGCACGGGTGGTACGCGTTGCTGGAGATGTTCCCGGGCGCGCCGTTCCTGATCGGACTCGCTACGCTGTCGGGCCTGCTGTTCTATTTGACCAGCGCAAACTCCGGCGCGATGGTCATGTCCAACTTCTCCTCCTCGATCCCCGACCCGGCGATGGATGGGGCCAAGTGGCTGCGCATCTTCTGGGCCCTGGTCACCGCAGTCCTTACGGTGGCCATGCTGGTGGCCGGCGGCGTGACCACGATGGAACATGCCACCTTGATCTTCGCCCTGCCGGTCACGATCATCGCCTATTTGGTGATGGCCTCGTTCTCGAAAGTACTCCGCATGGAGCGCGCGGAGCGGGAGGGCCAGGTGCGGCGCAGGCGTTCGGCCGCTGCGCACGGCGGACAGGTTCCGGAGAAGACCTGGCGGCAGCGCCTGGCCCGCCTGCGTTCCTACCCATCGAAGAAGGCTGTGGCGCAATTCGCCGAACGGACCGTGCTGCCGGCCCTGCAGGATGTGGCCAGGGAGTTCACCAGCCTCGGCTACGAGGCAGAACTGACGACCACGCCGAACGAGGAAACCGGGATCGACGAGCATACCCTGCTGGTCAACATGGAGAACCACCGCAACTTCCATTACCAGGTGGCCGCGGTGGAGGCACCGGTGCCGACGTTCGGCGGCCGCAGCATGCCGCGGGAGATCGACACCTACTATCGGCTGGAAGTGTTTACCCAAACGGGGACCGAAGGCTATGACCTGATGGGCCTGACTCAGCAGCAGGTCATCAACGATGTGCTCGACCGGTACGAGGCGCACTTGGGCTTCCTCAACTACTCCAGTGAACACGACTACGCCTCGGTGCTCACGCCCCGGGTGGCGCCGACAACCGAGTCGATCCCGCACGTGCCGGAGAAGGCGGACGACGTCGAGAAACTCGACGAGTAACCGGCGGCCCACCCCGGGATGCGTCCGTCTCGGGCGTGGGTCGCGGGCGGGAACGTCAGCTAGTGTCGATTCCATGGAGAACGGCGACATCACGTTCCACACCCGCAAGTGGGTGCGGCCCGAAGACCTCAATGCCAACGGCACCTTGTTCGGCGGCAGCCTGCTGCGCTGGATCGATGAAGAGGCGGCCATCTACGCCATCGTGCAGCTGGGCAACGGCATGGCCGTGACCAAGTACATGTCGGAGATCAACTTCGTCAGCTCCGCGCAGCAGGGCGATCTGATCGAGATGGGGCTGACGGCGACGCACTTCGGCCGGACTTCGCTGACCATGCGGGCCGAGGTGCGCAACATGTTCACCCGCCAGTCCATCCTGACCATCGAGAAGATCGTGTTCGTGAACCTGGGCGAGGACGGCAAGCCGGCGCCGCACGGCTACACCGAGATCACCTACTCCAGGGACCGGGTTCCCAGCCAACATCTGGACGCCGTCCGCCGCGCCGCCGAGTAAAGACGGCGGATCACGAGTAGCGCGGTCTTCGAAGCCACAGGCAGCATGGCTGCGAAGACCCCCGGCGGACGCCGTGGCATACAGGCATCGGCTCCATGATGAACTCGCCGTCCTCGTCCACGCCGAAATACCGGGGATGCGGCTGGTAGGCATTCAGGAAAATTTCGCACTCGCAGCAGCAGCCGCCCATCCGTGAGAGCCTGCGCAACAATGCAGTGGCGCGGGGCGCCATCAGGCGTTGGTACCGCCGGGTGAAATCGTGCCGCCGACAACCGAACTCCAGCATCCGGTAGAGATAGCAGAGCAGGCACTCGCCGGGTGTCGGCGTGGTCAAGTCGTCCGCGAGCCCTCGCAACTCCGCTTCTAGTTCTTCCACTTCCGACAGCACCATCGCGTCCTCCTGGTCCGGGCGGGCCCAAACCGCCCGCTCGATCAGGATGCCGCAGCGGGCGCCAGACGCGGCTTACCGGTCGGCAGCATGTGGGCAGGGAACAGCATGGAGGTGCCTGTGGAGGCCGGGTCCTGTTCGGGTCTCCACGCGCTCGCTGGCGCTCGCTTGGTCGACCGCCGGGGGCGGAGGTTGTACTCTGCGGCCGCGAGTTGGCCGCAGGCGCCGTCGATCTCCTTGCCGCGGGTGTCGCGCAGCGTGGTGGGGATGCCGGCGTCGTTCAACCGGTCGACGAACTCGCGGGTGACGGCCGGATCGGACGAGGTCCAGATGGAGCCGGGCGTCGGGTTCAGCGGGATCGGGTTGACGTGCACCCAGCCGCGGCCGCGCTTGTTCAGCTTCTTGGCCAGCAGGTCGGCGCGCCAGGCGTGGTCGTTCATGTCCTTGATCAGCGCATACTCGATGGACACGCGGCGCCCGGTCTGCTGGTAGTAGCCGTACGCGGCGTCGAGGGCCTCGTCCACCTTCCAGCGTGAGTTCACCGGGATCAGCTCGTCGCGCAGCTCGTCGTCCGGGGCGTGCAGGCTGAGCGCGAAGGTGAAGGGGAGGTTTTCGTCCGCCAGCTTCTTGATCGCCGGCACCAGGCCGACGGTGGAAACGGTGATGCCGCGGGCGCTCATGCCCAAGCCTTCGGGTGCCTCGTCCACCATGCGGTGCACGGCGTTCATCACGCGCTTGTAGTTGGCCAGCGGCTCGCCCATGCCCATGAAGACGATGTTGGTGACGCGTTCGGCGTCGTGCCCTGCGTCTTTTCGCTTGCCGCCCAGGCCGCCCTCGGCGATCACCCGGTTGGCCTGGACAATCTGGTCCAGGATCTCCGCGGTGGACATGTTGCGGGTCAGGCCGGCCTGGCCGGTGGCGCAGAACGGGCAGTTCATGCCGCAGCCGCACTGGCTGGAAACGCAGAGCGTAATCCGGCCGGGGTAGCGCATCAGCACCGACTCGACCAGCGAGCCGTCGAAGAGCCGCCAGAGGAACTTGATCGTGTCGCCGTTGTCCGTCTTCAGCCGCTTGACCTCGGTCAGCAGGGTGGGGAAGAAGGTCTCGGCCAACTCCGCACGGCGCTCCTTGGGCAGGTCGCTCATCCGCTCCGGATCGGTGGTGTAGTGCTGGAAGTAGTGCGTGGAGAGCTGCTTGGCGCGGAACGCCGGCAGCCCCAGCTCCTTCATCTTGTCCTGCCGCTCGGCCAGCGTCAGGTCCGCCAGATGCACCGGCGGCTGCTTGACCCGCGGGGACTTGAACTGCAGCAGCGGCCGCCCCTCGGTGGTGACGGCTTGATCCCAGCCCTCGGCGGCGGGGCGCACCTGGGGCCGGTCGGAAGTATTTTGGGGGGAAGAAATCTGCGAAGACATTGCCATCCATTGTCGCACAGACAGGATATAGTTCTCCCTCCGCCCCCGGTTTGGCCGGACGGCGACCGCTGGCGGCCGGTTCAGCGTCCGTTCCGGCATCCGACTGCGGCCGGCCAGCCCCTATTCTGGATCAATGCGTATCTGGAGCCTGCACCCCCGGCTGCTCGACGGCAAAGGCCTGGTGGCGTGCTGGCGGGAGACTCTGCTGGCCCAGAAGGTGCTCGCCGGGGAGACCAAGGGCTACCGCAACCACCCACAGCTGCAGCGCTTCCGGGCCACCCCCGACCCGATGGCCGCCATCGGCGCCTATCTCTGCGGAGTGGAAGCCGAGGCGCTGATCCGCGGCTACTCGTTCAATGCCGGCCTGATCCGGGTGACACCGGAGTTGGTGGCGGGGTGTGCGCCCGGCACGCTGGCCCCTCCCCTGCCGGTCACCACGGGACAGCTCCGCTACGAGTTCGAGCACCTGATGGCGAAGGTGGCCGTACGGGATCCGGCTCACGCGCTGGTCTTGACCGGCGGAGCGGACTTGCCCCGCATCGCCTCCGATCCGGCGTACGTCCCCGAGCCGCACCCCCTGTTCACCGTGGTCGACGGGCCGATGGAGGCCTGGGAACGGGCCTGACCCAGCTGGTGCCTGGCCCGGCTGAGACCTGACCCGGCCGTGGCACCTGACCCGGCCTGATCCCCCTGGCCTCCCGGAGGTCAGCCCTTCGCGGCGCGGTTCGCTTGGAACCGGATGATCCGTTCCACGGCCGCAGCCACGGCGTCCGCGCCGGCGGCGAAGGACAGCCGGACCGAGCGGGTGCCGTTCACGGCGTCGAAATCGGCGCCGGGCACCAGGGCCACGCCCTCTTCTTCCAGCAGCGCCCGGCAGTAGTCGGCCGAATCCGCGAAGCCGCTCAGCTGGTCCCCGAGGTCGGCGTACAGGTAGAACGCGCCGTCGGCCGGCGCCGCCGTGCCCCACTGCAGCCGGTCCAGGTTCTGCAGCAGCAGGGCGCGCACCTCGGCGAAGGCGGCCACCGCAGCCTCGGCCTGCTCGTATGATTCCTCGCTGAACGCCGCCAGCGCTGCCAGCTGGGCCGGCGCCGGCGGGCACAGCGCCACGTTGCCGGCGAGCGCCTCGATCGCGCTGGCGAGGTCGCTTGGCATCAGCGCCCAGCCCAGCCGCCACCCCGTCATCCCCCAGTACTTGGAAAAAGAGGAAATAACGACGCCGGTGCGGTCCAGTTCCCAGGCGCAGGTTCCGCGGGCGTCTGGTTCCGAGGGGTCGGCCGGGTAGGTGATGCCGTGGTAGATCTCGTCGCTGACCAGCCGGACGCCGTGCTCGGCACACCAGCCGGTGAGGGCGGCCAGTTCGCTGCGCGACACCATGGTGCCGGTGGGGTTGGCGGGCGAGGCCAGCACCAGTCCCGAGAGCGGCCCATGGGCGGCAGCCGCAGTGCCCAGCAGTTCCGGCGTGGGCTGGTAGCGGGCCTCCGGCCCGCAGTCGATCTCCACTACTTCGCAGCCGAGCGCGCGCAGGATGTTCCGGTAGGCCGGGTAACCGGGCCGTGCCAGCGCCACCCGGTCGCCCGGGTTGAACGCGGAAAGGAACGCCAGCAGGAAGCCGCCGGACGATCCGGTGGTCACGGCCACTTCCTCCGGCGCCACGTCGAGCCCGTACCAGCGCCGGTAGTGCCCGGCGATCGCCGTCCGCAGCTCGTGGATGCCCAGCGCGCTGGTGTAGTTCAACGCCAGGCCGGACGCATGGATCCGGGCGGCCTGCTCGGACACGGCCCGCGGTGCGCCGCCCGAGGGCTCGCCGGCGCACAGCGAGATCACGTCCCGGCCCGCGGCGCGCATCTGCGCTACACGGTCCAGGATGTTCATCACCTGGAACGGCGGAACCTGGGCTCGGCCGGCAACCTGCAGTTCGTTCACGTCCCGGCGCCAGCTAAGCGGTCTTGGCGATGTACACGTCGCAGGCCGCCTTGTGCGTGACCGAACTGGCCACGCTGCCAAGCACCCGGCCCAGCCCCTGCATCCCGACGTTGCCCACCACGATCAGCCGGGCGTTGACCCGTTCGGCCTCGGCCACCAGCGCGTCCTGGGGCTTGCCGAGCACGGCAGTGAAACTGGTCCGCAGCCCTTCCGCGCCCAGCTCCGTCGCGACGTCGCGGGCAACCTTTTCGGCCTTTTCCGACTCGTGGATGAACCACTTGTCGTTGCCGATCTCCACGACTTCGGTCGCATCGGACTCGTGGGCGGTAACCACGCGGAGCTCGGCGCCCATGGACGCGGCGAGTTTCGCCGCCGTGCGCGCCGCCTTCATGGCGGTTTCGCTGCCGTCTACTCCTACAATGATAATTCCGGCCATCGGGCCACCCCTTCGAGCACGTCGTCTGGCGGCCATGTGGGCCGTTTCACACCAACTTACCCGCCCCGGAGCGGATCCGCCGTCAGCCGCGGACCGCCGTCGTCGTGATCAGTCGACGAATTCCGACTGGGTCTCGATGAACTCCCAGTCTTCTTCCGGCAGCGTGGCCTCCTTCAGGTCCGGCCCGCCGGCCTCGTAGACCGCCGCGGCCGCATCCGGATCCACCACGTCGGCGCGCAGGTTCTCCCGGAACCACTGCTTGTGTCCCGTGGGCAGTTTCAGCCACCACTGTTCAATCCGCAATTCCGCCATCTCACGCATCCTCTGCTCGCCGGTACCTCCACCGTAGGTCGGCCGGTCGCGGCGGACAAGGGACGTGCGGCCGGCCGCGTGCGCCGCGTCGGTGGCGGACGAGGGACGCGCCGCCGGCGGGTGCCGCGGACAACTACCTCCGCCAATAGCCGTTGGCGGGAACAGGCCGGGGTGCCAAGGTGGACATCGTCCGCAAACACCCGCCCGTCAAACGCCAACCGGCGGGCCTCTTCTGAAAAGGACCATCCATGGACCGCATGGTTTTCATCAACCTCCCCGTCAGCGATCTGAAGAAGTCCACCGACTTCTACAAGGGCCTGGGCTACACGCAAAATCCGGACTTCTCCTCCCCGGATGCCTCCTACATGACCATTTCCGACACCATCGCGGTGATGCTGTTGACGGAGGAGTTCTTCGGCAAGTTCCTCCGCAACGGCACCCCGCATCTGGGCGCGGATGCCAAGGAAGTGTTGGTGGCCCTCAGCGCCGAATCGAACGAGGAAGTGGACCGGTTCCTGGCAAACGCGCAGTCCGGCGGCGGCACCGTCTACCGGCCGGCGGAAGAGGAGATGCCCGGGATGTATGGGGCCGCGATTGCTGATCCAGACGGCCACGTCTGGGAGATCATGTACATGTCACCGGAGACGTTGCAGCGTAGCGCGCAGGAGAACACGTCCGACAAAGACGCCGGCGCCGGCATCTAGTTCCGCCGGCGCACACCGGTGACGAGGCAGTCGCCGCCCCTTTCGGCCCGCTAATAGCAGGGCTAGCGTCCGGTCAGTTCCTGCTGCAGGCCGCGCACCTTGGCGGCGATCTGGTCGCGGACCAGGCGCATCCGCTCCTCGCCGTGGATCCCGTGCAGGCTCGGTTCGTCGATCTCCCAGCGCTCGTACCGGGTGCCGGGGAGCTCCTCCAGCTGCGCGTTGCTGCCCAAGATGACCACGACGTCGGCGCTTCGCTGCGCTTCCTCGGTCACCGCCGTCGGCACTTGGCTGGAGATGTCGATGCCAAGTTCCGCCAAGGCGGCGGCGGATTCCGGGTTGACGGAGTCAGCCGGCTTGGTGCCGCAGGAGTGGACGTCGACCGTGCCGGCCGCGGCGGCTTCCATCAGTCCGGCGGCCATCGGCGATTTCCCGCTGTTGCTGGAGCAGACGAACAGGACGCTGGGTTTCTCGGCTTTGTACCTCATGCCTGCCATTATCTCCGGCCCCCTATGGGTCTGCCCGAACTTCTGGCACAGTGAGGGGAAGCAGCCGGCGCCGGCAGCGGTGGCCGGGAGCCAATCGACGCAAAGGGCCGCCATGTCTGCCGAACCAACGGGCGCCGTCCGTCCCACCGTCCTGTTTGTGGCCGTGCGCGACGCCGGACGCTCCCAGATGGCCGCCGCCTACCTGGCCCAACTCGCCGACGGCGCCCTCAATGCCCGCTCCGCCGGACTCCGGCCGGCCGCGACGCTGGACTCCGCCGTGGTTGCTGCCATGGCGGAAGACGGCATCGACCTGTCCTCGGCGCGGCCGGCGGAAGTGACCGCCGAGTCCATCAACAGCGCCCAGATGGTGGTGACCCTGGGCTCCGGCGGCGAATGCCCGGTGATTCCGGGCCGGCGCTACGAAGACTGGGACGTGGACGACCCAGCCGGCCAGCAGCCGGACGGTGTCCGCGCGGTGCGCGACGACATCAAGCACCGCGTGCAGCAATTGATGTTCGAGCTGCAGCCGGCCCTGCATCCGGACGCCCAGTAGACCCTGCCCACGCTCTGGAGGAGCTCAGCATGAACAGCGAGAAGCTCATCATTGTCGGTTCCGGCCCGGCCGGTTACACCGCCGCCATCTACGCCGCACGGGCCGGCCTGGCACCGCGGGTACTGGCCGGCTCGGTCACCGCCGGCGGCGCGCTGATGAACACCACGGAGGTGGAAAACTTCCCGGGCTTCCCGGACGGCGTCCAGGGGCCGGAGCTGATGGAGCTGCTCCAGAAGCAGGCGGAGAAATTCGGCGCAGTGATAGAGCACGACGACGTGGCCTCCGTTGAGCTCTCGGGCCACCTGAAGAGCGTGACCACCATGGGCGGCGACGAGTACCAGTCGCCGGCGGTCATCCTGGCCACCGGCTCGGCCTACAAGGAACTCGGGCTGCCGGACGAGAAACGATTGTCCGGCCACGGGGTGTCCTGGTGCGCCACCTGCGACGGCTTCTTCTTCCGCGACCAGGACATCATCGTGGCCGGCGGCGGCGATTCGGCGATGGAGGAAGCGCTTTTCCTGACCCGCTTCGGGAAGTCGGTCACCGTCGTCGTCCGCCGGGACGCGCTACGCGCCTCCAAGATCATGGCCCAGCGGGCCAAGGACAACCCGAAGATCCGCTTCGAGTGGAACAGCACCATCACCGCGATCCACGGCGACAGCAAGGTCAGCGGCGTGACGCTGACCGACACCGTGTCCGGCGCCACCCGCGAGCTGCCGGCCGCCGGCCTGTTCGTGGCGATCGGGCACCTGCCGCGCACCGAACTGGTCAAGGGCCAGGTGGAGCTGGACGACGCCGGCTATATCAGGGTGGACTCTCCCACCACCGTCACGAACATCCGCGGCGTCTTTGCCTGCGGCGATGCGGTGGACCACCGCTACCGGCAGGCCATCACCGCCGCGGGCACCGGCTGCTCCGCCGCGCTGGACGCCGAACGCTACCTGGCCGCGCTGGAGGATTCGGACAGCATCGCCACGGCCCTAGTGGAAGACGAAACGCACGGCTGATCCGTAGCGCCTCCTGCGGATGGCCCGGAAACATCGTTTCCGCACGCCGCCACCCAGTGCGGCGCCCCGGCCGCTGCATGGTCTATGCAGTTTCCGGCATATCTGTTGTCGAGCGCGCATAGGACGCCGAGACCCGGCGGTAGACGGGGGTCAGGAAGGCCAGCAGCGCGGCCACGATCATGATGATCCCCGCCGCCAGGAACACCAGGGCGATGCCGCGGGAGGTGCCCTCGCCCAGCAGCGGGGCCAGCTGGGCGGCGCCTTCGGCGGACCGCGCATACGGGATGATCCAGACCTGCGCGATCGGTGCGATCAGGAATGCGGTGATCGGCGCTGCCGCCGACTCAAACGCCATGGCGAAACCGAACACCCGCCCCTGCCGCTGCAGCGGCACCACCCGCTGGATGATCGTTTGCTCGGCGGCCTCCACGAACGGCACCAGGACCAGATAGAGCCAGATTCCGGCGATGTACAGCCACGCCCACTCGCGCAGCGTGAACACCGCGCCGAGGGCACCCATCACGATCACCGCGATGAGCATGGTGCGCAGCGGGTTGCGCCCCAGCCCGAACTTGCTGATCAGCCACCCGCCCACAATGAACCCGGTGGCGCCGAGCGCGAAGAAGGCGCCCCACAGCTCCACCGGGAACAGCTCCAGACCGTAGGGATCCATCAGCGCCATGTAGACGCCGCCAATGAAGTTGTTGAACGTGGAGAACACGATCAGCGCGAACAGGCCGGTGATGGCCAGCACCGCGGCAATCGAACCGCGCAGGTCGAAGCCGCCGTGCGCGTCGGTGGCGGCCGCGCGTACTTCCTCGGGCATCCGCAGCGTGAGCAGGTGCGCGAAGGCCAGCGCCGTGAGCACCAGCGCGACGACGATGGTCCCGCCCATGCCGAGCAGCCCCACGGAGAGGCCGGACAGCACCGAGGTGACGATGAACATCAGCCCCTGCACCATGCCCACCAGCCCGTTGGCGTTGGCCCGCCGGTCCGGCTCGATCAGGATGGTGACCGTGGTGGACAGGGCGATGTTGCGCATGTTCTCCACCACCGCGCCGGTCAGGATGATCAGGGAGAAGATCCAGAACCAGGGCTGGGCCAGGTCCACCAGCGAGGCCTCGGAAGTCAGCAAGAACATGACCCCGGACAAGAGGAACATCACCAGGGTGAATCCGGCCGCGAAGCGCATCACCGCCAGCTTGCGGTAACGGTCCACGAAGGTGCCGAAGCTGATGCTGGAAAGCGCGATCAACAGCATGTACGCCCCGCCGACCACCCCGGTGGCGATCACGTTGCGCGTCTGCAGGTACACCCAGAACGTCAGGGCGAACCACAAGTAGCTGGTGGTGATGTTGGCCAGGGCCGTGTTGACCAGGATCCCCATGAACGTGCGGTGCCGCTGCGCAGGACTGCGCAAGGTCGTGTCCACTGCCTGCGGATCGGCCAGGCTCGAGCCGTGGCCGTCCGCTCCCGGTGCGTTAGCAACAGCCGCGTCCGCGTGAAAGCCCGCTCCGCCGCCGTCAACCGCAGCAGCCCCCTCCGGTTCCTGCTCGGTCATGGGTTCCAGTCTACTGAGAACCCACCCGCACGGACACCGTTCCCGCCGGCCGAAAGCAGCTCGATAGATTGCGCAGATTCCGCCACTGTGCCTGCACTCGGCCCGGAGCGCCGGCTTCCTGCGGATGCTCTGGGCCGCGAGACAATAGTCCTTGATGAGCTGAAGGAGCTGCGGTCCTTTGGATGCCGCGAGCGGAGGAGCGGAGGAGCCTGCATTGTCGAACACGAGCGAACAAGCTGGAAGCGTGCAAGAAGGGCCTGGGCGGATCCTCCTTGTCGGTTGCGGGAAACTCGGCACGCAGCTGGGTGAACGTCTTGTGAGTGCCGGGGCGGAGGTGTTCGCGCTCCGGCGCAACACGGCCACCTTGCCTGCGGCATTCACTCCCCTGCCCGTTGACCTCCGGGAACCTGTCCACAGTCATTTGCCGGAAGTGGACGGGATGGTCATCACCCTCACTCCCGATATGCAGGCGGCTGCGGACCGGTCGGATGGTTACCTCGCCGCGACTCAGGAACCTCGCCTCAGCCCTACCGAGTAGGCCCCCGCGAGTAGTGTTCGTCTCCTCCACCCGGGTCTTTGAGGGCCGAACAGACGGCCGAACGCTCACGGAAGCGGATTCACCTGCCCCGGTGACCCCACGAGGCAGGTTGCTTCGCGACGGTGAGCTCCTCGCCGCGGAGCTCTTCGACGCGCACATCGTCAGGCCCGCAGGGATCTACGGGCCTGGGCGAGAGATGCTCCTGCGGAAAGTCATCGAGGGCACCCCTGTACAGTACGCAAAACGTACGAACCGAATCCATGAGACCGATCTGGTCCGCACCCTGCAAGCACTGCTGTTCGCGGAGAATCCGCCGTCTATCCTGCACGCCGCCGATCAAGCCCCCGCCGCTCTGGGCGAGGTCGTCACCTACATCGCGCGCCGGCTGGGACTCCAACCGCCCCCGCGGATTGAGCCTGAAGTGGCCAGCGGGACCGTCCTCAGCGGGGCAGTGCTCCGCTCGCTACTTGGAACCTTGCAGTACCCAACGTTTGAAGCCGGGTACGACCACATCATTGCCACCCGCAAGGAGCAGACATCCAAGCCTGACGACGCGAACCGCAACTCATGATCCGAAAACAGGAGCCGGTGCCACCCCGAAATGGGTCGCACCGGCTCCTCGTTATTTGACTGAAAGAGTCAGCTGCAGGTGTAGGTGACGCCGTCCACATAGTGGGTACCCGGTCCCAGATCCCCACAGGCCTCCACCATCAGGGCGATGCCTGCAACCATGATGATGGTGAACAGGATCAGCAGCACGGTCCCCACCGCGCCGATGATGATGCCGGCCAGCGCGAAGCCGTTCTTGGCGTTGGCGCGCTTGGACTGGACCATGCCGATGATGCTGACGATCAGGCCGGCCACGGTCAGCGGGCCGAGCAGCGAGAGGACAAAGCCGACAATGCCCATGGTCTTGCCGGGGACCGGCTGTCCGGGAACAGGCTGTCCCGGGTAGCCGTATGGGGCGTTCTGCTGCGGGTAAGCCTGCTGTCCGGGACCGGCCTGCGGGTAAGCCTGCTGGCCCGGACCCTGCTGGGGGTAGGCCGGGTAGTCGCCCTGCGGCGCCTGCGGCAGTCCGGATGTGCTGGGTGCGGGGTATTCCCCGGGGCTGTTAGGGGTAGACATGGGTTCCTCTCATCGTGCGGGTGCGGTGCGTGATTATACGATTCATCTTTCCGTATGCAACCAGCTATGCCCAAAACGAGGGCAACGATCAGCCCCGGCCCACCAAGGCGTCGACCTGTTGTAGCAGGGCTTCCATCTCCCCGTCGGCCATCTGGTTCTGCTGCGCATCCGGCGAAACGAACGTCGCGCTGTAGTAGAGGCCGTCGCCGATCAGCTTCACCGCCTGCGCCACCGGCCTGCTGCCCAAGGCCAGCTCCAAAGTGTCCAGCCAGAGTGCCTGGATCTGCGCGAAGGTGCGAGCGGCGGCAGGGTGGCCCTGCTGGACCAGCCGCGCCAGGGCTACGATCGCGCGGTCCAGGGGTGAGTCGACGAAGTTGGAGGTGCGCACGTAGTAGCGGGCCGCGCCCTCCGGCGCACTGCTGATTCGCTCCGCGTCCTCGGCCGACAGTTCAGCGAGCCGGTCGCAGAGCCCCTCGACCATCGCCTCCTTGGAGGGGAAGTGGTAGAGCAGCCCACCTTTGGACACTCCGGCTGCCGACGCAACGGCATCCATGGTGGCGGCTCGTTCGCCCTCTTTGATCAGGATGTCCTCGAAGTTGTCGAGGATCCGGTCTTTAGCACTGGCCATCCACCCATCCTAGGACGCAGTTCTTCCGCCGCGCGGCAGTCCGCAAGCACCTTGCAACTATACCGTCCAGCCGGTATAGTTGAAGGGTCATCCAACCCCGATCTCCCGAAAGATGCATCATGCTTACCGCCACCCAGCGCGCCGGCCGCAAGGAATGGACCGCCCTGGCCGTCTTGATGCTGCCGGTCCTGCTGGTCGCCGTCGACAACACCGTCTTGAGCTTTGCCGTGCCGGCCATTTCGCTGGCCTTCAGCACCAGCGGCACCACGCTCTTGTGGATCATCGACATCTACCCGCTGGTGCTCGCCGGCCTGCTGGTGGCGATGGGCAGCCTGGGCGACCGCTTCGGCCGGCGCAGGATGCTGATGATCGGCGCCGCCGGCTTCGCCGCACTCTCCGCGGTGGCCGCCTTCTCGCCGAGCGCAGAACTGCTGGTTGCGGCGCGCGCCGGGCTGGGCATTTTCGGAGCCATGCTGATGCCCGCCACCCTGTCCCTGATCCGGAACATTTTCACCGAGCGGACCCAGCGGCGCCTGGCCGTGGCCATTTGGGCAGCCGGCTTCTCCGCCGGCGCCGCGCTCGGGCCGTTGCTGGGCGGCGTACTGCTGGAGCACTTCTGGTGGGGTTCGGTATTCCTGCTTGCGGTTCCCATGTTGCTGCCGATGCTGGTGCTGACACCGGCGTTTGTGCCGGAGTCGCGTGACCCCGAGCCGGGGCCGGTGGACGTGCCCAGCATTTTGCTTTCGGTCGCCGCACTGCTCCCGGTGGTCTTCGCCATCAAACAGGTGGCGGCCGGCGGGGACCTGGCTGCCATCGCTGCGGCCGCCGGCGTCGGCATCCTGGCGGGCTGGCTTTTTGTCCGCCGCCAACTGGGCCGCTCCAACCCCATGCTGGATGTCCGGCTGTTCCGCTACCGCCCGTTCACCGGCGCCGTGCTGGTCAACCTCTTGGCCGTTTTCTCGCTGGTGGGCTTCCTGTACTTCGTCTCCCAGCACCTCCAGCTGGTCCTCGGGCTCAGCCCGCTGCGGGCCGGCCTGGTGCTGCTGCCCGGCCTGCTGGTGACGATCGCCGCCGGGCTGCTGGCGGTGCCGCTGGTGCGTCGGGTTGCGCCGCACTTGGTGGTGGCGGGCGCCCTGCTGCTGTCCGCGGCGGCGTACTGGCTGGCCGCCTCTACGCCGGACGCGTCCGCCGTGACCTTGATGGCCGCGTTCGGGCTGCTCGGTGCCGGCGTCGGCGCCTCCGAAACGCTCTCGAACGACCTGATTCTCTCCAGCGTCCCGGCCGCCAAGGCGGGCGCAGCCTCCGCCGTGTCCGAAACAGCCTATGAAGTCGGCTCCGTTTTCGGCACCGCCGTGCTCGGCAGCATCCTGGTCGGCGCCTACCGGCAGAACATCAACCTGCCGTCCGGGCTGTCCGCAGAACAGCAGCACGCCGCCGGCGAGACTCTGGGCGGCGCCATCACAGTGGCGGATCAATTGCCGGAACGCACCGCCACCGCCTTGCTGGACTCTGCGGTCCACGCCTTCGACAGCGGCGTCACCGTCACCGCCGGACTGGCCGGCGCCCTGATGGTGGCCTCCGCGTGGCTGGCCTTCCGGACGCTGCGCGCACCGCAGCAACAGTAGGCCTACCGCCGCCCGGCGCAATCCCCGGCCGCCCAGCACACTCGCTGGGCGGCCATAGGGGTCCCCGGCCGCCGGGCTGGCCACCGCCGTCGACCCCCACCCCATGGCATCGGTCACACACCCTTGCGTCATACCCCTAGGGGGTATACCTTGATGGTGTAGTCCCCGGAATGAGGAAGCCATGAACCACACCGCCCCCAGCAGCGTTTCCAACCCGGCCGCCGTCGACGAGCACATCGGCCACGCCTACACCTCGGACAAGGACGCCTACCTGCGCCGCCTGAAGCGGGTCGAAGGCCAGGTCCGCGGCATCGCCCGCATGGTCGAAGAAGACAAGTACTGCATTGACATCCTCACCCAGGTGGCCGCGGTCAACAAGGCCCTGCATGCGGTGAGCGTCGGGCTGCTCGAAGACCACATTGGACATTGCGTGGTCGGCGCCGCCAAGGAATCCGAGCTCACCGACGATCCGCGGATCGTCCGGGACAAGGTCAAGGAAGCCTCGGACGCCATCGGCCGGCTGCTGCGCTAGCGCCCCTCCCCCGAACACCACCCAGGAGATTTGAATGAGCACCACCACCATCAGCATCGACGGCATGACCTGCAGCCACTGCGTGGACGCCGTGACCGAAGAGCTCAAGGCGCTCGACGGCGTCCGGACCGTCAGCATCCAACTGAACAAGGGCGGCATTTCCACCGCCACGGTCAGCTCCGAGGCCCAGCTGGATCCGGCTCAGGTCGGCGAAGCCGTCGCCGAAGCCGGGTACACCGTCGTCGCAAACATCGCTTAACCCGTACGACGGCGGTGCCTCCCGCCGCCGCCGGTCACCCTTTTGCCCCGCACCTGATGCGCCGCAGCCGCCCGCGATCTGCGGCCCGCCCACCCAGAATCGAGATGACCAGCTGATGGCCTCCCATCCCACAGCCCAGGACCCTGCAGTCGAACCGGCTCCGGCCCGGACCGTAGAACTGGCGATCGAGGGCATGACCTGCGCCTCCTGCGTGAACCGCGTGGAACGAAAGCTCGGCAAGATCGAGGGAGTCCAGGCGAGCGTGAACCTGCCGCTGGAATCCGCGGTGGTCAACGTCCCGCACGGCGTCACCGACCAGCAGCTGCTGGAGACGGTGCACTCCACCGGCTACAAGGCCCGGGTGAAGCAGCAGCCACACAGCGCCACGGGCCACGGACCTGCGGCATCCGGCCACGCCGGCCCTGCGGAAGCGGAAGCCCACGGCGGTCACGGGCACCCCCACGGCAGCGCCGCGGAGCACGGCGACCACGCCGGACCCCCACGACGATCACGCGGACCATGAGGACCACATGGCGCACGGCGGCACCGCCGACGAACTGCGGCCGCGCCTGTGGACGGCCGCCATCCTAACCATCCCGGTGTTCATCATTTCGATGATTCCCGGCGCCCAGTTCCCGCACTGGGGCTGGGTGGCCTTCGCGCTGAGCATTCCGGTGGTGTTTTGGTCGGCCTGGCCGTTCCACCGCGCCGCCGCGGTCAACGCCCGTCATTTCGCCTCCACCATGGACACGCTGGTGTCCATTGGCGTGCTGGCCGCCTTCTTCTTCTCCGCCTGGCAGCTGTTCATGGATCCGATGCTGACCGAACACGTAGACGGCAACATGGCCGCGCACTCGCTGTACTTCGAAGTCGCCGTCGTCGTTGTCACCTTCCTGCTGCTGGGCCGGTATCTGGAAGCCAATGCCAAGCAGCGGGCCGGCGACGCGCTGAAGTCGCTGCTGAACCTGGGCGCCAAGGACGCCACCGTGCTGCGGGACGGCACCGAGGAGAAGGTTGCGGCCGCCGACCTGGTCCCCGGCGACATCATGGTGGTCCGGCCGGGCGAGAAGATCCCCACCGACGGCTATGTGGTGGACGGCCATTCCGCCGTCGACACCTCCCTGCTCACCGGTGAATCCGTGCCGGTGGAAGTGGATGTGGACGACACCGTCACCGGCGCCACCATCAACACGTCCGGCCGACTGCTGGTCCGCGCCACCCGGGTGGGTTCGGACACCACGCTGGCGCAGATGGGCCGACTGGTCAGCCAGGCGCAGGCGGGCAAGGCCCCGATCGCCCGGCTGGCGGACCGGATCAGCTCGGTCTTCGTCCCGATTGTGCTGGTCATCGCCGTCATCACCTTCGTCCTCTGGATGGTCTTCACCGGCGATCTCCAAGCCGCGTTCACCGCGGCCGTGACCGTGCTGGTCATTGCCTGCCCGTGTGCGCTGGGGCTCGCCACGCCCACCGCACTGCTCACCGGCACCGGCCGGGCGTCGCAGCTGGGCATCCTGATCAAGGGCCCGCAGATCCTCGAGGACACCCGCCACGTGGACACCATCGTGCTGGACAAGACCGGCACCGTGACCACCGGCCGGCAGGCGGTCGAGGGCGTGGTGGCCCTGGCGGACCGCAGCGAAGACGACGTGCTGCTGCTGGCCGGGGCCGTTGAGGCCGGCTCCGAGCACCCGATTGCCCTGGCCATCGTGGAGGCGGCCCGGGACACGGCGGCACGGCTGGCCGCCCCGGCCGGCAGCACGTCCGGGCAGCTCAGCCAAGGACCTGCTGCCCTGCCGGCACTTTCGGACTTCCACAGCACGGCGGGCGGCGGGGTCCGCGGCACCATCACCGAATCCGACGGCCGCGACAGTGCCGTGGTGGTGGGCCGCAACAACTGGATGGACGAAAACGGCATCGCGCTCTCCGACGAGCACCGCCGCGTCCTGCTGGAACAGCAGCAGGCCGGGTCAACCGCCGTGTGGGTCGCCGTCGACGGAGCGGTCGTGGGGATCGTCAACCTTCAGGACACCGTCAAGGAGCACTCCGCGGCTGCGATCGCCCGGTTCAAGGAACTGGGGTTGCACCCCATCCTGCTCACCGGCGACAACGCCGCGGTGGCCGCCGAGGTAGCGGCCGAGGTTGGCATTGCGCCGCAGGACGTCTTCGCCGACGTGCTCCCGGAGGAGAAGGTGGCCGCGATCAAGCGGCTGCAGGCCGAGGGCAAGACCGTGGCCATGGTGGGCGACGGCGTGAACGACGCCGCCGCGCTGGCCCAGGCCGACCTGGGCATCGCCATGGGCGCCGGCACCGACGTGGCGATCGAGGCCGCCGACCTGACCGTGATGGGCAGCGATCTGGTCCAGGTGGTGCAGTCCATCGAGCTGAGCCGCAAGACACTCTCCACCATCAAGTCCAACCTGTTCTGGGCCTTCGCCTACAACACGCTGGGCATCCCGGTGGCGGCCTTCGGCCTGCTCAACCCGATGATCGCCGGCGCCGCAATGGCCGCCAGCTCCGTGCTGGTGGTGGCCAACTCGCTGCGGCTGCGCCGCTTCGGACGGTAGGCGCCCGGACTGCCGCCGCTTTGACCGGCCCCCGCTCCGCCGAGGGCTCTGCTTACCCGCGCTGACCTGCGCAAACGTCTGCCACGCAACGTGGCGCCACGCCTTGGGCTCTTGCTACGAAGAGTAGCGCCCGGGCGGACGGCATTCGGACGCTGCCCGGCCAGCGCGCTGGATAGTGTTGAGAACACCCCGCTCACGCAACCCCCAACGGAGCCACGGATGACACTCGGAGAAAAGCTCAAGGCAGCCCGCAAGAAGGCTGGGCTCTCCCAGGAAGAGCTCGCGAAGAAGGTGTCGGTCTCCCGCCAGGCGATCACCAAGTGGGAGAACAACAAGGGCATCCCGGACGTGGAGAACCTCAAGGCGCTCGCCGCCCTGTTCGATGTCAGTGTCGACTATCTGCTGAGCGACGCTGACGATTTGTCCGTGCAGATCATCCGCGAGCCAATCGACATTACCCAGTACAAGAAGTCCGGCAAGGAACGCGGCACGTTCGATGCCGCGGTGCGTGCCAAGTACCCGAGCGCCGAGGTCATCTACCCGCTGACCCGGCGCAGGAAACTCACTACGTGGGAATCGATCGTCGACTTTGTGGTCCAGCCGGGCACGCTCAACGCGGCCGACTCGCTGCGTGACCTCTCCGGCTACTACGTAGTGGATCTGGGCGACCGGCACCTCTTGGTCAACGTCAGCAAGGAATTCGTTGAAAGCCGCGAACTCACCGCCAAGTTCGACAAGCGCAAGCAGGTCATCGGGGACAACGTCTTTACCAAGGCCCCCTACACCGTCTAAGGCCCGGTTAGACGGCCGTTCCGTAGCGGACGGCCGCGCGGGCTCGGGCCTTGACGGCTTCTTCCTCGCGGTTCTTCGGCGCCGCACTGGTCACCAGATCGTCGAGCAGGTGCGCGGTGATGTGCGCGATTTCGTGCACCGCTCGGTTGAAGGCTTCTTCGTTGGCCTTGGACGGCTTGTTGCTGCCGCTGACCTTGCGCACGTACTGCAGGGCGGCGGCCTCGATTTCGGCATTGGTGGCTGCGGGTTCGAAATTGTGGAGCTGGCGGATATTCCGGCACATGGCGGGCCTCCGGTGTAGGTCGTAGGTGCTGGCTGGTTCCAGTCTGCTCCCCCGCCGCGGTATCGCACTACCCCTCCTCTCCAGTCTCAGTGCTTGCCGACGATCTCCACGAGGCCGAACGAGAGGCCGAATCCGACGGCGATCGCGATGCCGGTGGCGGCGCCGGCATCGTGGATCCCCTCCGGCACCATCCGGACTGTTACGTTCGTCAAGACGCCGCCGCCGGCAAAGGCGAGGACGAAGGCAACTAGCTGGGGCGGAGCGGGCCCGAGCAGCGTAGCAAACACCGCCACGGATACGCCGCACAGCAACGTCATGGCCAGCCAGGCGGTCATGACGTGGCGGGAGGTCAGGCCGGACCTGCGCAACGGTCCGGTGTCGGCCATGGCCTCCGGAACTCCACAGAGGAAGACCGCGGCAAGCACGGCTGCACTGATGCCGTAGGCGCTGATCAGCCCACCGGCAATAACGATGGATTCAGCGACCACGGACAGCCCGATCACGAGGAACCGGGGCTCGTGGAGTGGGGGTGCAGACAGCCGCGTGCCCCGCCGGGCCCCGTTCACTACCCACGAGGTCGCCACGGCCCCGCCAACCAACCCCGCTCCGACAAAACCGCTCCCGCCGGCCAGCCGGCCGGCTTCGTCGATCAGTTTGTAGGCGACCGCCGACAACAGGGCACCGGCGCCGAGGCCCGTTAGGACGCCGAGCAAAACGCTGTTGACCACGCGCCACCGGAGGGCAATCCATCCGCCCAGGAAGTACGAGGAGCCAGCAAGCAGGCCCCAGCCAAGTGCCTGCAGCATCGGCGTCCCTTTCGGCTTTGGCGCTAAAGCACCGCGCCTAGGCATCATCCCGAACCGGCAAGGGGATGGCAAGGGTTGCGCGAACCCAAGCGCAACATATGCAGGTCAGAGAATACACGCGGGGACAGGCCCTACCAAAGTGGAATCACGACGGCGGGGCTCGGCACTGTGCCGAGCCCCGCCGTCGTTATGGGGTTCTTCCGAGCCAGCCGCAGGCGGCTAGCGCTTGCCGGCCGGTTCCTGCTCGCGGACCGCCTCTGCCTTCGGGGCGACCGATGCCAGCACCGGCTTGCCCAGCATCGAGATCACCACGGCGCCGATCAGCATCGGGATGATGAACAGGAAGTACAGGTCGGTGGGCTGCCAGCCGCCATCCATCAGCGCGCCGGCGATGATCGGCGAGGCGATCGCGCCGACGCGGCCCATGCCGATGACCAGGCCCAGTGCGGTGCCGCGCACCTCGGAGGTGTAGTAGGTGGGGCTGATGGCCAGCATGCCGGCGATCGGCGCGTTGGAGCCGAAGCCGACCAGGGCGGCGGCGAACAGCGCGCCGGCCAGCGATCCGGTGGAGAGCGAGAACGCGCCGAAGGTCAGTCCGCCGATCACGAAGAACACCGCCAGGACCTTGCGCATCGGGAAGCGGGCACCGAAGGCGCCCAGCACGACGGCGCCGATGATCGCGCCGACACTGAAGAGCACGCCGGCGGTGATGCCGTCCTGCTGGCTGAAGCCGCTGGCGGTGACCAGCTTGGGGGTCCAGGAGTTGGCGAAGTAGAAGCTGGCCATCAGGATGAAGTAGGCCAGCGAGATCAGGATGGTGCGGCGGGCGTTGACGCCGGTCAGCACGTCCGCGAAGCGGGACTTCTTCTTGGCCGGGGCCTCGGGCAGCGCGGGCAGCTCGCCGACCGCCGGCTGGTCGATCCGGCGCAGCACCTTGTTGATGCGCTGCAGGGCATTCTCCGGGCGGCGCACCAGCAGGAAGTCGACCGACTCGGGGACGGCCTTCCAGATGAACGGGATCATGATCACGGTGATGGCGGCACCGAAGAGGAAGGCGGAGCGCCAGCCGAACGCGGTGATCAGCGCGCCGGTGGCCATGCCGCCCAGCACACCGCCGATCGGCTGGCCGATGCTGACCAGGGCCAGCGCGGTGGAGCGACGCTTGGCGTTGGAGAACTCGGACGCCAGCACGTTGGCGGTCGCCTGCAGCGTACCCACGGCCAGGCCGGTGATGAAGCGCAGCACCACCAGCACGCCGTAGCCGGGCGCGAAGGCCGAGACCAGCATGCCCACCGCGACGACGGCGGCGCCGATCACCAGCGTCTTCTGCCGGCCAATCACGTCCGCCACGCTGGAGACGAAGATGGACCCGATCGCCATGCCGACCAGCGCGGAACTCAGCAGCACGCCCAGCTGGCTGGCGCTCAGGCCCCAGTCCTCCATCACGGCGTTGGCGCTGAACGCCATCACCAGGACGTCGAAACCGTCGATCATGTAGAGCGCCATACAGATGGCGATGACGCCAACCTGCGTGCGCTTCATGGGAGCCGCCTCGATGCGGGCCTTGATATCCATAGCGGGGGCCTAACTTTTTTGCTGGCACGGCCGCAGCAGCGACCGCGTGTCTAACTGAACGTCCGGTAGGTTCTGTTGAGCCATCAACTATATGACCTGAGCGACCCCGCTCTGTGCCACACGCCATAGATATGTGAGCAAGCTCTCGTGGCGGGCGTTACAGCTGCCGGGGCTAGCCCGCCTCCTGCGGGAGGAGCACAGTTGGTGGAGGGGGCGCCGTCGACCGGGGAAACCTGAACAGGAGAACATCATGAAAGCAGCAGTCTTCGGAACCGGCACTGTCGGCCGAACCATCGCAACACGCCTTGCCGAACTCGGCCACACGGTCACCATCGGAACCCGCGATCCCGAAACGACGTTGTCCCGGACCGCGGCCGATGCCATGGGCACTCCGCCCTTGTCCGCCTGGGCCGCCGACAATCCGGGCATCGAGCTGTCAAGATTCGCCGACGCCGCGGCCGGCGCCGAACTGATCGTCAACGCCACCAACGGCGGCGCGTCCCTGGACGCCCTGGCCCAGGCCGGAGCGGAAAACCTGGACGGCAAGGTCCTGCTGGACATCGCTAACCCCTTGGACTTCAGCAACGGGATGCCCCCGACCCTCTTGGTCAAGGACACCGATTCCCTCGGTGAGCAGATCCAGCGGGCCTTCCCCGCCGCCCGCGTGGTGAAGTCCCTCAACACGCTCACGGCCGAACTCCAGGCCTATCCAGCCCGGCTCCCCGAGGCCGGCACGGTCTTCGTGTCCGGCAACGACGCCGACGCCAAGGCCACAGTCACCGAGCTCCTGAAAGATTTCGGCCACCAGGACGTCATCGACCTCGGCGACATCAGCACCGCCCGTGGCGCCGAAATGCTGCTGCCCATCTGGCTCCGCCTCTACAGTGCGTTCGGCACGCCGGCATTCAACTTCAAAATCGTCCGCTGACTTGAGGTGGCTGCCGTGCAAGAATCGCTGCATGAACGCGGAGGAACGGCGCCAGGCTGAGGACCAGCTACGCCTCCTCGAAGGAATTCTGATCGGGATGGATCGGCGGGAGGAGGTCTTCCGCGTCGTGGATGACGCGAAAGACCCAGAGGAGGCAGCACATCGCCTTGCCGCAGAGCTGGAGATCGACGAAAGCGCCAGCCGCGGCATCCTGCATATGCAAGTGGTGCGATGGACGGGCGGCTACCGCACGGCGCTTGCCGCCGAGGTGGAGCGACTCAGGGCGAGCCTGCTGCCACCCGGAAACAGGGGGCAATGATGGACAGCGCAGAGCAGCCTACGCCACGTCCAGTGGGCATCGTGATTGATCTGGCCAGCGCGGATGCGGGCATGGTGCAAGACGTCGGGGGCAAGGCTGCCAACCTCGGCGTGCTCCTGGCGGCAGGATTCCCGATCCCGGATGGCTTCTGCGTCCGCACCGCAGCGTACCGGCAGGCAGCGGCCGCCGCGGGGCTGGACCCGGCACTTAAGGCTTTGCAGGCGTCTTCGGCCAGGCCGGGCGCGGAAGCCGGACCGACGGCGCCCACAGCGGGAGAGCCGGACCTGGCCAGGCTCGCGGAGCAGATACGCACCAAGCTCGAAGCCACCCCCATGCCCGAGGGCATCGCCGAAGCCATCCTTGCCGCCTACGCCCGTTTGGGCGAGGACACTCCGGTGGCTGTGCGGTCCTCCTCCACGGCGGAGGACCTTCCTGAAGCCAGCTTCGCCGGCCAGCTGGACACCTACCTCAATGTCATCGGCCCGGACGCGCTCCTGGCTGCGGTCCGCCGATGCTGGGCCTCCCTGTGGACGGAACGGGCCGTGGCCTACCGTGCGGATCACGGGATTGCCCAGCACGCGGTCGGCATCGCCGTCGTTGTTCAGAAAATGGTCGATGCCGCCGTGTCCGGGGTGTTGTTCACTGCCAACCCGCTGACCGGCCGGCGCCAGGAGACGCGTGGTCGAGGCGGCGCCCGGACTCGGCGAGGCGCTGGTCAGCGGGGCCGTGAACCCGGACCAGTTCAGGGTCGATGCCGCTACCGGTGAGATCCTCGAGCGCAGACTGGGGGACAAACGCATCGAAATCCGGGCCGCCCCGGGCGGCGGCACCCGGCGTCTGCAACCGCAGGACGGCCAGCGGCAAGCGTGCCTGACCGACGAACAGGTTCAAGCACTGACCACGCTCGGCACCCTCGCGGAGCAACACTTTGGCGAGCCGCAGGATCTGGAGTGGGCCATTGAAGCCGACGGCGAAGATGTGGGTGGTGCAATCCCGCCCGATCACCACGCTGTATCCGCTGCCCGAGCCATACGGCCGCGACGACGGTGCCCGCGCCTATCTGTGCGCCAGCCTGCTGCAAGGGCTGACCCGGCCGCTGACACCCATGGGCATGGCATCTGTCGATCTGATGGGGGGCAGCAACCGGGCCGCGTGGACAAGCTATGGCGAGGCTGTCTACCGGTTTGCCCAAGTTGGAATGCGCATCTATCTGGACGTCACGCCGCTCGTGCGCAGCAAGGGCGGCCGCAGCGGCATACTGCGCTTGATGAAAGCGGCTGATGCCCGGTCCGTGGACGTGTTGAGGCACTTGGCGGCCGACCCGCGGTTCTCGCTCATCAAGGAGTCCCGCTTGGCGTCGCTGAAGACAAGCTTCCGCTCCTTCCCCCAACTGCGTCTGCTTCCGCACGTCCTGCGTGCGATGGCCAATCCCGCCGCAGCGATGGAACGGGCAAAGGAGTCGCGCAACGAGTTCGAACGGACGCTGGTGCTGCAGGAGCCAGCCTCCGGTGCCCGGCGCCTGGACTTCGTGGAGCGAGTCCTCGCCAAAGACGTCACCGCCGTCCTGGTCCGCGAATTGCCGCCGCCCGCGGCCGGGTACATTTGGCTGGGTCTGGCGCGTTTGGCGCTGGGCCGGCTGGCGCAGCCCGGCGACCTGCAGACCGTACTGCGGGGCTTGCCGCACAACGTGACCACGGAGATGGATCTGGACCTCTGGCGCACCGCCAGTGTGATCCGCGAGGACCCTCCTTCAGTCCGCACCCTCACGGAGGAAGACCCCCAGTTACTGGCCCGCCGCTATCTTGAGGGCGTTCTGCCCGCCGTCTGCCAGAGCGAACTGCGTGCTTTCCTTGCCACCTATGGGCACCGCTCCGTGGCCGAGATTGACCTTGGCATCCCCCGATGGTCCGAGGACCCGGCCCACATCATCAACGTCCTGGCCAACTATTTGAAACTGACGGACCCGGAGCTTGCGCCGGACCGGCTCTTCAAGCGAGCCGCGGAAACGGCCGAAGCCAAAGTGGCCGAGCTGGCCGCGCGGGCCCGCGGCAGGTCCAGACTGCGCGGAAAAATCGTGGCCCACAGCCTACGACGTGCACGCGTCACCGCCGGCATGCGCGAGTCCCCCAAGTTCCGACTCATCGCCACCCTCGCCGCCCTCCGCCGGCAGCTTCGACTGGTGGGCGAGGAACTCGCCGATGCCGGCCGCATCACGGCACCCGACGACGTCTTCTTCCTCGACTTCGCGGAAGCCCGCGTGGGCCTGCGCGGCGCGGACCTGCGCGGACCCGTCGCCGAACGCCGCCGAGACTATCAGCGCGAAATGCGGCGCAGGCACATCCCCCGGCTGCTGCTTTCCGACGGAACCGACGTCGAAGCCGCGATGGCTGCACAATCCCGCGCGGCATCGTCGGCGGAAGGGCAGCTGCGCCCGGGGACCCTGGTCGGGGCGCCGGCCTCCGCCGGTACCGTGACGGGCAAAGCCAGAGTCATCCTGGATCCGGTCAGCGCGCAGCTGGAACCGGGCGAAATCCTCGTTGCCCCGTCGACCGACCCGGGCTGGACTCCCCTGTTCATGACCGCCGCGGCACTGGTGATGGAAATGGGCGGACCCATCTCCCACGGAGCCGTGGTCGCCCGCGAATACGGCATACCCGCCGTGGTCGGGGTCCCCGATGCAACCACCCGCATCAAGACCGGTGACACCCTCTCCGTGGACGGCGCCGCGGGGACGATCGTGGTGGGGCGCTGACCGGACGGGCCTCAGGACGCCTTGCGTTCTGGCCGCCGCCTCGCGAGCCTGGGGCCGCGCAGTTCGTCGGAGCGGACCAGCACCACGCCGGCCACGATCAGGAAGCCGCCGACCAACTGGATGATGGCGGGGAGCTCGCCCAGCAGCAGCCAGGCCCAGATGACGGCGAACAGCACCTCGGTCAGCGAGACGAAGGAGGCCACCTTGGAGCCGAGGGCCCGGGCGGCCATGATGCCGGTGACGTAGGACAGCACGGTGGACAGCAGCACCAGCCCGGCCAGCGGAACCCACCACTGGGTATTCCAGCCGGCGAACTGCACGTCGGCCGTGCTGAAGGCCATCGGCAAGATCTGCACCGCGCCCAAAACGACGATGGCGGCACCGCCCACCAGCAAACCGCCGGCGGCCAGAACCAGCGGGGGCAGCGAATCGTTCTGCTTGGCGGTGATGAAGAAGTAGACCACCAAACACACTGCCGCGCCGAGCCCCCAGAGCACACCGGCCGGATCGAGCTGCACCGGCCCGAAGACATCCAGGACCAGCATCAGCCCGGCCACGGCCAGGACGGTTCCGGCGATGGTCGCCGGGCTAGGCATCCGACGGCTGGTCAGCCAGAGCCAGAGGACAATCAGCACGGGGGCCAGGAACTCCAGCAGCAGCGCGACGCCCACGGACAGGGTGGCCACGGCGTTGAAGTAGAACAGCTGGCAGCCGGCCACGCCGATCAACCCGAAGAGCACAATGGTCTTCCAGTTCTTCCGCAACTGGTGCCACCGGCCGCGCAGCATGATTGCGGCGGGCAGGGACAGCACCAGCGCCGCGGCCACCATCCGCACCGCCACCGCGGAACCGGGCGTCCAGCCGGCTTCCAGCAGGGCCTTGGCAAAAGAGCCGGAGAGCCCGAACACCGCCGAGGACGCCAAGGCGATGCCGACGCCGGCCACGGCGGAACCGGGGCGTGGCAGGGCTGTCTGGGTGCGCTGCTCGGCGGTGGTGGAAGCCATGGGTGGTCCTTCAGGGAGGTGCGGTTCGCTCCCGGCGCAGCATGGGCCTGTCAGGAGTCATAAGAGGTATACTCCTGACAATAATACCGCCAATGTTCAGGAGTCAAGATGGTATTTGCTCATGACACGCAGCATTCGCTGGTGGATGCGGCACGGCTGGTCAACACGGCCGAAGTCCATCCGGACGGCCTGGCCAGCGTGGCGGACCTGGACGCGCTGGTTGACGAGTTCGGCTACACCGGCTCGCGCACGCATTCCGACGCGGAACTTCAGGCGGTCCGCGCCCTGCGCGCCGTGCTCAAGGAGCTCTGGACCGCACCGGAGGACCGCGCCGTCGTCGTAGTGAACAAGATCCTGGCCGACGCCGGTGCCATCCCGCAGCTGATCAAGCACGACCAGTGGGACTACCACCTGCACGCCACCAGCCCCGATGCGCCGCTGGACGTGCGCATGGCTGTGGACGCTGCGATGGCGCTGGTGGACGTGATCCGCGAGAAGCAGCTGGACCGGCTGCGCACCTGCGCCGCCGAGGACTGCTCGGCGGTACTCGTGGACCTGTCGAAGAACCGGTCGAAGCTTTTCTGCGATACCGGCAATTGCGCCAACCGCACGCACGTGGCCGCCTACCGGGCGCGGAGGTCGGCCGCCGCGAGCTGACCACCCGGCGGGCTGCCGGCCAGGCGCCCGCTCCCCGACGGCTGGCCTACCGGTTGCCGGCCGAGTAGGGCGTGCCCGGGTCCAGATCGATCACCGTGCGCAGCGGCGGCAGCAGCGAATCCTCCCACGTGGCGGTGAACTTCATGCCCTCCGGGCCGTTCAGCTGGGCCTTCGATTGGATCACCGGCCCGTGCTCGTAGACATAGGCCGCCACGTTAAAGGCCAGTTCCACCAGCACGTTCGGGTCGACGTCCCGGAAGTGCACCTGCACGTCCGGCAGGCCCAGCTGGGACATGCCCAGGCTGTCCACCACCATGGCGCCTTCGTCGTTGCTGACCAGGAAGAACCGCATGTTGACCGGGCCGGCCAGCGGATGGGCAGCCTCCAGTTCGTCCGGGCTGCGCCAGTGGGCGTTGTGCAGCCAACGGATGGCGGCGGGGCTGGTCTCAGCGGCCAGCAGGCGCAGCACGCGCTGGAAGGACTCCACCCGGGGCTTGGGTTCGAAGCCGCTGGCCAGCACTTCCGTGACCAGGACCCGGTGGCTGCAGCCGGGCACCTCCTGCTCGGCATCCGGCCAGGACCAGCTTTGGTCGGTGGGGGTGGCTTCCATTGCCTCGGCGGAGGACAGCTGCGCGCGCGGGACGGCCAGGCCGGTGCTCAGGTGGACGGTCTGCACGCCCGTGGAGCCGTTGATGTCGAAGGAATGCTCCGCGTGCGGCAGCAGGGCCACGCCGTCGGAAAAGGTGGCGCCGGGAAATTCGGCCGCCAGCCGGTTCCGCAGCTCATCGCCGAAGAGTCCGGGATCGGAGCGGAACCACAGCTCCGCCGCCAGGGTGGTTTTTGCCTCCGGGGCCTGATCGCCCTTCGCGGCGGCGGTGTCGCCGGGGTCGGTCGGGAAGGGATGGTGCACGGACGGCTCGCCGGAAGTCATGCTCCCAGCTTGTCAGGCCCGGGCGGGCCCGCGCCACCGCATCAGCGGGCGGTGCCGTCGCCGTCGTCGTCGCCGCCCGAGAGACGGTTGGTGGCCTGGTCCGGATTCTCGCGGGCTTCCGCTGCCTGCTGCTCTTCCACCTGCGCCCGGCTCTGCGGCGTACCCGGGGCCGGCACGGTGCCCGCGCCGCCGGGGATCTTCGACGAGACCCGATGGATCCCGGAGCCTTCGCTGAGGTGGCTGGGGTTCTCCTTGGTGGACATGGTCAGCACCGCCACCACCAGCAGGGAAGCGATGAAGGCAATGCCGGCAGCCGTCACGCCGAGGTCCCAGCGCAGCAGGTTGCCGGACCCGCCGGTGGCGAAGACCATGGTGAGGAAACCGGCGATGACGGCCAGCACCGCCGAAAAGATCAGCGGGCCCTTGACGGACATCCGCCGTTCGTCCGGACGTCCAGACGCGTTCTTGCCCACGATGATTCCTCCTGCTGACGGGGTAGAGCCATATCCAGTCTACCGGCCGTAGAAGTTGTCCGGGTGGTGCCGGTGGCCGGCGCCACACTGGTGCCGGCCAGGCAGTGCCCTCTCAGCCGACTGTGGGTTGCCGCGCGTCGTGCCGCAGGCTCAGCGCGGCGATCAACAGCACGACGGCGATGATGATCGCCGCCCCGCCCAGCACACCCAGCAAGGCGTGCGGGCCCAGATACGCGAAGAACGGCAGGGCAAGGCCGAAGCCCACGGACACCGCACCGGTGATCAGCCAGTCGCGGGCCAGCACCGAACCGGCAGCGTCGGACGCGGAGCCGGGGGCGGATGCGGAGCCGGCCCCTCCTGCCGGCCGGCCCTTCGCCGCACCGGACGGCCGGTTGCTCCAGCCGAGCATCAGCTCCGCGCCGCCGGAGACCAGCAGCGCCGCGGTGGCCAGCACGGTGAACATCGGCACGGTCTGGAACACGCAGGCGAGGACGCCGGTCACCGCCAGCACGGCGGCCTGCAGGAGCAGCAGCTGGCGGTGCGCCGCGGCGGCCGGCTGGCGGGCCAGCAGCCAGACCGCCCCGCCGCTGAGCAGCAGGAAGAGGCCGCCGGCCACCGCCATCACGGTTCGGCCGGGCTCTTGCCAGAAGATGGTGATGGCGCCGAAGGCAGCGGCCACCAGGGCACGGATCAGGACCGGCTGCCAGAACGCGGCGGCCTGGGTAGTACTCGGGATCGTCACGGCTTCCAGCCTAATGCGCCCCGGTGATCATCCATGCATCGTTGCGCACCCGCCAGCCCAGCGTCGCGGCACGCGCCGCGGTGTAACCGAGCGCGAACGCCGCCCACAGCCAGAGCAGCCCCTCGGTTCCGGTCAGCCCGGCCAGGTCCACCCACACCAGCAGCGGCGCATAAACGGCCAGATTCACGACGCCGGCGATCGCCAGATACCGTGCGTCGCCTGCCCCGATCAGCACGCCGTCCAGCACGAACACGAACCCGCAGATCGGCTGGCTCAAAGCCAGCACCCAGATCGCCGCGGTGAAGGCCTGGTGCACGGCCGGGTCGGAGGTGAAGACCCAGCCGAGCACCGGGGCAACCGCGGCCAGCAGCAGGCCGGTCACCGCACCGAACCCGATGCCCCAGACGATCATCCGCCGGGTCAGTGAGTGGGCCAGCGCCTTGTTGGACGCACCCAGTTCCTTGCCGATCAGGGCCTGGGCCGCGATCGCGATGGCGTCCAGCGCGAAGGCCAGGAAGCTGTACATGGTCATCACCAGCTGATGCCCGGCCAGGCTGACCGGGCCCTGCGACGTAGCCACAAAAACGGTGGCGAGCAGGGCGATCCGCATGCTCAGGGTCCGCAGCATCAGCCAGGACCCCACATGCGTGGTGGCCTTCAGCCCCGCCCAGGTGGGCCGCAGCGGCACGGAGTATTTGACCGCCCCGCGGTAGACGATGACCAGGTAGACCGCAGCCATGCCCCACTGCACCAGGCTGGTGCCCATCGCCGAACCGGCCACGGAGAGTCCCATGCCGTAGACCAGCAGGAAGTTCAGGCCGATGTTGACCAGAAAGCCGACGCCGGCCACCAAGAGCGGGGTCTTGGTGTCCTGCAGCCCGCGCAGCACGCCGGTGGCCGCCAGCACAATCAGCATGGCCGGCAGGCCCGGCATCGACCAGCGCAAATAGTCCACGGCAAATTCCTGCACCGCTCCGGTGGCGCCCATCGCAGCGAGCAGGCCGGGCGCGGCCACCCAGCCGGCAACGGCCATCACAACGCCGACGGCCAGCGCCAGCCAGATGCCGTCACGTCCGACGCCGTAGGCTTCCGCCAGCCGGCCCGCGCCCAGCAGCCGTGCCACCGCGGGCGTGGTGGAGTAGGCGAGGAAGATCATCAGTCCGACGACGGTTTGCACCACGGTGGCGGCCAGCCCCATGCCGGCCAGTTCCGCCACGCCAAGGTGTCCCACGATGGCCGAATCGGCCGCGAGGAACAGCGGCTCGGCGATCAAGGCCCCGAACGCGGGGATGGCCAGCGCAAGGATGCGCCGGTTCAGGCCCTGTCCCTGCTGCCGCGTAGCCGTCTTCTCCGGATTCACGCCTTCTAGCTTAGGCGTCCGGCGGCCGGGACATCGGAGTGATGAACCGGCACCGTGGTCCCGGTGCATTCGCCAGCCGGACATCCCGCGTGGCCAACGGAAGCTCCAGCACTTCGGCTAGCGCTACGTAAGCGGCGTCATACGCAGGAGTTGTGTGCCTCAGCTCCCAAATTCGTCCCGCCAACAGGCCGAACGCCCACGTTTGAACCGGCCACTGCCGTAACTCAACGAAGGCCTTTCCCGCACGGATGCTCGAGAGCCGTCCCGCCTGCTCTTTTCGGCGCAAAACGTTCGCCGCTTCGAACAACGCCAGTTCAGGCGCATGGTTCTGACCCGACTCCAGAAGGTTGCGCGCCCACGTGCGTTCTGTTGGAGCACCGACCAGCGCCGACAGGATGACCGACGCATCGATGACGAGACCAGGTGAGGAAGTCACCGACGATCTGCGTCAAGTGCGTCAAGGATCTCCTGGGTTGTCAAGCCATCGTCCACGTTCAGCTCGACATCCGCTTCAAGCCCTCGGACGAAATCCACTGGACTGGGCCGCATCGCCAGCTCACGTAGTTCAGCGATGAGGTACTCCTGCAGAGACCGGCCGGACCGGGAGGCTCTTTCAGCCAGCCGGTCACGGACCTCTTCAGGTACGTGGCGAATCGTAATGGAAACCGTCATGACTCAAGACTAGCTATGGTGCATGCATTTTGCATGCACTTTCCACAAGCCTCTGGCGTCCCGTCATCCGGCGCCACGCGTACGCAGGGCCAGCGCCGCCGTCGTTCCCGCGATGGCGGCGAGCGCGGCGGTGAAGGCTGCGACGCCGGTCCAGCCGAACTGGCCGAAGAAGAGGCCGCCGACCCAGCCGAACACGCTGGAGCCTGCGTAGTAGAAGAGGTTGTACAGGCTGGAGGCCTGAGCCGCGCCCACCGTGGCGAGCCGTGGTGTCCAGCCGGACGCGATCGAATGGGCGGCGAAGAATCCCGCGGTGAAGAGCAGCAGCCCGAGCAGGATCAGCGGCAGCGAATCGGCCAGCGTGACCGCCAGCCCGGCAATGCTGACCACGATCCCGCCCAGCAGCACCGGCAGGCGGCCGGCCCGTACCGTCAGCCCGCCGGCCACCCGGGAACTCACCGTGCCGGCCAGGTAGGCCAGGAACACCAGTGATGCCAGCGACGCGGGCAGGAAGAACGGCGGCGCCTCCAGCCGGAAGCCCAGGTAGTTGTACACGGCCACGAAGCCGCCCATCAGCAGGAACCCCTGCGCGTACAGCGCCAGCAACGGCGACGAGCGCAGGTTGGCCAGGATCCGCTGTCCGAGCCCCGGGCTTTGCCCGCGCAGCAGCGGACGGAATCCGCGCGGGGACGGAGCCAGCCGGACGAACAGCACCGCGGCAAGCGCGGCCGCGAGGCTGACCACCAGCAGGCCCGCGCGCCAGCCGGCCCACTCCCCCACCGGTCCGGCGATCAGGCGACCGGCCAGGCCGCCCACGGTAGTGCCGGCCACGTAGGTACCGGCTGCCACCGCCGCATGCAGCCGCTGCACCTCCTCATTCAGATAGACCAGTGCGACGGCGGGGATCCCGCCCAGCGCCGCGCCCTCCAGGAAGCGCAGCGCCAGCAGGGCCGGGAAGTTCGGCGCCAGCGGCAGCAGCAGGCCCAGGGCCACGGCGGCGCTGATCGCCCAGGTCATGGTGCGCTTGCGGCCGGCCCGGTCCGCCACCGCCGACCACGGAATCACCGCGAGCGCCAGGCCGATGGTGGCGGCGGAGACGCTGAGTGCCGCATCGGCCGGGCTGACGTTGAAGCTGCGGGCGATGCCGGGCAGCACGGCCTGCACCGAGTACAGCTGGGCGAACGTGGCGAAGCCGGCGAACAACAGGGCCAGCAGCATGTTGCGGTAACCTCGGCTGCCTTTCGGGTGGCCTGCCCAAGGTTGCTCCGCACTACTCACGGATCCGATGCTATGCCGGAAGCCGCCGCTGGCCGGAATTGTGTGGTTGCTGCTGGGGCTGCCGGGTGGCGTTGTCGCTGGCGCTGACGGGTCGCGTCGCCCCAGGTTCTTCAGTCCGGGCGGCGCCGGGCCGCGGCGCCGGAGGTCCTCAGTCCCGTCCGCGCCGCAGCAGCTGCCCGCGGGGCACGTCATCGTTGACCGGGACGCCGCGCAGGAAGGTGCGCCGGATGACCCCGGTGAGGGTTGCGCCGTCGTAGGGGCAGACCGGGTTCTTGTGCTTCAGTGCGGCCGCGTCCACCACGAAGTCCTCCCGGTCCGCGAAGACGGCGAAATCCGCGTCCGCGCCGACTTCGATCCGGCCCTTGCGCTGCAAGCCCGCGATGCCGGCCGGCCGGGCGGACATCCAGTCCACCACCCGTTCCAGTGCAACGCCGCGTCTGCACGCCTCGGTCCAGACCAGCGGCAGGCCCAGCTGCAGCGATGCGATCCCGCCCCACGCCGTGCCGAAGTCGCCGTGCGCCAGGTCCTTCAGCTCCTGCGTGCTGGGCGAGTGGTCGGAGACGATGCAGTCGATCGTTCCGTCGGCCAGGCCGGACCAGAGCAGCTCACGGTTGGCTTCCCCTCGGACGGGCGGACAGCATTTGAAGGCGGTGGCTCCGTCCGGAATGCGCTCGGCCGTCAGCGTCAGGTAGTGCGGGCAGGTCTCCACGGTCAGCCGGACCCCGGCGGCCTTGGCCTCGGCGATCTCCGCCAGCGCGTCGGCGGAGGACAGATGCAGGATGTGCACGCGGGCCCCGGTGCTGCGGGCCCGGTCGATCACATCCGCAATCGCCGCGGTTTCCGCGCCGTCCGGCCGCGAGGCCAGGAAGGACGCATACGTCTTCCCGGCAGGATGCGGCGCCCGGTCGATGGTCCCGGCGTCCTCGGCGTGCACCAGCATTAGCGCGCCGAAGGCCGCCAGTTCGGCCAGGTCCTTTTCCAGCTCCGCCGGGCTCAGCGGCGGGAACTCGTCCACGCCGGAGTGGACCAGGAAGGACTTGAAGCCGAAGACCCCCGCCTCGTGCAGCGGCCGCAGCTCCGGGCTGTTCCCCGGCACCGCACCGCCCCAGAAGCCGACATCCACGAAAGCCTGGCCGACGGCGGCGGCCCGCTTCTCCTCCAGCGCCGGAACATTCACGGTGGGCGGGATGCTGTTCAGCGGCATGTCCACGATGGTGGTCACGCCCCCGGCCGCCGCGGCGCGGGTGGCTGAGGCGAACCCCTCCCACTCGGTGCGCCCCGGCTCGTTGACGTGGACGTGCGTGTCCACCAGGCCCGGGATCAGCACCTCGTCGGTTGCTAGCTCAAGGATGCTGGCGCCCCGCAGCTCGGTACCTAAAGGCGCAATGGCAACAATGGTTCCGGCCCGGACGCCGATCTCCCGCGGCCCGGTTCCGTCCGGCGTCATGACCCGGTTACCCCGGACTACAAGGTCGTAAGCTTCCTCTGTGCCGACCAAAAGGTTGCTCCTGTCTCGAGTTCTCACCGCACCCTGGCCCTAGAGCATGATCTGCCGGTTGACGTCCTTGTACAGCAGGTAGCGGAAATTCGACGGGCCGCCGGCGTAGCAAGCCTGGGGGCAGAAGGCCCGGAGCGAGAGGTAATCGCCCTCCTGCACCTCCACCCAGTCGCCGTTGAGCCGGTACACCCCCTTGCCTTCGAGCACGTACAGGCCGTGTTCCATCACGTGCGTTTCGGCGAACGGGATCGTGCCGCCCGGTTCGAACGTGACCACGTTGACGTGCATGTCGTAGGCCAGATCGTCGACGGGCAGCATCCGGGTGGTGCGCCATCTGTTCTGCGTATCCGGCATCGGCACGGCCTCGATGTCCTGCTCGTTGCCGAACACCGGCTTGGCGCTGTAGCCCTCCAGCGGCTGGTAGGCCTTGCGGATCCAGTGGAATTGCACGGGCGCATCGCCGTCGTTCATCACCGCCCATGCGGCACCCGCCGGGGCATAGGCAAATCCGCCCGGGAGCAACTGGCGACGCTCGCCGTCGATCGTCACGGACAGCTCGCCGCTGACCACGAAGATGAAACCCTGCACGGTCGATTGCTCTTCCGGCCGCTCCGATCCCCCGCCGGGGTCCACCTCCATCAGGTACTGCGCGAACGTGCTGGCGCCGCCCGGAACCGGCCGGTTGAGCACCCAGCAGCGCGTCCCGGTCCAGCCCGGCAGCACGCTGGTGACGATGTCGCGCAGCACGCCGCGCGGAATCACCGTGTAGGCCTCGGTCACGATGGCCCGGTCGGTGAGCAGATCGGTTTGCGGCGGCAGTCCGGCCGGATTCGCGTAGTAGTGCGGGGTGGTCATGGTGTTCCCTCCGGCCCGGAGAGTCTGGGCGGGTACGCCAGCGAGCGGAGCTGCGCCACCGGGACGTCCGCCAGCTGGATGAATTCGGCCTCCTCTACCGCGCCGCAGGTCAGCGCGCGGTCGATGAAGCGGGCAAGCGCGCGAGCGGTGGCGGGTTCATCCAGGATGGTGCCCGCCGTCCCGTGCAGATAGTTCCCCAGCCGGGTGGCCGCGGCCTCCAGCCCGTCGCGGTAGAAGGCGTAGGTGGCCAGGAAACGGGTGGGCAGCTGGGCCGGGTGCAGGTCCCAGCCTTGGTAGATGCCGCGTTCCAGGTGCCGGCGGACCAGCCTGGCGTGGAGCGCCCAGGCCGCCCTGACGTTCCCGGGTTCGCCAACCGGCAGGATGTTCGTCGAACCGTCGGACAGGCGCACGCCGGTTCCCGCCACGGCAACCTGCATCACGTTCTTGGCATGGTCGGCCGCGGGATGCTCCATCGACTGGTAGCCGGCGGCGATGCCCAGCGAGGCGCTGTAGTCGTAGGTTCCGTAGTGCAGGCCGGACACACGCCCGGCCCCCTCGTGGATCAGCCGGGCCACCGGCACCGTGCCGTCCGCGGCAAGGATCAGCTGCGGCGTCTCCACCTGGACTTCGAAGCGCAGCCGCCCCGGCGCGAGACCGTGCGCCCGCTCCAGTTGCTCGCAGGCGTACCCCATGGCCCGGACCTGGTCCACGGTGCTGACCTTGGGCAGCGTGAGCACCAACCCCTCGGGCATGCCGCCGCCGGCATGTTCGGCCAGGGACGCGATGAACAGATCCAGCGTGCGCAGTCCACGGGCGCGGGTGGCCGCCTCCAGACACTTGAACCGGATGCCAATAAAAGGCGGTGCCGTCCCCGCTGCGGCGGTCCGGGCCACCAGCTCGCCGGCGCGTTCCGCCGCGGCGTCTTCGTCGTCGTCGTCGCGGTTGCCGTAGCCGTCCTCGAAATCCACGCGCAGGTCTTCGATCGGTTCGCTCTCCAGCTTGCGCCGGACCAGCTCGGCCAGCTGTCCCGGTTCCGCCAGTTCCAGGGACACCGCCAGCTGCTCCAGCCCGCCGTGGGCTTTGGCTGCCGCCAGCGCCTCGGCACCCCACCGGGCGGGCAGCTCCGGAACGTATGCGTCGGCCGGAATATAGACCGTGTGGACGGGCTGGCGGTCCGCGCCGTCCCCCGGGTAGGCGGTGGCGAGGAGTCGGTCGGTGGCAGCCAGCTCGGCGTCGATCGTGGGCCAGCGCATCCGGACCCAAGGCCAGGCGGCGGGGCATCAGGTCACCAGCTCGTAGGCCGGCAGGGTCAGAAAGTCCACGAAGTCCGCGCCGGTTGCCAGCTCGCCGATCAGCCGGCTGGCCGGCAGGTAGTGGCGCTCAAAGGCCTCCGGATCCACTTCCCCGCGCAGCCGCTCGGTCTCCTCGGCCAGCAGCTTGTCCACCAGCTCGACGGTGACCGTATTCCCGGTATCGGCCAGCACCACCTTGTTGTGCAGCTGCTGCCAGATCTGCGAGCGCGAGATCTCGGCGGTTGCGGCGTCCTCCATCAGGTTGTGGATGGCCACCGCCCCGTTGCCGGACAGCCAGACGGCGGTGTAGGCCACCGCCACGTAGAGGTTCAGCCGCAGGCCGGCCTCGGTGACCTCGCCGCCGGCGGACGGAATGTCCAGCAGTTGCTCCGGCGTGACCTGCACGTCGTCGCGCAGCCGGTCCAGCTGGTTCGGCCTGTCCCCCAGCACGGCGTCGAACTCTTCCTGGCAGATCGGCACCAGATCCGGGTGCGCCACCCAGGAGCCGTCGAAGCCGTCATCGGCCTCCCGGGTCTTGTCCGCGCGGACCTTCTCCACCGCCCGCGCGGTGGTGTCCGGTTCGCGCCGGTTGGGGATGAACGCGGCCATCCCGCCCATCGCGAAGGCGCCCCGGCGGTGGCAGGTCTTGACCAGCAGCTCGGTGTAGGCCCGCATGAACGGCGCCGTCATCGACACGCTCGCGCGGTCCGGCAGCACGAAGTCCGCGCCCGCGTCGCGGAAGTACTTGATGATGCTGAACAGGTAGTCCCAGCGGCCGGCGTTCAGGCCGGAGGCATGCTCGCGCAGTTCGTAGAGGATTTCCTCCATCTGGAAAGCCGCCGGGATGGTCTCGATCAGCACCGTGGCCCGCACCGTCCCGCGCGGGATGCCCAGCGCGTCCTGCGCCGCGGTGAACACCTCGTTCCAGAGCCGCGCCTCCAGATGGCTCTCCATCTTGGGCAGGTAGTAGAACGGGCCCTGGCCGGTGGAGGCCAGGTGGGCCGCGTTGTGGAAGAAGTGCAGACCGAAGTCCACCAGCGCGCCGACGGCGGGCGCGCCGTCGATCAGCAGGTGCTTCTCCGGCAGGTGCCAGCCGCGCGGCCGGACCACCACCGTGGCCAGCGGCGCGTCGGTGCGCAGCCTGTACTCTTTGCCCTCGGCGGAGGTGTGCGACAGCTCGCCCCGGGCGGCACCGTACAGGTTGAGCTGGGAGTCGATCACGTTGTGCCAGGTCGGCGCGCAGGCATCTTCCAGGTCCGCCAGCCAGACCTTGGCCCCCGAGTTCAGCGCGTTGATCGCCATCTTCGCGGGCGACGCGGGTCCGGTCATCTCCACCCTGCGGTCCTGCAGCGCCGCCGGGGCCGGGGCCACGCTCCAGTCGCCGGCCCGGACGTGTTCGGTTTCCGGCAGGAAATCCAGCCGGCCGGATTGCGCTGCGGCGCGGCGGTGCTCGGCGCGGCCGGCCAGCAGCTTGTCCCGGGTGCCGGCGAACCTGCGGTGCAGCTCTTCGATGAAGGCCAGCGCCTCCGGCGTGAGGATCTTCTCGGCGCCGGCCACGGGCGGCCGGTCCGTTATTTCGATGGTCATCGTGCTCCTCCCTGAGCGATCGGTCCTGGGCTGCTCGGCCGCCGTCGGCTAGCAGAATCCGGGCATGGTGGCCCAAATCTTGTGGCCGGCCGGGCTCCCCTCGCGCTGGATCGCCGCTTCGATCAGCCCGTACGGCCGGTCCGCGGCGAAGAACACCTCGTTCGGGTTGTCCAGGCCGAACGGCTGCAGGTCCACGGCGAAGTGGTGCTTGTTGGGCAGCGACATCCTGATCTCGTCGATCTCGGGATGCCCCTCCAACACCAGCCGCCCCATCTGGAACATGGTCTGCTGCAGGGCCAGCGAATGGGTCTCGGCGAAGCCCTTCAGCAGCAGCGACCGGACACTGGCGTAGACCGCATCGAAGTCCACCTCCGTGCTCCGGTAGCGCCAGCGCGCGGTGACGTCGGTGGCCAGGATGCGGTCGGTGGTGTCCTGCAGCGTGGTGTACCTGTCCCGCGGGAAACCGTGGAACTCGCTGCCGGTGGACTTGAGCACCGTCAGGCCCTGGAGACCGGCCACCACCGTGGCCCCCTTTTCAGACAGACCGACGACGGCGGTGCGCACCTCGCTCTTATTGCGCGAGAAGGCGTGGTCATGGTCATTGATCCGGTCCCAGAAATACTGCTCGGCCGACCAACGCCCGCCGCTGACCCAGTCGAACCTGCCGGTGAAATACCGTCCCAGCTTCAGCAGGAACTCCTCGGGTGTTCCCACCCCGTCCCGGGCCAGGGCGTAGATGGTGTTCTTCTGGGTATCCGTAGCGACCACGTGCGCGTTGTCGCCGGCGACGTGTGCTTGCTCGAAGTCCCCGTGCAGCTGGGACGTGACGTTGAGGTCCTGGATCTGGTGCCGGTCGGTGTCCCGGGTGATCTTGACCAGGCGGACTTCCGCCTTGCCGTACTGGTTCGGCCCTAGGACCACCCGAGTAGATGCCTTGGTGTTGGCGGTTGTGCTCATCCTGGCTAACTCCCTCGGTAGGTTGAGTAAGCAAACGGACTGATCAGAAGCGGCACATGGTAATGCTGGGCCGCGTCCTTGACCTCGAAGACCACCTCCACGGACGGAAAGAAAGTCTCCGTCCCCGTCGCCGCGAAATAGGCCCCGGTCTCGAACCTGATCCGGTAGGCGCCCGCGGCGACGGCCTCGGGACCCAGGTTCTTGATCCGGCCGTCGCTGTCGGTTTTCCCAGCCGCGATCTCCTGCCAGCCGGACGCCGTCTGCGCTTCCAGCAGCGCTTTGACGCCGGCCGCGGGCTTCCCAGTGCCGGTATCGAGGACGTGGGTGGTGATGTGGCTGGCGTTCACGGTTCGATGACTCCCTCCAGCCGCAGCAGGGCGATCTCGCGCAACTGCTGGCCCGACCACCGCGATCTCCTCCTCCGGCGAATTGTCCAGCCGGCTGTTGAGCTGCTTGAGGATGTCTTCGGTGCTACGGCCCGCGGCGCGGATCAGGAAGACGCGCCCAAACTTCTCTTCGTAGGTCAGGTTCAGCCGTCGCAACTCCGCCTGAGCGGCGGCATCACGCGACACCCCGGCCTGTTCATCACGGGACATGCCCGCTTCCGCGCTGGCGCCCTCGGCACGTTCGCCGATGCGCGGATGACGGGCCAGCGCCGCGTCGATCTCGGCCTCGCTCCAAGGCTCCGCCGCCGTTTCGGCAGCGGCCAGCAGCTGCTCCTTGCCATCGAACGGGCGGCCAGCCACCACCTCCGCCACCCAGCGGGAATTGTCCACGCAGGGACGCAGCAGCGCGGCCGCCTCGGGAGCCGGAAGGGAGTTGAAGGACGATAACTTCATGGCAGGCGTCAGCTCTTTCGTCAGTTTCCACCCCAGCGCTGAACACCCTTGACCATCGCCGAAAAAGCGACTTGATTCGATGTTTAAATGGTGGAACTCGTCAGGTGCGCCTCAGTCTAGGCCAACCCGCCACCCTTGTGAATATCTCCGACGCGGCAGTTGCTGCTAGGCCGACTGGCCGAAACATGTCCAAGCTCTGCTGTGCCGAAACCGTTCCTGTTAGACCTCCTCAACGAAGACTTTCTCGGCTGTTCCTTGCAAGCGCTACCGACTCCCACCTGGTCTGTGCCAACTGCTCCGGTTGGCTCCACTACAGCGAACTGCCTCCGCTGACATATTCACGGTTATCGGCCCTTAAAACGGGCAGAGGGAGTGGCTGCTCAAGGGCTCCACGACCTGGAGCAGAGTGCTGGTCTGGACTCACGCGCGTGAAGGTGTGCGCCGGGGCGGCCCAGGGTTAAAAGCCGATTTGGAAGCATCGCTGGTCGCGATCTTTAGATGACCCTGGCATACTCCCTCGGCGAAATCCCATCGCGCCGCTAGTCGGACTGGTCCAGTCAATGATTCCCCCGTTATCAGGGGACCTGCAGGATCTGGGTTCAGGCGAGTTTGGTTACCTGGTAAGTGTGGCCGGCCGCACGGAGTCGCTGCATGAGCACGTTGCCGAGTGCAGTGGCCGGTGTTAGCGACCCTTTCGCAGTCGGCAGCCGGTCACCGTCGAGGGCAAGAGCGAGTGCAGTCTCCCCTGCCATCACGGCGGTGGCGGCATAGCCGGGATCGCCGGGGCCAGCAGCAATCGCCTGGTATCGGTGCCCGTTCTCGGTGCGGGCGGTTACCTGGGAGTGGAACCGGCCCGCGCGCTGCGTGCTGGTGCTCGGACCCGAACCTGGTGCCGGAAGACAACGGTCGAGCACTCCCCGGGTCGGCGGGAACGCCATCGCGCCCGTGAATGCCCGGAGCCCGAGTGCCATTGCCCTGGCGATGACCGCTCCTGCCGGTCCGCGGGCTACCCCCATCACCTCGCCGTACTGAAGGGAGCGGCCGTAGGCCCAACCCTGCAATGCGTTGCTGCGGCGCACTATCCGAGTGTTGACCGCGGCCATGATGAAAGGCGCGGTCCAGGTGCCGTCATCGGAACGGCGCACAGGACCGGCGTCAGGAGGCTGTTGTGTCGTCGGCTCCCGTGTGCGGTCGGGGCTCAGAGCGTAGGGGTCCGCGGCTAATGACCGCAGGGCGGTGCTCGATCGCATCGCGTCGAGCTGCCCGCGCATCGACTCGACCGTGCCTCCGCTGATGCCACCCTTGGCCGTAGCAACGAGTTGGACCTCGACCAAACCGCCAGCGCCATCGGCTTCTGCTGCCTGATGAAGCAGCAATACAGCGAGGTCGGACGGCACGGAGTCGTAGCCGCAGGAGTGCACGATCCGGGCCCCGCTCGTCCTGGCCAGAGCGTCGTAGCGATCGATCGCTTCCCGGACGAAGGACACCTCACCCGCGAGGTCGGCGTAGTGGGTACCGGCCCGTGCGCAGGCGTCGACGACAGGTAATCCGTGTTTCGTGTATGGACCGACGGTTGTGAGGAGCACGCGCGTGCCCGCGGCCAGGGCAGCGATCGAGTCCGCGTCCTCCGAGTCGGCTTCGATGAGGGCCCATCCGTGCGCCGCGACCGGCAACTGCGACCGAACCGCCTCGAGTTTGGACCTCGACCGGCCCGCGAGTCCGACTCGCATGCCGGCCGGTGCATGCTCCGCGACGTAGCCGGCGATCAGTCGGCCAACGAAACCCGTCGCTCCGTAGAGAACGAGGTCATGTTCCCGGGATGAGTTGTCCATAACTGCAGCCTTTCACAGCGGCAACTCCAAGCTGACACACGGCTCCTTGCTTTGGTCCTCGGGTACCGTGAGTGGTCCTGCTTGGGAGACTGGCTCGCGTTCCGTGTGTTTGCCAGTTCAGGTACACCCCAACCTGACGTCAGGTGAGTGCCGGCGGCGACGTCGATTTTACGCAACGGCGTGCGGCGGGGCCCGCCGGAGCCGTACGGTAGCCGGATGGAACGCTTTACAGGGTTCATCGCGGGTCTGGGCACCAGCGCGGGTCGCCGGCTGGTGGTCGGGCACTGGATGGACTCGCCGCTCGGCGCCTTCACGGACGTCATGACCGAGGACCGCGACGGGCTGCGGACGCTGCTGGCCCCCAACCGGGCGGTCGCCGACTATGTGTCCGCGACCTACCGCTTCGATGAGGTGGTGGTGGCGCCGCTGGACGCCAGCCTGAGCCCCGCCGGGGAACGGAGCGCGGAACCGGGGAACGAACCCGGGACCGCCGCACTGGTCCTGCGCGTTTCCGGCGGCCCGCTGGAGCTGCGCGCCGACCTGGGCCCCGTGACAGCGCTGGGCTGGATGCTGCAACTGGTCCCCGCCCGGATCGCCGTCCACCCGGCGTGGCTGACGGCCGTGAACCGCGCCGCGGGGATCCTGCTCCCGGGGGTGGCCACCGCCGGCTCCGCCGGAGGCGGACGTCGGGAGTACTATGGCGTGCGCTCCATCCGTGGCGTCGAGCGCGCCGCGGCGAGCTGGGACGGGGCCGGTCTCGGGCCCCTCGCGCCGGTGGATCCGCCCGTGCGCTTCGGCTTCAGTTCCGTCCCCCGCACGCCGCAGGCCGTGGCCGTCACGACGACGATCCTCCCCGCCCGCCGCTGAGGCGGGACCGGTGGCGGAAGGGGGTTAGTGGCGTTCGTTGCCGGGCAACAAGACCTTCCCTTCTCAAGCTAGGGAGTTGCCGGCCGCCAGTCGCATAGGCCGGTCGTCCACCGCGACAAAAATGAGCGAGAGTTTATGCATGTGCGTGAATAGCCCGAGCGCGATTTGAATTCCGGCTCATCCAGGGGGCTCATTACTGTCTCGCTTGAGGATCCTTCAACTGACATTTCTCGGTCTGGCCTGTCACGACGTTGAGAAGCGGGAACCCTTCTAAGTTTCCAGGGGTGCTGAAGGCGTCAACCCGGCGAACGGTGCCAGGCGCCTCTCGAACTCACCGGGTCGGTCCGGGCCCGTCAAAGTGTGGCGCTTGAGGGTCGGTCAAGGCCAGCCAGTTATCGTTGTTGCCTGTGACCAGACAGCCACCCAGCGTCTGTCCCTCTGCTCATAGGCATCCGTGTGCCAGGCACGAAATTCATGTTCGTCGTCAACGCCGACGCTGAGCACTATTCGGGCGATGTATCGAAGAATCACAAGCGACCCGGATGAGAGGACAGAAATTTCGGTCTCGGGTTCGAACACAAGGTATTCGAGTCGTTTTGACGACACATCGCTGAGATAGTCCGTCTCGCTAAGAGTTCCGCCGTTGGGTGTCACGAGTTGGTAGTCGGTAGCGTGAACTCTATCTGCAACCGACATGTCACGGTTGACAAGTGAGCGAAGGCGTTGCCTTTCGATGCTAACGACGGTCTCTGCATCGGAGATCATCCCTCTGTCTATCAGAAATCATGCCGTTGGGTTGAGGAACAATCTCGGGCGATCTCTATAGTCATTCTGTATCTACGCGAATCTGTCCCGGTCCAGGTTCCCCAAATGGATGCGGAATGGCTGTGCATAGAGCTACTGAATCTTGTGCGGTCGTCTTTTGAAATTGCCACTGGCGCAAACCGACAAGTGCCGGGTTATCGCGTTTGTTCGAGGGTCGTTCACCGCGACAAAGATGAGGGAGAAGTTATTCACCTACTGCGTAGCCCGTGGCAGGTAGCGTTCCAGCTCCGTCAAGGCCAAACAACTGTCCCGTTTGAGCCTACTCAGCGGTCGAGCAGCGCTCTCAATGCTGCATGCGGGCGATGGCCATGGTCATGACGTTGGTGGCGTTCAGTGACCGTAAAGCCGGCGTTGCCGAGGACGGCATCCAGGGACTCTACGGACCAGAAGTAGGCCGGCGCTACGGCGTGGGGAAACTCCTGTTCGGCCTTGCCCTCGAAGAAGCCAATGAGCAAACCCCCGCCGGGTTCTAAGCACCGGGCGAACTCGTCGAGAATGGCAGGCGCAGTGTTGGGGGAAGCATGAATCATGGAATACCAAGCCAGGATGCCTCCAAGGTTCGCCGAGAGCGTGGGCAACTCTCGGAACGTGCCGTGAATAAACGGGAGCGCGGGGTACCGGTCACGAGCTGTGGCCAGGAATTCTTCGGAGAGGTCTATACCCAGAACGTCCCGGTGACCGTCGTGCAGGAAGCTAGTCCAGTGTCCCGGTCCGCAACCGGCGTCCAGCAGAAGCCCCGGAGTGGAATCGCGCCAACGTCCTATGAGGTTTCGGTCGGGTTCGGCCATCTGGCTGACGTCCCCAAAAAGCTCGATGTATTCCGCAGCTCGCGAGTCGTAGGCCTCGCGCACATGTGCATCGCTCATGGCAGGAGCTTACGGGCGCCGCGCCGAATCGAGTTATTCCGCACGCACCCCGATTCCTGAGCGGACGTCCCGTAAGGCGGTCCCCCACCGCGACGCTTAACGACCACTCCTTTGGCCGGAAAAATCCCATACAAACACTGACTTCCAAGACGCGCGTATACCCCGCCCGGTAAAAAAGCCCGATGAGGGTAGCCTAAACGCGATAGTTGGAGGTCAAAGAGCTCAACCACTGGGTCCGAGACCTGAATCAAACCCGCCGCGGACACCAAGCAGCGGCGGCACATACGCCCGGATCCCGTTCCTGCTCGAGGCCCTGGCAGCCGGTCCTCGGCCTCCCGCGGCTCGGGATCATCCGTAAGGGAAGCCAATCAGGAACGGCGGCTGACGTCGTAGTCCTCGATGACCAGTTTCGCTACGCGCTGGGGAGACCCGGCAGCCGGCAGAAGCGGTGTCGGCTTTCAAGTTCCCCACCACACGCTGATATCCCCTTTACCGGGGTCGTTCGGTATGGCGACATAGAGCGACGCGTCCTAGTCAGCGTGGACGGTCAGTGAAGGGCGATTGTTCAGGCTCTCGATCTCGAAGCCGGCGGTGCGCTTGTAGTCGCCGGCGATGTCCTCCAGTTCCTGGTCGCTGATGATCTCGGACAGTTCGGTGAAGCCTTCCGGGGCGCGTTCTTCGACGAGATCCTGGCAGCGGTGCGGACCGGCCCGCCGGTTGGATTGCGCGACGGCGGCGGTCACGGGGCGGCGTTGCTCATCGTAGGCGCCGACAGCCCCTGGGGTCGAGGGCTGCAGTGCCAGCTCCCGGGCCAGGACTCTTCCGTCGATGATCGCCTGGGATGCCCCGTTGCCGCCCACCGGGAACATCGGATGGGCGGCGTCACCGAGCAGCGTCACCGCCCCGAAGTCCCACGAGGTCAGTGGGTCGCGATCGACCATTGGATACTTGTAGATGACCTCCGTGGCACCCATCAGGGCCGGCACGTCGATGAAGTCGAAGCGGAAGTCGGCAAACGGTTCCGTGACTTCTTCACGTGCAGCGGTGTGGGTCCAGTCCTGCGGAGGGGCCTCGCGGCCGTCGTCGACCTTGCGCGTGGCGACCCAGTTGATGAGCGGTCGGTCCTGCTCGTCGCCCGTCTGGATCGGGTAGATGACCGCCCGCTGCTTCGACGAGCCGATATTGATCATGCTGCGCCTCGACAGGAACGGGGCGGCGCGCGTGATCCCGCGCCACATCGCGACCCCGTTCCAGCGCGGTGGGCCCTCATCCGGGTACAGCGTGCGACGCACCACGGAGTGGATCCCGTCGCATCCCACCAGAAGGTCGGCCTGAACCTTGCCAACGGCAGAGCCAGAGGCGTGGTCGACGAACTGGGCCGAAACGGCCCCGTCCCCGTCCCGTGCGAACCGTTCGAGGTGGTGGGCCGTGTGGATCCGCTCCTCGCCCAGGCGGCCGGTGACAGCCCTATGCAAGACGCCGAGCAACTCACCCCGGTGGATCGAGACCTGGGGCCAGTGGTACCCGGCTGCGATACCCAAGGGCTCGCCCCAGATGTATTGGCCCCGCCGGGAATAGTAGGAGAAGTCAGCGGTCAGGGCGCCGGTGGCTGCCAGCTCGTCGAGCAGGCCCAATTCATCCAGCTCGCGGACGGCATGCGGTAGGACGTTGATCCCAACTCCCAGCTCCCTGATCGTCGGCGAGGACTCGTAGATATCGACGTCCTGGAATCCGGCGGCGTGGAGCGACAGGCCCAGACTCATTCCGCCGATCCCGCCACCCACGATCGCGATTTTCACCGCACCCTCCTCGGTCACATGACACCAGAGTCCCACCGCCACGGGAGGGTGTCACTAGGGCATGGCCTTCTCCTACGAGGATGGGTCACCTAATGCCTTGAGCGAAATAGTGATGGCAGGCAGGACCACCCCGCCGCGACAGGTCCCCGCGGTCCTTGTGAGCCGGATCGGAGTTGCAAGCGCCTTCTGAAAGACATCTCCTGCCAGATGGCTAGTTGGAGTACACACCAACCTGACGTCCGGAGCCAGATCGAGTTGGCTTTGCCTACCGCACGATGCCGGGGCATCCTGTTCGTGGTGAGGAAGCGTTTATCGTTCACCGTCACGGCGACGAGGTTCAACTGACGATTCGCTCGCTCACGCGGGCGGCTCCACAGCAACCGTGGCGATTGCTGTACCCACTCCTTCTAATCGCACAGCGGGTCGCGCGAAGGCGATACCTACGTGCGCTCCGATAATCGGGGTAAGAAACCCCGAAACCACGAGAACCGATCTTCTCGAACTAAAGCCGCGTCGGACCTTCCCCTGCAGCCATCGGCATTTATGAGGCTGCGACGCGGCCATTCAAGATGAGGGTAAGGCAGAGTACGGTCAGCGTATGGAAGCTCACCCGATAGATCCGCGTGATCAGACGTCCGAGGTCGCGAAACCGACGTACCGTGTCTATTTCTGGGCAGAGGACGGTAGCGAGAGCGAGGAGTGGGAGCTAAGCGGCGCTGACCTTGACGAGGTACTCGAGTGGATTCCATCGCGATCGCGTGGACGCTCGCACAGCCTCTGGGCAGTGGCCCGAACGCCAGGCGACGTCTGCCATGTACGTCTTCGAGGCATCGACCTCGATACAGAACGCGGAACGTGGCCAAGCTGGGCGAGGCAGGTATACCGGTAAGCCATGGTCATCTGCGCATTGGTTTCCTGCACGCAGGCGGGGCAGATCACTACTGATGCCAGCTCAACCGGCCACGACTTAGCTTCCACCTGTTCCAGCCAAACAATAGTTAGGCATTCTCCATGTTCAGGTACCGGTAAACGGTGGCGCGGCTGACGCCAACGATCTTGCCGATGTCAGCGGGTTTGAGGCCCTGGGCCTTCAGCTCATGGGCTCGCTTCACCTTTCGGTCGCCTGCCGTGACTTCCCGCCGTCCCGCCCTGCGCCCGTTGGCGGCAGCTGCAGCCATGCCTGCCTTGGTGCGCTCGGCCAACTGGTCGCGTTCGAGCTGGGCGAACGCGGACATAACGGTGAACATCGCCTTGCCCATGGCGCCTGTGGTGGTGATGCCCTCGGTCAGTGAACGGAAGTGGACACCCCGTTCCTCGAGGTCATCAATGAGCGCCAGCAGGTTCCGCGTGTTGCGGCCCAGCCGGTCCAGCTTCCAGACGACCACTTCATCGCCTTCTCGGAGGTGCTCCAGCATCTTGTCCAGCTCAGGACGCTTGGCCCGTGTGCCGCTCACCCCATGGTCCGTAAAGACCCTCTTGCAGCCGGCCGTTCTCAGCGCGGCATGTTGAAGGTCCGTGTTTTGGTCAACTGTGCTGACCCTGGCATACCCGATACTTGCCACAGCCGTCCTAAGTCACATCAAAGGTTCATTTTTAATGTTCCTGAGACTAGCAGACGTGAGACATATTGATGAGACGAGGGGTTGTCTAAAATCCGCGACTTTCTCTCACCTCCAGAAATGGCGGCCGGGGAAGACCGGCTGTCTCAGCAGACGGTCCTTAGGTGAGACGGACCACTCAACCGGGCATTAGCCGAAGACGGCCCGTCGTCGGGTAACTACTGTCATAGAGAAACGGACGATGACGACAATAGGCCCGGAGGTGCGCCTCCGCGAAAGCCTCTAAACTTAGCTCGCCCGTCTTCTTAACTGTGGCTACTACTCCGCGATCACCAGGGCGGGCAGGTTTGCGACGATCTTATTGGGGTCCGCCGGTTGGTCAACTTCCCCTGCTTCCTAGGCGAACGCCTGCACGCTACAGCTTTCCGAAGCTGACCACCTCATACGATTCGCCAGTATTGGGATCGCTTCCAAGCAGGCGGACAAGGGCAGTCCTGCGTGGATCCCCAAACGATCCCATCGGTTCCTCGTCTATCTCGGCGAACACCTCGAACCGTCGTCCTTCGGCATGGTCGTCCACCCACTGGAGAACCTCGCTGATGTCCTTCGCTTCAGTGAGCGCATAAGCATCTAGGTTCCAGGAGTTCCCGTGTGGCGATTGTTGCCAGAAGTTGATGCGGTAACCGGGTGAGTCAATGAAATCGCGCGGTTCAGCATGAACTGTTTCGATCGCTCTCATGCTCACCAGACTAACCAGCGGCACCCTTTCGGGCCCGCGTTAGCCGCTTCACATGGCTGTGGTCCGGAGGTCAGCGTCGACGACCACGCGGTCTACTCGACCGGTGGGCCTGCCTGACGTTGAAGCAGATGAACGCCGATAACGGCGCATACGGCACGAGACGGGCAAGGTGGAGTGGGCTATATCTGTCACTTCGGTGGTCCGTAGCGCGCGGGGCATCAGGCGTTCGGGTAGAGGATTCCAGCCTGAGGCTAAGGCATAGAGGTGTCGAATCCCCTCTTTCCGGTGGGGTACCGCGCCAGCAGGCTAGGAGTTATAGCAGGTCCTGGTAGTCATCGGGAAGGATGATCTCAGGGCTGGCCGTGGCCATTACTCTATGTCTGGCCCTGCCGGCGCCTAGGCTAATTCGAATATGTGTCCTTCTTTTGATGCATGGATCCGGACGCGTCGCAGCTCCATGCTGTGCGTTACGCGTGGCCGGCAGAGCCGGTGTCGCTGACGCCGAGGAGTTGGATTTCGAGCATTACCCGGTGACCCGGATGGGTCCCGGGATGCCACCGGACCGGGGCTCTACAAATAATAGAGGATGGGGCCCAAGAGTGGATCGCTCTTGAGCTTCCTCCTATTTTGCTATGTTTTTCGAATTCTGCCGCTGGTCAACCAGACGCTGATATTCAAAAATCTTGGGTCGGCTATGACGAACCGGTGGAGATTTGCTGCTAATAGGCGAAATGCTCACGGTCCCCGATGTGCGGCCATGACACTGAACTGCCCGGGCCGACTCACGCATATGCAGGACAGTGAGGTGGGCACTGATGACTTGGGCGTGGACGCCCAAAGAGCACGAGACAGTTAGGGCACGGACACAACATGTTTTCGAGGGTGTCCGGGCCGTTATGCCGCTCCAGCGGAACGAGATACCGGCTTTCTTCCGGTAGAATCGCGATATTTACTATCAAATTCCGAAAGGTAGTGCTTGATGGCAAGTTTCAAGGGGATGATGGCAACCGGTTTGGGTTTGGCTCTCATCGCGGCGTTGGGCATCGGTCCGGCGTCTGCAGCTTCGGCTTCAAATGTCATCGTCCCCATGGGAACGGTCGATTCGAACACCATTGATAAAGTGAACCAAAAGGAAATCGTTGATGTCTTCAACGGCATCAATGCCTTTCGGGCCGTCAAGGGATTGCAACCGTTAAGATTCAATGTGACCATTTCTGAAAACGCGGAAGACTGGTCGGACACCATGGCCGACGAGATCCATTTCCGCCACGGGCCGTTCAGCAGTCATGACAATATCGCGGGCTTCACCACCGCTGGAGAAATTATTGCCGCACGATGGGATACCAGCGGTCAGGGACTGGTTCAGCAATGGATTGATTCTCCCGGCCACAATGCCCTAATGAGCAGCCCTCGCTTCGAATACATGGGCATCGGTATCCGGAAGACCGGCAGTGCGCCAAAGACCGGCAACCCCTACACCATGTACGGAACCGTCCAATTCTTTACTTGGCCACGGAACAAGGTTGCTCCGGGATCCTATGTCCATCCTCAGACATTCTTTGACGGCCTGTCCGAAGACGGTGCGCCTGAATTGATCCCAGTGACCGCCGAGAAGCCGGTTTTCAACAGTGACGGCACTTACTCTGTCCCTTATGTAGAGGGGCTGAGGTACCTGGTTTATTGGGACGATACGGGTGAATATATACAGCCTTATCCTTTCTCCGTCGCGCCGACGCCTGCGCGGAAAATCACCGTAAAGGCCGTCGCCGACGAGGACTACAAAATTATCGGTACCTCTTCATGGGTACATGATTTCGGAGTAATCGATTACCCAGTAAAAGCCATCGGCCCGACATGGATGGATCCGGACAACAGTTACAGGATCAACGACCAAAGGGGCGTTGATTACTATGTCAATGGCGTCCTTACTCCGCCAGGGGCTTATCCTGCAAAAACCTATCACGTGATGATTCGAGCAGTAGCCAAAAACGGCTTCTACCTGATGAGTGACAGCTACACCAGCTGGTTCAATGTCTACCCGAACAACATTCAAACAGTAACTCCGGTCGCCCCCAAGTTCGACGCCTCAGCGGGAACATATGTAATACCGGAAAAGGCAGGAGTACAGTATCTCGTCAACGGTGAAGTTCTAAATGCCGGCACTTACAACTCGGACTGGAAGAAAATAGATGTGATTGCTCAGGCTTTCTCCGGTTACCAGGTTTCCGGCACCAGCCAGTGGTCACATACTTTTGTCAAGCCCGCTCCGCTTCCGACTGAGGTTACAGCAGTAGTTCCCATGTTCAACTCATCCGAGGGAACTTATGTTATCCCTGCCAGGACGGGCGTAACCTACTATGTGGATAACGTAGCGAAGCAAGCAGGAACGTATGCATCCGACTGGAAGAACGTAATCATTACAGCTTCCGCTCAGGCAGGCTACAAATTGATAGCCTCATCTTGGGCGCATGAGTTCGTAAAGACTAACCCGCCCGCACCTGTGGAAGTAGCTGCAAAGGCACCTGTTTTCACCGGTCAAACCGGCAAATACACTATCCCGCCACACCGGGAGTTCAGTACTATGTAAATGGAACATCACAAGCGGCAGGTACCTACGATTCCGGCTGGGGCACGATTTCCGTAACCGCGTCTGTACAGGACAAAACTACAAGTTGACCGGCACCGCCGGTCACATCTTTGTCAAGCCCGCTCCGCTTCCGACTGAGGTTACAGCAGTAGTTCCCAGTTCAACTCATCCGAGGGAACTTACGTTATCCCTGCCAGGACGGGCGTAACCTACTATGTGGATAACGTAGCGAAACAACCAGGAACGTATGCATCCGACTGGAAAACGTAATCATTGCCCTTCATCTTGGTCGCATGAGTTCGTAAAGACTAACCCGCCCGTACCTGTGGAAGTAGCTGCAAAGGCACCTGTTTTCACCGAGTCAACCGGCAAATACACTATCCCAGCCACACCGGGAATTCAGTACTATGTAAATGGAACATCACAAGCGGCAGGTACCTACGATTCCGGCTGGGGCACGATTTCCGTAACCGCGTCTGTACAGGACAAAAACTACAAGTTGACCGGCACCAGCCAGTGGTCACATACCTTTGTCAAGCCCGCTCCGCACCCATCCGTCAAAAGTGTCGCCACCAAGGCACCTGCGTTTAACACTTCCACGGGCAAGTACACGATCCCTGCAGTAACAGGGGTTCAGTACTTGGTCAATAACAAGGTGGTCAAGGCTGGCACTTACACGGCTTCACGCGCTGCCCTCACGGTCACCGCAAAGGCGGCCGGTGGATACGGGCTGACCGGCACGACCTCGTGGAATTACGACTTCCGCACCAAGGTCACAGCCGCTGCTCCGACTTTCACCAAGAGCACCGGCAAGTACACGATCCCCAACCGCGCCGGGGTCCAGTACCTGGTCAACAACAAGGCTGTAAGGGCCGGCACCTACAGCGGCGGAAAGACCACAGTCACCGTTACCGCCAAGGCAGCCTCCTCGGCATACCTGTTCAGCGGAACATCCTCATGGAAGTACAGCTTCGCACCGACGAAAGTGACCGCTGCGGCACCTTCCTTCAACGCGAAGACGAAGAAGTACACGATCCCGGCCACGACCGGAGTCACCTACTGGGTGGGCGGCAAGACAATCAAGAAAGGCACATACAGCGGCAAGAACAAGAACATCACCGTCACAGCCACGGCCAAGACCGGCTACGTACTCTCCGCCACCAAAACCTGGAAGTACGAGTTCCGCACGAAAGTGACTGCCGCCAAGCCGTCCTTTAGCGCGTCGAAGGGCACGTACAACGTTCCCTCCAAGCCCGGCGTCACTTACTACGTCAACGGCAAGACTGCCAAGAAGGGCACTTTCAAGGGCAACAAGAAGACTGTCACCATCACGGCGAAAGCCAAGACCGGGTACGTCCTCAGCGGCACCTCGAAGTGGAGTTACAGGCTCCAGAAGTAACCAGACCAAAACTCTGCGAATAACAAGAGTCGGGAGCCCTAGAGTGGCTTGCTCTTGAGGCTCCTCCTCTAGGCTGTGCTACCCGCTGATCATCAGGGAAACCGGCGAAGTCCTGCTGACGTCTCTTTACGACATCGCGTCAACCCTGTTGCTGTTTGCCAGAGCCGCAACGCCGACTCCACAGGGTCAACGGCCAGGCGACCCTGAACTACCGGATACTGCGGAGGCGCCGGCCCGATAAGCTGTGCCCGCCCAGTGACACAAGGCTCGGCGGGCACAGTGCGGGAAGGTGCTAGATGACCTTGCCGGCGAAGACGTTCTTAGCCCCGGCACCTTTGGCACCGGTGCAGTATTTGTTCCAAAATGCCTTCTCGGACTTGACGTTCAGAGCGGTCGATTTCTGGCCCTTCGTGGTCAGGTAGGAGGCGACGCATTCCGACAGGTACTGGTAGCTGCTCATGGTCTGGTCCTCGACTTCGCCAACGTACACCTTCTCGAGCTTGGCTCGCCGGGCATCATTCCACCTCCCGACGTACGCGTTGGCCACGAAGATCTGCGCACGCGTGCGTCGCACCGCTGTGAAGATTCGCATCGCTCAGCCCGGGCATGACCGCGATCCGGGTCGATTTGTCGCTGTTGTGGGTGTAGCCGATGCCGTTCATGTTGCCGAACCACCTCAGCTCGGCTTTGGCACTGCTGGTTTCGATCGTGACGTTGGGGCAATAGTTCTTGATGTAGCCGTAGGCCTTGGCCCTGTACCCGGTGTACTTTCGGGGATTCTCGAACTTGACGGTCCCGGTGGTCATGGAGGCGCCCTTTACTGCGCTCGTGCCCGGCACGCTGAACCGGTACTTCTGACCGGGCTTCTCCGGCACTGCCAGATCCACGGTGCCAATATCCGCGGTATTGGGAAGCTTCTTCTTGGAGACGGTCACCCACTTTTTCCGCTTCGCGTCGTACCGCTCCAAGTGGGCGGTCCGGCCCGCCGCGGGCATTGCCCAGAACCGGGCTTTCACCTTGCTGCCGGTGGGGTATGTATCGGAGTAACCGGAGTCCACCAAGGTGGTGCCACTCCAAGTCTTGTCCCGCGCAGACTTGAGGGTCAAAGTGCTGGATGTTGCCTTCACGACTGACTTCGAACCCTTGATTTGCACCCGCCACTTGATGGTCTCGCCGAGCTTCTTATAGGTCAACGGAATACTGCCAAACCAGTTGATTTTGCCGTATTTCTGGAGCGTCGGTTTGGCCGAAACATTGACCCATTTACCGCCAGAGTATTTCTGGAGCTGCGGCGTCATCTTCGATGGGGCATAGATGTTTAAAGCTACCTTTGGCTTGTACATCTGAATCTTGCCCCTGCCCACGGCTGCGTCGGCACCGTCGACCCAGATCGAGACATACGGCTTTATCGGTTCCGCAGCTGTTGCCGGGACGGCGGGCATCAGCAGGGCAGAGGCGGTCGCGAGAACCATAAGGGCGGGCGCGTAATTTTCGTTTGGCGTTATACAAGGTTCCCCCGAATTCAATGAAATAGGCTGGTCGCGTCACAACAGCGTGATCCCGACCACTGCATTGTATATACGTTTCATCGAGTCTTGGAATGCGCCTTAGCCAGTGATGACAAAGCCCATTCCGCCTTCTACCCAATGTGTACGGTGAGGGGCGCCAAAGTTCCCCAGGTGAGTGCCTGCGAATGCTTTAGAGGTAGTCCAGAAGGCCTAACGACTGACGTCGATAACCGGGTCGCCGCGTTCGATCGGTGGCGTCATGATTGTGATGACGCAAACGCAGCGCTGCAGAAAGTGCCACAGGCTGTGGCATAAATGATGATGAAGGCGGGATCGGACTACACGGACCGGTCCCGCCCTCCCCACACATCGCATGTGGATCACGGATTTCCCTCGTTTGACGCTCCGCTCCTCTGCATTCCCCGCCTAACCAGGAGGCCACCCTTGCCTGAGAGCTACAAGAAATCCGGTCGCAGCCAGTTCCGCCGATTCCGCATGGGGTCAGCACTGGTGCTCGCGGCCGGCCTGCTGCTGGGCAACGTCCCGTATGCGGCGACTGCGGCGCCGTCGAAAGCCACCGTGTCGATCGGGGCCATCCCCACCAAGTACGTCCAGGCTAAAAAGAAGACCACGATCAAGCCGGCGCTGGTGAAGAAGGGCACCGTCAATGTGCGGTCCGCTACCCTGACCGTCACCTCGGGCAAGAAGACGGTCGCGAAGAACAAGACGTCCGCCGCCCTGGGTGCCGGGACCTACAAGGTGCAGACAAAAATCACCTACCGGGTGAAGTCCGGCAACAAGTGGTCCAGAAGCAAGGCCGCATCGAAGACCCAGACGCTCGTGATCAAGAAGGCGAAGGTCTCAGCGAAGGTCAACAGCGCGGCTGGGAAAAAGGAATTGCTCGCCTGGTTCAACGCCAAGCGCATGGCCAACAAGCTGAAGCCGCTGACATTGGTCAAGGACACCCCTGACTCCTGGACGAAAAGGTATTTTGTCCAGGTCAGAATCTCCTCCTTCTACTCTTTCGAGAAAACGAAGTGGCCTACCGCAAAAGAGTGGGTGCGTTGGTTTGAGGACGGCCCTGGAGTGAAGCGGCTCATCAAGGACAAGAGCGCCATCGCAGTCAAAATGGACAACTCCTCCTTCGTCTACGGCACCAGACTCAATATCCTCGACATCTATGCGTACCAGGGCACTGGCAAGAAGGAAGCCCCACAGGCCCCGAAAACCCCGCAGGCGCAGGAGCCTCGGTCCGATATCGGTGACGCCGACGCCCGCACCCGGATCATCAACGGCATCCAGCAGATGCGGGCCGATGCGAAGCTTTCCCCGTTCACCGTCACGGTAGGAGAACCCAGTCTGAGAAGCGGTGAAGACTTTTCAAGGTCCGCGACGAACGGACCGAATCAGGTATCAACCGTCAAGGAGTTCCTGGCCGAGTCGGGCGTAGTTGATAACGCCAAGGATCCGAGTCTGACCTATGTAGGTGTGAGCATCGCCAAAAAGGGCTCCAGCTACGAAGTCTCCGCGAGGTTCTATGGGGTCAGCAGTTAATGGGCTGCCAGCGAAGAAGGGGACGTCGCCACCGACTAGACGGTGCCGCTGTACCCGGTTGTGGATATCCGCCGACCGGGAACAGCCTTTAACTGCTTCCGTACACGTGGGATTTGAAGGCCGGAGGCGCCAGCGACCCGGAACTATTTCGCGCTTTCCATTACTACGTGTGGGCCGGCGGCTGTCAACTGCAGTAACCGTTCGATGCCGGCGCCGGCGGCCTCATTGATGATGCCCGGCTGCAGGATTTGCTCGCTTTTCTGAACGGACAAGCCTCCACCATCCCTCTGCAACTTTTTCGGCCGCCCAGCCGCCTGCTGCGCAATTCAACATCGATGACTCCACGGCCCCATCTGGGCTTCGTCTTTAGGACAGGCGCCGGATGCATCCCGGGCGGTGGATGCGATCGGCTTCCGCCGCCTCTTTCATGCCCAATGCCGATAACAGCGCTTACGACATAGCCGACCACTGCCACGCCCCGTCGTCGTCTGGCCGCTGCTGATGAACAGCCGCCCTAGACCCGTTCATCGGCATCAAGCGCTAACACCCCTACCGGGCCCTATTGCAACAACGCGGACTATTTCGCGCTTTCCATTGCTACGTGTGGTCCGGCGGCTGCCAACTGCAGTAACCGTCCGATGCCAGTGCCGGCGGCCTCATTGATGATGCCCGGCAGCAGGATCTCCCACATTTGGCTGATCCTTTCCAGGACATCGTCCCTGTCCGTCATGACCGCTGATACCAACTGGACTCCGGTGAAGCATGCCACCACCAGCCGCGCCAAGGCATCCGGGTCGGTCCCGGGGCGGAGTTGGCCCGCGGCGGCTGCCTTGGCTGCCAGGGATTCCAAGACCTTGATCCAGTCGCTGTAGGGTTCACGGACCCCGTGGCCGAAGGCGGAGGCCTCGAAGGTGAGTCGGATGCCTGCCCTGACCATAGGGTCGCCGGCCAGACGCCGGCCGAACTCCCGGCACATGATGATCATCGCGTCCAACGGCGGGTGGCCCTGCTGCAGGACAGCGAGGGCGTCCTCGGTAACGATCCGGTGCTGGGCTGCGATGACCGCTGCCGCCAGCTCTTCTTTGACCGGAACCGGCCCTCGATATCCATCACTGTCGCCCCGGCCCGCCCGGGCAATGTCCTTCAGCTCCGCGCGGGTGTAACCGCGCTCCCCGAAAACATCTGCCGCAGCATTGATGAGCGATGCCCGCAGGATTTGTTCGCTTTCCTGAACTGACAAGACTCCAACGTCGTTCTGCAAGGCCATTCGATCCTCCTGCTGTTCCGGCCCCCACCCCCAGAGTGTCCGGCGCATGGGCATGTTTTTCCGTCCGCGCAGCAGCCTGCCTCGCCGCAGCCCTCTCGGAGTAGCCTGTGACGGAGCTCTAAATCTTGGCGACCTCGTAGAACATCGCAGTCACTTCGTAGTGGGAGCCGTTCTTGACGATGCTGACACTTACGTGGGTGTAGGACCGGTTCCTGGCCATCTCTTTGATGTCGTCATCGGCCAGGAAGTCCTTCACCGAGGTGCCCTGCGGGTAGATGGTCCCCGACGAGGAGGGGTTCCATTCGCCGTCCCTCAGGACCGGTTTTCCCTGGGAAACGATTAGGGCGGGGAGCTTCGCGTCGGACCGGAACCGCTGGATGCCGTTGATGATCCGGGTGCGGGCGTCCGCCTTGCTCAAATCGGACGGCACCGGTTTCGTATCGGACGGCACCGGGTTCGTACAGGCGATGACCTCTACCAAATTGAGCTTCTTGTTATCGGCCGGGTGGTAGTAGCTGATACCAATCCTTGTGGCCTTTTTGTCCTTGTAAAGCCGCTCGAGCGAGTGGAGCTTCTCGTGCGAGGGGTTACCCGAGTAATGCCAGAGCTCCACCCATTCTTTCGCGGTGGGCCATTTCGTTCCCTCGAAGTAGTAGAAGCCGCTCCTGCTTAACCCGATGACGTAGAGGGACTCAGGCGCACTCCATTGGCAGGTGCTGGCCAACTGCAGCGGCTTGAGCTTTTTCGCCTTGCGCTTGGCGTTGATCCGGGCGAGGACCTCCTGTTTCCCGGCCGCAGTGTTGATCTTCGCGGACGGCTTCGCCTTCTTGATCACCAGCGTCTGGGTTTTGGACGAGGCCTTGGTTTTGGACCACTTGGTGCCGGACTTCACCCGGTAGGTAATTTTGGTCTGCACCTTGTAGGTCCCGGCGCCAAGCGTGGCCGAGGCTTTGTTCTTCGCAACGGTTTTCTTGCCGGCGGTCACGGTCAATGTTGCGGTCTTGACCTGGGTAGCGCCCTTCTTCACCAGCTTCGGTTTGATGGTGGTCTTCTTGCCAGAGGCCACGGACTTGTTCGAAATGACACCGATGGCGACGGAAGGCTTCACAGCCTTCTGGGCGGCTGCACCGGTCCCGCCACCGTCACCGCAGCGGCCGCCGGGGCGGCCGGGGTAAGCAATGGGGCTGCGCCTACCAGGAGGCCGACGGCGAGCAGCAGTGCTGTTGCAGCTCGGGGGCGGCGAAGCCTGATGGCCATCGACATGCGGTGCTCGGGCATGGATTCTCCTGGACTCTTGACTTTCCCCAAAAACGCCCGCGGTGAACCGAGGGGTGCGAAACCGGTGGGCCCTCACTGCGCAGTTGACCTGTTCCTATGTGACCCAGCACATGCTATCTGAAGCGAACAGTGGACCTCTTTCACGTTGTCCGCGGCAAAGGCGCCCTCGGCTCTCGCGGGGGCGTGCGAGCCGGAGTCCGCGGACTCCGACCCGGCAAAGCCGTGCCCGCCCATTGAGGCAAGACTCGGGCGGGCACAGTGCGGCAAAGGTGCTAGATGACCTTGCCGGCGACGACGTTCTTAGCTCCGGCACCCTTGGCACCCGTGCAGTGTCTTGTTCCAGAACGCCTGCTCGGACTTGACGTTCAGGGCGGTGGACTTTTGGCCCTTGGTGGTGAGGTAGGCGGCGACGCACTCCGACAGATGCTGGTGCGCCCATGGACAGCGCCTTCGACTTCGCCGTCGTAGACCTTCTCGAGCTTGGCTCGCCGGGCATCAGTCCACTTTCCGACGTACGCGTTGGCCAGTAGAAGATCCGCACATGCGTGCATCGCACCGCTGTGGAGGTTTGCATTGCTCAGCCCGGGCATGACCACAATGCGGGTCGACTTATCGCGCGTTGTGGGTCGTAACCGACGCCGTTCATGTTGCCGTTCGACCTCAGCTCGGCCTTGGCGCTGCTGGTTTCAATGGTGACGTTGGGGCAGTAATTCTTGATGTAGCCGTAGGCCTTGGCCCTGTACCCGGTGTACTTTCGGGGGTTCTCGAACTTGACGGCCCCGGTGGTGATGGAGGCCCCCTTTACTGCGCTGGTGCCCGGCACGCTGAACCGGTACTTCTGTCCTGACTTCTCCGGCACTGTCAGCTCGACGGTGCCAGTGTCCGCGGTGTTGGGAAGCTTCTTCTTGGAGACGGTCACCCACTTTTTCTTCTTCGCGTCGTACTGCTCCAAGTGGGCGGTCCGGCCCGCTGCGGGGATCGCCAGAACCGGGCTGTTCACCTTGCTGCCGGTGGGGTAGGTATCGGAGTACCCGGAGTCCACCAGGGTGCTGCAAATCAGGTCTTGCCCTTCGCAGACTTGAGCGTCAATGTGCTGGACGTTGCCTTCACCGACAGACTTCGAATCCTTGAGTTGCATTCGCCACTTGATGGACTCGCCGAGCTTCTTATAAGACAGCGGCATCCTGCCGAACCAGTGGAGTTTTGCCGTATTTCTGATGAGCGACGGGTTTGGCCGAAACGTTGACCCATTTACCGCCCGAGTATTTCTGGAGCTGCACGCGTCATTTTGGTAGAGGCAGTAGAGTCTGAAGCAACGCTCGGCTTGTACATCGGGACCTTGCCCATGCCCACCTGCGTCACGCACCGTCGACCCAGATCGAACATACGGCTTTATCGGTTCCGCAGCTGTTGCCGGGACGGTCGGGCATCAGAAGGGCGGCGGCGACCGCGAGGACCACTAGGGCGCGGGCGCGGAATTTTCGTTTGGCGTTATTCAAGGTTCCCCCGAATTCAATGAAATTGGCTGGTCGCGGCACGACAATCGTGATCCCGACCACTGCATTGTATATACGTTTCATCAGGACAGCGGAAATACGCCCTTTGCCACTGAAGAAATCCCGATTCCGCCTTCTTACCCCTTGTGTAGAGCGACGGCCCGCCGAAGTTCCTCCTGCTACCGGCGAACGAGCAGGTCCTGCGTCCTGGTGGCGGTGTAAACGGGGGACCAGCTCTTCTTGATCACCGTGCTGTTCGTCCTCTTGAACACGCCTCCTCTGGGGAAGAGCGTCACGGTTGCCTTGGAGCCGATTACCGGCTTGATGCCGGCCGTCTCCTTCTCGTTACCCGGGCCTTCCCACAGGGTCTGGCCGGCGGTGCGGTCGCCGAGCCAGCGCTGCCCCGGGTTCTTCTTTTCGGTCATGTAGTAGACGAACGTTTCGTAGTCGTCATCGAAGTCACCCACGCACTTGGCCGACATATCGATCCAGGCTGCGTATTCGGCCTCGCCTTTGGCACGGGGCCAAATCCTCGAGACCGTGCAGGTCATCTTCGCGGCCTTCTTCTCGTTCCCCATGACCAGGTAGCCTTCAGCCTCCGCCACGGTGGTGTAGACAGGGAGCCGGTACTTCGTGGTCGTGGTGACCTTGTACCTGCCCGGCTTGAGGGCGGCCGAGCCCTGGTCCAGGGCCACTGTCTTCGTTCCTTGCTTGACGGTCAGGAGGCTTGTGATGGTCTTGGTTCCGTTGGCTGTCTTCACGTTCGGCCGGACGGTGGCCGTGCCGGCCGCCGTGGCGGTCATGTCGGCGATCCGGCCCACCGTCACGGCCGGGGCGACGGTGAGTGTCTGCTTCCTGCTGATGGTTTTCCGGTCGGAGACCACGTTGCGGTCTTCGTCGGTGAGCCAGTATTTGACCGTCGTCGTGACGGTGTAGGTTCCGGCCTTGAGCTTGGCGCTGCGCTTGCCGCTGACAACTGTCTTCTTGCCCTGGACGACCTTGAGGGTCGTCTCGGAAACCCTGACCGGGCCGCTGAGTGCGATCGATGGCTTGATGACGGCGGTGCCTCCCGGCTTCACGGGCGGGCTCGCGATGGTCCTGATGGTGACCTTCGCGGGGGCCTTGGCAGCGGCTTGCAGGGTGATGGCTGCAGTAGCCGGGGCCGGTGCGGCTGAAGCCGGCATGATGGAGCCGAGGCCGATGGCCGCCGCAGCTGCTAAAGACAGGGCTCCTCTGTAAACCTCTTCAATTTTCCCCCAACATGTCGTTCCGGTGTGCCTTTGCTTATAAACGTTTCAACATCTGCGCGCGGGCAGGTGAAGCGGCCTACGGTCCGCATGCCAGCAGGGACTCGGTCTTAAACCGAGCGCCAGCCATGTTCCTTGACGAGCTTGCTGTGCCGCCTGTCCAGCACGCCGACCAGCGGAGGAGGTCAGCGTGCGACCGGTCTGGTCCAGGCCGATGCTTTGATCAGGCCCATATAGCCGTCCTGTGTTCCGGTGACGATGACGGCGACGGTCTTGCCGCGCTGGGCAGTCTTCAGCTTGAACGTCGGTTTGGTCGCCCCCTTGATTTCCCGGCCGTCGGCCCTCCACTGGTAGGAAAATTTGGTGCCGCGGGTCCACTTTCCTGGGTGTGCGGTCAGGTCCTGCCCACCCTGGGGGTGCCGGTGACCGTCGGGGTTGCGCCGACGGTTTCGCCGGTGCGCGGTGTCGAAAAGGACCTTCGAGGTTTTCGTCGTGGACGCGTATCCGGTGCGGGAGCCGGTGACCTTGACCGAGATCCTGGCGCTCCGTTCCTTGGCGGTAGGCGTGAAGGTGCTCCGGGTGGCGCCCTTGATCGCCTTGCCGCCGGCGTACCACTGGTAGGAAAGCGTCGCGCCCTTCGACCAGGTACCGCGCCTTGGCGGTGAGCTTCTTCCCGACCTCGGCGACTACGTAGCGGCCCAGCCTTCCAGTGCCGCTGATCGTGGGCACGGAGCCCTTGACCGCGGGGAGGCAGCGACCGCAGCGGTGGCCGCCGATGTCCTCGAAGCGGTGCTGTAGCCGGCCAGAGTGCCGGTGACCTTCACACTGAGCTTCTTCCGCGTCTGGGGCGCCTGCGGGGTGAAAGTGCGCGCGGTCGCCCCGGCGATGGCCTTGCCGTCGGCGTACCACCGGTACGTGAAGCTGGTGCCCTTTGGCCAGGCGCCCGGGGCGGCCGTGAGCTTGTGTCCGACCTTGACCGTGCCCGAGACGGTCGGCACTGCGGTAGCAAGGGCACCGGCGCTGACCATAACTGCCTGGCTGGTCGCAAAGTTGGACTCGTAGTACTCGTGGCGGGCCGTGACCACAACTTCACGAAAGAGTCGAGGTCCGAGGGGCTCGTCGTATACGTACTGTGGACAGCCCCGGGAATCTTTTCGTCGTAGCGATACCACTGGTAGGACAGCTTGATGCCTTGGATGCCGGTGATGTCCGGTTTGATCCCGCGTGCGTCGGCGTACCAGTTGTTGATCGGTGCGGTCAGTACCGATCCGACCCGGGGGCTGCCGGTGATGGGTTGCTGGTTACTGCCCGTGGCAGCCAACCGAAATTTGCCCACTTTCGTGCCGTCGAGGTCCACGGTCTGCGGAAGCCTGCCGTCGAGACTGGCCACCATGGTGGCCCTGATTTCGGCTCCTGTGTCGATTGCTTCGAGCTTGTAGGTGTGCCCGTAGCCCCGGGGACCGGCTGTCCGTTTCGCGTCCACTGATACGAGAACTCAGCCCCGGGTGTCCACTCGCCGGGCTTAATCTCCAGGGTCTCGCCCGCGTGGAATGAGCCCCAAATCCGCGCGTAGTCGCCGGTGTTCTCGACGGCGGACTGGGCCGCGGTTTCAGCGGCCTGGACGGCCGGGGCAACGGCGGCCGGCGCCGAGCGTCAGTGCGAGGACTGTGGCGGCCGTGGCGATGCGGCGGAGCATGGACGTACTTTTCAACGTATTTCCCCCTGCTGCAAACTGGCATGCGGGGTCAGAATGACGCCCCGGCAGAGAATAACACGAATAATGCCTCATTATGTCCGGATTTCAGTCGGCTGCAGCGGGTGGCGGCGCGGGCGGATTCAGCGAAATCCGGAGGACAATTCGGTGTCCCGACCTCCGACCACGAATACCGCACTCGACCTTAATTTCCTGCTGGTTGTCCGGCGTGCTCGACACAGTCCAGTCCGGGTCTCCGGCCCGCCGATTCGTGGCTTCACCAGCATCTGTTTCATCCGGTCCGAAAGCGCTTTCCTTAGCGGTGGGACGCGCCTTCCGATACCAAGTATGGAAGTTTTCCGAGACTCTGATTTACCAAAGCCGCAATAGTCCCAAGAATTGATGCACCCCGAAAGATCATCGTCATCCGGCATGGGGGCGCGCTGTCCTTCGGGGGTCGCTTTCATGAGTTCGAACGCGACTTCCTGGGCGGTGTCCACCCGGGCCCAGTCGGGGCGGGCGCGGAAGACACCGAGCATGACGGAGGTGAACTGGTCGGCTTCGTCGGTGATGATGTCCCCCATCAGGTAGTCCCGGACGGCGGGGTGCTGCAGCGCTCCGGCCAGCTGGTGCGCGGTCCGGGTCGTGAGGCTCGTGGGGTTCTCCAGCACCTTGGCCCATGCGGCGCGGCTGGCTTCCAGGTCGTCGGGCCAGACCTCGGGTTGGTGCGCTGCGATGGCCGCCCGTGCCGCCTCGTCTCCGGTGAACGGTGCCGGGGCGGGGAAACCGGTGACAACGCTGCCCCGGTAGATCAGGGCGGCGTTGCCGTTGCTGGTGGTGATGGCATCCAGCGGCTGGTCCGGGCAGCAGCCGGTGTCCGTGCACAGGTAGTTCCTCCACGACTCCGAGGTCACCAGCCATGCATCCTGCAACGGCATCCCCGCGGTTTCCAGTTCGGTGCGCAGCGCCTGCACATGCCCGGAGTAGGGGCGCGCATCCTCGCGGGTGTTCTCGTCGGTGTAGATGACCAGCAGGCTGCCGGTGGCGGCCTCGTCGGCGGTCAGGTAGCTGACGATGGTCTGGGCGTAGGCGACCGGGTCCAGGCCGGACGGGGCGTCGACGCGCAGGGTGGCGCCCAGCTGTTTGCCCTGCATGGTCAGCGCGACGAAAGACGCCCTGGGGGTCTGTCCCAGCGTGTGCGGGATGAAGGCCAGGATGTCGGCGGGGCCGGTGAATTTGATGTGCTCGTTCATGGTGTTGCTCCCTTTTGCAGAGGACATGGCGGGCGGGGCGACCAGTGGTGACCGGCCAGCTTCCCCTCTCCCCCGACTCTTCTATGTCTGTCAAGCGGTATTCGTGGTGCAAGAGGCGTTGAGCGTGCGGTGTACGCGTCGGGCGAGATAGCGCTTGATGCATCGGCGGATTTCCCTGTCGGTGCGGCCTTCTGCCCGCCGCTTTTCGACGTATTTCCGGGTCTCCGGATCGTGGGTCATTTTGGTCAGTGCGACCATGTGGAGGGCGCGGTTCAGGCTTCTGTCTCCACCTCGGTTCAGGCGGTGCCGGACGGTGTTGCCTGAGGAAGCGGGGATGGGGTTGACGCCGGCCAGGGAGGCATAGGCGGCCTCGTTCCGAACCCGTCCTTGATGGGACCAGGCGGTGAGGCAGGTCGCTGCAGTGACGGGCCCAAAGCCCGTTTCCTGAAGCAAGGGCGCGGCCTCGCTGATCTGTACCAGTTCGGTCAGTTGTTTCTCGTTGGCTTTGAGCTGTTCATCGAGTTCCAGGACACGTTTGGCCAGACGTATCGCCTCGGCGCGAGCGATGGATAGGGAGAGCTCCTCCTCGCGCGCACGCCACCGCGAGACGTCAGTGATCTGGCCTCCTGAGAGAGCCTTCCGAGCGTCGAGTCCCAGATCGTGGGTACGCAGCAGTGCGGTGAGCGCGTTGACCGACCGGGTGCGCTCTGTGCTCATGGCGTCGCGGGCCGTAACCAGGATCCGCAGGGCTTGGCGGACCCCGTCGTTCACCCTTGGCCGGCGCAGCTTTTCCAGCGGCAGCGGCAACGCGGCCGCAGCGATCCGGTGGGCGTCAAGGGCATCGGACTTACCAACGCCGCGACGCTTCTTCGCATCCATGCTTGGCGCTTCGGCCACCGGGTAGCCTTCGGCGGCGACGGTGCCGGCCAGGACGGCCCCGTACGACGCGGCGCCCTCGATCACCCAGAGCGTGTCGGCGTCGGCGTTGGTGCGGCGGGCGACCCAGACAATGGCCCTGTTGATACCGGCAGGCGTCGTTGGGAAGTCCCGGGTATCGACGAGTTCACCGGTCCTAGTGGCGATGATGGCATAAACGTGGTTGCGTGCGTGCGTGTCGACGCCCACGACAAACGGATGTGAATGCGCAACGATAGACACGGCGGTCATTCTTACCTTCCTCTTCACGGATATGGCTATGGCCGCTGTCGGCCGGTACCAGTCCGGGTAGAGGTCACTTCGGAACAGCACTGTGACGGGTCACGCGCTCAAAGACGCGGACAATCTTCTGATCAAGCTACCGAGGTGGGCCGGACAGGTCCGGCCGACCACCCCGATGGAAGGACAAGTCGGGGGCAAGGCACTATAGCCATTTGTTTTTTGAGTCACCTCCAAGGGGGCGGAACGGCCGGTACCCATCCTGCCAGCCAGTCCCAGACCAGCTGCTGATAAGACTCACAGTTGTTTTTTGCCTGCTGGCGGAGCATGCGGAGCTGTGCCCGACGGAGGCCGGGCCACCCGTTAGGGCAAGCGGGCAGGAGTTTCGGTGAGGAAATAAGCGACGCAGGAGCGCCGAACCTAAGTCCTGCCCGTGCCGGGCCGGCCGAAGGCCGGTTGAGCCGCCGGAGCGGGCACGTATGATCCAACGGACAGCAGCAAAAGACAGAAGGCTTTTTACTGTCCGAGCGCAGCGAGGTCCGCTTCCGATGCGAACGGGCATCGGTGTCCTGCGCCCACGCGGGCGGCACGGGTGGCGGCTGAGGTTTGCCAATGGCAGCGGATTTACCGCATGAAGGATGACCAGCGCACCCTAATTGTTCAGGGCCGGAAGTCAGTCGCACCATGGCCTCAACCAGGCTACGGTCTTCAGTGCTGAGGGCCGCCAGAGTACGGTCAGCACATGGAAGCTCACCTGATAGATCCCCGTGATCAGACTTCGGAGGTCGCCAGTCCGACATACCGGGTCTATTTCTGGACAGACGACGGTGCCGCGAGTGAAGAGTGGGAGCTGACCGGCACTGACCTCGATGAGGTCCTGGAGTGGATTCCAACTCGATCCGAGGGACGCTCGCACAGCCTCTGGGCAGTGGTTCGATCGCCGGGCGACGTCTGCCATGTACGTCTTCGCGGCATCGATCTTGATGCACAGGCCGGAACGTGGCCCAGCTGGGCGGGTCAGGTGTATCGGTGAGTCATCCCTCAACGCGACCGCCTCGTGGAAGTTCCGCCAAGGGGTTGCCCGCGCCAAAGGACACATGGTCGCCGAAGCAGCGGCCTCTCGGGTGGAGCAAGGCAGCGCTCTGCCGCCATGTGCGTGATCGGCCCTTCTCCAACCTTGTAGATGAATTTGCCGGTTGAGGGTGGCGTTCAACGGTGACATCGGACCTGCCATGCCCGTGTGGCATCGGTGGCCTTGGTCTGGCGTTGAGGTGCGACGATGAGCAGATGCAGAAGAGGACTGATTTGCTCCTTGAGGGACCTCGAGGGCGTCGGCTATGTCTGGAACTCGCGATGGCTTTGAGCCCGGAGATCCGTACAGCCGCGACATTGCTGGGGTATGAGCTGGACCCCGGGAAGGGAACATCGCTTGTCAGGCTGAGCATCGCCGACGACGGCCGGGGTGAGGCTGCCGCTGCTGCTCCCGTGTCCCCGGAACTGTTGGCCGCAGCACTTGCTTCCCTTGATCCCACCGACGTAAATGAAGAGCTGATACAGGATGCTCTGTACGAAGCAGTCTCGACAGCCAGATACTGGCAGGAACCAGATGGGGAGGACCTGCTCGCCGCGGACCCCGTCATCCGCGCAGCCCTTCTGCCCCTGGCCGAACAGGTGATGGGTTCATCGACAGGGCAGGAATGGGACCGGACTCGCGGAACGGAGCAATGGGCAATTGACTGGCGAACGGGCAGCGATCCCTCGCCGTTGCCGAAAGACCCGCAGCGGACGCTCGCCGCGTGGGGGCTTAACGAGCGCGCCGAAGAAGCGAGGGCTGCGCTCGAACGTCCCCGCGATCTTCGTTCAAACTGGAGCGGAACGTGGTGGTCGATCCCGCTCGGCTTGGTCCAAACCGTGGGGGAAATCCCCGCCGGACTGGACCTCGTGGAAGATAGCCCCGGCTGGGAAGAGGCCACCGCGGTCCCGGTCCGTCGGGTAGGCCGGACTACCAGATCCACACGGCCGCTGACTGGATCCGTTTGTGCCGCTCCTTTCCGCTCGACGTCACCGCCGCGCGCCGTCATGACTGGTACCGGACAACCGGCAGGGACGGCCGGTGGGTAATCCCCGACTGGGAGCAGGTCGCTCGCGAATGGGACGCGGTGCATCTCACCGTCCTGGGGTACCTCAGCGGTGCTACCCGGGCGCTTCAGGTTGAGGCCGACACCGCATCTGTCATCGCCGGCTGGAATCCCGACACGACAATCTGGCTGACCGATGTCCCACGCGAATGGGAGGGCCCGCGTCAGACATGGCACCGTGGACCCCGCAACGAAGTCTGGAACCGGGTGTCGGACGAAGCC
>CAVOIE010000002.1:0-1420743 GCA_963696055.1 uncultured Actinomycetota bacterium | reverse complement strand
CGTTCATCTGCGACGAGCCGGAGACCTGGCAGCTCTCGGCCAACCCGAACTCGCCGATCCCGGCGTCGCACTCGGCGGCCCGCGCCCCGGGAGCGAACGTGGCGCTGATGCAGATGTACACCAGCTCGCGGGTGATGCAGGACGCCATGCTGCCCAGCTTCGGCGGCTGGAGCCTCTCCGACGCGATCCTCGGCTCCGGGCAGGCGACCGCGGACAACCTGCCGGCGCGGATCGCGCAGATCCAGTACTCCTGGCGCTGCCCCACGCTGGAGATGGCCGAGCACGTGCTGGCCGTGCTGGACCGCAACGCCGAGCACGCCGCCGCGATGGCGCACTGCCGGGTGGAGACCACCTGGGTGGCGCGCAACCGCCCCGGCATCACCAACCACGCGCTGGCGCAGGCGCTGTACAACAACCTTGAGGAAGTCGGCGCTCCCTCATACGACGACGACGCCGTGGCTGCCGCGCGTTCCATCCAGTCCGGACTCGGGATCGAGCCGATGGAGAAGCCGTTCCTGGACGAGTGCGAATCGCTGATCTCCCCGCAGGACGCCGAGCAGGCGCTGCGCGAGCACCTGGCCCCGTGGCAGAAGAACTGGACCAGCGACGACTACGTGGAGATGACGCACTACGCCCCGACCGTCCGGTTCTACATCTCCCGGCCCGCGCTCAAGCCCGCCCCCGGCAAGGGCGCCTACCCCGGCTGGGTCATGAACGCCCTCGGCGGCATCCCCGCCGCCATCGACCCGACCATCGAGGTGGCCGGCAAGACCATCGCCGGCACCTTCGTGGACATGCTCACCTCGCCCGACCTGTTGGCCTCGGCCGCGGAGGAGTTCAAGCAGCGCAAGGCCGAGGACCCCACTCGCCGCCCTGCTGCCCGCCGACTTCATGCCGCCCACCGGCCTCGCCTGGCCCGACTACGCCCCGGCCGACGGCAGCCGGTTTCGGGGCCGGCGCTGGCGAAAGGACCTGGCACCCGCAGGCGCTGTAGCCCTCGGAACCCCAGGCACAACGGCGCCGGGGCTGCGTCAGCCTAGGGCGCCGTTCCCATCCCATGAAGGTGCACGGCGTCGCCTGCACCCTGCCATACGGGCGAAACGCTCGGTCTTGAGATCAAGACCCGGCTCTCAGTTCAGCTGCTGGCAGTACGGATGGTCGCTGGCACTTCGGCGGGTTCGTAGTCGATGCCAACGTGCGGAGCGGCGGCGTGTAGCAGTAGGGCCGCCGCCTGCTCAAGTGTGATGCCGTCGTCGTCTGCGGCGACCGCGAGCATGAGTCCGTCAACCAAGGCCACGAGCATCTTGGCCGTGACAGCCGGGGTGGCACGCAAGTTTGAAAGGTGCCGTCAGCCACGCCACGTTCTATGGTCTCGACCACCCAGCTTCGCCAGGCGTTGTTCGTGTCGGATACCAGGGGCTGAAGGAAGTCGTGCCGGCTGGCGGCGGCGCAGCTTTCGGTCCAGACGATGCAGCGCTCCCGGCTGCTCAAGGCTCCGGACAGCAGCAGCCGCAGCCGCTCACGGTTGTCGTCCACACCGTCCAGTTGCTTGGTCCATTGATCGACGCGTTCCGCGTTGGCCGCCAGCAGCATCTCCCGCACGACGTCGTCGCGGCTGCCGAAGTGATGTTGGATGAGCCCGATGGACACCCCAGCTTCAGCGGCGATGTCCCGGAGGCGGATGCCATCGACACCGTACATGGCAAGGAGCCGCTCGGCCGCCCGGAGGATTCGGTCGCGTTTGATAGGCATGTCTCCCCGATCCCCACGTTGTGGCCAGTCCCACGGGTAGGGTTCAGAAAATTCTCTCCGAAGTCTTGTCGCGATCAAAACAATAATACATTATTGGACCCATCAGTCGCCGTTGCGGAGAGGATCTTTAGAATGGACCGGCTCGTCGATAAGACCATTGGTGCACACTTGTTCCTCACCGAGGCCGAAGCAGGTGCGTCCCTGCCCGAGCACGTCGAGAACCTGGTGATTGGCGGCGGCATTGCCGGTGCCAGCATCGCTGCCCACCTTGCAGAACGCGGGGCCGGCGTAGCCCTGCTGGAAGCAAACGTTTTGGGATCGGGCACCACCTGGCACGCGGCAGGCCTGGTTACCGGCAGCAGAACGACGACGTCGCTGACCCAACTCGCGAAGTACGGGATCGATCTCTACTCGGGGCTTGAGGAGCGCAGCGGGATCGAGGTGGCGTTCGAGCGGCGCGGTTCATTGATGATCGCGAGAAGTCCCGGCCGGGTCGACGAAGTCGACTACGCCTACGACGTCGCGGTTCTCAACGGGGTGGACGCGAAGCTGCTTGAGCCGCAGGACGTGGCGAGTATCTGGCCCGCCGCCGATCCGGCGGGCATCCTCAAGGCGCTCCTTGTTCCGGGCGACGGCCATATCAACCCGGGTTACGCAGCGATCGCTCTGGCGAAGCTGGCCCATGAGCAGGGTGCCTCGATTCATGAACACGTCCGTGTGCTGGAGGTGCTGGTCGAGGACGGGCGGGCCGTCGGGGTGCGCACCGACAGGGGCGTGGTCCGCGCCGACCGCGTTGTGCTCGCCTGCGGGCTGTGGACACGCGAACTGGCCGGAGCAGCGGGGGCGCATGTTCCCCTGTACGCCGCCGAGCACCTGCACGTCCGCACCGCCAAGGTCGCCGAAGAGGTCGCCCGCCCGCCGGTGTTCCGCGACCTCGACAACCACTACTACATCCGCGGCGAGGACGGGCACCTTTTGGTCGGGGCTTTCGAGCCCGACGGCGTGCCCAAGGCCGAGTCTGATATCTCCCGGGAGGGATTTGCCGAGTTTGCCGCAGCGTGGGAACACTTTGCTCCGATCCGGGGGAAGGCCGAGGCCGCAGTTCCGCTGCTGGCCAACATTGACTTCGAACGCTTCCTGAACGCCCCTGAGTCTTTCACCCCGGACGGGAACTTCCTGCTGGGCGAAACGTCCGAGGTGAGCTCGCTCTTTGTCGCCGCCGGCTTCAATTCACAAGGCATCATTTTCGCGCCGGGCATTGGAAAGGAGCTTGCCGAGTGGATGCTTTCCGGGGCCCCGGCCTTCGATGCTTCGGCGGTCGATGTGCGCCGCTTCTCCCGGCATCAGAGCAACCCCTCCTACCTGCATGAGCGCACGGCCGAGGCCCTGGGTCGGCTGTATGCGATGCACTGGCCGCAGCTTCAGCCGGTGACCGCCCGCAACGTCCGGCGTAGCCCCCTGCATGAGCGCGTGGCTGCGCTCGGGGCCTGTTTCGGCGAGCAAAACGGCTGGGAGCGCGCGAACTGGTACGGCGAGCCCGGCACGTCGCCGGTTTATGAATACAGCTACGGGCGGCAGAACTGGTTCGAGCCAGTGGGTCGAGAGCATCAAGCTGCCCGTGAGGACGTCGCCATCTTCGATCTATCCTCGTTCGCCAAGATCGAAATTGCCGGTCCTGAGGCACTGGAGGTCCTGCAGCAGACAGTAACTGCCGACGTCGATATCCCGATCGGCAAGGCCGTATACACGCTGGCTCTGACGGGTCGTGGCGGTATCCAGCTCGACGGCACGATCCTGCGGCTCGAAGCCGACCGCTTCTGGTTCATCACGCCGGCGGCCACCCAGGATATGACGTTCGGATTGCTGCGGGCGCATGCGCGCGGACGGGCCGCAGCCGTATTTGACGCGACCAGCGGGTGGGCGGTAATCGGCGTGATGGGACCACGAAGCCGGGAGCTGCTCGAGGCGGTCTCGCCGGGCCCGTGGTCAGACGCCGACCTTCCCTACACGCACTCGGCGGAGGTGGCTCTTGGTGGGGGGCTCGTGCGCGTTCTGCGGCTGAGCTTTGTCGGGGAGCTCGGATATGAGCTTTACGTACCGGCGGAACTGGCCGTTGCAGCCTTCGACGCCCTCTGGGAAGCCGGCCGGCCGCTGGGGGCGCGCATGGCCGGGTACCACGCGCTGGACTCGCTGCGAAGTGAAAAGGGCTTTCGCCATCTCGGTCATGACATTGGTCCCGCGGATGATCCTTACACTGCGGGCCTCGGGTTCACTGTTGCCCGAACCAAGGATTTCGGCTTCGCCGGAGGTGCAGCTCTGCAGAATCTGGACCGGAAGGCGCTGCCCGAGCGAAGCGCCTACGTCAAACTCCTGGACTCCGAGCCTTTGCTGCATCACGACGAGGCCGTGTTGGTTGATGGCCGCGTAGTGGGCCGGGTGACCAGCGGCGCCTACGGGCACACCTTGGGCGCTGCAGTCGGGCAAGTGCGGGTCGCGGCCGAGCGCCCTCTCCGCGAAGGAGACGGCCGCCGAGATTCGGATCAAGGGCGTTCCGGTTCCCGCCGTCCTGAGTAAACGCCCCTTCTACGATCCGGAGGGCACCCGACTGCGCGGATAAGCCGCCAGAATCCGTGCGACCCGTGCCGCCCAGAGCTGGGTCCCCCGCCGATTCCAATAACGGATTATTAAATCTGCCTGCCAAACCATAGCCAAGGTGTTGCCTGATCCGTATTGTGTAGCTAAACATTCTGTTTTGTGATTCAGGTCACTCGCAGGGAGGTGTTGTGTTGGTTCAGCGAACATCGGCAGATGCTGTGGAGATCGGTGCGCGGATACGCTCCGCTCGTACTCTCCACGGAATGTCGCTGCGCCGGCTCGCTCTCGACGCTGGGGTGAGCCCGGGCTTTATGTCACATGTGGAGAACGGCCGGTCCGGAATCAGCATTTCAACCCTCCGGAACGTCGCCAAGGTGCTGGGCATGACCATCGCGGAGCTGGTGGACGGCGAGCACCGTCACGGCCGCGGAGTCCTGCGCAAGAACGAGCGGCCAAGAGTCCAGGCGCAAGGAGGGCTGACCAAGTACCTGCTGACAACAACGCCGCTGCGCAATCTGGAGGTCTACGCGGGCGTACTTGAGCCGGGCGGTTCCACCGGTGACGAGCTTTACAGCCACGGGCACGCGCAGGAAATGGTCATCTGCATCGGAGGCACTGTCGAGGTGACAGTGGCAGACGAGGTGCAGGTCTTGGCCTCAGGCGACCTGATCGATCTGCACACGTCGGTGCCCCACGGACTGCGGAACATAGGCAGCGGCACCGCCGAAGTGCTGTGGATCATCAGCCCGCCCACACCCGACTAATTTCCAACGATCATTCCGCTTTAGAACGCCATGATGAAAGGAAACACGATGAGGAAGACCACGAACCGCGGCCGCACAGCACTGGCGCTCGCCGCTGTCGGACTCCTGGGCCTGACAGCCTGCGGCGGCTCCGGGGCCCCGGCCGCCGAAGTCGACTTGGGCAGCGGCCCCGCCTCGGCCGGAACGGTCAAGGCTGATGCGCTCAAGGGGCACACGCTGACGTTCGCCTCCTACGGCGGGATCTACCAGGACGGCCAGATGGAAGCGGCGGGAACGCCCTTTGGCCAGGAAACCGGAGCGACCATCCTCTCCGACGGACCGATGGAATATGCCAAAATTCAGGCCCAAGTCGAATCGAACAACGTCACCTGGGACGTTGTCGATATGGATTCCACGTGGGCCGCCGGCCAATGCGGTAAGAACCTGCAGAAGCTGGACTACGACGTCATCGATGTCTCCAACGTGCCGAAGGAACTCATCAGCGACTGCTATGTTCCCGCAATGCAGTACGCCAACGTGGTCATGTACAACACGGACAAATACGGCCAGAACGCGCCGAAGACCTGGGCGGACTTCTTCGACGTGAAGAAGTTCCCGGGCAAGCGGGCGATCAACGGCTCGGACGTGGGCCCGGTGATCGAAGGCGCGCTGCTCGCCGACGGTGTGGCGGAGGCGGATCTCTACCCGCTCGACGTTGACCGCGCGTTGAAGAAGCTCGACACCATCAAGGACCAGCTCATCTACTGGTCCACGGGCGCCGAATCGCAGCAGATGCTGGAGTCCGGCGAGGCCGACATGGCTGTGGTCTGGTCCGGGCGTGCCTACTCGGCCGTGAAGAACGGCGCGAAGTACGAGCCGGCCTGGGACACTGGTGTGCTCGTCGCAGACGTTCTTGGCGTGCCGACGAACGCCAAGAACCCGAAGGCCTCCATGGCCTTCATCAACTACTACCTGGGCAAGGAGCAGCAGGAGAAGCTGACGGAGACGACGTCCTACTCGCCGATCAACACGCAGTCCGAGCCCAAGATCGACGACCTCGCAAAGCAGTATCTCGTCTCGGCGCCGGAGATCAAGGACAAACTCGTGGTTTCGGACTTTGCCTGGTGGGGGGAAAACTACCCGGCAGCACTCGAGAAGTACTTGGCGTGGATTAACGGATGACAACCCTGCTCGAAAACAGTGTTGGGCCCGCCGCACCGGCGGGCCCAACACCGAAGGCCGCGCCGGGCCGGCAGGGGCGCGGTTGGGCCGTTTTCCTCTTGCTGCTGCCGGCCGCCCTGCTGATCGCGGCGATGTTCTCCTATCCGCTGTTGGTAGCGGCCTGGCGCAGCATCGCCTACCCGGAGCTCGGCGCCCAGAACTACACCTGGTTCTTTGGCGGCGGCAACAACGTCGCGGTGCTGCTGCGGACCTTGTGGGTCGCCTTCCTGACCATGGTCATCTGCCTGGCGTTTGCCTACCCCTACGCGTACCTGATGGTCATTTCCGGGAAGCGGGTGAAGGCGCTGCTGACCGTCCTGGTGATGGTCCCCTTCTGGACCTCGCTGATGATCCGGACCTTCGCGTGGATCATCCTCCTGCAGGACAACGGCCTGGTCAACGAAGGGCTGAGCCTGCTGGGCATCGGTCCGCTGCCGCTCATGCGCAACACCACCGGAGTGTTGATCGGCATGGTGCAGGTGCTGCTGCCGTTCATGGTGCTGCCGCTGTACAACGCGATGGCCGGGGTGGACATGCGCCTCCTGCAGGCGGCCACCAGCCTGGGCGCGCGGCCGAGCGCAGCGTTCCTTAGGATTTTCGTGCCGCTGGCCATGCCCGGCGTGCTCTCCGGCTGCCTGCTGGTGTTCATCCAGGCACTCGGCTTCTACATCACCCCGGCGCTGCTGGGCTCGCCGACTGAAATGCTGATCTCGCAGTACATCTATGCCCAGGTCAACGGGCAGCTGCAGTGGGGCCGCGGCAGCGTGCTCGGTGTGGTGCTGCTGGTGACCGTACTGGTGCTGCTGGCGGCGATCACGGCGCTCGGGCGGCTGGGGCGCCGGCAAGGGCGTAACGGCGAGCCGGGAGGCAACATGAAACACTCCCTCGTGACCCGGTCGTTGCTGTGGGGATTTGCCGCGGTCGTCGCCGCTTTGCTGATCCTGCCCACCGCCGTCGTTATTCCGCTCAGTTTCACAGACAAGGCCTCCCTGACCTTCCCGCCCACGGGCTGGTCCACACGCTGGTACGAAAACTTCTTCACGGATCCGACCTGGATGCGCGCGTTGGGCAATTCCCTGACCGTCGGTCTGCTGGTTGCCGTGGTGGCGACCGTCGCCGGCACGGCCGCTGCCGTCGGCTTGCGCCGGTGGGCCAACCGCAGGGCAGCCGGCATCGCGCCAGGCCTTGCTGCTGGCCCCCATCGTGGTGCCCGCCATTGTCCTGGCCATCGGCGTCTACGCGATTTTCCTGCAGCTGCAGCTGCTGGGCACCGTCCCGGGCTTCGTGCTGGCGCACAGCGTGCTGGCGGTGCCCTTCGTGGTCATTTCGGTCTCGGCCACCTTGATCGGCTACGACGACAGGCTGACCTTGGCTGCGCTGAGCCTGGGAGCTTCCCGCTGGGCAGCGTTCCGGCGGGTGCAGCTGCCGCTGATCATGCCCGGGGTGGTCTCCGGGGCGCTCTTCGCGTTCGTCACATCCTTCGATGAGGTGGTCCTGTCGATCTTCATTAAGAGCCCTTACCTCGAAACGCTGCCGGTCAAGATGTACGCCTCCGTCACCCGGGACACGGATCCGACCATCGCGGCGGCCGCGACCATGATCATGCTTCTGACCACCGTGATAATCACCATCGGGCTGCTCAGCCTGCGCAGGAGGAAACGTGCTTGAGACCACCACCATCAGCAGGACCGGGACGCGGATCGACATTCGCAACGTCTCCAAGCACTATGCCGGAGCCACCGCGGTCGAAGACGTCGACCTGACCATCGAGCCGGGGGAGTTCCTGACTCTGCTGGGTCCCTCCGGCTCCGGCAAGACCACGACGCTGAACCTCATCGCCGGGTTTACCGACCTCAGCTCCGGTCATATCGAGATCGACGGCGAACGCGTGGACAACATCCCGTCCCACCGCCGGGGGCTCGGCGTCGTTTTCCAGCATTACGCACTCTTTCCGCACATGAGCGTCGAGGACAACATTGCTTTTCCGCTCCGGCAGCGCAAGACCCCCAAGGCCGAGCAGAAGCGGCAGGTGGCCGAGGTGCTGGAAACGGTCGGGCTCGGCGGTTATGGGCAGCGCTTCCCCAGCGAACTCTCCGGCGGCCAGCAGCAGCGCGTGGCTTTCGCCCGGGCGATGGTCTTCGAGCCGCGGGCCCTGCTCATGGACGAGCCGCTCGGTGCGCTGGACAAGAACCTGCGCGAGAAACTGCAGCTGGAGATCAAGCGTATCCACCAGGAAGTGGGACGCACGTTCGTCTTCGTCACCCACGACCAGGAGGAAGCGCTGGTCCTCAGCGACCGGATCGCGATCTTCAACAACGGACGCGTGGAGCAGGTCGGCCCCAGCGACGAGCTGTACGAGCAGCCGCGGACGCTCTTCGTGGCTACCTTCATGGGGGAATCAACGGTTCTCCGCGGGGAGCCCGAGTGGCAGGGCAAGGAGTGGACGCTCGGTTTCCACGGCGCCAGTGTCCGCGGCATGGCGGAGCCCTTTGCGGGACCCGCCGCACTGGTGCTGCGGCCCGAAGACATCCAGCTGGCCCATCGCGAGGACGAGATTCCCGCGGGCCGCCAGTATTGCCCGGTCACTGTGAAGCAGAACATCTACCTAGGCTCCGGCCGGAAGTTCGAGCTGGAACTGGCCGACGGAACCGTCGGGATCGTCCGCGGTTCGCTCGCCCAAGGCTCCGGGCTTGAAGTCGGGGACCCTGCCTTTGCCTACTGGCATCCGGAACGCGGTTCGCTGCTGCCCGACACGGGAACCCAGTCCACTACCTGAGATCCAACGACGGGATGGAAGCAACAGTGACAACCAATGGGAACGTCTCCTTCTGGTACGCGGCGTCGGGCGTCCCCGAACCGCGGCCCGCCTTGCCCGGGGACCTCCAAGCCGACGTCGCCATTGTCGGCGCAGGCTATACCGGATTGTGGACGGCCTACTACCTGAAAAAGGCCGAGCCGTCGCTCAACGTGGTGGTCCTCGAGTCGCGGTTCGCCGGCTTTGGCGCCTCCGGCCGCAACGGCGGCTGGTTGGCCAACACCATCACCGGCGGGCGGACGGGCTACGAGAGGGCGCACGGCCGCGCCGCCGTGGGGCGGTTCCAGGAACTGCTCAACGATGCCGTCGACGAGGTGTGTGCCGTCGCGGCCGCTGAGGGCATCGATGCAGACATCGTCAAGGGCGGCGAGCTGCTGGTCGCCCGCAATCCGGCCCAGCTGGCACGCCTGCACGAACTCGCGCGGGAAGAGGACCGCTGGCCGGAAGGCGGCGCCACTCTGTTGTCCGCGGAGGAAACCGCCGGCCGGGTCAACGTGTCCGGCACGCAGGGCGGCATGCATGTACCGCACTGCGCCCGGATCCACCCCGCCAAGCTGGTCCGCGGCCTGGCCGCCGCCGTCGAACGACTGGGCGTGCCCATCTATGAGGACACCGAGGTCACGGAGATCGTGCAGGGCGTAGCAGTCACGCGGCGCGGTCGGGTACACGGCCCGGCACATCCTGCGCGCGACCGAGGGGTTCACCGCGAACCTCAAGGGCCTGCACCGGGAATGGCTGCCCATGAACTCGTCCATGGTCGTCACCTCGCCGCTGCCTGCCGAGGTGTGGGAACGGATCGGCTGGGAAGGCCGGGAGACGCTGGAAGATCTCGCCCACGCCTATGTCTACCTGCAGCGTACCGCGGATGACCGCATCGCCATCGGCGGCCGCGGCGTGCCCTACCGGTTCGGTTCGCGCACCGGACCTGGACGGTGCCACGCAGGCCGGGACCATCGCTCTGCTCGCTTCGATCCTGCACGACATGTTTCCCGCCACCAGAGGCCACGCCATCGAGCATGCGTGGGCCGGTGTGCTCGGAGTGCCGCGGGACTGGAAGGCCACGGTCAGCTACGACCCTGCGACCGGCCTCGGCTGGGCCGGAGGCTACGTGGGCACCGGGGTCACGGCCACCAACCTGGCGGGCAGGACGCTGCGCGATCTGGTCCTGGGCAACAACACCGAGTTGGTGTCCATGCCTTGGGTAAACCGGAAGATCCGTCGCTGGGAGTTCGAACCGCTGCGCTGGCTAGCCGTGCAGACCATGTACGCGCTGTACTACGGAGCCGACCGCCGCGAACGGTCCGGACTTCCCCGCACGTCGAAGCTGGCACTGCTGGCGAACAAGGCCTCGGGACGGGGCTTCTAGCGCGCTAGGTGAGCACCGCCGTCGTTGTTTTGGTGACTGATGTACTTGAGACTGAGGGCGACGCCCTTGAGGTCGACGGACATCAGGCGGTCCCAGTGCTGCTCGTCGAACTCGTGGAGCTGGGCCCGGTCGGGGGCAGGGCGGCGTTATTGACCGCGACGTCGATCCGGCCATACTTCTCGACGGCGGCGGCGACCATGCGTTCCTGGTCGCGATGTTTAGCCCTCGTCCGGTCCGCCGAACCATCCGGAAGCTAGGGCGCGGAAGTCTTGCGGATACAGCGCCGAGGCTCCCGCAGGGACCATCCCCAGGAACGGAACGGGAAGATCGCTCAGGTACCGCTGGTTGTCCAACTCAATGTCGGTGGGCTCCTGCGGCCAGGCGCCGATCACCAGCCCAGCGACGGGAAGCGACCGGCGCTGGAGTGCCTCGAGCGTGAGCAAGGTGTGGTTCAACGTCCCGAGCCCGCTGCGGCACACGACGACGATGCCCGCCGTTTGCCGGCTGTCCCGCCGGTGCCCGCCGTCGTTGTCCCGTCGATGAAGCCAGCAGCCAGATCCGCGAGGCAAAAACCCGGCTCGAGTTCGACGAGCAGTCCGCCGGCACCCTCCACCAGCACGTGGTCGAAACCCTCGGCGAGCTTCCGGATGGTCTCGGTATGCTTCGCACGTCCTGGCAGGGAAGCGCCCTCCCGGGCGGCTGCGGCGACCGGGGCCATCGGTAACCGGAGCCGGGCACCTTCGAAGACGTCGTCGATCCCGGCCAGCCGGCGGACCTCCTCGATGTCCCCGGCCTCCTCCTCCAGAACGCCGGTTTGGACGGGTTTATAGACCGCGACCGAGCGGCGGGCGCTGCGCGCGGAAGCCGCGCGGGAGCCCGCCGACAGCGCCGCGGCAAGCGCCGCCGTCGTCATGGTCTTGCCCACGCCGGTGTCCGTGCCGGTCACGAACAGGATCCGGGGCAGGGCGGGCAGGCCCGCGTCAAGGGTGCCTCACTGGTTGCTCCCTTCCGGTGCCGCCGGTTCCACGGTGACGGACAGCGGCGCTTGGAAGGACAGCAGGCGCAGCCAGTCCGGTTCCGGTCCGCTCAGCCGAATATGCAGGCAGGGCGCGGGCTGTTTCCTCCAAAGCCAGGACGGTTTCGAGTTCGGCCAGCCTCGCCCCCAGGCAGCGGTGCAGCCCGTAGCCGAAGGACAGCGAGTAGGCGGTGGGGCCGGCATCGGGCGGGTGGTGGCCGGCCAGTTCCAGCAGGATTTCGGATCCGGCGGGCAGCGCCGTGCCGTCCAGGACGGTGTCGCGGGGGACGGCCCGGCGCCAGGTGTGCACGGACGGTTCCTCGGCCAGCACCCGGCGCACCAGCGGCTGATCCGGTGCCGCCGGAGGCCAGCGATTGCCAGCAAGCGGGATCCTGCAGCGCCCGGTACAGGGCGGTGCCGATCAGCAGCGCGGTGGTTTCCTGCCCGGCGATGAGCAGGAAGTAGCCCAGCGAGCAGACCTCGGCGGTCCGGAGCCCGGCCGCGTGCAGTGCGCCGAAGAGGTTGTCGCGCCCGTGGCTGGCGATGACCTCGGCCCGCAGCCAGGTGTAGAACTCGGCGGCGGTTTCGGCGAGTTCCAGCTGGCGCTGCGGATCCGGCCAGCCCCAGAAAAGTTCCAGTGAATCCCGGCTCCAGCGCTTGAGCACTTCCGGGTCCGGCAGCTGGAAGCCGGTCAGTTCCTGCATGATCACCGGCGGGATGTGGGCGCCAACGGACTGGGCGAGGTCCACCGGGCCGTGCGCGAGCTCCGCGGCGGCGGCTTCGGCATGTTTGCGCGTTAGTTCGCGTACCCGCGGGCCGATGGCGGCGACCTTGGCGGGGGTGAAGAAGCCTGCTACCACCGAACGCACCGTGCGGTGCAGCTCCCCGGTGGCCGAGGCCAGCACCGGCGGCAGGGCGAAGCGGCTGCGGCTCAGGATCCGCAGGGCCGCCGGGCTCAGCGGCACCACCGAGGTCAAGGCGTTGGTGGGCAGGAAATCGTCCACCCGGCGCAGCACCTGCCGGACCTGCTCGGGGTCGCTGATGACCTGATAGCTCGTGCCCTGGCTCACGCGGGCACCTCCGTTCGGGAAAGCAGAGTGTTAATAAGGCCGGTGGCGTACCGCAGCTGCTCCGGGGCCAGATCCGCGCGGGCGGTCAGCCGCAGCCGCGAGATCCCGTCCGGCACGCTCGGCGGACGGAAGCAGCCCACCAGCACGCCGGCCGTCCTCCAGCCTGGCGGCCAGTTCCGCGGCGCGCTGCGGCGAGCCGACGGGCACCGACTGCACCGCGCCCGCAGCCTGCTCGATGCCCAGACCGGCGGCGATCAGCGCCGCGTTGCGTCCGACGGCGGCCACGCGCTCCGGCTCGTCGGCAATGATGCGGCAGGCCTGCGCGGCAGCAGCGGCCGCGGCCGGGGCCAGCCCGGTGTCGAAAATGAAGCTCCGCGCGGTATTGACCAGGTGCTCGCGCAGCGCGGGGGAGCCGAGCACGGCCCCGCCCTGGCTGCCCAGGGCCTTGGACAGCGTGGCGGTCACCGCCACATGCTCCGCTCCGGCCAGCCCCGCGGCGTGGACGGCGCCGCGGCCGTGGCCGGCAACGCCGATCCCGTGCGCCTCGTCCACCACCAGCAGCGCGTCGTGGTCGGCGCACAGCCGCGCAGCGGCGGACACGTCCGCGGCGTCACCGAGCACCGAGTAGATCGATTCGATCACGACGACGGCGCGCGGCTGGCTGCGCGCGGCCAGCCGCTGCTCCAGGGCAGCCAGGTCGCCGTGCGGGAAGACCTCGACCGGGGAGCGGGAGAGCCGGGCGGCGTCGATCAGCGAGGCGTGGATGTGCTCGTCGGTCAGCATCAGGGTGCCGGGGCCGCCGAGAGCGGTGAGGATGCCCAGGTTCGCGGCGTAGCCGCTGGAGAAGGCCAGCGCCGCGGGCTGGCCGGTGAGTGCGCACAGTTCGGCCTCGAGTTCCTCGTGCACGGCGTGCGTGCCAGTGACCACGCGGGAAGCGCGGGCGCCGGTGCCGTAACGTTCCAAGGCGGCGACGGCGGCGGCCTGCAGCCGGGGGTCCGCGGCCAGGCCCAGATAATCATTGGAGGCCAGGTCCAGCACGGCGCCGGTCCGCGGTACCGTGTGCCGGATGATGCCGCGCCGGGCGCGCACCCCGGCCTGGGCGGCGAGCCAGTCCTGCATGGAACCCATCAGCCGTGCACCTCTTTAACGGCGGCACTGATGCCGGCGCCGATCGCCGCCACGTCAGCCGGCGTGCAGATATACGGCGGCATGGTGTAGACGAGGTTGCGGAACGGGCGCACCCAGACACCCTGCGCCAGGGCCGCGCGGGTCACCGCCGGGACGTCCACCGCATCGTGGAGTTCGACGACGCCGACGGCACCGAGCACCCGCACGTCCCGGACGGACCCGAGCCCGGACGCGGGGGCCAGGGACGCGCGCAGGCCGGCTTCGACGCCGCGCACCTGCTCCTGCCAGCCGGCGGTTTCCAGTAGCTGTAGCGAGGCCGAGGCCACGGCGCAGGCCAGCGGGTTGGCCATGAAGGTCGGCCCGTGCAGGAGGGCCCGGAATTCGGAGGCGGTGATGACTTCCGCGACGGTCGTGGAGCACAGCACCGCGGCCAAGGTCAGGTAGCCGCCGGTCAGGGCCTTGCCGACGCACATGACGTCCGGGACCACGCCCGCCCATTCGCCGGCGAAGAGCTTGCCGGTGCGGCCGAAGCCGGTGGCGATTTCGTCGAAGATGAGCAGTAACCCGTGTGCGTCGGCCACCCGGCGCAGGGCCTGCAGGCATTCGGGCGCGTAGGCGTGCATTCCGCCGGCGCCCTGCAGCACCGGTTCCACAATGATCCCGGCCAGTTCGTGCCCGTGCCGGGCGACGGCGGCCTCCAGCTCCGCGGTCCAGGCGGCAACCGCTGCGCCGTCGGAGACCAGGCTGCCGCCGCCGTCGAGCCGTGCGGCCGGCGGCCGGGGGAGGAAATGCTGGACCGGCAGGGATGGGAAGGCCGAGTGCATGCCGTCCAGCGGATCGCACACGCTCATCGCACCGAAGGTGTCCCCGTGGTAGCCGCCGCGCAGCGCCAGGAACGCGTGCCGGCCCGGCCGCCCGGCGGCGGCCTGGTACTGGATGGCCAGCTTCAGCGCGACCTCCACCGAGACCGAACCGGAGTCCGCGAAGAACACGTGCCGCAGCGGGTCCGGGGCCAGCTCCGCCAGCTGCTCGGCCAGCCGGACGGCCGGCTCGTGCGTGAGCCCGCCGAACATCACGTGGCTGAACCGCTCCACCTGTCGGCCGTACCGCGTCGTCAAGAACGGGATGCCGGTAGCCGTGGATGGTGGACCACCAGGAGCTCATGGCATCCACTGCCTCGAAGCGCGCCCCGTCCGCGGCTTCCAGCTGCAGCCGCACGCCGTCCGCGGCGGTAACCGCATAGGGTGCCGGCCCGTCCAGCGGGGCGTACGGATGCCAGAGCAGGCCGCGGTCGCGCGCAAGCAGCGCAGTGCCGGACAGCACTGCCTCAGGCATTGGGGGCAAGCTCCGTCCCCGCGCCGCGGCGCCGGATGGAAATCGGTGACGGTGCGCCGTCGTCGTCCGCGGCCGCAGAAGGCGCCGGGCCGGCGGGCGCCAGGACGGTGAAGCCGGCGTCGGCAATCATCTCCAGATCCGCCTTCGCGGCCTGGCCCTCGCTGGTCAGGTAGTCGCCGAGGAAGAGCGAGTTGGCCACGTGGAGGGCCAGCGGCTGCAGGGAGCGCAGGTGCATCTCGCGGCCGCCGGCCATCCGCAGTTCGGTGGAAGGGCAGGCGAAGCGCACCAGCGCCAGGATCCGCAGGCAGTGCGCCGGCGTGAGCAGCCAGGTGTCCTCCAGCGGGGTGCCCTCGAAGGGCATCAGGAAGTTGACCGGGATCGAGTCAGTCTCCAGCTCGCGCAGGGCGAAGACCGCGTCGATCAGCTCTTCGTCGCTCTCGCCCATGCCTACGATCAGGCCCGAGCAGGGGGAGAGGCCGGCGTCCTTGGCGTGATTGACGGTGCGCACGCGGTCGGAGTATTCGTGGGTGGTGCAGATGTCGGCGTAGTTGGATTCACTGGTGTTCAGGTTGTGGTTGTAGGCGTCCACACCGGCGGTCTTGAGCTTTTCCGCCTGCCCGTCCTTGAGGATGCCCAGGCAGGCGCAGACCTCCACCTGCGGGTGCTCGTCCTTGAGCCCGGCGACCATGGTGGCCACTCGATCCACGTCCCGGTCCGTGGGGCCCTTGCCGCTGGCCACCAGGCAGACCCGGGAGGCGCCGGCGCGGATGCCGCTGGCGGCCTGTTCGGCGGCCTCTTCCGGTTTGAGCCAGGTGTACTTGAGGATTTCGGCGGCCGACCCTAGGCGCTGCGAGCAGTAGGTGCAGTCCTCCGGGCAGAGGCCCGACTTGAGGTTCACCAGGTAATTCACCTTGACGGTGGTGCCGAAGTGGGCCCGCCGCAGCGTCGCTGCTGCCGCCGTTAGTTCCAGCAGCTGCGAGTCGTCGGAAGCGAGGATGGCACGCGCATCGTCGCGGGTCAGGGTGCCGCCGGCCAGCTGCCGGTCGGCCAGATCATTGAAGGAATTGAACACCGTTCAATAGTCGGCGGGGCCCGAGTGCTTGTCAAGGATGGTGCATGATGGACGCGGTAACGTGACATCGGCGGGAGACGGAGAGGACGGAGGCTCGACGTGGCCCTGACGCGTCAGATAATTGTCGATACGGCCTTGGAAATCTTGCGCTCGTATGGTCTGGCCGACCTCTCGATGCGCAGGCTTGCGCGGGATCTCGGCGTTCAGCCCGGTGCGCTGTATTGGCATGTGAAGAACAAGCAGGAACTGCTGGTGGTGCTGGCTGAGCGAATCCTGGAGCCCGTGAAAGTGGGCGACGCCGGCGGCGACCCAGACGGCGCCGTGCGGCGGTCCGCGCAGGATCTGCGCGGTGCGCTGCTTGCCGTGCGCGACGGCGCGGACGTCGTTTCCCTCGCGCAGGCACTGGCGCCGGAGTCCCTCACCCCGCTCTATGGAATGACCGCGCTCTTGGCTGAGAGTGGACTGAGCGAGCTGCACGCGCGCTGGGGGGCGAAGAGCCTGACGCACTACATCCTCGGCGCGGTGGCAGAGGAGCAGACCCGGGCCGAGCTTGCCGGATCCGGCCTGCTGGAACCGCACCCTGATCCCGACATCTGACGGCGAAGCGTTCCTCTTCGGCGTCGATGCGCTGCTCGAGGGGCTGCGGATGCATCGCGGTGGGTAACTTTGAGGCTACAAGGACGACCGATCTGCCTGGGCTCGATCTGACACCGCCCCACCGCAGGCGCTGTCAGAAGGCCTCTGTCTTCGCCTATCGCGTCATTGACCCGCCGCAGCTCGGCAAGTTAACTTGGAAGGGTGTGGATCGAGCCCATCATTGCTCCCTCTGCGTACAAGCATGGTGTGAGCATGGAGGACATGCTGCATGCGTATCGCAATCCCCTCCGGAGCTTTGAATTGGAGGAAGGCTTGACGATGGTGATCGGTGCGAATTCGACGGCGATCATTTTTGAGGTTGGCGTGATCGAGGGTGAGCCCGCGCCCGTGATTGTCCACGCGATGCGGGCACGAAAGAAATTTCTGAGGTGATGACGATGCCGCGATCTGTAGAAGAAATTCTCAAGCATGCCGACGAGTTGGCGAAGAGATTCGAGAACTATGAACCGCGCCCGGAAGATGAGCGCAGCGTCGACGCGATGATTGGACTGCGGGATGCGGTGATAGAGCGATCCGAGGCAGAGCGGCATTTGGGGGCTGCAGTCGCCAACGCAAGAAATGCAGGAATGACCTGGTCGACTATCGGAACTTTCATCGGTACATCGGGTGAAGCTGCCCGTCAAAGGTACGGCAAGGCGATCGCTGGCTGAGGAGCCTAATTAAGGCGCTGCATCGGACGGGGGGATGAATGCCGGTGAGGGCGGCAGGAATGCGCAGGTGCTGCAGTTGTTCATCTACTGCGCGCACGAGTGGGACCGGAGTAGCGTGGAGGCGTTGTGGCCCGGGTGGTTCGGGCCCGAGAGGAGAAGCATCGTGTCCATCGTCGTCATCAATGCGCTGAAGGTTCCGGAGGGTTCGGGTACGGAGCTGGAGTCCCGCTTCGCCGCGCGTAAGCATGCGGTTGATTCCGCTCCGGGTTTTGAGGGCTTCCAGTTGCTGCGTCCAGTGGCCGGTGAGGACCGCTACTTTGTGTACACGCAGTGGGCCACCCGCGAGGACTTTGAGAACTGGCGCGACAACCGGGCGCCGCGGGACCACAACAGCGACCAGCGGCCGGTGGCCAGCGGCGCGGAGTTGCTTGAGTTCGAGGTTGTCGAACTGGCGGACTAAGCTGCGGGCTGTCGCTCTGCGGATCAGCCCGGCGAGGCCGCCGAGGACGAGGAAGCCGGCGGCCACGGCTGCGAGGGCAACGGGCGACATGGCCCCGCGGACCAGGCCGAAGCCGGCCGACCCGAGCGCTTGACCGGTGGCCAGTGCAATAAACAGCATGGACGTGCCGGCGCCGGCACTGCCTGGCCACACGATGCGTGCCCAGAGGATGAGCACGCCGGACAGTCCCATGTAGCCGGCGCCGAAGACAGCCATGCTGGCATAGGCGGTCCAATCGCTGCCTGTCAGCACGGACGCCGCGACGCCGGCACTGGCGAGGGCTAATGCGCCGGCGAAGAAGCACCATCCGCCCCGCGTGCCCAGACGCCGGACCAGTGCTCCGGTGAAGATCCCGAGGAATCCGCCGACGCCGAGGGCGATCCACAGCCACCCGGCCCGCTCGGGAGCGACGGATCCGGCCTCCGTGAGCAGCAGCGGTCCGAACGTCCAGATCAGGGCTGAGCCGGCACCGGCAACGACGGCTGCCACGCCGGGGACCGCCAGAAGGCGCCACGTCGCCCTGCGGGCCTGGGGCATCGATGTCGGTTCCCCGTCCACGCGGACCGGAGGCCTCGACGTCGGTCCCGCCCCAACGCCGGCAGCAGCCCCGATTTCTGCACGTGACCTGGCCGAATGCCAGACCGCCACCGCCGTCGTCGCACACATCACTGCCATGAACACCCAAGCCGGACCGACGGATGCTGCGGCCGAGGCCACCAGTCCGGCCCCGATCACTCCGACAGCCGTTCCGGAATTCACCAGCGACTGCGCCGTGGCGGAGCTGCGAGCTGGGACGGCTGCGTCGATCACCGGGACCAAGGCCGGAGAGGCGAAGCCGCCGCCCATTCCGCCGATGAAGACGGCCACGACGAACATCGCCGGCGACGAGGCGGCGGCGACCCCCAGGCACCCAAGAGCAGCGGTGGCGCCGGCGAGCAGCAGGCCGGCGCGAGGAGCGCGGTCAACGAACCGTGCGGCGGCCAGCGCAGCCACGGAATAAGAGGTGAACTGCGCCGCGGCCGCCCAGCCGAGAACCTCGGCGAGTTCCGGGCGCTGCACTGCCAAGAGCGGAGCGAAGAGGCCGACGCCGAAGCGGGCCATACCGTAGGTTGCGGCGATCAACAGCATCCCGGCGAACGCCACCCCGAGGCCGTTCGTCCGGGCCCTGCGACCGATAGTGTCCGTGCTCATCCCGCCTCCGGCTGCATAACGACCGTTACACCATAACGAGCGTTATACTAGTCCCATGGCCAGCCCTTTGGATACCCGCGACCGCATCTTGAATGCAGCCGAGGAGCTGTTCTTCCAGCAGGGGATCAGTGTGACCGGCGTGGACCGGGTGGCGGCAACGGCCGGAGTGGCGATCGTGACGCTCTACAAGCACTTCGGCTCCAAGGACAACCTGCTGCGCGAAGTGCTCGCTCGGCGCCTGGACAGCTGGACCCAGCACTGGGACGAAGCGATCGCGCGCGCCACCACGCCAGAGGAGCGGCTGCTGGCGGTTTTCGACGCCGTCGAGACGTTCCGCGCCTCGGCCAATCCGACCCAGTGGTGCAGCTTCCTGGCCACGGAGTCGGAGCGCCCCGCGCCGACGGAAGGTCAGAAAGACCCGGTGTTCGAGCTCATCCGCCAGGACACGCAGATGGTCACCGAGCGGCTGGCGACGCTAGCGAAGGAAGCAGACTGCCCGGATCCGGAGGAGGCTGCCGCGGTCCTGCTGCTGCTCTACAACGGCGTGCTCGGCAGCCTGCTCCGCGGCGAACCCAGCAACCCGGTGGCGCTGGCGCGCACAGACGGCCCGCTCGATCATCCGGGCTGGCGCCGGGCAGCCGAACGCGGCAGGGTCATAGACGGCGCCGGAAAACCGGCGCCGTGCAGCCGCAGACTGCACGGTTTTTAGCCAAGCAGTGGAAATCCGGCGGCGAGGCGCCCCGAACGCCTAGATGTTCCTGCCGATCTGGTTTTCTTCGGTATAGGGTCGGGCGGTATGGCGCTGCGACTGGTTCAGGTGAATTTCAAGGCGGGGGACGACTCGGCTCTCGGCAGGTTTTGGGCGGAGGCGCTCGGCTGGGGTGTTTCCAGCGAGGGGCCCGGGGTGACCAACGTTGAACCCGTGGGGTTCGACTGGCCGGACGCTTCCGCCGTCTGCGTCGACGTGGTCAAAGTCCCGGACCCGGAGACGGTGCGGTACCGCGCACATCTCGATCTCGCCACCACGTCCGAGGCCCATCAGGCTGAGCTGATCGCGCGCCTGCAGGAGTTAGGCGCGACGCCCGCCGACATCGGCCAAGGTGACGTGCCCTGGACCGTTATGGCCGATCCGGAGGGCAATTTGTTCTGTGTGCTGGAGCCGCGGCCGATCTACGGTGACACCGGGCCGATAGCCGCGGTGATGGTCAGCTGCTCGGATCCACGGGCGATGGCCCGGTTCTGGGGCGAGGCGATGGACTGGACGCTGCACAAGGTGACCGACAACCATGCGCGGCTGCGCTCGGCCGAGGGCGTCGGGCCGTATCTGGAATTCCTTCGCACACCGGATGGGGCGGCGTGCGGCCGAGTCCACCTGGACCTGAAGCCGTACCCCGGTGACGACCAGGCGGCCGAGGTGGCCCGGCTGCGCGCGCTGGGCGCCACCGAGGCCGACCTCGGCCAGGGCGACGTGCCGTGGGTGTGCCTCGCCGACACCGAGGGCAACGAGTTCTGTGTACTAACACCAGGCTGACCGCAAAACTCCTTGCCTGGCTACTTCCGGGACTTCGCCAGCGCGCGCAGTGCCACCGCAGCGGCGCCGCCGGTCGCATTGACAACGACGACGGCGGCGCCCGCCGGGGTGCGCAGAAACGTCGACGGCGGTGCTCGCCAAGGCGAGCACCGCCGTCGTTGTCCCTGTGGGATTAGCGCGTGGTGAAGGGCAGCACCAGCCGGGACTGGTGCTCGGCGTCGCGGTAGATCTTGTGCGTGACCGGGCGGCCCACCGGCAGGTGGAAGGCGTCCGGCGGCAGCAGCGCGTTGTGCTCGTCGGCCAGCGGCTCGGCGTTGGACAGCTCCACCACCAGCTTGTGGCCGGGCTTGAACGTGTTGGCGAACGGGTAGAGGCGCACCACGTACTCCTCGATCTTGCCCGGTTCCACCGGCACGGAGCGGGTGTGCGGGTGGTACGGGTTGCCCTCGGTGGTGCGCTCGTCGAGCTCGCGGTGCGAGGCCTTGAGGTAGCCGCTGGTGATCAGCTGGCGCTTGCCGTTGGGGGCGTAGTCCCAGAGGCGCAGGATGAAGTTGGTGTCCGGCTGGTCGATCTCGGCGAAGATGTGCGCGGCACCGGTGCCGATCATCTCCGTGGCCTCTTCGAAGGTGTCGGTGCTCCAGCTGATGATCTGGACCTTGTCGGTCACGGTCAGCGGGGCCTGGTAGAAACCGTCCGGCGCGGCGTACTCGGCGCCCATCAGCTCCGGCTCGGTGGAGAGCTTGTGGCGCGGGCGCAGGTACAGGGACTTGTACTCGATCTCCTTCGGCGGCCACGCCTCGGCGGTCACCACCTCGCGGGAGCCCTCGACGAAGACGCTCACGGCGGGCTCGTCCATCACGCCGTTGTCGATGCCCTTGATCCAGTAGTCGTACCAGCGGAACATCTTGTCGTGCTCTTCGATGAAGGGGCGCGACTGCATCGGCGGGTAGGGGCCGATGTCCAGCTTCTTGGGGCCCTTGAGCGCGTTGTAGAGCTCGATGGTGCCGTCCAGCGTCCAGCCGCGGCCCTGGTCCAGCTGCAGCCAGACCGGGATGTCGATGTTCGGGGCCAGCGTGATCGGGTTGCGCTCCTCGTACCACTCGCCGTCGAGCTCGTTCATCACGATGTCGAACCAGGCCTCGTGGTTCTTGGGGTAGTTCAGCACGTGCACCAGGTTGGGCCAGGCGGCCACGTCCGGATCCTGCAGGCGCTGGGCGACGAGCTTCTTCAGCTCCTCGGGGGAGTACTTCTCGATCATCCGGGACTTGACGCCGTCGGTGAACGCCCAGCCGGAGTCGCCGCCGCGGCCTTCGCGGGCGGCGCGCGGCATGAACCACATGACGCCGCCGTGGTAGGTGGTCTCGTAGAAGTCGTAGTGGCCGCCGGAGACGAAGATGGCCTTCAGGTGCGGCGGGCGTTCGGCCGCGGCCAGCACCTGCATGGAGCCGAAGTAGGAGATGCCGACCATGCCGACGTTGCCGTCGCACCACGGCTGCTCGGCGACCCACTCGATGAAGTCGTAGGCATCCTGGCCCAGCGAGACGCCGCCGGCGTTGTAGTTGCCGATGTGCTCGCCGCCGGAGTCGCCGGAGCCGCGCAGGTCGCCGATGACGTGGACGTAGTCCTCCTTGACGATGCGGGCGATGTCGCCGGCCTCGATGCAGCCGTCCCACATCGGGCTGGGGCGGCGCTGCGGCGGAGTGGTCAGCGCCAGCGCCTGCAGCTCCTTGCCGTAGGGGCTCAGCGCCACCAGTGCCGGGCGCGGCTTCTCGTCGATGCCCTGGTAGGCGTCCGCGGCGAGCTCAACGCCGTCGCGCATCGGGACCCGGAGGTCCTTGCGGATGGCGATCTTTTCCCCACCGGCATTCCACGTCGTGAAATCAGTCATGTGTGCAACTCCTTGTCAGCGGCCGAGTGCCCCGTGCCGTTCGGGCGGGCATTCGCTCCCGTCATATTATTATAATAAAGTGGCTGTGGGCAAGGCCACAGGGCTAGGGCGCATGGTCACGGGCCCACAATGGTGGAAGGCCGCACGGCAGGTTCCGGAATTGAGGAGAGCAAGATGACGCACGACGTGAAAGTCCATCCGCTGGTGTCGCCGTGGGGCCGGTTTGGCCTCTACAGCTTCTTCATCGACGCCCCCGAGCCGGCCATTGTGGATACCGGGATCGCCTCGTCACCGGTGGAGGGCATGATCCCCGAGCTGGAGAAGCTGGGCCGCCGGATCGAAGACGTGCGCTGGATCCTGCTGACCCACGGCCACATCGATCACCTGGGCGGGGCCCAGGCGCTCTGGGAGCTCACCGGACGCAAGGCCCAGGTGGTCATCCACGAGGGCGACGCGCCGCTGCTGCGCTCCCGGCGCGCGCACGTGGACAACTACGTTCAGGTGCGCCAGCAGTACCTGGACAACCCGAACGCCATCGAAGAACAGACGCAGGCGGCCGAAAAGGTCATCTCCGGCGAGATGGAGCCCACCCTGCTGGTGAAGGGCGGCGAGAAGCTGGACCTCGGCGGCGGCGTGACCGTCTCCGTGCACCACATCCCAGGCCACACCGCCGGCTCCGTCGCCTACGTCATCGACGGGCAGAACGACGTCTTCGTGGGCGACGCGGTGCAGGCGCACGGTGCCGCCAACGGTTTCCCCGGCTACGAGGAGCCGGCCGCCTACAGGAAGAGCCTGGAATACCTGCGCGACGAGGTCCGGCCGAACCGCCTCTTCCTGGGCCACCCGTACCGCGACGCCAACGGCCAGCCCTACGAGATCGGCCTCGACGCCGAGCGCGCCCGGGAGGCGCTGCAGCTCAGCATCGATCTCGAAGGCCGCATCGCCGGGGCTGCCCGGGAGTGCCTGCAGGACGGGCTGAAGACCACCGACTCCGCGTACTCCCCGTTCGAGCCGGTCGCCGACGCGATCGGCTACACCGGGAACCCGGCGCTGGAACCCTCTCCGTTCTTCACCACGCTGGATGGGTACCGCCGGCAGTTTGTCACGGAGTAGCGTCCATCAGCGTGGTGTGACGGCTTGGGTGGGACGCCGCCGCCCCCAAGCTGCGCCCAGGGGTCGTAGTTCCCGGACTGGCTGCCCGGACGCCGCCACGTCCCCAGCCATGGCCGCCGTCGCCTTGGTGCTGAAAAGCCCGGGAAGGCCGCCGGATCCGGTCTGACCGGCCGACGGATGCAAGATCACCTCATTTGGGTGAGGGGCTAGCCCCCGAAGCCGTGCCATGCTCAGGCAATATCGGCGAAGGAGCATCGCATGGCCTTATTCGCAGAACAATCGTCCGGTCCGGGCGTCAGTGTCGGCTCGACGAGTGAGTTCAGCTTGTTCTTCCGGGTCAAGCCCGGCAAGAGCGAATCGCTGCGGGCCGCTCTGAACGACTTGCAGCAGACCCCAGGCTACCGGCCAGGTGACTACGGCATGGCCATCAAGACGATCCACGAGGCGCGGTTTGTGCTCTTTGACGACGACACGCGGCTCGCGTTCATCACAAGTTTCGACGGCCCGTGGGACGCCTATATGGAGGATTTCTTCAACTCGGGACCGACACTTGCGCTGTTCGATGTCATCTTCCGGCACACTGAAGGCTATGCGGGCCTGCCTGACCTCGCAGCCGAGAAGGCATTCATCCTCGGCGCGCAACAGAGTGCGGCTGCTTATGCCCGCAACTACGCCGGCACCGTGAAGGAGATCCGCAAGGCGCAGCGCGTGAACGCGGCCTTCCAGCGCGTGCTCGACCACCCCGACGCCGCGGCAGCACTTCAGCACCCCGCCCTGGAACCGCTGCTCGACGAGGCCGGGGACTGACGCCCATGTCGGATCACATCTCGGGCCCGCGGGCGCTGGCCAACGCAATCGCCGACATCACGGATGTCTATGCATTTCCGGGCCCGGAGCGGGCGGGTCATCTCGTCCTCGTGATGAACACCCTGCCGTTCGCCAAGGTCTCGAATGCGTTCTCGGAGGGCCTCATCTACCGGTTCCGGCTGCGACCGCTCACGGCCAATGCGCCCGGCGATCAGGCACCGTTCTCTGCCGGCCCCGAAGAGGGCGCCCGAGAGTTCGTCTTCGACTGCGTGTTCTCCCCGCCGACCGGCGCGGACGCGCAGAACTTCAAGCAGGAGGGGACTTGCACCACGCCCTCGGGCGAGTCCGTCTTGTTCCGCGTCAACGACGAGGATGGCGGATCCGGACACGGCGTGCGGGTCTTCGCCGGTGCGCGCTGGGATCCGTTCATTCTGGACGCCCCCGCAGCGCTGAAGACGGTCGCGACAGGCCAACTTGCCTTCGCGGAGCCCGGGGCGATCTACATGGACGGCAAGAACGTCCTCGGACTCGTCGTCGAGATCGACACTGCGCTGCTGGGGGAGCCCACACTGGTTGGAGTCGTCGCCGAGACGCTGACTCGTGGCGCATTGAACGTGCGTATCGAACGCGTCGGGCGACCCGAGGTGAAAAACCTGATGCTCGGGCCCAAGCAGTTCGATCCGGTCAATCAAGACCTCGAGATCCGCGACCTGTACAACATGGAGGACGCGTTCCATATCCAGCACGGCTACGAAGGAGCCTACCGGGCACGGCTTAACGCCAACCTCGCCTTCTGGGACGGCCTAGACGGGAAGACCGACTGGCCGACCCAAGGCAACGGCCATCCCCTGACCGAGCTCGTGCTTGCCGACTTCCTGGTCGTCGACGTCACCAAGCCCTATCAGGAGACGGGTTCGTTCCTCGAGATCGAACTCGCCGCCCGCCAAGGTCGGGCCCACAAGACCTGTGGAGGGCGGGCGATCAACGACGACGTGATGGATACATTCTTCACAACGCTGATTAACGCCGGCAACGGACCGGTCATCCGCGATGGAGTTGACGGGTCGTCGCGGCCGGCCTCGCGCAATTTCCCCTATCTCTCGCCTCCCAACCCCAACCCGCCCGAGAAGCCGGAACACCACTGACCATGACTGCCACCGACGACGGCGTCACCCTCGAGCTTGACGACATTCAGAGCGGGGCACTGCACGAGCGCCCCTCGCCATACGTCGGCGCTTACCTGCTGCTGCGTATAGATGACCGCACCGCCGGGCGTGAACTGGTCCGGCGGCTGCTGGCGCTCGTCGACACGGGGAGGCCATCGTCCGATCCCGCGCACGGCGCGTGGATGACCGTCGCGTTCACGTATCACGGACTCAAAGCGCTCGGGGTACCGCAGGCCTCGCTAGACAGCTTCGCGCCTGAGTTCCGCGAAGGGATGGCTGCGCGCGCGCCGCACCTTGGAGACGTCGGCGAGAGTAGCCCGGAGCATTGGGAGGAGCCGCTCGGCACGGCTGACGTCCACGTCGCCATAGCGGTGCTCGCGCCCGACCTCGCTCGCCTCGAGTCCGTCGTCGAAAAGGCCCGCCGCGCCCATCAGGAGCTGGACGGCGTCACGGTCGTCTGGCGTCAGGACTGCTACCAGCTCCCCACCGGGCGCACCTCGTTCGGCTTCAAGGACGGTATCGGCCAGCCCGGGGTCGAGGGCAGCGGCAGGCGGCCATCGAACCCCCACGAACGGCCGCTCAAGGCGGGCGAGATCATCCTCGGCTACCCGGACGAGACGGGCGAGTTGCCGCCGATGCCGGACCCGGACGTTCTGGGCCGAAACGGCACCTACGTCCTCTTCCGGAAGTTGCACACGAAGGTGGCTGCATACCGGCAATACCTCCGCGCGAAGGCCGCGAACCGCGAGGAGGAGTCACTGCTTGGCGCGAAGATGGTCGGGCGGTGGCAAGGCGGAGCCCCTCTCTCGCTCTCCCCGGATCGGGACGACGAGGAACTCGGCAGCGACCCCCGGCGGAACAATGACTTCCTTTACGGTGACGATCCCCGCGGATTCAAGTGCCCCGTGGGCGCCCACGCCCGACGCGCGAACCCGCGCGACGCGCTTGACGGTGACGGCAGCGTTGACGTCCGCCTGCACCGCATGATCCGGCGCAGCACGAGCTACGGGCCGCCGCTTCCCGAAGGCGTGCTGGAGGACGACGGCGCTGACCGCGGCATCATCTTCGTATGCGTCGGCGCGCACATCAGGCGCCAGTTCGAGTTCGTCAAGACCCAATGGCTCAATGACGGGATCTTTATCGGCGCCCCAAGTGAAGCGGACCCTCTCGTCGGCTCGGGCGATGGCACGAACAGCTTCACGATTCCCCAGCGGCCGATCCGGCGCAGGCTGCAGGACCTTCCACCGTTCGTGATCATGCGCGGGGGCGAGTACTGCTTCGCCCCGAGCCTGTCGGCGATGCGCTGGCTGGCGGAGCTACCGTGACCCGTCCCGACCAAGGAGAGCACCACATGACCCCGACCTCCGCGGGCACCGACCGCTGGAAGAAACTCGATTTCGCCCGGCCCTCCGCCGATGCCGAGGAACCAGAGTCCCCCGTCCTGATCGACTACAGCAACGACGACCAGATTGCGGTGATCACGCTCAACCGACCGCACGCCGACAACGCGATCACGACCGAGATGGGCGCTCGCCTGACCGAGATCGTGGAAACGGTCGCCGTCCGCACCGCCGTGCGGGTCGTCGTACTCACGGGCGCCGGCGGACGGGCCTTCTCCGTCGGCAGCGACCTGCGGCAGCGCAACAAAATGACCAAAGAGGATTGGCTGCGCCAGCGCCAGGCCTTCGATCGCACGCTTTACACCGTGAGGCAACTGCGCAAGCCCCTCTTCGCCGCCGTGAACGGGATCGCCTACGGGGGCGGGTGTGAGCTCGCCCAGAGCTGCGACTTCATCATCGCCTCCGAGAATGCCACGTTCGGGCAGCCTGAGGCGATGCTCGGCCTCTCTGCGGGCGGCGGCTCACCGGTGTTCCTGCCGCGCCTACTCGGACGCGGAATGGCCATGCAGATGCTCATGACAGGGGATCCGATCACGGCGGCCGAAGCGCACCGCCTTGGCATGGTCAATGAGATCCATGGCCAGCACGAGTTGGCAGACGCGGCGGAGCGGATTGCGCAGTCGATCGCGAGCAACTCGCCGACGGCGGTCCAAGCCGTTAAACGGGCAGTGCAACTCGGAGAGGGGCAGCCCATGGAGCAGGCGATCGCGATCATGATGGAAGCGCACTGGCGCTCGGCTGTCCATCCAGACCGCATCGAAGGCATCGGTGCCTTCAACGAAGATCGCGACCCGATCTTTCGGGACGCAGACTACTGATCAGGACCCACGAGGAGGACTAGCTATGGACGTGTCCGACGATCTCCGCGCCGCGCGTGCCGCGCTGCAGATGATCAACCCGGCTCCGTACAACGCCGAAGCGCCGCCCGCGGCTCTGGCCAGTCAGATCACCCCCACCGAACTCCACTACGTCCGTAGCAACTTCCCGCTGCCGGCCCACAACGGAACGCTCGAGATCGGCGGCGCGGTGGGCCAACCTCTGACACTGACGCTCGACGAGCTACGGGCCATGCCGGTGCACGAACGGACGGTCACGCTCGAATGCGCCGGGAACGGGCGGCTGGAAATGCGTCCGCTCCCCACCGGTGAGCCGTGGGGTGACTACGCCGTATCGACCGCCCGCTGGAAGGGCGCCTACCTGCACGAAGTGCTGGCACAAGCTCGTCCGGCCGCCAACGGCGTTGACGTGCGCTTCGAGGGCGCCGATCACGGCGCCTACCACCTCACCCCGGTGCTCGCCGACACCAGCAAGGACGACCTGAGTTTCGTCCGCGCGCTGCCCTTGGTCTACGCCGCCGATCCGGCCGCAGAGATACTCATTGCATACGAGATGAACGGCGAGCCGCTTGGCCAGGACCATGGGTCGCCCTTCCGGCTCATCGTGCCGCGTTGGTATGCCGTTGCCTCCGTGAAGTGGCTCAAACGAATCGACGTTCTGACCGAGACGTATGTCGGCGAGTTCCAGACCGGGCACTACATGTACGAGTGGGCAGACCGTTCCCCGGAGCCCGTCGACATCATGCGCGTACGTGCGCGCATGACTGCTCCGGCCGCCGGATCGACCATCGCCGCTGGCACGTATACGGTGCGTGGCAAAGCCTGGTCTGGTACGGGGCCTGTGACACGCGTCGACGTCAGCCTCACCGGCGCAGGAGAGTGGCATGCAGCCAGCCTGGAGCCGCCGTCAGGTCCATACCATTGGCAGGACTGGTCGTTCGACTGGGAGGCGAACGACATCGGACGCCACACCGTGCGCGTCCGGGCCACAGACGCCGCTGGAAACGTCCAGCCCGAAGTCCCGCCGTGGAACCGGCTAGGCTATGGCAACAACGCCATCGAGGTGGTCTACGTCGACGTCATCTGAGCTCGAGGCACAGGGCCATCTTTATGATTTCCTTAGACCCGTTTGCGGTCGCCTAGCAGCGAACTACTTGCGCACATAAACTGCTCCCCAGTTGTCGGAACTGAATTTTTCAGTCCAACTTCTGGGGAACAGTTTATCGCGGGGTGCGCCCCGCCTTGGTGCGGGGCCCGAAACGGCGGGCACCGCCGTCGTACTTCGTCTGCTCAGGAGGCGGAGGCCTGGGCTTCCTCCGGCGCACCTTCGGAGCGGCCCGCGTCCAGTCGCTTCTTGGCTGCCAGCGGCACGAAAAGGAACGCCAGCGCCGCAATGACGCCCGGGATGGCGAAGAACAGGAAGTTCATCTGGACCGGGAGGCTGAGCGTGAGCAGGATGCCGCCGAACGTCGGGCCGACGATGGCGCCCATCCGGCCGACGCCCGAGGCCAGGCCGATGGCCGTGGAGCGCATGAACGACGGGTAGTACTGGGATACGAAAGCGTAGGAGATGTTCTGCGCTCCCATGGTGGTGGCGCCGGTAATGGCCACCAGCACCAGCAGAATCGCCATGTTGTTGCCGAATCCCAGCAGTGTCAGCGAGACCGCAGAGACCACGAACATGGGAACCAGCACCCGCTTCACGCCCCACTTGTCCGAGAGCTTGCCCAGCACCAGCGTGCCGACGATGGCACCGACGTTGAGCACAATCATGAAGGTCAGGCTGGAGCCCAGCGGGTAGCCAACTTCCACCATCAGCTTGGGCAGCCAGATGGTCAGGCCATTGATCATCAGCAGGCACATGAAGAAGGCCACCCAGATCATCAGCGTGCCGAGCGCGCGGCGGTTCTTGAAGAGCGCGCCCACTGGGCTGCCCTCTTCCTTGTCCTGGACGACAGCGAACCGGGCGTCCGCGGGGATCTGCGCCTGGCCGTTGACCTTGGCCAGCGCCGACCGAAGGGCGTCGAACCGCTTCTGCTCCAGCAGCGACTCCGGGGAGTCCACGAAGTATTTGACCATGACCGGCAGGAACAGCAGCGGCACCACTGCCACCACATAGACGCTCTGCCAGCCGAACGCGGGCAGCAGGACCATGGCGACGAAAGCGGCCAGGATGCCGCCGACCGAGAAGAAGCACATCACCACGGCCACCAAGGTGTTGGCCCGGTTCTTCGGCGCGTAGTCGGTCAGCATGGCGATGACGCTGGGCAGGATGCCGCCGATACCCAGGCCGCCCAGGGCGCGGAGGACCGAGAAGACGGCCGGTCCGGGGGCGACGGCGCAGAGGGCCGTCGCAACGCTGAAGAGGACGATGCTGATGGTGAGCATCCGCTTCCGGCCGAACTTGTCGGCCAGGATCCCGAACAGGATGGCGCCGACCATCATGCCGACCAGCCCGTAGCTGCCGATGGCTCCAGCCTCCACGGGACCCATCGACCATTCCTGCATGAGGACCGGCAGGACCGATCCGTAGACCACGAGGTCGTACATGTCGAAGGTGATGATGAAGCAAGCCCAGAACAACATGCCGGCGTGGAAGCGGCTGAAACCGGACTCGCTGATGAAGTCCCTGATGTTGATTGTTGGCATTGAAATGGTTTCTGGTGAAGGCCCGGGAGCGGGCATGGGTAGATGAAACCTCCGGACACAAAACGGCGGCACGGTCAAAAAAGACTCGTGCCGCCGTTTCCTGAGGCCGGAGGGGCCCCGAAGCGGGCTCAGCCCTGGTTCAGGAACTCCGCCGTCTCCTGGAAGGCCCGGTAGAACTCCGGGATCCAGAAGAAGTTCTGGACGAAGCCGTGGTTGGCCCCGGCGTAGCGGCTCACCGTGGTGTCCACGCCGGCGTCCTTCAGGCGCTGGCCGTAGAGTTCGCCCTCGTCGCGCAGCGGGTCGTACTCGGCGGTGATGACCAGGGCCTTCGGCAGGCCGGAGAGGTCCTCGCGCTTGATCGGCGAGACCAGCGGATCGGCCGGATCCGCGCCGCTCTCCAGGTAGAACGAGTTCCACGGCTTGAGCGCCGGGGTCTCCAGGCCGTAGCCGGTGGCGTTCTCGCGCAGCGAGGCGTAGCGGTCCTCGTCGAAGTCCAGGTCCACGGACGGGTAGTACAGGACCTGGTGCGTGATCCGGTCGAAGCCCTCGTCATGCGCCATCGCCGTCACCGCCGCCACGAAGTTGGCCCCGGAACTGTCGCCGGCCACGGCCAGGCTCTTGCCGTCCCAGCCCAGGCTTTCGCCCTGCTCGGCGGCCCAGCGGACCACGCCGTAGCACTCCTGCAGGCTGGTGGGGAAGGGCGCCTCCGGTGCCAGCTGGAAGCCGACGGAGACGACTTTGTAGCCGCTCTCCTTGGCCAGCGCACGCGCCACGTGGTCGTGCGTCTCCAGGCTGCCGGAGAAGAACGCGCCGCCGTGGAAGTAGACCAGCAGGCCGTAGGACTCCGCCTCGGCCGGGGTGTAGATCCGCACCGGGACGTCGCCCGCCGCGGTGGCCGCCACGGTGTCCTCGACCGCGTGCAGCGGCAGCCGGTCCTCCAGCGGGGCGACGAACTGCAGGTCGCCGGCGCGCTTGCCCGCGGGGTCCGGCCGCACGCTGTGGTCGAACGGCGGCAGCGTGGCGAGGAGCTTGCCGATCTCGGGGTGGATGGTCACTCGACACCAGCTCCCTTCTCGAAGGAGGTGGTCTCCGGGAAGGAGTCGCCGATGTCGAACGGCTTGCGGGAGATGTCCTGCAGCACGTCGGTGATGGGCTTGCGCTTGGCCTGGTAGGTGCGCAGCGCGTCCTGCAGGTCGGCGCCGTCCTTGATGGCGTCGGCCAGCCAGGCGGCGTCCTGCATGGCGGAGTTGGCGCCCTGGCCCTGGTGATGCAGCATGGCGTGCGCGGCGTCGCCCACCAGCGCAACGCTGTTGGTGTGCCAGTTCGGCTGCTTCTCGATGTCGTAGACGCCGCGGTTGGTCATCGAGGCGATGTCCAGCTCCTGGCCGATCTTCTGCAGCCGCTCGTCGAAGCCCTCCAGCAGCCGGCCGATGTACTCGTGCGTGACCTCCGGCGCCCAGGCGGTGTCCTCGCTCGGGGCGGTGATGTCGAAGGACACCTGGTTGCGGTGGCGCAGCGGCAGGAAGTACACGGTGGTGCCGTTCAGGCCCACGTAGACGCGGAAGTTGTCGTTCTCCACCAGGCCGTAGGCGTCGTCGGCGGAGATCACGGCGCGCATGGCGATGGTGTGGGAGAACACCGGCTGGACCTCGCCGAAGATCTGGTTGCGGACGCTGGAGCGGATGCCGTCGGCACCCAGGACCAGGTCGGCGGTGACCTCGACGCCGTTCTCGAACTTCACGGTGGCGGAGTCGCCGTTGTCGGTGACGGTGATCATCTTGTGGCCGATGTGCACGCGCTCGGCGGGCAGCAGGCGCAGCAGGGTCTCGATCACGTCGCCGCGGTGCACCATCCGGCAGTGGTTGGTCTGGGCGTACTCGTTGATGCCCGGCCACGGGTCGCGGGCGATCAGCTCGCCGTTGGCCTGGTAGACCTCGATGGCCTCGGACGGGGCGGAGACCTTGGCGAACTCCTCGAACACGCCCCACTTGCGCAGCACCTCGACGGTCGGCGGGCGCAGGCCGATGCCGGCTCCCACTTCGCCCAGCTCGGGGGCCTGCTCGTAGACATGCACGTCGGCGCCGAGCTGGAGCAGGGCCAGGGCGGCGGAAGCGCCGGCGTAGCCGCCACCGACGACGGCAACCTTCAGGTTCTGGATGTCGGAAGTCTTCATGATTCTGTGTTCCTTCACTGGACGCCACGGGGGCGACCTCGGGGGTGAGATGGATGGTGGGCCCCGCCGTCGTCGTCTCTGGCGCGGCGGGGTCCGGATGAATGGTGGCGGTTTAGGCCTTGATGGACAGGAAGTCGGCCGGGTTGTCTTCCAGCAGGAGCTTGATGGTGGCGTCGTCGATGCCGGCGGCGCGCATGTCGGGCAGCATGTCCTCGAAGATGTAGTTGATGGTGTGGCCCTTCACGCCAGGCCAGCCCAGCGGACTGCAGTTGGCGTCGGCCGAGACCAGCAGCTTGTCCGCGTAGCCCTTGTTCACCAGGTTGACGAAGTGCTCCATCCGCTCGGCGCGCTTGCGGCCCCAGAACGGCGGGTCCGGCAGTTCCAGGTCGTAGCCGAAGGTGTCGAAGCCGATGCGGCCGCCCTGCTCGTAGATCCAGTCGTGCGGGGTGATCGGCGCGTTCAGGCCGTCGTCGGCGTGGCCGAAGAGCACCCGGTCCAGCGGCAGGCCCTCTTCGTTGAAGATGTTCACGGCCGGCTCGGGGTCGATCGCCAGGTGGGTCAGGATCGGCACCCCGGTGATGACGGCGGCGCGGGCCGCGGCGCGGTAGATCCGCTTGTCCAGTTCGGTCATCTTGCCGCCGCGGCTGACGCCGACCTTGATCACGCCGGCCTTGGCGCCGGTGTCGCCGATGCCCACGGTGATCTCGTGGATGAACACCTTCGCCAGGTAGTCCACCGATGCCCGCGAGAAGTGCGGCAGGGCGGTGTCGCCGCCCACGAAGCCGGTGCAGGCCACAATGTGGACGCCGGTCTTCTTGGACAGCGACCGGTAGTAGTCGATGTCGCGGCCGTTGCAGATGCCGGTGGCGTCCACGAAACGTGCCGCCGCCGTACTCGCGGAACTTCCGCAGCTTCGGCACGGTTTCCTCGTAGGCCTGCTCCGGCGACTTCCACCACTTGGTGTCCAGTTCGGAGCCGGGCATGCCGTAGCCGATGTGTTCGTGGACCGCCACGATTTCCAGTTCTTCAGCCGGGATGGCTCCCAGCACGGTGTTTACTTTGGTCAAGACCCTCACCTCGTGATTAGAAAAGCTTTGTTGATGGACGACGGCGGTGCGCGTCTGGGGCGGTCAGCGCACCGTCAGCAGGCGGCGCGGGTTGTCCACCAGGATGCGCTGCGCGTCGTCGTCGCTCAGGCCTTGGTCCTTGAGGAACGGCACGAAGGTGGCCAGCACGTGGCTGTACGGCAGGTTGTACTCCGGCAGGCCCTTGGCGACGCCGATCGAGTTGCCCGAGAGGATGATCTTGTCCGCGTGGCCGGCCTTGACGAGCTCAAGCACCAGATCGGCGCGCTCGCGGTCGGTGAGGTAGTCCCCGTCGTCGTCCAGGCCCACGTGGTCGATCCCGACGAAGGCTCCGCGGCCGGCGACGTCAAGGGCGAACTTGGCGGCGTCCTTGCGGTCGATATCCCCGACGAGCACGCGGTCGGCGCCGATCTGCTCGTCGAGGACCACGTCCAGGTCGTGCAGCACGTCGGCGCCGAAGCGGATGGAGACCGGCACGCCGGTGTTCTTGGCGGCGCGGGCCGAGCCGCGGAACAGGCTTTCCTCGGTCGGCGTCATGCCGGCGCGGTCGGCGGTGGTGGTGACGATCCCGGCGGCGGCGCGGCGCTCAACGCGGGGGACCACCATGCCTTCGGTGACCTCCTTGCCGAACAGGTCCTCGAACTTTTCGGCCGGCCACGGCGTGGGCGGGTTGGTCTGCGGCGTCAGGAAGTAGCCGCCCAGTTCTTCCTCCGGGCCCAGGCCGGTGGAGGCGATGATGTGCACGCCGGTGGAGCGTGACAGCGCCTCGTAGAGCTTGAGGTCACGGCCGTGGAACATGCCCGTGCTGTCCACGATGGTCTTGCCGCCCTTGTCGCGGAAGTCGCTGAGTTTCGCGGCCAGTGCCTCGAAGATCTCGGCGCGGTCCATCGAGATGTCCGGGGCGTACTGCGCGCCCGGGAGGACGGAGAGCAGTGCTTCGTGGACCGCGACCACGCCCAGCTCGTGAGCGGGAACGGGTCCAAGGACCGTGTTGACGGTTTCGGTGGGGGAAGTCGTTGTATCCGTCATCGGCACAACCTTTCGTTCTGCGTCACGCCCGGGGCGCCACGCGTAGGGAAGGATCATGCACCGCGACCTGAAGGATGGATTCCTCGCCGAACTCGGTGCAGGCGTCGGTAAGCGAAGGAAGCAAGCACAAGCGGTTGGATGCCGGCGGCCCGTGGATGTGACTCCGATTACCTGTAAACTAGGTTTACACGATGTCAGGTGAAAGTCAATGCCATTACCGACCGATTGTTCTGGGGAGGAGAGTGGCCGCCGCGGGGGACCGGCAGAGCTACTGGGTAAAGCGGTATTTGAAGTTTTCGGCGTGGTGCAGGGCCGAACGCCAGCCGATGGGACGGCCGCCGGCGGTGCGGAAGATGGTGTCGATGACCAGCAGCGGGCTCCCCACGCTGACGCCCAACGTGGCGGCGTGATCCGCGGTGGCGGCCGTCGCCCAGGCCTCATGTTCCGACCGGCCCAGCGTGATGCCGTAGCCCTGCTCCAGCAGTTCGAAGGCCGAGCCGCTGTCTTCCAGTTCCTGCACCGTGGGGTTGAAGTCGCGCGGCGCGCGGATGTACACGTTCGCCTCGGCCAGCGGGGCCCCCTCCACCGAAATCAACCGGGTGAAATGCAGCAGCCGCTCGTGCCCTTCCGTGCCCAGCAACTGGCCGACTTCGGCGGGCGGTTCCACCCATTCGGGAGCGGAGACTTTCGACGACGGGTGCATCCCGCTCTCGACCAGGAACTGATAAAAACGTCCGGACTGGACATCGGCCGGCCGGTGTACCCGCAGTCCTCTGGCCGGGAAGGTGCCTTTGCCCTGTTTGCGGTAGACGTATCCGTCGCTGGTCAGCTCCATGAGCGCCTGCCGGATGGGCGCGCGGCTGACCTCGAACCGGTCGAGCAGTTGCGCCTCCGTCATCGGCTTCTGCGGATCTGCCACTCCGCCTGCGATCTCCCGGCGCAGGATCTCCTTGATCTGCCGGTACAGCGGGACCCCGGACGAGTAGTCGAGTTCGCCAGAAGCCATCGGTGGTCGGTCCTCCAGTTCAGGTGGTTAGCAAGCAACACCACACTATGCGGTGGATCGGCTAAACGGCGCACCTTTGCTGGCGAAGGCTGGGGCGCGGAAGGTGACGGCGTCTATTTGGTCAGCGTGGGGTCGGCTGTAGGCAACGGAACTTTCTTCTCCCCCTGGAGCGCGCCGTCCATGGTTTCCTTCCAGACAGGGGCGGCAACTTCGGAACCGGTCAGGTCTCGGTAGGTCTTGCCGTAGGCGCTCAGTTTGGTGAGCGGGTACTGGGCCCCGCCGCGGGGGTCGCCAAGCCACACGGCGGCCATGAGTTGCGGCGTTCCGCCGACAATCCAGTTGGCGGCGAAGTTGTTGGTGGTTCCGGTCTTGGCTCCGGCCTCCCGGTTGCCGTTGAGCTCGATGCGCGGTCCCAGGGTTCCTCTGGGGTTGAAGGGTTCCTTGAGCACAGCGCCGACGGTGTCCGCGACCGCGGGCTTGAGGGCGCGGTGGCAATCGGGGTCCGGAACGGGCAGCTCCTTCTTCGGCTCGTTTTGGACTGCCTTGATGACCAAGACCGGTTTGCACACCGTTCCCTTGCTCATGAACGCGGCGTAGGCGCTGGCCATTTGCAGCGGCGTGACTTCGTAGGCGCCGAGGGCGAGCGATCCTTCCCGGCCGGTCAGCTTGTCCGGGTAGATGGACGTGATGCCCAGCTGGTTGGCCATTTTGGCCGCGTTGATGACACCCACACGTTCCACGAGTTTGATGAAGTAGATATTCACCGAGGCGCGGATGGCTTCCTTGGCGTTGATGACTCCGTAGTTGACGTTGTCATAGTTGATATAGCCGCCAGGCGGATTGTCCAGTTTCGGTGAACGATAGGGACCGTCGGCGCGGAACGTTGTGGAGGTATGAATGCCCTGCGTGAGCGCGGTGGCGAGCACGATCGGCTTCATGGCCGACCCCACCTGGAAGGCATTGCGGACGTAGACAACCTGGGTCTTTCCCGTGCCTTTGCCCCAGATACGGTTCTGCGCGATGGCGGCCACATGGCCGGTGCCCGGCTGCACGACGGCGGTGCCCAGGGCCGCGCGGTTGCCGTTGCCCAGCGCACCCTCGACGGCTTTTTGCGCGGCGTCCGCGGCCTTCCGGTCCAAGGCGGTGGTCAAGGTCAGGCCGCCCTGGTTGAAGCGCTGCTCCCGGATTTTCGCGGTTTTGCCGAAGGCCGGGTTGGACAGGATTTCCTCCCGGACCGCCTCGCAGTAGAACGGATATTTGGAGCCGCCGCAGCCGGACGGCTCGCTGCCGCGCTTCACGCCCAGCGGGGCCTCGCGGGCGGCCTGCGCCTTGCCGGCCGGCAAGACCCCCTGCCTTTGCAGCACATCCAGGACGGTGTTGCGCCGTTGAGTGGCGGTGTCGGGGTGGGTGAATGGGTCGAAAGCGGTCGGCCCCTTGAGCAGGCCCACCAGCAGCGCGGACTGCGCGTAGTCGAGGTTCGCCGCCGCCGTGCTGAAGTAGAAGCGGGCCGCCGCCTCCACCCCGTAGGTGCGGTTGCCGAAGTAGACGGCGTTCATGTAGCGCCGCAGAATCTCATCCTTGGGCAGCTGCTTCTCCAAGGCGATGGCATACTTCATTTCCCGGATTTTGGCGTTGTAGGTGTCGCCGACGGCGACCTCGTCCTCGGCTTGGTTCCGTGCGTGGTTGATCAGAATGTTCTGGACCAGTTGCTGGGTGAGGGTGGAAGCGCCCTGGACGTCGCTGCTGGTGATGTTGTGGAACAGTGCCCGGATGATGCCGAGCGGGTCCACCCCGCCGTGCTCGTAGAAGCGGGCGTCCTCGGTGCTGACCAAGGTCTTCTTGAAGGCCTCCGACACCTGGTTCAGCTCAACGTCAACCCGGTTCTCGCTGTAGAACCTGGCGAATTCCTTGCCGTCCTTGTCCAACAGGACTGTGTGCTGCGCCAGCGGGGCATTCACCGGCAGGCTGGTAGGCAGGGTTTGCCACATGTCGAGGGCGGAGTTTCCGACGACGGAGACCCCTACCGCCGCCGGTGCCACGAGTGCGCCCGCGCAGACGGCCGCCACCGCCACGCTCACCAGCCACAAGTCGAGTCGACGGCGCCGGCCCTTCTTCTTTGGGTGGCGGGCCGTCTCCATCAGTTCATCGAACTCGACCTCTACAGGCCGGTTGCGTCCAAAGGGCCACATGATCCGTTGTGCGGAAACCGTCCGGCGGATCCGGGTGAAATCCCTCCGGCGGGGCGTCGGGCACGCATACCCCGACGCCGGCGGTTCCCGCACCCCTCCTTCCCAACAGACGGAGCAGTATAGAAAAGCCTAGAAGCCTCAGGGCCCCGGCGGTAGGGGTTCCGGGAGGTGGATTTGCCGCGCTGGCCCGACTCGCCGAAGGCCAGGCACTTGTCGACAAAAGCTGGCCGACAGCGGGTCCCGGGCGCCGCCGTCGTACTGCCCGCAGAAGGCACAAAAGGCGGGGAATCGTCATCCGACGACGCCCCGCCTTCCGGCCGGCAGAAGCTAGCCGCGCACCGAGCCTGCCGCCGCCGCGGTTGCTTCGCTGGCCTGGCCGCCGCGGATGAGGTCGGCGCAGCGCTCGCCGATCATCATCACGGTGAGGTTCGGGTTGACCGTCACGTGCTCGGGCATGACCGAGGCATCGGCAACGCGCAGTCCGGTGACGCCCTTGACCCGCAGCTCGGGGTCCAGCGGCGACATGGCGTCCTCCACCGGGCCCATCCGGACGGTGCCGACCGGGTGGTAGACGGTGTTGTGCGTCTTGCGGATGTAGTCCTGCAGTTCCTCGTCGGTCTGCGCCTCGATGCCCGGGGACAGCTCGCGGCCGGCCCACTCGGCCATGGCCGGCTGGGCGGCGATTTCGCGGGCCTTGCGGATGCCGGCCACCATCACGCGCATGTCGTGGCCCTCGGGGTCGGTGAAGTACCGCGGATCCACCATTGGCTTGTCGCGGAAGTCGCGGCTGCGCAGCCGGACGGTGCCGCGGGAGCGGGCGTGCGTGACGTTCGGCGTGAGGCTGAAGCCGTTCTCGGTGGTGGGGTAGCCGTGCCGCAGCGTGTTCATGTCGAACGGCACGGAGCCGTAGTGCATCATCAGGTCCGGGCGGTCCAGGCCCTCCTCGGTGGGCGTGAAGATGCCGATCTCCCACCACTGGGTGGATTCGGTCACCATCGGCTGCTTCGCCTCGAACTGGACCAGGCCCTCGGGGTGGTCCTGCAGGTGTTCGCCGACGCCGGGGGAGTCCACCAGCACGTCGATTCCGTGCTCGGCGAGGTGCGCGGCGGGGCCGATGCCGGAGAGCATCAGCAGTTTCGGCGAGTCGATGGCGCCGGTGGAGAGCACCACCTCCCGCCGGGCGGACAGCGTGTGCGTGCGGCCGAAGGCGTTGTCCACGATCTCGACGCCGGTGCAGCGCTTGTCCGCGTCGAACACCAGCCGGCGGGCGCGCAGCCCGGTCAGCAGGGTGAAGTTTTCCCGCTCGATGATCGGGTGGATGTAGGAGACGGAACTGGAGGAACGCGTGCCGTCCGCGCGCCGGTTGATCTGGAAGAAGTTGGCGCCGTTGACCACGGTGCTGCCGTCGTTGAAGCGCACCCGCGGAATGCCCACCTGCTCGCAGGCGTCCAGCAGCGCGACGCCGGTGGGGTCCACCGGGGGAACGTTCATCACGTGCACGGGGCCGGCGTCGCCGTGGTGCGGGGCGTCGGGGCCGGCGTCCTCGTTGGTCTCCAGCCGCTGGTACAGCGGCCAGGCGCTCTCGGCGTTCCAGCCGGTGGCGCCGTGCTTGGACTCCCACTCGTCCAGGTCCTCGCGCGGGGCCCAGAAGGCGATGCAGGAGTTGTGGCTGGAGCAGCCGCCCATCACCTTGGCGCGGGAGTGGCGCATGAAGGAGTTGCCGTTCTCCTGCGGCTCGATCGGGTAGTCCCAGTCGTAGCCGGACTCCAAGAGCTCCATCCAGCGGTCCAGCTGCAGCACCTCGGGCACGCCGCGGTCGTCCGGGCCGGCCTCCACCAGCGCCACGGAGACGGCGGGGTCTTCGCTCAGCCGGGCTGCGACGGCGGCCCCGGCGGAACCGCCGCCCACCACGATGTAGTCAAACTCCCGGTCGGTCAGGTTCTCGATGTTGTCGGTGTGCATTCAGTTCTCCTTGACGCGGTCAGCGAACCAGCCGGTCACCTGTGGGCTGGTGTTCTGGTAGATGTGCTTGGCCTCCTGGTACTCGGCCAGGCCCGTGGGGCCGAGCTCGCGGCCGACGCCGGACTGGCCGAAGCCGCCCCATTCGGCCTGCGGGAGGTAGGGATGGAAGTCGTTGATCCAGACGGTGCCGTGCCGCAGCCGGCCGGCCACCCGCTGCGCCTTGCCGGCGTCCTGCGTCCAGACCGCTCCGGCCAGGCCGTAGACCGTGTCGTTGGCGGTGGCCACGGCCTCGTCCTCGGTGCGGAAGGTTTCCACCGTCACCACCGGGCCGAAGGCTTCGTCGACCACCACGGACATGCCGCGTTCGACGCGGTCCAGCACGGTGGGCAGGTAGTAGAAACCGTCGTCGTAACCGGCGCCCCTCGCGGCGCGGCAGCCGCCGCAGCGCAGCCGGGCGCCCTCCTGCACGCCGCGCTGGACGTAGGCGTCCACCTTCTCCCGGTGCGCGGCCGAGATCAGCGGCCCGGTTTCGGCGGCCTCGTCGAAGGGGCCGCCCAGCCGGATGCCTTCGGCGCGGCGGACCAGCTCGTCCACGAAGCGCTCGGCGATCGATTCCTCGACCACCAGCCGCGCGCCGGCGGAGCAGACCTGTCCGGAGTGGACGAAGGCCCCGTTCAGCGCATTGTCGACGGCGGCGTCGAAGTCGGCGTCGGCGAACACCACGTTGGGGTTCTTGCCGCCCAGTTCCAGGGCCACCTTCTTCACGGTTCCGGCCGCGGCCGCCGCGACCACCCGGCCGGTCGCCAGGCCGCCGGTGAAGGAGACCAGATCGACGTCGGGGTGCTCGGAGAGCGGTGCGCCCGCTTCCGCACCGGGACCGGTGACCAGGTTGGCGACGCCGTCCGGCAGGCCCAGATCCTGGAGCAGCTGCATGGTCAGGATGGCCGTGGACGGGGTGAGCTCGGCAGGCTTGAGCACGAACGTGCAGCCGGCCGCCAGCGCGGGCGCGATCTTCCACGCCGCCTGCAGCAGCGGGTAGTTCCAGGGCGTGATCATGCCGCAGACGCCCACCGGCTCGTGCACAATGCGGCTGACGACGGCGGGGTCGCCGGCGTCGACCACGCGGCCGGCCTGCTGTCCGGCGAGCTTGCCGAAGTAGTCGAAGCAGGCGGCGATGTCGTCCATGTCCATCCGGCTTTCGACCAGCCGCTTGCCGGTGTCCAGCGACTCGGCGCGGGCGAACTCCTCGCGGCGCTCGCGCAGCCCGGCGGCCACCTTGAGCAGGAAGTCGCCGCGCTCCGGCGCCGGGACGGCGGCCCAGACGCCGGAGTCGAAGGTGGCGCGGGCCGCGGCGATGGCGCGTTCGGCGTCGTCCCGGCCGGCCTCGGACACGGTGGCGACCAGTTCGCCGTCGGCGGGGTTGCGGATCTCGCGCACCGCGCCGGAGGCGGCCGGCTCCCACGAGCCGTTGATGAACAAGGTGGAGGCGGTTGTGGTCATGGTGTCTCCTTCGGAAGTGCGGCGACGGGTTCGTCGACCGTGTCGTAGTCGGTGTCCCAATCCGCCTTGGCCGGGACGCTTTCGGCGGCGGTGGTGTACGGCAGGGTGGCGCGGTGCTGGTGCAGGAACTCCAGATGCACCTCGTAGTGGTCCAGCACGTCGGCGATGACTTCGTCCTTGCTGTACCCCATCAGGTCGTAGCCGTGGCTGCCCTCCAGCGAGAACACCTCGATCCGGTAGTACTTCCCGCCGGCGCCGGAGGAACGTGCGTAGGACGGCACGTCGTTCTGCACCGGGAAGACCTGGTACTTGAAGGTGCGTTCGCCGTCGAGCTCCACGCAGAAGTCCACGGAATCGATGCCAAAGGCTTCGACCGTACTGGTCTTGATCGTGGCCTCCATGCCGCGGCTTGCGAGGTCGGCGCGCACGTCGGACAGTGCGGGAACCGCCACCTCGGACACGAAGCGCTGGGCCTGCCGGCGGCCCGGGTAGTTCATCGCCCGGGACAGGCGCTGGCGCCAGCCGCGGCGGCTGTCCGCGCCGGCGGGCACGTTGGTGCGGGAGTTGAGCACGGCGTGCAGGCCGGCCTGGTAGCTGTCCGCCAGGGCGGTCTCCAGACGCAGTGCCTTGTAGAGGCCCAGCATGATGAACACCAGCACCACGGAGAACGGCAGGCCCATGATCACGGTGGCGCTCTGCAACGTGGGCACCCCGCCCACCAGCAGCATGGCCAGGGTCAGCAGCCCGGTGGCGACGGACCAGAACACGCGCAGCCACTTGGGCCCGTCGGAGTCGGCGTCCTTGAGGTAGGAGGTGAAGTTGCTCATCACCAGGGCACCCGAATCGGCGCTGGTGACGTAGAACAGCAGGCCGGTGAAGGTGGCGATGGCGGCGCTGAGCGGGGCCATCGGGTACTGCTCCAGCAGGCCGTAGAAGGCGCGTTCGGGCTGGCTCATGGCCACCTCGCCGAAGGCGGCGTTGCCGCCCATCACGATCTCGAGGGCGCTGTTGCCGAAGATCGAGATCCACAGCAGGATGAACGCGAACGGCACCACCAGCACGCCGACCACGAATTCGCGCAGCGTGCGTCCCCGCGAGATGCGCGCCAGGAACAGGCCCACGAAGGGTGCCCAGGCGATCCACCAGGCCCAGAAGAACAGCGTCCAGCCGTTGAGCCAGTCGTCGGGCCGGTCGTAGGCGAAGGTGTCCAGCGCCATCGACGGGAAGCGGGCGAGCGTGTCGCCGATGTTGGTCACGATCCCGTCCAGCAGGAAGCGGGTGGATCCGGTGATCAGGACGAAGACCATCAGGGAGATGGCCAGGATGACGTTGAGTTCGGACAGCCGGCGGATGCCCTTCTCAATCCCGGTGAGCACCGAGATGGTCGCCATCACCACCGCGACGGCGATCAGCGCGATCTGGACCACCGTGTTCTCCGGGATGCCGAACTGGAAGCTCAGGCCAAAGTTCAACTGGGCGACGCCGATGCCCAGGCTGGTGGCAATGCCGAAGATGGTGCCCAGCATGGCGGCAATATCGACGGCGTGCCCCAGCGGGCCGTGGATCCGCTTGCCGAGGATCGGGTAGAGCGCCGAGCGGATGCTCAGCGGCAGGTTGTGCCGGAAGGCGAAGTAGCCCAGCGCCATTCCCATCAGGGCGTAGAGTCCCCAGCCGAGAATGCCGTAGTGGAACAGGGTCCAGACCACGGCCTGGCGGGCGGCCTCGACCGTGGAGCCGTCGCCGGTGGGCGGCGCCAGATACTGGGTCACCGGCTCCGCCACCGAGAAGAACATCAGGTCGATCCCGATGCCGGCGGCGAAGAGCATCGCCGTCCAGGTGAAGAGGTTGAACGTCGGACGCGAGTGGTCCGGCCCCAGCCGGGTCTTGCCCACCCGGGAGACGGCCACGAAGAGGACGAAGACGAGGACCGAGACGACGATCAGCGAGTACCACCAGCCGAAGGTGGAGCCCACCCAGGTCACGGCGGAACCGATGACGGCGTCCGCCGATTCGCGGTCAATGATGGCCCACAGGGCGATGCCCAGCACGCCGACGGCTGAGCCGATGAAGACGGTCTTGTTGACCCTGGTGCGCTGCTCGGGCTCGGACGGAACGTCGCCGGCGGGCAGGTCGGGGTCCGGCGCCGGGGGTCTGACGTCCCGGCTGTCCCGGGTGTCGGGCCCGGGCGCTACGGGCTTGGGCGGCGTGCTCATATCGGTCTCGTACCTCACATGGATGGTTGTGCTGGTCGCGGTCTCGCTGTTGTCACGGCCTCTCGGGGCCAACCTTCGACGCTAGCAACGGCAGGAAATAACTCAACTCGCGCGTTTAGCACACTTATTAAGTGGGTAACATCACGCGTTTCGTTGAGGAGCATCACCCCTTTTCCCCTTGACGCATGCCTCGGTGACGGGTGCCGCCGTCGGGCGTGAAAGGGGAAAGGCCGCGCAATTGCCGGGCTGCGTAGCCGCATTTTGCGTTACCGTGAGGGCATGCCAGAGATGCCGGAGGTACAGGGACTGGTCGATTTCCTGCGGTCGAAGCTGCTTCCGCCGGAGGAGCCGGCGGCGAGGATCGCGGACGTCGAGGTGCTGTCCTTCTCGGTGCTGAAGACCGCAGACCTCCCGCTCGAGGTCCTGGGAGCCGCCCCCGTGTCCGCAGTGACCCGCCACGGCAAGTTCATCGCCATCAGCGCCGGCGATGCGCATCTGGTGATGCATCTGGCCAAGGCCGGTTGGCTCCGCTGGTCCGACGCGCTGAAGCCGGGGCGGCTGCGGCCGGGGAAAGGAGCGATGGCGCTGCGCGTGCGGTTTGCGGCCGACGGCGAAGCGACGCCGGGCTTCGACCTGACCGAGGCCGGGACCAAGAAATCGCTGGCGGTCTACGTGGTCAAGGATCCGCTCGACGTGCCGGGCATCGCCCGGCTGGGGCCTGACGCGCTCGACGTCGATGCCCCGGCTTTCGCACGGATGCTCGCCGCGCACAGCGGTCAGATCAAGGGACTGCTGCGCGACCAGTCGGCCATCGCCGGCATCGGCAACGCCTACAGCGACGAAATCCTGCACGCCGCCAAGCTCTCCCCGTTCGCCAACGCCGCAAAGCTGGACCCCGAGGACGTGGACCGGCTGTACTGGGCGATGCACCAGGTGCTCGAGTCGGCGATAGCCGCGGCTTCCGGCCGTCCGGCAAGCGAGCTGAAGGACTCCAAACGCAAGGCCATGCACGTGCACGGCCGCACCGGCGAGCCCTGCCCCGTCTGCGGCGACACCGTCCGCGAAGTGTCCTTCGCCGACTCCTCGCTCCAGTACTGCCCCACCTGCCAGACCGGCGGAAAGCTGCTGGCGGACCGGCGAATGTCCAAGTTCCTGAAGTAAGCCGCCTCGGCTCCCGGTGCCTCCGGCCGAGCGGCGCCTTTGCCCTGGATACGGGACGGCGTCCCTCCCGGCGGAAGGGGAGGGACGCCGTCGTCGTTCCCCGGACCTGCTCACACGCCGTCGTCGTAGTACCGGCTGTTCTTGCCGTATTCGGGGTCCTGTTCGGAGCGGACCATGCGGTGGTCGTCGGGGTGGTCAAGGCAGGGGCTGCTGAAGGAGAGCACCACGGTGCCGGGGCCGCCGAGGGTGTGGTGGGCGGCGGTGGCGCCGAGCTCGCCGTGGCGGAAGTAGAGTTTGCGCACGTCGCCGGTCTGGGCGGTGGTTTCGTTTTTCTGCTCCCAGCCCTGCGCGGTCAGGTAGCCGGCGGCGGCGTCGAGGGCCGCGTTGGCCTGCTCGGTGTCGGCGACGTCGCCGGTGGCGCGGGCGATCCAGGCCGTTTGGGTCTGTGGCTGTTCGTTCTCGGGGCGCAGGCAGGTCTCTTCGCGGAGGACGTTCACCCTCAAGTCGGCGGCGGAGGATGCCTCCGAGATTGCTTGGGTCAGCAGTTGCTCCAGCTGGCGGCCGTAGTCCTGCGAGGTTGCTTGGCTTTCCAGCGGTTGGTTGTCCTGCGGCATGGCGCAGCCTCCTAGGATCGTGGCGGAAAGGGCGGCCGCGGTGGTGAGGCTGGCGGCGAAGCCGGACGGCCGCCGTCGTGCTGTGCCGCGCAGACGGGACGGCCGGTGCGGTGGGGAGGAATCCCGCATGGTCATTTCTCCAGACTCTCAACCGTCACGGTCTCAAGATTGCCATAGGCGTAGTCCTCGGGACGCTGCTCCAGCGGGCTGATGATCAGCGGGCCATAGGCGGAGTACGTCTGGTGGATCTGGTCCTCGACGAATGGGCTGACCTCAGTGCCCTCGATGACGCCCTGGATGTTGGTGGCGGCGGTGGAATCCTGCCGGAAGTAGTCGGTGTGCCCGCCCATCAGCGAGCCTGGATCGTCGGGCTTAAGGAACCCGGTCTCCAGCCGGACGGGGTCCATGGCGGTGGGGCTGCCGCCGCGCCAGAACGAGGGCCCGTGATAGCCGCCGCCCAGAATCTGCGCGGCCGAGATCGGGTCGTCGCGGGTCTGCAGCCAGTAGCGGTGGGCGTCGGGGTTGGCCGTGTCCGCGGGGCTGCCCACATTGTGTCCGGTGCCGGCGGGTGCCACGTAGACGATGTTGGTGGAGTCGAGGCCTTCGCGCTCGCCGGTGCCCAGCAGCGAGCCGCCGGCGCTGTAGCCGATGTACGTGGTGCGGACATCGGGCCGGGTTTCCAGGTCCAGCGCATGGTCGAACGCCGCGAGCAGCGGACCGCCGTTTTCGTTGAACGCGGTGGTGATGTTGTCGGGGATCTCATCCGGCAGGTCGGTGCCTTGCCAGTAGAAGGAGACCGTTTCCGTCGAGGGTTCGCCGTTCACCGCGTCCAGCCGGCGTGTGTAGGCTTCCAGCTGGCCCAGATCCGCGCCGGTGCCCGGAACCAGGGTGGCGATGGTCCGGGTGCCCGGGCCCAGTGCGCCGTCCATGGTGACGATCCGGCCGTCGCCGTCCAGGCTGAGCGTCACCACCTGCAGTTGATGTTCGACGGCGAAGTCCAGTCCCGTGCGCAGCGTCGCCAGCCGGTTGTGCTCGGCCTGCCATGTTTCCAGGTCCTCGGTGTACTGCAGGTAGGCCCGCTGGTAATCCGCGCGGTGCTGGTTCTGGCCGGAGACCAGGTAGTCGTTGAGCTCCGGCTCGGCACCGAGCTGCTTCTGCAGGCCGGCCACCGTCTCGCGGTAGCCGGCGGCGGTGAGGGTGTTGGCGCGGATCCGGTTGGCAAACGGGACACCGTTCAGCGCGCCGAACACCGCGGGGTAGAGCAGCAGCAGGCGTTCCTGGTCGCCCGGCGCCAGCCCCTTCCAGGCGTCCCGGATGGTGCCGATCCCGGCTTCGGTCAGCGCGGCGTCGTTGGCCATCGCCCGGGCCATCACTGCCTCCGCGGAACCGGGCAGCCGCCAGGCCGGCAGCTTGTTGGCGGCCAGCAAGGCGGCGCCCTCGGGGTTGGCCGCCGCCCAGTCGCGCAGCTCCCGGTCGGTGAGCCCGGTCAGCGAGGCCAGGTACGACTCCGGGGTCAGCGGGCCGAATCGTTCGTTCAGGCCGCTGGTGAAGCGGGCCCACGGCGGTGCGGCCGGCAGCGTAGCGGAGGCAGCCAGCAGCGGGGTGGCCGGCAGCGAGTCCAGGGTTCCGCCGCTGATGCCCTGGAGCGCCGCAGCGGTCTCGGCGCTCAGGGCCTGCCAGTCCGCCCGCAGCGAGGCCACCCGGCCATTGAAGGCTTCCGCCCGGCGGAGGGCACGCTCCGCGTGGTTGTCGGCCGGAGCTTCGTCGCCGTCCAGTGCGGCCAGTTGCGCGGCGAGCGCAGGCCGTGCGGCAGCCAGTGCTTCCGCCTCCGCCTGCAGCGGCCGGCCCGCGGCGACGAAGGCGGCCACGGCATCGCGGGCGGCGGCCAATGCTGCGGTCCATTCCTGCATCGGGCCGTCCAGCTCGGCCAGCGCGGCGTGGACCTCCAGCTCGGTGTCCGGCTGCCGGTAGGCGTCCTTCAGCCCCGACCACGCAGCGCCGGCATCCACCAGGTAGCCGCCCGCGGAGGCAGCACGCTGCGACATCTCCTCCACGGCGTCCGACAACTGGTCCCAGGGCACATCGAGCTCCGGGACACTGCCCAGCCTGATGGTCACGGCTGCGGCACCGGGCCGAAACCGCGAGCCGCGAGCACCGGGGCGTCGCCGGCGTTCAGCGATTCGGTGAAGTCGGCGGCGGCGGCGGACATCTGCCCGTCGGCGTCGATGAACAGCTCGGCCGCTTCTGCCACCACCCGGGACTTGCCGTAGACCAGTCCGGCAATCCGCTGGCCCACATCGCTCCGCGGCGACCAGAACCCGGCGAACGCTTCGGCTACGTCCGCGGCGCTGCCAAACAACGACGACGCCTGCTCGCCGGCCGCTGCGGCGTCACCCGCGGCCTTGTCCAGCGACTGGCCGTCGGCGGCCACATCCACCAGGACCATGTGGAGCCGCCTGGGGTTGATCCGCCAGCTGCCCATGCCCGTCCCCGCCCCTCCGTGGTTAACCGTTACTTACCCACTGTTCCACGCGCCGGGGCGGAACTGAATGGGGAGCACTCCCCATCGGGGCAGACTGCGCTGTTCCGAACTACCCCTCAAACAGAAGGACGACGCGGCACGTGAGCGCCGTCGTCGTCCTTCCTCCGCGGTGGTGAATGCTGCGTGTCTCAGGCAGCTACGTGCGGATACTCTGCCGAGCGGTTCTGGAACGCCAGCACTGCCGGGTTGGCGATGACGCCGTCGCGGATTTCAATGGCCCGGCTGATGGTGTCATCGGCGTCCCAGCGGTCGGGACCGCTCATGACAGTGCGCAGGAACGGGATCAGAGCCGTGCTGATCTCCCAGGTCGCTGAATTCCACAGATAGGACGGCGTATGGTCCACGGCGTAGTAGCTCACGTGGTCGCCGACCTCGAACGTGGGTTCGGCGAAGCTGGTCATCTTGGCCCAGCTGAAGCCCATGCCTTCATCGCAGGACACATCGACAATCAGGCTGCCGGGCCGGAAGCCGTCCAGATCCGCTTCGTCCAGGTAGATCAGCGGGTTGTTGGGGTCCTGCAGCGTGCAGTTGACCACGATGTCGCGCTCCGCGAGGAACGGGGCCAGTGGCACCCGTCCGTCGTCGGTGATGACGTGGCTGAGATGTGGGGCAGCAGCGTCGTGGTCGAACTGGGTGATCCGTGCGGAGTGGATCGGGGATCCCACGGCGGCCGCCGCGCGGTTGGTCAGCACCTGAACGTCATGGATGCCGTGCGCGTTCAGGACCGTGACCGCGCCGCGGGCGGTGGCGCCGAAACCAATGACGACGGCGGTGAGCTGGCGGCCGTAGTCGCCGGTTGATCCTGCCAGTTGCAGCGCATGCAATACCGAGCAGTAGCCGGCCATCTCGTTGTTCTTGTGGAAGACGTGGAGTGCGAATCTGCCGTCCGCAGCCCAGTGGTTCATGGCTTCGAAGGCGATCAGGGTCAGCCGCTTGTCAATGGCCAGCTGGGTGATCGCACGGTCCTGCACGCAGTGCGGCCAACCCCAGAGGATCTGGCCGTCCCGGAACTCGGCAAGGTCTTCCGACTGCGGCTTCGGCAGCAGCACGACATCCGCTGCTGCAATGAGCTCCCGGCGCGGGGCGATCCGTCCCACCAGCTGCTCCAGCTGCTCATCGGACACGCCGAAGCGCTCGCCGTAGCCCTGTTCCAGAATGATCCGTCCGCGGAGATCGGCGTCGAGGCGTTCGATGTGCGCAGGATGGAGGGCCAGCCTGCGCTCATCGGCCTTGCGTGTTGTCGCCAGGGCGCCGAGCGACAGCAGAGTCAAGAGGCTCAGCGCTTCTTGATGGTGGTTAGCGTCTCGGAGGCTGCCGCTCCGGCGGCCTTGGCCTTCTTGTCGCTGCGCTTTTCCTTGATGGACTTGCCCGATTTTTTGGATGCAGATTGTCGGGGAGATTTGTCGGCCATGAGTGCCTCCTCAGCGCCAGCAAAGAATGCTGCGCTTTAACGGGAGCAAAGATTTTGCTCCGTACCCCTGACCATACGGCATGAGGCCTCCTCCGGAGATTGCACGCCTGGGAAGCCGCGCGGAAGGGCGACTCGCGCCGGCAAGCAGAGGATTACCGCGACGGCGGATCAGCGCCGCCGTCGTTCTCCGCTGAAACCAGTCCGTGCGGACCCATATGCTGGAGGTTGACGTGCGCTTAAGGCAGACGTGATTGACCGGGAGGGTGAGATGTCAGAGGCGACGGTGGCCGAGGTGATGGCCGAACTGGCCACGCTGGAGGATCCGAAGGTGCGCGAGGCGAACGAGAAGCGCGGCGATGACCACGGCGTGAACCTGTCCAAGCTGCGGGCGGTCGCGAAGCGGCTGAAGACCCAGCAGGACCTGGCGCGCGAGCTGTGGGCAACGGGCAACACCGCGGCCCGGCTGCTGGCACTGTTGATCTGCCGGCCGAAGGCCTTCGAGCGCGATGAACTGGATGCCATGCTGCGCGAGTCGCGTGCTCCCAAGGTGCACGACTGGCTGGTGAACTATGTAGTTAAGAAGAGCCCGCACGCCGAAGAGCTGCGCGTGGCCTGGACCGCGGATGCGGATCCGGTGGTTGCCAGTGCCGGCTGGGCGCTGACCACCGAACGGGTGGCGAAGAAACCCGAGGGTCTGGATCTCGCGGGATTGCTGGACACCGTCGAGGCGGAAATGAAGGACGCGCCGGACCGGCTCCAGTGGGCGATGAACCACACTCTCGCCCAGATCGGCATCGAGCACGCCGAGTACCGTGCCCGCGCACTCGACATCGGCGAACGCCTCGAGGTGCTGAAGGACTACCCCACGCCGCCGAACTGCACCTCCCCGTTCGCGCCCATCTGGATCAACGAAATGGTGAGCCGGCAATCCAAGGTCTGAGTGCCGCAGCCGGAGGTCACCGGACCCGGATGATCCAGTCGGCGAGCCGCGCAGATGTCTCGATCAGCTCCGCGTTGCGTTGGTCGCTGCCAAGCGCCCAGGAGCGTGCCTCGTCGGGGGACTTGCCGTACCGCTCGTGGCGGCGGATCAGTCGCGAATGGCGCAGCGGTTCCTCGGGAGCAATGAACCAGGCCTCGTCCAGGCAGGACCGCACGCGCGGCCAGGCCCCGCTGTCCTGGAGCAGATAGTTCCCTTCGGTGATCACCAGGGGGATGCTTCCGTAGATTGGCTGCGAGGAGCCGATGGGCTCCTCGAGGTCTCGCCGGAAGTGCGGGGCGTAGATGATTTCCGCCGAGTCCGGCCGCTGCCTGTGGATCCGTTCCAGCAGGGAGGCAAAGCCGGCGTCATCGAAGGTGTCGATGGCTCCCTTGCGCTCCCGCCGGCCCAGGTCCTCCAGCACGGCGTTGGCCAGATGGTATCCGTCCATCGGCACGAGCACCGCGCGCTCGCTGCCCAGGGCCTGGACCAGCCGCTCGGCCAGGGTGGACTTGCCCGCTCCCGGTGCCCCGACGATGCCGAGGATGTGGCGCTCGCCGCGAACGGCGAGGGCTGCCGCGCGGGCGATCAGTTCGTCCATGCCGACGTCGGCCGGCGCCTGCGGCCTCACCGTTCCCCTTCGTGCAGGTGCGCAGCAGTCCGTGGCGCCAAGCCAAGTTCCCGCAGGTTGTCCAGCCAGCGCCGCGGCCCGAGACTGGCGCAGCGGACACCGGAGACCTCGGCGGCAGCGCCCAGCTGATCGGCGAAGGCCAGCCCGGGCTGGGTCAGGAACCAGCAGAAGGCGCCGTGGAAGAAATCGCCGGCGCCGAGGGTGTCCACCACCTCGACCGGCCGGATCGGGACCTCGCCCGTTCCTCCTTTGTCCCACCAGAGGATCGGCTCGCCGCCCCTGGTCACCGCGACGGAGGGCACGCCGCGGCCGACGACGGCAGCGGCGCTTGCGGCCGGGTCCGCGGTGCCGGGCACGCGGAAGTCTGCGGAGCAGATCACCGCTCGGGCGGCGGGCAACAACTCGCCCATGACCGGGCGCCAGCGTCCGGCGTCGAGCACCACGGGAAGCTTCTGCTGTGCGGCGCTGCGGGCGGCGGCTGCGGCCAGCCGGGGATGGTGCCCGTCGATCAGGACCACGGCTGCGCCTTGCAGCAGCCGGCCCAGGTCGTCCGGTTCTGCGACGTCATGCCCGGCGGCATCGAGGGAGACCACGGACCGTTCCCCGGTCGCGGTGTTGACGATGACCGAGGAGACAGCAGCCTCCGCCTCGGTCTCCGGGCCGACGTCGACAACCTCCACGCCGTGCCGCGCCAGATCCTCGCGGATGATGCCGGCCGCAGGACCGGTGCCGACGGCGGTCAGGAGCCTGGCCCGGCCGCCCAAGGCGGCAAAGACAACGGCGGCGTTCGCTGCCGGTCCGCCGGCAGCCAACGCCTGCCAGCTGGCGGTGATTTTTTCGTTCGGGCCCGGGACGCGGTCCGCCCGCTGGATGACATCAAGGGTGGCCAGTCCCACGAAGACGCCCAAGGAGGACGTTTCAGAGGAGGACGTTTCAGGCCCCACCCGCATGCTCCACGGCAGTCGGCTCCATGGCCCCGGTCATCAGGGCGACCACATCGGACATCTGGCGTTGCCGGGGGCTGACCACGGCGGCGCGCTGGCCGAGGCGGTGAATATGGATCCGGTCCGCCACCTCGAAGACGTGGGGCATGTCGTGGCTGATGAGCACCACGGGCAGGCCGCGGTCCCGAATCTGCTTGATCAGGTCGATGACCATGCCGGATTCGCGCACCCCCAGCGCCGCCGTCGGCTCGTCCATGATGATGACGCGCCGGCCGAAGGCTGCGGTGCGCACCACCGCAACGCCCTGCCGCTGGCCGCCCGAGAGCGTCTCCACCGCCTGCCGGACGGACTTGATGCTGACTTTCAGGTCGTTCAGATGCTTCAGGGACTCCTCCCGCATCGCTTTCTTGTCCAGCCGGCGGAACACCGAACCCATGATCCCTTTTTGGCGTATTTCCCGGCCCAGGAAGACGTTGCTGGCAATATCGAGCGCGGGCACCACGGCGAGATCCTGATACACGGTCTCGATACCGGCGTCCCGGGCGTCCAGCGTGTTGTGGAAATGAACCGGTTTGCCGTCCATGAAAATCTCCCCGGAGTCCGGAATGAGGGCCCCGGTCAGCGCCTTGATCAGGCTGGATTTGCCTGCCCCGTTGTCCCCGATGACAGCCAGGACCTCGCCGGCGCGCAGCTCGAAATCGGCGCCGTTGATGGCCGTCACGCTGCCGTAGCGCTTGACGAGGCCGCGGGCCTCCATGATCGGGGTGCCCACGGGAGCGGCCGGTGCGGGCTCCGCCGCGGGCAGGTCGATTGGCTCGGTCATTGGGTCTTCCTCCTGGCGAACTGGTCCAGCGCGACGGCCGCAATGACCAGCACGCCGGTGGCGACGTTTTGGTAAAGCGCGTCGACGTTGGCCGCAGTCAGGCCGCTGCGCAGCACGCTCACGATCAACATGCCGATGAGGGTCCCGAGGATGCTTCCGCGGCCGCCGAACAGGCTGGTCCCGCCGATGACGACGGCGGTAATCGTTTCCAGGTTGGCGTTCTGGAAGGCATTGGGATCCGCTGTGGGGATGCGGCCCAGGGCCGCCCAGGCCCCGATCACCGCGATGAATCCCGCAATCATGTAGACGAAAAGCAGCGTCCGGTCGGACTTGATGCCGACCAGTCTGGCCGCCTGCGGATTGCCGCCCACCGCATAGACGTGCTGGCCGCCCGCGGTCTGGGTCAGCGCATACCAGGCCACCAGATAGACCAGCAGCATGGCGACGACGCCGTAGGTGGTCGAAAACGCCCCGCTGCCAATGCTGTTGCCCAGGAACGTCTGCGGCCCGTCCGGCACCGGGTAGGTCTGGGAGCCGGCGTAGAGCTGGGTGATCGCATAGATCGCGGTGAATGTTCCCAGCGTCACGATGAAGGGCGGCAGCCGCAACACCGTGACCAGCGCGCCGTTGATGGTTCCGGCGACAACACAGACGACGACGGCGGCGAGGATCCCTACCCAGGGCCCGTTCACGGCGCCGATCTTCGCCATGACGATGGTGCCCAGGACCGCGATCGCCCCGATGGACAGGTCAATGCCGCCGGTGAGGATGACCAGGGTCTGCGCGACGGCGAGGATGCCCACCACCACTGACTGCTGCAGGATCAGCGAGAGGTTGTAGGGGGTGAAGAAGGTGTCCGTGATGAGCGAAAAAACAACCACGGCGATAATCAGTGCCGCCAGCGGGCCGACCAGCGGCTGGCGCAGCGCGTTGGTGAGTCGCATCGTGCGCTGGTTGGCAGGCCGCGGAGCGGTGATGGTGGGGACCGGAGTGTTGGTATTCATTTACTTCCTCCAGGACAGCGGTGCGGGCGACTTGGCTGCGCCCGCACTATTCCGGACGGCGACGGGCAGCGGGTCTTATCCCCAGCAGTTGTCCAGGCCCCAGGAGGTGTCCTTGGAGGCGACGCCCTTGACGGCCTTGTCCGTGATGACCTCCGCGCCGGTGTCCACGAAGCCGGAGGGCTTGGTGCCGTCCTTGGCGTAGGTCACTACCGCCTTGACGCCCTCGCCGGCCATCTTGGCCGGGAACTGCATCACTGTTGCCCCGATGACGCCCTTTTTCACATTCTCGACGCCGGTGCAGCTGCCGTCGATGGAGCCGATGGTGATCTGGTTCTCCTTGCCAGCAGACTTGATGGCCTGGTAGCCACCGGCGGCTGCCGGTTCGTTGATGGTGTACAGCGCGTTGGCGTCGGGCACGCGCTGCAGCAGGTTTTCCATCGCCGTCTGCGCCTTGGTCTGGTCGCCATTGGTATTGGCCTTGCCCAGGATTTCCGGGGAGTCCTCGGCCAGGCCCATGCCCTCGAGGAAGCCGTCATGGCGGAAGGTATCCACGGTGCCGCCGGGGGTGCCGTCCAGCATCAGCACCTTCGGCTTCTTGTCGCCCAGGGCGCCCTTGACCCAGCTGCCCTGCAGGACCCCGGCCTTCTTGTTATCTGTGGCGAAGGTGGCATCGACCGCATCCGCCGGATCCGTCGCGGTGTCCAGCGCAATAACCACGATGCCGGCGTCCCGGGCCTTCTTGATGGCGTTCAGGATGCCGGTTGACGAGTTCGGGGTGATGAGGATGCCCTTCACGCCCTGGCTGATCAGGTTCTCGATGGCGGTCACCTGGCCCTCGTTGTCGCCGTCGAACTTCCCGGCGAGGGCGATCAGTTCGGCGCCCTCGGCCTGTGCCTCGGCTTTGGCCGCTTCCCGGAGCTTGACGAAGTACGGATTCGAGTCCGTCTTGGTGATGAGCCCGATCTTGGTTGCTTCACCTGAATTGCCGCCTGCGGTGTTGCCGCCCCCGGTGGAACCGCCGCCGCCGGAGCCGCAGCCTGCAGTTCCCAGCAGCAGGATCCCGGCGGCGAGTACCGCACAGCCCTTGGTCCACAGCGACGTCCGGCCCGGTCCTTGCTGAATCACACGTGGCATTACGACTCCCCTTGTCTATGACGTGCGTCACGCGGCGGCGACGAATGCCTTGACCCTAGACCCGGACAAGCGCTTGCGCAAGCGCTTGTCCCTGATTAGCTTGGGAACACCGAAGCGGGGCATGGGCTGGTCCAGGGCCGTACCGCAACCACCAGACTTTAGGGAGATCGATGGCGACAATGGCGGACGTGGCACGGGTGGCCGGCGTCGCCGGTTCGACCGTGTCGCATGTCCTCAACGGCACCCGGAACGTCAGCGAAGCGACCCGCGGCCGCGTCCTGGAGGCGATGGACACGACCGGCTACCGGTACAACTCGCTGGCCAGGTCGCTGGCCGTCAGCAAGACTCGAACCATCGGCCTGTCCATCTCAGTGCTCACCAACCCGTACTTCGGCAGCCTCGTGAACGCCATTGAAAAGAGGGCGCGCGCCGAAGGCTACACGCTGGTCCTTGGCGACTCCCATGACGATGCGGAAAACGAACTCCGCGTGGTGAACTCGCTGCTGGACCGCCGCGTGGACGGACTCATCGTCGCCCCGTCCGCGGGGGCGCAAGAAGCCACGCTGCCGGTCATCGCCAAGGCCGGGACGCCCGTGGTCCTCATCGACAGGTTCCTGGACGCCGAGTGCGACCAGGTGGAACCCGAGAATGTGGGGCCGGCGCGCCGGATTACCGAGCATCTGCTGGAAAAAGGCCACACCCGCATCGGTGCCATTTCCGGCCTGCCGGGCCTGCAAACCAGTACGGAACGGCTGCAGGGCTTTCGCGAGGCGTTTGCCGCCAGGGGGCGGCGGTACGACGAAGCGCTGGTCGCCTCCGGCGAATCTCAGGCGGAAGCCGCACGCACGGCAGTGCTCGGCCTGTTCCGGCGGTCGGATCCGCCCACCGGACTCGTCGTCCTCAACAACGCCATGACCATCGGCACCATGCAGGCGCTGCGGGAACTGGAGCTGAGGGTTCCCGACGACGTCGCGCTGGTCTGCTACGACGATTTCGAATGGGCGGACCTGTTCGAGCCGCGGCTCACCGCCATCGCCCAGGACGTCGTCACGATGGGGGCCACCGCCGTCGAAATGCTGCTCCGGCGCCTGGCCGGGGACGCCGGGCCGGCGCGGAAACTGCGGATTCCCACCACCTTCAACCACCGCAATTCCTGCGGCTGCCGCCCCTGACCTGATGCGGAGTCCCGATGCCCATTGCCAGTCCAGATGCCTATCTGGCCATGATCGACCGGGCGCGGGAGAAGGGCTTTGCCTACCCCGCCATCAACGTCACCTCGTCGCAGACGCTCAATGCCGCCCTGCAGGGTTTCGCCGAGGCCGGGAGCGACGGCATCATCCAGATTTCCCTCGGCACGGCCCTGTATCTGTCCGGAAACGCGGTGCAGGACAGGGCCGCCGGCACCCTGGCCCTGGCAGCCTACGCGCGGGAAGTGGCGTCCCACTACCGTGTGACCGTTGCCCTCCACACCGACCACTGCGGCGCCGATAACCTCGACGACTGGATCCGGCCGCTGCTGCGGCATGCCACCGAGCGGGTCCGGACCGGCCAGGACCCGCTGATCCAGTCGCATATGTGGGACGGCTCGGCCCTGGACCTGGGGCGGAACCTGGACATCGCACGGGAACTGCTTGAGCTATCCGCACGGGCGGCCACCCTTTTGGAGATCGAAGTTGGCGTCGTCGGCGGCGCGGAGGACGCCGGAGCCGGCATGGACGAAAAGCTGTACTCGACCGTGGCGGACGCCCGGGCCATTGTCGATGCGCTGGGCCATGGGGAACGCGGCCGTTATCTGACCGCACTGACGTTCGGCAATGTGCACGGCGCCTACAAGCCGGGCGCGGTGCGGCTGCGGCCCGAAATCCTCGGGGACATCCAGCAGCACGTCGGTTCCGAGCTGGGCGTGGAGAAGCCCTTCGACCTCGTGTTCCACGGCGGGTCCGGTTCCACTGCGGAAGAAATCGCCACAGCAGTGGAATACGGGGTAGTGAAAATGAACATCGACACGGACACGCAGTATGCCTTTACCCGCTCCATCGCGGGCCACATGTTCAGGAACTACGACGCCGTACTCAAGATCGACGGGGAAGTCGGCAACAAGAAGTTCTACGACCCGCGCTCCTGGGGCAAACCGGCCGAGAGCGCGATGGCGCAGCGGGTTGTCGAAGCCGCCCGGACACTGGGGTCGGCCGGCATGGCCATGCACTGACCGACGGCACGCGCCGTCGGGGCCGGCGGCCCTTTACTGGTCCTGCGCCCGTGGTCAGGCGCCGGTCTGCCCGGCTTCAAGGCCCCGGGGCGTGGACAGGGGCGATAACCGTCCGATAGCGTTCGGGGTGTCGGCGCCTGTGGGGGAATCGGTTGCCGCCGGTGCTCGGCGTTGTCGTTACCCCTCGTGCCCTCGCTCGCATGGAGGAAGCAGATGAAACGCCTCGGACTGAGTAGCCTCGCGTCCTGCCTCGCGCTCGGCGTAGCGCTGGCGCTGCCCGCCTCCGGTGCGGCGGCCGCTACGCCGTTCGGTTTCGCCGTGATCGGCGATGCGCCCTATGGGTCAGCCCAACTGGCTAAGTTTCCCGGGCGGATCGCCCAGATCAATGCCGACCCGCAGGTGAAACTGGCAGCCCACCTGGGGGACATCAGCTCGCCCATCAACTGTTCCGACACCTACTACGCCAAGGTCAAGTCCACCTTCAACCGGTTTGCCGATCCCCTCGTGTACACCCCGGGGGACAACGAATGGGCCGACTGCCACCGGGCCGACGTCGGCGCGGGCAACCCGCTCAAACGGCTGGCCGCGGTGCGCCGGGTCTTCTTCCCCAAGCCGGGCCGGACGCTGGGAAAAACCACCGCCGCCGTCACGGCCCAGTCCGGCTACCCGGAAAATGTCCGTCTGAAACGTGCGGGCATCGTCTTCGGAGCTTTGCATGCCGTCGGGTCCAACAACGACCTTTCCGCCTGGACCGGACTGGGGTATTCCTCGCCGACCGCGGCCCAGCGCGCGGAAGTCAGCGCCAGGACCAAAGCCGGTGTCTCCCTGATCCGCAGCACCTTCGCTCAGGCCAAAGCCAGCAAAGCCCGGGCCGTGGTGTTGCTGACGCAGGCGGACATGTTCGTTGGATCGGGATCCACCTACAAGACCGCTTTCCGGCCGCTGGTGCGGGCCATTGCGGCCGAGAGCGCCGCGTTCGGGCGGCCAGTGTTCCTGTTCAACGGAGACACGCATGCCTTCCGCAGCGATAAGCCGCTGACCTCCCCGAAGTGGCTTTCCTTCTACGGAATCAGCAAAAAGGTGCCCAACCTGCGCCGCGTCTCGATCCAGGGCGGCGCCTCGCTCACGGAGTGGCTCAGGGTCACGGTCGTCAGCAAAGCCTCCGTCCTCAAGATCGAACGCATCCGGTTCAAATAACCGGTCCAAAGGGCTGGCCGCGGGTCGCCGCCGGGACCCGGTGGCCGGCCCGCATCGTCTACAGCACCTTGGCCAAAAACGCCTTCGTCCTATCCATCTGCGGGTTGCACGCGCGGATCGTGGCCTCCAGCGACGACTTCCACGCGACGCTGCGGCTGGTCGCCGCTGGCCACGGGGCAGCCATGGTGCCGCAACTGGCGATGGGCACACGGCCAACCGGATTGACGGCCGTGCAGGTGCCCGAGCTGCAGCTTTCCCGGAAGCTCATGGCCTTGTCGGCCGAGGACGCACCCGCGGACCTGGTGGGGGAGCTGGTGCAATGTTGCGAGGACTTGTTGCGCGGGCAGGGATGAGCCGTGGGGGCCCGGGGCACACGCAGCCGATCCTGCGGTGTCCCTAGGACAGCTGAAGGTCGGTTATGCAGGTGGCGCTGCCATCCGCGGTGGAAAAGTCCGCGGTGCCGGTGCGGCCGTCGTGGCTGACCTGGATGGTGCCCTGGATATCGTCGGGCACCCAGAACCCGGCGAAGCCGTTGCTAAAGGTTTCCGTCCGCTCATTAACCAGGGTCTCGCCGGTGGCGTCGTCGGTGATCTTGACGCTCACGGTCTCATCGCCCAGTTCGCCGAGGCAGGTGGTCAGGCTGTGATAGAAGCACTCATGAGTCTGCTGGAGATACGGGGCGATCGACAGGTAGGAACGGCCTTCGGGCAGCTGGAGCGAGAGCTCGCTGGCTCCGTCGCTGAGCAGCAGCTCGTCCTGGCGGACCGAAGCCATCAGGTCGGCGGGCCGCTCGGCCACGTCCAGCCGGTCAAGGTGGTCGATGATGCCGGCCGCGTCCAAGCCGTCGAGCTGGTGTGCGGCAAGCAACCCGGAGTCGGTGGCCGTGCCCTCCGGCGCGGACTCCGTGCCTGCCGGGGCGCAGGATGTGAGCAAGAGGGACAGGGAGACGGCGGCAAGGGCGGGACGTTTCATGATGACTTCAGTCGATCGCATGTGCTGGGGTTACGCAAAAGGAGGACGACGACGGTGCGCGCGCACCGCCGTCGTCCTCCTGATCTGCTGGTTAGTGCTGCGCCTGGCGGGCCGGCAGCAGCGGGGCGAAGAACTCGCCCAGCTCCGCCGTGGCCGTCAGCGGCAGTACGTTTGCCACGTACTGGTCCGGGCGGACCACCACGATGGCGCCGTCGCGGGAGAGGCCGCGGACGTCGAAGATGTCCTCGTCCTTGGCGGTGCCGAAGACCTTCTCCAGGTTGGTCAGCTGGAACGGGCCGACCTGCGGCTTGAACACGGCGGGCACGGCGTTGATGTCGACGTCCTCGTGGTTCTGCTGGTAGATGACCTTCACATCGAACCACGCGTCCAGGTCGGCGCCCTCCGGCGTGGCCGCCAGCGGCGAATCCTGCGCGGTGGCCAGCCACTCGCCCAGGTCCGCGACAGCCGCGGACTCGCCGGCCTTCGCCTGGTCGGCGAAGACGTAGATGCGCCAGCGGCCGTCGGCCTCGGCGAGGTGGCCCAGGTGCAGCGGGTTGGTGTCGCAGACGCGGGAGACCTTGGCGGACTTGAAGCGCTTGCCGACCGGGAAGCCGGTGGCCAGGTCCTGGTGCTTGGCCTCGGCCGTGAGCAGCGAGGAGGTGTACTCGGTCATGAAGCCGGCCGGGAACTCGGCGGTGCGCACGTAGAAGTCCTCGAGCTCCGACGGATCGGCGAACTCCTCGGGCTTCTTCGCCATCATCGTCGACCATTCCTTGTCGAAATCGATGAGGTTCTTCGCCACCACCTGGCGCTCGGCGGAGTAGGTGGAGAGCAGGCTCTCCGGGCTGCGGCCCTCCAGCACGTGCCCCAGCTTCCAGGCGATGTTGAAGCCGTCCTGCATGGAGACGTTCATGCCCTGTCCGGCCTTGGCGGAGTGGGTGTGGCAGGCGTCGCCGGTGATGAAGACGCGCGGCGTGCGGGTGCCGACGTCCTCGGGGAGCAGGTCGTCGAACCGGTCGGTGAGGCGGTGGCCCACCTCGTAGACGCTGTGCCAGGCCACGCTGCGCACGTCGACCGTGTACGGGGTCATGATCTCGTTCGCCTTGGCGATGATCTGCTCGATGGACGTCTGGCGGATCTTGCCGTTGTCATCCTCGGGTACCTCGCCGAGGTCCACGTACATGCGGAACAGGTAGCCGCCTTCGCGCGGGATCAGCAGGATGGAGCCGCCGTCGTGCGACTGGATGGCGCACTTGGTGCGGATGTCCGGGAAGTCGGTGTTGGCCAGCACGTCCATGACGCCCCAGGCGTGGTTGGCGCTGTCGCCGGCCAGGGTGCTGCCGATCGAGGCGCGGACCTTGCTGCGGGCGCCGTCGCAGCCCACCACGTACTTGGCGTGGACAATGCGCTCGGTGCCTTCATCCGGACCGGCGCTGCGGACCAGCGTCACCTTCACCGGGTAGTCGCCCTCGTCGGTCACTTCGAGGGTGCTGAAATCCCAGCCGTAGTCGGGCGTCAGGCGGCTGGGGGAGTTGGCGGCGACCTCGGCGAAGTAGTCCAGCACGCGGGCCTGGTTGACAATCAGGTGCGGGAACTCGCTGATGCCCATCTCGTCGTCGACGGCACGGCCGCCGCGGACAATGTTCCGGGGGTTCTCGGTGTCCGGGCGCCAGAAGTTCATCTCGGTGAGCCAGAAGGCCTCGGCGGTGATCTGCTCGGCGAAGCCAAAGGCCTGGAAGGTCTCCACGCTGCGGGCCTGGATGCCGTCGGCCTGGCCGAGCACCAGCCGGCCATCGCGGCGCTCCACCAGACGGGTGGTGATGTTCGGGAACTGGGCCAGCTGGGCCGCCGCGAGCATGCCGGCAGGTCCGGAGCCCACGATGAGCACGTCGACCTCGTCGGGAAGCTCCTCGGGGCGGTCGATGCCGACGCCGGCGGCGGGCTTGACCCGAGGGTCGCCTGATACGTAACCGTGGTGGTGGAACTGCACGGGATGTCCTCACTTCGTTGTGCCGTTAGCGGCTGACGTGTGTTCTATATTTGAACACCGGGTTCGATAACTGAATAACCGGTCGGTTCAGTTACTCTACGACAAACATGACGCAGCTAACAAGTAATCCAAGTAACAGGACGAGGACCGGCACAACGCGAATATGGGCTCCCTGGGTCTGCTCCGGGGTGGCTCTGGCCGGCCGTGCGTGATGGCGTGGTTCCGGTCACGAAAGCTGAAACCGAACGAGGCTGAACGTAGACGCCGGCCAACTGTGGGCTCCGGCGGCCCGGATGCCGCCGTACAGTGGGCGCCACATTGGTCCTCCGAGGAGAAGGACTCCTGATGCTGGCGCGTGCGGGGTACATGGTACTCAAAGGCGTCGGCAGTCCGGAGGGCCAGTCCTGCTTGGGCTGCGGCCATCAATGTGGCGCATACTGTCCGGGGGTGAAGCTGCAAGAAGCCTGCCAACGCGCCACCGGCCGGCCGCTAGGGCGTTGTCAGCGCGGGCAGGACCTCGGCGGCGGCTGGTCACCAGGACGGTGCCAGCGCCGGGACCTCGGCGGCGGCCGGCGACACCAGCCGGCGGGAGATGGCGCATCTTGATACCCCCTTGCACTCCGGGGTGCGGACCAGATGGCCCAGCCGGTATTGCTACACGGACACTTTCCGGGCCGCCCGGCCGTGCACCAGGTAATACAGCGGGATGCAGGCCACCATCAGCCCGCCCAGCCAGGCGTACATGCCGTCGAAGCCGGTCAGCGGCACCAGCAGGCCCAGCAGCACGGGGCCCAGGCCGGTGCCGATGTCCAGCATCAGGTAGTACGTGGCCAGCGCCGTGCCGAACCTGCGCTCCGGCACCAACCCGACGGTGATGGCCTGCGTGCCCGGAAGCAGGGTGCCGAAGCCCAACCCGCTCAGCACCGCGGAGGTAACGACGACCCAAATCCCCGGCCCCAGCGCCAGCAGCGCCAGACCGGCAGCGAAGAGCGCCATGGCCGGGTAGATCACCGCGTTGTCGCCCCGGCGGTCCTGGATCCGTCCGGCGGTCAGCCGGGAGACCAGCACGGCGGCGGCAAACACGCCAAAGAACAGCGCGGCCGCATTCGTGGCGGCGGCTGCGTCCGCGTACGAGGCCAAGAAGGAGAGCACGCCGGAGTAGGCCAGGCCGGCAACCAGCAGCACCGTGCTGATCGGCAGGACCGCCGGCTCGAAGACCTTCGCCAGCAGGGCGCCGGGCCTCCGGCGCAGCTTCTCCGGCTCGCCGCCAAGATCGCGTTGATGGACGACGGCGGTGGGAACCGGCGGTGCCTCGGGCAACCGCAGGACGAGGGTCACCAGCATCGCCGCCACGGAACTGACCGCACAGAAGAGGAAGACGCCGTCATAAGTCCCGTCGGCCACCAGCAGCACCGCCATCAGCGGGCCGATCGCGGTGGCCAGCGTGGTCGAGACTGCGAAATAGCCGGTGCCTTCGCTGCGCCGAGTCGACGGGATCAGGGCCTGCGCCCCCGCCGTGACCGCCGTGTTGGCCAAACCGAACGCCACACCGTGGACCAGCCGCAGCGCCAGCAACAACGACAGTGAACCCGCCGGAATGTACAAGAGGGAAGCCGCCACGAACGCGGCCAGGCTGATCAGCAGGATCCGCCGCCGGCCCACGTTGTCGATCAGCGGCCCGGCGAAGAACCGCGAGACCAGCGCCCCGACGATGAACGCACTGGACGCGAAACCGGCCCCGGCCTCGGATGCCAGGAACCGCTGCGCCGCATAGAGCGCCATGGACGTCATCAGCAGGTAGAACACGAGGTAGATGAACAGGTTGGTGCCGATTGCCAGCACAAAGTTCCTGCTCCACAGCTTCTCCTGCACGCGGTCGGCCTCCCTGGCTGCTCGGTCCCGGACATTGTTGCCATGGCCGGACGCCACGGATGAACCTAGCTTCCGATTATGCCGTTGTTAGGGCAGCGGACGGTGGGGCATGACGTGCCGGTGGGCGCCGCCGTCGTCCTCAAGAAAGTGGGTGTCGCCGCTCGGAGGCCTGCACCGCGGACAGGCCGGCCACCGTGAACGCCACGGCCAAGGCAAGGACCAGGAGCAGGGGAGCGGTCCAGCCGCCGGTCACGGCGTGCAACCATCCGGCCACCGGCGGGGCGCAGGTGGCGGCCAGATAGCCGCCGGTCTGGATGCGGGCGGAGGCGGCGGCCGCCTCGCGGTCGGTGCGCGCCACGCGGGGGATGACGGAGAAAATCGCGGTAAAGCCGCCGCCCTGGGCGATGCCGCCCGTGATCGACCACAGGAGGTAGGCATCGGGGGCAAGGAGGAGGCCGATGGGCAGCGTTAGCCACAGCACGGCAACACCTGCCGTCGGCACCCAGAGTCGGGTGCGCGCCGCCAGGAGCGGCACCCCGAGTGCGCCAACTATGGCGGCGACTTGGAAGAGGGATGCACTGGCTCCGGAAGCCGTGGGGGACAGGCCCCGGACGTCGGACAGCAGCAGCGGCAGCCAGGTGGTGGTTGTGTAGTAGGCGGCCGACTGCCCGCAAAACGCCACGGTCAGCACGGCGACGATCCACCGGTTGCTGCGTCCGGGGAGGGACTTCGATGCCGGGGCGGCCGGAGTGCTGGGTCCGTCGGGTCCGTGGCCGCCGGCCCGGCCGCCGGCCGGACCCGCGCCTGCCGCGGGCCGGGCGGACGGCTCCTCCGACGCCGCGCCGCCGCCCTCGGCCTGCAGTGCTTCGCGCCGCCGTCGCGCCGTCGGCAGCCAGTAGGCCAAGCCGATGACCACCACCACTGCCCAGGCCGCCAGCGCCCACCGCCAGCCGACGAGCGCCGCCAGCGGAGCGGTGCTTAACACCGCCGCCATGGACCCGACGTTCATGATGGCCGAGTACGCGCCGGTGACTGCTGACACCCGGTTCCACGGCACATCGCGGCGGATCAGCACCGGCACCACGATGTTGCCCAGCGTGATGGCGACGGCGATGATCGCCGTGCCGGCAAAAACCACGGCAGCCGGGCCCAGCGAGCGGATCACCGTTCCGGCCAGGACGCCGCCCAGACACAGCAGCACGGTGGCTTCGGGACCCCACCGCCGGATGGTGCGGGTGGCCAGCGGGGTGGCCAACGCAAAGATCAGTACCGGAAGGCCGGTGAGCAGGCCCGCTCCGGCAGCCGTCAGACCGATGTCCGCCTGGATGTCGCCGAGGACGGCGGTCGGGGCGATGATCGGGGCCCGCAAGCTGACGGCAAGCATGGCAATGCCCAGAACTACCCACGGCAACGACGGCCGGAAGGCGAAGACGCGGTCCGTCGCTGGCTCCTTCACTTGGTCTCACGGTGGGCCGGAGTCCGGCAGCCACCTCAGCCACCCTACCGAATCGGCCGGTGGTCAGCCTCCGCCGGCGGCGGGCTCGGCGCCGGCGCTAGCCCTCGTAGTTCCGCCTGCAGGTCGACGAGGACGAGGAAGACATGCTGGACTGCATAGCCTTCCCGGCGGAACGATTCCCGCAGCCACTGAGGGCTGCGGGTTGAAGGCCGTCGCCGACTTCGTCGAACTTCAGGTGGACGTACCGGCGGAGCAGAGCTGGCGTTTTGCGGTTAGATGTCCGTCGAGCCGAGGACTCGTCCTGAAGCGGCCAAGAGCCTGAACGGTGCCTGCCGATGCTCGACGTTCACGGCAACAGGTCCGTGGTCGAAGGACCGGATGCCGAGCCCGAAGGCCGTGAGCCGGAGATGGGCCGCCGCCAAGGTGGAGCCGGTCAGCACGGTCTTTGCATCGAACGGTTTTTCTGCCGGGCGCGGTCGGTAGTCGCCGAACTCCTCGGGATGGCTCGACCGCGAAGTGCCGATCAGCAGATCATCGAAATCGGCCCAGGCGCGGACTGATGCGTGAGGACCCGCGGCGTCCAGAAGGTCATCGAACGTCTTAGCTGTCTGACTGGCACCCGTCCTGTTGCCGACGGTCCATCCCGTTGGGAAGGTCTTCACCGTGATGCCTGGACAGGTGCGGTTGAGGAACCGGGCGATTGATGCGCGCCGGATTGGGCCGGACACAAGTGGTCCGGCCCAATCGTAGGCGCTGCTGGAGCAGGCTCCGCACATCGTGTAGTGCCTTCCGAACTACTTCTGCCGCGGGTTGCGGGCCTTGAATTCCTCGGCAATGGTGTTGAAGTCGACCCACTTGATGCCCTCATGGCCGTTGATGTGTTCGATCAGCCGTTCCAGCATCAGCAGCACCTGGGGACGTCCGGAGACATCGGGGTGGATGGTCATGGTGAATGCGGCCTGATCGTATTCGCGGTAGACCCAGTCGAACTGGTCGCGCCACATCTCCTCCAGGTGGCGCGGGTTGACGAAGCCGTGGCTGTTCGGGCTGGACTTGATGAACATCATCGGGGGCAGATCGTCCAGGTACCAGTTCGCCGGAATCTCGACCAAGTCGGTTTCCTCGCCGCGCTCCAGCGGCTTCATCCAGGTGCTGGCAGGCTTGTCATAGTCGATCTTGGTCCAACTGTCGCCGACGCGCACGTAATAGGGTTCGAAGTCCTTGTGCATCAGCGAGTGGTCGTAGGTGATCCCGCGCTCCAGCAGCAGTTCGTTTGTCACGTTCGAGAACTCCCACCACGGCGCGACATAGCCGGTGGGGCGCTTGCCGGTTCGCTGCTCAATCAGATTGATGCAGTAGTCCAGAATTTCGGTTTCCTGTTCCCGGCTCATGGCGATCGGGTTCTCGTGGCTGTAGCCATGAACACCGATTTCGTGGCCCGCTGCAACCACCTCGTCGAACTGCTCGGGGAAGGTCTCGATGGAGTGCCCCGGCCAGAACCAGGTGGCAGGCAGATCGTACTTCTTCAGGAGCGCATTCAGGCGGGGGACGCCGACTTCGCCGGCGAACATGCCGCGCGAAATGTCATCGGGGGAGTCTTCACCGCCGTAGGAGCCAAGCCAGCCGCCGACTGCGTCAACGTCGATGCCAAATGCTACAGAAATTTCCTTTGCCATTCTCTTTCCTTCGTGTCGGGGGGACGGATTAGACATAGGGGGCCAGCATGTCAGCGGCCGGCGTCTCGCCATTCGAAATTAGGAGGGCGAGAAGCAAACGTGCGTGGAACAAAGGCAATGACCCGAGCGGGAGGGCACCCGCGGCGACCAAATCGGCACCACCACCGTTTCCGTAAAACGGAACAACCGGTCCTTCCGGAACCCGGGTGGAAAGCCCGACGGCGACGCCCGCACCGACTGCTTCTTCCACCCACTCCAGAATTCGGTGGTTGCCGTTGCCGACGCCGGTCCCGGCGATGATCACGCCCTTCGCCCCGGCATTTACGGCGGCTCGGGCGAGTGAGGCGTCCGCACCTGGGTGGAGGGAGACGACGTCGACCCGGGTCGAGTCAAAGGCGAGCGGTGGAAGGGGCAGTGCCGGCGGGCGGATTGGACGAAATGTGAATCGGACGCCGCCGGCGCCGATGCGGCCGATCGGGCCGCCGTCCATGGTGCGGAAGGGTGCCGGAGCCACGGTGTGCGCCTTGCGCGTTGCACGGGCGGCGAAAACCTGGCCCGCGAATGCGATGGAGACCCCGGTGCCTTGTGCCTCCGCGGCTGCGGCCACGGCGATGGCGTCGCGCAGGTTGGATGGCCCGTCGGTATCCGCGGCGTCCGCCGGGCGTTGCGCCCCGGTCAGCACGACGGGCTTCGCGCTGGAGTGCACCAGGTCCAAAAGATAGGCGGTCTCCTCCATGGTGTCCGTGCCGTGGGTCAGGACCACTCCGTCGACGCTGTCGTTCGCCAGTTCGCGGGTAACCTCCTCCGCAATGTGGCGGAGGTTGGCATGGTCCAGCAGGTAGGAGCCGAGCTGGAAGATGTCGCGGGAGACGACTTCTGTGGCGCCTCCCGTCACGCCGGCCAGCAGGTCTTGGACCCCTTGGCTGGCAACCGATGCGCCCCGCGAGTCTTGGCGCGAGGCTATGGTCCCTCCAGTCGCCAACACCGATATCTGAGGCATGGTGCGTGCACCTTTCTGGCTATATGCGCAAGTCGAAGCTGCTTCGTTCACACCTGCATGGCGGAACAGAATTAGACGCCAGTATGCTTTACACAAACGTTTGCCGCAAGTGCGCTGCGTCACGAAGGGCCCCATCCAATATGCTGATTGATTGTTGCCGAGCTCACTGCGGCACGGGCAAGGGGGCCCGGCCCCCAGCGGAGGAGATCATGGAAAGTCGTTCTAGACCGGTCACGTTGCGCATGATCGCCGACGAGATTGGCGTCAACGTCTCCACCGTTTCCCGGGTCATCAATGCCTCGGATGCAGAGGCGCGACGATGGGCGTCCGGCGAGGTGATCGAGCGCATCCGGAGCGTGGTGGCGGAGCGTGGTTACCAGCGCAACCCGCAGGCCGCGAGCCTTCGGACCCGTCGTTCCGGGCTGGTGGGGGTCTTGGTTCCCCGGCTTCAGGACTACGTCCTGGCCACGATCTACGAGGGCATCGAGGAGGCTGCTACCGAGCAGGGAATCTCTACGTTCGTCACGAACTCCCTGGATGTTCCGGCCAACCAAATTGCCCGCACGGAGATCATGCTGTCCAGACGCGTAGACGGGCTGATCTTCGGTGATGCCCATACGGACGAACCGTTCCTTGACGAACTGTCGGAGCGCGGCGTCAAATTTGTCCTGGTCTCCCGCAGGGCTGGCAATCATGTCTCCGCAACCTGCGACGACGTCATGGGCGGCCGGTTGGTGGCGGAACACTTGCTTGCCAGCGGGCGCAAGGACATCGCCATTCTGGCGGGGCAACCGTACGCATCCACCGGCATCGACCGAACCGCCGGGATCGTCCAGGCCTGCCGGGATGCGGGGATCGACATACCGCCGCACAGGATCGTGCAGGGCGGGTTCGATGCCCCGGGTGGACACGAGGCGGCTGCGCAGATGCTCGAAGCGGGTGGTTGTCCCGACGCCCTTTTCGCCGCCAATGACTTTGCCGCGATCGGGGCGATGGGGGTGCTGCGCGAGCGTGGCATATCCGTGCCGGACGATGTCGCGGTGGTGGGATACAACGACACTCCGCTGGCCGCCGAGCTTCCGATCCCGCTGACCACCGTCCGTTCCCCGATGCACGAAATGGGGCGCCGGGGTCTGGAGCTTCTTGTGGCACTGTTGCGCGGCGATGAAGTCGAGTCCGTGCAGTTGGCTCCCGAGTTGGTCCTGAGGGCGTCATCAGAGGGCTTAGTGCAGAAGCAGAAAATGTGACCCGTCTATCGTGACAAAGGCCACTCGGGCCTGTAAGGTCCTTATCCAGCGATTGCACAAAGGTTTGTGTAGCGCATATCCCGTTCACTAAAGGTTCCCCGGTCGTTCCGGACTGCTCCCTTCGGCGCGGTTACACAAACGATTGTGAACCCCCTCACTCCCGAAAGGAGCAGTCATGGAGTCAACGACATCGACTGAACGCCGCACCCAGACTGCGGTCGGAAAGACCGAACCATGGAATGTGGTCATCACCGGCAAGAAGATGGCCTACGTCTCGGTGGTGTGCTTCATCGCCTGGGTAGCTTCCGTCTACGACTACACGCTCTTCGGCACGCTGCTTCCGGTCATCGCTGAAGACTTCGGCTGGTCACCGGCCGAAGCTGCCGCGGTCAACACGTGGGCCACTGTGGGTGTCTTCCTGGTGTCGCTAGTGGTCGGCACCATCATGGACAAGATGGGCCGCAAGCGCGCCCTCATCCTCCTGGTGATCGGCGGCGCCGTCAGCTCCGGCCTCACCGGTGCCGCAGCCGGTGCCGTTTCGCTGGCCATCATCCGCGGTTTCTCGGGCTTTGCGATTTCCGAAGAGGTGGTCAACGCCGTCTACCTCAACGAGATCTACAAGAAGGCCAAGGGACGCGGGTTCATGTTCAGCCTGGTCCAGGCCGGCTGGCCTGTGGGCGCGCTGATGGCTGCCGGTCTGACCGCGGTGTTCCTGCCGATCGTCGGCTGGCGGTGGAGCTTTGTCATCGCTGCCGGCATCTCCCTGATCGTTGTCCTGCTCGCGGCCAAGCTGCCCGAATCCCCCACCTTTGCCGCGATGAAGGAAGTCGAACGACGCCGCAAGGCCGGCGACCTGACCGGCGCGGCCGAACTGGCGGCCGAGCACGAGCTTGAAGTAGGCAACGGCGCCAAGGTGGGCGTCCGCGGGGTCTTCACGCCGGAACTGCGTTGGCACACCATCAGCGTGTCCCTGTCCTGGCTCTTCAGCTGGATGGCCATCCAGGTGTTCTCGGTCCTCGGCACCACAGTGCTCGTCGAGGCCAAGGGCATTTCCTTCGACAACGCCTTGTTCATCCTGATCCTCGCCAACGCTGTGGCTTTTGCCGGCTACCTCTTCCACGGCTGGATCGGTGACCGCTTCGGCCGCCGGAACACGGTGCTGGTCGGATTCCTGCTGGGCGGTATCGCCAGCGTAGTCATGCTGACGGGCCCCAGCAGTTCAGGATTCGTCATCGCTATGTACGCCATGACCTTGTTCTTCCTGACCGGTCCTTTTGCCGCGATGCTGTTCTACATGGGCGAGTCCTACCCGGCCCAAGTCCGCGGCACCGGCAGCAACGTGGCCCACGTCATGGCCCCCGTCGGAGCCATTGTTGGTTCCGGACTCATCGCCGTCATGCTTGGGGCAGGAATGTCGATGACAACCGCCGCCCTGTTGGCGGGCTCGGTGCCGCTGGCCCTCGCCGGCGTCGTCATGTTCTTCGCCCGCAAAGTCGACCACCGTCAACCGACCATTGAAGGAGCCGTGGCATGAGCGGGCTGACCCGCGACGACGGGCTGGAAGGTAAAGTCGCCGTCATTTCCGGTGCAGGCAGCGGAATCGGCCGTGCCCTGGCTGTGGCCTACGCCCGGGCGGGAGCAAAGACCGTGGCCGGATATTTCCCAGGCGACCCGCATGACGTGCAGGAAACGGTTGACGCCGTGGCCGCCGCCGGCGGCGAGTGCCACGCCGTCGCCGTCGACGTCCGGGACTCCGGGCAGGTCGATCGTCTGGCTGCCGAAGCAGTCGAGCAGTTCGGTTCACTGGACATCGCAGTGGCCAGCGCGGGCATCCTGCGCCGGGCGCCGCTGGACGAGATGACCGATGACGCTTGGAACGACATGCTCTCCGTGGATCTCACCGGAGTGCTGCGGCTGTTCCGTTCCTGTGCGCGGCTGATGGGCGGGCGCGGTGGTTCCATGGTTGCCGTCTCGTCCATCGCCGGAGGCGTCTATGGTTGGGACGATCACGCACATTACGCCGCGTCAAAGAGCGGACTTCTGGGGCTATGCCGCTCACTGGCCACCGAACTGGCACCGCGCGGTATCCGGGTCAACACGGTGATACCAGGCCTCATCGAAAGCCCACAGTCGTTGGACGCCCAGAACTCGCTGGGGCCGGAGGGCTTGAAGGCAGCCGGTTCCTTCATCCCGCGGGGCCGGGTTGGGACAGTGGACGAACTCGCCCGCACCATCCGGTTCCTGACCAGCGACGACGCGGCCTACGTCACCGGCCAGCAACTCATTGTTGACGGTGGCCTGACAGTGCGGTGGCCGAGCTGACCCGGCAACCCTAGGAAACGGGCCGAGAAGACTTTTTGAAAGGAGAATCATGGCAGGGCAACTTGAAGGAAAGGTCGCCGTGGTCACCGGCGGTGCGAGCGGCATCGGCCGGTCCATCGCCGAACTGTATGCCCTCGAGGGCGCAACCGTCGTCGTCGCGGACCTGAACGAGCAGGCGGCGAAGGATGTTGCGGCTTCCTTGGCTGTAGGCGCACAAGAACATGGCGCCTACGTTGTGGACGTGACGGACGCGGACTCCACGAAATCGTTGGCCGAGACGGTCGTTGCCGATCTGGGACGGATCGACATCCTGGTGAACAGTGCGGGCATCCTGACGGAGATCCCGTTCATTGAGCTGACTCCGGCCGATTTCGACAAGATGATCGCTGTCGATTTGCGCAGCGTGTTCCTCTGTAGCCGCTGGATTGCGCCGTACATGATCCTGCAGGGCGGGGGTCGGATCATCAACATCGCTTCCCAGATCGGGTTGAAGGGCGGCACCGGCCTGGCACATTATGCTGCGGCCAAGGCCGGGGTGATCGGTATGACCAAATCGATGGCACGGGAGCTTGCGGAGCACAACGTCTTGGTGAACGCGATTGCACCGGGTCCCGTCGTCACGCCGCTGCTGGGCGATCTCAGCGATGAATGGCGGGCCGAAAAGCAAGCTGAGCTACCGCTAGGACGGTTCGGCACTGCGGCAGAAGTGGCGCCAACGGCCCTGCTCCTCGCGTCGTCGCCTGGTGGTGATCTCTACATGGGCCAGACGCTCGGCCCCAACAGCGGCGACGTCATGCCCTGAGACCGGACCCACCGAGGGCGGGCACGTGCTGAGCGCGCGTGCCCGCCCTTGTCGGTTCTCGGGGACGGGCGCCGGCATGCAGTCCGCCGGTGAAGCCACCCCGCCCCACGGTGATAAAGTCGGGAGCAAGTGTGCTTGCCTTCCGCCATGCTGCGGGGCAAGCCGCCGAAGCGTCCCAGGCGTCTCGGCCACCCAAACTTCATGCCGGTAAACCGGCCCAGGGCATTGCCGCCCGCAACATCACATCCACAGATCGGACTACATGAACACCAAGGCCCTGCAAACTCCTCCGAAACTCGCCAAGGGCGCCATGCGCATTGTGCCGCTGGGCGGGCTGGGTGAGATCGGCCGGAACATGACGGTGTTCGAGTACGCCGGCAAGCTGCTGATCGTGGACTGCGGCGTGCTGTTCCCCGAGGAGCAGCATCCGGGCGTGGACCTGATCCTGCCGGACTTCTCCTACATCCGCGAACGGCTGAACGACGTCGTCGGCATCGTCCTCACCCACGGGCACGAGGACCACATCGGCGGTGTGCCGTACCTGTTGAAGGAACGCGCCGACATTCCGGTGATCTCCGCGAAGCTGACGCTGGCGTTCGTGAAGACCAAGCTGCAGGAACACCGCCTCAACGCCAAAATGGTGCAGGTCAAGGAGGGCGACCGGAAGAAGTTCGGCCCGTTTGACCTGGAGTTCCTGGCTGTCAACCACTCCATCCCGGACGGACTGGCCGTTGCCATCCGCAGCGGGGCCGGCCTGGTGCTGGCCACCGGCGACTTCAAGATGGACCAGTTCCCGCTGGACCGCCGGATCACCGACCTGGCCGGCTTCGCGCGGCTGGGCGACGAGGGCGTGGACCTGTTCCTGCCGGACTCCACCAACGCCGAAGTTCCCGGTTTCCTCGCCGCCGAGGCCGACCTGGTGCCGGCAATCGATACGGTCATGCGCACCGCGCCGCGCCGCGTGATCGTCTCCAGTTTCGCCAGCCACGTGCACCGCATCCAGCAGGTCATCGACGTGGCACACAAGTACGGTCGCAAGGTCGCTTTCGTGGGCCGGTCGATGGTGCGCAACATGACGACGGCGCGCGAGCTCGGCTACCTGAACATCCCGCGCAACGTGCTGGTGGACTTCAAGGAACTGGAGAAGCTACCGCCCACCAAGGCCGTGCTGATCTGCACCGGCTCCCAAGGCGAGCCGATGGCGGCGCTGGCCCGGATGGCCGGCGGCGACCACATGATCGACCTGACCGAGGGCGACACCGTGCTGCTGGCCTCCTCGCTGGTGCCCGGCAACGAATCGTCGATTTACCGGCTGATCAATGACCTGACCAAGCGCGGCGCCAACGTAGTCCACAAGGGCAACGCCAAGGTGCACGTCTCCGGCCACGCCTCGGCCGGCGAGCTGGTCTACTGCTACAACCTGGTCCGCCCGAAGAACGTACTGCCCGTCCACGGCGAGCACCGGCACCTCAAGGCCAACGCCGAACTGGCCGTCCGCACCGGCGTGGACCCGAAGCGCGCGCTGATCGTGGAAGACGGCACCACCATCGACCTGAAGGACGGCGTGGCACGGGTCTCCGGCCAGATCGCCGCGGACTACGTCTACGTGGAGAACATGGTGGCCGGTGCGGCCACCGAAGCCTCCCTGCAGGACCGGCTGCGGCTGGCCGAAGACGGCGCAGTCACCGCGCTGCTGATCGTCAACCCGGACACCGGCCGGTTGGAAGAAGAGCCGGAGTTCTTCCCGGTCGGCTTCGCCCCGGCGGTCGAGCAACTGGAGAAGGCCACCGGCATCGTGGAGAAGACGCTGATGCAACTCCGCGGCGACAAGACCGGCCCGGACGCCGAAAAGGCGATCGCCCAGGCCCTGGTCCGCTGGTCCGACCGCGCCCTCCGCCGCAAGCCGGTGGTCACGGTCATCATCGTCGAGGCGTAAGCTTCGAGCCCTGGTGGGGTCGACCTCGTTGTAGGCGCTCGCGGTAGCGCGGGCGCCTACGGTGACGACGCTTAGCGGAAGACCGCAACGTCCGTTAGCGTGGGCTGTATGGCATCCCGGACTCAGAGCACTCGGATCGTGCTGGCCCAACGGCCGCACGGTGCGCCCGATTCGTCCACTTTCCGCTTCGAGACAGTGGATCTGCCGGCCCCTGCTGACGGGGAACTGCTGGTCCGCCACAAGTACGTGTCCTTGGACCCTTATATGCGTGGCCGGATGAGTGCTGCCAAGAGCTATGCCGCGCCTACGCCGGTGGGCGAGGTGCTTCCGGCGGAGACAGTGAGCGAAGTAGTGGAGAGCCGCCATCCTGGTTTCGAGCCGGGCCAGATGGTCACCACCTACGGCGGGTGGCAGAGTGCCGCCGTCGTCCGAGGGGACCACGTCCGGCCGGTCCCTGACAACGGGCTCCCCGATTCCACAGCGCTCGGTGTACTGGGCATGCCCGGCTTCACCGCGTATTCGGGGATGCGAGAGATCGGCCGGATCAAGGACGGGGAGACCCTGGTGGTTGCTGCCGCCACTGGTCCGGTCGGAGCGACTGTTGGCCAGCTCGCCCGGGCTGCCGGTGCCCGTGCCGTGGGGATCGCGGGAGGGCCCGAAAAGTGCGCGTACTTGCGCAGCGAACTGGGTTTCGACGCGGCCGTCGACCACCATTCGCCCGACTTCGTCGACGAACTCGCCGCAGCATGCCCGGACGGCGTCGACGTCTATTGGGAGAATGTCGGCGGGGCTGTCCTGGAGGCCGTAGTCCCACTGCTGAACCTCTATGCGCGGCTGCCGATCTGCGGAATGGTAGCCCGCTACAACGACACGAAACCGCCGGCCGGTCCCGACCAACTGCCCGGATTCATGCGCACCGTGCTCAGCCAGAGCCTCACGGTGCGCGGCTTTATCCAGACCGAATTCCGGAAAGAGCACTGGGACGCCTTCCAACGCGAGATGCCAGGGATGGTCAAGGACGGCTCGGTGAAGTTCCGCGAGGATATTGTGGCAGGCCTTGAGAATGCTCCCGAGGCCTTCGCCGGGTTGCTTGACGGAAAGAATTTTGGCAAGCTCTTGATCCGCCTCTGACCAGTGAAGACAGCCTCGACGGAACTTCCGGCAGGTTCCGTAGAGCGGTAACCTCAAGCTGTGAATTCTGAGGATTTGGCCAACTTGGCCCATCTGCGGCGGGCGCGGGACCTGATCGACCGCGATTACGCCCAGCCGCTGGACGTGCCGACCATGGCCGCCAAGGCGCTGATGTCGCCGGCCCATTTCTCCCGTCGGTTCAAGGCAACCTATGGCGAAACGCCGTACAACTACCTGATGACTCGGCGGATCGAGCGGTCCATGGCGCTGCTGCGCGCCGGTTGGAGCGTGACGGATGCCTGCATGGAGGTGGGCAGCACCTCGCTGGGTTCCTTCAGCAGCCGGTTCAGCCAACTCACCGGCGAGAGCCCCAGTTCCTACCGCAGCCGCAAGCATGAGGCGGCCGAGGCGATGCCGCCCTGCATCGCGAAGCTGCTGACGCGGCCCATCGATCCGCGATCGAGCAGGATCCGAGAAGCGGCCGCGCCGGCCTCTGCGTAGGTTGGGCGCATGACTATTTCACTTCAGTACTGCAACATCACCGTCAACGACCCCGCCGAATCCATCCCGTTCTACCGGGACGGCCTCGGGCTGGAAGTCCGCAACGACGTCGCCAATGGGGGCTTCCACTGGATCACCATGGGCAGCCCGGATCAGCCGGAGCTGGAGCTGGTGCTGTCCGCTCCGCACGCCGGCCGCTCCCAGGCCGACGGCGACCAGCTCCAGGAGCTGCTGGTCAAGGGCGTGCTCCCCATGCTCGTCTTCCGCACCGGCGACCTGGACGCCCTCTTCGAGCGGCTGGTCTCCTTCGGGGCGGAAGTCCTGCAGGAACCGATGGACCAGCCGTGGGGGCCGCGCGACTGCGCCGTGCGGGACCCATCGGGCAACATGATCCGGATCAACGAAGCCAAGTAACCCCACCCGAACGACGTCGGCCGCTCACCGCCCGAGGCGAGCGGCCGACGTCGTCCATCTATTGAAGATCACGGCCGGGCTTCACGGGTCGACGCCGGGCACCGCCGTGCGCAGCAGCGACGACGGGGCGGCGCCAACCATCACCTCGACGGCGCGGGCGAGGTGGGTGTGCCGGTCGGCGACGCCGTCCCAGCGCACCAAAGCCTGGGCGTTCAGCCCGTCGATCATGCCCAGGATCTGCCACGCCACGGATTCGGCATCCGGCGTGGTGAAGTCACCGGAGGCAACGCCGGCCGCGACCAGGTCCCGGATGACCGCCTGCCAGGCATCCATCTGCTCCCGCACGCTCACGGCCAGCGTCTCGTTGCGCCGGCCCAGGGACCAGGCTTCCACCCACACCGCCGTCACCTCGAGCCGGTGTTCGTCGAGGAGCGTGTCGAGCAGCAGGCCAAGCCCCTGCCGCGGCGTGCGCGCCCCGGCCACCAAGGCGGCGACCTCTGCGGTTTCCGCGGCCACAACGCCGGCGAAGGTCCCGGCCACCAGCACCTCGACGGAGGGGTAATAGTGCGCCACCAGGCCCGGGGCAACACCGGCACGCTGGGCGACGTTGCGCAGCGTGATGGCGGAAAGTCCCTGCTCCAGGGCAATGTTCCGGGCTGCGTGGGCCAATTCCGCGGCGCGTTCGGCCGGAGCTTTCCGCGGGGCGCGTCGGGGCGGGGTGGTTGACATCACCAGCCAGTCTAAAGTACTTTGCTCGTTATTGAGCAAGCGATCAATAACGATGCGGGCCACGGAAGCGGATGTGTTTCCGCCCAGAGACAGCAGGAGGTTCCATGGCCTGGCGCATGCCGGCGGAAACTGCACCGCACGAGCGGACCTGGATGGCGTTTCCCCGGGCGGGACTGACGCTGGGCGACGACGCCGCCTCGGCCGAGGAAGCCTACGACGCCTGGACCGCCGTGGCCCATGCCGTCGCCGAGTTTGAGCCGGTGGCCATGGTGGTGGATCCGACCGAGCGGGAGCGCGCCCGGCGCATGCTGGGCGGCGGAATCGAACAGCTCGAAGCGCCGCTGGATGAGTTCTGGATGCGCGACATCGGACCGACCTTCGTGGTCGACGACGATCGGCCAGGGGTGCTCGGCGCGGTGGACTGGACCTTCAACGGCTGGGGCGCGCCGGCCTGGGCGGAGTGGCAGAAAAGCCGGGACATCGGCCGCTTCGTCGCCGAGCAGGCCGACGCGGAACTGGTCCCCTCGCTGCTGGTCAACGAGGGCGGCGCCGTCCACGTTGATGGCCGGGGCACCGTGCTGGTGACGGAAACCGTGCAGCTCGATCCGGGGCGAAACCCGTACGCGGACAAGGAAAGGGTCGAAGCGGAACTGGCCCGCACCCTGGGTGCCACGCACACCGTGTGGGTGCCGCGGGGGCTGACCCGGGACTACGAGGAGCTGGGCACGCGCGGCCACGTCGACATGGTGGCCACGTTTCCTTCGCCCGGCCGGGTCCTGCTGCATATGCAGAACAACCCGGCACATCCGGACTTTGAGGTGAGCCGGCAGCTGCGGGACTTCTTCGAAACCCAGATGGATGCCGACGGCAAACCGTTCGACATCGTCGAGCTGCCCGCTCCGGAAACCCTGAAGGACGACGGCGGATTCGTCGACTGGAGCTACGTCAACCACCTGGTGGTCAACGGGGGCGTGATTGCCTGCGGCTACGGCGAAGAACGGGCGGATGCGCTGGCGGCCGAGATCCTCGCGGAGGCCTATCCCGGCCGGCGGGTGGTCACGGTGGACGCGCGGCCCATCCTGGCCCGCGGCGGCGGGATCCATTGCATCACCCAGCAGCAGCCCGCACTCGGCACAACGGAGGCCTGATGGGCACGTTCGACGTGGTGGAAGCCTCGATTGCGCAGCTGCGCGAGGCGCTGCAGACCGGTCAGGCCACCAGCGAGGAACTCACCCAGGCCTACCTGGAGCGCATTGCCGCCTACGACCGGTCCGGCCCCCGGCTGAACGCCGTCGTCGTCATGAATGATGAGGCGCTGGCCGACGCCCGCGCGTCGGACCAACGGCGCTCGCGCGGTGAGACGCTCGGTCCGTTGGACGGGATTCCGTATACGGCCAAGGACAGTTATCTCGCCAAGGGCCTCACCGCCGCCGCAGGCTCGCCCGCCTTCGAGCACCTGGTGGCCCGGCGCGACGCCTTCGCCATCGAACGGCTGCGCGCGGCAGGAGCGGTGCTGATCGGGCTGACCAACATGCCGCCGATGGCCAACGGGGGCATGCAGCGCGGTCTGTACGGGCGTGCCGAAAGCCCCTACAACGCGGACTTCCTCACCGCCGCCTTCGGATCCGGCTCGTCCAACGGGTCCGGCACCGCGACGGCGGCAAGCTTCGCGGCCTTCGGACTCGCCGAGGAGACCTGGTCCAGCGGGCGCGCACCGGCGTCGAACAATGGGCTCTGCGCCTACACCCCCTCGCGCGGCGTCATTTCCGTGCGGGGCAACTGGCCGCTGGTGCCCACCATGGACGTGGTGGTGCCGCACACCCGCTGCATGGCGGACCTGCTCGAAGTGCTGGACGTCATCGTGGCGGACGACCAAGAAACCCGGGGCGACTTCTGGCGCGCACAGCCGTGGGTATCCATCCCGGCAGCGTCCTCGGTCCGGCCCGACTCCTATCCGGCGCTGGGGCCGCGGGGGCTGCAGGAGGCGTGGGACGCGTTGCGCGGCAAACGCTTCGGCGTGCCGCGGATGTACATCAACGCCGACCCCGAGGCCGGGACCGCCGAACAGCCCGGCATCGGCGGGGCCACCGGGCAGCGGATCGAGACCCGGGCCTCGATCATCGACCTCTGGGAGGCGGCGCGCCGGGACCTCGAGGCGGCGGGCGCGGAGGTGGTTCCGGTGGACTTCCCGGCCGTCTCCAACTACGAGGGCGACCGGCCCGGCGCGCCCACGATCGGTACCCGCGGCCTGGTCAGCCCCGAGTACCTGCGGCGCGAAATCCTGGACCTCTCCGCGTGGGCGTGGGAGGACTTCCTGGCCGCCAACGGGGACCCGGCACTGCGTTCCCTCGCCGGCGTGGACGGCGCACGTATCTTCCCGCACCCCGACGGCGCGTTGCCCGACCGCTACGAGAGTTACGACGACATCGCATCGTACCCGGCGCATATCCGGGAACACGGCGTCGAATCGTTCACGGACATTCCGCAGCTGGCGGACGGTCTGCGCGGACTCGAGGAAACCCGCCGGGTGGATCTGGAGGCGTGGATGGACCGGCACGGGCTGGACGCCGTCGTCTTCCCGGCCGTTGCAGACCTCGGACCCGCGGACATGGACGTCAACGAGGCCGCGGCCGACCTCGGCTGGCGCAACGGCGTCTGGGTCGCCAACGGCAACCTGGTCCCGCGACACCTGGGCATTCCCACCGTCACGGTGCCGATGGGCACGACGGCGGACATCGGCATGCCCGTCGGCCTCACCCTCGCCGGGCGCGCCTATGACGACAACGCCTTGCTGGCCCTGGCGGCCGCCTTCGAAGCCACCGGCTCGCGCCGCACCGAGCCGCCGCGGACCCCGCGGCTCGGCTGACGGGCGGGCTCGGCTCACCGGAACGGGCGCCGGCAGGGCGTCAGATTGCCTGTTCGGGGCGGGCAGCCTCGGCCTGGCGCAGCACCTCGATGGCGGCGGCGACCCGGCGCGGGGGAGTGTGGCCGGCCGGCAACAGCGCAACGATGGCGTTGCGTGCGTGCTGATCGGCGATCGGCCGGTGCACCACCTGGAGCCCGTCAAAGGTGGTGCCGTCCACCGGTGGGCTGTTGGCGAAGGAGAAGCCGAGGCCGCGGGCCACCATGCTGCGGATGGTCTCCATGTTGGCACTGGTCCAGCGCACATTGAGCTCCAGTCCGGCTTGGCGGGCCACGGTGGTCAGCCGCTCGATGGTCGGCGGAACATCCAGCAGGATCGCGGGCTCGGCGGCGATGTCCTGCAGCCGCACGGTGGACCGTTTGGCGAGCCGGTGGTCTTGCGGCAGCACCACCTGGAGCTGGATGTCCTTGATGAGCTCCCGGTCCAGATCGTCGTCGGCTTGAAGGGCGTAGACCAGTGCGACGTCGAGCCGGCCCTCGCGGAGGCCTTCCTGCACGGCTCCGGCAGAGCTTTCGGTGAAGCGCAGGTCCACCTCCGGGTGGTGTTTGGTGAAGTACTCGGCAAGCGGCGGCACCAGCCGCGGCGAGAGCGTCTGGCTGCAGCCGACCCGAAGCGGGCCCCGGATCTGTCCCAAAGTGTCGGTGATGGACGCAGCCGCTTCGGTCACCCGTTCGAGCACCGCCCGGGCGTGCGCGGCGAACTCGACGCCGGCGGGCGTTAACGCAACCTGACGGGACCGACTGCGCACCAGCAAGTCGGCTCCCAACGACTTCTCGAGTTGCGCGATGGCCATTGAGGCGGCAGCCTGCGATGCGTGGCAGGCCGCCGCCGCTGCGGTCACCGAGCCGTGGTCCACCACGGCCACGAAGTACTCCATCTGCCTCAGGGTCAGCTCTGACATAAATTCCCTTGATGGGTGCTATTGGAACAATTGATTTTCTATATTATGTGTCCTGCAGCACACTAGAAGCAATCAAGACCCATTACACGACCCTTCTAGGAGTTCCACGTGCAGAGAACCAGCAACACCAGCACGGCGGTAGACACTCCGGCGACACTGCCGGCAGCAAGCGATTCCCTGAACACGCGGGAGATGCGCCGCATCCTCTCGTCAAGCTTCATCGGCAGTGCCATCGAGTACTACGACTTCATCCTGTACGCGACGGCGGCCTCGCTGGTCTTTGGGCACGTATTCTTCGCCAACCTCGGCGATGGCTTCGCACTCTTCGCCTCCTTCGCCACCCTGGCCGTCGGCTACGTGGCACGGCCGCTCGGCGGCGTCATCTTCGGCCACTTCGGCGACCGGATCGGTCGCAAGAAGATGCTGGTGCTGTCCATGTTGATCATGGGCGTGGCCACCATGATCATCGGCATGCTGCCGCCGACCGCGCAGGTCGGCATCGCGGCCCCGATCGCCCTGGTCCTCCTCCGCTTGGTCCAGGGCATCGCCGTCGGCGGTGAATGGGGCGGGGCCGCCTTGATGGCCCTCGAACACGCGCCCAAGTCGAAGCGCGGTTTCGCCACCTCCTTCGCCAACGCCGGTGGACCTGCCGGCGCCGTTCTGGCCACGCTGGTGGTCTCCGCGGTCTCGGCTGCCACCGGCGACCAGTTCCTCGAGTGGGGCTGGCGCATCCCGTTCCTGCTGAGCGCCGTCCTGATTGTTGTGGGCATGGTGATCCGGCTGAAGGTGGCCGAATCGCCGATGTTCGCCAAACTGGAGGACGCCAGCGAGAAGCGCAAGATGCCGCTGCTGGACGTGCTGCGCAACCACCCGAAGGCCGTGGTCCTGGCGCTCGTCGCCACGATGAGCTTCTACTGCTGCCAGGGCCTGCTCACGGTCTGGGGCGTGTCGGTGGCGGTGGAGAACGGCGTGGACCGCTCCGGGGTGCTGAACTGGAAGGCCGCCGGCGCGGTGATGACCCTGATCGTGACGTTCTGGGCGGCCCGGATGAGCGACCGCGTTGGCCGCCGGAAGATGCTGGTGATCGGCGGAGTGGTTGGCATCGTCCTCGCCTACCCGTTGATCACGCTGCTGGACAACGGCACCATGTGGGGCTTCGCCGTCGCCATCGTGGTGGGCAACGGCCTGGTCCAAGGGCTGCTGTACGGGCCGATCGGCGCCTTCGTTGCGGAGCAGTTCCCCACCCACGTGCGCTACACCGGCGCATCCCTCGCATACCAGGGGGCCTCGGTGCTCGGGGCAGGATTCACCCCGATGATTGCCACTGGTCTGGTCATCGCCGGCGGCGGCGGAATCGGCTTGGTCGCCCTCTTGTGGATGGCGGTGGTGGCAGCCGGTACTGCAGCCGTCCTGATGACCCGGGAAAGCCACCGAGCCGAGATCGGCTGAGGCACTGGCCTGCCCAGGCTGTTGAACCACCCCCAGCCGTCCACCCCGCTGCCCCGTGGCGGGGTGGACGGCAGCACCATCGAAGGAAAGAACCATGAACGATCATCTCCACAATGGGCCGCACCCGGTGCGCGACTACGCCGGGTTCGAGGGAACCGTTGCCGAGAAAGCCAGTGAATCCGTCGCGGCGTGGAAGCCGGCCAAGCGTGCCCCGGAAGGCGCGCCGAACGTCGTCGTGATGTTGATGGATGACATGGGGTACAGCGACATTGCCCCGTTCGGCGGCGAGATCGACACCCCGGCACTGGCCGAGATCGCCGCGGACGGGTACCGGCTGGGCAATTACCAGACGCCGCCCATGTGCGCTCCGGCGCGGGCCGCGCTGATGACGGGCATGAACCCGCACCGGGCCGGGTTTGCCTATGTGCCGCACATGGATCCCGGCTTCCCGAATTCGGCCATGGAGATCCCGGCGGACGCGCCGACGCTGGCGGAGAACTTCCGGGCTGCCGGGTACGCCACGTTCATGGTGGGCAAATGGCACCTGACGGTGGAGTCCAAGATGCACGATGCCGCGGAGAAGTCCTCCTGGCCGGTGCAGCGCGGCTTCGACCGCTACTACGGCTGCATGGACGGCTTCACCTCGCTGTTCCACCCGCACCGGCTGGTGCGGGACAACAGCCAGCTGGTGGTGGACGAATACCCGGAGGACTACTACCTGACCGATGACCTGACCGATCAGGCGCTGGGGATGATTTCCGAGTTGCGCAGCAGCGATGCGGGCAAGCCGTTCTTCCTCTACTTTGCCCACACCGCCGTGCACGGACCGGTCCAGGCCAAGGCGGCGGACATGGAGAAATACCGCGGCCGGTACGAGTCCGGCTGGGACCACATCCGGTCCGAGCGGTTCGCCCGGCAGGTGGAGCTGGGGCTGTTCCCGGAGGGCACGGCCTGCGCCCCGCGCAACAGTGAACCCGGTTCAGACGTGGTGCCGTGGGATTCGCTCAGTGCCGAGCAGCAGGCGCTGTTCGCCCGGTACATGGAGGCCTACGCCGCCGCGGTGGACAACGTGGACCAGAACCTGCGCCGGCTGACGGACCACCTGAAGGCGCTGGGCGAGTATGAGAACACCATCATCGTTTTCACCTCGGACAACGGCGGCACGTCCGAGGGCGGCGACACCGGCACGCGCAGCTACTTCAGCCGGTTCTCCGCGCCGCGCTCCGGGCTGCCCAAGGACTGGCAGCCGGACGTGCCGCGCGATCCGGAGCTGATCGGCGGCCCGCGGACCTACGTGCACTACCCGCGCGGCTGGGCCTACGCGTCCAACACCCCGTTCCGGATGTACAAGACGTTCCCGCATGCCGGCGGCGTCCGGGTGCCCATGCTGCTGTCCTGGCCGGCCGGCCTGCCCCGGACGGCGGACGACGACGGCGTCCGCCACCAGTTCGCGCACGCGGTGGACATCGGCCCCACCCTGCTGCAGTTGGCCGGCGTGGAGCCGCTGGCCGAACGCCACGGGCTGCCGGCACGGGAAACCGACGGCGTGCCGTTCGGCAACTGGCTGCGGAACCCTGCGGCAGCGTCGGAGCACACCACCCAGTACACCGAGCTCAACGGCCGCCGCGGCTACATCGCCGGAACGTGGAAGGCCATCGCGCCGGAGCCCAACGGCCCCGGCTGGAAACAGGACGGCTGGGAACTGTACGACCTGGCAGCCGACCCCACCGAACTGGTCAATGTGGCCGCCGAACACCCGGAGAAGGTGCGCGAGCTCGCCGCGAAGTGGCAGGCGGATGCCTGGTGGAACCAGGTCTACCCGCTCAACGACGACGGCTCGTTCAACCGCAACCGGCCGGCCAGCGAACTGCTCCTGGAACAGCCGGTGACGCTGTACCCCGGCGCGCCGACGCTGGAACGCTACCGCTCCGCCAAGCTGGTCCGGCTGCGCTCCTTCACCATCGACGCGCAGGTGGAAATAGCGGACGGCGACGGCGGCGTGCTGGTGGCACACGGCGACCAGGGCGGCGGCTATGTGCTGTTCCTCGAGGACGGCGAACTGGTCCTGACCTACAACGAGTACGGCGAGGTCAAGCGCATCGGCGCCCCGGTCCAACCCGGGCTCCACGACATCCGGGTGGAGTTCGCCGCACTGCCGGACTTCAAGTGGGCCATCAGCCTGCACGTTGACGGGCGCCAGGTGGCGGTCCTGCCGGAGGTCTTCCAGCTGACCGGGATGGCACCCTTCGCCGGAATCAGCGTGGGGCTGGACCGCGGCGGCCCGGTGGACTGGGAGCTCTCCCGGCGCCACGGCTGCTACCGCTACACCGGGCGGCTGCGCCAGGTCCGCTACACCCCGGGCCCCAAGGCGGACTACAACCCGGAGCAGATCGTGGAACTGGACCGCGCCATGGCCGCCGCCTTCGAATAACGACGGCGGTGCGCGCCCCGCGCGGGCGCGTCACCTACCGGCGGCTGCTGCTGCGGAGTTGCTCAGGCGGCGATGGCGCGCGCTCAGGCGGCGACGGTGCGGAAGCCGATGTTGCTGGCCGCCGAGTCCGGGGTGTTCTTGGAACGGGCCGCAACCCGGTAGCGGTTGCAGTACGAATCGTGGCAGAGGAAGGACCCGCCGCGCATCACCCGGCCCTGCCCGATGGTGGGGCCGGGCGGGTTGTCCTGCGGGGACTTGCGGTAGTACTTGGGCAGGAACCAGTCCGCGCACCATTCCCACACGTTGCCGCTGGTTTCGTAAAGACCAAAGCCGTTCGGCGGGAAGGTGCGCACCGGGGCAGGGCCGAGGAAACCGTCGTCGAGCGTATTGTCCGTGGGGAAGATGCCCTGCCAGATGTTGCAGCGGTGCGTCCCGTCCGGCTCGATCAACTCGTTGCCCCAGGGGTAGCGCGCCTGCTCCAGACCGCCGCGGGCGGCGTACTCCCACTGCGCCTCGGTCGGCAGCGCCCGGCCGGCCCACCGGCAGTAGGCCACGGCGTCGTTCCACGAAACCTGGACCACCGGGTGGTCCGGAACGTCCTGCCAGGAGGATTTCGGCCCGTGCGGATGCGCCCAATCGGCACCCCGGACGGTGACCCACCACTGCAGGCCCTCGGGCCGGCCCAAAACATCAGCGGCATCGGCGGCGACCAGCAGGTGGAACACCGCCGAGTAGCCGTAGACCTCGGACTCGGTGCGGTAGCCGGTGGCCGCGACAAAGCGGTGGAACTCTGCATTGGTCACGGCCGTAGCGTCCATCGTGAACGGGGACAGCGCCACCTCGTGCACCGGTCCTTCGCCGTCCTCCGGGTAGCCCTCGTCGAACGCGTCGCCCATCAGGAACTTGCCCCCCGGCAGCGGCACCTGTTCGATGTCCCGCTCCCGGGTGGCAGGGGTTCCCGTCGCGGTGGCAACGTTGTCCGGGGCAGTTGCGGCTCCGGCACCGGTGGCAGACGTGGTGGCCGAAGCGCCGGCGCCTTCGCGCTCCGGCCCATGGCAGCAAGACATACGGCTCCTTCGCAGGCTGTTCTTTCAGGATAGTGCCGTGCAGCGCCGGGCAAGCACTCGGCGGCTACGATCGCAGCATGAGTTTCAGGCCGACGACGAAGGGCCATCTGACCCCGGGGACCGGGTCCGCGGTAACGAGGTTTCCGGCGCGGGCGGAGGTGGCGGCCTTCGTGCGCCAGATCTGGATCCCGGAGTGGGATCTGCCGGCCGGGGAGCAGACGGAGCAGTTGGTGCTTGGCTATCCGGCCAGCAACGTGGTGGTGGAGCTCGACGGCGTCGCGATCTATGGGCCCACTAGCCGGGCGTCCACCAGGGTGCTGACCGGCAGCGGCTGGGCGGTCGGCGCGTTGCTGAAGCCCGCCGGCGTGCGGCTGTTCACGGAGCGGCCGGCGGAACTGTTGGACGCGGAGGCCCCGGTGGAGGCGGCTGCCCTGCACCGGTCGATCTGCGACGTGATGGGAAGCTCGGGGGCGGCGGAGCGTTCCGGGGCCGCGGCAGATTCCTGGCCGTCAGATACGGGGCTGGCAGATCCCGCGCCGGCAGTTCAGGGGGACGCCGCTTCCGCCGCCGCGTACCGCGTCCGCGCTGCCGATCTGCTGCAGGACTACATCCAGTCGCTCGCGGCCCAGCGGTCCGACGGCGGGACGTCCGACGACGCCGCCCTCGCCAACCAGATGGTGGACCTGATCGACGAGGGCGACATCCGGTCGGCGCCGCAGCTGGCCCGGGCCCTGCACCTGTCCGAGCGCAGCGTGCAGCGGCTGGCGTCCCGCTACGTGGGGATGTCGGCGGTGCTGATGCTGCGCCGCCGTCGGTTGCAGGACGCCGCCGAGCGCGTCCGGACCGAACCCGCAACGGACCTCGGCGAGCTTGCTGCCGACCTTGGTTTTTCCGACCAGGCACATTTGACCCGGGAGTTCCGCCAGGTGCTGGGCTTCACGCCGCGCCAGTACCCGGGTCCGCCCGGGGCCTAGGCATGACGCGGTCAGGCTTCGCCGGCCGCCATCGACGCCGCCCATTCGGCCACGCGGCGGTTGCTCTCTTCCGGTGACAGGTCCTCCACCCGGGTCATGATGGACCACCGGACGCCGAAGGGATCGCGGATACTGCCGTAGCGGTCCCCGGATACGAAGGTGGTCACGTCCTCGCGCACGCCGGCGCCGGCAGCCACCGCACGCTCCACCGCGGCATCCACGTCCGGAACGTAGAGGCCGAGCGAGTAGCAGTCATCGTCCCCCTCGGGCGGGCTGACCAGATGGTAGACCGGGTTGACCTCGCCGAGCTGCAGGCAGCCGTTGCCGAAATCAAGGGTCGCGTGGACGACGACGGGGCTGCCGTCCGGGCCCGGCATGTCGGTCCGATCCAGCAGTTTGGCGCCGAAGACACGGGTATAGAAGTCTATGGCGCCCGCAGCGTTCGTGAGCGCGATGAACGGTGTCAAGGACGTCACGCCGTGCGGGACGCCGTGGTTGGTATGTTCGCCGTGGGCGGGCTGGGTGGTGTCAGTCATCATGCCTCCACGCTAGGGGTGCGGCCGGTGTCCGGTCTTGAAGATTTCCGCCAACCGCGCCGGTGCCGGTTCGCCAGGCGTCGGGGATCCCCTATCCGTGCGCACGGCGCGCGACAATCGGCAGCCGGGCACCGCCGTCGTTATTAAGGGGAAGGGGTGTCCGGCGAGGACCACAGCGGTGCCCGGCCGAGTGACTGGCCGAATTATTGCCGCGGCAACTCCTGCGCGACCAGGAAGGTGGTGCCGGTGGGGTCCGTCAGCGTGGCCATGCGGCCGAACGGCGTGTCCTCCGCGGGTTGGACCACGCTGCCGCCCAAAGCCGTGGCCTTCTCGACGGCGGCATCGGTGTTCTCCACGGCGAAGTAGACGCGCCAGTGGGCCGGGACGCCTTCGGGCAGCCAGGCGGTGGCGTCCATGATGCCGGCCGTGGCGTTCTCGCCGGAGCCGAGCGTGGTGTAGCGGAATTCGTCGGTGTCGCTCATGACCTCGGTGTCCCAGCCGAAGACGTCCTCGTAGAACTTCACGGTGGCGGGGTAATCACGGGTAAAGAGCTCGTGCCAGGCCGGGGAGCCGGGCTCGGCGGCCAGTTGGTAGCCGGTGTGGCCGGCGAACTCCCAGAGGCCGACGGCGGCTCCGCCGGCATCGCCGATCATGGCCATCTTGCCCTGCTCGGGAACGTCCATCGGCTGCATGTAGACCTGGCCGCCGTTGGACTCGGCTGCCCGGGTGGCGGCGTCGATGTCCTCCACCCGGAGGTAGGTGCTCCAGACGTCCGGGAAGCCGGAATTCTGGCTCTGCATGATGCCGGCAACCGCCTGGCCGTCCTTCAAAGCCGTGGTGTAGCCGCCGTACTTTTCCTGGTCGCCGACCTCATAGGTCCAGCCGAAAAGTTCGGTGTAGAACTGTTTGGCCTTCTCCGGATCGGAGGTCATCAGATCGACCCAGCAGGGTGCGCCGGGGCTGAAGGTGGGCTTGGGCATGGCGTGCTCCTGTTCAGCGGAAGGGTGGTGGAGACATGCGCGAGCTTACTCGTGGCTGTCTGCGGCGGCAATGGAAAAATCCGGTGGCTTGGTGCGCGCACCGAGGCTTCCGCGGCGGCAGTCGGTGGTTCGCCGCGGTTAGCGTAGACTCCCTCCCAACGTCAGCGGCGGAAGGACGGGGCGATGGGCAGCCTGAAAGACGTTCTCGACGATCACCTTGGCCGCGGCCAGTTGCCCGGGGCTGTGGCGCTGGTGGACCGCGGCGGCCGGACGGAAGTGGAGTCGGTCGGATGGTCCGACGTCGGCGGCACCTCACCGATGACCCGCGAGTCGATCTTCCGCGTGGCGTCCCTGACCAAGCCCATCACGGCCGCGGCGGTCATGCTGCTGGCCGAGGATGGCCGGCTGCGCCTCGAAGATCCGGTGACGCGTTGGCTTCCGGAGCTGGAATCGCCGCGGGTAGTGCGTGCGCCCGCGGGGCCGGTCGACGACGTGGTGCCGGCGGCCCGGGGGATCACGGTCCACGATGTGCTCAGCTCCCGCGCAGGCTACGGGTTTCCCGCCGATTTCTCCTTGCCGGCCGTGCAGTTGCTGTTCAGCGAGCTGAACCAAGGGCCGCCGCAGCCGCAGCAGGTAGCGGCACCGGAGGACTGGATGGCTGCCCTGGCGCGCATCCCGCTGCTGCATCAGCCCGGCGAGGCCTGGTTGTACAACACCTGCTCGGACATCCAGGGCGTACTGGTAGCGAGGGCCGCCGGCCAGCCGTTCCCCGAGTTTTTGGCCGAGCGGCTATTCGCGCCGCTGGGCATGACCGATACCGGCTTCCACGTGCCCGCCGCCAAACGGGAAAGATTGACCAGTTACTACCGGCCGGGCCCAGACGGCCTGGAGTTGGTTGACGCTCCGGACGGAGAGTGGAGCGCGCCTCCGGCGTTCCCGTCGGGTGCCGGCGGACTGGTGTCCACCGTTGACGACTTGCTCTTGTTCGCGCGGATGCTGCTAGCCGGCGGCGAGGCTGCCGATGGGCGCCAACTGCTCTCGTCCGAGTCGGTGCGGCAGATGATGACCGACCACTTGACGCCGGCCCAGCGTACTGCGGGTTCGCTGTTCCTTGAAGGGCAGGGCTGGGGTTACGGCGGCTCGGTGGACGTCGCGCGGGTGGACCCATGGAATGTGCCGGGCCGCTACGGCTGGATCGGCGGCACGGGGACGGGTGCGCATGTGATGCCCGGCAAGAAAGCGGTGACCATCCTGCTCAGCCAGGTGGAGCTGACGTCTCCCAGCGCGCCGCCGTTGATGCGTGACTTCTGGGCGTACTGCGCCGCCGTTTGACGCATGCCTCAGTGCTCACGGTCCTGCCGGGCGAGGAAACGCTCCACCCTCCGGTCCGGTATCAGCCACAGGGCTGCCACCACCGTGTAGGCCGCGATGCTGACCAGGGGCTGCAGCAAGGCCACCGCGATTCCGAAAACGTAGATGGCGGGGGAGGCCTTTGCCTTCCAGTCCCGGCCCAGGGCCTGCGCCAGCGCGCCGTCGCGGCCCTGCTGGCGGATGAGGCAGGACTCCAGAATGTAGTAGGCGAGGGCGGCCAGGAGCAGGTTCAACCCGTAGACCAAGACCGGCACGGTAACAAACCCGGTTTCATCCATCCATCGGGTGGTAAACGGGAACAGGGACAGCCAGAAGAGCAGATGCAGGTTGGCCCAGAGAACAGTGCCGTTGATTTTCCCGGCCAGGTGGAGCATGTGGTGATGGTTGTTCCAGTAGATGCCCACGTAGACAAAGCTCAGCAGATAGCTGAAGAATCCGGGAGCCTGGCCGAACAGTGCCTGCCAGGTTGGTTCCTCGGGCACATGGAGTTCCAGCACCATGATGGTGATGATGATGGCCAGCACGCCGTCGCTGAAGGCTTCCAGCCGGTTCTTGTTCATGACGGAACGTCCATGCACGAAATCATCGTCGCGCCGCCGGCTGATGGGAAGTGCCGGTGTCAGGGAGAGCCTTCGCCGGGCTTTCGCCAACCTGGCTTGGGCTTCGCCAACCCGGCTTAGGGTTCGGATGCCCGGCTTAGGGGTTTGGAACGTTCGCTAGCAGGGCCGGTGCCCGGGCGGCTGCATGTACGCGATACGCCACATTGCCGCGGAACGGAAAGGAATGCTGCCGCTCGAAGAGCGGCGGCCCCTGCCTTTGCAACCCGCCTCGCCGCTCGAGAGCCAGCGACCCTTACTCTCCTCGGTCCAATGTGGCGCAAAGTGTACGCCGGACCCCGACCGCCGCAGCCTTACCGTCCCGGCTCCGATGTGGCGCCGGGCGTACGCCCGACTCGACCACCAGCGGCCCTTATCGTCCCGGCTCCAACGCTCCGGGTGTAGGCCCGACCGCCGCGACCCCGAGCCTGACCCTGGGCGTTTCGCTGCGCGGCTTCTTCGGGCCCAAAGTCGGGCCCAGCAGTCGTGCCCGAACCGCCAGTGCAATCTGGAACCAAGATTGTTGACAATCCTGCGACGGCCAGTGATTGACTTCACACAGAACAGTCCGAGTGCAAGGAGAATCCGTGAACAACACCGAACCGGCCCTGCTGGTGGTCAGCGCCCATGCCGGCGACTTCGTCTGGCGGGCGGGCGGAGCAATCGCCGCCGCGGCGCAGCGGGGGGAGCGCGCCGTCGTCGTCTGCCTGTCCTATGGTGAACGCGGCGAGTCCGCCAAGGCCTGGCGCGAGGGCAAGGGGCTGGAGGAGATCAAGGCGATCCGCCGCGAGGAGGCCGAGAATGCGGCCGCGGCGCTCGGCGCGGAGGTCCGGTTCCTGGACGCCGGCGACTACCCGCTGGTGCCCACCGGCGAACTGGTGGACCAGCTGGTGCAGATCTACCGCGAGGTCAAGCCCACGGTGGTGCTGACCCATCCGCTGGTGGACCCCTACAACGGGGACCACCCCGCCGCCGCCCGGATGGCGCTGGACGCGCGCGTGCTGGCGCAGGCCATCGGCTACGACGCGCCGGGCGATCCGCTGGGCGCGCCGCCGGTGTTCTTCTTCGAGCCGCACCAGCCCGAGCAGTGCGACTTCAAGCCCAACGTGCTGCTGGACATCACCGAGGCGTTCGCCGCCAAGCGCAAGGCGATGGAGTGCCTCGCGGCGCAGCAGCACATGTGGGACTACTACACGGACCTGGCCACCCGCCGCGGCGTGCAGGTCAAGCGCAACGCCGGCCCCAATCTCGGCTTCACCACCGATACCAAGGGCGAGGCCTACATGCGCTACTACCCGCAAGTGACCGACACGCTGGCATGAAAAACGTCATTGTCACCAACCCGCCCCGCGCCGAGCAGGCCGACGTCGATGCGCTCGCCGGCTTCGGCGTGGCCACGGTGCACGAGGCGATGGGCCGCACCGGCCTGGCCGGCCCGCAGTTCCGGCCGATCCAGTCCGGCGCCCGGGTGGCCGGCACCGCCGTGACGGTGCTCTGCTGGCCCGGCGACAACCTGATGATCCACGCGGCCATCGAACAGTGCCGGCCCGGCGACCTCCTGGTGGTCACCACTACCTCCGAGTGCACCGACGGGCTGTTCGGCGAACTGTTCGCCACCGCCCTGCAGTACCGCGGCGTGCGCGGCGTGGTCACCAGCACCGGCATCCGCGACGTCGCCGAACTGCAGGCGATGGGCTTCCCGGCCTGGTCCGCGGCCGTGCACGCACAGGGCACGGTGAAGGCCACCGCCGGTGCGGTCAACGTGCCCATCACGCTGGGCCGGATCACGGTGCGGCCCGGCGACGTGGTGCTGGCCGACGACGACGGCGTGGTCTGCGTGCCGCGGCTGGACGTTCCGGCTGCGATCGAGGCGTCGAAGGCTCGCGAGACCAAGGAAGCGAAGACCCGCGCTCTGTTCCAGGAGGGCACGCTGGGCCTGGACTATTACGGTCTGCGGCCGCTGCTGGAAAAGCTCGGCGTGGAGTACGTGGCGGCCGAGGACTATGACGGCTGACCACGACGGCGGTGCCCGGCTTCCGGACGCGGGGTCGGCTTCCGGCTCCGCACCCTACGACGACGGCGTGCGCTGCCTGCTGATGCGCGGCGGCACCTCCAAGGGCGCCTACTTCCTGGCCGAGGACCTGCCGTCCGACCCGGCCGAGCGCGACGATTTCCTGCTGCGGATCATGGGCAGTCCGGATGCCCGGCAGATCGACGGCATCGGCGGGGCGCACCCGCTGACCAGCAAGGTGGCGGTCGTCTCGCCCTCGGCCGACGGCAGCACCGACGTGGACTATCTGTTCCTGCAGGTGGCCGTCGACGAGGCCGTGGTCTCGGACAGCCAGAACTGCGGCAACATCCTCGCCGGCATCGGCCCCTTCGCCGTCGAACGCGGCCTGGTCCCGGCGCAGGAAAGCACGACGTCGGTGCGCATCCGGATGGTGAATTCGGACAGCATCGCCACGGCTACTTTCCCGACGCCCGGCGGCCGCGTGGATTACCGCGGCGGCGCGGCGATCGACGGCGTGCCCGGCACGGCGGCGCCGATCACGCTGGACTTCGCGGACACCGCAGGCTCCTCGACCGGGGCCCTGCTGCCCACCGGCAACACCAGGGATGTGGTGGACGGCATCGAGGTCAGCTGCGTGGACAACGGCATGCCGTCGGTGCTGATGCGGGCCGCGGATCTTGGGGTCAGCGGCTACGAGGAGCCGGCGGACTTGGAAGCCAATACCGAACTGGCCGGCCGGCTGGCCCGAATCCGGCTGGAAGCCGCGAAACTGATGGGCATGGGCGACGTCTCCGGTAAAACGGTGCCCAAGCTGGTGCTGCTCGCGCCGCCGCGCAACGGCGGGGCCGTGACCACCCGCAGCTTCCTGCCGGTGCGCTGCCACACCTCCATCGGCGTGCTCGGCGGCACCACGGTGGCGGCCGGCATCCAACTGCCGGACGCCGTCGGACATGAACTGGCGCAGCCGCCCGCGGACGGCGGGCCGCTCCGGCTGGAACATCCCACCGGCTACCTGGACGTTGGCGCCGAACTGGAACAGGGGCCATCCGGCATCACCACCAAGTCCTCCACGGTGCTGCGGACAGCGCGGAAGCTGTTCGACGGCACCGTTTTTCCCCGCGAACAATCCCACCAGCAACCACCTGAAGGATGAGCATGACACCCCACCACGGCGATATCGCCCACCTCGGCAACATCGAACTCTTCACGGATAAATTCGACGAGAGCTACTGGTTCTTCAACGACCTGCTGGCCATGCGGGAAGTCGGCCGCGCCGGCGATTCGGTCTTCCTCCGCACCTGGGACGACTACGAGAACTGGAGCATCAAGCTCACCCCGCGCGCGGCCTCCGGCGTCGGACTCGTCGCGCACCGGGCGGCGTCGCCCGAGGCGCTGGAACGGCTGGTCGGCTCGATCCAGGCAGCCGGACTCGGCGGTGGGTGGCGGGACGGGGAATTCGGCGTCGGCCCGTCGTTCCACTTCACCGACCCGGACGGGCACCCGATGTCCGTCTACTACGAAACCGAGTGGTACCAGGCCTCGGACGACAAGCCGGCGCTGAAGAACCAGGCCTCCCGCTTCCCCGGCCACGGCGTCAACGCCCGCCGGCTGGACCACATCAACTACCTGGCCGCCAACGTGGAGGAGAACGCCAAGTTCTCCGCGGAGGTGCTGGGGCTGAAGGACAGCGAACTGATCCGGCTGGACAACGGACGCACCGCGGCCCACTGGTTCCGGTTCGGCCAGAAGTCCTACGACCTGGTCTACTCCGCGGACAACCTGGGCGCCTCCGGGCGGCTGCACCACATCGCCTTCGCGCCGGACACCCGGGAAGACATCCTCAAGGCCGCCGACATCTTCCTCGAGAACGGCATCCACATCGAGTCCGGGCCGCACAAGCACACCATCAACCAGACGTTCTTCCTGTACGTCTACGAGCCGGGCGGCAACCGCATCGAGTTCGCCAACGCCGGGGCGCGGCTGCTGCTGGCGCCGGACTGGGAGCCGGTGGTCTGGAGCGAGGCGGAACGCAAGAAGGGCCAGGCCTGGGGGATGCAGACCATCTCCACCTTCCATACCCACGGCACACCGCCGATCGATGTGCCGGACGAGCACTGAGTCCGGGTGGGCTAGGTTATTGCCAACAACTTCGTCAGCACACTATCCAGCATGGAGCAGCCTCCCGTGAGCACCACCCCCACCGACGTCCCGAAGTCCACCGACCCGGCCGCCGTCGTCGCCGGGCTGAAGAAGGCGATTGACCGGGGCGAGCTGGTGCCCAACCAGCGGTTGGTGGAGGCGGACATCTGCGCCGAATTCAACGCCAGCCGCGCCACGGTCCGGGCCGCGCTGGCGGAACTGACGCTGGAGGGGTTGGTGGAGCGGATCCAAAACCGCGGCGCCCGGGTGCGGGCGGTTTCGGTGGAAGAGGCCGTGGAGATCACGGAGGTCCGCGCCGCGCTGGAGGCCATCTGCGCCGCGAAGGCGGCAGAACACGTCACGGACGAAGACGTGCAGGAACTGCAGGCCCTCGGCCGGACCATGAGCCAGGCGGTGGAAGCCGGGGACCTGTTGAAGTACTCGGACTGCAACAAGACCCTGCACCGCCGGGTGATCGAACTGGGCGGGCACAACACGGCGGCGGCCCTGATCGCGCGGTTGCGCGGCCAGAGCGTCCGGTTCCAGTTCCGGCTGGCCATGCAGCCGGGACGGCCATCCGTCTCCCTGCCCGAACACTTGGAGATTGTGGACGCCGTCTGTGCCAAGGATCCGGAGCGGGCCGCGGCAGCCATGGAGAAGCACCTGAAGAGCGTTGCCACTGCCATCATGCGGGCAGCCGAGGAGCCCGGCAGCTGACACACGCCGGTTCCCCTGCCACCCGCAATCGAACAGCATGCCTCCACCACCCGGAGCATGGGACAAGATACGCCGGCCGCGGCCGGCGGGGATAGGGGAATCATGAGTGCACGGAACCTGCAGCAGGTCCTGGACCAGGCCGGCAATACCGTTGAGATGCTGCGCAATTCGCAGATCGGCGCCTACATCTACCCGGTGGTGGCGCCCGAATTCACCAACTGGCGCAGCGAAGTCCGGGCGTGGCGGGATACCGCGGTGCTCTACGACCAAACGCACCATATGGACAACCTGTTCATCAAGGGCCCGGACGCGCTGAAACTGATCTCTGACACCGCGATCAACTCGGTGGCCAGCTTCCCGGTGAACAAGGCCAAGCAATATGTGCCGACCACGCCGTCCGGGCACGTGATCGGCGACGGCATCCTGTTCCACGAGGCCGAGGACCAGTTCGTCTACGTGGGACGCTCGCCGGCCGCCAACTGGCTGCTCTTCCACGGCCAGACCGGCGGGTACAACGTGGAGCTGGAGGTGGACCGCCGGTCGCCGTCGCGGCCGATGGGCAAGCCGGTGCAGCGCAAGTACTGGCGCTTCCAGATCCAGGGTCCGAACGCCTGGCAGATCATCGAGAAGATCAACGGCGGCCCGGTGGAGCAGCTGAAATTCTTCAGCATGGACCACCTGCAGGTGGCCGGGGCGCAGGTGCGCACGCTGCGGCACGGCATGGCGGGGGCCCCGGGGCTGGAACTGTGGGGACCGTACGAATCGTACGACCGGGTCCGGGCGGCCATTTTGGAGGCCGGGCAGGAGTTCGGCATGCTGGCCGTCGGCGCCCGGGCGTACTCGTCCAACACGCTGGAATCCGGCTGGATCCCGTCCCCGCTGCCGGCCATCTACTCGGGGGAGGAGCTGCGGCCCTACCGGGAGTGGCTCGGCGCCGACAGCTACGAGGCGGTCAACGCCGTGGCCGGGAGCTTCGTCTCCGACAAGATCGAGGACTACTACCTGAACCCATGGGAGCTCGGCTACGGCTCCTTCGTCAAGTTCGACCATGACTTCATCGGCCGCGAGGCGCTGGAGAAGATCGACCCGGCGGCGCAGCGGAAGAAGGTCACGCTGGCCTGGAACGCGGAGGACATGACCAAGATCTTCGCCTCGCTGTTCGACACCGAGGGCACGCCGTACAAGTACTTCGACCTGCCCAACGCCAACTACGGGTCCTCGAACTACGATTCGATCGTCGACGCCGGCGGCACGAACGTGGGCCTGTCCCTGTTCACCGGCTACAGCGCCAACGAGAAGCGGGCGCTGTCCCTGGCCACCGTCAACCCGGACGTGGAAATCGGCACCGAGGTGAAGGTGGTGTGGGGCGAGCCCGACGGCGGCACGCGCAAGACCACGGTTGAGCCGCACCAGCAGCTTGAGGTCCGCGCCGTGGTCAGCCCGGCACCCTATTCGGTCACCGCCCGCAACGAATACCGCGGCGGCTGGCGGACGGCCCAGACGGTCTGACCGGGCTTGGGGTTGAGCGGGGCCTGCGGTTTGCGGGGTGGAGCGGGGCCGGCGGGCTGGGCTGAACGGGCTGCGGCTGAACCCGCTAAGCCGGCGCCACATTCACCCGCGAGGACAAGGACGCCTTGCGCTCAACCCGCCAAGCTCACATTCCGCGGCACATTCGGAACCGGACCCATCAGCAGTTCTCATGCCGAGGGCATCAATGTGGCGCCGGCTTCCCGGCCGAGGACGGACACGCTGAAGTAGACCTGCCGGACGGTGCATGCGGCAGGAGGCGGCGCTGGTGTACCGGCGGACGGCGGACGGCCCGGGCGGTCTGGCTGGCGCTGGTGTACCGGCGGCCGGCGGACGGCCCAGGCGGTCTGACCCGGCGGCGCCGAACGAACGGGCCGGTTCCCCTGCTGGGGGAGCCGGCCCGTAGTCGTTGGCGGGAGCGGGCGGCCGGTCGTCGCGGTGCCGGCCGTCCGCCGTCGTTGTTCTTAGTGGCCGGCGGCCGCCGCCGCTTCATCCAAGTGCGCGATGGAGCGGGTGTCCTGGAACGCCCGGACGCCTTCGATGCCCTGCTCGCGGCCGAAGCCGGAGTGCTTCATGCCGCCGAAGGGGGCGCGCAGGTCCAGCCGGGTGGCGCCGTGGTCGTTGACCCAGACGTAGCCGCAGACCAGCTGCGCCGCGACCGCGTTGGCCCTGTCCTTGTCCGCGGTCCAGACCGACCCGCAGAGGCCCGCCCAGGTGTCGTTCGCGGCGGCCACCGCTTCCTCGTCGGTGTCGAAGGGGATGATCGGGATGACCGGGCCGAACTGTTCCTGGGTGACCACGCGCAGGTCCGGCGCCGGGTCCACCACCAGTGCCGGTTTCAGGAAGTTGCCGCCCTGCAGCGCGGGGTCCGCGGGCAGTTCGCCGAACTCGCGGACATCGGCGCCGGCTGCCTTGGCTTCGGCGATGAGGTCTTCGACGAAGGTCTTCTGGGCTGGCTGGTGCAGCGGTCCCATGGTGGTGCCTTCGTCCAGTCCGTAGCCGATGACGGCCTTCTCCAGTCGGGTGGACAGCCCGGCGACCAGTTCGTCCATCCGCGAGCGGTGCACGTAGACGCGCTTGGCGTTCATGCAGATCTGCCCGGTGGTATCGAAGATTGCCGCATACAGCCGGTCCAGGTGCTTGTCGTCCAGAATGGCGTCGTCCAGGAAGACCGCCGGGTCGTTGCCGCCGAGCTCAAGCGTGACGCGGGTCAGGGACTTGGACGCCATTTCCATCATCTTCTTGCCGCCGCCGACGCTGCCGGTGAAGCAGACCTTGGCCACGTCGTCGTTCTGGATCAGGGCGCCCATCTCGCTGTCGTGGCCGGTGACGATGTTCAGCACGCCCGGCGGCAGCTTCTCCGCCACACGCTGCACCACCCGGGTGATCGCCAGCGGCGTGGTGGGCGGCGGCTTCACGATCGCGGTGTTGCCGGCCAGCAGCGCGTGCGGCAGCGAGGCGCCCAGGATGGCGATGGGCCAGTTGAAGGGAACGATGATGGTCACCACGCCCAGCGGCTGGTAGCCCACGGAGGTGGTCACCGGGATGCCGGGCGCCGGTTCGAGCACCTTGCCCTGGTCCACCTCATCGGCGAGGGAAAGCGCCAGCTGGAAGCGGATGTCGAAGACCAGGGCGTCGATCCAGGCCTCCATCCGGATCTTGCCGTTTTCCTGCGACAAGATGGACGCGTCCTCGTCCCGCAAATCCGCGAGACCTTCGATCGCTGCGGCAAGTTGAGCCGCCCGCTCCTTCGCGCCGAGGGAAGCCCACGCCGGGAAGGCAGACTTCGCGGCTGCTACGGCGTCGGCCACATCCTGTTTCGATGCCGCCGCGGCGTAGCCCACCACGGCATCCGGCTTCCCCGGGTCCGCCACTGCGTAAGTCTCGCCGTTGTCCCGGACTTCGCCCCCAATGTAGAGCCCCGTAGTGACTTCGGTGGTCTGGCCCGGTGTGCTAGCCAAATCAGTCATCTCACAACACCTCTCTGTGTTTGTCATCCGGTCCCATGCCGGAAGCAGGAGCTGATCAGGCCGAGGCCTCCCCGGGTGCCGTAGGAGAACAGTTAGGCATTGGGTGGGCAGGGCCATGACTCCCCTCCCCTCAGCTTTACCTATATCCGGAGGGAGTGCTAGGGGTTGACCAGCATCATTTTCCGGCGGCTGGACGCCGCTCCGGCGCCGGAAAACGCCGTATCCGGCTGCGGCAGCATCTCGGAAATCACGCCATTGGTTTCATGTCCCGCGGCCAGCAGAAATCCCCCTCCTTCATGACGCCGGCAGGCGGACCCTGTGTGGATCCCCCAGATTGCCTCGGTAGGATGGGCCGCAGGCAACAACTACCGCCGCCTTGGAAGGGTGAACCCTTGCTGAAAGCCATTAGCTACAACCTCCGGAAGCACAGTGCGAGCGAGGAACTCGAAGACCTGACCGACCGCTACGATGTGGACGTCATGTGCCTGCAGGAAGCGGACACTGAGAAGCTGCCGGATAAGGTTGGCCATCTGCAGTTGGCCGATTCGACCAAGGGGAACAGGCTCGGCCTGGCCGTCTATTACGACGAAAAACGATTCTCCGCCGTGGATACCAACACCTTCGAGTTGAAGAAATCGCTGCACGATTACGTGCTGGCGCCGGCGAATGAGCGGCTGCTCGGGGTCAAAATGGTGGACAACGAAACCAAGCATGAAGTTGTCATCGGCGACTTCCACGCCGCGCCCTTAACGGCAACCAACTCCTTGCGGCGGCATCAAATCAAGGCCGGGCACGAGGCCTTGCTGGGAATGGGCGGCCCCGGCCTGCAGATGACGCTGATGGTGGGAGATTTCAACTATCCCTTCTTCACCAAAAACCTGGTTGAGCACCTGAAGGAATCCGGTTACGCCCTGACCTTGAGCAACCGCAGGACCTACACGCGCTACAAGCTCTTCCGCGGCCACTTTGATTTTGCCACCTCTTTGGGCTTGGACATCCAGAACGTGGAAACCTTGCCGCGCGGCCAGTCGGACCACCTGCCGATCCTCGTGACTGCCGAATACATCTACGAGAGCCACAGCGCCCGCGCCAGCTGACGGTCCCCGAGACGGCTTCCGGCTCCCCGGAAGCGACCGCCGTTGCTGTCACGGAAAAAGTGGTGGTGCTGTCGATTCCGCCGAACATCATGCGTCATCATAGTGTCGACCCGATCGGGCGGCATGAGCGCTGCGGGACCGCGGCTGGCGAAGGGAAACTACATGACCGAGTACATGGTGCTGCTGCCGGACAACGAAGACAACTGGGACCGGAGCACTCCGGAGCAACGCGAAGAAACCTACGCCCGGCACACCGAATTCGCGGCCAGACTGAAGGAACGCGGCCACCTAATCACCGGCGGTGCGGAACTGGTCCACTCGAAAACGGCCAAGACCATCCGCGCTACGCCGGAGGGCGTCATCGTCACCGACGGGCCGTATGCGGAGTCGGTGGAGCAGTTGAGCGGCTTCTACACGGTGGAGACGAACGACCTGGACGATCTGGTCTCCATCTGCGCGCTTCTGGCGGCGGAAACACCGGTGGAGATCCGCGCTCTGGTGGTGTCGGACCAGGCCTGATCGATGAAGGCGCTGGAGAAGGTCCACCGGGAAGAGTGGGGCCGTCTGCTGGCATTGCTCTTCGCCCGCTTCCGGCGGCTGGATCTGGTCGAGGACGCGCTCGCAGAGGCATTCGCCCGGGCCGCGGCTCGATGGCCGACCGACGGTATGCCGGATAACCCTGCAGCCTGGCTCTACCGCAGCGCGCAGCGCACCGTGCTGGACGGGCTGCGGCATGAGGACGTGGCCCTGCGGAAACTTCCGCTGCTGGCGACGGAGGTCCTGCGGCCGGACACAACCGGCGGGCACACCGAGGTCGGCTCGGATGATTCGCGGTACGCTGACGAACGCCTGCCAATGATCTTCATGGCCACACATCCGGCCCTGGCTCCCGAAATCCAGGCGGCGCTGGCGCTGCGTTTTGTGATGGGCCTGCCGACGTCGCGGATTGCGCGGTTGTTCCTGGTGGGGGAGGCCACCATGGCCGCACGGATCACACGTGGCAAGAAGAAAATTTCCGCTTCCGGCATTCCTCTTGCCATCCCCGCCGCCGCTGCGTTGCCGGACCGGTTGGAAAACGCAGCCAGGACGGTGTATCTGGCGTTCACCAGCGCCTACGTCCCGGGCGAGGGCGCGGACCTGCTGCGGACCGCAGAGGCCGGCGAAGCCGTGGGTCTGGCCGGCATGTTGCATGCTTTACTGCCGCACACGCCACTGCTGCGCTGCCTGAAGGCCCTGCTGATGCTGCAGCATGCACGCCGCGGCGCGCGGATCAGCGACGGCGCACTGGTGCTGCTGCCCGACCAGGACCGGAGCCGCTGGCATCACGGCGAGATTGCCGAGGCGCTGGGCCTGCTGATGGACCAGCCTCCGGCGAGCGGATACACCGAAGAGCTCCGGCTGCAGGCACTGATTGCCGGCGCCCACTGTTCCGCGCCCAGGGCTGAGGCAACGGACTGGCCGAGCATTGCCGGCCTCTACGCCAGGCTCGAGGAACTCACGGTGTCACCGGTGGTCCGGCTCAACCGGGCGGTGGCAGTTGCAGAAGCGGATGGGCCGGCCGCGGGGCTGGAACTGCTGGAGGGGCTTGACGCCCGCCTGCCGGGCAGCCACCGGCTGGCCGGAGTGCGCGCCGAATTGCTGCGCCGTTGCGGGCGCACTACCGAAGCCGCAGGGCACTACCAGTTGGCGCTCGATCTCTGCAAGAACGCAGCGGAGCGCCGCCATTTGCAGCGCCGGGTGGATGACCTGACGCTGCCCCGCTAAGGCTGCGCGTGGCGCGGAGCCAGCCAGAGACCATGCCTAGCAGGGCAGCTTGGACGGCAGCCTTACCGGACTGGTAATGACGGAGCCCTTATTGTCCTTTCCTCTATACGCCCGGCAAACCTTGAGGCCGCGGTCGGCCAGTTTGGATCTCATCTTGCTGATCGCGTCCGGATTGAAGCCGTTCCACTGCATATGCATCAAGATGGTGCCGCCCTTGGTGGCTATCTTCGCCACACTGGAGACCACCTGCGCTTTGGTCTTGCCCGTGGTGTCACCGCTTGCGGCGGTCCACAGCCACGGCTTCATGCCGACCTTCCGGTAGCCGCAGCGAACCGAAGCATCGATCCGGCCATACGGCGGGCGGCCGTAATTGGTCGCCACGCCGGGGGCACGCAGTTCGCGGGCCACCGCGGCGCAGCTGAGCGTCTTCATATCCTTGCGGTGGTTGATGCTGTGGTTGATGACGTATTGGCCGTGCGAGCGGGCCAGCTTCGCCAGGTCAACGCCGTGCTTGCTTTTGTATTTCTGCAAGCATTTGCCCGTGGGCGCGATGACGAGTCCGATGTTCTTCTTTTTGGCATATTGGACCACCTTCTTGAAGGAGGTCAGGGTCTTGGGGCAGTCGTCATAGCTCAGCACCACGCGGCTGGTGTGGTTGGGCCCCCGCGCCTCGCTTTGAGTCCAGTGAATGGCGGCCTGGGCGCTGGGCACGAACCCCGCGGTGGTGAGCCCCAAGACAGTAGCCAAGATGATCAGAATTCGGCGGGTACGCATGGCGCACCGTCCTTCCCCCAAACACCGTGCGGCCGGAACTGAGGTGGCCGGTTCGTGGGTCGCGCGCGGCTACCGGCAGTATGGCGCAGACGTACTAGACGCGGCAAGAGGGTAGGCCTACCCTCTTTATCGCCGGCTAATCCCGCCGGTCCGGGTGTCGGAACAAGGCGGAGCGCCGCTAGCTTCGGCGCCGGGGAGCAGAAGCGCCTCACCGCCGCCGAGTAGCCGATGCGCGTGACCAGCTCACGCTGAAGCCGTCCACCCGAAGCGATTCACTATTTTGGGCGCGGCCAGGGTGCGAAGGGGGCGTCGGCGGCGACGGTCGGGCCCGGCATCAGCCGGCGAGGCCGCATTCGTAGGCGAGGATCACCGCTTGCACCCGGTCACGTAAGGCAAGTTTGGCCAAGATGCGCGTCACGTGGGATTTCACGGTCGCTTCACCCATGAACAGGCCGGCCGCGATCTCCGCGTTCGACAACCCGCGGGCCATCGCACGGAACACCTCCAGCTCCCGGTCGGTCAGACTCGCCAGCTCGGCCGGCACCTGCCCGGTGACCGGACGCCGTCGTACAAACGCCTCCACCAGCCGCCTGGTCACGCTCGGCGCAAAGAGCAGTTCGCCGCTGTGGCTGGCCCGGATCGCCGACGCGAGTTCGGCCGGCGGCGTGGTCTTCAGCAGGAAGCCGCTGGCTCCGGCCTGCAGCGCCGCCAGCAGGTATTCATCAAGATCGAAGGTGGTCAGCATCAGCGCCCGGGCCTCGGGCCGCAACCGCCCGAGCATCTGCACGCCCTCGATGCCGTTACTGTCAGGCATCTGCACGTCCATCAGGACGATGTCGGCCCGTTCAGCTGCCGCCAGACGGGCAGCGGCAGCACCGGACGCGGCTTCCGCCACCACCGTCAGGTCCGGCTCGGCGGCGAGAATCGCCTTCAGCCCGCCACGAATCAGGTCCTGGTCGTCGGCAATTACCACCCGGATCATCCTGCCTCCGTTCTGCAGCCCCGCCGCTGCTCGTCAGGGTTTTGCTTGTCCGGCTCCGGCTCCGGCTCCGGCTCCGGCTCCGGAGCCGGCCAGGCCGTGGCCGGAATCCGAGCCAGGACTTCGAATCCGCCCATGACCCGCGGCCGTGCCGTGAAGTGCCCTCCGGCCGCACGCACCCGCTCGGCAAGCCCGGCTAACCCGAAACCCGACCCGACCACGGACGGATGGTGGCCGGCGCCGTCGTCGTCAATCCGCACTTCGGAGGCATCGGCTGTCACCGTCAAATGCACGCGGACGCTGGCCGCAGGCGCATGCCGGGCGACATTCGTCAGGGCCTCCTGTACCACCCGGTACAGAATCGCTGCGGCACCGTCGCCGCCGCAAGGGCCGTCCGCACTTTCCGCCCAGTCCGCTCCCTCCGCATCATCACCTGTTGCCGGTGCGGCATGTTCCCCTGCGGACTCCGCGCGTCCGGCGCCGACAGCCGTGAACTCGACCCGCATCCCGGCCGTGCGCATGCGCGCGATCAGCGCGTCGATCGCTTCCGGCTGCGCTTGGGCCAGTCCCGGCGCCCCAATCGCGCCGGCGTCGAGCATCCTGAATAGCACCGCGAGTTCGGCCAGGGCCTTGGCTCCGACCGTTTCAACGGTATGCAGCGCCCGCCGCGCGGCCGGAGCATCTGAGGCCTGGAGTGCCTGTGCCGCCGTGGCCTGCAGCACCATGACGCCGACGGCGTGACTGGTCACATCGTGCAGGTCCCGGGCGATGCGGAGCCGCTCGGCCTGCACGGCCTGTTCGACCCGCAGGTCGAGGTCGGACCGCATTTTCGCCGCGCGGGCTTCGGCCGTCCGGCCCTCACGCTCGTGTGCGCTCCACGCATGGCCCGCGAATGCCGGCAGGCCGAAGACGGCGAGCATGATGGGGATGTTCCCGGGGTCGGCGAGCGCCACCGGCAGCACCGCCACCACCGCAAGGATGCCCAGAGCCGCCCAGGTTGCCGGGCGCCCGTGCGCGGCCGCAGACCAGCCCAGCAAACCCAAGGTGATGACAGTCCCGGCCCCGAACCCCGTAAACAGCGGGGTGCCGGTGAACATGATCGCCCCGACCACGGCCGCGGCCGCAAGGCACGCCTGCAGCGGATGGCTGCGCCGGATCAGTACCGTGGCCGGCAACAACAGCAGCAGCACCTGCCCCGCAGACGTCAGGACCGGCTGGTGCGGCAGTTGGCTGTCCAGTGCGGTGAGCGCCACCAGCACCGTGCCGACCCCTGCATCGGTGAGCCACGTGGTCCGGCGCAGAACCGCCGGTGCGGCGGGAGGGCCGGCGTCGGAACGCAACAGGCCCAGCAGCCAACGCAGCTCGGTGACCGCCGTGCGGCCGTGCCAGGGGATACGGGCGATCAAGTCAGGATCCAATGCGACGACGGCGGCAGAGGCTTCCCGGCGCATGGCGTCGACCGACCGGCGGATGACGGCGAGCGCATGCCCGCCGAGCCGGGCCCGTTCATCGGCCACGATGCGGGCCGTGTGGGAGGCGACGTTGATTTTTTCCAGTGTTGCTGCCGCCGTCCGGACCCGGTGCGTCGAAACTGAGCGCAGCTGCACGAGGCGGCCAAACGTGAACACCCCGCCGAATATGATGGCCCCGAATACGATGGTGGCGACGGTGAAATCCAACACCGCGAAGCAGAGCAGATAGATGATGCTGATGCTGATGCCGGGCGCCAGGGCGACGCGCCGGCCCAGTGTGTAGACCGCGATCAGCAGCGGTGCCAGCCCGGCAGGGTTCTCCGGGGCCATCTGCAGCGGCAAGCCGGTTACCTGCACGGCTGCCAGGGTGAGGGCCCCGGCAACCGGAAACTGCCGGATCACCAGCACCGCTGCGGCCGAGACCGGCGCCATCACCGCCGCCCAGGCCGTGGTCGGCCACAGGTAGTACAGCATGGACGCGCACACCGCGAGCGCGGCAAACCATTCTCCAGGCCGCGGCGTCGTGAGCCTCATCTGCCAAGGGTAGCCCGGGCCGGGTTCGGGAGCATCCGCCTTGGGTCGGAGGCGCCTCCACCTCGAGGCGAGATCTTTCCCTGACGACGGCGGAGCCGGCCGGTACCGCAGGGCGGATGCCAGCAAACCGGGTCCGCCTGCAGGCTGGAGTCAGCGGATACATCGCACGTTGTTCGCATCTCCCGTCACGACAAGCCCAAGGACCTGATCATGAAACTTCTTCCCATCGCCGGCGTTGCCGGCGCCGCCGTGCTGTCCACGATCGCGGTCACCGATGCCCTTTGGCAGGGGTTCCAGAACAATGTGCCGCCGCCGTGGAACTCGGACGGCGGTCTTAAGTGGATGATCGCCGGCACGAACTTCGGCCATGCGCTGCCGTATCTGCTGATGGCGATCATTCTGGTCCACGTGGGTCCGCAGCTGGATACCGGCGGTTTCGTGCGGTGGGTGCGCCGGCTGTTGACCCTGACGTTCTCGCTGTTTGCCGCAATAACCGTATGGGGTCTTTTCACCGGGGCCAACGCCGAGTCGCTGGGCGCCTTTGAGGCCGGGACCACCCTCCTCTTCTTCGCCTTGCTGATTCTGCCGATCGTCCTCGGCTTCGCCGTGCTGCGGCAGCGTACATTGCGCCTGCCGGCCCTGTTGCTCGCCGGCTCGGTGGTGCCGTTCGCCCTGATGATGGTGCTGGGCGAGGCAACCCCGTTCGCGCATCCTGCCTATGCGGAGGCCCTCGCCCTGTTCGGGGTTGCCTTGCTCCCGTTCGCCCTTGCCGACGGGCCGACGGCAGCCCGGGCAGGCCGCGGCCGCCGGGAGCGCCGGAACCTTCCGGTGTCTGCCGCCGAGTAGCACGGTCCCTGCCGGGGCCGGCGCGCCGATGAAAGCAAGGCGTCGGCAGGTGCAGACAGAGGCAGAGTGTCTTGTAGCCGTGCCACTCGGTTCAGAGTCAGATAAGCTGCCACGCCGCACCTCAATCCCGGCTCAACGGTGTGTGCCGGAAGGAACCGGGGCAGCCGCCGCGTGCGGCGCCGGGCCGAAGCCTTGCAGCCGTCCCGCCGACGGCGCCGGCAGCGGCAGCCGCCTGCTCCGCCGTCGTCCTTCTGCGCAGGTTGGCAGCCACCAGCGTGCCGAGGATCAGCAGTGCACCGGCGGTCTGGCCGGGGGAGAGCGGTTGGTGCAGGATCAGCCAGCCCGTGGCCGTGGCGACGACGGGACTCAACAACCCCAGCAGCGACGCGCTGAATGCGGGCAAAAGTTGCAGCCCGCGGAACCACAGTGCGTAGGCCAGGGCAGTCCCCACCAGGGACAAGTACAGGTAGCCGGCCACGTTCAATCCGGTCAACTGAGTTGGCAGCGGCCCCTCCGCGAACAAAGCCAGCGGAACCAGCAGCAGCCCGCCGGCGGTCAGTTGCCAGGAGGTCACTGCCAGTGAGGTGGCCGGCTGGCCCCACTTCTTGGTCAGCACTAGACCGGCGGACATCGAGGCGGTCCCGCCCAAGGCCGCCGCCACGCCCACGGCGTCGAGCCTGGCCTGGGACTGCAGCACCAGCAGTGCCACTCCGGCCAGGCCCATGGCCGCGGCAACGATCTTGGCGGACGTCAGGCGCTCGCCGATCCAGCGCGAGGCCATGACCGCCACGAGCAAAGGCTGGACGGCGCCGATGGTCGCCGCCACACCACCGGGGAGCCGGTGGGCGGCTACGAAGAGCAGCGCGAAAAACACGCCGATGTTCAGCGCCCCAAGGAGAGATGCTTTCCACCACCAGGCGCCCTGCGGAAGCCGGCGGGTGGCCAGGAGCAGAAGGAGCCCGGCAGGCAGTGCCCGGATGGCTGCGGCCAGGAACGGTTTGTCCGGCGGCAAGAGCTCGGTGGTCACCGCATACGTGGTTCCCCAGGTGAGCGGGGCGAAGGCAGTTACCGTCAGGATGACCCATTTATTGCTAAGCACTTAGTCAATGTAGCTAAGCGCTTAGCAATAGTCTAGGCTCGGTCACATGGAAGATCAGGTAACCCGGATACTCGAGCAGTGGGCTGCAGAGCGGCCCGACCTCGACGTCTCGCCGATGGCGGTGGTCGGCCGGATTTCCCGGACGGCGCGGACCATCGACGCGGTGCTTGCCGGGACCTTCGCGCGCCACGATTTAGATGCGGCAAGCTTCGACGTGCTGGCCACCCTGCGGCGGTCCGGAAAGCCCTATGCGCTCAGTCCCCGCGAGCTGACCGAGACCGCCATGGTGACCTCTGCGGCCATCGCCCAGCGACTGAACAGGCTGGAAGAGCGGCAATTGGTCACGCGGACCCGAGACGCGAAGGACGCCAGGGGCAAGCAAGTCACCCTCACCCAGGCCGGGCTGGACCTGATCAACCGGGCACTGCCGGACCACGTGGAAACCGAGCACGCGCTGCTGGCCGGCCTGACGCGCAAGGAACGTGACCAGCTCGCGGGTTTGCTGGCCAAGGTGGAGCGAGCCGCCACCGAAGCCCGTCGATAGCGCGCAACGCATATTTGACTGGCGCTACGCTCTTCCGTCCGGCGCAGCAGGCCACGCTCCCGGGTGCTGTTCCGCTTCCTGCCGGACCTTCAGGCCGCTTTGGCGGTCCTTGCGATGGCGCGGGGGTAGTGATGGCACCGCCCGTCTGGCAGTGTTGGGAGCAAGCCGGTCTGGATTATTCCAGCAGTCGAGCACGAAGGAGATGACGCCATGAACGATTCGGTTCCTGGGCCCGAGCCAGTCCTTGACAGCACCTACGACGACGGCGGTGCTCCCGCCACCGTCGATGTCGGTGACCCCGCCGCGGACGGCGGCAGCACCGACGTCGAGCCCGAGGCCGAACCGCAGGTTCCGGAAATCACGTTCGATGAGCAGTTCTATCCGGCGCGGCCGCGCTCGCTGCGGCCGACGGCCCGGCGCCGCCACTTTATGCCCGGCCGGCCGCCGTTCGACCCGGATGCGCGCAACAGCGTCTACGTGGAGTGGCTGCGCAACCAGTCCATGTTGGGCGACGCGAAGGTTCTGGCGCGGCAGCTGTCAGGTCAGGCCAGCATGTGGCAAAACCCCTACGCCTACCCGGATCCGCGGGCCGCGGTGGAGAAGGCGTCGGTCTGGTTCACGGCCTATCCGCTGTCCCTGATCACCCGGCCCGGCCAGACGTTCCTGGCGGCGCTGGGCGACTCGGACTTGTGGGAGGCGTTCCAGCAGATCGGAATCAAGGCCATCCATATTGGCCCGGTGAAACTGGCCGGCGGACTGCGCGGCTGGGAGCATACGCCCAGCGTGGACGGGCATTTCGACCGGATCAGCATGGCCATCGACCCGCTGTTCGGCACCGAGGACGAGTTCCGGGCCATGTGCGAAGTCGCCACCGAGCACGGCGGCACCATCGTGGACGACATCGTGCCTGGCCACACCGGCAAGGGCGCCGACTTCCGGCTGGCGGAGATGAACTTCCGCGACTACCCGGGCATTTACCACATGATCGATATTCCCGAATCGGACTGGGACCTGCTGCCCGAGGTGCCGGAAGGGGAGGACTCGGTCAACATCGACGTCGCCACCGAGCGGGCACTCCAGCGGGCGGGCTACATCATCGGCGAGCTCCAGCGGGTCATCTTCTACGAGCCCGGCGTGAAGGAAACCAACTGGAGCGCCACGCCGCCGGTGCTGGACACGCACGGCAAGCCCCACCGCTGGGTGTACCTGCACTACTTCAAGGCCGGCCAGCCGTCCATCAACTGGCTGGACCCCACGTTCTCCGGCATGCGGTTGGTGATGGGCGACGCGCTGCATTCGCTGGTGGATCTGGGCACCGGGGCGCTGCGGCTGGATGCCAACGGGTTCCTGGGCGTGGAGAAAAGCGCCGAGGAAACGCCGGGCTGGTCGGAAGGGCATCCGCTCTCCGCGGCGGCCAACCAGATCATCGGCAGCATGGTCCGCAAGGTCGGCGCCTTCACCTTCCAGGAACTGAACCTCAGCATCGACGACATCAAGGCCACCTCCGAAACCGGCCCGGATTTGTCCTACGACTTTGTCACCCGTCCGGCCTACCACCACGCCCTGGTCACCGCGGACACGGAGTTCCTCCGGTTGACGCTGCGGCTGGCCATGGAGATCGGCATCGACCAGGCGTCGCTGGTGCACGCGCTGCAGAACCACGACGAGCTGACCTACGAACTGGTGCACTTCACCACCAAGCACAAGGACGACCTCTACGAGCTCGACGGCGAGGAGCTCACCGGCGCGGAGCTGGCCCAGAAGGTGCAGCAGACGCTGCGGGACGGGATCACCGGCGAGGCCGCGCCGTACAACCTGGTCTTCACCGCCAACGGCATCGCCTGCACCACCGCCAGCGTGATCACCGCGGTGCTGGGCATCACCGAGCTGGACTCGATCACCGAGGAACAGGCGGCGGAGGTCCGGCGGGTCCACCTGCTGCTGGCCATGTACAACGCGCTGCAGCCCGGCGTCTTTGCGCTCTCCGGCTGGGACCTGTGCGGCATCCTTCCGCTGGATCGCAGCAAGGTGGCCCGGCTGATGTCGCGCGGCGACACCCGCTGGATCAACCGCGGCGCGCACGACCTGATGGGCTTCGACCCGTCGGCACAGACCTCAACGTCCGGCATGCCGATGGCGCGGGCGCTGTACGGCACGCTGCCCGAGCAGCTCGACGATGAGTCGTCCTTCGCGCGGCAGCTGACGCGGATTCTGGAGGTCCGCGACGAGTACGGCATTGCCAAGAGCGCGCTCATCGATGTTCCCGACGTCTCCCAGCGCGGCATGCTGGTGATGGTGCACCAGTTGGTCGACGGCGGACAGGAGGTCACGGTGCTGAACTTTTCCGGCCAGGAGATGGCCGGCACGGTCCGCTCCGAGGCGCTGCAGCTGGGCTCGGAAGTGATCGACGCGTTCAGCGGCGAGGCCATCGGCACGGTCGACGACCTGCACAGTTTCTACCTGCAGCTGGGGCCCTACGAAGGAACCGCTCTGCTCGTCACCCCGCCGCCGCCGGCTGCGGAGGACAACGACGACGGCGGTGCCGCCGAGGCGATTGACGCCTCCGACGAGCCGGAGCCGGAAACGTACGACTGAGCGGCTCCGGAACGAGCGGTGCGTGCCACCACCACGGATCGACTGTGCCGAAAACGCCCACAGACGCGCGGGTTAAGGGCGTTATCGGTACAGTCGACAGGAGGGGCCCGTTCATCCAGCCGGCGGGTGGAGCTATTTTTCGCTGTCGGGGTCGCCGATGTGGCCGGGGGCGTTGACGTCCAGGACCCGTTCGACGAATGCGCCGTACTCCGCCATGTAGTGGCTCAGAAAGCCCCTTGTTGATTCGTCCTTGACCTCGCCGTCCTCCCCGTAGGCCTCCGGCTTGAAAGCGATATAGACCTCAGGGGCGTTCAGCTGCGGAGCATCAAGGAAGCTCAGGACACCGCGCATGGAGGACTGCATCACGGCGGTGCCGATGCCGCCGGGGGAAGCGCCGACGATGCCGGTGGGTTTCCGGGCGAAGGAGTTGGTGCCCCACGGCCGGGAGCCCCAGTCGATGGCGTTCTTCAGCGCGCCCGGAATGGAGCGGTTGTACTCGGGGCTGACGAACAGAATGCCGTCGGAGGCCTCGATGGCCTCCTTCAGCGCCCTGCCCTCGGGCGGATAGTTGTCATCAAAATCCTGGCTGTACAGGGGCAGGTCCTTGATGGGGATTTCGTTGAACTCCAGGCTGTCCGGGGCCAGCTTGATCAGCGCCTTCGCGAGCGTTCGGTTGATGGAGGTGCTGGACAAGCTGCCGACGAAATAGCCGATCTTGTACGTGGGCATGGGATTCTTCCTTCCCGGCGGCCGGCACAGACCGGCCCGTTGCGGTTGATCCATTGGGCGCGGGCGCCGGCGGAGGCAACCCGACACCCGCAAGGCTACTGCGGACCGCACAGCGTGGTAACCCAGCCCGCCTTCAGCGGCCGGTTGACGGCGTAGTTAGGCCGGCGCTGTCGTTCGCCGCCGTCGTTGTTCCGCTGGTGGTGTACTACGTGCTGCTGTACGGCGGCTGACGCTCCGCTCAGCTGGTGAGTTCCGCGACCGCCTGCAGATGCTGCGGCCGGACGGGGACGGTATTCGGCTGGTATTCGGGGTGCTTTTCCACATAGGACTTGAAATAGGGGCAGACGGTGACCACCGCCAAGCCTGCCGCGGCCGTGTCCTCGAGCGAGTGCCGGGCCAAGCGTCCGGCGAGCCCCTGGCCGGAGTATTCCTCCTTGACCGTGGTGTGAAAGAAGATCCGTTCCGGACCGGTGCTGCCCTCGAAGGGCAGCCAGTGGGCCTTGCCGATGACCTTGCCTCCATCGACCAGTTCGTAGCGGTGCCGTTCGGCATTGAGGCGGACGGTGATGGGCGATTCGGATTCCATGCTGGCTCCTGTAGGTGTCGGCCGGGGTCTGATGATTGTCAGCTGGGGATGGTCGCGGGTGTCAGCCGCGGGGACGCAATTGGACGGTCGGCAGCGTCGGCGCCGGGAGCGGGGCCGGCATCCCCTCCGGGTACGGGCCGAACCGGGGATAAGGTGCGCCGTCCGGGTAGGTGCCGCCGGCTGGTTCCGGGGCGGGTTCGACGTCGATCTCGGCTTGCCAGGCCGCGCGGTAGGCCACGATCTCGTCGTGGCTCCGCCCCACGAAGTTCCACCACATGATGATCTGTTCGCCGAGCGGCTCACCGCCGATCAGGAGCACCCGTGCCGGGACGTCCCCCGCCTCCAGCACCACCCGGCCGCGGCCGGGGGAGAGGTAGACGAGGTGGTCCACCGGCACCTCCTCCCCATCCAGCCGGAGGTCGCCGGTATCCAGCAGGATGCCGTGCTCAAAACCAGGGTCCAGGTCCAGTTCCAGCCGCGATCCGGCCCGAAGCAGCGCCTCGGCGCCCAGCAGCGGCGGGGTGCGCGTGTTGATCGGCGAGGTGGAACCGGCCAAGGAGCCGATGAAAACCCGCACTTCGGTTCCGTTGCCGACGACGGGTTCCGGCACGTAGTGCTCGAACGTCGGCGGCATGTTCCGGGTGGAGTCCGGAAGCGCGAACCACAGCTGCGCGCCGTGCAGGAAGGTGGTGTCCGGCGTCGAGAATTCCTGGTGGGAGATGCCGCGGCCGGCAATCATCAGGTTCACCTCTCCCGGACGGACAATCGCCTCAAAGCCGGCGGAATCGCGGTGCGCGATTTTTCCGGAGAAGAGCCAGCTGACCGTGGCCAGGCCGGTGTGCGGGTGGCGGGGAACCTGCATGCCGCCGCTTTGTGAGACAAGATCCGGTCCGTAATGATCGAGGAAGCACCAGGCGCCGATCAGGCTGCGACGTTTCTGCGGCAGGGTCCGGCGGACGTTCATGGCACGGATCCCGCCCAGCGGCACCTCCCGTGGGGTCAGGACTTCCACGTTGGCGGTGTCGGCTTCCTCCGAGCAGACGACTTCCTTGGGCGCAGTCTCCATGTTGCTCATGGGCTAAGTCTAGGCAGGGGGCCGCTGAACCGCCTGTGCAGTATCCGTCCGAGCGTGCAGGTCGAGTACTTCGGGGAGGATGGAGGGATGGAGGAACTTGGCGAACTGCTGCGCAGCCTGGATTATTGGTGGATCTATCTCGCCGGCGCGTTATTCGTGACCGTTTCCGCCATGGTCCCTCCGGTGCCCAGCACTACGCTGTTTGTGGCGCTGGGATCGCTGTCGGTGCATACGGACCAACTCAACCCCTACCTGCTGGTTGCGGCCATGCTGGCCGGGGCAGTGGCAGGTGACGCTGCCACTTTCGTGATGGTGCGCCACTTCAACCTGCCGGAGCGCAAAATCTTCGCCGGGGACCACTGGCAGTCCGGCTTCCGCGCCGCGAGGACCAGGCTGGGACGCAAGGGCCTGCCGCTGGTGATGACGTCCCGGTTCGTTCCCTTGGGGCGGCTGACGCTCAACGTGGCTGCCGGGATGATTCCCCAGCCTGGCCGACGGTTCCTGGCCCACTCCGCCATTGCCGGTGTGCTGTGGTCCGCCTACTCGGTGGGCGTCGGCGCGCTCTCCGGGGTCTGGCCCCAGCTGTCCACGGAGTTCGCCGTGCTGTTGGCCATCGCCGTGTCCTTGGTGCTCGGGTGGCTGATCAATCAAGCGATCGGCTGGTGGGAAGCGCGCCAGTTGCCGGAGTTCGTCCGGAAACTGGCCGGTTAGACTGCTGCCGCGAACGCCGGCCGGAACGATGGCCGGAACCGGGGAAGAGCGGCGGCGGTCCTATCCCCGCTCTTGCACCCCGCACCAGTTGGCGATGAACAGCGCGATGCTTTTGGTGATGCGGCGGACTGACTCGACGGAGACCCGCTCGTCGAAGCCATGGATCGCTTCGGAGACCGGTCCGTAGACCAGCGTGGGGGTGTCGGCGTAGAGCGTGAAAACGCGTCCGTCGAGGTAGCCGGGGGTGGTGAAGCTGCCCAGCTTCGTGCCGAAGACCTGCCGGTGTGTGCTCTCCAGCAGCGACTCGGCCTCACTTCCGGGTTCCAGCACGTATCCCTCGGAAAAGAATCCGGTCTGGGTGGCGACGGCGTGGATGGGGGTCGGCCCGGTGCCCAGCTGGGCGAGGCATTCCTGCAGTTCGGTCCAGGCTTGTTCAGCCGGAATGCCGGGGTAAATGGCCGCCCGCACATCGAACTCACACCACGCGGGCACGCTGGAGGGCCAGTCGCCGCCGGCGATCTGCCCGAAATTGAAGTTGATCGGGTGCTCCAGGTCCTCGAAAAAGCGGTGCTGGCCCCGGTCCGCATTCCACTTTTCCTCGACCTCGCGCAGCGCGGTCATGGCGGTGTAGGCGGCGTCAATGGCGTTGAAGCCGGTGCCCATCTCGCGCGGATGGGTCGGGCTGCCGGTGACGCGCACTTTGAACCAGATCACCCCGACGTTGGCCCGGACCAGCATGTCTTCTTCGGGCTCCGGGATGATCACGGCGTCCGCCCGGTAGCCGCGCATGAGTGCGGAGAGGGAACCGTTGCCGGTGCATTCTTCTTCGACGACGGACTGGAAGTGGATGCGGCCGGCCGGTTCAAGTCCGGCGGCCCGGACGGCGTCGAACGCGAAGAGATTGGCGGCCAGCCCGGCCTTCATGTCGCCGGCGCCGCGGCCGTACATCCAGCCGTCGATGATGGGGGCGTCCCAGGGGGAGCGGGACCAGTGCTCTTCCGGGCCCTCCGGAACCACATCGACGTGCCCGTTCAGGATCAGCGATCGGCCGGCTTCCGTGGCGGGGAGATAGGTTCCGACGACGTTCGTCACGTCCGCGTAGGAGACGGTGACCGGCCCAAAGCCTGGATGCGTGGCGAGCTCCTCAGGATCAAGCTGCCAGCGGTCCATATCCAGCCCGCGGGCGGCCATCGCCGAATGCAGCAGGTCCTGGGCGCTGCCTTCCCGGGTGCGCAGCGACGGGTGCTTCACCAGTTCTTGGGTGAAGGCGAGCTGTGCGTCGAAAGCGGCGTCGACGGCCTCGAGGATGCGCCGGGACTGTTCTTCGGTGATCATGCATTGCTCCTTGGTGATGCCGAGGGGGAGCCGCCTGGTTTGGACGGCTCCCCCACGGGTTGTTGGAGAGTACTGCTTTCGACGGCGGCGCGAACCGGGCCGCCGGGACCCACACCGGTTGGGGCGGGCATTGTTGGGGCTTAGGCGTCGGCCACGATCCGCTTGTCCTGGACGCGCATCCGCTCTCCGAGGAAACCGCCGAGGGCGGTAAGCAGCGCGATGATGGCCAGGATCGTCGCCGCGCCCCAGGACGCGTTGCCGGAGACGCCGAGCATGGCGGTGGCGATCATCGGCATGAAGCCGCTGGTGGCACCGGCGATGTTGTAGCCCAGGGCCACACCGGAGTAGCGCAGCTTCGGCGGGAACAGTTCGGTCAGCAGCGCGCCGTTGACGGCGTAGGCCACGGCAATGAGCATGATGCCCAAGGTGATGGCCAGGGTGATCAGCAGCGGCGACTTGGTGTCGATCATCGCGAAGATCGGGAAGGCCAGCACCGCTGTCAGCAGTCCGCCCCAGACGGTGACCTTGCCCGGGCCGACCTTCTCGGCCAGCCGGCCCATCAGGATGGTGACGATGATCTGCGCGACGGCGGCGACCAAGGTGGCGTTGACCATGACGTTGCGATCCACACCCAAAGTGTTGGCTCCATAGCTGACAGCAAAGGTGGTGATCATGTAGAAGCCACCCACGCCCAGCAGCGCGGCTAGTACGGCAACCACGAGACGCCCGCCGGCATGGCGGAAGACTTCGAACGCCGGCACCTTTGCGGTGTCTTCCTGGGCGAGCAGGTCCTTGAAGATCGGGGATTCCTCAACCTTAAGCCGGATCCAGAGCGCGACGAGCAGCATCGGAATGGCCAGCAGGAACGGAATGCGCCAGCCCCAGGCATCGAAGCTCTCGGACGGGAGCAGCAGCACCAGCGTGAACGCGGCGGAGGCCAGCAGGGTGGCGACCGGTGAACCAATCTGGACCAAGGCGGCGTAGCGGCCGCGCTTTTCGGCCGGGGCGTGCTCGACGGCCATGGTCACCGCGCCGCCCCATTCGCCGCCGACGGCCAGGCCCTGGACCAGGCGCAGCACGGCGAGCAGGATCGGTGCGGCCAAGCCAATGGTGGAGAAGTCCGGCAGTAGGCCGATCAGGGCGGTGGCGACGCCGATCAGGACGATGGTCGTCAGCAGCGCCGGACGGCGCCCATAACGGTCGCCGATGTAGCCGAAGATGATCGCACCGATGGGGCGGGCCGCGAAGCCGACGCCGAAAGTGGCGAAGGAGGCCAGCAGGGCTGCGGTGGGGTCCAGATCCGTGAAGAAGAGTCGGTTGAACACCAAGGCCGCGGCGGTGCCGAAGAGGTAGTAGTCGTACCACTCAAGGGCCGTCCCGACGAAGGCAGCGCGGGCAATTTTGCCCGCGTCCTTGCCGGAAACTGTCGGCGGGGCGCCGGGGGTATTAAGAGATTGCGGCGTCGTCACGTGGTTGCCTTTCAAGCTGTTCGGGGCCGGCGACGCGATGGAGGCAGCGGCAGCCCGATAATTCTAATAACCCTGAACGGAGGACATCCCGCGGTAGAGCTGTGAAGTACCTCTCGACTGTAAGGGAGTGCCAATCACCTAAACAATGACAATACACACCGACTTGACAATGCTGGCTTGTGCATTTTCACAAGGAAGTGTCGGTTTTGTAGTCTGCCAGCGCCACCAGTGCCAGGGCGGCTTGGACCGGAACCGTCATATCGAGGCCGATGACCTCTTGCAGTGAATGCAGCCGGTTGACCACCGTATTCCGGTGGCAGTACAGTTCCTCCGCGGTTTCCTTGATCGACCCGGTGCGGCCATAGCTGCGTGCCACGTGCAGCAACCGCTGGCGTTCGTGCGGTGTGCAGTGGTCCAGCGCGGTGGTGACCGGAAGCGAGAACCCGGGGAGGGCGTCCTCCAAGAGGTCCCGGGCAATCGTCATCCACGTGCCCGGGATGGTGGCCAGTCCCGTATCTGCCCCGTGCTTGGCAGCCAGAACCAGGGCGGACGCCGCAGCTTGGGGAATCGCCGCCAAACCCTCAACGGCGGGGACATACCCTGCCGGGAATTCGGGCGGGTCGTCCTGCCAGGTCCGTCCGGCGCGGACTGTGCGGAAAAGGTACAGGGCCCCGGCCCGTTCATAGGAGAAGGTCTGGCGGTCTGCAGCAGGCTGCCGCTGCAACTTGGCCAGGGTCTCCCGTGTGACGGCCATCAGTTCGAAGACGTCCGAGCTCTGCAGCTCCAGCCCTGCGGCGATGTCGGATATCTCACCGCTGTTTCGGGTGTCGGTATTAAAGAGCCTCGAAAGCAGTCGCTGCCTGTGTAACTGTTTGTCCCGGGCGAGCAGGGCCTCTTCTTCCGAAAAGGCCTGCTGGATGCTGCTGACATAGCTCTCCACCGTGTCCAGCACGCGGTCCATGTTGGCCACGAGGGTTTCGGTGCCCTGCCCCCGCGCGACCCGTTCAAGTCCTTTCCAGAGGACCCTGAAGTCGTTGCGGACGGCGCTGAGGAAGGCTTCCATCGGAACCCCCTGGCGCGCCCGGCGAGCGGCGACGTCTCGTGGCAGGGACTGAAGATCGCCGGGCAGTTCCAGCCCGGCGAGCAGGAACAGGAACATCTCCATGGTGTCGGCCGCCGTCCTGAGGACATCCTCGTCCGGCACCAGTGCTCCCTCGTAGGAGATGGTGGCGAAGCGTTCCAGGAAGTCGCTGACGAGCGAATCGCGTTCCTGCCAGAGGCGTTGGATCAGTTCCATCCACTGCGGCTCGGCAGACGGGTCCGGGTTGAACTCGCGGGGGAGGCTGATGCCGTGTGTAAGGACCTCTGCTAGCGACTCGCTCATGGGTCCATCTTATGCAATTGCCTAAATCTTCCTGAAATTATGGCGTCATTTCGCCATTGAGCGCGGCAATACTCCAGTGTTGAATGGAGGTGGCGGCCCGGCACGGCCCTGTTCGCCACGATCGCTCCGGGCACGCCGCAGCGAAAGCACGAAGAGGACTCATGCTCGTCGATCTCTTGATCCGCAACGCCCGCATACTGACGCAGGATTCTGAACAGCCGGTGGCTGAAAGCCTGCTGATCCACGACGGGAAGGTGCTGGCACTCGACGTCGACCAGCAGAGCGTTCCCCGCGCCCGAAAGGTTGTCGACGCCGCAGGCGCCGTGATTGTCCCCGGCTTCAATGATGTGCACGCCCACAGCGTGTGGTTCGGGCTCGGCCTGATGGAAGCCAACCTTGGGTCCGTCGCGAGCCTCGACGACGCCTATGCGGTGATAGCCGAAGCCGCTGCGTCGCTGGCGGAGGACGAGTGGGTGGTGGCCTCGGGGTACAGCCCGCTGCTGCATAACGGCGCCCAGCCTGACCGTGACCGGCTCGATGCTGCCTCCGGCGGCCGCCCGGTCTGGATCAAGCACTCCTCCGGCCATGCCTGCAATGTCAACGGCGTCGCCCTCGACCTGATCGAGGAACGCGGGGCGGACCTTGCAGCGCCGATCGACGGCGGCGTCGTCGCCAGAGACGCTGAGGGCCGGCCCACCGGACTGCTGGAAGAGAACGCCATGCGGTTGGTGCAGGACATCATGCTGCCCTACCCGCTGGCCACCATCGAGCGCGCGCTGGATTTGGCGACGTCCCACTACCTGACCGAGGGCATCACCAGTGTGACCGACGCCGGCATCGCGGGCGGATGGATCGGCTACTCGCCGCGGGAGTTTGGCGCCTACCAGGGTGCCCGCGACAAGGGGCTGCTGAGCGTGCGCATGCAACCGATGATGGTGTTGGACGCGCTGCATCGGGTTCCGGGGCACGAAGCAGATCCTGACTCCCGGGGACTCGACGCCGGCATCCGCACCGGTCTGGGCGACGATTGGCTGCGGCTGGGCCCGGTGAAGATCTTCAGCGACGGATCGCTGCTGGGCAGCACCGCGTACGTCACCGAAGAATATGTCGGCTGCCCGCATAATCACGGCTACCTGCAGATGGACGCCCATGAGCTGCGCTCCTCCGCGCTGGAGGCGTACCGCGCCGGCTGGACCATCGCGATGCACGCGATCGGCGACCATGCGGTGGACCACGCGATCGACATCATCACGGAAGCCCAGGAAGCATATGGCCGCAGGCCGCTGCCCAACCGGATCGAGCACGGCGGCGTCATCCGGCCCGAACAGCTGGACCGGATTGCTGAGGCCGGGATTGTCCTGGTCCCGCAGCCGCATTTCATCACCGAGTTCGGCGACGGCATGGCCAGGCTGCTGGGCCCGGAACGGACGGCGACGTCCTATCCCGCCAACAGCCTGCTGAAGCGCGGCGCCACGCTTCCGGGAAGCTCGGACCGCCCGGTCTCCAACGGCCGGCCGCTTGATGTGATGCAGTCGTTCGTCGAGCGGCTGACCCCGTCCGGCGAGGTCTATGGCCCCGACGAGAGAATCACCGGCGCCGAGGCACTGTACGCCTACACGGCCGGTTCCGCGGCCGCCACCGGAACGGAAGGGACCAAGGGCCGGCTGGTGCCCGGAATGCTGGCCGATCTGGTCTTCCTGGACCAGGACCCCACCGCCGTCGAGCCATCGCAGATCGGCGCCACGCAGGTGCTGGCCACCATGGTGGGCGGCGAGATCCGCTTCGGCGCAGAAAACTTCCCGGCCCAGGAAGGCCTGGATCCGGCAATGGCTTCGACCGGGGAGGAAACCCGATGAGCACCACCAACCAGGAATTTCTTTCCGACTTCGCCACCATGTCAGGTTTCGGCGCTACCGCCGGCGGCGGCGTGGACCGGCAGGCGGGCACGACGGCGGACCACGCCACCCGCCGCTGGTTCGGCGAGTGGCTGGCCCAGCACGGCTTTAGCGAAAAAGTGGATGCGGCCGGAAACCAGTTCGGCACCCTTGACGTGGTTCCCGGCGCCCCCTATGTCCTGCTCGGATCGCACCTGGACTCCCAGCCGCTGGCGGGCCGGTACGACGGCGCCTACGGCGTGCTCGCGGGGGCCCATGCGGCGGCCCGCGTCGCGGCCGAGGTTGCTGCCGGCGGGCTCGCCCCGGTGTACAACATTGCCGTGGTCAACTGGTTCAACGAAGAAGGCAGCCGCTTCACGCCGAGCATGATGGGCAGCTCGGTGTTCACCGGGAAGCTCCCCCTGGAAGACGCGCTGGCCACCGCGGACCCGGCCGGGACAACGGTTGCCGAGGCCCTGGCCGCCGGCGACCGCGGTACCGGCGCCGGCGCCCCGGTGCTGGCGGACGTGGCCCGGTATGCCGAAATCCACATCGAACAGGGCAAGAGCCTCGAGGAAACCGGCACGCAGGTCGGGATAGTGGACCGCACCTGGGCGGCCAGCAAGTACCGCGTCACGGTGGACGGCGCGCAGTCGCATACCGGTTCCACCCGGATGGAGGACCGCCGGGACGCGCTGTACGGGGCCGCGCTGGTGATTGCCGCCGCACGGGACCTCGCCGCCGAGTTCGCGCCCGGACAGCTGCACACGTCGGTGTCCGAGATGTACGTGCTGCCCAACTCGCCGGTGACCATCGCCCGGCAGGCGGTGATGAACCTGGATCTGCGTTCGCCGGACGAGGAGGTCCTGGCCCGCGCCATGGACTTGCTGGACAAGCGCATCGCCGACGCCGAGGCCCTCTCCCGGACGGACATCTCGCTGCTGCAGACGCACCGCTGGGGCCTGGTGTCCTACCAGCCCGCGGGCGTGGCGCTGGGGTCCGCCAGCGCGGAGCAGCTCGGCTTTAGCCACACGGAGATCATGACGGTAGCGGGGCACGACTCCACCAACCTGAAGGATGTGGTCCCCACGGTGATGCTCTTCGTGCCCAGCGTCGACGGCATCTCGCACAACGAAGCGGAATTCACCCGCGACGACGACGCCGTGCGCGGCGTGGACCTGCTGACCGAGGTCACCCGGCGCCTGGTCCGCGGGGAGCTCGCCGCCGACTAACGGTCCGCCGGCGACGACCTGGGAGAGTTGTCCGAGTCTCGGCAGAGAACCCAGACGTTGTCCTCGCCGTGACGCTCGAAGGTGACCGTGCTGACCAGGGCATGGATCAGGTTGAGCCCGCGGTCGGCTGAATGACATGTTCGATTAACCTTGGTCTCACATCGAGGGCTTCGACGGCCGCGAATGTTTCGGCCGGGTGTCCGGTAGAGGTGGGCGTCTCTCGTAACTCGTCCATGGTTATGGGAGCGACGCCTTTTTGTGGGGGAGTGTTGGCATTCACGGGTTGTACCTGTGGGAGTTCTGTGGGGTTGGGCTGAATAACGTTTTACCCACCAGCTAGAACAACTTCTCTGAAGGGTAATCCCCATGAACAAGGCATCCACCTCTCCCTCCCGCCGCGGCCGCATCCTGCTTTCCCTGGCCGGACTCCTGGCTGCCGGCGCCGTGGCCGTTGGATCGGGCGCCGACTTCGCCGCGAGTTCGGTCAACACGGACAACGCTTTCACTTCCGGCTCGTTGTCGCTCAGCAACAGCAAGGCCAACAGCGCCGTGTTCAACATGAGCAACCTGAAGCCCGGCGACAGCGTCACCGGCTCGGTGACCATCACCAACTCGGGTACGCTCCCTGCTGCCTTCACGCTGAAGGAAACAGCCACCAGCACCTTCCCCAACGCCAACCTGCTGACCCTGAAGATCGCGGACGCGAAGAACCCGAAGACCATAGTCTGGGCCGGCAACTTGGGCGCCCTGGGCAGCACCGGCCTCGGCTCCTGGGCGGCCGGGGAACAGCGCGAGTTCGTTTTCACCGTCACGTTGTCCAAGGACGCGACCAACGCCGAGCAGGGCAAGACCGCCACAGCGCTCTACGCATGGGGCGCCGTCCAGGCCGAAGGCCAGAACTACACCCAGCCGTAGCACTTGATTCGCGGCGCGGCCCGGCCCGGGCCGCGCCGGTCCACCGTTCAGCCTGAAAGGACATGGCATGGCACGCACCCAGCGCACTCTGCGCCAACGGCTCGTTGGCGGCTTCATTAACCTGGCGGCAATGTTGGGCATCGCTGCCGCAGCGGCCATCCTGGTGCCCGGACTGTTGGGCATGGAGCGCTACGTCATCACCGGGACGTCGATGTCGGGAACCTTCGAACGTGGTTCCCTGGCCTTCGAAGAGCCGGTCCCGGTGGGCCAGTTGCGGGTCGGAGATGTCATCACCTACATGCCGCCGCCGGACTCGGGACTGGCCCAACTGGTGACCCACCGGATCATCAGCATCGACGAGGACGCCCACGGGCCGGTGTTCCGGACCAAGGGAGACGCGAACAGTTCGCAGGATCCGTGGGAGTTCAGGCTGCAAGAGCCCATGCAGCCGCGGGTCGTGGCCACGGTTCCGTACGTCGGACACGCCTTTATCGCCCTGGCGGACAAAAGCCAGCGGATGCTGATCATCGGGGTCCCGGCTGGCGCCCTGGCCGCCTTCTTCCTGGTGGACTTTGTTCGCGGCCTGCGGCCAAGGCCCCAGGCAAACCCGGCTCAAGTTGGGCACCCAGCCTGACTCAACCCAATTGAAGTAACAGTGCCGGAGGGCGCCGCCAGCGCGCGGCGCCCTCCGGCACTGTTACCTTCGCGTGGATCCTGCGTGGAAGAGCTGTGTACGTCGCCCTCCTAACGTTGAAACCAAAGGTCGTCCCGTAACGACGAATGCACCAAGACTCAGGAGAAGTCCAGGAAATGAAGGCCCGCACAGCACTGCTCGCGCTGTTGGCAGCCGTGGTTGCTGTCATCTGGGCCGGCATGCCGGGATTCTCCACCGCGGCCTTCACCGCGACCACCTCAAGCACCGCCCAGGTGACAGCAGCCGCTGACTGGACCCCGCCCGTTGTCGTGCTCGATGCTCCTGCTTCGGTACTGAGGGACACGGTGACGCTGACCGCCGCCGCCAAGGACGCCGAAACCGGGGTCAAGGCCGTGCGGTTCGAGTTCCTGTCCCCGGGCGCCTCGTCCTGGGCCGAGGTCTGCACCGCCACACGGGCGCCCTACTCCTGTACCTGGAACACCAAACCGCTGGCCGACGGCAGCTACGGATTCAGGGCGACGGCGACCGACAACGCCGGCTACTCGGCCACTTCCGAGACTCACCGGGCGACGGTGGCCAACAACCTGCTGGTCACCCTGGCCGACATCGCGGACACGGTACACGGGACACCCATGCTCTCCGCCGCCGTGCACAACGCCGGCACGCTCGCCTATGCGCTGCGGATCGAGTACTCGGCGGCCGATGCGAACCAGTGGACAGGGATATGCACCAATATGAAGGCCCCGTTCAGCTGTAGCTGGAACACCGCCGCGCTGACCAACGACTTCTACGACCTGCGTGCCGTCGCGGTCCTGGGCGGCAGCACCTTCTACTCGGCTGTTGCCGAGGACGTGCTGGTGGACAACCAGGCTCCTACCGTCTCGATGACGGACCCGGGCTCGCCGCTTGCCGGTGTCCGCACCTTCCAGGCCAAGGCCTCTGACGCCCACTCCGGCATTGCGCAGACCGTGCTTCAGTACGCGGCCACCGGCTCGGGCAGCTACAAGGACCTCTGCACCGTGAACACCGCCCCTTACTCCTGCCGCTTCGACACCAAGGCCCTGCCCGACGGCAGCTACGACTTCCGCGCCGTCGCCACCGATGTCGCCGGCAACAGCACCATCTCCCCGCCGATCGCCAAACGGGTGGTGGATAACAACGCATCGGCCGTCTCGATGGAAAACCCGGGGGCCTATCTGACCGGCACAGTGACGCTTTCCGCCGCGGCCAGCTCCAAAGCAGGGGTCACCTCGGTCACCATTCAGCGCTCACCCAGCGGCAGCTCGGCCTGGACCGATCTTTGTGTGGACGCCACCTCGCCCTACGGGTGCAGCTGGAACAGTGCGAGCGTGGCCAACGGGCTCTACGACTTCCGCGCCGTCCTGCTCGACGGAGCCGGGAAGACAACGATCTCCGAGGCGACAACCGGTCACCAGGTCGACAACACCCCGCTGCGCGGATTCGACGTCCAGGCCGCCAACGGGGGAGCCGTCGGCAAGCTGCAGCCGGGCGACGCCATCACCTTCACCTACAACCAGCAGGTCAACCTGTCCTCCATCACCCCCGGCTGGAGTGGTGCGGCCCAGGCCGTCACCGTCCGGCTTCAGGACGGCGCCCTGCTCGGCCTCGGCGCCACCGGAGACACCCTCGACGTGCAGCGCTCCGGCGGCGCCGTCAACCTCGGCTCCGTGAACCTGAAGCAGAACTTCGTCAAGGCCAACAAGACCGCACAGTTCAACGCCACCATGAAGGCGGGAACGACGACGGTCAACGGCATGCAGGCGACCACCGTCACCGTCACCCTCGACAACACGGCCAGCGGCAGCAACAACCTGCGCACCGCGTCGGCCGCCGCGAACATGGTCTGGACGCCGTCCGCGGCCGCCCTCGACCTCATGGGAAATCCGGCATCGACGGCGCCGGTCACCGAAGGAGGCCCCCTTGACCGCGACTTCTAGGCCCAGGAACGCCGTGACCGGCGCCGCCGCCGCGGCGGGAGCGGTTCTGGCGCTGGTGCAGGGCGGCCAGGCGTTCGCCCACTTCGGCCGCACCGACCATATCGGGCTGGTACTGGTCTTTGGTGCCCTGGCCGGCCTGGCCGTGGCGGCACGGCTGTGGTGGACGGGCTGCTTCGAATCAAAGCTTTTCAGTGCCCTGCTGGCCCTGTTCGCCTTGGTCGGCCAGTTCATGCACGCCGCCATCGGCTGGCCGGGCGAGCCGGCAGCAGGCTGGACGGCCTATGGCATTCTCGTGGCCGTGCTGGCGCCTTCCGTGCTGGTCCTCCTGACTCTTGCCATGATCCGCCCCGGTAGGACCGCGGCTATAGTTGATTAAATGATTCACCAGATACTGGTGGTGGAGGACGACGACGGCATTGCGCTTCCGCTCCTTCGAACCCTTGACCGCGAGGGCTATCACGTGGACCGCGTGTCCCACGGGCTACCCGCCCTCGATCACGTCCGGGCCGGCGGGACGGACCTCGTCATCCTGGACCTTGGACTGCCGGACATCGACGGACTGGAAGTGTGCCGCAGGCTGCGCGAAGACGGCTTCAGCGGCGGTGTCCTGATCCTGACCGCCCGCGGCGGAGAGCTGGACCGCGTCGTCGGCCTCGACGTCGGCGCCGACGACTACATGGCCAAACCGTTCGGACTCGCGGAGCTGCTGGCCAGGACGCGGGCGCTGCTGCGCCGCCACCGGAACGATGCACGCTCGTTGCCGGCCGAACCGACACGGGCCGGAATGGACGTCGACACCCAATCCCGGCGGGCCCAAGTGGCCGGCAGGGAACTGCCCCTGACGGCGAAGGAGTTCGACGTCCTGGCACTGCTGCACACTGCGCCCGGCACCGTCTTCACCCGGGAGACGCTGATGGATACGGTGTGGGACGAAAACTGGTTCGGCTCCACCAAGACCCTTGACGTCACCATCGGCCGCCTGCGCCAGAAACTCGAAGAACACGGGGCACCGGCGAGGGTGACCACCGTGCGCGGTGTAGGCTTCCGGCTGGAACCGATTCAAACAGATGCGTGAACGCCTCGTAGCAGCCTTTGTCTGCCTTGCCGTCGCGCTGGTCGCGCTCTACGCCATCCCCCGGTCCTACATCATCGCGGACGACATCCGCGCCACGGAAATCCGAAAAATCGAACGTTCCGCTGACCTGCTCGCGGTGCTGCTGCCCGAACGCGCCCGCAACGAGGCGGTTACCGAGGAGTTCCTGGCCGGGCTGATCAACCAGGCGGAACGGATTGAATATGTTCGGGCCGATGGAAGCGTCATAGCCGCCGGAGCCGAGCTAGTGCCTGATCCGGCCAATATTGTCTTCACCCGCGACCTGCCCGACGGCATGACGGTCACCCTCTCTCGGTCCGCCGACTTTGTCGAGGCACGGGTGGCCGAAGAACTGGTCTCACTCGTTACCTTGGGGCTGGGACTGCTGGTGGCGGCCGTAGCCGCCGGGCTTTTCGTGGCCACCACCATGTCCCGCCCGTTCCTGAAGCTCGCCGACGCGGCGCGCCGGCTGGGGGACGGCGACTTCGATACCGATGTGCCGCGCTTCCGGATCCCCGAGGCGGACGGCATTGGACAGGCGCTGCAATCCAGCTCCATGGCGCTGGAGGCCATGCTGCGGAGGGAACGCGAGTTTGCCTCCAACGCCTCCCACCAGCTGCGCACACCCCTCACCGCCCTGCGCCTGGAGATCGAAGACCTCACGCTGCGGAAGGACACCCCACCCGAGCTGGCCGGTGATCTGGGACGCGCCCTCCATGAACTGGATCGTCTGAACGGAGCCGTCAATGATCTGCTGGACCTCGCCCGGAACCAGCGCGTGGCCGCGGCAACCGACGTCGACCTGGTGTCGGTTACGGCCGCGGCCGTCGCGCGGTGGCGGGTCACCGCCGACGGGTTGGGCCGCCTGTTGGAGGCGGACTTGCCCGACTCTCTTCCGGCCAGCGTGCCCAAGGGGCCGGTGCAGCAGATTCTCGACGTCCTCATCGACAACGCGCTCAAGCACGGCACGGGCACAGTGTCCGTCCGGGCGGCCGACGCCGGCACGCATCTGGGCATCACGGTCACCGATGACGGGCAACGCCCCAAAGGCGACATCTTCCACCGGCACATGAGCGGTGGCACCGGTGAAGGAATCGGCCTCGCCCTGGCCGGCGAACTGGCCGCATCCATCGCGTGCCATCTGGGACTGGACGCCACGCCGCAGACAAGCTTCACCCTGAAGCTTCCCAAGGCGTCCTCCACCACCAATGCACTGTTGGGCGTGCCAACCGAGGCGACACGCTCCTAACCAAACCCGGACACAGCCCGGGCCGCTCAGGGTTGGGCCCGGTGAGCCCCTTTCTGATCGGGCGGGTCTGCCCATTGGGCTCCGCAGCCAATGAGTCAGAATGTTCTGGCATGGCTCGCCGAGAATGCCCCAACAATTCGAAGGCGGGCACGGGCTCGGAGTGCGTTCAGATGTCCCGCACCACCGGGGCCGGGCTGCCCACGGCGACAACAACGGCCGGAATGTTGCCGGTGACAACCGAGCCGGCTCCGATCACGCTGTTCTCGCCGATTGTCACGCCCGGGCAGACAATCACATCGCAGCCAAGCCACACGTTGTCACCGAGGGTGATCGGCTGCGCTGCCTCCGGCTTGTCCCTGCGCGGCCGGGGCTCGATCGGGTGCGTCGGCGTCAGCAGTTGGACGCATCCACAGTTGTGACCGTAGCGCCGCAGGCCCGGCCCGAAAAGGCGGGAACAACGACGGCGGAGCCCACCTGCGCAGGTGGGCTCCGCCGTCGTTGTACTGATTTTTGTTGAGCCCTCCTTGTCATGTGTCGGATGTGTGACTACGTTCACTTGTCAGTCTGATCACTGATAGGCAACACTTGTTGCTTCATAGAAACTTTCCACGCAGCGTCGTTCCGCTGCAGTAATAAGGAGGCTTCATGGGTGCCGTTGGGGCCCGCACACCGTCAACTGGCGACGTCGTGAACGCCGCTGCGAGTATCGTCGGCGCTTTCGCCGCCACCGACACGGACCGTTACTTCGCAGGCTTCGCCCCGGACGCCAGCTTCGTGTTCCATGCGGAGCAGCACCGGCTGGATAGCCGGGTGGCCTACGAGCAGATGTGGGCCGGCTGGCTCGCCGACGGGTGGCGCGTGGTTACGTGCGAATCCACGAACCAGCATGTGACCACCTTCCCCGGTGGAGCCGTGTTCGTGCACGATGTGGCAACCACCGTTGCCCTGCCGGACGGCGAGGACTCATACCGTGAGCGCGAAACCATCGTTTTCCGCCATGACGAGGACGGCCTGCTCGCCGTGCACGAGCACCTCTCACCGATGCCCAATTAGCCCCTTCCCGCAGCTAGGACCGTTATGAACCTCTACCAGCGCCTCGACAAACACCTGCAGCAAAATGCCGACGGCTTCGGCCCCATCCGGGGCACGCTCTCGATGCCTCGGATCGGCATGATCTGGCTGGCCGCAAACTTTGTGGTCACCACGCTGCTCACCGGTACCTTGTTCATCCCCGGCATTGAGTTCGGCTCGGCGATCTTGCTGATCGTCATCGGCACGGTGGCCGGCGCCGTCGTGCTCACGCTCATCGGCAACATCGGCACCCGCACCGGACTGCCCACCATGGCGATCACCCGCGGCGCCTTCGGTACCCGCGGCAGCCTGCTGCCGGTGGCCGCCAACGTGGTTATCCTGATGGGCTGGAGTTGGGTGCAGGCCATGCTGGCCGGGGTCACGGTCAACTACGTGGTGGCCCAACTGACCGGATTCTCCAATCCCATCCTCTTCGCCGTGCTCTGCCAAACCTTGGTGGTCTGCCTGGCCATCCTCGGGCACGAGGGTATTGCGAAGGTCGAACCGTGGCTCGCCGTCGTCATCCTGGCGATCATGGTCTACGTCTTCATCACCGCCTTCACCACCTACAGCCCTGCGGAGTTCGGCGGCATCGGGGTTGACGAGTCGCTGGGCTACACCAGTTTCGTGGTGCTGGACATCGTCATTGCCACGGCCATTTCCTGGACCGTGCTGTCCGCGGATTTCAACCGCCTGGCGAAATCCAGCCGAGCCGGCATCATCGGTTCCGGCATCGGCTACACCGTCTCCACTGTCCTGGCCATGACGCTGGGCGCCACCGCCATCGGCTACGTGATTCTCTCCGGCGAGTCAGCCGCTGAATTCGATCCCACGGTGATCGTGGGGGCGTTCGGCCTGCCCCTGGCCATGGTGATCTTTGTGTCCGTCATGGCCACCAACACCATGGTGGTCTACGGCATGGTCACCTCGATCGTGAACGCACAAGCGCGCCGGAAGCTCCGGTTCCTTCCGACGGCGCTGGTGGTCGGCGTCGTCACCATTGCCGGTTCCACCTGGATGGCGCTGCTGAACCAGTTCACCGACTTCCTCGTCATGATCGGCGCGTTTTTCGTGCCCGTGTTCGCCATCATGATCGTGGACTACTACATCATCAAGCGCCGCAGCTACAGCCGGGACATCCTGCGAGAAAACGGCGGCAAGTACTGGTACACCGCCGGCATCAACTGGGCCGCGATCGCGGTGTGGGTGATCGGCGCCGCTGCCTCCTACGGGCTGACCTATCTGTGGCCCAGCCCGGTGGGCGCCACCATTCCAGCGTTCGTGCTCAGCTTTGTGCTGTACTTGGCGCTGTCCGTCAAGGGCCGTGACCGTTCCGCCGGCGAACCGGCCGAACACCTGGCGGAGCCGGTGGGTGCGGTTGCTGGTTCGACGTCCGGTAGTGCGGCAGCGGACTGAGTACGCTATGCGGCTAGTAGATCTAACCCACCCGGTGTCTTCGGGCATGCAGGTTTTCCCGGGCGACCCTCAGGTGCAGATTGCCGGCGCGCTCGCCATTGCACAGCACGGCGTGGAAGTCTCCGAACTGCATCTGGGTAGCCACACCGGGACCCACCTCGACGCGCCCTGCCACAGCATCGAAGGCGGCCGGACCACGTCGGAAGTCCGGCTGGATGAATTGGTGGGCGACGCCCTGGTGCTGCAGGTTCCAAACCTCGAGGCGGGCGAGGAGATCCGCTGGCACCACGTCGCCAGCCAGGTGCAGGGCAATGTGCCCCACATCGTGCTGCTGGCAACGGGATGGGACCGCCACTTCGGTAGCGAGACGTACCTGGACCATCCGGTGCTCTCCCATGCAGCCGCCGACGAGCTCTGGTCCCGGGGCATGCGCGTGCTGGCCGTGGACACGCTGAACCCCGACCGGACATTGCAGCCTGCGGAGAGCTTCAGCCTGCCGGTCCATGAGCTCGTGCTCGGCTCCGACGGCTTGATTGTGGAGAACGTCCGCCACGCGGACAAGCTGCCCGCCCGTTGTCGCGTCGGCTTCTTTCCGCTGAAGCTGACGGCAACCGACGGCGCGCCCGTCCGGGCAGTCGCCTGGATCTAACCGCCGCCTGGATCTAACCGCCGCTGAATCTAACCGCCGGCAGGGCGGTTTCGAAGAAAGTCGGGAACAACGACGGCGGGGCCCACCCGCGAAGGTGGGCCCCGCCGTCGTACGGGGTTGGCTTGGCAACGTCCCGGTTCAGTCCTTGGGTGTCTCCTTGCTGGGGTCGTAGAAGGGCTTTTGCACCACCGTTCCCTCGCGGACTCCCTCCGGCGTGTGGATGGACAGCGACGTGCCCTCCTCGCTGAGGTCGAACGGCACCATGGCCAGGCCGATGTTGCGTTCCAGCCGCGGGGAATTGCAGGCGCTGGTGACTTCGCCGATGGGCGAGCCGCCGCCGCCGACCGAGACCGGGAAGGGTTCGATCATGGAGCCGTCGTTGTAGCTGCCCAGCGGTTCGCCGTCGATGTCCACGCCGACCAGCAGCCGGTCGATGCCCTTCTCGCGGATGCGGCTCAGCGCTTCCTTGCCGACGAAGTCCGCCTTCTGATCCAGATCCACCATCCAGTTGTAGTCGTAGCCGACCTCCAGCGGGTTGGTGTCGAGCGTGATGTCGCAGCCGTAGGCGAGCATGCCCGCCTCGATCCGGCGAATGTGGCAGGGGCCGATCACGCGGAGATCGTGCGGTTGGCCGGCTTCCCAAATGGTGTCCCAGAGGCGGCCGGCGTTCTGGGTGGCGTTGTAGAGGTAGATCTCGTAGCCGATCTCGCCGGTGTACCCGGTGCGGCTGACCACCACATCCATGCCGTTCAGCGTGTGGTGCTGCATGTAGTAGTACGGCATGTCCAGGATCTGCGGGCCGAACAGGTCGGACATCAGCCCCTTGGCCTTGGGGCCCTGGACCTGGACCGGGGCCACGTCCACTTCTTCCACCGTGACGTCCCAGCCGCCGGCATGAGCCAGGCCCATGGCCCACAGATGCACGTCGCTGTCCGCCAGCGACAGCCAGAACTTGTTCTCCTCCACGCGCAGCACAATCGGGTCGTTGATGATCCCGCCGTCGGCCGCCGTGATGAAGGCGTATTTGCACTGGCCCACCGCGCACTTGGTCAGGTCGCGCGGGGTCAGCATGTTGGTGAAATCAAACGCCTGCGGGCCGCTGATCTGCAGCTGCCGCTCCACTCCGACGTCCCACAGGGTGACGTCGTTCAGCAATGACCAGTACTCGCTGACCGGGTCGCCGTAATGGCGCGGATGGTAGGTGTGGTTGTAGACGCTGTAGGCTGCGACGCCGTGCTCCCGCGACTTCCAAAAGTACGGGGACTTGCGCAGCCGGGTGTAGAGCGTGACCGCCGGGTGGGGGTTGACGCGTGATTCTGTGCGGTTGAACGGGGCTGAGCCCGAATCGAGAATCTCCGACATGGATGCTTCCTCCTTCGAGGTTCTGGCGCCAGCCGGACCTGAAGTAGTTGCGCATGATGCGCAGCTCTGCGCCATGTGGGACATCGTGGCAGTTGCGGAACGAACCAGTCAAGGGTTCCGGCGGAGCGCTTGCCGAAGGCGGTCAGTGCCCGGAAAAAAGCACGACGGCGGGCCGCACCTTCCCTTGCTTGCTCACCGCGGGTGCGGCCATCTCCCCAGAACGGTGCCGGCCGGGAAGAAGCACTTCTCTTCCCGGCCGGACCATTCAGGCTCGGGCGGGCGTCAGCTGGGACGCCGGGGCCAGATCGCGAGTGTTGTGGTCGTAGGCGATGGTGAGCGCACCGCCGTCGTGCTGGAACTCGTGGTTGGCTCCATCCAGGATGCCGTAGGCCCCGTAGTTCTCCTCCCACGAACCGTTCAGCGCGAACTTGAAGGCGTAGCGCCCCGCGGGCAGCTCGCCGTCCAACCGCCACAGCCCGTCGTCGGGCTCGAAACGCATCTGCACCGCGCCGGCGGCCGGATCCCAGTCCCGGTCGGAACCGAGCAGGACGCCGAAGTCGCCGACCACGGCCACGGACGCCGGCTGCTCGGTGACGCGGTCCGACTCCGCTGCCTGCGCCGGCGAATCCGCCAGCTGGGCGGGGGCTTCGGGCAGCTGGACCGGTGCTTCCGACGGGGCCGCAAGCTTTCCTTCCGCCAGCGGGGCCTTGGCTTCCGCCACCGTGGCCGGCGCTTCGGGCAGCGGGGTTCCCGCATCGAGTGCCTCTGCCAGCTCGGACGGGCTGGCGAAAGCAGCGATGGCCCGCAGCCCGTCTTCGGTAACGGCCCAACCGCCGCGGCCCTTGGTCATCCAGCCCGCCTTGACCAGCCGGGCGGTCGCCGTGGTCAGGTTCTTGAAGCCGCGCGGCACTCCGCCGCTGAGCAGTTCCTGTTCGGGCGCCGTCGGCGGTACGCGTCGCAACGCTTCGCTAATCACCTCGCGGGCATCGGGGCGGGTGCCGTTGGCGGCCGCATCGGCCAGGATCTCGAGGACGGGTCTGAGTCGCAGATGGGCATTGTTGGGCATAGCCGTGGCTCCTTCGCGGTGCAGCCGAAACGGGTGACGCTCCCAGTGTGGGACCCCCGCCGTGGTGCGCGCCACTGTTTGGCGCTGTGTGTCGGAGCCGCCGGCGCCTTTTTCGCCGGTCCGGTCCGGTGCGGAAGCCGGCCGGTGGCTACACGGTGATGACGGCTTTGCCCCGGACTTCGCCGGCGTCCAGCCGGCCGAGTGCCGTGGGCATCTGCTCCAGCGGGTAGGTCCGGTCGATGCTCGGCGCCACCTTGCCGGTGGCGGTGAGTTCGCTGAGCCGCTCGAGGTCCGCGGCGTTCTGCCGTGCCATGAACATGACGAAACGCTGCCGGCTGAAGAGGGACAGGAGCATGCCGCCGATTGGCCGGAACAAGCCGCCCGTCCAGCGGTCGCCGTGTTCGCCGCCCACGATGACTGCCGTGCCGCGAGCGGCCAGTGACCGGCGCAGCCGCTTCAATGACGGGTTGCCGGCCGTGTCCACAATCAGGTCGTAGCGGCGGCCTTGGGCAGCGAAGTCCTCGCGGGTGTAGTCGATGACGGTTTCGGCGCCGAGGCCGCGCACCAGATCAGCCTTGGCGCCGCTGCACACGCCGGTGACCACTGCGCCCATGGCGACGGCGATCTGCACGGCGTAGCTGCCCACGCCTCCGGAGGCGCCGGTGACCAGAACCTGCTGCCCGGCCCGGAGCTTGCCTGCGTCGCGCAGGGCCTGCAGGGCGGTCAGGCCGGAAACCGGCAGCGCCGCCGCCTGCTCGAAGGTCAGCTCGGCCGGCTTCAGGGCCAGCAGCGATTCCGAGGCCACCGCGTATTCCGCGAAGGAGCCTTTGCCGAAGCCGAAGACCTCGTCCCCGACCGCAAACCGCGTGACGGCAGCACCCACCGCAGCCACTGTTCCCGCGACATCCAGCCCCGGAATGGGGTTCTTGGGTGCCCGCCAGCCGGAGACGGCGCGGACCGGGTAGGGCAGGCCGGTGGCCATGTGCCACGTGCCGCGATCCAGCCCGGCGGCGCGGACCCGGATCAGCACCTGGTTCTCGGTGATGTCCGGCACCGCCACGGTGGCCGGATGCAGGGCGTCGGCCAAGCCGTAGTGATGCTGCACAATGGCGCGCATGGTTCGTTCTTGCGGGGCGGCGCTGCCCGCAGCCGGGGGCGTCTGGGCTGCCGGAGTGGGTGATTCTTTCGGTTCCATGTGGGTTCCTTCCCGAGGAGCTGGACGGTGCGGCTGCTGGCTGTCTCGTACTTTGTACGAACGTATCGTACAAAGTACGAGAATGCTATAGTCGCGGGAACAATGAATGAAGAATCCGCTGCTCCTCCCGCAGAACGTCTGCCGCTCAGCCGCGAACGCGTTTTGCAGTCCGCCATGGCCATTGCCGACGGCGGCGGGCTCACCGGTCTGACCATCCGCTCGCTGGCCACGTCGCTGCAGACCAAGCCGATGTCTCTGTATCACTACGTGCGGAACAAGGACGAGATCCTCGATGGCATTGTGGATGCCGTCTTCGACGAGATCGACCTGCCGGTTCCGGGCGGCGACTGGAAGGCAGAGCTGAAGCGGCGGGCAACATCCGCGCGCAATGTGCTGCGCCGGCATCCGTGGGCGATAGCGCTGATGGAATCGCGGACCGTGCCGGGGCCGGCGAACCTCCGCCACCATGACGCGGTCCTCGGGACCCTCCGGGCCGCCGGCTTTTCCCTTCCGTTGGCAGCGCATACGTATGCCTTGCTGGACGCCTACGTATATGGCGCGGCCCTGCAGGCGGCGTCGTTGCCGTTCGACGGGCCCGACAGCCTGGCGGAAGTCGCCGGGCCGATGGTGGAAATGTTCAGCACGGGGGACTATCCGCATCTGCGCGAGTTTGCGATGCAGCACGTTCTGCAGCCCGGCTACGATTTTGGCGATGAGTTCGACTTCGGGCTGGACCTGATCCTCGAGGGCCTCGCCGCCCATCTGCCGGACGCGGTTGATGGCGTCGACGCCGACGCGCCATAGCCTGTGCACAACGCCGAGGGCGGGGCACTCCATCGACCAACTGGTCCAAGGAAGTGCCCCGCCCTCTGGTTGTGCGGAACCGGGTGCCGGGCCGGCTATGCGGCGGCGGCCATGCTGTCGGCCGTCACGCGGAGTCCGTCCTCTGCGGCGGTCACACGGATCCGGCCGCCGTCGGCCACCGCTTCGGCCACGAGCAGGTCCGCAATCCGGTCGTCCAGCTCGCGCTGGATCACGCGGCGCAGCGGCCGGGCGCCGTATTCCGGCTCGTAGCCGGCCTCGGCGATCCAGTCCACCGCGTCCTCATCCACCGACAGCGAGATGCCCTGCGCGGCCAGTCGGGCCTCCGACCGGCGCAGCTGCAGCCGCACGATGGAGCGCAGTTGCTCCTTCTCCAGCTTGCGGAACAGCACAATCTCGTCGATCCGGTTCAAGAACTCCGGCCGCATGGCCTCGCGCAGCCGGCCCATCACCCGGGCGCGCAGGTCCTGCTCGGAGGCGAAGCCGTCCACACCGTTATTGGAGGTGAAGCCCAACGCCCCGCCCTTGCTGGCCAGGAATTCCGACCCGAGGTTGGAGGTCATGATCACCACGGTGTTGCGGAAGTCCACGGTGCGGCCCTGGCCATCGGTGAGGCGTCCGTCGTCGAGCACTTGCAGCAGCAGGTTGAACACGTCCGGGTGCGCCTTCTCCACTTCATCCAGCAGCACCACCGAGTACGGGTGCCGGCGGACCCGCTCGGTCAGCTGGCCGGCCTCGCCGTAGCCAACGTAGCCCGGAGGGGCACCGACCAGCCGCGAGACGGTGTGGCGCTCGCCGTATTCGCTCATGTCGAAGCGCACCATGGCGTTCTCGTCACCGAACAGCGACTCCGCCAGGGCCTTGGCCAGCTCGGTTTTTCCCACTCCGGTGGGGCCCAGGAACAGGAAGCTGCCGACGGGCCGGCCCTCGTCGCCCATGCCGGTGCGGTTGCGCCGCACGGACTTGGCGATGGCGGTCACCGCATCGTCCTGCCCGATCACCCGGGCATGCAGGTCCTCCTCCAAACGGGCCAGCCGCTGCCGGTCGCCCTGGGTCAGCCGGGCGGCCGGAATGCCGGTGGCGCGGGCAATGATTTCGGCAATCTCCGCCTCGCCCACCACATCGGAGGGCACGACGCCGAGGCGAGCCCCGCCGTCGTTGTCTTCCGGGACGTGGGTGGCGGGCTCGGCTGCGGAATCGATCTTGGCCTTCAGCTGCTCGATTTCGTCGCGCAGCGAGGACGCGTCCTCGTAGCGTTCCTCGGCAACCGCGGCGTTCTTGGCCGACTCCAGCCCCGCCAGCGCTCCGCGCAGCGCCTCCACGTCAACGCGCGGGCCGCGGCGCAGGCTCAGCCGGGCGCCGGCCTGGTCGATCAGGTCGATCGCCTTGTCCGGCAGGAAACGGTCGGTGATGTAGCGCGAGGACATCTCGACGGCGGCGCGGATGGCTCCGTCGGTGTAGGTGACCTGGTGGTGCTCCTCGTAGCGGTCCTTCAGTCCGGCCAGGATCTGCACCGCGTCCTCGATCGAGGGCTCGCCCACCATTACCGGCTGGAACCGGCGCTCCAGGGCCGGATCCTTTTCCACCGTGCGGTATTCGCCCAGCGTGGTGGCGCCGACCAGGTGCAGCTCGCCGCGGGCCAGCCGGGGCTTGAGGATGTTGCCGGCATCCATGCCGCCCTCGCCGCCTCCGCCGGCGCCGACCACGGTGTGCAGCTCATCGATGAAGACGATCAGCTCGCCGCTGGCGGCGCTGATCTCGTCCATGGTTTTGGTCAGCCGCTCTTCGAAGTCGCCGCGGTATTTGGTGCCGGCCAGCATGCCGGGCAGGTCCAGCGACACCACGCGCTTGCCGCGCAGCTGCTCCGGAACGTCGCCGTCCACGATGGCCTGGGCCAGTCCTTCCACGATGGCGGTCTTGCCGACGCCGGCCTCGCCGATCAGCACCGGGTTGTTCTTGGTGCGGCGGGCCAGGATCTCGATGGTTTGCGCGATCTCATCGGCGCGGCCGATCACCGGGTCCAGTTGGTTCTCGCGGGCCCGGGCGGTCAGGTCAAGGCCGAACTGGTCCAGCATCGGCGTGGCGGAGTTGGCGTGTTGTTCCTGCCGGGTTGCGGTGCTGCCGCCCGGGTTGGCCTGGGCCTGGGCCGCTTCCGCCGCGTTGGCCTGCTGCAGCGCCTGCGGGGTGACGCCGATGGCGGCCAGGATCTGGCCGGCCGCGGTTTCCTGGTTCAGGACGAACGCGGCGAACAGATGCTCCGGGTCAATGTAGGTGGAGCCGAACGCGCGGGCCACCTGGTGCGCATCCAGCAGGGCGCGCTGGGCCGAGGGGGTCAGGGACGGCGCCTCATTGATGGGGTCGGCCTTTTCCGGCAGGCTTTGCTCGGCCGCGCGGACGATGTCCTGCGGATCGGCGCCGGTGAGCTTGATCTGGCCGGCGGCCGGTTCCTGTTCGGCCATTACGCGCAGAATGTGCAGCGCATCCACTTCCGTGTGGCCGAGGCCGGCGGCGGACGCGGCGGCCTGGGCCAGCACCTCGTGCGTGCGGCGGCTGAGCAGCCGGGTGAGATCGACCGTGCGGCGGGACTGCGCCGCGCGCTGGCCCTGCAGGTAGCGGACCAGGAACTCGTCGAATGATCCGTTGCCGGACGCGGGTCCGAAGAACAGTGGCATGGATGATCCTCCTGTGACTTGAGTGTCTTCGACTCATGTTAACGCTTCATGCCGAAGATTATTCCAGAAGTGCGGAAAAGTTGAGTCACTCCGACTCATATTGAGGATGCCTACACATGGGGATAACGCCGGCAGCGGGTACACGCGGAGCGTAGCTTTGCCTAGCCAGTATCAGGAGTCGAGGAGCGGATCATGAATGACAGCAGAGAGGCGTTCGTGCAGCGGCGCGAAGAACTTGAGCGGCTGTTTCGGGAGGGAGGACCACGGCTGGAGGCATATCTGCGCGAGCGTGCCATGGAAGGCATCAAGGACGCCTATATGACTTTCGACGACGCTGCCCAGGACCTCGGTGGGGTGATTATCGACGGGCACAAGGCGGGAATGAGCGCAGAGGAAATCCAGCGCCTGCTCGACGAACTGGCCAACGAGGCAGAGTACTGGGCTGAACTTCCGATCACCGTCCGTTTGAGCACCAGGCACGTGCAGAGCATCATCCAAAGCGCCGCGTGACGTACTGACTGCTTCCTCAGAAGGGCGGGGGATTGTCGTCCCGTTGTTCCCCAGTTTCTCCAGCCGGGTAACGGCCGTTGGCATCATCGGGCTCCACCTCGCGGCCACCTTCGCCTTCTGCTGTGGGGTAGGTGATGGCCCAGTTTTCGTCGGGGGTGGTGGTGTGGGTGTGTCCGGAGCGGGTGGTGAAGTGCAGGGTGCCGTCGTTGTCTTGGGTGACGGTGCCGCCGCCGTGGTGTTTGGTTTTGTGGTCGGGTTTGCAGTGGGCGGCGAGGTTTTCGGGCACTGTTTTGCCGCCGTCTTCCCAGGCGATGGTGTGGTCGATCTCGCATTGGTCGGCGGGGACGGTGCAGCCGAAGCCGCGGCAGTGCCGGTCGCGTAGCCGGATGAGGCGTTTGAGCCATTCGGGCGGGATCCGCAGGTCTTTGGCGGCGGCGATGGCTTGGCCGTAGTCGTCGGTGAGCACGATCAGCCAGGATTTGGCCAGTGCGGTGAGGTTGCGGGTCATCTTCGGCGGGATGGGTCCGTAGCCGGTGAGTTCGCCGGGGTCCTCGGCCAGCCCGAGCAGGGTGCTCAGCGGCGCGGTGACCGCGACGGAGGCGGTGGTGTTCGATCCGCCGCAGGTGCAGGGGCCCTGGCCGGTGGTGCCGTTGCCGGTTGCCGTGTCCGCGGCGGCCGTTTCCGGGGCGTCGGATTCCGTGGCGTCAGTGTCCGGGTGGGTCGCGGCGGCTTCCCCGGCCTCCAGCGTCGCCGCAGCAGCGGTGGTGCCGTGGCCGGTGGTGCCGTCGTCGGCGGTGGGGGCGGGTTGGTAGGCGTGGTCGGGGTAGCGCAGGAGCATGTCGGTGAAGACGTCGGCGCGGAGCTGGCCGAGGGTGCGGGTCTCCGTGGCGGTCTGCAGTTTCCTGGCGTGGGCCTGCATCAGGTTGTAGGCGAGCAGGGCTTTGTCCGCGGAGGTGCGGATGTACAGGTCGGCCATGCCGTCGTCCTGCGGGAGGTATTGGACGGTGCGCCGTTCCATCGCGGCCCGGTGCCGGGTCTCGAGGGGTTCGGGGTGCAGCCGGTCGCGGGCGGTGCGGGCGCGGGCATGGACGGAGTCGAGGGTAATGGTCCCGGCGCCGGGCAGGACCGTGTTCTCGTACTCGGCCAGGGTCTCCGGTGGCAGGTCGGCGCCTTTGCGGGCGATCGCCGCGGCGCGGGGCAGGTCGATGGCGCCGCGGTCCAGGGCGGCCAGGGTGGCGGGCAGGTAGGTGGCGATCTGGTGAGCGTCGGCCAGTTCCGCGGCCGCCTGTTTGCGGGGCAGGGCGAGGATGGGGGCGAGTTCCTGGGCCGCGTGCCGGGAAATCCCGTCCGGCGCGCCGGCATCGGCGCCGGTGGCGGGCCGGAGCACGGCCATCCGGTGCAGGCCGCGGGTGCGGCGGGACTGGGTCCAGGCCTCGTGTTTGCGGACGGCTTTGAGGTATTCGAGTACGGACCAGTCGTCCAGGGTCTCGGGATCGGTGCCGGCGAGCAGCCCGGCCAGTTCCGCCGGTTCCAGCTCCCGCCAGTCCTCCTCCCACAACTCCCGGCCCGCCGGCTCCCCGACCGCGGGGATCATCTTTCCTGTCCCGTGGCCCCGGTTCCAGCGGCAGGTGCTGCAGGAGCTCCCGTTGCGCCAGCAGTGGCATCGAATGCGGTTGGCTCGTGAGCGGCGCCGTCGCTGGAACCGGAATCGGGATCGGAGGGTTCGTGGGAGGACAGGCCGCGGGGTCGGGAGAAGGCATCGGTGCGGCATCCGAGGGCGTGGCTGTGGAGCCGGAGTGTTCCTCCGGCTCCTGTGCCTCGTCCAACGGTTCCGCTGCCATACTTCAACGCTACGCAGCGCAAGCCCCGGGTAGAACGGGTGTTCGACGTATGTGCACAACCACCGGCGGACACGAGCCTGTGGAGGGCAAGTCGACCGAGCTTCGACGTGAGAGTCGTGAACCTAATGTGGAATGTCATCTGCGGGAGGACGGGGGGACCGGGAAAGCCCATCTGAGACGCGGGCGCCGTGATCAGCGATGTGCGCTCCCATGAAAGTGGGGCGGGCGCTCAAGGCCCGCGTCGACCGAGCTAGTCCCAGGGCTTTCGAAGTTCCCGGGGTGATAGTCTGGGCTTCGAAGATTTGTTCGAAGTTGGGGGGTGTCATGTTCGGTCTGGAGCGGCCCTCCGGTGCGTCGGCAGGCCCGGAACTGGGTGACGGGACGCCCGAGGACGCCCGCGGCTTTCCGTCCCCGGCGCGGGACTATTTCCACGGCGGCATCGACCTGAACCGACACCTGATCCGGGACCGCACGAGTACCTTTGTGATGCGCGTGGCCGGTAACTCGATGGCAGCGGCCGGAATCTGTGACGGCGATGAGCTGATCGTGGACCGCTCGCTGGAGCCGCGCGACGGATCGGTGGTGATCGCGGTGCTGGACGGTGAGCTGGTGGTGCGGCGTCTGCATTTGGTCACCGACGGTGTGCGCCTGCAGACGGACGACGGCGGTGTCCCCACCGAGGTGGGCGAACTCGGCGAGCTGAGCATTTGGGGCGTGGCCACGCGCTGCCTGCACCATGTCTAGGTCCTGCGAAGGCCCCGCCGCGGCGCCGACGCAGCTTCGCGAACAGATAGCGCTGGTGGACGTCAACAACTTCTATGTCTCCTGCGAGCGGGTGTTCGATCCGTCGCTCGAGGGACGCCCCGTCGTCGTGCTGTCCAACAATGACGGCTGCGTGGTCGCGCGCTCGGAGGAGGCCAAACAGTTGGGGCTGAAGACCGGCACGCCGTGGTTCCAGGTGGCGCCACGGGCCAAGGCCTGGGGGCTGGTGGCGAAGTCCAGCAACTACGAGCTGTACGGAGACCTCAGCGCCCGGGTGATGGAAGTGCTGGGCCGGTTCGGAGCGTGGCAGGAGGTCTACTCGATCGACGAGTCGTTCCTCGGGCTGCCCGGAGATGAGCCGCAGTTGCGGGAGACGGCGGACCGAATCCGTGCCGCCGTGGTCCGGCAGGTGGGCGTCCCGGTGTGCGTGGGCGTGGCCGGGACCAAGACGCTGGCCAAGTTCGCCAACCACATTGCCAAACGGAATCCGCAGATGGCCGGAGTCTGCTCCCTGGGTTCCATGCCGGCGCAGGACATCGACTGGATCCAGTCGCGCGTTCCGGTGACCGGGTTGTGGGGCGTGGGCGGGCGGACCGGGAAGCGGCTGAACGCCATCGGGATCGAGTCGATTGCCGATTTGAAGGCCGCGGATCCGCAAGTGATCCGGAAGAAGTTCTCGGTGGTGCTGCAGCGGACGGTGCTGGAACTGAATGGAACGGCCTGCATCCCGCATACCGAGGAACGGGCCGACAAGCAGCAGATCATGTTCTCGCGCAGCTTCTCCTCGCCGGTGACCACGCTGGAGGAGATGGACCAGGTGATGGCCGTCTACGCCCAGCGCGGCGCGGCCCGGATGGCTGCCGAGGGACTGCGCGCCTCGGTGCTGACGGTGACGGCGGGGACCAGCAGGTTCGCCGGCGGAGAGGCATCGTTTCCCGCCGCCAGCGTCCACCTCCCGGCACCCACGCAGGATCCGATCCAGCTGACCAAGGCCGCGGTGGCCGCCATGCGCGGCTGCCTCAGTCCCGGCGCCCACTATGTCCGGGCAGGGGTGCTGTTGTCCGGGCTGGAACCGGCAGCCGGACAAGAGGCCTTCGACCCGTTCGTCAGCGACTTGGACCAGCGGAACATCGGGGACTTGCTCGGTGCCGTGCGGTCCAAATTCGGCGAAGCCGCCATCGGGCTCGGCCAAGGCGGACTGGCGGCGCCGGCGGCGTGGTCCATGAAACGCGAATTCTCCTCGCCGCGCTACACCACCGAGTGGGCAGAGCTTCCGGTGGTTAAGGCGTAGGCATCAGCTGCCGTAGGCGGGGTCTTGCCGCAGCGGGGGTACGCGCGTGTGGCAGATGCTTTCGAACGCGGTGGGGTCGGTTAATTGGATGGGCAAGACAACTGCCGTGGCATGCCGGGGGCGCTCCGGCCGTGTCAACAGCGTCAAGGAAACGCAGGACGGCGCCCCCACAAAGGTCGTCTCGCGGGCCAGCGCCCACCAGCCGTCGTCGGGATGGGAAATGCCCAGCAGATGCCGCATCTCCGGCACCCGGAGCCAGGCCAAGGGGGTTGTCCCTTCGGCCGGCCCACCGCCAATGGCGTCCAGGCGTTGCCCGTCGGCTCTGGTGGCCAGCATCCCGACGAGAAGAGGCTCGCTGCGGACCGCCCGGGTCAGTAAGCCGATCCAGATGGCTTCTCCATCCGGTGACGGCACGGTGAGCCCCTCAGTGCCGGAACAGAACGGCAAGGAACCCAGGCTGGTCGGGGCGGCGTAAACAATACCGTGGTCGGGGTAACGGTAGCGCTGAAACGAGACCGACAGTTGCGGTGTCAGCTTGTACTCAAACACCGCGCGCTATCCACATCGCTGCCGCCCGCCGCGAACCGATCCGGTCGCCGGCGCCGTCAAGAATGAGGGGAAGGTTCTTGGCCACGGCTCACGCTTCTATCAGCAGTTCCGAGCACCTCGCTACACGAGGGGCGCCTCCGCAAACGAGGCGTGGCATCGGTTTAGTCCTGCCGACGTTACTGAGGCGTTACTGTCACCCGATCGCCTCTCCCGGCGCGCCGGTGCACAAGCGCTGGCCGGTGGGCAAGCGTTGGCGGCCCTCGGGCCCGCGCCGCAAAGGCATGAGGACGATGCCTCCCCAGCAGAAAATCCTTTCAGGGAAGGGTTTATCGGTGGGGGCCCGGACCCTGCCCACACCGACATTGCCCGCCCTCGCGGCGTGCAGCAGCGAGGGCGGGGTAGCTACAGGCTGCGTCCGCCGCGGGAACCGCTCAGTCGCTGGGGCTGGTGTCCGTGGTGAGGCCGCGGTCGTCCGGTGTTTTCCGGTCTTTCTCTTCAGCCGGCCCGGGCGGTGCGCTCATGTCCTCTGTGTCCCCGGGCTTCGCCGCGGAGTCGGTTCGCGACGTCTCATCTTCGGGGGCGCCCGAATCCGCGCCCGAAGGGTCCTTGGGTACGCGCGGCCCTGTGTCCTCGTCGTTGCTGTCGGTCATGCCCGTCCTTCCATCAGTTGCTTGCGGGGTCCGGCTCCGGCCGCTGGTTAAGTTCCGAGGAGTCAGACTCCGGGTCCCGGCGGACGCAGGTCATCGCTGCCGCTGGTGGCCGGCCCGCCAGGCATGGCGCCTCCCTCGTCCGTCCAGTTCTGTCCGGTCTGGTCATTGTGGGCCGGGTCGGAGACGGTATCGCGTACGGTGGTCGTGGTCCCGGTGGAGGTCCCGCCGTCGTCCTTCCCATGCCGTCCGGGCAACTTGTCGGCCGCCGCCGACCCGGCCTTCTTGGCCGCCTCGGTGAGCTGGTCAGCGACTTCCGGGGCCTTGTCCTTGACCGCATCGGTGGCTTGGTGGACCTTGTCCTGCACGGTGGGGTTGTGCCATAGGTCTTGGCTCTTGGACTTGAGCGATTCATAAGCCGACCGTCCCGACTTCGAGCCCAGGACGAATCCCAGGGCCAAACCGGCGCCGAACATGATTTTCCCTTTCACAGGGTGCTCCTTTCAAACGGTGGATGATGGAGGTGCTGTCTGGGGCCTAGGGGAACGGCGCGTTGGGAGTATCGGCTTCGCCATCGTGGTCCTTGTCGCCGTAGGCCTTCTTGGCCAGATCGTCGGCCAGCTTTTCGTCGCCGTGGACCGGGATGTGGGCTTCGTGGACGTCGTCGTGATGGTCGCCTGTGCCAGCGGGTTGGGCTTCGCCTTCCCGATCGTCCGGCTGCTCCGGGCGGGGAGTCTCGTTCTGGTCCATCGGGTCCTCCTTCTCGAGTGTGTCGTTCTGGGGAGCGGACCGGGCACCGCGTTCTTCGCGTGGTGCCCTGCGGCACAGACTACGCGCCGGTCCGCGGTTCCGCACGGGTCCAGCGGCTCCGCGGGCGCATGGCCGGCGATTCCGGAACGCCCCCGGCAGCGGCCATTCCGTGCAGTACCTCTTTGATCGCCGAGACCGAATCAACCCGCGGGTTCCACCCCAGTTCCGCCCTCGCGCGGTTGGTGTCCATCACCGGCGCGGCGCGGGCCATGTCCACCCATCCCGGGTCGCTGGCCACCAGCCGGGCCGACCACGCCGCACCCACCAGCAATCTGACAAGCGGTACGGGGACGGGCAGCCAGCGGCGGGCCCCGAACAGGGAAGCCAGCAGTCCGGGCGTGATGACCGGCTCGGCGGCCACGTTGAAGGCGCCGCGCGCACCTTGATCCAGCACGCGCCAATAGGCGTCTGCCACGTCATCCGTGTGCAGCGCCTGGAAGACAAACTCCTCCGGAAAGGGGAACAGCGGCAACCGCAGCCGGTTCACAAAAAACTTCGGAATCCACGGCCCTACAAAGTAGCGGCCAATCTGGCTGCCGGCCTGGGCCTGGAAGATCAGGCCCGGCCGCAACCGTGCCACCTTGATCTCCGGATGGTCGTCGGCAAACTGGTCCAGCAGCTCTTCCTGCTGACCCTTGAACCGGCTGTAGTGCGAACTCGCGATGCCGCGGGCCGGCCAGTCTTCGGTGACGCGGGAGTCTTTCGGCCCGGGGCTGTACGCACCCACCGACGACGCGCACACCAGATGCCCCACGCCGGCGCTGACTGCGGCCGCGAGCACATTCGCCGTGCCGTCCACATTCACCCGGCGCATCTGCTCTTCGTCGTGGTTCGGCTGCAGCACCCACGCGAGATGGACGACGGCGTCGCACCCCTTGAACGCCTCAGCGAGCCTCTGCCGCGCATCCCTTGCGGCGACGTCCAGCGCAACCCAGGTGACGCCGTCGTACGGTGCCTGCGTGGCATCCGGCAGGCGCCGGGCGATGCCGACGATTTCCAACTCATCCGCACGCTCGCTTTGCGCGGCATGCAGACGCCGTAAAAGCGCCGTTCCCACGTTTCCGCTGGCTCCGACCACCGCAATTCGCATGCTCCCGACGCTACCGCCGATGCCGGGGCTTGGCGAGGGCCGGGAACGGGCAGAAGCGGTGCGAGGAGGTGCAAAGTCCGGTCGGGTCCGGGGCGTAGCCGCAGGTCAGCGCACTGTTCATGCCGCATGCTGAACGTTTTCGGTTGGAGTTGCACCTGTTCGTTTGCCGGCAGGAGGGCGGCCTTGGCGCGGCCGCTGAAGGAAGCTGTGCACTCAGCGTCAAGTCCTCGGCGCGCAAAGTCTAAGCAGCCGCTCCGGGTCTGCGGCAAGCTGGAGGCAGTTGTCGTCACAGACGGGGAGGAAAAACCATGACCACCGAGACCACTGTCGAGGGTACGTTCGCTACCGCTGCCGAGTTGCTCGCAGCAATCCAGCCGGCCGAGGGCGGGCGGGAGATCAAGGATCCGGCCACCGGTGAGCTGGTTGGCCGGGTGGCCGAGCCGGGTGTCGCCGAGCTGGACGCCGCGGTCGAGTCCGCCCGTTCCGCGCAGCGCGGGTGGGCTGCCCGCGGCCACGCCGAGCGAAGCCGGTACCTGAACCTGGCCGCCGATGCGGTGGAGGCGAACGCGGAAGCGCTGGCCGAACTGCTTTCGCGCGAGCAGGGCAAGCCGCTGAACGGGCCGAACGCCCGGTTCGAGGTCGGCGCATGCGCGGGCTGGCTGCGCGCCACCGCCGCGTTCGAACTGGAGCCGGAAACGTTGGTGGAGGAAGACGGCAACCACGCCGAGCTGCACTACCGGCCGCTGGGCGTGGTGGGCGCGATCGGGCCGTGGAACTGGCCGATGATGATCAGCATCTGGCAGCTGGCTCCGGCGCTGCGGATGGGCAACACCGTGGTGATGAAGCCCTCCGAGTACACGCCGCTGTCCGTGCTGGCGCTGGCCGAAGTGCTCAACACCGTGCTGCCGGCCGACGTGCTGCACGTGGTTCCGGGCGGCCGCGAGGTGGGCGAGGCGCTCTCCGCGCACGCGGGCATCGACAAGGTCATGTTCACCGGTTCCACCGCCACCGGCAAGGCCATCATCCGCTCCTCCGCGGACACGGTGAAGCGCCTGACCCTGGAACTGGGCGGCAACGACGCCGGCATCGTGCTGCCGGACACCGACCCGAAGGCCGCCGCTCAGGACCTGTTCTGGGGCGCGTTCATCAACACCGGCCAGACCTGCGCCGCGCTGAAGCGGCTTGTACGTGCACGAGGACATTTACGACGACGTGTGCGCCGCGCTCACCGAGGTGGCCGAGCAGATGCCGATGGGCGTCGGGCTGGACGAGAACAACGTGCTGGGCCCGCTGCAGAACAAGGCCCAGTACGACATCGTCGCCAAGCTGGTGCAGGCGGCGAAGGATTCCGGCGCCCGCGTGCTCACCGGCGGCAACCCGGACGAGGACCAGGCCGGCTACTTCTACCCGGCCACGCTGGTGGCGGACATCGACAACGACAACCCGCTGGTGGCCGAAGAGCAGTTCGGGCCGGCGCTGCCGATCATCAAGTACTCCACCGTGGACGAAGCGGTGGAAATGGCCAACGGGCTGAAGGTCGGCCTAGGCGCCTCGGTCTGGTCCTCCGACCCGGCCAAGGCCCGCGAGGTCGCGGCCCGGATCGAGGCCGGCACGGTCTGGATCAACAAGCACGGCGCCATTGATCCCCGGGTGCCGTTCGGCGGGGCCAAGCAGTCCGGCTACGGACTGGAGTTCGGCGTCGAGGGCCTCAAGCAGCTCGGCTCCCCGCAGGTCATCGCCGGCTAACTGCAGCAGTTGGCAACGAGGCAGGCCCGCGCGGAGCAAACCGTCCGGGCCTGCTTCGTCGTCAGGAGCCGTCGTCTACACGCGCGCGCCGGCTTCGCTGCCCAAGACTACAACGGCGGGTGGGCCCCGGCAGGACTACGACGGCGGGCGAGCCCCGCCGTCGTTGTTCTGCTTTTGGTGCCGGAGCTAGCGGTCCACCTTCATGCGTTCGTTGGGCACGCAGTGCGTCATGGTCAGCCCGGAGACGTCGCGGGGCCCGTTCTTGCCCAGGTTCGCCATCCACGCCTGCTCCGTGTCGGTGAGGTTTTGGCTGGCCAGCGGCCCCAGGTCCTTGACCTCGTCCAGCGTGATGCCGATGCCCTCGCCCACGCGCTCGCCGAGCTCGTCGGCGACCATGTACAGGTGCCAGAGCATGCGCTCCTGGACCGGCCGGTCGCTCTGCGACAGCGCGCCGGTCAGATTGGTGATCAGGTCGTCTCGTTCCCAATCCTGCTGCAGGTAGAAGCGCTGGCCGGCCTGCAGGTAGTCGTTGGTCCGGGGGATGCGTTCTCGGGTCAGCCGGCCGCGGATCTCCGGTCCGAACGCGTGGTGGTAGCCCTCGTCCTTGGCCGACTCCTGTACGCCGCCGGTGATGCTGGGTTCGTAGTTCACGTGCAGGTTCTGGTCCGGGGCGGTGTCCACCAGGTAGGCCATCTGCCCGTCCCGCTGGTTGGTGGCCACCGGCGCCTTCGGGCTGTTGACCGGCAGCTGCAGGTAGTTGGGGCCCACCCGGTGCCGCTGGGTGTCGCTGTAGGAGAACGTGCGGCCCACCAGCATCTTGTCGTCGGAGAAGTCCAGGCCGTCCACCAGCACGCCGGTGCCAAAGGCGATCTGCTCGTTTTCGGCGAAGAAGTTCTGGGCATTGCGGTCCAGCACCATTCGGCCGACGGGCCGGGGCGGGAACTGCTCTTCCGGCCACACCTTGGTGTCGTCCAGCGGGTCGAAGTCGAGTTCGGGGTGCTCATCGTCGGACATCATCTGCACCTGCAGTTCCCACTCGGGGAAGTTGCCGGCTTCGATGGCGTCGTAGAGGTCCTTGGTGTGCGAGCCCAGCGTGTGCGCCTGCACGTTCGCGGCGTCCTCGGCGGTCAGCGACTTTACGCCCTGCTTCGGCAACCAGTGGTATTTGACCAGCACCGTCTCGCCGGCGGCGTTGACCCACTTGTAGGTGTTCACGCCGAAACCCTGCATGTGCCGGTAATCGGCCGGCACGCCGCGCGGGCTGAAGACCAGCATCACCATGTGCATGGCCTCGGGCGACTGGCTGAAGAAGTCCATCGCCCGGTTCGGCACGGAGGCCTGGAAGTGCACCGGGTCCGGTTTCTGCGAGTGGATGAAGTCGGGGAACTTGATCGCGTCGCGGATGAAGAAGACGCCCAGGTTGTTGCCCACCAGGTCCCAGTTGCCGTCCTCGGTGTAGATCTTGACCGCGAAACCGCGTGGGTCGCGGGCCACCTCGGAGGAATCGCGGCCGCCGGCCACGGTGGAGAAGCGGATGGCGAGGTCGGAGCGCTTGCCCGCTTCCTGGAACAGCTTGGCGCGGGTGAAGTTGGCGATCGGCTCATCGCCCCATTTGCCGTAGGCCTCGAAGTAGCCGAAGGCCGTGGTGCCGCGGGCGTGCACCACCCGCTCCGGGATGCGCTCGCGGTCGAAGTGGCTTATCTTCTCCAGGAACTGGTAATTCTCCAGACTGGCCGGGCCGCGGGCGCCGATGGTTCGGGTGTTCTGGTTGTCGTAGACCTTATGGCCCTGCCGATTGGTCAGGGGCTGGTCCGGGGAATTGGCCGCATCGGTCATCGCTGATCACTCCCAGGGAAAGGTGTGTGCCGGTTGCCGTGTTCCACCTTCCTCCTGGTCCGGGCCGTGGGCAAGAGTTCGACGGCGGCGCGAGGGCCTCGCGGGCAAGCCGGATGCCAGCCGCCGAAAGCTCGCTCCCCGGTTTGGGCGACGGGCGTTGACATGTGCCGAGGTGGTGTTTGACGGTGGGGGCGCAGGCCCGGCCGGCTGTCACTGAGGTCTGGGCCAGCCACTCACAGGGGTTGGGGCGCAGCCTGTCACGCGCGCCTGCCGTACGCTATGCGCCACATTGCATTCCGGCTCAACAGTTGGCATCCGCGTTTGCGGAGCTTTCGCGTCGAACCTTCCGTGCATGCGCCTCGAAAGCGCCCCACCCAACCGCAATGTGGCGTATAGCGTACGAGCGTGTGGCCGCGAGTTTGCGCAATATAGCGTTCAAACGTGTGGCCGCAGCGCGTCCGGGCGCGGAACGCACCGCGTCCGTTCACCGAAGCTGCCGGCGCCCGGGGGAAACGTCCCTCTACCGGTGGGCGAAGTTGAGGCCCAGCCGCTTCTGGCTCAGGTAGAGGCTCAGGCAGATCCCGAGCAGGGCGAACGTGCACGTCATCCACCAGGTGGACTGCCAGCCGCCGGTGACGGTGGCCAGCCAGGCCACGATGGCCGGCCCGGTGAAGTTGCCGACGTTGAAGATCTGCTGCATCAGGCCCATAGCGGCCGGGGTCGAACCGTCCGGCGGTGCCAGATCCACGGCCATCCGCGTAAGCGTGGACGGGATCACCGCGCCCACCATGGAAAACACGGCCACGCAGGCGAATTGGATGGCCATGCCGCCGGGCACAGCGGACCAGTCGACGCCGAAGGTGAGCACCGTCGTCGTGCCCATCAGGATGAAGGTGGGGATGAGCAGCATCCGGGGCGGGACGCCGCGCTGCAACAGGGGAGCGGTGCCGATGGCGCCCACCGCATTGAGGCCGCCGACCACCGCGGAGAGGATGCCGGCCCAGATGCCGGTGACGCCGTTCTGGTGGTAGATGGTGGGCAGGAAGCCGACCACGGCCATCCACTGGACGGTGTAGCAGCCGAACACCACGCCGGCGATCCAGGGTTTGGGCGACCGGACGGTGCGGCCGATCCGGCGGGTGGCGGCGGGCAGGCCGGAGCCGTCGCGCGGCGGGTCCTGCGGCACGAACTTCAGCACCAGCGGGATCGGCACCAGGGTCAGGGCGGCCATCAGCCACCACCAGACATGCCAGTTGGTGGCCTGCAGGATCAGCGCGCTGGCCACCAGTCCGGTGAAGGTGGCAAAACCTTGGTAAGCGCTCCAGAAGCCGACGGCCATGTTCACCCGCGCGAGCGGCGTGTTGGTGCGGATCAGGCCGGGCGCCACCACCGTGGTCAGCAGGAATCCGGCGCCCTCCAATGCGCGGCAGGCCATCAGCACGACGGCGGAGTCGGCGAAGCCGCCGATGAGCGAGCCGGCAATGAGCAGCCAGAGGCCGATCAGCAGGCAACGCCGCGCGCCGATCATTTCCGCCAGCAGCGAGACGGCCAGGCCGCCCGCCATGCCGGCCACCTGCACCACGCCCAGCAGGACGCCCGCCTGCACCAAGGACATTCCCAGCTCGTGCTGGATGACGGGAATGGCGGTAGGCAGCTTCCAGATGTGCATGGCGGCGGTGACGCCCGCGAGTACGACGACGATCCACGCCGCATCTGCCCGCTGCCGGGTGACGCTGGGTGCGGCCATGTTGCTCCTTCGGCCCCGGTCAATTAGTTGCCTGTACAGACTAACCGCGGCGGGAAATAAGGTGACGCGCGGCACGTAAGACTGGCCCCGGCGTCGTAATAGTTGACTCGGATCGGGGACCGGACCCGCCGCGGGAGCGGAAACAGACGGGCCGCCGACGGCCTGGCGGGCTGTGGATAGACTGGCTGGGGCGGCAAACCCGCCGGGAACCACAGGAGGGCAGCATGTTTGAACCTGGGGCGCCGATCGACGAGGTCGAGCGCGATGTCGAATCCATCATCATGGACTTGGTGCACGAGCTGGGCGAGCGGGCCGACGCCGATCCGGAGCCGCTGGGCGCGGAGGAGCGGGCATACATTGCGGCGTTCTCCGACGCGCGGGCCAACAACGACCGCAACCAGGCGGGCTTGCTGTCCACCGCGATCCGGCAACCCAACTTGGCCGAATCACTGATCTACCTCAACCAGCGGCTGGACCGGCAGGACCTGGATCCGCGCGAGCCGGTGGGCATCTTGGGTATTATCGTCCGGCTGGCCATGGACGGGCTGTGGGTCTCCGACATCCTGGACAGCACGCGGTTCAAGCCCGCGGACCGGCGCCGGATCACGGACGTCCTCACTGGGATGACCTATCTGACCGACGCGCGGCTCAAGGAATTGCTGGCCGAGCTGCAGCCGAAGGCGGCGGGGGACAAGAAGGACTAGGCGCCGGCGCCGTCACGCGCCGGCGCCGCGCAGTGTCAGCCGCCGGTCCACCACCTGTGCGTCACGCACGCCCGTCGCGTGCCGGCGCCGTCACGCGCCGGCGACGTCGTGGCCGCGCTGGCGGGCCAAAGCCCTGACCACCCGCGCGATCAGGTCATACGGAATCGGTTTGCCCAGCGGGAACTGCAGGGTTCCCTTGGCTGCGACGTAGGGTTCCATGTCGTGCTTCAGCGCGGCATCGGCTTCGGGCAGCGGGTAGAGCGAGACGTGATGCTTCCAACCGGCGAAGTAGACGAGGTAATGCCCCTCGAACATGATGGCGGGGATGGCATAACTGATCTGCTCGCCAGCTCCCGGGATGGCGTTGTGAATGGTCCGCCGCACCTCCTGGAGAATGGTCTGCACGTCCTCGGGGAACGACGCGATGTAATCGTCGACGTTCGCAAACTTCTCCGCCATCTCTGGTCCGCCTTCTTGTCCCGCCTCCGGCTTCCGGCCTGCTGCCGCTTATCCGGCCGCTGCCGCCCTTCGATCCGGCCTGATGGCTCCCGCCCGCCGCCGCTTATCCGGTCTGCTCCGCGAACGGCGTCAGCACGATCTTCCCGGAGACGTGCCCCTGCTGGCTGTGCCGCATTGCGTCCGCGGCCTGGCCCATCGGAAAGGTGCGGTCGATATCCACGGTGAGCTTGCCGGCGTCGGCCAGTTCGCTCAGCCGCGCGAGCTCGGACCCGTCCGGACGCACCCAGATAAAGCGGCCGCCGTGTTCCGTCACCGCTGGGTCGGCGATGGATGCGTGCCGTCCGCCGTTGCGCAGTACCGCCTGAGTCTCCTGCAAGACGCCGCCCACGAAGTCCGCAACCACGTCCACGCCCTGTGGTGCCAGTTCCCGCACACGGTGCACCAGACCGGCGCCGTATTCCAGCGGTTCCGCGCCGAGTTCCCGCAGCCGCTGGTGGTGTTTCTCCGAGGCCGTGGCAATGACCCGAAGACCGCGCTCGACGGCGAGTTGGATGGCGATGCGTCCGACCCCGCCGGCTCCGTTGTGGATCAGCAAGGTTTCGCCGGTGGACGGGGCCAAGGCGTCCAGGGTCCGCTGCGCCACCATGCCCGTGAGCGGCAGGCCGGCCGCTTGTTCCCAGCTCAACGATTCCGGTTTCCGCGTCACCATGGAGACCGGCAGGGCCACGAACTCCGCGTAGGTGCCGCCGGACACCGTGTCCCGGCGGCCATATGCGTACACATCATCGCCGGGCGAGAATTCAGGGGTATCCGGCCCAACCTGCTCCACCACGCCGGCAACGTCCCAGCCGGGGATCACCGGGAAGTGGACGTCCAGCATCGCGTCCAATCCGCCGGACATCACCTTCCAGTCCACCGGGTTCACGCTTGAGGCTTTTACGCGGATCAGCACCATTCCCGGGGCTACCTTCGGTCGCGGGACTTCTGACTGCTCCAGCACCTCCGGGCCACCGTAACGGGAGTACGTCATCGCCTGCATGCTCTTGCCCAAGGGGTACTACCTTCCTGCTGCTTCCTGTTTCGCTCCACCCTAGTGGCGGGCGGCCGTGCTTTCCATGGGGCCGCGGCCCGCCGTCGCGTGCGGCCGGTAAGTTGGCACGGGAGGCCGGTGCAGTGCAAAACATGGACGTCCCAGGGCCATTGCGCCCTAGGCTGCTGCGCACCAAGAAGGCGTGCGGCAGACTTCCAGCCCCATGCACGACGGCGATGCGCACCCGCCGCCGTGCTGGTCAGAACGCCCCGATCACCGTCCCATAGGCCAGCGGCACCAGGATCAGCGCCAGCAGGCAGGCGGTCGCGATCCACCAGGCCCGGCTGCGCCGCACCAGTGCGATGCCGGCCAGAACCGGGGCGGCGATCATGATGGCCAGGGCGGTCAGACCGAAGAAGCCGGTGGCCAGATCCGGCGCCGCGCACTCCAGCAGACAGCCGGTGAATCCGATGTACACCACCAGCAGCGCCCAGAACATCGGCAGGCCCAGCGCAGCCCAGCCGCCGATCACCAGAAGAAGGCCCCACCACACAGGTCGCCGGGAAGGCACAGCAGTTTCCGTCACCGTGTTTGTCTACCAGCGCTTGCGGTCAGGAGCAATGTTTGGCGTCGTCGGCGCGGCGGCGGTGCCCGGCCCGCACCGGCACCCGCGCACCGGGCGTCCGTGTAGCGAATGTCACCCCGCGCGGAGAAATTCCGGCGCGCGGCCACAGCGTTAACCCCAGCAGACACCACACCCCCCAACCTGAGGAGTCCCATGAGCGTCGATACCGCTGACGTCAACCTGCAGAACCAGCTGTCCGTGGACCGCGAGGCCGCAGACCACTTGTTCCTGGAGGCCCGCACCGCGAACACCTTCTCCACCGAGCCGGTCTCGGACGAGCAGCTCGCCGCGATCTATGAGCTGGCCAAGATGGGCCCGACCATGATGAACAACCAGCCGCTGCGCATCACCTGGGTCCGCTCCGCGGAAGCCCGCGAGAAGCTCGCCGCCCGGATGGCCGAGGGCAACCGCGCCAAGACTCAGTCCGCTCCGATGGTCGCCGTGCTCAGCTACGACACCGACTGGCACGAGCACTTCGAAACCTTCTTCCCGCACGCGCCGGAGCGCAAGGAGATGTTCGACGGCAACGCCGAAATGCGCGCCGAGGTAGCCAAGAACAACGCGTGGCTGCAGGCAGGTTTCTTCATCATGGCCGTCCGCGCCGTGGGCCTGCACGCCGGCCCGATGGGCGCCTTCGACGCCGCCGGCATCGACGAGGACTTCAACGCCGGCACCGCCAACCGCACCTTCATGGTGGTCAACGTCGGCACCCCGGGCGAGAACCCCTGGTTCCCGCGGCTGCCGCGTCTGGACGCAGAGATCGCAGTCCAGACGGTCTGATTCTTACCTGAACCGCTGACGACGGCGGTGCCCACCCCACCGGGGCTTGCCAGCCTCCCGTGGTGGGCACCGCCGTCGTGCATTTAAGCTGTAGTGAGGGTAGCCGGCGGCGTCACCCACCGCCATGGACTCGGTGATGGCAGCCGGCCGGCAAGGATTGAGGAGGCATCCATGTGGCACGATTACGGGCTCACGTGGGCTGACGCACTCAGGGTCGTTCTCTCCGCGATAGCCCTCTACGCTGCGGTGCTGTTGGTGATCCGTGTACTCGGCCAACGCACACTGGCCAGCATGTCCAGCTTCGACTTGGCCGCTATCATCGCGCTGGGGGCCGTGATCGGTAGGGCTATTCTCGGTTACACTCCAACGGTTGCTGCGGGCCTGCTGGGGCTGGTCACGCTGCTGGCCCTGCAGGCGATCACTGGTCAGATCCGCCGGCTGCGGCGGGGAGCTCAGTTGGTCAACAGCCGTCCTGTGCTGCTGATGGCCGGGCAGGATATGCTGCGCGACAACCTGGCCCGATCCCATGTGGTGGAAGAGGAAGTACGGGCCAAGCTACGGCTGGCCGGCATCCGGCACCCGTCCGAAGTTGCCTGCGTGGTGCTCGAATCTACCGGGCAGATCAGCGTGCTCCGCCGAGGTCAGCCCATCGATCCCGCAATGTTGGACGGGGTCGCCGGTGCGGAGAGGATGCCGCAGGACTTGCTCTGGCGCGGCGGGAAGGGCGTGTAACTGCAGGTCAGCGACAGCCGGTGCGTCGGCAATCGGGAATCAGGGCCGGGCTGCTCCGCTACCGGACAGTTGGTCCTGGCCGCCGTCGCGGTCGCCGGCAAGGACGGCCCGGTCGCGGCCCTCGGACTTTGACCGGTAGAGTGCGGCGTCTGCGGCATCGATCGCGGTATCCAGCGTGTTGGCTCGGTTCCGTCCTCGCCAACCGCAGCGATGCCGAAACTCACCGTGGGCAGCGTGAAGTCCGGAAAGTCCGCGTTGCGCAGGTTCCGTCTGATGTCGTGCACGACCCTCTGCGCCTGCTCGGGGGAGACACCGGCTAGCAGCAGGATGAATTCCTCGCCGCCGTATCGGCCAACCAAGTCCGTGGACCGGACGGTGTCGGTGCACACGCTGGCAAAAGCCCGCAGCGCTTTGTCGCCCGCTGGATGGCCGTGGGTGTCGTTGATGGACTTGAAGTGGTCCAAATCTGCCAGCACCAAGGCTCCGCCCCTGCCGTTCCGAGGGCGTTCCGCAAGCATTTCGGTTGCCAGATCCAAGAAAGCGTTGCGGTTGAGCAGCCCGGTCAAGCCGTCATGCAGGGCGCGCTTGCGCAGGTCCCGGGCGGTTTGTTCGGTGCTGAACGTAGCCATGCTGAATGACACCACCACCATCAGGGCCAAGGTGACGATGGTAGTCGACGCCGGGCCGAAGAAAGCCTGGTAGATGGGTCCGTCCTCGCCGTCGGTAAGGAACGTGACGAGCCGGGAAAGATAAAAGGCGGACAGGAACCCGGCGGCCAGCGACATCGGTACCCGCAGCCGGGTGAAGCCCCGCCGGAGCAGGAACAGTTCGGTGGCAGCCAAGCCGATGAACAGCGACATCAAGGCAAAGAACACAGGTTCGCCGGCCAGTCCGTTAACGGCCGGGTTGTTTGCCGCGGCCGAACCTGCCGTCAGCGCTGCGCCAACGGCCAGCGCCCAGACCAGCGGCTTCCGGGCATGCAGCGACCGCGCCCCGGTCCAGACGCTGGCCATGCCAAGGACCAGCAGCACATTGCCCAGCGGATTGACCCACCATTGGAGACCGTCCTCGTTGAAGAGGTACACCGCCGAGCCGCTCAGGAACAGTGCAATGGCGGCGCACCACCAAGCACCGTAGGGCGCGCGGGTACGGCGGTAGGTCACTACGTAGAAGAGGATCAACAGGGCCAGGCCCACCACGGCGAAAGCAACTCTTAGGGTCGCCGTGTCCAATGCCATCCTCAGCCCCGCCCGTGTGGTCTATGTGCCACGCTTAGTATTGCAGTGCCGCCGTGGGCGCTGAAAGTTAATCGCTGAGTGTGTCCGGCGGGCGGACTGCGGAACGTTGGTGGCAGTCCGGACATACGGCGGCGTCCCGGGAGCCGGGGCGCCGCCGTCGGGCGTTTAATCCAAGTGTGGAGCATGCCGGGCTTGCATGGAGCGCGGCCTGGATCAGGAGAGCTTTGCGCCGCCCTGCCACAGGGCGTCGAACGGGGCGTTGGAGGAAACCCGGGCCTTGATGCCCTCGGTCACGAAGGCCTTGGCGGTCTTGGCGGCCTCCAGCGGGGTGGCGCCCTTGGCCAGTTCGGCGGTCACCGCGGCGGCCAGGGAGCAGCCGGCGCCGGAGACGGCCACTTCGCCGACCTTCGGTGCGGAGAGAACCTCCAGGGTGTCGCCGTCGTAGAACACGTCCACCGCGTCCGCGCCCGCCAACCGCACGCCGCCCTTGGCCAGCACGGCCGCGCCGGAGGCTTCGTGGATGATCTTGGCCGCCGCCTTCAGGTCCTCGACGTCGTTGATCTTGATGCCGGCCAGGGACTCGGCTTCGAAATGGTTCGGGGTAACGAAGGTGGCCAGTGGCAGCATCTGGGCCTTGAGCGCCTGGTCGGTATCCAGCGCGTGGCCGGGCTCCTGCCCCTTGCAGATCAGCACCGGGTCCAGCACCACGTTGTCCCACTGCTGGTTCTTCAGCGCCGCGGCGACCGTGTCGATGGTCAGGGGCGAGCCGAGCATGCCCAGCTTGACCGTCTTCAGCGAGCCTTCATAGCAGGTCTGGATGGCTTCCAACTGGTCGGCGATGACGCCGGCGTCCACCGGGACAAAGCGGTGGTTCCAGTTGTCCTTCGGATCGAAGGAGACGATGCAGGTCAGAGCGGTGATGCCGTAGGTGCCCAGCGCCTGGAAGGTCTTCAGGTCGGCCTGCGCGCCTGCGCCGCCGGTGGCTTCAGAGCCGGCGATGGTCAGCGTGATGGCGGGCGGTGTGGTTTCGGTGGTGGAAACAGACATGCGCCCATTTTCCACCCGCCGGCGGCCGGTTCCTAATAACGACGGCGGTGCTCGCCTCAGGGCGAACGTGCGGCGGCCTGCGGGGCCGGGCGTCGGTCAGCGGATATCCATCATTTTCCACACGCTGAAACGGCCGACCGCGGCGGCCAGCCCGACCAGCGCCGCCAGCTCCAGCGTGCCGAGCGGGTCGCCGCTGGAGAGCGAGACCAGGATCAGGAAGGAAACCGTGGTCATCACCAGGAAGAAGGCGAGCACGTGCAGCCACTGGTTGGCCACCGGCCGGAGCAACAGGCCCAGCGCAAACGCGATCGGCGCCCCGATCACCAGCCCGACGCCGCCGGCATAGAGTCCCACGACCAGAGCCAAGAGCGAGGCCGACACCAATTGGGCCCAGCTGAGGGGGCCGCCCAGCAGGGCCAGGAAGAGGGCGCCCAGCGCGAAAACGGAGATTGCCACCAGGAAGCCGACCACAAAGGCGCCGAACCCGAACGTCACCCGGTGACGCGGGTTGCTGCGCTCGAACTCGTCGAGCTCCGGTTCCTGGCTCATAGAGCAAGAATAGGCGGCGGCCATGGAACTGCCCGACCGTGGGAGAATGGATGGCGGTCCGGGTGGCAGACGGATCCATTAGTGCTAATACAGCGGACGTTTCGTCAGGCACCACGCGGTGCGAATCGTTGCGCGAACCACTTCTATAAGGGTGAATCACCACAATGACTGAACTGCAATCCCGCACGCCTGCCCGCTTCGCCTCGATCGGCAGCCCCTACTTTGGCATCATGCTTGCCGTCATGGCCGTGGTCCTGATTCTGTCCAACATTGGCGCCGCCAAGGGTGTGGTCATCGGGCCGATCGTTACCGACGGCGGATTTTTCCTCTTCCCGCTGGCCTACATCCTGGGCGATGTGATCAGCGAAGTGTACGGCTTCAAGGTGGCACGCAAGGCCATCGTCACCACCTTCGCACTGTCGGTCTTCGCCTCGCTTTGCTACTGGGTCATCATCGGACTTCCCGGCTTTGACGACGACTTCGGCCGGATGAAACAGCAGGCCCTTGAGGGCGCGCTCGGCCCGGTGCCGTTGATCGTGCTCGCGAGCCTGCTGGGCTTCCTCGTGGGCCAGACGCTGAATTCCTGGGTGCTGGTGCGGATGAAGGAACGCTCGGGCGAACGCCGCTTGTGGGCGCGACTGATGGGCTCCACCGGCGTCGGGGAATTCGCCGACACACTGATCTTCTGTTCGATAGCGGCCTCCATCATCGGAATAAACGATTTCCCGACGTTCGTCAACTACGTACTGGTCGGGTTCGTCTACAAGACCTTGGTGGAGTTCCTCTTCGTCCCTGTCACCACGACGGTGATCGGCTGGGTGAAGAGGCGCGAGCCGTCCTACACTGCGCTGGCGTCGGATTCCTCCGCCGCCTGATCGGCGATGGTCAGTGCCGGTACGCGCTCGCTCAGTTCTGACGGCGACAGGTTCGCTGTGACGAGGATTTCCTCCGGCGCGGCCCCAGCTTTCAGAGCTACGTCAATGGCCGCATCCAGATTCGTTTCGGCCTGGTCCAACTCCACCTGCAACCCTTCGACAGCTGCCGAAGCGGTCCAAACGTCCTTCAGATGCTCTTCCATGGTGCTAACTTCCTATCTGGCCAGAACGAAAGTCCCTCTGCCCTAGCCGGACCTCTCCCTCGGATGACGGAACGAGTCCCGGATTCGCCAGCTTACAGCGTAAGGTGCGCACTTGGCACCCCGAATGGGGCTCTTTTACCGGGAATTTCCCAAACCTTCTCCGACAGCGCAAAAACCGCGGCCGGCAGCGGGAATCACGCACTGCCAGTGCCGGATTCGGGCGGGTGAAGGGGGTTCGGCCGCGGCCGGCGGGAGGACAGGGGGAATCCCGGCGCGTAGGCTGGTGCGCAATCGCAGGAGGGGAGCGCTCATGGCCGAGTCCGGAACATCGGCGTCGTCAGACGGGAACCACCCCGGTGGCGACCGGCTGCGGTTGGACCGGCAGCGGATTCTCGAGGCCGGCGCAGTCTTCATCGAGGAGCATGGGGTCCGCCAACTGAGCATGCGGCGCCTGGGTGCCGAGTTGGATGTTGAAGCCATGTCGCTGTACCGCTACGTGCCGTCGCGGGAGGACTTGCTTGACGGCATCGTGGAGTCGGTGGTCGACGAGTTGTACAGCGATCCCGAGGTGTACGTGGAGCCGCGCCATGGCTGGCAGGACTACCTTCTCCGGCTGGCCCATGGCCTGCGCCGGCTGGCCGTGAAACATCCTCAGGTATTCCCGCTGATTGCCACCCGGCCCGCCGAAGCTCCGTGGGTCCGCCCGCCGCTGCGGAGCCTGCGCTGGGTGGAGTCGTTCCTCAGGGCGATGACGAACGCTGGGTTCAGCAACGAGAATGCCGTTGAGGCTTACCGGGCGTTCAGCAGCTTCCTGATCGGCCACCTGCTGCTGGAGGTGGCCGCGCTCGGGGCCGATATCGGCCCGGTCGAGGACACCAGCCATTCGCCCTCCCGGCAGGCTGACCTGACCGAGTACCCGCTGCTGCAAGAACTTCAGGGCCTACTGTCGGAAGACCGTTCCAAGCACGAATTCGACGCGGCGCTTGATGCGCTGTTGGAAAGGCTGGACAGCCAGCTCACCTGACGGCCGATTTCGCCGCGCGTCCAAAATTTCTCCTGCTAGCCAACCGGAATTCATCCGGCGACTTTGCGGATTGATACTAAGCATGCTTTGCTTACATCGTAAGCATGGTTAGTGTTTTGGCTCCGGCCCGCTGGAGCCATGGTTTCGCAGCAGGTGGGCTGGCATCGCCAAGGGCGGCACGGCCGGCTGCGCATGGATGAGGAGAAGGCATGCAGGTTATACGCGACAACTACGGCGCATCACGCTTCGATGCCTACGTTGATGGTGAAGTGGCGGCGTCATTGCAGTACAAGATCCAAGACGGCGAAATGTGGCTCCTCGAAATCGAAGAAGACCGCTGGCACCGTGGGCTTGGACTGGGCGAGCCCTTGGTGCGCCGGGCGCTGGCCGAGGCGCACCGCCGCCGGCTGCGCGTCCTGCCCTTCTGCCAGGAGGCCAGGCAGCAGGTCTTCGGCCACCCGGTCTTCCTGCAGTTGGTCCCGCAGGAGCAGCGCAGCCGATTCCACAAGTCCTGGGCGCTGGAAGGCAAATCCCGGGCGGCACGTCGCCGCCGTCGGGTTTCGGCATCCGCCGTCCGCCCCGCGGCCGATTCAAAGGCGGAATCTCGATGAGCGGGAAGCTGGGGGTGACGGTGCGCGTCGACCTGGAATGCTCATCGGCGCATATTGACGTGCGCGGGCGGGTCGACGAACGCAACGTCCTGGCGGTGTATTCACTCGCCAAGCGGGCAAACTCCTTGGCGGCAGGCCTGGAAGTGACCATAGACCTGCAGCATGCCTCGGTGGACGGGGCGGTGCTATGGCATCTGCAGGCGTGCGCGGTTTCCGGGTTCCTGCCCGAGCAGGCCGATCCGGAGCAGGCCGAATGCCGGCTGATCATCCTGGCGCCCCTCGCGCAGGACGAGCGAGCCGACGTCGTGCTTGCCGCCTAAGCGGCAGGCGCACTCAGTGCGGAAGGCCGCCGTCGTCCTCATTTTGGATACGACGGCGGCCTTCCGCCTGTGGAGATGTTGCCGCGAAGGTCAGGCGTAGTAGCGGCCCAGCACCTCTGCCTTGAAGTCGAAGAAGGAGCCGTCGTCGATGGCCAGCCGCGCGTCGTCGACCAGCTTTACGGTGAAGCGTTCGTTGTGGATGGAGATCAGGGTGTGGCTGACCATCTCGTTCGCCTTGAAGAGGTGGTGGATGTAGGCGCGGGTGTAGTTGGCGCAGGTGTAGCAGTCGCAGCCCTCCACCAGCGGCGTGAAGTCGAGTTTGAACCGGCGGTTGGACAGGTTCTTGCGGCCGTCCGGGGTGTAGAACGCCGAGTTGCGGGCCACGCGCGTGGGGGAGACGCAGTCGAAGGTGTCCGCGCCGTTCTCGATCGCGGTGAAGATGTCGTCCGGCTCGGAGATGCCGAGCAAATGCCGCGGCTTGTCCTCGGGAAGCTCCTCGGTGCACCAGCGCACGATGGTGCCCAGGTTTTCCTTCTCCAGCGCGCCGCCGATGCCGAAACCGTCGAAGTTCATCGCGCCAAGGTCCCGGCAGGCCTTGCGCCGCAGGTCTTCGTACTGGGCGCCCTGGATCACGCCGAACAGCGCCTGGTACGGCCGGTGCGAGCGCTCCTCGGTCAGCCGCTCGTGCTCCGTGACGCAGCGTTCGGCCCACAGCCGGGTGCGCTCCAGCGACTCCTCCTGGTAGCCGCGCGAGTTCATCAAGGTGGTCAGCTCGTCGAAGGCGAACATGATGTCCGCGCCCAGTTGGTGCTGCACCTGCATGGAGATCTCCGGGGTGAAGCGGTGCTTGTCGCCGTTGAGGTGCGACTTGAACCAGACGCCGTCGTCGTCCACATGGGCCAGGCGCTCCTTGCCGGGGGCCACTTGGTCATCCGAGCCGGTGCTGGCCGCTGCGGCGTCCATGTTGATGACCTTCTTGAACCCGGAGCCGAGGCTCATCACCTGGAAGCCGCCGGAGTCGGTGAAGGTGGGGCCGTCCCAGTTCATGAACTTGCCCAAGCCGCCGGCCGCATCGAGCACCGCCGCTCCGGGCTGCAGGTACAGGTGGTACGCGTTGGCCAGCAGCGCCTGCGCGCCGAGTTCCTTCATGGACTCGGGCAGCACCGCTTTGACCGTGGCTTTGGTGCCGACGGCGATGAAGGCCGGCGTCTGGATCTCGCCGTGCGGCGTGGTGATGGTTCCGGTGCGGCCCTGGAAGCCGCCGCCGTTATCCTCCGTCTGGGCAGGGGAGGGGCGGGCGGTGTTGGCGAGGCGGTTGCCGACGCGGAAGGAAAAATCAGACTGGGGCACCCCACCATTTTGCCCTACCCCGTGCACCGCAGGGCACGTGTCCACGGGGAGGGTGACGAAGAGCCGTGGGAGTGTGGCAGGGCCAACGCCGGCCTGTCGGGCCCCTCACAGAATGATGGTTGCCTCAAGCAAGCGATTTAGGGTGGAGGAGGCTTCCGGAGCAAACGGTCCCTCGCCGACCTGTGGTCCACCCGGTCCGAACACAGCGGTCCCTTATCTTTCTCCGGGTGGGAACCAGATGTCCTCGGTCGGTGATGGAGACGGGCCATCGTGGATAGTGTGGCAAGCGAAAGGCGGGCGCAGCATGGTGACGCAGTACGTGCGCGAATTCTTCCGAGTGGGTCCGGCGCGCCAGGACCATATCGTGGCTACCCGCTGCGGCATCAGTGTCGGGTTGCCGCTGCTCGCCCTGCTGGCCATGGGCCGGTTCGACCTGATGGTTTTCGCCGCCTTCGGCGCCTTTACCGGCATTTACGGCCGGGGCGAGGCCCACGGAGCAAGGCTGCGGCATCAGGGCGAGTTCGGCGTCTTGATCATGCTGGTCATGCTCCTCGGCGCCCTGACCTCCATGGCCGATGCCGGACCCTGGGGGATCGTCTTCGGCACCACGGTGGTGGCCGGCCTATGGTCGCTGGCGGTCAACTATTTCCAACTGCGTCCGGCGGGCGTCATTTTCTTTACCTTCGGCTATGCGGCCATCGGTTCCATCCCACCGACCGCGCCGCTGTGGCAAGCCATGCTGACCGGTCTGGCAAGCGTGGTGCTGGCCATGCTGATCGGGATCAGCAGCCGACTGGTGCCGGCCTGGCGCACGTCCATGGCGCCGCCGCCCAAGCCGGAGTTCACCCGCGAGCACTGGCGGGAATTCCGAGTCGAGGCCGGTGCCAATGCTCTGGCGGCGCTGACCGCCGGAACCCTTGCCACCGTGGTGGGGCTGGGCCACAACTACTGGGCGATGGTGGCTGCCGTGGCGCCGATCGCGGGACCCAGCCTGGCCCAACGGGTGAAAAAGGGCGTGCACCGCATCCTGGGGACCTTCGCGGGCGTGGCGGTAGCCGGGCTGCTGCTGGCTCCGCGCCCGGCGCCCTGGGTTTTGGTCCTGATGGTGATCGTGCTGCAGTTCAGTGCGGAAATGTTCGTGCTGCGCCATTACGCGCTGGCGCTGATCTTCATCACGCCGCTGGCCCTGATCATGACCGAGCTTGCCGCCCCCACCAATCCGGAGGAACTGATGGTGGACCGGGCGCTGCAGACGGCCATTGGCGCCCTGGTGGGGATCAGTCTGGTGTATCTCATGCACCAGCGGACCATCCGCGAGAAGAACAGGCGCCGCTTCCAGCGCCGCCGGCAAGACGGGGCCTGAGGCGCGGGCGGCTCCCGCCTCTCGCACCAACCTCCGCCGGCGAGGGCCGGGTTGGCTAATCGGAGCCGGGTCCCGCGGTACTGCCGAGCACCAGCGGGTCGGCGCCGGGAAGCGCGCTGTTGCGCCAGGCCTCCCAACCGTCCCGGATTTCGGCCAACCGCCTGGCTCCGAGTCCATAGCAGCTGATCAGCACCTGGCTGCCGCCCTCTGGTCTGCCGTCCGGGTGTGATGGAGTTTCTGCAACGATCAGCAGGCCGCCGCCATGATCGGCATACGAATCAACGGTCAACCCCAGTTGGCGGTCCGAACGGAACCACACCTTTCCGGAAATCTCTTCCCCGGTGGCAAGGGATGCGCTGTACGTTTCGCCTGCCGCCGGCAGGTTGTCCAGGCCAAGGCTGGAGAGCAGGCCGCCGGACGGGATGGAGTCCGCGCCGAGGTAGGTGGTCTGGCGGGGGTCATTGGGGTGCCGTTCCAAGGCGAACCGCAGCTGCTGCAGGAAGGTCAGCCAGCCTTCGCTGATATCCTCCCACCATTCATCGGACTGCTCGCCGGACTCCGGGCCGCGCTGAAGGGTGAGCCGCACGCCGTCGTCCACTGGCTCCAGGATGAAGGCGTCGCTGTCGCCCATGGTGAGCCGCTTGTGGTCTTCGGCCTCGCTTGCGTCGCTGAAGTAGATCTCGCGGATCTCCTCGTCCAATCCGGCCATGTCCCAGCCGTGCCACTCCGCGATGCGTCTGGGCTCGCGCAGCATAGTCCACACCTGGCGGGCATCCGCGTTGATGTGGACGCTGAGTGAACCGGGCTCCGCTGCAACTCCGCTCTCCGTCATGCGGCCGACTCTACTCCCGGGCCGCAGGCAGTGGCCAGAGCCCGGACGCAGGGGGTTAGGAGTTCCGGTGCTGGGCGTCCAGGGCGCGGATGGCGACCAACTCGTTGCTGATCCGGCGGTCCACTTCGGCCGGTTCCAAAGTTTCCGACCCGCCGTGCGTACGCAGGTACAACAGCGCGGTCAGCCGCAGCTCGCGCCACTCGCGCTCCGCCGGACGGTCGGCGGCAGCCATCGCCCGGTGGATTTCCTTGTCATAGAGGTTCGGCTCGTTCAGCTGGCGCTGGCGGACCTCGGCGTTGATCTTCGCGCGGAAGGGATCCTCGTCGGCGTGGTCCGGAGCGCGCAACGCTTCGGCCAACTGCAGCGCCTCTGCGAGGTCTTCTTCGTTGCCTGACTCGCGCAGGATGTAGGCGGCCATGGCCAGCGCCGACTCGATCCATTTCCACCTGCCGAAGTTCCCATCGAAGGGCTGGTCGATGATCAGCCGGCACACCGTGAGCGCGCGCTCACGGTCGTCCAGCTCCACGAACAGCGTGTGCGCGAGGTCCCGCACGTCCTGCAAATGGCTGCCGGCTTTGGTATTCAGCCCGCGGCTCAGGCGGGCTGCCAGCCGCTGCACTCCGGCATTGCGGGCATGCGCCCGGGCCACCGCCACCACCACGGCCTCAGGCGTGCCCTCCTCGGCGGGGATCAGCTCCAGGTCATCCTGCGCCAGCGCACCGGGCAGTTGGGCGGGCCGGCGTGAGGAAGCAATGCGGATGCGCGAGCCGTGGGCAATGCGCACTCGGCTGCCGTCTTCCAGCGTTGCCACCACCACCGCCGGAGTGCCGAAATCATCGGGTACGACGGCGGTGTCCGCCACGGGTGCGGAGTGCTCACCGGAGCGCGTCAGGAACCGGGCACCGGTGCCTACGCTTTCGGCCTTGACATGGTGGATGAATGTCTCGGCCTGCTGTTCCGTCATGGGTAAATCCTTAGTCACGCTCGCGATCGTCAGAACAGTATATGAAATCGTTACCTTTCGGGCGGGAGGCCCGCTGCGGTGTCCGGCGAGCCGCCGTGATGAAACGATAGATCGTGATCGGCATCACAGTGGGCCTCCGGTGTGGGGACTTGGCGGTGCGGGTCGGCTCGTCGGTGGTTCTCCCGTAATCGTGTCTCGGCTGGACGGCCCACCCGTTTCGTAGCTCGGATGACGGCTCGGTTGTAGCTTGGGTGCCGGACTGGCTTGGCGGAATGACGGGCGGGTGGTGGGTGGGGAGAGCAGGTGCCACATTAGGTCAGCGCGGACCCAGCGCAGTTGGTGTCGCGGGCGGTCCCGGAAGGCGGGCTCCGGAAGATGGGCGGACAGTATGCGCCACATTGTCTTTCGGATGGTAAGCAATGCTGGCGCTGGTCCGCTCCTGGGGACCGGGCCCGTAGGGGCCTTCTCAAACAGGCACGAGGACTGCTGATGAATCCTCCGGGAATGTGGCGCCCGCTGATCGGACAGGGGGAAGTGGCAGTGCCCCAGCAAGGCGCGCCAGCCGGCACGGTGCGCCAAGGGGCCCGGGGCCTGAGTCCTGTCGCCCGGGAATGTGCTTGCTTGAACCAGTTGGTATCCGGAAGTGGATCGAGGACCAAAGGTGACCGCGATCGCCGATAGCGTCTAAGACATCGAAAAGCTCCCGGAACCACATCTTCGTTAGGCCTCCGGAGAGCGCACCAACGCACAGCGGCCCTACGTTCTGTGAAAGTTGAGTCCTGCCATGAGCATCATCCTTGCCCCGGAGGCCGGCGTTAGCCGTATGCCGACGCACGCCCCCGTCCAGCCCGAACAGTTCCGCAGCCGGAGCCGCCTTACTGTCCTGCTGCGCGTCGCGGGCATGATCCTGATGGATCTTGCCAACCGGCGCAGTCGGCGGCCCGTCACCCTGAAGCGGTTGAGCTGCCAGGACCAGCACCAGGAAAAATCCCGGGATCTGGCCGCCCAGATGTACACCTGGACGCTGCCCAGATAGGAGCGCGGCCCGAATGCGGCGAAGGAGCGACTCCAAGCTGCCCCGGGTCGCTCCGGGTCCGGCCGGGTACGTTCCGGCCAGGCCGGGTTCGTTCAGGCTGCCCCGGGTCGCTCCGGGTCCGGCCGGGTTCGTTCCGGCCAGGCCGGGTTGGCTCTGGTGCCGGGCCGACGACGCGCCGCATGCGCGTCCTCGTCATCCAAGAGTCAGCAGGCGCCCTTTTCGCGGCTGAAAAGGGCGCCTGCTGAATATTCGTTGGGGTCTACCGGGAGCGGACGGACTGTCGTGCCGGACCGGCGGTCAGCGGCACCAGCCTGCGTGGGCCAGCGCCTGGCGCAGTAGATTACCGCGGCCGCCGATGAACTCTGACTGGACCGCGTGACTGAGGGCATCTTCCGGCGTCATCCAGCTCAGCTCGAGTGCGTCCTGGCGGGGGTTGCATTCGCCGGTGACCGGGATGACGTAGGCCAGCGCCACGGCGTGCTGCCGGTCATCGGTCAGCCCGGTCTCGGACGGCGACGGGAAATACTCCGCCACGGTAAACGGCACCGGGCTGGCCGGCAGCTGCGGGAAGGCCAGCGGTCCGAGGTCCTTTTCCAAGTGGCGCAACAGGGCAGCGCGGACCGTCTCGCGGTACATCACCCGACCGGAGACGAAGGTGCGGACCATCTCGCCCTGGTCGGAGGCCTGCAGCAACAGTCCGATCTCTGTCACGTACCCCAGCGAGTCCAGCCGCACCGGCACCGCCTCGACGTAGAGCATCGGGAGGCGTTGCCGGGCCTCATGCAGATCCTCGTTGGAGAGCCAGCCGGGATAAGGGTCGGGGGTGCGAACGCTCATGTACTTGTTCTACAGCACCGTTGCGATGCCAGTCACGCCGGCGGCCCCTGCGGCGCGTCCGGGGGCGTTACTTTGGCGCTCCCCGAGCTGGGCCCGGCACGGCCGCTGGCCCGCGGTACATTGCGTGATTTATTCGGCAGACGGGTCCCGGCGGATCAGTCGGCCCTGCGGATCAGGCGGCCCTGCGGATCAGTCGGCGTCGGCAGGTCTGGATGAGGCATCGGGCCGGACGGTGAAGCGCAGCCGCCCTGGGACGGCCTGCCCCGCACCGTTTGGATGCTCCACCAGCAGGGCCTGCCCGGCGGTCCCGTCCGCCAGCGAATTGGCGATTCGGGCCGCGGTGAGGCGCTCCCGCAGGGCGGCGAGGTCGTCGTCGTACTCAAAGGAAAGCTCCAGCTGCTCCGCCGCGCCGCGCCGCACGGCGATCAGCCCGCCGTTCTTCGCCGCGAAGTCCGCCCATTCGCCGGCGTCGCCGAACCGGGGGTGCGCGCCGATCCCACGGAGCGTGGCAACTGCGCCCGGGATATCCGGCGTCGTCCAGACCGGCATCACGGCCAGCGCCGGATCCGGCTGCTCGGGCCCGGGGTGGTTGCCGAAGGAGGGCGAGGCAGGCTCGGCCAGGAAACTGAAGCCGGACGGTGCCGTAATCCGGGCGGTGCGGCCGTGCTCGGTGTCCTCGATCGCCGCCTTGGTTCCGTCGGCTGTGGTGCGGCGCGCGAACTCGTCCAGGTCGCGGACCTCGAAGCCCAACTGCACGCGGCCGTCCGCGGTATCGCCGGCATTGACCCGGCGCAGGCACAACCGGCCGGAGGCGGCATCAAACTCCAGCCAAGCACCGCCGTCGTCGGCCGCACACACCAGCCCGGCGGCGGTCAGCAGCTCCCGCCACGGCTCGATCCGGGACGTGAACACAACGGGGCGCACGCGCAGCACGGCAGTCTCCTTCAGGTCAGCAACCAAGTTACTTCAGAAACTACTAGACGGCGCGGCCCCGGCGTGCTGGCATAAGGGCATGCCTGCAGAACTTCCGGAATTGCTGTTGCCCGATGCCGCCGCCTGGCGGGCCTGGCTGGCGGAACACCACGCGGGGTCGGCCGGCGTCTGGCTGATCCTGCATAAGAAGGGCGGCACGGTGACGGAGCTGGACTACGCCGGAGCCCTGGAAGAGGCCCTGTGCTTCGGCTGGATCGACGGGCAGTCGCGCCGCCGTGATGCCGAGAGCGTTTTCCAGCGGTTCACCCCGCGCGGCAAGCGCAGCATCTGGTCGCAGCGCAACGTCGGGTACATCGAAAAGTTGGAGCGGGCCGGCAAGATGCACGACGCCGGCCGGGCGGCGGTGGCTGCGGCACAGGCCGACGGCCGCTGGGAGAAGGCCTACGCCGGCCCGGCCGCGGCCGAAGTACCGGCGGATCTGGCCGCGGCGATCGCGGCCGTCCCGGAAGCGCAGGCGATGTTCGATGTGCTCACCTCGCAGAACCGCTTTGCGCTGATCCACCGGCTGGGCCAGCTGAAGACCGACGCCGGCCGGCAACGCAGGATCGCCGACTTCGTGGAGATGCTGGCCCGGCACGAAACGCCGTACCCGCAGCAAAAGAAGCCGTCCTGACCTCCGCCCGCGGCCCGCTCAAGGTTGCTGCCAGATGCAACCGGGCTGCCGCCGGGCTTAACCGGCCAGCGTGGCGGCGGCCTCCAACGTCATCCACGCCTGCAATTGCGTGGAAAGTTCGACGCCGGTGCCTGGCCCCGGTTTCGCGGCCGCCGGCGCCGCGGGGTCGGCGGAGAAGACCAGGGTCTCCCAGCTGCGGTGGTTATCGATGGCCCGTCCGGCCCAAAAACCTTCCGCGGTGTCCGCGACCATCCGCGCGGCCAGCTCTCGGACCTCGCCCGGCAGCTTGTCGGACCGGGCCGCCACGGCCAGGTAGCGGGCCAGAATCCCGGTGAACAGTCCGCCGTCGCCGGCACCGTGCGTGCGCAGGACGAGTTTCCGGCCTTCTTCCTCGGTGACCTCGGGCTGTTGCACCAGGCCGGCCGCGATGCCGTACACCAGCTCGGCCGCGCGCTGCAGGTCGGCGTCCCGGCCCACCGCCAACAGCGCCGCCAGCACCGGTCCCTGGTTGTAGGTGTAGATGTTCGGGACCACCGTGGGTTTCCCGCCGGCGATGCGCACGCCGTCCAGGTACAGCCGCTGCTCCGGTGCGTAGAGTTCGGCATCCAGCCAGTCCAGCAGACGCGCGGCCTGGCCGGTGTCGCCGGTGCGGGCCAGGTACAGCGCGGCCGGCGCCGTGGCCGGCGTGTTCTTGAAGTCCCGGGCGGTGCTCCAGAACAACCCGCCGCCCAAATCGGCGGTGTGCGCCGATTCCAGCTGGGGCAGCAGCCGACGGGCAGCGGCCCTGGACCGAAAGCGCGGCTTGTGCGCGTCGGCCGCCAGCGCATCCAGCCGCTGCGTGGCCAGGGCCAGCCAGGCCATGTCGTCGTAGTAGGCGTTGGGGAAGCGGAAGCCATTGCGCCAGCGGATGGTGCGCAGCAGTCGGGCCGCCAGCTGTCCCGCGCTCGGTCCGTTGCCGCCGTCGTAATGCTGCTCCCGGCGCAGTTCCCGCCGGCCGGCATCCACCAGGCAGTCCAGGAAATGCGCCTGCCACCAGTAGTGCCACGGTCCGCTCCAGCCCGGCGAGGGCCGGCGGACGGCGCCCAGCAGCGTGAAGGGCAGGCCCAGCAGGCGGTGGCCGAAATGGCGGACGACGGCGATCGCCGCCTCGTCCGCTCGGCCCGCCGCCAGCGTGGGGTTGGGCGGGTGGAAGGCACCGCCGCCGGGCAGGGTGGGCATGGAATCCAGCCTAGCGGCGGATGGATGCTCGAGCAGCCCGGGCATTCTGCCCGCGGACCCGCCGTTGAACGCGCTGTGCGCCGCGCCACACTAGGCTGAGGTGTGCGGTGCCGCCGAGGGACCGGCGGCGGCGACAGCAGGTTGAGAGAATGAGGAGGACTCAGTGGAGGTTTCCGGAGCCGTAGCTCTGATTACCGGCGGAGCATCAGGGCTGGGCGCCGCGACCGCCCGCCGGCTGCATGCCGCCGGCGCGTCGGTGGTGCTGATGGATCTGCCCGGTTCGAAAGGGGAGGAGTTCGCCGCCGAGCTGGGAGACCGGGCGGTGTTTGCCCCCGCCGATGTGACGGTGGAGGACCAGGTGCAGGCGGCGGTGGACCGGGCGGCGGCGTTGGGCCCGCTCCGCATCCTGGTGAACTGCGCCGGCGTCGGCACGCCGGGCAAGGTGCTGGGGCGCGACGGCGTGCTGCCGCTGGAAGCGTTTAGCAAGGTGGTCCAGATCAACCTCATCGGCACGTTCAACGTGATCCGGCTGGCGGCCACCGCTATGGCCGCGACCGAACCGGTGGAAACCGAATTGGGCGGCCCGGAACGGGGAGTCATCATCAACACGGCCTCCGTGGCGGCCTTCGACGGCCAGATCGGCCAGCCGGCCTACGCCGCCTCCAAGGGCGGGGTCGCGGCGATGACTCTGCCGCTGGCCCGGGAACTGGCGCGCTCGCTGATCCGCGTGGTCACCATTGCGCCCGGCATCTTCGAGACCCCGATGATGGCCGGGCTGCCGCAGCAGGCGCAGGAATCGCTGGGCCACCAGGTGCCGCACCCGTCCCGCTTGGGTCGGCCTGCGGAATACGCGGAGCTTGCCGCGCATATCGTGGCCAACAGCATGCTCAACGGCGAGACCATCCGGCTGGACGGCGCCATCCGGATGGCGCCGAAGTAGACCGGCTGGGTATCTGAGCCGGCGGTCCCGCAAACACGGCGGGATGACTGGGGCGCCGGGCTCCCCACGCGTTGGCCTGCCTGAGCCGGAGGCAGCCACGACGGTGACCCTGCCCTGAGGCGGTCGGCTCCTATGATGGCGGGCCGCCGATGGCGACAGGCCCCGGTGACGACGGGCCCCGGTGGCGACAGGCCCCGGTGGCGACAGGCCCCGGTGGCGACGGGCCCCGGCGGTCACGAGCCCGCCGCCGGGGAGCCGCCGCCGTCGTACGCTTGAGGGGATGCCGCAGCCGCGCTGCGGAATCCGCCGAGCCGGCCCAGACCGGCAAGCCCTGTTGCACGCGAAAGGATCTGGCCCATGCCGCACACCGCCCGCGATCGGGACCTCGACGCGAGCCTGCGCGCCGACGTGCGCCGGGTGAGCACGCTGCTGGGCGAATCACTGGTGCGCCAGCACGGGCCGGACCTGCTGGCCCTGGTGGAACAGGTGCGGCTGCTGACCAAGGAATCCAAGGAAGCGGCCCGCGGCGAGGGCGAAGCGACCGGGCCGTGGACCGCCCGCGACGTGATCGACCAGGTCCGCGAATTGCTTGCCGGCCTGGACGTCGGCGAAGCCACCGATTTGGTGCGGGCGTTCGCGTTCTACTTCCACCTGGCCAACGCCGCCGAACAGGTGCACCGCGTGCGCCAATTGCGCGTCCGGCCCGAGGAGGACGGCCAACTGCTGCGCACCGTCGCGCAGATCGCCGATGAAGCCGGCCCGGAAGCGCTGCAGCGCGCGGTCAACCAGCTGGACGTCCGGCCGGTCTTCACCGCCCATCCCACCGAGGCATCGCGGCGGACCGTTTTGGACAAGCTGCGGGCCATCTCCGACCTGCTCTCCACGACGACGGCGGAGGGCAGCACGGCGCGGCGGCGGCAGGACCGGCGGCTGGCCGAAATCATCGACCAGATGTGGCAGACCGACGAGCTGCGGCACGTTCGGCCCAGCCCGGTGGACGAGGCACGCAACGCGGTTTACTACCTGGGCAACATCCTCACCAACACCATGCCGGAGCTGATGGGGGACCTGGCCGAGCTGCTCGCCGAACACGGCGTGACACTGCCCGACGACGGTGCGCCGCTGCGTTTCGGCTCGTGGATCGGCGGCGACCGGGACGGCAACCCGCATGTGACCGTGGACGTGACGCATGAGGTCTTCCAGCTGCAGAACCAGCATGCCGTGCGGATCAACATCGCCTTTGTGGACACCCTGATCGCGGTGCTCTCCAACTCGACGACGATCGTGGCCGCCACCGGCGAGCTGCTGGACTCCGTGGCGGAGGACCTGGAGAACCTGCCGGGCCTGGACCCGCGGGTGCGCGAGCTGAATGCGAACGAGCCGTACCGGTTGAAGCTGACCTGCATCAAGGCGAAGCTGCTCAACACCAGCGCCCGGATCCAGCGCCAGCTGCCGCACGAACCCGGACGTGACTACAGCTCGACGGCGGAGGTGTTGGCCGATCTGGCGTTGATCGAGCAGTCGCTGCGCGCGCATACCGCGTCGCTGGTGGCGGACGGTTCGCTGGCCGCGGTGCGCCGGGCGATTTCCGCCATCGGACTGCATCTGGCCACGCTGGACTTCCGGGACAACGCGGGCAAGCACCACAAGGCCGTCGCGGCGCTGCTGTCGGCCCGGGACGCGGAGCTTGTGGTTGAGCGGGAGGCGGAACGCGTGCCGGCCGGGGTGCCTGGGGGTGCGCCAGCTGCGACGGCGGGCGCGGCGGGATCCCCGGCGCCGATGGGGCCGGCTTCAGCGGCGGGAGCGTCAGAGTCGCCGGCGCCGATGGGTGCGCAGGCTTCGCGGCGGGAGCGTCAGGCTCCCCGGCGCCGCTGGGAGCGCAGGCTTCGACTGCCGTTGCAGATGCGGCCGCGTCGGTGGACGATGCCGCGCCGGGAAGCTACCTTGAGCTGGCGCCGGGTCCGCGGCAGCAGCTGCTCTCCTCGTTGCTGCTCTCGCCCGGGCCGCTGGCACCGCCGTCGTCGTTGAAAAAGAAGCGCGCGCGCACGCTGGAGGTGTTCCAGGCGATCGCCGACGCGCTGCGCCAGTACGGCCCGGACGCGGTGGAAACCTACATCGTGTCCCGGGTGCGCGGCGCCGACGATGTGCTGGCGGCGGTTGTGCTGGCCCGCGAGGCAGGCCTGCTGGATTTGAGCGGGGCCGAGCCGGAGGCGTTGATCGGGTTCGCGCCGCTGCTGGAAAGTGTGGAGGCCTTGCGCAGCGGCGGGCAGATCCTGGACGACCTGCTCTCGGATCCCCAGTACCGCCGGATCGTGCAGCTGCGTGGGGACCTGCAGGAGGTCATGTTCGGCTACTCCGACTCCAATATGGAGGCCGGCGTGGCCACCAGCCAGTGGGAGATCCACAAGGCCCAGCTGGTGCTGCGGGATGTGGCGGCGCGGCACGGCGTGCGGCTGCGCTTTTTCCACGGCCGCGGCGGATCGGTGGGCCGCGGCGGCGGACCGACCTACGACGCGATCCTCGCCCAGCCCAACGGCGCGCTGGCCGGCGAGATCAAGTTCACCGAGCAGGGCGAAGTCATCTCGGACAAGTACACGCTGCCGGAGCTGGCCCGGGAAAACCTGGAACTGGCGCTTGCGGCCGTGCTGCAGGCGTCCGCCCTGCACCAGGAACCGCGAACGTCGGAGGCCGAGCGCGGCCGCTATCACGCCGCGATGGAGGAAATCTCCGGTGCGGCCTACGAACGCTACCGCTCCCTGATGGTGCATCCGGATCTGCCGGAGTATTTCCGGGCGTCGACGCCGGTGGAACAGCTGAGCACGGTGAAATTCGGTTCGCGGCCGGCGGACCGCCCGGAAGCCGGCCCCGCCGCCGGTCCGGGGTTCGGCAAGCTGCGGGCGATCACCTGGGTGTTCGGCTGGACCCAGTCGCGGCAAATCGTTCCCGGCTGGTACGGCGTGGGCAGCGGACTGCGCGCCGCCCGGGCCGCCGGCCTCCAGCCGCTGCTGCGCGAGATGATCAGCAACTGGCACTACTTCCAGTCCTTCATCTCGAACGTGGAAATGACGCTGGCCAAGACGGACCTGGACATTGCGGCGCATTACGTGGCCACGCTGGTTCCCGCCGAGCTGCGGCACCTGTTCGATGACATCCGCGCCGAGTACGAGCTCACCGTGGCCGAAATCCGCATGCTTACGGGCGAAAACCAGCTGCTGGACAACCAGCCCGTGCTGCAGCGCTCGCTGGATGTCCGCGACCAGTACCTGGATCCCATCTCCTACATGCAGGTGGAGCTGCTGCGGCGCATCCGGGCGTCGGAGCCGGACGAGGCGCTGCAGCGGGCCATGCTGATCACCGTCAACGGGATTGCCGCCGGCCTGCGGAATACCGGGTAGCGCGGGGCCTGTGGCTGCCGGTCGGGGGAGCCGAGGCCCGAGGCTTTGTGCCCGGCCCCGGGTGCGCCGCCCCGGGACCGGTGCCGGCCCCGGGTGCGCCGCCCCGCCCGGTTTTGTGCCTGGCCTGGACGCGACTGCCCGCCCGGGACGTGAGGCTTCGGCGTTCGCTCCCATGTATCGGACTAACGTCCCACGTTTCGGACGGCCCATATGCCCCTGACTTGGGACGATGCCGTTGGAGGCCCGCAAAACGTGGGAGCGAATTGAACGGGAGGCTGACATCCGGCCCGGCCCGCCACCTCGAGTGCTGCCGTCGGGGCGAGGCGAGCCGTCCGGCGCGCGCGGCTGGCGGGCTGGAGGGCGTCCGGGGCGCGCTGCTGGCGCCGATCAGGCCGCGCGTGGTGCACGGCCGGGGACGCAGTCCTGGCTGGGGTCCCCTTGGCTATGAATTGTCCATGTTCAGCGATAACTGTCCAGGTTTTGGGCGGACTGCCACCGTCTGACTGGGCATGATGCTTAAGCATCCGGCAAAACGTGGACAGTGGCCTCAACGGTGGGCGGGGGCCGGCGCGCTCGACGCCCGCCCTCCGTGCTGGGCGCCGCGCCTTGCCCACCGTGCTGCCCGCCCGGCCGCCGCCGGCCTTAGGCGCTGCTACCCCTCCCGCCGCTGCGCCTCGGCAGCCCGGTCACCCTTCCACCCAGCGGAATCCGCGGGTTGCCCGGGGCGGCCCCGCCCGGCATGCTGTGGAGCATGACCAAGCTGCAGCCTTCCGGAAACCTGTTCGGCCACGACGTCACCGCCGCCATCGACGTTGAACCCGACGGGGTGCTGCAACTGGATGAGCATCTGGCGCGGATCTGGGAGCAGGCCGCGCCGCTCCTGGCCGTCCGGGACAACGACGCGCACACGCTGTACGCGTTCGGCCTGGCCCAAGCCATGCTGGCCGCACATCCGGAGGCCGACGCCGGCGTCGTGCTTCCGGCGATCATGCTGCACGACATCGGCTGGTCCCAGGTGCCGCCGGACGAGGTGCTGTCCGCCATCGCCCCCGGCGGCGGCCGGCCCGACCTGGTGCTGCTGCACGAGAAGGAAGGCGCCCGGCTGGCGGCGGGAATCCTGGCGCGAGCCGGCCACGAGGCGGCGCTGATTCCGCGCATCCTGGAGATCATCGACGGGCACGATTCGCGCAAGGAAGCGCTCTCCATCGAGGACGCGATCGTCAAGGACGCGGACAAGACCTGGCGGCTCAGCCCGCACGGCCTCGACACGGTGATGGAATGGTTCGGGCTGGACCGCGGCCAGGCCCTGCGGCTCTGCAGCCAGCGCGTGCTCGGCCACCTGTTCACGGCGGAGGCCGAGGCCATGGCCAGGGCGCTGTCCGCGCTGGAATCGGCCACGCTGTGGCCTCAGCGCCAGGCACTGCTGGCGCGTTAGGCTCCGTGCCGGCCGGTTGCCGCCTCGGGCGCCGGCTCGGCGTCGCCCGGTTGCTGGCGCGTTAGACTCGGTGTCGGCCGGTTGCCGCCAAGGCGCCGGCGGTGGAGCCCGGAGGGAATGACGACGGCGGTGCCCGGCTCCGCGGGTCCGCCTGCGGAAGGTGGGAGGCAGCTATGGCCGGCGGTAGCCGCGAAGCGGGGCGTTCGGTCACGTCCCGGGTGCTGGCCATCCTGGAAGCCTTCGAACAATCCCGGGCCGCGCTGAGCCTGACCGAGATCGCCGAGGGCTCGGGCCTGCCGCTGAGCACCGCGCACCGGCTGGTCGCCGAGCTGACGGACTGGGGCTTCCTCTCCCGCGGCGCCAACGGCCGGTATCAGTTGGGCATTCGCCTGTGGGAGCTGGCCCAGAACGCGGGCCGTCAGTTGCGCGATGCCGCGCGGCCGTTCGTGCAGGACCTGTTCTCGCTCACCGGAGAAACCTCGCAACTGGCCGTCCGGGAAGGCCACGAGGTGCTCTACATCGAGCGCATCTACGGCACCAAGCGCGTCCCGCGTGCCTCCCGGGTGGGCGGACGGCTGCCGATGCACGCCACCGCCGTCGGGAAAGTGATCCTGGCGTACGAGGAGGACTGGGTCCGCACCGCCTATCTCAACCGGCAATTGGAGCGACCCACGGCCCACACCCACATTGTTCCCGGCCGGCTGGCCGAGGAGCTGGAGCAGATCCGCGAGCAGGGTTATGCCACCACGCTGGAGGAGGTCCGGCTGGGTTCCTGCTCCATCGCCGTGCCGGTCTTCCACACGGGCAGGATCGGTGCCGGCCTGGGGCTGGTGCTGCTGACCTCGCAGGCCGGGACGATGACCCGGCACCTTCCGGCCTTGCGCGGGGTTTCGGCCCAAATAGAGCGGGCCACCGCGCATATCCCGCTCGAGTCGCTGCTGGGCAGCCATGCCGCGCGGAAAACCTGAACTGCCCCGGGCGACGACGGCGCAGCATCCGGGCACACCCGGCCAAGCAGGCCAGAGACGCTAAGCACTATTCGTTTCCACTGAGTGGAAGCGGTAGATGTGCGTCACAGGGTGACGTGGGCAACACTGGAGTCAGATCAACCCGCTGGAGCCGGAAACGGACGCCGCGGGAGCCGACCCCAAGGAGTTCCAGATGTCATCCTCAACCGAAACGGCAGCTTGCCCGTTTGGCCACGGTGCCGAGGCCCCTGCCGGACACCACGGCTACGAGCCGTTCCAGATGAAGGACCCGTTCCCGGCCTATGCCGAGCTACGGAACGAACAGCCCGTCATGTTCGATGAGCGGGTCGGCTACTACGTGGTCTCCCGTTACGACGACATCAAGGCCGTTTTCGACGAGTGGGAAACCTTCTCCAGCGAGAACGCCCAGGCCCCCGTGCGCAAGCGGGGCCCGCAGGCCACCAAGATCATGGAAGAGGGAGGCTTTACCGCCTACTCGGGACTGTCCGCCCGCCGGCCGCCGGAGCACACACGAATCCGTGCGGTGGCCCAGAAGGCCTTCACCCCGCGCCGCTACAAGGCACTGGAACCTTTCATCAGGCAGAACGTGGTGGACCAGTTGGAAGCCATGCTGGCCAACCCGGATCGCCGCGGCGAACTGGTCAAGGACCTGGCCTACACCGTCCCGACGGTCACCATCCTGACCCTGATCGGCGCCGACGTCTCCCAGGTGGACACTTTCAAGCGCTGGTCCGACTCCCGCGCGGCGATGACCTGGGGAGACCTGAGCGACGAAGAGCAGATCCCGCACGCCCACAATCTGGTGGAGTACTGGCAGGAGTGCCTGCGCCTGGTCCGCGTGGCCCATGAGGAAGGCGGCGACAACCTGACCGCCGACCTGGTCAAGGCGCAGCAGGACGGCGCGGAGATCAGCGACCACGAGATCGCCTCCATCCTGTACTCCCTGCTGTTCGCCGGACACGAGACCACCACCACGCTGATTGCCAACTCGCTGCGTGTGCTGCTGGCCCGTCCGGAACAGTGGCAGCAGTTGGTGGAAGAGCCGAAGAAGATCCCGGCCGCCATTGACGAAGTGCTGCGCTTCTCCGGCTCGATCGTCGGCTGGCGCCGGAAGGCGCTCAAGGAGACCGAAGTGGGCGGGGTGAAGATCCCGGAGGGCGGCGAACTGCTGCTGCTGATGGGCTCGGCCAACCGCGACGCCGCCCGTTTCGAGGACGGCGAGGAGTTCGACATTTCCCGCGGCAACGCCCGCGAGCACCTGTCCTTTGGCTTCGGCATCCACTACTGCCTGGGCAACATGCTGGCCAAACTGCAGGCAAAGATCGCGCTCGAAGAAGTGGCCCGACTGGCACCCAACCTGAAGCTGGAAAGCCCGGAGGGCATCGAGTTCCGCGAGAACATCTCCTTCCGCGTCCCCGAAACCGTTCCCGTCAGCTGGGAGGCCTGAACACCATGCACAGCAATGAATTCATCCAATTTTTCGACGGCGGCGTCGAGCCCAAGCTCGAGAACCTCGGCGGCAAGGGCGCATCCTTGGTCACCATGACCTCGGCCGGGATGCCGGTGCCCCCGGGCTTCGTCGTCACCACCGCCCAGTTCGACCGCTTCATGCAGGAAGCCGGCATCACCGGGCACATCAACCAACTGCTGGCCGGCCTCGACGCCGAAGACATTGCCCAAGTGGACGCGGTGTCCGCCGCCATCCGCGAAGACATCTGTTCCCGGCCGGTTCCGGCCGACATGCGCGCCCAGACGATCGAGGCCTACGAGGACCTGATGTCCCGCTTCGATGCGCCAGTGCCGGTGGCCGTCCGCTCCTCAGCCACCGCCGAGGACCTGCCGGACGCATCCTTCGCGGGCCAGCAGGACACCTACCTGTGGCTCGAGGGATTCGCTGCCGTGGGCGAGCACATCCGTCAGTGCTGGGCATCGCTGTACACCTCCCGCGCCATCATCTACCGGCTCAAGAACAACATCCCGGACGAGGGCCTGTCCATGGCCGTGGTGGTGCAGAAGATGGTCAACGCCAAGGTCTCCGGCGTCGCCATGACGCTGGATCCGGCCAACGGGGACCGCTCCAAGATCACCATTGACGCGTCCTACGGCGTCGGCGAAATGGTGGTCTCCGGGCAGGTCACGCCGGACAACATTGTGCTGGACAAGGTCACGCTGGTCCCGGTCTCGGAACACATCGGCGACAAGCACGCCGAACTTGTGCCGGATGCCTCGGCCCGCAGCCTGGTCGAGCGGGAAGTCGACGCGGAACGGCGCTCCCGCCTCTGCCTGACCGACGACGAGCTGAAGGCCGTCGCCCAGATGGCCAAGCGGGCGGAGAAGCACTACAAGTGCCCGCAGGACATCGAGTGGGCGCTGGACCACGACCTGCCCGACGGCGAGAACCTGCTGCTGCTGCAGTCCCGCCCGGAAACAGTGCACTCCGCCAAAAAATCCGCTTCCTCCGCGGTAGCGCCGGGATCCGGCGGCTACGCCTCGGTGCTCGGTGCCGGCATCCCCTCAACCAAGGACCCGGACACCTCCGGAAACCCCGCCTCTGGGAACCCGGCCTCCGGAAACCCCGCCTCCGGCACGTCAGGCTTCAGCCTGGGCAGCATCACCGCCTCGCTGATGAAAGCCTCCATCTGACCGTTCCACGGCACCACCCGTTCCACCGTTTCCACTGCTTCACCTGCAAGGTTCCACCGTTCCACCGAACCGCCCACTGAGGCTCAGAGCAGAGCCGCCACTGAAAGGACCGCCATGTCCATGAAGTCGTTCCCGAAGCCCTCCGAACTGCCGGTGCCTGCCGGCGCCGAGGGCTGGGAGAAGATCTACCCTTACTACCTGGTGTTCCAGGACAAGCTCAAGGAACAGGAAGACGCCAAGTTCTGGTTCTGCGACAGCCAGCACTGGCCCACCGTCTTCAAGCCGTTCGAGACTATCGGCGGCGAGTTCGCGGTCAAGTGCTTGGGCCAGTACAACGCCCGGCACCTGATGATCCCGAACGCGAACGGCATCGAGTTCCGCGTCCATCTGGGCTACCTGTACATGTCCCCGATCCCGGTTCCGGAGGACCAGATCGCCGCCCGCGTCCCGGAGTTCGAGCAGCGGGTGGGCCACTACTTCCAGAACTGGGAGGAGCTGCTCAAGCAGTGGCACGTGAAGGTGCGCGGCACCATCGACGAGATGGAGACCATCTCGTTCAAGAAGCTGCCGGACATGGTCCCGATGGACGACATCACCACGGGCAAGGCGATGGACGGCTCGGAGGTGCTGCTGGAGAACTACGACCGGCTGATCCAGCTGGCCTACCAGAACTGGCAGTACCACTTCGAGTTCCTGAACCTGGGCTACATCGCCTACCTGGACTTCTTCAACTTCTGCAAGGAAGTGTTCCCGAACATCCCGGACCAGTCGATCGCCACCATGGTCCAGGGCGTGGACATGGAGCTCTTCCGCCCGGACGACGAGCTCAAGCACCTGGCCGAGCTGGCGGTGGAGCTGGGCATCCAGTCCGCTTTCGCCAACACCGACGACGTCGAGGCCACCTTGGCCACGGTCCGCGCCTCTGCCGGCGGCGAGCAGTGGATTGCCCGCTACGAAGAGGCCAAGGACCCGTGGTTCAACTTCACCGTGGGCAACGGCTTCTACGGGCATGACAAGTACTGGAACGAGCACCAGGAAATCCCGCTGGGCTACATTGCCGACTACATCCGCCGGCTCGACGAAGGCCAGAACATCATGCGCCCGGTCGCGGAGCTGGTGGCGGAGAAGGAACGGATCGTGGAGGAATACCGCGAACTGCTCGAGGGCGAAACCCAGACGGTGTTCGACGCGAAGCGCCAGCTGGCCGCCACCGCCTACCCGTACGTGGAGAACCACAACTTCTACATTGAGCACTGGACCATGGGCGTCTTCTGGCGCAAGATCCGCGAGCTCTCCCGGATGATGCACGCCGAGGGCTTCTGGACCGAGCCGGACGACCTGCTCTACCTGAACCGCAACGAGGTCCGCGACGCGCTCTTCGATCTGGTCACCGGCTGGGGCGTCGGCGCCGAACCGATCGGTCCCACTTACTGGCCGGAGGAAATCGAACGCCGCCGCGGCATCGTGGACGCGCTCAAGACCGCCCGGCCCGCGCCGGCGCTGAACACCCCGCCGGAAATCATCACCGAACCGTTCACCCGGATGCTCTGGGGCATCACCACCGAGCAGGTCCAGCAGTGGCTGGGCGCCGGCGAGGAAGTCGAAGGCGGCGGGCTGCGCGGCATGGCCGCGTCTCCGGGCGTGGTGGAAGGCTACGCGCGGGTGGTCCACGATTCCGACCAGCTCGCCGAGGTGCAGCAGGGCGAGATCCTGGTGGCCACGGTGACCGCGCCGAGCTGGGGGCCGATCTTCGGCAAGATCAAGGCCACCGTCACGGACATCGGCGGCATGATGAGCCACGCCGCGATTGTCTGCCGCGAGTACGGGCTGCCGGCGGTGACCGGCACCGGTTCGGCGTCCACCACCATCAAGACCGGCCAGCTGTTGCGGGTGGACGGCACCAAGGGAACCGTACAGATCCTGGACGACCAGGAACCCGCCGGAACCACCGTCGAAGGCCCCGGGGCGCACAGCCACAGCCACGTCTGAGCACCGGCGCCGCTCAACAGGCGCTCCCAGTGCCGGGTCGGGCGAGTCCCCTTTCGGGGCCCCGGCCCGGCACCTCCCAACACGAAAGTTAGACCATGACACAGCCTCCACTGGACCCCGCAGCCACCCCCGACGGCGGGACCCCCACCGCGGATTCCGGCACGCGGACCGTGCTGATCACCGGCGCCGCCGGCGGCCTCGGCCGGGCCTTCGCCCTGGGCTTCGCGTCCCGCGGCTACCGGGTGGCGGCGGCCGACACCAACCTGGCCGGCGCCGAGAAGACCGCGGCGCTGGTCCGCGAAGCCGGAGCGGAGGCCGAGGCCTTCGAGGCCGACGTCACCGACGTCGCCTCCACCGAGGCCCTCGCCCAAAGGTGCGCCGACTTCGGGCAGGGGAGCATCGACGTCGTGCTGAATAACGCCGCCATTTACGCCACGGTGACCCGCACTCCGTTCGAGGAGATCGACCCGGCCGAATGGGATCTGGTGATGAACGTGAACCTCAAGGGTCCGTGGCTGGTGACCCGCGCCGCGAGCCCGTACCTGCCCGACGGCGGCCGCGTCATCAACCTGTCCTCCGCCACCATCTACTCCGGCTCGGAGCAGTGGCTGCACTACGTAGCGTCCAAGGGCGGCGTGGTGGCGATGACCCGGGTGCTGGCCAAGGAGCTGGGTCGGCGCAACATCACCGTCAACGCGATCGCGCCGGGCTTTACCCTCACCGAGGCCAGCTACGGGCTGATGGAGAACGCCGAGAACTATGGCGTGGACCGCGGCGCGCTCAAGCGCGCCAGCCAGCCCGAGGACATTGTGGGCGCGGCGCTGTTCCTGGCCGGGCCGGACAGCTCCTACATCTCCGGTCAAACCATGGTGGTCGACGGCGGCCGCCAGTTCATCTAGGCACTGCAACCGAAAAGGAGAACCCATGCCTACGGTTCATTTCACCGACGCTGAAGGCGCCGTCCGCGACGTCGAAGGCAACCCCGGCGACTCGGTCATGGAAACCGCGGTGCGCAACGGCGTGCCGGGGATCGTCGCCGAATGCGGCGGCTCGCTATCCTGCGCCACCTGCCACGTCTTCGTCCGCGAGGACACCCTTGACCAGCTTCCGGAAATGGAAGAAATGGAAGACGAAATGCTCTACGGCACGGCCGTGGACCGCGAGGACAATTCGCGGCTGTCCTGCCAGCTCAAGCTCTGCGAGGGCCAGGACGTCTACGTCACCACCCCGGAAACCCAGGTGTAGAACCATGGATACCACCACCACAACGACGGCGGTGCCCGCCGAGACGGCCGACGGCGCCGTACGTACGGGGCTGCTGATCATCGGCGCCAGCCAGTCCGGGGTCCAGTTGGCCGTATCGCTGCGGGCGCTGGGCTTCGACGAGCACATCACGCTGCTGGGCGAGGAAGACCACCGGCCCTACCAGCGCCCGGCCCTGTCCAAGGAGTTCCTGCAGGGCACGGTGGAAAGCGAATCGCTGATCTTCCGGTCCAACCAGTACTGGGAAGACCACAACGTGGCCCTGGTCAAGGGCGAACGGATCGAGCGGATCGACAAGGAAGCGGACGGCTCTGGCGTGGCCCACGCGGCCTCCGGCGCCCAGTTCCCGTTCCGCCGGCTGGCGCTGACCGTGGGCGCCCGGGCCCGCAAGCTGCAGGTGCCCGGAGCCGACCTGGATGGCGTGGTCTACCTGCGCAACGCCGACGACGCGCTGGCGCTGAAGGCCCAGCTGGACGGCGTCCAGGACGCCGTGGTGATCGGCGGCGGCTTCATCGGGCTGGAGGCCGCCTCCAGCCTGCACAAGATGGGCAAGAACGTCACCGTGCTGGAATACGGGCCGCGGCTGATCGGCCGGGCCGTGGGCGAAGAGACCAGCGAGTACTTCCTCACGGCGCACCGCGGGCGGGGCCTGGACATCCGGCTCAATTCCCGGATCCAGGAGCTGGTTGCGGGCGACGACGGCGGCCGGGTGGCCGGCGTCGGGCTGGAGGACGGCACCGTGGTGCCGGCCCAGCTGGTGCTGGTGGGCATCGGCGTGGTGCCGAACACCGAACTGGCTGAACAGCTGGGCCTGGACGTGGACAACGGCATTGTGGTGGACCGGCACGCGCTGGCGTCCGACGGCAACACGGTGGCGGTGGGCGACGTGGCGAACATGCCGAACCCGCTGCCCGGTTCGCCGGAGGGCGAACGGATCCGGCTGGAGAGCGTGAACAACGCGATCGAACACGCCAAGGTCGCCGCCTACTCGCTGATGGGCCGGCGCGAGGACTACGCCGGCATCCCGTGGTTCTGGTCCAACCAGGCCGACCTGAAACTGCAGATCGCCGGGCTCACGCTCGGTTACGACCAGACCGTGGTCCGCCGCGACGAGGCGCGCGGCAAGTTCTCCGTGCTGTACTACCGCGGCGGGCAGATCATCGCCGCCGACTGCGTGAACGCGCCGCTGGACTTCATGGCGGTCAAGAACGCCCTGGCCAAGGGCCAGAACATTCCCGCGGAGGCCGCGGCGGACCCCGCCGTCGTCCTCAAGACCATTGCGACCGACGGCTCATAAGCCGCCTTCGGCGTTGCAACACCGCAAGGAGACCCATCCATGAGCACCCCCGAGACCCAAACCCCGGAGGCCGCAGACAAGGCCCCCGCGTGGGCCGGCGCCGAGCCGTCCAACCACGCCGATGATCCCCGCGCGCAGGCCTTCGCCGCCGACCATCCGGTCCGGCCGCTGCCGGCCACCGGGACGGTGGACACCACGCCGATCTCGACCACGCCCGCCGCCGTTGGCGACCTGGATCCGATCTGGCAGGCGGTGGTGCGGGAGACCCGCAGCCGCGGCAACGACATCCACCTGCCCATCTCGCTGGCCTTCGCCGAGCGGCTCTGCCGGGCCTACCCGGAAGCCGACGCCCAACTGGTCCGGGTGGCCATCCTGCTGCACGACACCGGCTGGGCGCACGTGGACGAGTCCCGGATCCTCTCCGAGGGCTTTACCGGTGACTGGCGCAAGGCCGCCATCCGGTTCGAGCACGAGGCCGAGGGCTGCAACGTGGCCCGCCGGGTGCTGCCGGGCCTGGGCTACGACGCGGAGTTTGTTGAGCGGGTCTGCGAGATCATTGATGGTCATGACACCCGCCATGTGGCGTACTCGCTGGAGGACGCGTTGGTGCGCGACGCCGACCGGCTCTGGCGGTTCGATCATGCCGGCATTGCGCTGGCCTCGACCTGGTTCGGCATGACGCCGGACGTGTACACCGACCGACTGGGCGTGGAGATCATTCCCGAACTGATCACCGAGGCCGCGCTGGCGATGGGAACCGCAGACCTGGAGCGTTCCCGGGCACTGCTGAAGACGGGAGTCATCCGATGACCACCACACCGCACACCGCAGCCGCGGCACCCGGGGGAGCCCCGGCGTCGTCCGCCGCAGCCGGAGGTGCCGCCGGGCCGGCCACAGCGCCGGCGCTGGCCGCCCGCGAAGCCCTGGACCTGCCCTACACCCATGTGGAGGACGTTTTTGTTGACGGCGCGTGGGTCCCGGCCCGGGGCACCGGCCGCAACCCGGTGACCGACCCGGCCACCGGACAGGTGTGGGGATCGGTGCCGGACGGGACCGTCGAGGACGTCGACGCCGCGGTGGCCGCCGCCCGGCGCGCTTTCGACGCCGGCCCGTGGCCCACACTGGCGCCTTCCGAGCGTGCGGCGTATTTGCTGCGGATCGCTGACGAAGTGGAAAAGCGGGCCGAGGCGTTGTCCCTGACCAACACCCGGGAGAACGGCTCCCCGGTCTCCGAATCCTCCGGTGCCGCGGCCAATGCGGCCGGCATCTTCCGCTACTTCGCCACGCTCGCCGAATACCTGGAGCGCGAGGACGTGCGCCCGTTCCCGCGCGGCGGCGGAGAGTCGGTGGTGCGCCGCGAGCCGGTGGGGGTGTGCGGGCTGATCGCGCCCTGGAACTTTCCGATCAACCTGATGGTGATCAAGCTGGCGCCCGCACTTCTGGCCGGCTGCACGGTGGTGATGAAGCCCGCCTCGCCCACGCCGCTCTCCTTCCGGTTGATCGTGGATGCCGTGGCCGCCGCGGGCGTGCCGGCCGGGGTGGTCAACCTGGTCACCGGGTCCGGCCGGCTGGGCGACACCTTGGTGAAGCACCCCGGCGTGGACAAGGTGGCCTTCACCGGATCCACCCCGGTGGGCCGCAAGATCGCGGCGGCCTGCGGCGAGCTGCTGCGGCCGGTCACGCTGGAACTGGGCGGCAAGTCCAGCGCGGTGGTGCTCGAGGACGCCGACCTGGACGAAATGTCCAAGGTGCTGGTGCGCTCCTGCATGCGCAACACCGGGCAGACCTGCTACATCTCCACCCGGATTCTGGCCCCGGCCTCGCGGTACGACCAGGTGGTGGACATGGTGACGGCGACCATCGCCGCCGGGGTGCAGGGCGACCCGCTGGATCCGGCCACCGTTTTCGGGCCTGCGGCCACCGAGTCGCAGTACCGGACCGTGCTGGACTACCTGGAGTCTGCCCGGTCGGAAGGCGCCCGCGCCACCACCGGCGGACGGGCGGCGCGGCTCGGCGGCGGACTCGACGGCGGCTACTTCGTGCAGCCCACGGTCTTCGCCGATGTCACGCCGGAGATGCGGATTTCCCGCGAAGAGGTTTTCGGGCCGGTCATTTCCGTATTGAAGTACACGGACGTGGACCACGCCGTGGCGCTGGCGAACAACACCGAGTTCGGCTTGGGCGGCATCGTGTTCGGCCGGGATGAGGACGCCGCGCTCGCGGTTGCCGACCGGATGGATACCGGCTCGGTGGGCATCAACTTCTTCGCCTCCAACCACTCCGCCCCGTTCGGCGGCCGGCACGACTCCGGCCTGGGCACCGAGTACGGGATCGAGGGGCTCAACGCCTACCTGAGCTACAAGTCCATCCACCGCCGCTAGGCCGGGGGCGCTCCACCGGTGCGGCCCCGGCTCGGCCCGTCCGGCGGCACGGCTGTCCATGTTCAGCAGTAACTGTCCAGATTTTGGATCGCTGACCCGCGCCTGACCAGGCATGATGCTTCAGCATCCGGTAAAACGTGGACAGTTGCCTTGGCGGTGAGCGGCTACCGCCAGCCGTGATGGCGCCGGCGGCCGCCGAACCAGGAGGCGGGCCGCGGCTAGAGTTGAGGGATGCCGTCTTTCCGCGCCCAGTTGAACATCACCGGCCTGCGGCCCGGGAACCAGCCGGAAGCAGTCATGGAAGCTGCGGTGGCGGCGGTTGGTTCGGCGCACATCGTGGAGGCCAACCAGTTGGACGTGGTCGCCGGCGTCCCCCGGATCACCGTCCGTTTCACCGTTGACGCCAACGCCTACGCCGCCGAAAACCGCCAGGCGCTGCAAGCCGGCGCGAATATGCGCCATGCCGTTGAAGAAGTCGCCACCACGGCCAGGCTCGCGGTGCTGCGGCGCTCGCGCGGCAAATGGGCGCCCGTCGGCTGAGACCGTTCCGGGACAGTGTCCGCCGACCGAACCCGGCCGCCCCGCGGAACCCGGCCTTCGCCGACCGAACCCGGCCGCCCCGCGGAACCCGGACGTCGCGCGGAACCCGGCCGTCCGCCGTCGTTGGTTGCTCTGCTTGATCAGTCCAGCGGTTCACCGCGCCGCAGCGCGCGGCGTTCCGCATGGCCCACCTGGAAATGGCGGGAGAGGCCGCAGACCAGCACGAAGAACAGTCCGAAGCCGGCGGCCATCGCCACCGGAGCGGACTGCGGCTCGCCCAAAAAGCGGTCGTAGGTCAACCAGCCCAGCCCCCAAGCCAGGGCCAGCACGGTGGAGATCCGCCCGCGGCCGGTCATCGCCATCACCGCTCCGGTCAGCGACACCACGGCCACCGCGATGACGGCCCAGAGTTCGCCGCCCCAGCCCAACCAGTCGATCCCACGGACGGTCAGCCAGCTGCCGGCATTCAGGGCGGCAGCCAGCAGGACCCACCCGGCGTAGAGGCCTAACGGCCCGTCCACCAGCAGTGCGTCCACCCGGTAGGGCGAGGGGTAGCGGGACAGACCGTCAATGACCCAGACCAATGCGGCCACCAGCATCAGGATCAGGACCAGGGTCAGGCCGACGTTGCCCGCCTGGGCGGCCAGGATCCAGGCGGCGTTGAGCAGCATCGAGGCCGCCACCGCCCAACCGATGGTGCGCTGCCGCTGGGACGCGCGGTCGACGGGCCACCACTGGAAGATGGTGTAACCGAGCAGGCCCAGATAGATCACGCCCCAGATGCCGAAGGCCCGCGACTCCAACGCCAACAGTGTGAAGTCCGGTGCAAAGGCACCGGAAGCGGCGTCTTTGATCCCGCTCCCGCCCAGCAAGCCGGCGCCGTGCCCACCGGCCAGCAGGCAAAGCAGCAGCGAGGCGGTCACCGCGCATTGCCGAGCCAGGTCAGTCGCCAGTGCGGCACGGATGCTGAGAGCCAAGGGCCTCGCGGTTTTGATAACGGGCTGGACCAGGTCAGTTTCCGGTTTCACTCGGCTCCTAGATCGGGAACAGGTTTGGCGGCGGATTCACGGACCGGGAGCGTGCCGCGCCCGCCATGGCGCCGCCGGAAGCCGATCACCATGGCGATCACCGAGCCCACCACAATGCCCACGCCTGTGCCGATGAGGATGTTGACCCAAAACGGGAACACGGACACCCGCCCAGCGGCGAAGCCCAGTCCAATCATCCACGTGGCCCACAGCGCTGAACCAGCGGCCGAGGCGAGCAGGAACGGCTTGAACGGCACGTCCGCCAGCCCGGAGGCCGCCACGGCCGCGGTCCGGCCACCCGGGATGAAGCGGGCCGCGACTATCGCTGCGTAAGTGGAGGATTCGCCGGCCTTACTCAGCGCCAGGGTCACGCCCCGGTCGATCCTCCGGCCCCAGCGATAGCGATTGAGCCAGGTGTTGATGCCTCGCTGGAAGAGCAGGAACAGCAACAGGTCGCCCAGCCAACTGCCCAGCACCACGGCCACGAAAACCAACGGCAGGATCAGCTCGCCGTTGGCCAGCAGCGTGCCGCCGCCGATCACCATGAATTCCGAAGGGGCAACCGGCATCGCGGCGTCGAGAATGACCAGCAGCAGCGTCATGGGATAGTACACCCACTGCAGCGGCCCCTCGGGAATCTCCATCCGCCCAATCTACCGGGAATTGCGAGCCGGTGGCAGACTGGCAATTGTGGAGATCCGCATCCTCGAAGGCGACATCACCCAGCGCCAGGTGGACGCCATTGTGAACGCCGCCAATTCCAGCCTGCTGGGTGGTGGGGGCGTGGACGGTGCCATCCACGCGGCGGCCGGCCCGCAACTGCTTCAAGCGTGCCGACGGCTGCGCGCCACCGAGTTGCCGGACGGGCTGCCGGCCGGGCAGGCAGCTGTCACCGAGGGGTACTTCCTGCCGGCCAAATGGGTGATCCACACAGTGGGACCCAACCGACGCGCGGGCCAGACCGATCCGGAAGTGTTGGCCGGATGCTTCCGCGAATCGCTGCGGGTCGCCGACCAATTGCGCGCCGAGACGCTGGCCTTCCCGGCGATCGGCGCCGGCGTGTACGGCTGGGAGGCGGAGACCGTCGCCCGCCGTGGCATCGGCCAGGTCTTGGCGTACGACGGCGGTGTGCAGGTGGTCGAATTTGTGCTGTTCTCTGCCGGGCTGGCAGAGACCTTCCGCCGGGTGCACGCCGAATTGGACGCCTAGCCTCCCTTGGGGAGCGGATCCGCTTCCGGCCGTCAGGACGGTCCGCGGGCGATGGCTTCCTGCACCGCGGAAGCAACGCCGCCGCCGAACGGCTCGCCGTGGCCCGGCAGCACGATTCGAGCATTTGTTTGCGCCAAGCCCGTGAGCGAATCGAGGGCTTGCCGGGTGTCCGCAGTGGCCGCTGCCGATACGATGTGCGGCCCGCGGGCACCGGTGTAGGGATCGAGTGTCACCAGTGCGTCGCCGCTGATGACGGTGTCGCGCGTCGGGAAATGCAGCGCGCAGTGACCGGCAGTATGTCCCGGGGTGGGCACCACCACGGGCGAGCCGGGCAGTGAAGCTGCTGCCCCGCCGTCGAGCGGCCGCAGGTTCGTAAGCCCCTTGACCATGAGCGCACCGGCTGCGGTCATCCGGCCGAGGATGGGAATGCAGCGGGGGTATTTGACCGGGTAGACCAGGCGGCTCTTTTCGTGCTTGTACCGGTACGGGTGGGCGGCAATGTAGTAGTCACCGGGATGGCAGTAGACCGGAACATCGAGGTCATGCTGCAGCCGAGCGGCGAAACCCAGGTGATCGAAATGCGCGTGTGTCAGGACCAAAGCGGTGATGTCGCGCGGTGAACGGCCCAGTCCCCGGATGGCTGCCACGGTCATCTTCCACATGGCCGGCAGGCCGGCGTCGACCAGCATGATCCGGCCACCGTCTTCGACGATGTAGAGGTTCACATCGGCGTGGGCGACGCGATGGATGTTATCGGCGACGTTGCGTTGGAACATGGGTGCCTCCCAAGAGGACCGCGGCGCTGCGGCCGCGGAGGTGCCATTCCGTCGTTCTTTGCGGGGCTTGTCGTGAACTGCCCAGCAGACTTTCGGCCAAGTTGGGAACCTCGGTCTTGTCCGGGCCGGTACTTCCACCGTAAGGGCACTGAATTTGATAAGCAACCTTAGTGGTGAATTGCAATGCGCCGCGGTTGCCCACGCGTAAGGCCGCCGCCGGATGGCGGATTCTGCCGCCAGATCGCCGATTCCGCCGCACGGTAGAGGGTTGCGCACCCTCTCGCGTACCTGTGGAAAGGCATGCAATATTTCTGCCCCAATGAGCAGGTTGCTTATGATGAGGATTCAGCGGTCCAGTGCCGCGCAGGGCTTGCGATGCGGGGAGTTGCTTTTCTATGGGTGTCGAACCGTCCGGTTCGTCCAGGGCCGTGACCATTCTGTGCAACACGCACTGTCGCTGGGATGCCGAGCGGTCCTTGACGCTGACGATTGTGGAGTTGCTGCCCCATCGGATCATCGCGCGCTTTCGGGGTGAGGATCCGCTGGTTCCCTGGCTGTTGGCCCGCGCGAAGATGACCGCAGTCGATGGCAGCGGCCGCTCGTTCCCGCAACTGTACGAGGTGAGTGGGGACCGTGACCTCGAGGACATAGTCAGCGTCGTATTCGAAGGCGCACCTTCGTCCGACGCCCGAACGCTGGCGTTTCATGTTGACGGCAGGCGGGAGCCACTGGCTGTCATTGCCCTGGATCCCCCCGAAGTTGTTGCTCACGGCGAGATTTCGGGGTCGCTCGAGCCCACCCGCGGGGCCTGACTGCATCCCCCAGAGGGCGGGCGCCCTTAACTCCTAAGCAGCCTTATTGTATCGTTGTGCCTGTCAAGAGCCACATCTACCGACGCCGGAAGGCCCAGGCTGGCTGACGGCGCCAGACGGGAAGATTGCCATGACTGCTGAGCGCAACGTCCAGGCCCGCCGTACGGGCAGGACTCCTGTCCAGTTGGCGGCGCTGATCTTCGGCGCTGTCTTCTTGCTGGTGGGCATCCTGGGCTTCATCCCCGGGATCACCTCAAACTATGACCAGATGATGGCCGCAGGCCACCATTCCGAGGCGATGCTGCTGGGTGTCTTCCAAGTGTCCATCCTGCACAACATCGTCCATCTCTTGTTCGGCGTCGCGGGACTGCTGCTGGCCCGAAGCGTACCTGGCGCCCGCAACTTCCTGATCTGGGGAGGCGTGATCTATCTGGTGCTGTGGCTGTACGGGCTGTTCATCGACCAGCAGAGCGCGGCCAACTTCGTGCCCCTGAATTCGGCCGATAACTGGCTGCATCTCTTCTTGGGCGTGGCCATGATTGCCTTGGGCCTGCTGCTGACCCGCAGGCGGGATACCAACGTGCAGGGTTCCGCTTCGGGCCACGCCTAACTAGCCAGGCATTCCTTGCGCCGAGGGGCCGCGCCGGCGTGAACCGCGCCGGCGGCGCCTCGGACTGCCCACTCGGAGAGGTCCAGTCGGCTACGGTATTCCACCGGTACGCCGCTGATCGGGTCGGTGAAGGATATCCCGCGGGCCAACAACTGCAGCGGTCGCTCGAAGTCGTCGGGGGCCTGGTCCAGCAACACCGGATAGAAGGGGTCGTGCAGGATACCGATGCCCAGCGAGGCCAGATGCACGCGCAGCTGGTGGGTCTTCCCGGTATGCGGTTCCAGTTTGTAGCGGCCCATCCCTCCGCGCTGTTCCAACAGTTCAATCCGGGTCTCAGTGTTGGGTTCGCCGTCGACCACCTGGGCCAGCAGGTAGGTGCGGGACTTGGTCATGCGGTTCCGCACCGTCAGCGGGAACTGGAGTTGCGGATCCACCGGCGCGATCGCCTCATATTCCTTCTGCACCAGGCGCTTTTCGAACAGTACCTGGTACTTGCCGCGGGTGGCGGGGTTGGTGGAGAAGAGCAGCACCCCGGCGGTGAGCCGGTCCAGCCGGTGCATGGGAATCAGCTCCGGGATATCCAATTGGCGGCGCAGCCGGACCAGCGCAGACTCCTGGATATACGTGCCGCCGGGGGTAGTGGGCAGGAAGTGGGGCTTGTCCACCACCAAGATGTTCTCGTCCTGGTGCAGGATGTTGATCTCCACCGGGAGCCGCTTCTCGCGGGGCAACGTGCGGTAATACCAAATGAAGGTGTGGGCATCCAGCGGAGTGGTCCGGCTGAGTACGGCGCCGCCTTCGCCCACGATCTCGCCGCGGTCGAAACGGTCCATGATGCCGTCCGGATCAACGTGACCCCAGCGGTGCAACATGTAGTCCATCGCCGTTTCCCACGGGCCCTCGCCGGGCAGGCGCAAGCGGGTGGCATTGACGCCGTCGCGCACCGGGAGCGGGGATTCCATCACCCATCAAGGGTACCGGCTGACCGACACACGCGAACCGGCACTGTTCACGGAACCGGCCCGGTCGACGGAACGGCACCGTGACGCAACCGCCAGGTTCAGGGGCACCCTGTGATCTGATAGAGCTTCGCGTCGCCTTCGGAGTCCACCAGTTTGAATCCGTTGGCCGCGGTCAGCTCCTGCAGGCCCGGTACCGAAGACTCCTCGCCCGGATGGACGGAGCGGTTGCCGAAATCCAGCACGAACTGCACGTTCTGCGCCTTCACCGCCGGACAGACCGCGGGATCGGTCCGCATCTCGTCCAGCTTGTCCATGATGAGCTTGCCGTCCACGCTGGCGGACGTGGTTCCCGAGGGGACCAGCGCGCGGCGTCCGGTGTAGGCGTAGGCAAGCGAGGCTCCGGTCAACGGATCGCCGGCGATCACCGCATCTTCGGGAACCCGCTCCGGAATCCGCTTGATCAGCGCGAGCTCATCGGCGGTGAGCAACTGCGATCTGTCCGTAAACCGGTACTTGGCGGCGGCCTCCGAGATGCCGCGCTGCACCGCAAACATCGGTACCACCGCGAGGCTGAGCACCACCAGTACGCCGGTGGCGGCGGGGCGGATCCACGCTGGCTGCTTCGTCTCGCGGCGGGCCAGCGAGGCCCGGAAGAAGGACCGCGCAGTGCCGGCCAGCGCGACGCCGCCGATGGAGGCAATCAGCAGCCCGGCCACCGGAAGCATGGCACTGATGCGGAAGAAATCGTTGTACCAGATGCCGGCCACCCACCAGCGCAGCCCGGGCATTGCCTGCCAATTGCCGATCACGAACAGGGCGGCGCCCACGGCATACATGCCCAGCGCAAAGCGGTTTTTGCGCAGATTGAAGACGACGGCGGCGCCCACGATGGTCAAGACGGTCGGCAGGATGGCGATGGGCCGGTCGAGCGGCGAATTCAGCACCACGTCTACCAAGGCCGCCGCGGCATTGCCCATGTTGTCCCAGTTGGTGCTGCTGCTGCGGGCAGGGCGCAGCGTGATCCACAGCGCCACCAGCACCACCAAATAGGCGCCGCCGCCCACCCAGGCGCGCAGCCGCCGTCGTTGTTCTGTGGCGCGCAGTGCCGGGTAAACGGCCGCGACGACCGGCGGCACGGAGAGCGCCAACAGTCCCATGATCGTGGCCGGATGGGACAGCGCCATGCCCGGCAGCAGCCCGATCAGCAGCAGCACATTGCCTTCGGTGGACACACGGGTGTGTACGCCCAGGCGGAGCAGTTGGAACACCACGCCCAAGGCGGCCGGAAGCATGGCGATGGAGAGCATGAACGGATAGACGACGCCGAATTCCAGCAGCAAGTAGGGGAAGGTGCTGTAGGAGAGCGAGACCACCGCAGCGACCAGCAGCTGCATGGTGCGCTCGCCGGTGATGCGGCTGACCATGAACAGGCAGCCGGTGCTCCAGATACCGGTGATCAGCACCAGATTGGTGATGTTGATGGCGGCCGCCGGCTGCAGCCCGGCGGTGATCATCACCAGCGAGACCACGTCGTGCCAGCCCGCCGGGTAGAACACACCCCGTTCGGTGGTGCCCAGGTAGCCCAACGTCAGCGAGGAGGCGTTGCCCGAGTCGGAAATGTAGCGCAACGCGTTGAGATGGAAGATGTTGTCGTGGGACTGCGCGATGTTGTCCGGGGAGCCGAAGATGAAGATCATCGCGGCGGCCAGCGGCACCGCCGAGACCGCCCATGCCAGCGCGACCGAGCGCCAGGGCGCCGGAACGTTCGGCTTTTCGGGATCCCGGTGCAGGCGGTGGCCCAGCCTCCGGCGGAGCAGCCAGAGGACGGCGGCCACCAGCACGGTGACGGCCAGCAGTTGGGGCCAGCCCCACCGCAGGCCGATCAGGCGGCCGAGTTCGGCGGCGAGCACGATGGCGGTGACGCCGAACGGGCCGGCCAGCGCCACCAGCGACAGCCGGCGCAAACCGAGCACCGCGCCCCAGAGCAGGCCGGGTCCGAAGACGAGGACGATGGCAACCAGCACCGCCGGAATCGTCTGCAGCCAGCTCATGGGCCCCCTTCGTCTCTTCTCGTCTCCATATTACGGTTCGTACTGCGCGCCCGACGCCGGGACGGGTCGCACGGTCTGCGTGGCCGACGCCGGGACGGGGCAGCACCACGAGGTCGGGGGAACGCGTCGAGATACCCCTTGCAACCCCCGATTTGGACGCCATGTGGTGATCTCGGCGCCACGTCGGGGGTGCCCGATGTGGAGGGTGATCTCGACGGCAGTCCCTGATCTGGGCGCCGCCCCTGATTTGGGCGCCAAGGGGCGCCAAGGGGCCGTTGAGGGCCGCCATAGGGCCGCTAAGGGCGCAGACTCAGCGCAATCAGGAAGCAAGCGGCTGGCAGTGCGGGCAGAAATAGACGTCGCGCTGGTCGGCGTCGGTATTGCCTTGCAGGTCGTGCGCAATCGGGGTGCCGCAGCGTCCGCACGGACGGCGTGCCCGCCCGTAGACCCAGAACGATTCGCGGCGGACGGGCGAGCCGGTGGTGCTGCGGCTGCCACGGTCCTTGTTGACCTCCAGCAATTGTTTGGACTTCAGCACCATGGCCGGGAGATCCGGCACCTGGCCCACCGGGGTGGACGGGTGCACCCGGGCGATGAAGCAGACCTCGCAGCGGTAGACGTTGCCGATCCCGGCGAGATTGCGCTGATCGAGCAGGGCGAGCCCGATCGGACGGTCGGGTTCCTGACGCAGCCGCCGCAGGGCTTCGTCGGCGTCCCAGTCCGGCCCGAGCAGGTCCGGGCCCAGATGCCCCACCAGGGTGTCCTCGTCGGCCCGCGGCACCACGTCCAGGGCAGCCAGCGCGAAGCCGACCGCCGTCGTCGTGCCGGTGGAGAGGATGAGGCGGGCCTGGAAAGCGGGTTTGCGCCAGCGCTCGCCGGGCTGGTAAACCTGCCAGCTGCCGTCCATGCCCAGATGCGAGTGCACGGTCAGCGCGCCGATCCGCATCAGCAGGTGTTTGCCGCGGGCTCGGACCTCGTCCACAGTCTGCCCGGACAGGTCCAGCGTGGCGTAGCGCGGCACCCGGAAGTCGCTGCCGGTGAGCTCCTGCCCGGCCAGCGCCGCGTGCAAGCGCCGGGCGGCACGCCAGACGGTATCCCCCTCAGGCACGGAACCTCAGTCCCCGCGGGGTGGAATAGAAGCCGGCGTCCATCAGCGCCCGGGCCAGCGGCGTGTCCAGGATCGGGCCGCCGTTGACCTTCTCCACCGCCATCTTGTCCGCGGCGCCGCGCCGGATCACCTGCACCAAGGCCCGGCCGCACAAGGCCAGCAACTCCTCGTCCTCGGTGAAGGCCAGCAGCGTCTTGCCGCCGCGTTCGGAATAGAGTGCCAGCTCGCCGTCCACCAGCACCACCAGGGCGCCCGCCTTGCGTCCCGGCCGGTGGCCGGATTCCTGGGCCGGCCAGGCCAAAGCCGCGCCGTAGGGATTGGCCGGATCGGTCGCGGCCAATGCCACGGCCGACGGCGCCTGCTCGCCCAGCTGGGCATCGCGGCTGAAGGAACGCAGCCGGTCAACCGTGGGGGAGACGGCGAACTGGGCCGCACCCAGATGTTCAATGAAGTAGCCGCGGCGGCAACGGCCGGTCTCCTCCAGCTTGCCCAGCACCTTGTACATCAGGCCGAAGCCGCCCGGCACCGATTCGGCGGCGACCGAGCCGCGGGTGACCACGCCGTAGCGGTCCAGCAACAGTTCGGCGGTGGCGTGTGCCCGCACGGTGGGATCGGTCTCCGGAACGGGCAGCAGGGACCAGCGGCCGGCAGCGTTCGGCGGCGCGGTTCGGGGCCGGCCGGCACCGGCACCTGCACCAGCGGCCGCCCCGGTGCCCGGACGCAGGCCCGCCCCGCTCAGCCCGTGCATGCGTCCGATCCGCCCCAGCCGTGCGGACCGGGCCCGCGGCGGCGCGTTGCGCTGCCGGTGGGCCGTGGTGCCGCCGGCCAGCAGCGTCCGCACCGGGGCGAACGTGTCGTTGGTGATGCGGCCGGCCCACAGCAGGTCCCACAGCGCGCTGACGACGGCGTCGTCCCCCGGCTGGGTGCCGTTGGCCGCCAGGACGTCGGAGAGCTGCCGGAAGAAGTAGGCTCCGCCGTAGCCTCCGGCGCCGGAGAGCGCGCTCAGCAGTTCGTATTGCAGCACGCTGGGCTCGAAGTCGGACTGGGGATTCAGTGTCAGCGGCGCGGTGTCTGCCAGATGCAGGCTGATCCAGCCGTCGTTGCCGGGCATCGAGCCGGCGCCGGCGATCAGGATTTCGCCGGTGGCGGTCAGCTCGTCCAGCATGGCCGGCGCGTAGTCGGACACGCGCGACGCCAAGATGAGCGGTTCCCACGCCGACGCCGGGATAGGGACGCCGGAGAGCTGGTCCACCACCGTGACCACGCCGTCCAGCCCGCGCAGCTTGGCCCCGACGTTCTGCCAGGCCGGGAGGAACCGGCCGTAGGTGGCGGGGTCCACCGGTTCGACTTCCCTGCGCAGCGCCGCCAGCGACCGGCGGCGGATCTTGCGCAGCACCTCGACGTCGCACCACTCGGTCTGGCGCTGGTCCGGCGCACCGGTCGCTGCACGTTCTCCGCCGACCGCGGTTGCGTTGGCCGAGGAGCCGCCGCCGTCGGCGTCAGGGGCACCGCTAGGGCGGAATTCGCCTTCCACCACGCGCCCGTCCTTGAGCAGGCGCTGCAACGCGGTAAGCACGACGGCGGGGCCCAGCCCCAGCCGGCGGGCGCATTCGGCGGCGGTGAACGGCCCGTGGGTTCGGGCGTAGCGGCTGACCAGATCGCCGAGCGGGTCGGCCACCGGCTCGATGAAAGCCAGCGGGACCCCCACCGGCAGCGGGACGCCGAGGGCATCGCGCAGCCGGGCGGCGTCTTCCACCGCGGCCCAGCGCTCGACGCCGGCGACGCCTACCTTCAGGGCGCGGTTGGCCTTGGCCAGTTCGGCCAGCAGGGGTTGGACCTCCGGGGTCGATGGAGGCGCGCTAGCGCCGGTGGTCGATGGAGGCGCGCCGGCGCCGAGTAGAGACCCGGTCTCCACGCGCTCGCTGGCGCTCGCTTGCGTCAGCTGACTTCCCACGGCGGGAAAAGCGTCCGCCGCGGGGCCCTCGTCAGCTTCCTTCACCACCGGGGGCTGGACGCGGGCGGCGATCTCCGCCGTCGTGAGCGGTCCCAGCAGGCGCAGCAGGTCCGCGATGCCTTCCGCGCCCTTGACCTTGCGGTCCTCGGTGAGCCGCTGCAGTTCCTGCTCGGTCTGGGCGATGATGCCCTCGTCCAATAGCTCACGCAGTTCGGCGCGGCCCAGCAGGTCGTTGAGCAGGCCCGGGTCCAGGGAGAGCGCGGCGGCCCGGCGTTCGGCCAGCGGGGAGTCGCCCTCGTAGAGGAAGCTCGCCACGTAGCCGAAGAGCAGCGAACGCGCGAACGGCGAGGGCTGCTGCGTGGTGGTCTCCACCAGGCGGAGCTCGCGGCGTTCAATGCCTGCGGCAATCTCCTTGAGCGCGGGCAGGTCGTAGACATCCTGCAGGCACTCGCGCACCGTCTCCAGGATGATCGGAAAGGTCGGATACTTGCGCGCCACATCCAGCAGCTGGGCCGAGCGCTGACGCTGCTGCCAGAGCGGGCTGCGCTTGCCCGGGTTCTGCCGCGGCAGCAGCAGCGCACGGGCGGCGCATTCGCGGAAGCGGGACGCGAAGAGCGCCGAACCGCCCACCTCCGCCGTGACAATCTGGTCCAGTTCCTCGGGGTCGAAGAGAAACAGCTCGGCACCGGGCGGCTCGTCCTCCATCATCGGCACCCGCAGCACAATGCCGTCGTCGGCGGCCATCGCGGAGCCGTCCAGACCGTAGCGCTGATGCAGCCGCGCGCCCACGGCCAGCGCCCACGGAGCGTGCACCGGCATGCCGAACGGGCTATGCAGCACCACCCGCCAGTCGCCGAGCTCGTCGTGGAACCGCTCCACCACCAGCGTGCGGTCGTTGGGCACGTCGTTGGTGGCCTGCTGTTGCTCGGCGAGATAGGCCAGCAGGTTACCCGCGGCCCAATCGTCCAGCCCGGCGCCGGCCAGCCGCTCGCGCGCCGGTTCCTCCGCCGCCCCCGACAGCTCGCGGACAAAACGGCCCAGCGCCCGTCCCAGTTCCACCGGCCGGCCCAGCGAATCGCCCTTCCAGAACGGCAGCTTGCCCGGCTGCCCGAAGGCCGGCGAGACCAGCACCCGGTCGTAGGTGATGTCCTCGATCCGCCAGCTGGTCGCACCCAGCGCGAAGACGTCGCCCACGCGGGACTCGTAGACCATTTCCTCGTCGAGCTCGCCGACCCGCCGGCCGCCGCGGTTCTTCTCGTCCTCGGACCCCACCAGGTAGACGCCGAACAGCCCGCGGTCCGGAATGGTCCCGCCGGAGGTCACGGCCAGCCGCTGCGCGCCCGGGCGGCCGGTGATGGTCCCGGCCAGCCGGTCCCAGACGATGCGCGGCCGCAGCTCGGCGAACTCGTCGCTGGGGTAGCGCCCGGCCAGCAGGTCCAGCGTGGCCTCGTAGGCGGAGCGCGGCAGCGTGGCGAAGGGCGCGGATTTGCGCACGACGTCGAACCATTCCTCTACATCGACGGCACCGAGCGCTGTGGCCGCCACGGTCTGCTGGGCGAGGATGTCCAGCGGGTTGGCCGGAATGAACAGCGGCTCGATCCGGCCGGCGAGCATCCGCTCCACCGTGACGGTGGTGTTGACCAGATCCTGCCGGTGCTTGGGGAACAGCACGCCCTGCGAGGTCTCGCCGACCTGGTGCCCGGCGCGGCCCACCCGCTGCAGGCCGCTCGCGACCGACTGGGGGGATTCCACCTGCACCACCAGGTCCACGGCGCCCATGTCGATACCCAGCTCCAGGCTGGAGGTGGCCACCACGCAGCGCAGCCGGCCGGACTTGAGGTCGTCTTCGATCTCGGCGCGGGCCTCCTTGCTGACCGAGCCGTGATGGGCGCGGGCCAGTATGGTGTCCGCGCCGGACATCGACCCGGCCTGCGCCATGATCTGGGCGGGCGGCTTGGTCTCGGTGGCGGTGACCGCCCCGGTGACGGCCCCGGAGCCGGACCCGGCCCCGGAACCGGAATCTGGGCTCTGTCCGGAGGCAGTGTCCCAAACCTCGTCGCCAGCCAGGGACAGGGCCTGGCGTTCGCTCCAGATTTCGTTGAACCGGGCGGTGAGCCGTTCGGCCAGGCGGCGGGAATTGGCGAACACGATGGTGGACTGGTTCTCGGCGATCAGGTCGACGATCTTCTCTTCGACATGCGGCCAGATGGACGCAGGCTGCGCGCCCGGGCCCAGCTCTTCCTGGCTGGGCGAGGCCAGCGCCGTCATGTCCTCCACCGGGACGGTGACCGTGAGATCCCACGACTTCTTGGCCGGCGGGGCAACAATCTCCACCGGGGCGTTGCCGCCCAGGAAGCGGGCAACGGTATCCAGCGGCTCCACCGTGGCGGAGAGGCCGATCCGCTGGGCCGGCCGCGTCAGCACCGCGTCCAGCCGTTCCAACGTGAGCGCCAGGTGCGCGCCGCGTTTGGTCCCGGCTACGGCGTGCACCTCATCGATGATCACGGTGTCCACCGAGGCAAGGGTCTCCCGGGCCTTGGACGTCAGCATCAGGAACAGCGATTCCGGGGTGGTGATCAGGATGTCCGGCGGATGCGTGAGCAGCCGGCGGCGCTCGTTGGCCGGAGTGTCGCCGGAACGGACGCCCACGGTGATGGACGGGGCGGGCAGTTCCAGCCGCTTGGCGGTCTGGGTAATGCCGATCAGCGGCGCGCGCAGGTTCCGTTCCACGTCCACGCCCAGCGCCTTCAGCGGAGAAATATAGAGCACGCGGGTGCCGCGGGAATCCTGCTGGCCCCGTCCGCGCTTCGGCGCCGGGTCCGGGACGTCAAGCGGAAGCGCCGGCTCTGCCTCCGCGGTGGAGATGAAGGTGTCCAGCGCCCAGAGGAAGGCCGCAAGCGTCTTGCCGGAACCGGTCGGAGCCACGACCAGGGCGTGGGAACCGGCGGAGATGGCGTTCCAGGCGCCGGTCTGCGCGTCAGTGGGCGCGCTGAATGCGCCGGCGAACCACTCGCGGGTCGCCGGGCTGAAGCGTTCGAGCACAGACGTCGTCATACCGATGGTTTGAGCCTAACGCCCGGCGCCGACGGCGTGCAGATCCGCGGCGGCGGAACAGCGGTTACCGGGCCTCGAACGTGCCCACCGTCATCAGCACCACCGAATCATCCGAACAACCGACGGTCTTCTGCTCGGCGATCAGGGAATCCTTGCGGTTCGGCGGGTAGACCTTCACGCCCGCCACATCGGTGAGCCCGCATTCTTTACCGTAGTTCTGCGCGTTGGTCTGGCGCAGCTGGGCCACGGCGGTGCCGCCCGGTGCCACCGTGACCGTGACCTTTTTGGCGTCCGGATCCCGATCGGCCGCGGCGCCCACTTGCTTGCCCTTGGCGTCCACGTAGGAGACACCCGGGTAGCCGGCCAGCGTGCAGGACTTGTTGTCGGTGTTGGTCAGCACCAGCGTGCGGTAGACGCTGCCGGCGGCGCCGCCGCCGGGTTCTGTTTCGATGGCGGCGGACAGCTGGCCGGCGCTGCAGGACCCGTCAGCGGCGCTGTCGCTGGCCTCCGGCGACGCCGAGGCGGTTTCGCTTCCGGCGGCGCTTTCGGTTTCCGGGGCCGCCGACGCGGCCGATGGCGAGGACGACGGCGATGCGCCGCCGGTTGGGCCGGCGGATGCCGGCGCGGTGCCGGTTCCCGGCTCCGCTTGGCCGCAGCCGGCCAGCAGCAGGGCGGAGCCGACGAAGAGGGCCGCAGCGGCCGGCCTGAGCCGGAAACGATTCATCATGCTCACATTAAACACCTCCGGCCGGTGGTTGTCCGCAACGAACATCCCACCGGCCGGAGTCGGCACTACATCTCTAAGAATCAGCCGTTCTTGCGTGTCCTGGCCAGGGCGGTGACGCCGGCAGCCAGGCCAAGTACGCCGGCGCCGAGTCCAGCCCAGCCTGCCACCGTCGCCGCATCGGTGCCCGACGCTCCGGTACCCGACGCTTCGGTGCCAGAGGCCTGGGCGGCCTGCGCACCGTCGGAGGCACCGCCGTCGTGCCCTCCGTGGCTCTCGGTGGAGGCTTCGCCGATCACGAACGAGGGAGCCGGGGACTTCAGATCATGCGGGTCCTGGCCCTCCGCCGGGATTTCGGCCCAGTTGGTCTCGCCCTTCTCGCAGGTCTGCAGGACGGGGAAGGCCAGCGTCTCGCCGGCGGACTCGGGCAGCAGCACCTGCAGTTGCAGCGTGTCGCGCAGCCCGTCGGCCACCGGTTCCTTGGCGGTGTAGACGATCTGGCTGACCCGCTCGGTCACGGTGGCTCCGCTGTCCAGCGTCTTCGGCGTATCGAGGGTTTCGCTGACCTTCTCCACGTCCCAGCCGGGGTGCACGGTGGGCGTGGCATCGACCAGCTGGTCCGGCAGCGAGATGGCGATCTTGCTGGTCGGCGAGCCCTCGCAGCCGTGGGCGAACGCGAAGGTCAGCACCGAGCTGCCGCCGGCGGCGTTGTCCTCCGGGGTGACATGGACATGCGCGGAGGCTGCGCCGGCGCCGGCGGCCAGCAGGCCGGCAGTGGCTCCGGCGGCGAGGACGGCGCGGAGGGAAGTGCGATGGATGGTTTTCACTAGGGTGCCTTTCAGGAGGCGCTGGGCAGGTTGCGGCCGCAGCACCGGAAGAAGTGGGAATTCACAGCGGGCGTCAGCCCGGAAGCGGAATACTCACCGGCACCGGTGGTCCGCGCAGCGGCACCACCCTGACCAGATACTCGGTGTGCAGCGGCGCCGGACCCTGGTCCGCGAGCGGCAGGAAAGCGCGGACCGGCGCCGCAGGAACGGCGGGAAGCTGGACCAGCGGGCGCAGCCAGGCGGCCAGCGCCCAGAGCGCGGCCTCGCCGCGGGCCAGCATCAGCGCGGTCACGGCGGTTGCCAGCAGGTGCGCGGCAAGCATTCCCGGCGAGTCGCCGGTGTGGGCCGACGCGGCCACACAGTCCAGCGCCACTGCCGAATGACCGGCGTGGCCGGCGACCTGGCCCGCGTGCCCGGCGTGTTCCGCCGGCGAGCCGGCCGGCGCGCACTGGACCGTTCCGAACAGTTCAAAGGCCTGATGCAGGGCCACCTGGCCGCCGGCCAGCACCGCCAGGATGGTTGCCGGCGCCAGCCTGCGCCCGGCCAGGATCATCACCGGCAGCCAGGTCAGCGCCGCCAGTGCAAGGACGACGGCGGGGTGCGGCAAGGTGCCGCCGGCGGCGCTATGTGCCGCGGCGGCGAGGCAGAGCACGGCGGCCGCGACCACGGCCGACCGGCCGAAGCGCAGGGCGTTACCCATGGTCATTCATGGTGGTAGGGCCGCCCGCCAGCGATCTCCTGGGCACGGTAGAGCTGCTCCATCACGATCAGCCGGACCAATTGGTGCGGAAAGACCAGTTTAGACAGGGACCAGACAAAGTCTGCGCGGCGGTGGATCGAGTCGTCCACGCCGTACGCGCCGCCGATGATCAGCGTGATGTTGCGGGAGCTGTCCAGCGGTTGCTGCAAGGTGCGGGCCAGCGTGGGGGAGTCGATGTTCTTGCCGCGCTCGTCCAGCAGGATCACGAAGTCGTTCGCGTGCTTGCCGGCGAGCTTGGCCAGCAGGGTCTCCGATTCTTCGCGGCGTGCGGCGTCATGTTCCCGCGAGGAGTGCGGAATGGGCTGCCACGTGACATCGAAGGGCTTCTTCATCCGCTTTTCGTAGCGGTCTATTCCCTCCGCCACCCACGACTCGTGCTTGCGTCCGATGGTGAGGATGCGCAGGCTCATCCGCCGGCTGCCGGGAACTTGCGGACGGTCAGGATTTGCGCGGCGCGCCCCACCGGGCCCTGTTCATCGAACAGTTCGGTGTCGGTCATGCCCACGCCGCCGGCGCCAAAGGTGACCCGGGCGTCCAGGCCGGTCCATTCGCCGTGCGGTTGGCGGAACAAGTGGATGGTCAGGTCCACGTTGGGGAACATGTACTCGCGCGGGTCCTGCCGCACGGCCACGCCGTTGGCGGTGTCCACAATGCTGACGAAACGGGCCAGCGGGTGGATGTCCTCGTCCAGCACCAACGGGTGCAGCGGACGCGCCCATACCGTTCGGTTGCCGGGCCCGCGGTCGGCGACGGTGCGGAACTCGGTGGCGCGGATGAAGCCGCCGTCCCAGACGCTCTGCATCGGCGCCGGCGGGCATTCGTCCGGACGCGGCAAGCCCGGATGTGCGGGACCCGCGACGTCCGCGGTGTCGCTTGGCAGCAGCCGCCAGGCCTGCGCACGGATCGCGGTGCGGCCCTGGGCAGTGAAGGTGGCCTCCAGCAATTCGATCGTCCGGCCCGGACGAAGCACCCGGGTCTCGATCTCGAACTCGCCGCCGTGGATGATGCCCAGGATCTCGAAGCTGATCCGGCTCATCACCATCTCCGCGCGCGGATGGTTGCGCAGCAGCTCGTGCACCATCAGCCCCGAGGCCGGGGCCATGTGCTGTTCGTGGTCGTTCCATGCACCTTGGGAATGCAGCGTGGAATGGAAGCGGCCGCCGTCCAAACGGACGTAGTATGCGTCCGGGACCGCACGTCCATCGGCACCCAGGTGCTCGACGGCGGCTGTGGCAGTGGAATCGACCATGCCACCACTCTAACTAAATCCGGACGGGCCACGGGCGTCATGACTCCGAGGCCGGAGTGCCGGCCCGGCGCTGGTCCTTAGCGCTGATCCTGAGCGCAGGTCCTTAGCGCTCATCTTTCGGGCGCGGATCGGCGGGGGTGGCAGGGGCGGTCGGTTCGGCCGGCGCAGCCCAGTCCAGGATGCTCGGCTCCTGGATGGCAGCCTCGCAGTCCACGGCCTCTGGCTCTGCGGGCGGCTCCGGCGGATCCTCGTCGTTCTCTTCCGCCTGGTCCACGGCGTCCTGGTAGTCCCGCTCCGCTTGGCGGTAGTCCTGCTCTGCTTTCCGGTTGTCCGCTGTGCACTGTGCCAGGGCGTCGCGGTAATGGGCCCGGGCGGTCTCCTGCCGGGTGAAGAACGTGGAGCGTTCCGTCAGCGCGTGCCGGTAGGCGGCATCTTCACGCCAGTAGTCGTCCCACTGCCCCGCAATCTTGTCCCAGGCCTTGTTCACCTTCGCCACGGTGGCGGCATAGTCCTTGTACTCCTTCACCTCCGTCCGGTACCGGTTGTAGGCGGCCCAGTAGTGCAGCACGCTTTGCTGCCACTTCCCGACCCCGGCGGCGAGTTTCTCCTCCGCGGCACTGGTGCGTTCCCGGTTGGCGGCGGCAGCGTCTTCGGCGTCGAAAGGCACCGGGGCCATGCCGGTGAAACTCCAGCCGCAACCCGGGCCGACGGGGTCATCGGCCAGCACCCTGACCTTGGCCGAGGTGGCGGGTTCGTCCGCCGGGCTCTTGGGCGGCTTGGGCACCTTTCGCGCCGCCGGCATCAACGGCCAGACGGGATAGCTCGGCTCGGCTGCCGGGGTGGCAGCCTTGACCTTCAGCGTGGGAGCCGGCAGCGGCACGGCGGGGTCGCCGGCGTCGGCGGGTGCCTGCGGGGGTGAAACAGTGCGGATGGCCACCGTGCCGGTGCGGGTGAACGGCTTGTAGCCGTCCGTCGACCAGGGGGAGCGGACGGCGTCACCGGCGTCGGACTTCTGGTCGGCGCAGACGCCCTCCAGCGTGCCGGCCAGGTTCTGGTCGAGTTGCTTGGCCAGCTTTCGCAGCCGGGCGTCTGCCTTGCCCACCACGAAGGTCAGCACGTCCCCGCGCCGGAACGTCACCACCTGCATGGTGTGGCCGTTTTTGGTGGTGTAGTCCCGGTGCGCCTTGACGCCGGGCGTGTCCAGATCCTCCCCGTGCACGCCGACCGAACTCCCGGCACAATCGGACGCGTTGTCCAGCAGGTTGTCCATGGCTTCGGCGCCAAGGCCGGCGGTGTAGGCGGCGCTGACCACCTGCACGCCCACTTTGCCCACCGTGAAAGAACGCGCCAGCGCAACAGTCGGCGCCGCGCCGATGTCGCACGAATACGGCACCGGCAGTGCCACTGCGCGCTGCAGCGGGCCGCCCGGCTTCCATTGTGCGGGCGGTTTCTCCAGCAGTGCGGTCAACGACGTGGACGCCGGGCTGTCCGCGAGCACGGCGCTGATCGCCACCGGTGAGGCAGCCTCGGCCACCGCCGGCGCCGGCTCGCGGGGGAGGACCATGGGCATCCCGGACAGCTGCAGCGCCACCAGTCCGGAGGCGGTGACGGAGGCCAGGCAGAGTGCCCCGGCGGCCAGGGCCAGAGCCGGATGCTTCTCGAAGATGGACATCGGGACTCCTACGGCTGTCCGGGGACCGTGATGGCGGTGTTGCTGCCGGCGCTGAGCGTGATGGTCACTTCCTGCCGGAAGGCCAGGCCGCTGCCCGGCGGGGCCGACTGTTTTGTCACCACGTTCTTGCCGATCCGCGGATCCGGTTTGGCGGTCTTCTGCCCGATCACGGGCACCAGGTTGTTGCGCAGCAGCACCGTGATCGCCTCGTTGACACCCAGTCCGCGGAGATCGGGCATCGACCGGGATGCGGCCACGCTGCTGGTCAGCGGATCCGCCTCCGGCATCGGCTCTGCCGGCAGGCCCCTGTGGAGGCCCTCCATGGTGTCCTTCCACACCGGGCCGGCCAGTTCGGAGCCGGTGAGGTCGCGGTAGGTTTTCCCGTAGGCCTTCACCTTCGTCAGCGGGTGCTGGGCGCCGCCGCGCGGATCGCCCAGCCAGACCGCCGTCGCATACTGCGGCGTGACGCCCACAATCCAGTTGGCGGCGAAGTCGTTGGTGGTGCCGGTTTTGGCGCCGGCCTTGCGGCCCTTCGGCATGCCCAGGGCGCCCAGGGTGCCGGCGGGGTTGAACGGTTCCTTGAGCGCGTCGGCGACCGTGGCCGCCACCGAGGGGTCGATGGCCTGGTGGCAGCCGGCCTCGGGCACCGGGATCTTCTCCCCGGTGTCGCTGCGGATGCCTTCGGTGATGGTGACCGGCCGGCAGAGCACCCCGCCGCTGACGAACGTGGAGTAGGCGTTGGCCATCTCCAGCGGCGAAATCTCGTACGAGCCCAGAGCCAGCGACGCCTCCTTGCCATGCAGTTTCTTGCTGGGGATGGTGGTGATGCCCAGCTTCTCGGCCAGCTCGGCGACTTCCTTCACACCGGTGCGCTCGATCAGCCGCACGAAGTAGACATTCACCGACGCGCGGACGGCTTGGTAGGCATCGATCATGCCGTAGTTCTTGTTGCCGTAGTTGTGGAAACCGCCCGGCGGGTTGTCCAACCGGGAGTAGTAGGGGCCGTTGGCCAGCAGCTTCAGCCGCGGCGAGATTCCCTGCGACAGCGCCGTGGCCAGGACAATCGGTTTCATCGCCGAACCCACCTGGAAGGGACTGTCGGCGAAGACCACTTCGGTCTTGCCTTTGCCCTCGCCCCACGCACGGTTCTGCACCACTGCGGCGATGTGCCCGGTGCCGGGTTCGACGACGGCGGTGCCCAGCGCCACGCGGTTCTTGTTGCCCATCGCTTTGCTCACCGCTTTTTGTGCCGCGGCCATGGCCTTGCGGTCCATCGCCGTGGTCAGGGTCATGCCGCCGCGGGAGAGCCGATCCGCGCGTTCCTCCTGGGTCTTGCCGAAGGCCGGATCGGAGAGGATTTCGTCCCGAACCAGGTCGCAATAGAACGGGTAATCGGAGTCGGCGCAGCCGGACGGTACGGAGCCCGGGTCGAGGCCGAGCCCGCTCTGCCGTGCCGCTGCGGCTTCGTCAGGGGTGATCGCCCCGCGCCGCTGCAGCACGTCCAGCACGGTGTTGCGGCGGTCAAGTGCCCGCTCCGGGTACTTCATCGGATCGTAGTAGACCGGACCCTTGAGCAGGCCCACGAGCAGGGCCGACTGCGGCAGGTTGATTTTGTCCGCTGTGGTGTTGAAATAGATCCGGGCCGCGGCCTGGACACCGTACGCGCGGTGACCGAAGTAGACGGCGTTGACGTACATGTTCAGGATCTGGTCCTTGTCCAGCCGGTTTTCCAGCTGGACTGCGTACTTGGCCTCGCGGATCTTTGCGTTGTAGGTCTCGCCCACGGCCACCGACTGCTCGGTGTCGTCCCGCGCGTTGTTGACCAGGATGTTCTGCACCAACTGCTGGGTGATGGTGGAGCCGCCTTGGCGCTCGCCGCCCACGGAGTTGGTGACTATGGCGCGGGTTACTCCCATCGGGTCCACACCGTGGTGCTCGTAGAACCGGGAATCCTCGGTGGACAGCAGGGTGTTGCGGAACGTCTCCGAGACGTGGTTTAGGTCCACATCCATCCGGTTCTCGCTGTAGAAGCGGGCGAACTCCTTGCCGTCCTTGTCCAGCAGGACCGTGTGCTGCGGCAAGGCGGTGTCCAACGGCAACTCGCCCGGCAGCTCCTCCCACAAATCGAGGACGGAATCAGTGGCTGCCGAGAAGGCGATCGCTCCCGGCGCGACCAGCGAGCCGGCGCTGAGTGCCACCACGGCGACTGCCCCGGCCCAGGCGGCGAAACGCACAGCGGTGCCGTGCCGGCGCACCGGTTGGGAAGCAGGCGGCATCAGGTCGTCCAGCCCCAGTGTGTCCTTCCGGCGGCGCCACCACGGTTTCGGTTTGCTGCGGAGGTGAGCGGCGTCCCGGTCAGGCCGCGCCGGTGCTTGCCCGGCAGCCGCTGTCACTGCGTCCCGGTTGGCGTCGTCGCCCTCCGGATCGGCCATTGATTCGTCCACCTGCGGTCCCCCGTCCCCCTAAGCAGGCCCCCGGACGTCCCCCAACGCCACCGATCCCAACCTGCCGACGAATTACCTCCAGGAAGCCGCTTGATGCACGCCGCCGCAACCAGAGAGGTGGTCTTAGCGTACGGCTTAACAGCCGTGCCGCAACCCCTTTTTCGGGCGGTTTGCGATCGCTGCAGAAATGTGACGCGGGATACCTTTTGGGCAGGTGTGAAAGGTCAGATGTGGCCCGAAAACGTTGACAGGACCGATGCCTGGTACTAGGGCAGCGGCCCTGTCGGCGAGGGTGGAACGTACGCTAGCGGCGTTCCACCGGGCGAAGCGATCGGGCCGCGCGATAGGCCTTGAGCGTGGCCAGTTGGTCCCACACCGTGACCGCCCAGATGAGCACGACGGCGATGCCCCGGTACCAGCCCGGCTCACCTCCGGAGCCGGTGAAGAGGGCGGGGTCGAGCACCTCCTGGCTGAGGAAGGCGGCGGTCAAGAAGACGGCGAAAGCAACGTCGGCCGCCATCATGGTGGCGAGCATCGCCGTCGACCATGTGCCGGAGGCCAACCGCCAGCTTTCGATCAGTGCGAACACCAGCAGGAAGCCCAGATAGGCCGGGATCCAGCCGTCCCACAGGTCCGGGTTCAGAAATCCGCCGCCGTCGTTGAGGTGGCCCACATAGAAGAAGGAGGTCGGGAGGAAGGGCACCAGCGCCATCACAGCAAGGATCACCAGCGAGGCGATCGGCTCCGGACGGGCGATCTCCCGGACGGGCCGCTCGCGGACCAGATCATCAACACTCCATCTGGACCGGGTGGCCGGTGCTGCCAGTTGGGCCTTGTCCTTCTCCGGCAGAATGCGTTCGGCCAGCGCCAGCAATACGGTGACGACGGCAATGGCGATCAGGACCGCCAGGACGCCGTTGCCGACCATCACTCCGATCATGCCGCCAACCGCTGGCTCCGGACTCGCCAGGACATAAACCAGGGCGTTCACCGCTAGGGCGGAGACTGCCACAATCGGCAGCAGCCACGCCATCAGCCGGGTGAAGACAGGAAAGAGTTCGGGCCCGATCAAGTACCGCGGCGATTCGCTGTAGCGCAGGGCCAGGCGTTGCGGATCGCCGAGTTCTTCAAGGGCTGCCCGCTCGGCCGCTTCGGCGGAGGCAGGCGACGCGTAGCCATCCCCGGAGAGCCGGGCGTCGGCCATGTCCGACAAGGTGGCGGTGATTTCGCGGGCGATGTCCGCCCGGTTGCCTTCGGGCAGGCGGCGCACCACCTGCGCGACGTATTTTTCGGTCAGGGAGCTCATACGGAATCGTCCTTCCACACTGTGGTCAGGCTTCTGGTGAGGTCGGCCCATTCGTCGCGCAGTGAATCGGCCATCTGGCTGCCGAGGCCGGTCAGCGTGTAGTACTTGCGAGGGCGGGCCTCGTCGGTGTTCCACTCGGCCTTGAGCAGTCCTTGTTTCTCCAGCCGCCGCAGCAGCGGGTAGAGGGTGTTGGCCTCGATCTGGAAACCGGCGTCGGCGAGGGTGCTGAGCAGTGCATATCCGTAACGCGGCGTCCGGCAGGCCGCCAGACTCGCCAGGACAATGGTGCCGCGCCGCAGCTCCTGCTCATGCGTGGCGAGGGTTGCGGCGTCGTCGGGATCCATATGCCACACCATAGTGTGTGCCACACACTAATGCAACAGGCCCGGTGGTGGTCAGTGTCCGGCGGGAAAGGGCACTGCCGCCCCGAGGTGGGCAGCAAAAACCCCGCCGGCCGCACGGCTGGCGGGGCCTCTGGGTCGCGGCTGTCCTCGCTAGACCCGTTGATGAACGGATACTGAGCCCTCGGCCGCCACTTCAACGGGTTGTCCGATCCCCTGAAGGTAGACCAGGAACGCCTCTCCCTCCCCGCTCCGGCGGAAGGCAGCGAGTGCGCCTACGTACTCATCCCCGTTGGCGGTAGTCACCGAAACGACCCGGCCAATGGCGGTCGGCTTCAACGTCTTGGCTGGGTTGGCCACTTTTTACCTCCTGCGCCCGCGGACTTTTATGCACCAAGGCTACGCCCGCTGCGGCCGGACCAACGTATGCCAGAGGTTGCGGCACATGGCGGCGAAGACCAGCAACCAGACCGCGCACGCGACCCATAACCAGGCGGCGCCGATTGCGCCAACGATGGGCAGATGGTCGGCGCGCCCCAGCGTCAGGCAGGCGACCGCATACATGCCACAGGGGAAGACGATGCTCCACCAGGTCGCCTCATAGTGCAGCGGCACTTTCCGGACCGCATGCCGCCAGAACCCTGCGGCGACCAGCGGCGGAATCAGCCACGTGGCGAACGCCCAGCAGACCACGGCCACGCCTGCCACCAGTCCGCGGGTGGCATTGACGATGGGGGTGCTTTCCATCTCCACGATCTGCGCACCAGCGACAACGGAGATGGCCAGGGCGCCCATCGACACCCAGTAGGGCGGGGTGAGGTCGATGGCGTTGAGTTCGTAGAGCATCATGCGCAGGGCAACAAAGATTCCGGCTGCAGCGTAAAGGAAGATCCCGATGGACCAGGAGAAGACGGCGATCACCGCAAGTTCGTCCCGGACGGGCGGCAGCATCGGTTCCAGTGTGGCGGCCGCGACGGCGCAGGACTGGCTGGCGACGGCCCAAATGAACCACGTCCCGTTCGCCGTGGCCACCACGGGCCGGGCGGTTCGGCCCAGCACCGCGGTCCACGGAACCACGTAGCCCAGCAGCAACCAAGCGACGAAGCCCAGCATCAGCAGGACCACGGTCCAGAAGATCTGGCCCTCCAAGGCCAGGCGGATGCCGAGGACGTTGGTGCCGGCCACGAAGGTGAAGAAACCGAAGCCGCGGCGCGGGTCGGTGAAATCTTCGAGGAACTGCTGCCGGTGGCGGGCGAAGCGCAGCAGGTGCAGGGACAAGATCACCAGGTAGCCGGCCGCGCAGATTGCGAGCAGCACCTGGGAGGCAAGGTCGAAGCCTTGGAAATCCAAGCCGATGGAAACGATCCCGCTGCCCATCACCAGGGCGAAGTACCCCGGTGCCAGGGTGGCCACGGCGCGATCCAGCGTGCCGGCGAGCGTGCTGGGATCCGTAGCCACCGTGCCAGTTTAACCGCGGCCGGCAGGTGAGCTCCGGCGATCGGCTTGTCGGCACTATCAATTGCGCCGACGCAACCGGTGCGCCACACTGGCCGGGTAGTGCCTTCCGCTTGAGGAGAGATCATGCAGGCATTGACTGTTACCCCCGGGAAAAAGGATTCCCTGCGGCTGCGCGAGATGGCCGAACCGGCCCCGGAGCAAGGCCCGGTGCTGGTGGAGTCGCTGGCCGTGGGCCTCTGCGGAACTGACATGGAAATTGTCGGGGCCGAGTACGGCGAGGCACCGCCGGGCCAAGATTTCCTGGTGCTGGGCCACGAAAACCTCGGCCGGGTGCTCGAAGCCGCGCGGGATTCAGGGCTGGCGGAGGGGGATCTGGTGGTGGGGATCGTGCGCCGCCCGGATCCCGAGCCCTGCAAGGCGTGCGCCGCCGGCGAGTGGGACATGTGCCGCAACGGCCGGTACGTGGAGCATGGCATCAAGGGGCTTCACGGCTTCGCCCGGGAACGCTGGCGGGCTGAACCGGAGGCAATGATCAAAATCGACGCCGGGCTCGCCGACGTCGGCGTGCTGATGGAACCGACCACCATCGTGGCCAAGGCGTGGGAGCAAATCGAGCGCATCGGCCAGCGGGCCTTCTTCAATCCCCGGGTCGCAGCGGTCACCGGCGCGGGGCCGGTGGGTCTGCTCGCCGCACTGCTGGGCGTGCAGCGCGGGCTTGAAGTACATGTCTTCGACGTTGTCACAGAGGGGCCGAAACCCGCCTTGGTCCGCGATCTGGGCGCCACGTACCACACTGAGTCGCTCGCGGACGCGGGCCTCAAGGCCGATGTGCTCATCGAATGCACCGGATTGTCGCCGGTGGTGCTGGCGGCCCTCAACTACACCGCGCTGGATGCCATCACCTGCCTGGTCGGGGTCTCCAGCCCGGGCAAGATGTCCGAGGTGGATATTGGCCAGCTGAACCGCCGGGCGGTACTGGACAATTCGGTGGTGTTCGGCAGCGTCAACGCCAACCGCCGCCACTACCAGGCGGCGGCCCAAGCCTTGGACAAGGCCGATAGGGCCTGGCTGCAGCGGTTGATCAGCCGCAGGGTGCCGCTGGCTGATTTCGCCGAAGGCTTTGCCCACCACTCCGACGACGTCAAGGTAGTGCTCGACGTCCACTCCGATCCCGCCACCGGACAGGAACGGCAATGAGCGGGGGCGCCCAGGCCGGCGAGGCGGCTCCCGCCCCCGCTTTCCCCTCGGGCAGGCAGTTCGAAATCCGTTCGGGCGACCAGCTGGCGGTGCTGACCGAAGTGGGCGCTGCCCTGCGGGACTACCGTCTGGGTACGCAGCAGTTGCTGGACGGCTACGGCGAGGATGAGATGGCCACTGGCACCCGCGGACAGTCCATGATCCCTTGGCCGAACAGGATCGGCGGCGGCCGCTACACCTGGGCCGGCCGGGAACTGCAGCTGGACCTGAGCGAACCGGCGAAGGGCGGAGCCATCCATGGGCTGACCCGGTGGGCGAACTGGCAGGCTGTGGGGGAGGGCCCGGACAGCATTTCCTTCACCTACACCCTTCATGCCTGCCAGGGCTGGCCGTGGGTGCTGGACTGCAGGCTTGACTACCGGTTGGACCAGGGCGGGCTCATCGTCAGGACCACCGCCACGAACCGCAGCGCCACGCCCTGTCCTTACGGCACCGGGGCGCACCCGTACCTGAGGGCGGCGGCCGGCAGCATCGACGCGGCCCGCGTGCAGGTTCCGGGCAACACCTACTTACCTGTCGACGAGGCGGGCATCCCGAGCGGCAGGCGTCCGGTGGACGGCACCGACTATGACCTGCGCCCCCTGACTGAACTCGGCGGCCGGAAGATCGACGTTGCCTATACCGACCTTTTCCGCGACGCCGATGGCCGGGCGCGGGTCAGGTTCTTGGACCCGGACCGGTCGGTCGGCGTCGAGCTCTGGGTGGACGAAGGCTACCCCTATCTGGAAATCTTTACCGGCGACACCCTGCCCGAGCAGGACCGGCGCCGCACCGGGCTGGCCGTGGAGCCCATGACGAGCGCTCCGGATGCGTTCAACTCCGGCGAGGGGCTGGTCCGGCTCGGGCCGGGCATGAGCCACTCGGCCTCGTGGGGGATCAGCCCGTATCCGGTGCTATGACGAGGCACAAGACTGCCCTTCTGCAACCATTGCGCCGGCGCAACGGCCGCGGTTAGATGGATACATGGGCCGCTGCCGGACCTGCCGGAAGCTTTTTCAGACGCCGGGACTGAGGGTGAACCGCCCGTCGATGGTGCCGCTGCCTCCTGCAGCGGCAGCAAAGGCTTCGAGCGCCTCGGCCAACGGTTTCCGCCGTCCCGCGGGCATGCGGCCGATCACCTCGGCGATCGCCTGCCGCCGGTGCCCCAGTACGGTCCTGACCAGATCTCTTCCCGTCACGGTCAGTTCGAGCCGAACATACCGCCTATCGGCCGGGTCATCGCGGCGCGCGAGCAGGCCGGCAACTACCAGCCGTTCACAGATCCGGGTCGCGTTGGACGGATGCACTCCGAGTTCGGCAGCCACCCCGCCGAGGTTCTGCGGACCCCGCGAGTCGATCAGGACCAGAACCCGCAGTTGGGGGCTGGTCACGGTGTCCTCCACCTCGACGACGGAGCGCGCGGCAACACGCAGCAGTACGTTGGCGGCCGCCATGACCGCTTCCACCTCCCGGTCGGAGGCTGGTGAATCGTCACGGGGGACGGGGAACTCGCTCACAGTTCCCAGTATCCCCTCGATCGTTGCTCAGGCACAAAGATTGCGCCCACGCATATAGTTGCCGGGTCGCCCGGCCGGACAGTAAGGATCCGTGGCATGAAAAACAACCTGCGGCACGCTCCCGTGGAAAAGCTTCTCGGCATTGACCGGCTGATCCAGAATGTCGAAACAGGCCGTTTTGAACGGTCGCTGTCCGGATTGACCGCTATCGGGGCGCTGGTCACGGCGGCAGAAATCTACTTTGAGCATGACCGGGCCAGCTTCGGTGACAAGTGGATGTGGCTGCCCGTAGCGTTGGGGCCGGTGGGCGCTGCGGCCGGGGTTGCGGGCGTCTTCAGCAAGCGGATGGCTAAGACGGCGCTGCCGCTAGCCAGCGCCGCCATCGTGGCGAACGGGCTACAAGGCACCTGGCTGCACTTGCGCGGCATCCGGCAAAAGCCGGGCGGGTTCTCCAACTTGCGGTACAACCTCGAGATGGGACCGCCGCTGTTCGCCCCGCTGCTGGTGACACTGGTCGGCGGCATGGGCCTGCTGGCCGCGATCCTGAGGCGGGAGCGGTGAGCGGTTTCACCCCGGATCCGGCAAACAACGACGGCCGCTATCCAGGCTTCAGCACCGTTGGCCAAAGCAAGCACTGGGACGCCGCGACCGCCGCAGTGGTCATGGCCCGACTGGGACGCCCCGTTGACATCCGGTTTTTCACGCCGGACGAGGAGGCGGCCGCCCGGGCGCTCTTCGACCAGCTCCTGGACCAGCATGCCGAGCCCAGGGTGCCGGTGGTCAACCTCGTCGATGCCAGGCTGGCGGAGGAAGAGACGGACGGCTGGCACTACGAGGGCATGACCCGGGATGGCGATTCGTGGAAAGCCTCGCTGGCCGCGCTCGATGCCGAGACGGGGGCACGCTGGGGCTGCAGCTTCGCCTTGGCGTCGCGGACGCAGCAAGCCCGGGTGCTGGGGGAAATCCAGAGCCTGCACAACGCCTCGTGGCACGGCTTTCCCGCCGACCGGCTGTGGGGCCTGTGGACCCGCTACGCTTGCACCGCCTTTTACTCCCACCCCTGGGCATGGGACGAGATCGGTTTCGCCGGCCCGGCCTATCCACGCGGCTACAAGAACCTGGGCGTGGACCGGCTGGAACCGTTCGAGGTCCGCGATGCCCGGCCCGGGGAGGACCCCGTACGCAAGCCCGGAGACGGACAATGAACGCCGTCCGTGCGCGCAATGAATCCGCCTGGTTGCTGCCGGCGGGCCCCGGAACCGACGAGCGGTTGCGCCGCAACATGCGCGGCTATGCGGACGGGGACGAGGTGGACATCGTCATTGTCGGTTGCGGAGCGGGCGGCGCCACCCTGCTGCAGCGGCTGGCCAGGGCCGGCTGGACGGCGGTAGCGCTGGAGGCCGGGCCGTTCTGGGATCCGGAACGGGACTGGGTCAGCGACGAGGCGGGCTCCCACCACCTGTACTGGACCGAACCCCGCATCATTGCCGGAACCGATCCGGTGCCGCTGGGCTCGAATAACTCGGGGCGCGGGGTGGGCGGTTCGATGGTCCATTTTGCCGGCTATGCGCCCCGGCTCCACCCCAGCGACTTCCACACCTTCAGCGCCGACGGGGTGGGCGCCGACTGGCCGCTGGAATACGCTGACCTGCGGCCCTACTACGAAGACCTCGAGGAGGAGCTGCCGGTGGCCGGCGAGCGCTGGCCCTGGGGCGATCCCCACGGCTACCCGCACCGGCCGCACCCGGTCTCCGGCAACGGCGAGCTGTTCCTGCGCGGGGCCCGGGCCTGCGGCATCACCGCGAAGGTGGGGCCGGTGGCAATCGCCAACGGGCGCTTCGGCAACCGGCCGCACTGCATCTACCGTGGCTTCTGCCTGCAGGGCTGCAAGGTGAACGCCAAGGCCTCCCCGCTCATCACCCATGTGCCGGACGCGTTGGCCCACGGGGCCGAGGTGCGGGCCGAAGCCATGGCGACCGGAATCGGCCTCGACGAGCGAACCGGCCAGGCGACGGGCGTGCGGTACCTGCGCCACGGCGTCGAACGCTTCCAGCGCGCCCGGATGGTCGCCGTCGCCGGCTATTCGATCGAAACGCCGCGGCTGCTGCTGCACTCCACCTCGAAACGCTTCCCCGACGGGATGTGCAACGACTTCGATCTGGTGGGCCGGTACCTCATGGTCCAGGGCGCGCCGCAGACCGCCGGCCGGTTCGACGCCGAAGTCCGGATGTGGAAAGCACCGCCGCCGGAGGTCAGCACCGAGGAATTCTACGAGACGGATCCGGCCAATTCCTACCAGCGCGGCTTCTCCATCCAAACTGTCTCCCCGCTGCCCATCACCTGGGCCGAGCACGTTGCTGCCCAGGGGCACTGGGGAGCCGAGCTGCGCAGGTACATGAGCGACTATCCGCACTGGGCCTGCCTGGGCGCACTGTGCGAGTTCCTGCCGCTGGCGGAAAACCGGGTGACCCTGGCCGATGAACCGGACCGCAACGGCATGCCCATCGCGCGCTTCAGCTACAGCCAGTGCAGCAACGACCGGCAGTTGATGTCGGCGGCGCAGCAGCGTGATGGAACAGATCCTCACGGCAGCGGGCGCGGACGAGGTCATCACCATCAACCGGTACGCCCACCTCGTGGGCGGCGCCCGGATGGCCCGGGACGAACGCTCGGGGGTGGTCAACCGCGATTGCCGCAGTTTCGCCGTACCGAACTTGATGGTGACCGACGGCAGCGTGCTGCCCACCCAAGGCAGTGCCAACCCGGCCCTGACCATCATGGCGCTGGCGGCCCGCACGGCCGCCGTCCTGAACACAGGCGCCCGCCGCGGCGTCCTGACCAGCGTGAAGGAATGATCATGGCAACCACAGTGGCCGACTACCTGCTCTCGCGCCTGCGCGACTGGGATGTGGACAACGTTTTCGCTTTCCCCGGCGACGGGATCAACGGAATCCTGGCGGCCTTCGGCAGGGCGGGCAACCAGCCCAAGTTCATCCAGGCACGGCACGAGGAAATGGCAGCTTTCGAAGCGGTCGGCTATGCCAAGTTCACCGGCGGACTGGGTGTCTGCCTGGCCACCTCCGGGCCCGGTGCCATCCACCTGCTCAACGGCCTGTACGACGCCAAACTGGACCATGTGCCGATCGTCGCGATCGTCGGACAGACCGCGCGCAGCGCCATGGGCGGTTCCTACCAGCAGGAAGTGGACCTGCTGACCCTGTTCAAGGACGTCGCCTCCGACTACGTGCAGATGGTCACCGTGCCCGAGCAACTGCCCAACGTGCTGGACCGGGCCATTCGGATCGCGCTGGCCGAGCGTGCCCCGACCGCCATCATCATCCCCAGCGATGTGCAGGAACTGGAATACACCCCGCCCACGCATGACTTCAAGATGGTGCCCTCCAGCCTCGGCACCCGCTGGCCCGAAATCCAGCCCGACGACGATGCCATCCGCGCTGCCGCCGAGCTGCTGAACGCGGGCAGCAAAGTGGCGATGCTGATCGGCCACGGAGCCCGCGGGGCCGCGGCCGAGGTGCGGCAGGTAGCCGAACTGCTCGGCGCGGGCGTGGCCAAAGCCCTGCTGGGCAAGGACTCGCTGCCCGATGACCTGCCCTACGTCACCGGTGCCATCGGCCTGCTGGGCACCCGTCCAAGCTACGAGATGATGCGCGACTGCGACACCTTGCTGACCGTCGGCTCGAGCTTTCCCTATACCCAGTTCATGCCCGAATCCGGACAGGCCCGCGGGGTGCAAATCGACCTGGACCCGAAGATGATCGGGCTGCGCTACCCCTACGAATTCAACATCGTCTCCGACGCCGGAGCCGCCCTGCGGGCGCTGATTCCGCATCTGGAGCGCAAGGAGGACAGGACCTGGCAGGAAGACCTTCAGGCCAAGATCCGCCGCTGGTGGGACACCATGCGTGACGAGGCGATGGTTGATGCCAACCCGGTCAATCCGCTGCGCCTGTTCGCCGAGCTCTCCGACCGGCTGCCCGCCGATGCGATCCTCAGCGCCGATTCGGGTTCCTCCGCCAACTGGTACGCGCGGCAGCTGAGGTTCCGCGACGGCATGCGCGGATCGCTCTCGGGCAACCTGGCCACCATGGGCCCGGCAGTCCCGTACGCCATCGGCGCGAAATTCGCCCATCCGGGCCGGCCGGTCATAGCCTTCGCCGGGGACGGCGCGATGCAGATGAACGGATTGGCCGAACTGATCACCATCAAGCATTACTGGCGCGAGTGGGCCGACCCGCGACTGGTGGTCGCAGTGCTGCACAACAACGACCTGAACCAAGTGACGTGGGAAATGCGCGCTATGGGCGGGGTCCCTGCCTTCCGCGAATCCCAGGCGCTTCCCGACGTCGACTACGCAGGATTCGCTGCGAGCCTGGGCTTGGAAGGCATCACTGTGGACAACCCCAACGATGTCGGGGCAGCCTGGGAAAAGGCCCTCGGCGCGGACCGGCCCGCGGTCCTGGACGTGCGCACCGACCCTGACATTCCGCCGATCCCGCCGCACGCCACCCTCGAGCAGGCACTCAACACGGCCAAAGCGGTGGCCAAGGGCGACGACAGCGCCTGGGGCATCATCAAGGAAGGGGTCAAAACCAAGATTCAGGAATTCCGACCACACAGGGAGGATTGATGTCCGGCCCCGAGGCGGCGGTGACCGGACTGGAATCTGCCGCGTACACGGTTCCCACCGATGCGCCGGAGGCCGACGGAACGATGAGCTGGGACTCCACCACGCTGGTGCTGGTCCGGGTCCATGCTGCCGGGCAGACCGGCCTGGGCTGGACATACGCTCCCGAAGCCTGTGCGGAACTGGTGACGGGCACGCTGGGGCCTGTGGTCACCGGCCTGGACGCATTCGACATCCCGGCGGCGGCCGAGGCGATGGCGCGCACCGTTCGCAACGTGGGCCGGACCGGGTTGGCCTGCTACGCGATCTCCGCCGTTGACTGCGCGTTGTGGGACCTGAAGGCCCGGCTCCTCGGGCTGCCGCTGCACCGCCTGCTTGGGTCGGTACGGCGCGAGGTGGCCATCTACGGCAGCGGCGGATTCACCACCTACGGGGAACGGCAATTGCAGGACCAGCTGGCCGGCTGGGCGCACGGCCAGCAGATCCCTCGGGTAAAGATCAAGATCGGCCAGGGCCGGGGAAGCAACGAAGCCCGGGATCTGGCCCGGATCCAGCAAGCGCGCGTTGCCATTGGCCCGGACACAGCCCTGTTCGTGGATGCGAACGGCGCCTACACGGCGAAGCAGGCCATCAGGGTGCTCCGAGCAGCCGCGACCGATCGGGTGAGCTGGTTCGAAGAACCCGTTTCCAGCGACCACCTGGCCGGGCTGCGCACCGTACGCCGGGCGGTCGACGCCGACGTCGCTGCCGGCGAGTACGGTACCGGCCTGTTCTACTTTCGCCGTCTGTGTGACGCCGGCGCCGTGGACTGCCTGCAGGCCGACGTCAGCCGGTGCGGAGGCATTACCGAGTGGCTGCGAATCGCCGCCATCGCCGCTGCCCACGGGCTGGAGGTGTCCGGACACTGCGCCCCGCATCTGAGCGTCGCCGTCGCCGCCGCCACACCGAACTTTCGCCACCTCGAGTGGTTCCATGACCATGTCCGGATCGAGAACCTGTTCTTCGACGGCACCCTTGACCCGCACGGCGGAACGGTTCGCCCCGGGGACCGGCCCGGCAACGGACTCAGCCTGCGCAGCACCGAAACGGAGCGGTACCGCGTGCGTTAGATTAAGTTCCAAATCCCCGAAAGGACCAATTGTGGACAACACCGAACCGGTCCAACCCGGCAACGTCCAGCGCCAGCTGGCCATCTTCAACATTGTCAGGCGCGCACAGGGCAGGAGCATGGCAGAAATTCAGCAGATGCTCCGCGATGCCTTCGCCCGGCGTCGGCTGCCCATTCCCTCGGGCACGTGGCTGGACGCCGTGGCGACGGAAGCATCCTATGGCAAGCCGTACATCGTGGACCTGCCGTCGGCCGTCGCAGCTGACAAGATCATGGCGGCGCCCGACCCGAATGTCGAGGAATACCTGCAGCTGCGCAGACGGCTGAGGGCATCGGAGACGAGCAGCTCCCAGCGATCCGGTCGTACCGGCAGCGCTGCCCCGCGCTTCCGCTTGGCCGCGGCAACGGGGAGACTCAATAACGCCGCGGCACGCCGGACGCTCGCCACGGCCATCGCGCTGGCCCTGGCCGTCGCGGCAACCGCAATCGTGCGGGCCGTCAATAAAAGGCGCAGTCGGTAACCGGAATCTGGCCAACTCAGTGAGGCGCGAAGTAGCCCGAGATGCTTCCCAGCCAAGCCAAGGACGGACCCATCCGCGCCTGCCATACGGTCAGACGGTGGCCGCCGAAGGCACTGATGTTGGTGATCAGCGATGTTGGCGGGGCGATCTTGGGTTGGAAGCGGGCCAGGGAGCGCAGCGCGCGTCGGTCGTCGCCCCCGCTGAAGAACCAGATGTCCACCGCCGGTTTGTGGCGGGCAACCGTGGCTGCGAGGTTGTAGCGCGGATCGTTCGTGCGGTTCCAGTGCTGGTACGGGCTGTATTCCGGAGCAAAATAGCCTCCAAGGCTCATCGAGGCGGCCCATCGCCCAGGATGCAGGACAGAGAACATGGTCGCGCACCAGCCGCCGGCGCTATAACCGGTGGTTGCCCAGGCGTGCCGGTTGTTCACCGTGCGCAGGTTTTGTTTGATCCAGTGCACCAGGTCAACGGCCACATAGGACTCGTACCGTCCGTCGGAGCCGTCCACGCATTCCGTGTCCAGGTTCGCCGGGTACATATCCGGAACGATCACGATCGGCTCGCGCAACCGGCCGGCCCGCACCTCGTCCATCACGATCTGGTCGTATTGCAGGGTCTGGACGTACGTTTGCGGGCTGCCGGGGAAGCCGGAGAACGCAGTCAGTACGGGATAGGCCTGGTCGGGATGGGCCAGATAGGACGGCGGCAGCCACAGGGAAACGTTACGGGTGATTCCGGTTGTCGGGCCGGTAAAGGAAAAGGAGACCCACTGTCCGTTGCGAGCGTGTGGGTTGAGTTGCGTGCCGAAAGAGGGGTTCGACGCCGGATGCCGCTGACGGGGGGAGAACTGGCCGGTAACAGCCGGGGCGGCTCTGGCCTTGCGCGGCGTTGCACCGACGACGGTCGTGTGGGCAGGTCCGGTCTCTCCGCCCGCCACCAAATCGTGCCAGGAGGTATACCACTGGTTGTCGGCATTGAGTTTCAGGAACAGTGCCAGCACGGAGAGTACGGTGATCAAAACGATCGCAACGGCCTGCGCCACATACTTTCCCGGGCCGGGGCCACGGTGCCGCGGCAGGACGGCCACTGCGACCACCACCGCCACAGCCAGCAACAACAAGGTGAATATGAAAACGGGGCGGGCGGTGAGCTCGTAGAAAGGCATTGCCGATCCTCGCGCGAAAGAGGCGGTGTCGGCCATGATGGTCGGCAAGATGGTCGTCAGAATAGCACTGGAACCACGGCGTAGGAACTGGACGGGAGAACCATGAAGGCTCTGGCACTGTCCCGTGGCAGCCGTCGGGTAGACCGACGCAGCCCCGAACCGGCACATGTCACCCCCGCCCAGGAGCGGTGGGCCCGGGCGCTGACCTGGCTGTACGTTGTGGCCACCGCCACCGCGGCAGTGTTGTGGCTGGCCAGGTTGGCTGGGCTGGGTACCCGCGTTCCGGTGGCGGCATTCGGGGCGCTGAACGTTCCACTGACCCCGTCTCCGGTCTCGGTAGTGGTGCTGGCCCTGGTCACCGGAGCGCTGCTGCGGCGCCGGCGTGTGGCCCTGTGGCTGCTGGCCTTTTTCGCCGTCCTGGGCCTGCTTGCCTCGGTGGCGGTGCTCGCTGAATGGTGGGAGCCGGTGCCGGACACGGGGCGCGGCACCGAACAAGGCGTGGTCATCGTCCTTGAAGTCACGGGGATCATCGTCTCGCTGGCCACCATGTGGCTGGTCTGGTGGGTGCGCCCGGCCTTCCCGGCCCGCACACGTGCCGGCGCCGCGCGTGCTGCAATCCTGACGTTGGCGGTCGGCACGGTGCTCTCCGCCGGACTGACCCACGTGCTCCTGCTGGCCACGACGGACACGGCCATTGATGACTGGCCGGTGCTCGGTTCGGCCCTGCTGCGCTCCATCGGGCTACACGACGCGGCGCTGCACTACCAGCGGCACGTTCCGCCGGGCATCCCCCTGGTCGCTTCCTTCCTCCTGGCGGCGACCATCATCCTGACCGTTTTTGTGTTCCTCCGTTCCGGCCGGCGCCCGGGGGCGTGGTCGGGGGAGCAGGAGATAGCCCTGCGCACCCTGCTGGCCAACCACGGCGGGCACGACGCGCTGGGTTACTTCGCCACTCGGCGCGATAAGGAGGCGGTCTTCGCCGCGGACCGGCGTGCCGCCGTCACCTACCGGGTGATCGGCTCGGTTTGCCTGGCCTCCGGTGATCCGGTCGGCGACCCGGCCGCGTGGGGCGCGGCGGCACTCGCCTGGACGCAGCACGCCCGCCGCTATGGCTGGACCCCGGGGGTTGTCGGCGCCTCGGAGGCAGGCGCCCGCGCCTACGCCGCCGCCGGCCTGGGCGTACTGGTTTTGGGCGACGAGGCGGTGCTTTACCCAGACCGGTTTTCGCTCCCGCTCCGTTCCCTGGCCGCCGTCAGGCGAGCCGTCCGTCGCGCCCGACGGTCGGGGCTGACCGTGCGGGTCCGCAGGCACGGCGAGGTCCCGCCAGCCGAACTGGCAGCCCTGGGCGACCTCGCCGAAAAATGGCGAGGAGGCGAACCGGACCGCGGCTTCTCCATGGCACTGAACCGGTGGGGCGACCCTGCCGACGCCCAATGTGTTGTTGTCACAGCGCACTCGGAAAATGACGCCGTTGTCGGCCTGCTCTCCTTCGTCCCCTGGGGCCCCCGCGGGCTGTCCCTGGATGTCATGCGCCGGGCCCGGGCAGCGCCAAGTGGAACCACGGAATTGATGGTCGCTTCCCTCATGGACCAGGCCCAACGGCTGGGCGTGCGGGAGGTGTCCCTGAACTTCGCCATGTTTCGTGGGCTGTTTGCGGATGCTGAACGGCTCGGCGCCGGGGCAGTGACCCGCCTGAACACGTCTGTGCTCGGCTTCTTCGAGCGTTTCTTCCAGCTCGAGCGCCTCTACCGTTCCAATGCCAAGTACCAGCCCGAGTGGGTACCGCGCTACTTCTGCTTCGACGGACTGTTGACCCTGCCTCGGGTGGCGGTGGCCGCCGGGCAGGCCGAAGGCTTCCTTCCATTCCTGCTGCGCCGGCACCGCCCGGAGCGTCGCTTGGCCGAAGCACAGTTGGAGCAGGTCCGGCAGCTGACAGCCGCCCCACCGCAGCAGCTGGCGCCGCTTCGGCCGCCTTCCGTGCAGACCCGGCACCGGGTCCGGCACATGCGCCTGCTACGCGAGGCGGGGCTGGACCCATACCCGGTCGGAATGCCGGTGCCGGCCTCGATTGCACGGTTCGAGTCAGTCGCGACTCATCCCGGTTCCGACGCCGGGCCGGTGCGGCTCGCCGGACGGATCCGCGCCCTGCGCCACCACGGGGGAGTGCTCTTCGCCGACCTGATCGACGACGGACACACTGTGCAGGCCATTCTGGAGCGCCGCGAGCTCGGCGTTGACCACTTACGCCTGCTCGACCAGGCACTGGACACCGGAGACCTCGTGGTGGTCACGGCGGTTCCCGGTTTTTCGCGCACCGGCACCCCGTCCCTGCTGGTCCGGGACCTGGCGCTGGCCGCTAAGGCCTTGCATCCCGTGCCGTACCCGCGTTTCGGGGAAACGGTCCGCCGGCTGCCGCAGCGCTCGTCCGACCTCTTGGTCCGCCCGGGGGCGATGACCCTGCTCCGGCAGCGCTCGCAGATAGTGGAGGCCCTGCGGGGGGTGTTGGAGCAGGAAGGCTACCGCGAGGTGGAGACGCCCATGCTCAACACCGTGCACGGCGGGGCCAACGCCCGACCCTTCCGCACCCGCAGCAATGCCTACGGAATGGAATTGACCCTGCGGATCGCCCCCGAACTGCAGCTGAAGCGACTGCTGGTGGCAGGGGCCGGCCCGATCTTCGAAATCGGGCGCAATTTCCGCAACGAAGGGGCAGACGCCACCCACAACCCTGAGTTCACTGCATTGGAGGCCTACCGGCCGTTCTCCGACTACAGGGGCATGAAGGAGTTAGCCGAACAGCTGATCAAAGCCGCCGCAGTCCGGGTCCACGGGACGGCCCGGCTGTTGCCGCACGGCGCACCCACCCCGGTCGATGTCTCCGCTCCGTGGCCGATGGTGCCGGTCACGGCCGCGGTTTCGGCCGCCGTCGGCCAGGCCATCTCCGTGCAGACTGACATCGCCGAACTGCTCCGGCTGGCCCAGGTCCACGACGTGGCGGCCGGTCCGGACATGGGGCCCGGCGCCGTGCTGGAAGCTCTCTACGGCAAGCTGGTGGAACCGGCCACCGTCAGGCCCACCTTCTACTGCGACTTCCCGGTAGAAACCTCGCCGCTGGCAGCCCCGCACCGCAGCAGCCCAGGGCTGGTGGAGCGCTGGGACTTGGTCATCAACGGGATGGAGCTGGGCACAGGCTACTCCGAACTGACTGACCCGCAGGAACAGCGCCGTCGTCTGACCGAACAATCGTTGAAGGCCGCGGCCGGGGACGTGGAGGCCATGGAAGTTGATAAGGAGTTCCTCTACGCGCTCGAAACCGGGATGCCCCCGGCCGGCGGGCTGGGTTTGGGCGTAGACCGGTTGGCCATGCTGCTGACCGGAACGGACATCCGCGACGTGCTGAGCTTTCCTTTCGTCCGCCCTGCAGCGACCACCTGAGCCACCCGCGGTTTCAGTGGATTAAACCGGCAACCAGGTTGATGGTGGTGGCCAGCACGATGGTACCCAGCAGGTAGGAGAGCAGGGCATGGCGGAGGGCCGTGGAACGGAACGTATCGGTTTTCAGGCTGGTGTCCGAGACTTGAAACGTCATGCCTAGGGTGAAGGCCAGATAAGCGAAGTCCCGATAGTGCGGGCCGCTGTCCTGATTGAAGTCCACGCCGTCGCGGTCCCGGTAGTAGAGGAAGGCGTAGCGCAAGGTGAAGAGGGTGTGCACCAGGAACCAAGACAAGGTAATGCTGGCCAAGGCCATCGCGATGATCCCCGCTTTCGCGATTCCTTCGGCGGATCCGGCGTCGAGCAGAATCAACACCACGCCCCCAAAGCTGGCCAAGGTGGCGGCCAGGACCAAGGCGTCTGAGGCCGCGCGGCCGGAATCCTCCCGAGCGGCGTGAGCGGCAGTGGCAGCGGAGGAGAGACGGCCGATGACGGACCAGACCCAGACAAGATAGGTCAGGGAAGCCGCGGCCCAGCCCAATGACGGTGCATAGGCCGGGTTTCCGGTCAGTCCGACGGCGACCGCGGTCAGGGTGCCAACGACGAGCATGACGGTAAGCCGGGCCGAGGAACGGTGTTTCCGGCTGTGGAAGTTCTGCACCGACATGGCTACAGTCTGGCAGAACTCAGCGGCAAATCAGCGGAAAAGGCAGCGTTGGCGAGATGGTGGCTGAAGCTGCGGCGACCGCCGCGTGGACGCACGATACGCGTAGACTCGTGTTGTGGCCGGTACAGCGGCTCGCCCGCCATTCTTTCGTCGTAGTCGCCAACCCCGCGCGCCAGCGCACTGCCTCCGCGGGCACCAGAGGACCAGATGGCTGGCGTTGCTCGTACTTGCGCTTCTGACGGCCGTGCTGACGGGGTGCGCCCCGCAGGCAAGCAGTCCGTCCCCAACGCCCCCCGGGACGTGGTCGATAGTCGCGCTGGGGGATTCGGTGCCGGCGGGCGACGCCTGCGGCTGCACGCCGTACCCGGAGTTGAGTGCCTCGGACTTGTCGTCGATGGCCGGTATACCCGCCACCACCTCAAACGAGGCCGTCGGCGGGTTCACCACCGTCGACGTGCTTCACCAATTGAATAGCACCAGTGCCTCGATCGACGAGGTCAAATCTGCGCGCTTGGTGGAGATCGAAGTAGGCGCAAACGACGTGCCGCATTCAAGCTCCTGCGGTACCAACGTGGACTGTTACCTGCCCCGGATTACGGAGATCAAGTCGAACCTGCACGACATCGTGAACCGCGTGCACGAGCTCACCGCCGGACATGCCGTGGACGTGGTGCTGCTGGACTACTGGAGCGTCTGGCTGGGCGGCCAATATGCACACGAGCAGGGACAGGCCTACGTAGACGCGGCGGCCGCCGTCACCGACGAGGTCAACACGGTCATCCGGGACGTCGCAGCGCAGACCGGGTCGGCATACGTCGATCTGCGCGAGGCGTTCAAAGGCCCCGACTACAACTACGACGAAACCCATTACCTGGCCCCCGACGGCGACCACCCCAACGCCGCCGGTCATGAGAAGATCGCCGCCGCTCTTGTTGAGGTGGTGCAGAAGCGCATTCCGGGGGCGTGACAGGTGTCATGCCCTCTTCGCCAGTCCAGATTGGTCGCGGATGTCAGTTCGCCAGCTGCGGACCGTCAACCTTTCGGAAGCGGTACGAAAATCGACCATCGCGCCGATGTCCGGATCGAACAACGCTTCGGCTGTGTAGTCCGAATCCTCCAAGTACACCATCGACAGGCGGATGCCGTTGTCCGTTCGTTTCGCTCCGGTGATGCGCTGGTTGTCCTGGTGGCCGCCCCAGATCCTCATGCCCAATGGGTAGAACAGCTGGATTTCCTCCGGCATCCAGTCCGGCCGATTGTGGCCGAGCACCTCGACGGAGTGACCAGTCCTGATCACGCAGCCATCCACAGGATCGCACGTGATGGAGTCTTCGTGGTCTTCGATGCTCCAGCGGCGAAGACCCTCGACATGGACCTTGGAACTGACCGTCATGCCTTCGTGGTCCGTCCTGTCCACCACCGCTGACATGGGATAACGCAGGACAGCATTGCGGGCCACCGACAGAAGCTCCAATAACGCCTCGAAGTCCTCACGGCCGTTCATATCAACCTGCTTTCCGCCGCCGAAGCAGCACACCCAATGACTTTCAAATCTAGCCCCTACGGCTCCGCCGAGCAGCTCGGCGGAGCCGTAGAAAACGCATGAAGGGTTCAGGGTCGTCGGGGCCAGCCTGACCGTTTCGATGCCTCTGGGAGGAATCTGCTGAGCGCGGGCAACGGATCCGGGCCGTCACGGAGTGAGGCCGGTCCTTCGCATCAGCCAGGGCATTTGCCGGGGCAGTTCGGCGCTCCACATGCGCCAGCTGTGGCCGCCGGACACTTTGAGGAACTGCACGTGCATCCCAGCCTGCCGGGTAGCGGTGTAGAGGGCGTCGAGTTCGGTCCCGTACTTGTTGTCCGAGATGCCGGACACGAACCGACCGGCCGTTTTGGGGAACCTGTGCCGGGCCAAGACGTTCAGGGCGTTTTGATGGATGAAGGCTTTTTCGTCACCATTGAAGTATTCGTCGATCAACTGCACGCGGCCGCCATGGATTGAAGGTTCGGTTTCGCCTGACATGTCCAGGAAGCTGGAGTAGGCGCGCGGGAAGTTGACCGCGATCTGCAGGGCACAGGTACCGCCGGAGGACAGGCCGCCGATGGCCCATTGCCGGACACCAGCGGTGCCGGCGCCCAGGGTGTGGCGCACCCACCGCGGGACGTCCACGCCGAGGTAGGTCGCAGAGCGGTCTACCGGCGAGTCCAGACACAGCGGAAGTGTGGAGCCTCGTGGTGCCGACAGATCCGGCATGACCACCACGGGGGCGAGGCCGCGGTGCGCGGCGGCGTAGCTGTCCATGGTGGCGGCCAGTTTGCCGGATGAAATCCAAGACCCGGGGCCGCCGGGCGTGCCATGGATCATGACCAGCACCGGCAGGTTGCTGTGGTGTGGGTCGGCCAGGTACGCCGGCGGCAGGTAGACGTAAGCGTTACCGGACCGGTATCCGGAGACCTTCCCGGGGATGGGAGCTGAATAGATTCTTCCGTGGTCGGGCAGATCCTTTGGTGGGGTCCAGTTCGCTTCCGTAGTGGCAGGGACGTTGGCCGAGGTGCCATGGTTTCGGTGCCCGGCCACCTCGGTAATGGGCCCTTGGACCAGATCTTGGGTCGTGAACATGCTGGATACGGTGGGGAAGGCGGCATACTGCACGTTGGCCTGTGAGACAGCGGCCAAGACCACGAAGAGCGCCGCCGGGATGGCAGCTGCCCGGCGGAGCGCGCCGCGCTCGGCGAGGATGCGGGGGATGATCAGGACGACCGCAGCTACCGCGGCACCGGTCCAGACATAGAGCGTGCGGGGGAAGGACTGGTCCCACCAGCCGTAGGCGACTTCTGCCACGTAGTACAACAGCAGCGCACCCGCGGTGCCGGCGATGAGGGCGGGCACCACAGCGCGGAGCCAGTACCGCCGTCCGCCGGCCAGCAGCCACAGTCCTCCGATAGCGGCGAGGATGTTGAACAGCAGCGGCACGGTACCATCCACCAGCGAGATGTCGGACATCCTGGCTCCTTTCGCAAGGCGGTCGGCCTGGGCGCTAGGGTTTGCGGTTCAACTGCAGGATCTTATGCAGCAGTCCCAGCGTCTGGCGGGCCGATACGCTAGGCAGATACGCGAGGGCGACGGCGCTGCCGATCCTGGGAAGGGCGGCGGCGTCCGGGTACAACAGGAACAAGGGTAGGTACCTTGGCTGGAATTTCTCCTTGAACGCCAGCAGGGAGCGGAACCCGTAGACCGGTTCCAAAACCGAGCCCAGCCAGTCCAAAAACGCGTCGAGGCTTCCGGCCGGAGCAGCATCGGAGCCATCGGGTCCGGAGCCATTGCGGATCCGGGCCAAGGGTGCGCCGGACAAGCTCAGGAACGCGTATCCTTCCGCATGCAGCGACAGCGCTGCTGAGGCGATGAGGAATTCGCTGGCCGGCCGGAAGCCGTTGCCCGGGCGGCGCATGTAGTCCAGAGTCCAGCCAACGATTCTGCCCTGCCGGTAGACCGGAAGCCAGGAGGTGACCGCGTGGACCTTGTTCCGCTGATCCACCGCGATCAGGATGCGTACCTTGGGGTCGGCCAGTTCGGCCAAGCTCCCCAGCGTGAATCCCAGTTCGGGCAGGCTGCGGTCTGCGACCCATTCTTCGTCGATTTCCCGGATCTGTTCAACGATCGCCAGCGGGGCGGACCGGTATACGTACCATTCGGCCCGGACCTGCTCGCGCCCGGCCCGGTGCAGTGCGGTGCGCACGTCCTGGAACCGCCTCCCGTGGAAGGACACCGATTCCAGGGACACAACGGTTTCCTCGGCCACCTGCACCTGTCCCCAGCCGCGGCGGGCAGTGAGGTTGCGCAGGGCATCGGTGGCCGAGTAGAAACAGGGGGTCCAGCCCAGGTGCGCGCAGAACTCCGTGAACCCGTCCACCGTCTGGCCCAGCTCTTCCTCAGGACCGACTGGATCACCCACGGTCAACGCCACAGCTGCCTGAACCCGGTAGGCCACGAAGCTGCGTCCGCTGGGGGAGAACCAGTACTCGTTTCCCCGCCACGTTGTCATCCACCCCAGGTTGCTGCCACCGCTGGCCTGCAGGATCGCCCGCGCACGTCCGGCGTCCTCCTGGTTCCCTGACAGGGCGGGGTAGCGGAAGGACTGCAACAGTTGAACCGACACCAGCAGCCAGAACACCACTCCCGGGGCCACATATAACAGGGCCGCGGCTGTGTCGGCGGGAATGAACGCGGGTACCAGTTCCAACGCGGAACCCAGCGGCAGGAAACGGTCTGGAAGGTCGGCCAGGATCCGGTCGATTCCCGGCCTGGGGTGGAACAAGCCGGCCCATGCCCAGGCTCCGGCTACGTAGACGACGGCCACGGCGGCACCGGCTACTGCCACCCGGATGACCATCTTCTGGTAGGTGCCGGCCGGCGCCCGTATCGTGAACCACCGGCCGGCCAGCATCAGGGCCAGGAAAAACAACATCGGCACCATCAACGGGACCAGTTCGTCTACCGTCTCACCGAAATCCAACGCGGCCAGCCCGCCGAAGAAGCTCTGTTCCTCCTCATCGGCCGCCAACGAGACTATTTGGACGCCGGCCACCACGGACATTACCCCGTACACGGCGGCGGCACCGAGCCAGGCAGCGCGCCGGCCGCGGCGGAGCCCGGCCGCGCACAGCAGCAGCAGGAAGGAGGGCACCACAGCCATGAACATGCCTCCGGCACCGGCAAGCTGCTGGGCACGGGCCAGCAGGCAGCCGCCGGGATCGTCACCCAAGCATATTTCGCGCAGGTCAACAGGATCGTGCGGCATCAGGCCGGTGAACACATACTGCAGTTCGGACAGCGGGCCCAGCGCCTCCGGATCCAGACCGGCGACCACCGGTCCGACGGCCGAGACGGCCACCAGGACCGCTATCAGCACACGCACCTCGCGGACCGAAGCGGCCGCGTGGAACCTGGCCTTGCGGCCAGCCAGCAGAGGCCCGAGCAGCAGGCCGGTCACGGCCGCGACCAGACGCACCACATCGGCGAAATAGCCGGCATAAAGCACCAGCATGATCAGCACGGCCAACAACCCGGTACGGATCCTGCGCCGCCAAAGAGCACTCATCCATGCCGAGCCCGCCGCCAACACCGAACACGCCGCCGCCGTCGGACCCAGATAGTCCCCGTCCACCAAGGTCTCGGACCAGCTGTCCGACAGGCCCTTCACGGCGACGGTCAGCAGCACGGCGACGGCCGTACCGCACAGATGCCCGGCCAAGGCGGCAGCCGCGAAACGCAGGCTGCCCATCCGCTGCTCGAACGCCAGACCGGCGGCCAAAACCAGGACGGTGCCGGCGAGGTAGGAAGCCAGGTTATCGGACCACAGCAGTGAGGAAAAAAGAGCCCACCACTCGGCCGGGAACGAATCCACGGATGCCGCGGCGGCCTCACGTATCCGTGCATGGCCGCCGGTCAAGATGCGACTGTCGGCTACGCCAGCGGACCAGAACACCACCAGGAAAGCCAGCGTCACCGGCGCACCGGCGGCCCGCGACACCAGGCGGGATCGCTTCCTGCGAGGCACGATCAAGTCCGTGCCCGGAGCACCGGAGACTTCCATCGAGTACCCATTATGCTCGCGCGTCCCATCGTCGGCACCCATCAAGGCGCTGCCGGAGGTTCCGCAGGGCCGGAAGGCGTTCGGTCCGCGCCAAAGCTGTGATCCGGTGCCGGACCTGGCCGAGGTCGTCCTGGAGCAACGGGGTGAGCAGCCGCGAGGTGGATCAGGACCCGCCGGCGCCACGATGCCAGCGGCCCCGATCCCCGCTACAACTTCGAACGTGATGGTGTCGCCGTCGCTCTCGACGCGCCAGCGCCGATCACCTCGAGGAGAACCTTGGAACTAGCCGTCCTGCCTTCGTCATCGGTGCTCTCCACTACAGCTGCGGTTTGTCAGGTGTCGGGATTGCCCTACAGCCGAGCCACCGTCCGCCAAGGAATGCGGCACATGCCAGCGAAGACCAGCACCAGACAGTGCATGCAACCCAAGTCCAGGCGGCGCCGACGACGCCGACGACAAAACCGCGGGAGGGCGCGTAGGGTCTGCATAAGGACTTTGCTCCATCTCCGTGGTCCATGCGGCTGGGCTAATTCGCGAGCCGTCGCGGGACTCAGGGACGGACAGTCCGTGTTTGGTCGCCCCCAAGTCTGATATTAACTTTCCGCGAAGCAAGGGTGCAGGCTTCCGCTAATGTCTGCAACTTCTCGGCTGAGACGCGGAACCGTGGAGCCGCCAACATGATGCAAGCCACCAGATGGTCACGGTGGTCGAATACCGGGGCCGCTGTACCCACCTCGTCCGTTGAAGTCTCACCGTAGTTTGTGGCGTAGCCCTTCGACGAAACTGATGTGAGCTTCTGTATGTATTCTTCGATATTTTCGTCGATAGGGTTCGGGAGATCGATCTTTCCACTCCTGATCAGACCTCGCGCCTTTTCCGGCCCGTCGGCGGCGAGGAACACTTGGACCGAGGCACTGAGCGCGGTGTTGTAATGCGTGCCCAACGGAGTAGTGTGTTTCACCTGCTGATGACTGGGTATTTGTTCAACACATACAGCTTGACTGCCGTTCCAGACCAGTAAGGCGCTCGTCTCCCCGGTGCGCTCGGAGAGTTCCTGAAGGACCGGATATGCTGCTCGACGAACATCGAGATCTGCCAACAGCGGACCTGCCACCGTTATCAGCCCCAGTCCGAGCTTGAACCGGCGGGTGGGTTGATCCCGCTCCACCAAATCCTCCTGCTCCAGAGTCGCGAGGATGCGGGAAACCGTGCTCTTGTGCAAGCCCACTCGGGAGGCAATTTCAGTAACACCCAGAAGCGGCGTCTCCGCACTGAAGCAGCGCATGACCTGGATGGCGTTGAGGATAACAGAGGCGCCGCGCACATCGGGCGCGCCGGCATCGTCTGCGCCGTCGAGAGTACCTGAGGTGTCTGTCATGGTTCATCCATTATGGGCGGATTAAAGGGTGAGTGCGGCGCCGGTTATTCCAGTCGCACCGCACTCACCCCGGACACTCCTGTTGGGTCAGGCCTGGATGATGTTGTTTTCCGGGCCGAAGCCGAATTTGGTGATGTTTTCGACGGTGTTTTCGCCGATCACGAGGATGTCGTGTTCGCGGTAGCCGCCGGCACCGGGCTCGCCGTCGGCGACGGTGATCATCGGTTCCATCGAAACGACCATGCCCGGTTCCAGGACGGTGTCGATGTCCTCGCGCAGTTCCAGGCCGGCTTCGCGTCCGTAGTAGTGCGAGAGGACGCCGAAGGAGTGGCCGTAGCCGAAGGTGCGGTTGGGCAGCAGGCCGTGGCCGATGTAGATCTCGTTCAGTTCCGCGGCGATGTCCTTGCAGACGGCGCCGGGCTTGATCAGTTCCAGGCCGCGGCGGTGGACTTCCACGTTGACGTTCCACAGTTCCAGGGAGCGCTGGTCCGGCTCGCCCAGGAACAGGGTCCTCTCCAGGGCGGTGTAGTAGCCGGAGGTCATCGGGAAGCAGTTCAGGGACAGGATGTCGCCGCGCTGGAGTTTGCGGGTGGTGGCCCAGTTGTGTGCGCCGTCGGTGTTGATGCCGGACTGGAACCAGACCCAGGTGTCGCGGACTTCGCGGTGCGGGAAGGTGCGGGCGATCTCGTGGACCATGGCTTCGGTGCCGATCAGTGCCACTTCGTATTCGCTGATGCCTTCGCGGATGGCGGCTTTGATGGCTTCGCCGCCGAGGTCGCCGATCCGGGCGCCGTGCTTGATGACTTCGATTTCCTCGGCCGACTTGATCATCCGCTGGCGCATGGCGTCCTGGGAGACGTCGAGCAGTTCGGCGCCTTCGAAGGCGGCCTGGATGCGCTGGCGGGTCATCAGCGGCAGTGCGTCGTCCTCGACTCCGAGGCGGCGGGCGCTGACGCCGCGCTGGCGCAGTGCTTCCTGCAGGCCGTAGTAGAAGTTGTCCCGCCGCCAGTCGGTGTAGACGATGTTCTCGCCGTAGCTGGTGCGCCAGGGCATGCCGGCGTCGATGTTCGCGGTGACGGTGACCGAGTCGTCGGCGGTGACCACCAGGGCGTAGTTGCGGCCGAAGGTGGTGTAGAGGAAGTCGGAGTAGTACTTGATGCCGTGGTAGCTGGTCAGGATGACGGCGTCGAGTTCTTTGGCGGCCATGATGGTGCGCAGCCCGGTCAGGCGGCGTTCGAACTCTGCATCGGAGAAGGTCAGTTGCTGCTTTTCTCCGTTGTGCAGGACTTTCAAACGCTCGAGTTCGGAAACGCTGTTCGCTGAGCTGGTGGCGATGGTCATGGATTCTCCTGAATATGGGGGTTGAGGTGGGGGAGCGAAGGAGGCGTCTTTATTCTTGGCGCAGCGGCTGGCCGCTTGTCTCACGGCTCAGCGCAACAGCGACCAAGGAAACGACCGCGGCGGCCACGAGATAGAAGGCTGGAGCCAGGTCATTGGCAGTTGCTGCGATGAGCAACGTGGCCATCATCGGAGCCGTGCCGCCGAACAGTGCGTTGGAAAGATTGAAACTGACCGCGAAGCCGCTGTAGCGGACTTTTGTCGGGAACATTTCAGCCAGGAAACTCGGCAGGGTCCCGTCATTCAGCGTGAGCATGCCGCCGAGGAGGATCTGGACCAGGACGATGACCAGGAAGTTTCCGGTTCCGAGAAGCATGAATGCCGGAACGGTCAGCAGGATGAAGAGCACGGAGGCCGACATGAGGACCTTCTTGCGGCCATAGCGGTCTGAGAGCATGCCGGTCAGGAAAATGAATCCGATGTAGGTGAGCAGCGCGATGGTCGTTGCGATGTATGACTCGGTGGCTGCCAACCCGAGCTCTTCAGACAGGTAGGTCGGCATGTAGCTAAGGATGACGTAGAAGCCCACCGCATTGAGCAGGACGGCACCGACCGCTTGCAGCAGCTGCCGCCAGTGGCTGCGGAACAGGTTCTTCACCGGCGCTTTCACGGCGTTGTCCTCAGCGGCCAGTGCGCGGAAAGCCGGGGTGTCCTCCAGCTTGGTTCTAATGTAGCGCCCGATCAGACCCATCGGGGCGGCCAGCAGGAACGGTAAGCGCCAGCCCCACTCCTGCATCTGGTCGGCGCTGAGCAGGCCGGTCAGGAGGGCTGCGAGGAGGGAACCGAGCAGCAAGCCGGTGGCCGTGCTGGCCGGCACAACGGCTGCGTAGATCCCGCGCCGCTTCGGCGGCGCGTATTCCACCAGAAATGCCGACGCACCCGCGTATTCGCCGGAGGCCGAGAACCCCTGGATTACTCGAATCACTAAGAGCAGGATGGGGGCCCACACGCCGATGGCAGCGTAGCCCGGGATCAACGCGATGCAGAAAGTCGCGGCGGACATGATCAGAATCGACCAAGACAGTGCGGCACGGCGGCCTATGCGGTCTCCGATATGTCCCCAAACAAAGCCCCCAATGGGCCGCACCAGGAAAGAGATGGCGAAAAGGGCAAAAGTCAGTAGCAAACCCGTCTTGGGGTCAGACTCAGGAAAGAATACGGCGGTGATGGTAACCGCCAGGTAGCCGTATACGGCGTAGTCAAACCACTCAACGAAGTTGCCGATGAAGCTCGCCGCGATGACTTTGCGTCGTGTCTCCTCACCCACTTTCGGCTCGAGCCGACGCTGCCCGCTCAGAGAGCCTTCGCCTTCTTTGGCGAAATGACCCGCACTTGCCGCGACGGGAGTGGGAGCACCTTTTTCTGCGTTGGGTTCGCTCTGCTTCATAGGAAAACCATCCAAAGAGTTTCTTGTTGCAACAGCTGCAACAGTGTTGCCTCGACGTTAGGTGTGTCCCGCGTCACTGTCAAGGGCTTTGGGGTCGCCTACGCCTGCCCAGGGGCGATGCCCTCGATCCATTCCCCGACAGCGCTGAGGCCGCGGGGATGCGAGTCTCCTACCCAGTTGCAGTATTACGATGGGTCTGCCGAAGCCCTTCTCTCTGCCGGTTCCCGCGCGTAAGGTCTTTTACACCATGACTGAACGCCAGCCCTACGAGCTTGAGCGGCGGTACGCGGACTTCGAGTTGCGGCGGTACCCGGCGTACACAGTGGCAGAAATGGAAGTTTCTGCGTCGTTTGATCGCGCGGGGAACGCCGCCTTCCGTCACCTTTTCAACTACATCAGCGGCAACAACACTGCTCGGGATTCACTGACGATGACCGCGCCTGTGATTCAGAGCAGTGAGGCGCCCCGGAAGCTTCCTTCCCAAAAGGTGCAGATGACGGCGCCGGTGCTGCAGCGCGGGCCGCTGGGCGGCCAGCCCACCGGGCGCGGCGAATCAGAGGTGGCCCAATACCTGGTCGCGTTCGTGCTGCCAGCCGGAATGACTGAGGATGTGGCCCCCGTTCCGGTTGACGCGAGGGTCAGGATCCGGACCGTGGCTGGCTCTACTGCAGCCGTCCTTGGCTTTTCCGGCAGCGGATCCAGCGCTGCCTTCGCCAAGCACAACCGTGACCTACAGGACGCCATCGCGGCGGCCGGCATGAAAGCTCTGGGCCAGCCTCGGTTTGCCCGGTTCGATCCGCCGTTCAAGCCCTGGTTTCTTCGCCACAATGAGGTGATCCAGGACGTGGCCCAGAGCTAGAGACCGCAAACTGGCCAAAAACAAGCACTGCTCTTGGCTGTTGTTTGGATTGTGGGAGGTATTGCCGCCGCTTTACTGCGACTGACGAACGGAGAGTCCCTTCTCGTCAGCCTGCTCATTTCCTCAGGATTTTTCGTCGCCGCCGGTCTCATGCTGATGGCGTGGCGCATAGCCAAGAGCCGCACCGAAAGAAACCGGAGTTAATCCTTCAACGCCCGACCTTCAGGGTGACGCGCGTCCGTTTGTGTTCTCAGACGAGTTCTGAGCTGATGGCGACCACCAACAACACGGTGGTCACAAAGAAGGGGGCCGCGCCGAGTGAGAACCCGCTCCAAGGCCATCGCCTGTGTTCAGGCCGGGCTGTGACGCGTTGGATAAGTGCCATGCAAGTGACGAGGAGTGTCACCGGCAGGTACAGGTCGATCACCCACCTCCTGATGTGAAGGCGCTGTGCCAGCGTAGGATCCACCGGTAGTGGCTGCGAATCTGGCAGGTTCGCAGCGCCAATCATCAGCAGGGCCACGACCCAGATGCCGGCCAGGGCCAGCAGCATCAGGATGGCAAGTGACCAGGCCGGGACGACGGGACGCCCGTTAGGGAAGTAGACCGTGACCAGGATCCCGAGCAATCCGAAGCCCGCCATGGCAACGCCGCCCCACAAAACAGCGTCGCCCAGTGCGGCTCCGAATTCCTGGGTGCGAGTCTGGACAGCGTCTGTGGACAGGTAGACGAAGTGGTGCAGCAGGAGCACATACGCGGGAAGGAGGGCCAACCCGATCAGCGTTCTCGCCCAAATGGACGACCACCAAGACGTACTATTCCTCGAAATGTCCGCTACGTTTGACTGCACGTTCGGGACTACCCCTTCTTCAGAGACTTCGCGCTATTGCCGGCAGGCACCAGAGAGTTTCCACGCGCGGAATTGCGAAGCCGCAGTTATTCCGTGTCGAGAACGGCGTCGCTTCTTGGTGCCCGTGCCTTCTCCAAAACGGAGAGGTTCGACAAGAGGAGATAGCTTGCAACGATCAAGATCAGATGGACCGCCGAGTTCATCCCGCCTTCTATGACCCATCCCTCGCCCCAAAGTGGTTTGGGATAGTTGAGATTGGGGACCGTCCATCTTTGTGCCGTCAAGACAGCGCTCACGGCGACTTGAATGAGGGTTGCTGCCACGAACCCTGAACGAAAAGCGAAGCGAGTGCGCTTGGACCGATTGCGTACAGCCAATGCCAGTACGGCGATAGACGCCGCACCTACTGCCGCTATTGCCACCAGTTGGGGAAAGCCAGGGTTGGGCTCGGTGATAGCGACCACCTGATTGTCGATGCTGAATACCGCGCCGCCGCGCAAGCCCACAATCTGTATGGTCAGTATGCCGATGAGACACACGGTGGAAAAGCTGAGGAGCACTCCACCCGCGAACAAGATTACCTTCGTGATGTCATGCTCCTTTTCTCGCCTGTAGGCGATCCTAGTGGAGGGCTTTTGAGCATGTCGCCTCTCGACCATCAACGTCCCTCAACTGCACCGTCGTATCACTCAGAGCCCGCATGGCCATTGACTGGTGCCGGCTTTCCTCCGCGTCAGTTGCGAGGATAACGCCCGCTTTCGCTTTGTCAATCGTTTCCGGGAAATTGTGCCCCAGCGCATGAGTACCGACATTCTGGCAGCCTTGTGCGACATTCTGAGTTGCACCCCGAATGATCTCATCACCGTTGTCTATGTCGACGTCCAGGTACCAAAGAAAGCAGCAGGCGGCGGGTCTGCCAGCAGCCCGCCGGTTCGGCGAACAACGATCCGACTGCGCCGCCGCTGCGGTGGAGGTGAAGAGCCGTACAAGGGCGGCCTTTGCGTACGCTGCGCGGCGCGGGATCAGTTGGAGGAAGCATTCGGGGCGGTACGCACTAGTAGCCCCGAAAGTGCGCCGGCGCTTCTGGTGGAAGCGCTGAGCGCCAGTCGACGTCCGCGCTCGGTGATCAAGTGGCTTTCCAATCCTCGCGGCGGCGCCCGGGTGGTGAAGGAGCTGCTCGACCAGAGCATCATCGTCGACCATGCAGCACTTGACACTTTCGACGAGCTGGAAATCTGGTCGCTGAGACGAAGTCTTGTTGATCTGGGTGCCCTTCCGGAACGGCACGAACCCATTGCGCGTCTGGATGCCTTACTGGAAAAGAAGGTTGCTCCGCTGCCACCTGAAACTCGACGGCTGGTGCAAACGTACGGCTCCTGGTGGCTGCTCCGTCGATCCAGGAAGATGTATGAGACAACAGGCAAGTTCACCTACAGCTTGTTTCGCGCTGCCTGGCATCGCCTGGACCAGGTCATCTCCTTCCTGACCTAGCTCTCTAATAACGCCGTGCCGCTGGAGCAGTTGGACCGGCACACCCTCGATAGGTGGCTTGCCGAGCCGAGGAACGATCCCCGGGCAGCATCGGACTTCCTGCGCTGGGCGACACGCCGCCACCTCGCACCGCGGCTGGTTACCACCTACCCGCGGGACCGCGAGCCTACTGAAGCAACAACTGAAGAGCAGCGCTGGACTGACTTGACCCGTTGCCTCTCGGACGACTCCATCCCGGATGACGTGCGGGCAGCCGGTTCACTCGTGCTGCTCTATGGCCTGCAGCTCGCCCAGGTTGTGGGTCTCACCACGAAACATCTGCACGGGGACCCTAACCAAACCTCGGCCACCGTCAAAAGCTTCTCCGTTCAGATCGGCGGCCGCACCATCCTTGTTCCGCCGCCGCTCGGTTTGATCCTCCAGCGACTACCCGCCGCGCCAGCCTCAAGCACTTCGCTCATTGTTGCGCCACCGGATCGCCCACCGTGGTTCTTTCCCGGGCGCGGATCCGCCGGGCATGTCGGCGAGAAGGATGAGGGGGTATGGCCTGCGGGTGCGTCCTTCCCGCAATTCCGCACTTATCTCGCTAGCCGCAGACCTTCCGGCACCCGTCATCAGCGACTTGTTCGGCATGAGTATCGCGGCGTCAGTGAAGTGGACCTGACGTGCCGGCCGCGACTGGCAGGGCTACCTCTCAGCCCTTCGACAGCGGGAGCGTCAAATTGTTCGGGGACAGGGAATCCAGAATCCCTACATACCCGATCCGAGCTGAAACGTGCCCGGAGTGGCCGGCAGCAGCTCGGTCATCAGCTGTTGGACGCGGCCCTTGATCTCGTCGCGGATCGGGCGGACTGCATGGACTCCCTTGCCCGCCGGGTCCTCGAGCACCCAATCCTCGTACCGCTTGCCCGGGAAGTAGGGGCATTCGTCCCCGCAGCCCATGGTGATGACGACGTCGGAGTCCTTGACGGCTTCGGTGCTCAGAACCTTTGGCAGTTCGGCGGAAATGTCGATGCCCTCTTCGTGCATGGCTTCGACGGCGGCGGGATTGACCTGGTCCGCGGGCTGGGAACCGGCGGAACGGACCTCGATCGAGCCTTGGGACAGGTGGGTCAGGTAGGCGGCGGCCATCTGGGAGCGGCCGGCGTTATGGACGCAGACAAAGAGAACGCTGGGCTTGCTAGTCATCGGGTCTGTCCTTCGGTGGTGGTGATTTCGGCGGCTGCCTGTTCGGCATGCGGATACAGGAGACGGATCAGGCCTGCGGCGAGGACGCCGCCGATCAGCTGCATGGCGATGAAGGGCAGGACCGAGGCCGGGGCGATGCCGGCGAAGGTGTCGGAGAACATGCGCGCCACGGTCACCGCTGGATTGGCGAAGCTGGTGGAACTGGTGAACCAGTAGGCGGCGGTGATGTAGCCGCCGACCGCGACGGCGATCATGTCCTTGCGCCCGGAACGGGCGGCGCCGAAAATCACCAGCAGCAGCCCGGCCGTGGCCACAACTTCGGCCAGCCACAGCCCGGTCCCGCTGCGCTCCGTGGCGGCGATGGTGACCGCGGGGAGTTCGAACATGAGATTGGCCAGCACACTCCCCAAGATCCCGCCGGCCATTTGGGCGGCGACCAATACTCCGGCTTCGCGCCAGCCGATGGTGCCGAGCCATCGTTCGGCCAGGGTCACAACCGGGTTGAAGGCCGCGGACACCGGCTGCAGGGCGATGATCAGGGCGGTCAGGACCGCACCGGTAGCCAGGGCGTTTTCCAGCAGCTGCAGACCGACGTCATCGGGAGAGAGCCGGGTGGCGGCGATGCCCGAGCCGACCACGGTGGCTACCAGCAGCGCGGTCCCGACCAGTTCGGCCAGTGCCCGACGGGCCAGACTGTTCATGCGCCGGCGCTGGAGATGAGTTTCCCCAGGGAATCCAGGACTTCGGACTGGACCTTGTAGTAGACCCACACGCCGCGCTTGCTGCGCTCCAGCAGGCCGCTCTGGTGAAGCACCTTCAGATGATGGCTGATCGTGGGCTGGGACAGGTCGAACGCCTCCGTCAGGTCGCACACGCAGGCTTCCCCGCCCTCGTGGGAGGCCACGAGGGATAGCAGTTGCAGCCGCACCGGATCCGCCATCGCCTTCAACAGCGGAGCCACCTGCACGGCCTGGTCGCCACTCATCGGCTCCCGGGCCATGGGAGAGCAGCAGGCCACCGTCTCCACGGGGGTCAGTTCCAAGACAGATTTAGACACCCGTCAATATTGACAGACATCTATGTCTGGTGGCAACCTGCCATACATAGACAACCATCTATCTCTTAAGAAGGCCACCATGTCCCGTTTGCAGCTCGCCCTCAACGTCGACGACCTTGAAGAGTCCGTCGCGTTCTACTCCCGGCTGTTCGACACAGGGCCGGCCAAGCGTCGGCCCGGCTACGCGAACTTCGCCGTGGCCCAGCCGCCGCTGAAACTCGTGCTCATCGAGAACCCCGGCAAGGGAGGTTCGCTCAACCATCTCGGCGTGGAAGTCGAGGACACCAACGCCGTTAATGCCGAACAGGAGCGGCTGGCGGAAGACGGCTTCGCCACCACCGATGAGCGCGAAACCACCTGCTGCTACGCCAAGCAGGACAAATTCTGGGTCCAGAACACCCCCAACGGCGAACAGTGGGAGATCTACACCGTCCTGGCCGACAGTCAAACATTCTCCGCTAACCCAACCGGCGAAGCGCAGGCCTGCTGCGCCGAAAAAACAGCCGTAGTTCCTGCGGCCAGCACCTGCTGCTGACCTCATCGGATTGGGTACGCGGTAGGCGAAAGTGTCAGGCCGGAAAGGGGACCGGCGCCTCGTCGCCAGCCCGAACCGGCGAGCTGCGGGCGGATGCCACTGGCCGTTCGGCCATCGATGCGAAGGAATGCGTACGGCTCCGAGTAACGGACTCCGTCAGGTGCGAGGCCGGAGCTGGATCCGGAATCGCTGAACCCGCACGGAATGCGGGTGCGGCCGGAGACAGAGTGATGGCCATGGCCAGCCGTGAGATTGCCCTGCCCGAGGAACTACCAGGATCTTTTGAAGGTTCTGAAGGTTCTGAAGGTTCTGAAGGAGCGGGTGCGCGGGACCCGGGCACAAGCGGTGCGGACGGTCAATTCCCAGTTGATCGGGCTGTACTGGTCGATCGGGCGGGACATCCTGCAACGCCAGGATGCCGAAGGCCGGGGCAGCGGCGTCATCGCGCGGCTGGCCGAAGACCTGCGGACCGAGTTTCCGGAGAGGAAGGGCTTCTCCCAGCGCAACCTGCAGTACATGCGGACCATGGCCGAGGCCTGGGGGGGAGTGAGGCAGATGTGCCACAAGCTGTGGCGCAATTGCCCTGGGGTCATATCCGCACCCTTTTGGATAAGACCGAGACCGGCCCGGAACGGGACTGGTACGCTGCGGGAGCGGTGGAGCACGGATGGTCCCGGAACGTGCTGATGAACATAATCATGAGCCAAACCAAGGAACGCACCGGCTCCGCGGCGTCGAATTTCGCCGACCTGCTGCCCGCGCCCGGACCGGAGCTGGTACAACAGGCAGCGAAAGACCCGTACAACTCTGAATTCCTTGGTCTGTCCGGTGAAGTCGCCGAACGGGATATGGAGCAACGGCTGACCGACCGGATCGTGGAGACGCTGCGCGGACTCGGCAATCCTTGCACGGCTCGGTTGCAGAAAGGAGAGGGAACAGTCCCGCGGTTGGGGGATGCGGGACTGTTCCTCTCGCTGGGTGCCTTCGGCGCCGCACCGGCAGTTGGGGGGAACGCCGGGGCGCTGCTTGGAGCGGGCACCGAAATCAGTTTGCCAGAGGGACACGGGTTAAACGGGTCATGCCAACTCTGGTCCCCATCCTTTCCCGGATTCCGACAGGGAAAGGTCGCAACGTCGTCGAGCGAGGCTTCAACGAGATCACGCAGCGGCGCGGCCTCGCCACCCGGTAAGACAAGCTCGCACTCACCTAGCGTGGCGGCGTCGTTCTCGGAGCGATCACACTCTGGCTGAAAGCAACCACGTCCTGACCAACACCGCCGAGCGGGTCAGCCGAGGGTTCGGGCATCTGGCACGGTCGCCGCGGCCCGTGCCGTGCTGCGACTCCTTGCGATCGCCACGCCCACCCCGAGAAGCGCGAGCATGCCGCCGACCGTCTTGTTCCAGGTTGGCTCTTCGCCCGCAACCAAGGCGAATCCGTATCCGAGTGCCGGGATGGCGGCAGTGAGGATGCCGGACGTGAAGGCGGGCGTGTGACGGGCACCGTAAGTCCACAGCAGGAGCGTCGCCCCGGAAGCGAACAGCCCGAGGTAGAGGGTCGAGAGGATGACTGGTGCGCTCAGTACCAGACGCGACTGGCCCACTGCCATCTCCCAGATCTGCCACGGCAGGAGGAACACCAGACCCCAGATGGCCGTGGCCGCCGCGATAACGCCGGGGTCGGTCGTCATTCGGCCAGGCTGCTTCGGGCGCGGAGCCTCGAGCTGTCGGAGCACGACCGTGTAGACGGCATATGCGACCGCCCCCGCAGTGATGAGGAGGGCACCGACGTTAAACGTTGCTCCAGTGTTCGAAGCAACGACGACGCCGACCGTCGCCAACGCCAAACCCACTATCGAACCGATCTCCGGCCGCTCGCGAAGCAGGACGAACGAGAGCACCGCTGCGGCGACGGGGATGACGGCCTGCAGGAGTGCTGCCGTGCCTGCGGTTGTGGACAGAAGCCCCAGATTCTGGAGTCCGTAGTAGGCGGCAACCCCGGTCAACCCCAGCATCGCCGCTGTGAATGTCGCAAGCGCGCGGAGCAGACCCCGCCTCGCCGACGCGAGTGGCACGAGCAGAGCGGCAGCGAGGGCGAACCGCATGACGGTCAAGAGGGCTGGAGAGACTCCGGTCAACGCGTCCGACGACACGACGAAGGTGGTCGACCAGATCACGACCGCCGCGACCTGCGCGATCAGAGCCATCGATCGAGACATGGCGATCATTGTTTCATGCACACCGCCCGACGCCCGGCAAGGATCCATGACCTAAGTCGCAGGCGTGCCCGCCACCCGGTCGTGGGAAGATCGCGCGCGGCAATGAAACAAATCCCGAACAAACCCACGGACAATTTGGGAGACGCACCCTAAGCGTGGAAAACCGACGCGCCATACCCGCCGGTTGAGGTTGGCGAACTTCATCCGCGTCTGGCGAAGGCGCGCGCGGCGGCCAGTACTTCTGCACCGATCTGGTTCGGGTGCATCTCCCGGATCTGCCTTGCCGGGGCGCGGTCTTCGAGCTGGGGGTTCATCCCCTGGAACCAGGACTGCATGACGCGGTGACCGTTGCTTTCGGCGATGATCCCGGCTACGTGATAGGCCAGCCGCAGGTGCGCCTCGGTTTCGGCCGGCATGTTCCGGCTGCCCTCGGCCCACTGCCGCACCGCCCTGGTCTCCTGGACCCCGCCCAGATAGGCCACGAGCTTGGCGCCCAGCATCTCGCGCAGTTCCGCGACCAGCGGTGCGATCTCGAGGTTCACCGAATCGCGGTAGGCGTGGATTCCGGGGGAAGCGGTCTGACTCATGCTTCGATCATCGCCCAGAACCGGCCCGGATTCAAGCCATCCCTACCAGCAAACCAAACTAATCACAGCCCGAATCCCACCACTGGCCACACGGGAACTGCGCACGGCAGCTGCCATCCGAACGGGAGCCGGAGGTGGGAAGGCGGGCTTGCGCTTTCCTCCCCGTCGCTTCCTCAGCCGGCCCAGAAGGCCCCGGGCGCCGGCGTCGAACGAATTGTGGACCGCAGGTGCGGGGCGTTCGTCGTGTCAGGGCCCCAGCTGTTTAGACTTCAGGCAGACGCCGTCACCTTTCTTTGGATTCAGGGGGAGCATTGCGTGTCTTGGATTGGGTTGCTCCGGCGGCCCGTAGGGTCGGTTCATGGAGAAGAGTCGCGCCGTCGAGCTGGAAGGGCAGACCTCGATTAACGACTTGCTGGACGAGCCGGTCGGGACGGTCCATATCCAGCTGGCCCTGCCGATCTATGTCCAGTACCGCCTGGGATACGTCCGGCGCCTGTCCTAAAAGACGAATCAAGGGCGGGCCATGGAGTCACTGATGTTGAATTGCGCAGCAGGCTGCTGCGCAATACGGAAAGAGAATCATGCCCATACGCCGGCCACTCTCGGGGCGGGGCCGGAACAGGAGATCGGATGATCGTGCAGAGGGATGGTGGACTCTTGTCGGTCCAGGAAAGCGAACGAGTCCTGCGGGCCTCGCTCATAGACGCAGCCGCCGACGTTTTCGGAGAGCGCGGATACACCCGCACGGACCTGAGGGACATCGCCCGACGGGCCGGGGCGACGGTCATGGATATCGAGGGCCGATTCCGGTCGAAGGAAGAGCTGGCAACAGCGGTCATGGCCGCCCAGCACCGGATCGTTACCGAGGACGCCCTCGTTGTCCTGCAGCAGGACCATCCGCCGCTGGACGCGATGATCATCATGTGCCGGGAGTTCGGTTCGCGGCTGGCCGGTGACCCGATGGTCAGGGCAGGCATCCGCCTCACCTTCGAGGCCTCCTCTTTCGGCCACCGGGCCCAGGAACCCTACAGTGACTGGATCAAAGTCCTGGAGTCCCTGTCGGCGAAGGCGGCAGCCTTGGGCCAGCTCCGGCCCGGAACCGACCCCGATGCCTTGGCACGGCTGGTGGTGGCATGCTTCACCGGCGTCCAACTGGTATCTGCGGTGATGACAGACAGGTCCGATGTCTTGGAAAGGATCAGCCACATGTGGCAGATCCTGCTGCCGGGAATCATCAACGAAGCCGCCGGCACCGGCATCGGACGGTTACTGGCGCTGGCCGGCGCCGGCCCCCACGTCGACGCGGAGAGCATGGCCCGCCACTGAGGTAAGAGCCGGATACTCAGCAGGAGTGCGGCCCCCGGCAGGAACCAGTCGGAACGGCCGTTTAGCCGTCGCAGTCGGTGCAGTATGCGTGACTGTCCTGCTGCCGGGCAATCTGGGACCGGTGGCGGACCATAAAGCACGAGTTGCATGTGAACTCGTCCTCGGCCTGCGGGATGACCTGAACGGTCAGCTCCTCGGCGATGAACTCGCCGCCGGGAACACCGGCTCCGTCCAGGCCGTCGGCCTCATCCAGCTCCAAGACGACGCTGCGGGCATCCGGTGCGTTTGCTGACTTTAACGCCTGCAGGGAGTTCTGCTGGGATTCCTTGACGTCGGACCGGACCTCGTCGTAATCGGTTGCCACTTGGCCTAATTCTCTTTTCTTGAGCGTTGACTGACTCCGGTAAAACGTATAGCACCCGGCGGCTATTCCACCCTGGAAGGGCAGCATCCTCCACACACCGGCGGATGGGCGATCTTCAGAACAGCAGCCCTCGGGATGCTTCGACGTTATGTAGAGGCATCCCAAAGATGAGGACGGGAAGACGACGTGCACAGGACGCTGGGGCTGCTGCCCACCATGAGGAAGTTATAGCTTCGCAACGTCCGGCCGCCAGCCTTTGTATATGCCGGCCGTTATCGGCCTCGCCGACGGTATTGCCCTGCGGCCGCCCGGACCGCTCCCGGCGAAAAACCCCGCGCAAACAGGGACGCTGGCTCGCCGGGCCCGTCATCAATAAACAGGGGACATACCTATGGGACATTTATCGTCGACGCTATCTGCGAAAGAGAAGGTTGAACTTTAGATTAGGATGCTGCAATGCATGCCGAATGGACCGTCCTTATTGCCGTACATGCCATTGCGGCGGCCTACTCCATCCTCTTTGGTGCGGTCCAAATCCTCCGCCGCGTCAAGGGTGGGTCGGTCCACCGGGTTATCGGCCGGATCTGGGTAGTTGCGATGTATACCGTCATCCTGACGTCGTTCGGGATCCGCACGATCGACGGGGGCTTCAACTGGCTCCACGGATTGTCCCTCGTCACGTTCTGCACTGTGAGCATCGGTCTTTGGGCTGCCCGCACGGGCCGTATTCATTCGCACCGGTCCTTCATGACAGGCAGCTACTTCGGCATCCTTGGAGCGTTCATCGGCGTCATCGCTGTACCGGAACGGCGGATACCCCGGATGGCCCTTCATGATCAGCTCGGCTTCGCCCTCTGGCTGTCCTGCATCATCCTGACGGCAGGCTTCGCGATCGCAGGCGCAGCGCTGATTTCTCGCCGGCAGCAGATGAAGCCCGTTTAAGCTATCAAGTCACCGCGACATCGGTAGTTTGGGCTGGGTTGTCTCGGTGAAGGGGTGGAATGCGGCGGCAAAGTGGGGGAGCAGGTCAGCACCCCGTCTATCGTGACGATTCTGTCCGCGAGGGCCCAAAGCGGGCGGCCTTGATCCGTCGGGCGCCTCCCATGGCTTAGCGTCATATGCGCCGTTATCGGCGTTAGTTCCAGCCGTGGGCTCGGAGTCGTTTGAAGTCGTCCTCCCATCGCTTCTAGTCGACTCCCGGGGTAACTAGTTCGAAGACTGTGTCTCCTTCGTACCCGAGGTTAAAATAGCGTTTTCCCGAACTCTTGCAAGTTCATATCGCCCTGCCCGAGGTGTGCATGGGTAAACTTTTTTGTTGTCGTATCGCTGATGTGCGTGATCAGGATGAAGTCTTGGGCTGCGGCTAATTCCTCTCTTATGCGGGCGCCGTGGAAGTGTAGGTTTGCCGCGTCGATCGTGAGGCCGAGGTGGGGATCGTTGTACTGCTTTATCTGGTCGATGATTTCCGTGGGGGTTTGAAGGAAACCGTAGGGAACATTTTCCAAGCCGAGTCGGATGCCGTGCTTGCGGGCATGATCCAGCAGGGGCTCGAGGTTCCTGGTCACGACGATCGACAGTGCCAGCGAGAAGAAGTAACTCTCCAGGGCTGAGCGCGTAGGCAAATGGGAACTTGGGCGCGACATGGCCACCCTTCGAGAGTCAGCCCAGCTGTCTAAAGCCGATAAACGCGAGTAGTCCGAACGCGTCTCGCGGGAGCATACCAGCTCTGCGAAGGCTGAGAGGGCGTGGAGCGATGCCGCCAGCAGCCATTCAGGCCACTGCATAAGTTCTCAAGTTCTAGAGTCGCGGTGAGGGGCCGGCTTATGGAACGGTTCGTCTTATAGGTGTTGGAAATTTTATATTGAGTGTATGGAGTCCGTGGTTTGGATTGTTCAGCATGACGAGTCGCCGCACAACACCGTTGTAGGAGTTTTTGCCACCGAAGACGAAGCGGCGTCATTCGCTGAGGAATTCAAAGACAAATTTGAGGGTGGCCTCATCTATTCCTGTTACAGGGTTGGCTACCGCTTCGACGACGGTCCTGGGCATTCCACGTATTTCCCCTGCGCCATAGGCACTACTGCTGCTTTCCGCGCTGATCAGCGTGGCCGAAGTCGTCATACCGCGACTGCTAAAGCCCAGCCGTCTATCGCCGAAAACCGTGAGTATGTCCGGCCAGGCTTCTCAATGAAGCATGCTCAATGGGACAAGGGGGAGCCCTGGCGAACAGGGATTTGACTCGCCCACGGGTTATCCACGCTCGTGCATAGGCTTTCGCTCGTCTATGCCGCTGTGGAGGGCCGGCTTATGGGAAGTGCAGGGACCGGGCGGGTCCGGGTGCCTACCGGGCTGGGTGGCCTGTGAAGCTTTCCTGCACCCCGGCGGGGTGTTCGCGGCCGGTGGGTCTTCAGGTGCCGGCAGTCGGCTCCTGCACCTGATCCTGACCGGCCGGTCCGCTTCCGCCCGCGCGCCGGTGCCGCAGCAGTGCGGCTCCGACGGGCAGCAGAGAGACGGCGACAATGAGTATCGCGAGCAGGTCCACGTGGCCGGCAACGAACGGCACCTGGCCCAGCATGGAACCGGCCAGCGTCATGCCGCCACCCCAGAGCAGTGCCCCGGCGATGTTCCAGAGCAGGAACTTTCGATAGGTATAACCGGCCGCCCCGGCGGCCAGCGGCACGAAGGTGCGCACGATGGGCACGAACCGGGCCAGCACCAGGGCCTTGCCGCCGTGCCGGTCGAAGAAGGCCTCGGCCCGGTGCAGGTAATCCGTCTTCAGCACCCGGGCACTGGGGCGGAACAGCCGGCGCCCGAACCGCCGTCCCAGCCAGTACCCTACTTGGTCGCCCAAGGCCGCGGCGGCGACGATGACCGCGATGAGCAGGGGCAGGGCCAGGCCCAGCTGCGCATGCAACAGGCCGGCGGTGAAGATCAGCGAATCCCCGGGCAAGAAGGGGAACAGGACTCCGGACTCGATGAAGACCATGGCAGCAACCGCGGCCAGCACCCAGCCGCCCAAGGCCGGCAGCAGGGACACCGGATCGGCCAACATTGTCCAGTCCAAGGCCCCGGAGGTTAAGGAACGCTCAGTGCAAGCACGGATCCTCCGCTTCTCGGACCAGACGGTCCGCTCAGATTAGGCTGCTTCGCGGATTTCAGGCAGCGGGACGGGTGGCCTTTGCACTGCCGCGGAAGGGCATCCGGTAACTGTAGTGGACATCTTGGAGGAATCGGTAACCTAGGGCCGGGTGCTGCTGGCTCACCGCGATGGTGGCTTCCATGAGTCGTCGCACCCGGCCGCGCCGCGGAGCGTTGAGTAAGCCAGGCTGGTCCGAGCCGAACGTTTAGATGAGTCGCTTAGGGGAGGCGACGCTCTTGATCAGTCGCAGCAGGTCAGCGTTGGCATGGGCACGGCATCGTGTGATGCACCGGTGGCGGCGGACTCCTGGCGGTTATTCAGCTCGTCGCCCGGGCCCCGAAAGTATCGCCGGAGGTGGCCGCCAGATACGCACAGGTGTTAGCGGTTGGCTCCTCTCATGTTCGGACGTTTCGGCGTCCCATCCGCCGCGACAGGGCTGGCTACGCTCGGGCGGACGCCGGTGGCCTGGAGTCCGGCCGCGGCGGGCGGCCGGGACGGGCGGGCACGGGTGAGGGATCCGTTTCCCAGGCCCGGGATGCGATGTAGCGGGCCGCTGAGTTAAGCATGGCCAGAGCCGGCACAGAGAACAGGGCGCCCGGGATGCCGGCGACCATCGTGCCGCCGGCGACGGCCAGCACCACGGCGAGGGGGTGCAGGGCCACGGCCTTGCCCATGATCAGCGGCTGCATCACGTGTCCTTCCAGCTGATGGACGGCCAGCACGATCACCAGCATGATCAGCGCGGTGGCCCACCCGTTGGCCACCAGGGCCAGCAGCACTGCGACGGAGCCGGTGGCCAGGGCGCCAATAATCGGGATGAACGAGCCGAGGAAGACCAGCACGCCCAGCGGCAGAGCCAGCGGCACACCGATGATGGCGGCGCCGGCGCCGATGCCGACCGCGTCAATGAAGGCCACGATCATCTGGACCCTGATGTACTGCACCATCGAGGTCCAGCCCTTGCGGCCGGCTCCGTCGGCGGCCTGCCGGGCCTTGCGCGGCAGCAGGCGGACCAGGAAGGCCCAGATCCGGCTGCCCTCGAGCAGAAAGAAGATCAGCGCGAAGATGGTCAGCAGCAGGCCTGCCAGCAGGTGGCTTGCGGTGGAGCCGACACTGAGGGCACTGGAAAAGACGGCGCTGCTGTTGTTCTGCAGCTGGTGCAGGCCATCGGCTACATAGTTGTCCAGCTGTGCGGTGGTCAGGTGCAGCGGCCCGTCGGTCAGCCAGGTCTGGATCTGCAGTACGCCTTTGAGCACCTGGTCCCACAGGGCGGTAAAGCCGACCACCAGCTGCTGGCTGACCAGTGACAGCGCCCCGCCGACCACGCCTAGGAAGGACAGGATGGTGATCGCCACGGCCAGACCGCGCGGCACTTTGGCCTCACGCAGGAACCGGACCACCGGGCCCAGCAGCGCCGAAAGCAGCGTGGCGACCATCAGCGCAATGATCAGCAGCGAGACGTAGCTGAGCATCCAGACCAGCAGCCCGGACACAGCGATTACCAGGCCGGCGCGCCAGGCCCAGGCGGCGGCGATGCGCAAAGCGTAGGGGACGTCCTCGCGGGCATGGTGGGACACGGACCCGAGCAACCGGTTCGGGACCGGCCGGGAGTCTGGCGAAGACCGGCTCATGGCTCCCATGGTCCCATATGCGGGCGCATCGCCTGCACGGGCCATAAGCGCCCGGACGCGCCCTCTCAGGGAATAGCGGCGGCCACGGGCGCGATGCTCCGCGGCGCCGAACGTGTTCTCCGGGTTCGGGCCGGTGCAGTCAGTCGCCGCCGTTGACGCGTTGACCGGGACCGTGCCAATATCGCGCCCGGCATCACGCCAGGAGGCGGACTGCATCAGCGTGCCGAGGTAAGAAGAAGTGTCCACCCCCGGCGTACTCGATGAACGTCCTCTTTGTGGTGAGAAGTGCATGAAGCTCTGCGTCCAACCAGGTCTGACCACGTATCTATGGACAGAGTCGCCGGAAGGCGTAGAACCTGTGTGACGAGTTGGTTCTCAAGGTAAATCGGGCAGCTATGCCCGAGTGTCAAGGTGACCAGATTCCGGGTGGTAATCGACTTCTGGGACGGATCATATATCCACAACACAATGTCCGTTATGTTGTAGGCGGTGAAGTAATGAACCCCCGGTCGGCCGCCTGCCCACGGGAGGGTGTTAGTGTCGCGATCGGGCATGTCGAACCGGTAGCACGGTGCTACCATGGGGCTATGACCAGGACCAGCCAGCCGACCCGCCTCCCCGCGGACGTGTACGAGTCCGCCGTCGCGGCTGCGCATGTCGCCTCGCGCACGGTGCCGCAGCAGATCGCGCACTGGGCGCGCATCGGCCGCGAACTGGAGATGTCACCGCGGGTGAACCACCGCGCGATTGCCCAAGTCCTCGCCGGCGCCGGCTCCTATGACTCGCTCGGCGAGCAGGAGCAGGCGATCGTCCGCGAGGAATGGGCTGAGCGCGTGACGGCTCTGCGCAATGGGCTGACCTACGAAGCTGCGTTCAACGCAGCCGGAGAGTCCTACTCGGAGCTCGACGAAGAAGGCAACGTCGTCGTGCGCCAGGCACGCGGCTGATGCCCCTGCTGCATCTGCTTGCAGGGCCTAACGGCGCCGGAAAGTCCAGCTACGTCCGTGACGTGCTGGCGCCCGCCACACACCTTCCGTTTATCAACGCCGACGAAATCGCGGCCTCGCGGTGGCCCGATGCACAGGCCGAACATGCTTACGAGGCCGCGCAGATCGCAGAGGCGCAACGCCGCGACCTGATCGCTGCGGAGGATTCTTTCATCTCAGAGACGGTGTTCTCGCACCCGAGCAAGGTTCAGCTCGTCTCGGACGCCGCGGATGCCGGCTACCTCGTGCACCTGCATGTGATCATGGTCCCCGTCGAGCTCACCGTCCAGCGCGTACTTGAACGAGTGCGCCGCGGCGGCCATGCTGTGCCTGAAAAGAAGATTCGCGATCGCTACGAGCGGCTGTGGCAGTACATCGGCTCGGCGATCCGGATTGCGGACGTCGCCGAGGTGTTCGACAACAGCAGTGCACGCACTCCGTTCCGGTTGTGCGCGACTTACCAGCACGGAGCACTCATCGGTACTCCGAACTGGCCGAAATGGGCGCCTGGCGAGCTGACCGCATGATCGTGGCCCTTGCCCAGGGCCTCCGATCAACGACCCGACCGACTCCTTGACGACAGTCAACCAACACAACGCCCCGGACAGCCAGCGCCAGACCTGAGTCATCCCTTGAAGCTAACCCTGATTACCGGGCTGATTTTTTGGGGGGCCTATCAAGGATTGAGGTGGCCGGGTGGTGGCTGACGGAAGCGACGAATGGATGCTCTCCGGCGTGCGTGACGTTCATGAAGCCCTCGACTGGGCCAATAACAAGGCGGACGGACGAAGATTTGTGCTTTATGCCCGATTCCACGACGGCCAAAGCGTCGGAATGGCTCGTTTGTTCGGAGAGGAACCCCTCTAGCCAAGGACCGGAATAGCCCTCAGGCATTTTTCTCCTGGCTCGGTATTCGGTGGGATTGATGAGGCCAATGACGACATCCGGCCCTCTGCGCGCTCCGGATTGGAGTCACTCTCGGTTTTATGGGACAAGCCGCCCTGGGGCGCTGCGCTGGTGCTGTTCGTTATCGCGCAGGGCATTTGGGCGATGTTCAGGCGAAGCAAGGGGTAAGGGCGGAAGCCTGATCAGGTGAACGACACCTACCCGGCGTCCCAGCAGCCGGAGCAGGAATGGGACGGGCTTAGGCTCGTCCTTCGCTGTGCGGTGGGGTGAACGGGTACTCGCCCCGCTGAGCTACAGGGCCGTCGACATCATCTCCCAGCACGAAATCCACGGCCTTTTTTCTGAGAACGAACGCGACGGGTACAAGCGCGAGAGAGGCCAGAATCCCGAATAGCATCGCTGGCCCGCCGACAGCTGCGAATGATCCTGCGTGTACACAAACACCCGCGAAGATCACCGCCATGAAACTTAGGGAAGCTGCCAGGACATTAGCCCATCGCTTTGCGCGACGTGGCGAGGCTCCGCCGGCCGCTGCGGCCGAAAGTAGTTGCCACGCTGCCAGCAAAGCCACCTCAAATCCGCCGATTGCAACCACGATTGCACTGACGTAAGGGGCTGCCAGATACGCAACCTCGGGGTAGGCCTCGGCGTACTCAGCCGCGGTACTCGGAACAATCATGACTTGGGCGAGCAGTGCCCCCAGGGCAAGTGCTCCGAGGAGAACACGGAGAGGTGCGACTCGCTGGCTGATCATGTCGCAATCATCGTTTTATCTGTATTGCCTGTCAACGATGCCTCATAGCCGGCCCAGTAGCCGGCGCAGGAACGGGATGGGCTGGTGCCCGTCCTTCTCTGTGCCTTGGAAACGGATGGCAAGGTGCGGCACGCATCTACCGCCAAAGCGGTGCTGGAGTCGGTCACGCTGCGGTGTGCCCTCCTGGAACAGGGGAACGGTCTGGGGCGTGCGCTTTCCCTCGCTGTCATGGGCGAAGGATCCGATTGACTGCCGGAGCGGCAGGGATGGAAAGTTTTGCCAATTCTTTGCCAAGAGCGGAACCCTCGCACAGGCAGAAGGCCCCGGTTCCCTTTGTATACAAGGGAACCGGGGCCTTCTCAGTTGGCGGTGACGGTGGGATTTGAACCCACGTTGGCTGTTACACCAAACAACATTTCGAGTGTTGCACCTTCGGCCGCTCGGACACGTCACCAACGCGTCAACTTTACCCGGTGTTGGCCCTGAGCCCCAAAACGGCCCGGCGGGAGGCCTGCGTCAGTGTGGGGAGTCACCGCGGTGGCCCGCAAAAAAGCCGCGCAGCATGGCGGCCGACTCGTCGGCCAGGACCTCGGGATAGACCTCCACCCAGTGGTTCAACCGCCGTTCCCTCAGGATGTCGAAGACGCTGCCGGCGGCGCCGGCCTTTTCGTCCCAGGCGCCGAAGACCACCGTGGGGATCCGGGCCAGCACAATGGCGCCGGCGCACATTGCGCACGGCTCCAGAGTGACCACCAGGGTGCAGCCGTCCAGCCGCCACGTTCCGAGCTTTCGCGCTGCCTCTCGGATGGCCACCATCTCGGCATGGCCGGTGGGGTCGTGGAGCGCCTCCCGTTCGTTGCGTCCGGAACCCAGCACCTCGCCGTCGGGCCCCACCACCACCGCGCCGATCGGGACATCGAAGGTGTCCAGCGCCAGGCGGGCCTGGTCCAGGGCAAGGCCCATCCAGTGGCGGTGCTGCGGATCAATCGGGCCCATGGCACCATTCTGGCAGGCCCGATGTTTGTCCCTGCTATCCGGCTGCCGGTAGTTTTGTGTGATGCGCGTACTCGAAGTGGACCATCCTCTTGTTGCCCACAAACTCACTGTTCTCCGCGACAAGACCACTCCGTCGCCCGTCTTCCGCCAGCTCACCGAGGAGCTGGTGACCCTGCTTGCCTACGAGGCAACCCGCGAAGTCCGCACCGAGCCGGTGGAGATCGAGACACCGGTGACCCGGACCATCGGCACCGCGTTTACCAAGCCGACCCCGCTGGTGGTGCCGATCCTGCGCGCCGGCCTTGGCATGCTCGAGGGCATGACCAAGCTGGTGCCGACGGCCGAAGTCGGGTTCCTGGGCATGGCCCGCAACGAGGAAACCCTGGACGTGATCACCTACGCCGAACGGCTGCCGGCCGACCTTAGCGGACGCCAGGTGTTCGTGCTGGATCCGATGCTGGCCACCGGCGGCACGTTGCGCGAAGCCATCAAGTTCCTTTTCGCCCGGGGCGCCGCCGACGTGACCTGCATCTGCCTGCTCGCCGCGCCCGAAGGGCTGCAGGCGCTGCGCGATGAACTGGAGGACACCAACGTCTCCATCGTGGTGGCCTCCATCGACGAGAGGCTGAACGAGAAGGCGTACATCGTGCCCGGACTCGGCGACGCCGGCGACCGGCTCTACGGCGTGGCCGGCTGATCCCGGCTCGCTGATCCCCGACCGGCTGACCTCGGACTCGGTGACCCCCGACTCGCTGACCTCGGCCGCGCGACCGCCGCGACCGCCGCGACCGCCGCGGCGGCGCTGCAGCCCAGGCCGGCCGCACCGGCGACCAGTCAGTCGAGATGTGTCCACATTTTGGACACCTTGCAAAGGAAAGCCTTTTCGTCCTAGCCCGCCTTCCTGGGTGCCCTAGGGCCGCAAGCGTGAATATTTATGCGGCAAAAGCCTGAAGCGATCACTTTGGATTGATATTTATTCACCGTGATTTGTGTGATCCCTCGCACAAAAGAGCCGGTTCGTCTCAGTATGTGAGATAAGCAGGCTTATATTACTTGCACGTAAGCTTTGTTACGAGGAAACTCATGGTTGTGAACAACAACGCAACAGCATCTGCAGCCGCAGCCTTCAGTTACGGGGTGTCTCCTGGCGGACTGATGGACTGTTGCCGAATGCAGGCCTAACTCACCACCCCCAGAGTTATCCAGGCAATCCAACTGTCCAATGGCGGGCGCCAGAAACACATCCCGTGCGGGCATGCCATGCATTCGCGCCGCGATGACGGCCATTCACACATGAGGTTCTCAATGTCAGTTTCATCCGGATACGTCCACATCTCCGTCCGCAACGCACAGAACCGTGCGGCCGCCGCCCAGCGTCAGGCCGCCGGAACGCACCAGCAGTTCGCCGGGCAGCCGCACCAGGGGGAGCAGCCCTACCGTGTGCTGCGTGCGGTTCCGGGCCAGTACGACGCCGGTGCAGCCAATCCGACCACGGCGCCGACTCCTGTGGTCACCCCCAATGGAATTCCGGGCCCGCAGGCGGTCTCCAACGACACGGTTGCCCGCGGGTTTGTGCTCTACGTGGGCCTCGACGAGGAAGCCGCCGCTGCCCAGGGCACCTCGCTGAGCAAGCTGGCCGCGCAGGTCCGCGCCTATGTGCAGTCGCTGGCCGCGGACGCCCAGACCCACGGGGCCGTAGCTTTGGCCCCGGCCGACGCGCCGGGCGAAAACATCGACGTGGTCCGCCAGGCACTCGGCGATCCCACCGTCAGTCGCCGTCCGCGCACGCCGGCGGTGGAGATCCAGCGCCAGCCGCAGCAGGCTTCGCACGCCAGCCGGCCCAGCGGGGTGCTGATCGACCTGTCCCGCCGCGAGGTGCACCTGGACGGCGAGACCCTGAACCTGACGTTCAAGGAATTCGAGCTGCTCAACTACCTGGTGGAGAACGCCACCCGCACCGTGGGCCGCGAGGAGCTGCTCTCCGGTCTGTGGAAGAACGCCGAGGAAGTTCCGAACGAACGCACCATCGACGTGCACATCCGCCGGCTTCGGTCGAAGCTGGGGCGCTTGGCCAACACCGTGCGCACCGTGCGCGGCCAGGGCTACCGGTTCTACGAGCACCCGGAAGTGGTTGTCTGGGCTGCGCCGGAGTACTCCATCTAGTTTTCCCGCCTTTTCGCACCCCGGCCCCCGCCTTCCTCGGGAGCCGGGGTGCTTTCTTGTCCCCGCGCAGCCATCCGCTCCAGCCCGGCTAGAGGCCGTATTTTTCGAGGAGGCGGAGCCAGACTTCGCTGATGGTGGGGTAGGAGGGGACGGCGTGCCAAAGGCGGTCCAGCGGCACCTGGCCGACGACGGCGATGGTGGCCGCGTGCAGCAGTTCGCCGACGCCCGGGCCGGCGAAGGTCATGCCGACAATGACCTTGCGTTCCTCGTCCACCACCATCTGCGCCCAGCCCTGGTAGCCGTCGGCGTAGAGCGAGGAGCCGGCGACGGCGATGGGCAGCTCGGTGGTCGAGATGCTCAGCCCGCGGTCCCTGGCCTGGGTTTCGGTCAGGCCGACGAACGCGACCTCCGGATCGGTGAAGACCACTGAGGGCACCGCCGCGTCGTCGGCCGTGCTGGCATAGCGGCTCCACGGCTCCGGATCGCCGTCCAGCTCGCCGGCGGCGCGGGCCGCGATCGCCTCTCCGGTGGCCCGGGCTTGGTATTTGCCCTGGTGGGTCAGCTGCGCCTTGCCGGCCGCATCGCCCACCGCGTACAGCCAGCCGCCGTCCACGCCGGCGACCCGGCCGCTGGCGTCCACGCCGAGATGCTTCGGATCCAGTCCCAGCCCCTCGAGGCCCAGCCCGGACAGGGCCGGATGTCGGCCGCTGGAGACCAGCAGCTTGGCTCCCGTGACGGTGTCCGCCGTCCCCGTCTCCCCGTCCGAACCAGCCGCAGTCAGCGAAAGGGTGACACCGCCGTCGTACGCGTCCGCACGGGAGGTGGCGGTGCGCAGGCGGATCCGCACCCCGTCGCGGCGCAGGCCGGCTTCCACCAGCCGCCGGGCCGGTTCGGGAAACTTCGCCAGCAAGTCCCCGCGGGCCACCAGTGTGACCTCGGTGCCCAGCCGGGCGTAGGCCTGGGCCAATTCGCAGCCGGAGACGCCGCCGCCGAGCACCAGCAGGCTCTCCGGGACCTCGCGGGCGGAAGTGGCCTCGCGGGTTCCCCAGAAATCGATCCCGTCCAGGCCCTCCACTGGCGGCACCGTCGGGGCGGATCCGGTGGCCAGCACGACGGCGTGGCGCGCGGTGATGCGCGTCTGCGTACCGTCGTCGTCCGTGACCGTCACCTCCCGCGGGCCGCTGAGCGTGGCGGTGCCGCGGATCAACTCGATGCCGGCACCGTCCACCCACTTCACCTGAGCGGAGTCGTCCCAGTTGGAGGTGAACGAATCCCGGCGGGCCAGCACCGCGGCTGCGTCCAGGCTGCCGGTCACGGCCTGGGCGGCGCCCTGGACGCTGCGGGCGGCCTGCAGCAGCGTGCCGGGACGCAGCAGTGCCTTGGACGGCATGCAGGCCCAATAGGAGCATTCGCCGCCCACCAGTTGCGATTCCACCAGAAGGGTTTTGAGTCCTCCGTTGGCGGTGCGCTCCGCCGCGTTCTCGCCGACCGCGCCGGCACCAATCACCACAACGTCCGCTTCGAGTGTTTGCTCAGGCATGTGCCGAGCCTTGCACCGCGGAGTAGCGGTGGCAAGGGTGCCACTAAACTCAGGGTGTGAACGACCACCACCTGAAGAAACTGATGATCATGCGCCACGCCAAGGCCGCGTGGCCGCTGGGGGTGGAGGACCATGAACGGCCGCTGGCCAAGCGCGGGCACGACGAGGCGCCGCTGATCGGACGCTGGCTGGTGGAGCACGACTCCATCCCCGACTTCATCCTGTGCTCCTCCGCACTGCGCACCCGGCAGACCTGCACCTGGGTGTGCAACGAACTGGGGGAGAAGGCGCCGACGCCGATGCTTTCCGACGAGCTGTATGACTCGCCGGGGGCGCGGGTGCTGTCCGAGATCAACCAGTTGCCGGACACGATCACGTCCCTGCTGGTGGTGGCGCACATGCCCGCGGTGCAGGATCTGGCGATGCGGCTGGCGTCGGTGGAGTCGGACGAGGAGGCCGTGATGGACATGGCCACCCATTACCCGACGTCGGGCCTGACGGTGCTCCAGCATGCCAAGAGCTGGGCCGAGCTGGACGGACGCGACGCCGCGGTCACGAATTTCGTAGTGCTGCGCTGAGCGGATGCGCCGCTGGGCGTTGAGCCAATGGCGGGCGGGCCGAGGCGGCGAGTGTTCGGCCACGGCTGGGCGGGGCGGCGCCGCGAGTGTTCGGGCGGGGCGGCGCCGGCATCGACTGTACCGATTTGGCCCTTCCCGGCACGTTATATGGGCCATATCCGTACACTCGATTTGTCAACAAGCGTTGACGCCGGCTGTGCGTCAACATAAGCTGACGGCATGAATGCGCGGACCGATCTTCACCAGGCCGAAGGCGCCGGCGAACCGCTGAAGCAACTCGGGGCCATCAGAAAACAGCTCCGGGAGCTCGACCAACGGGAGCACTACTGGGTGCTCCGGGCGCGTGCTCAAGGCACCAGCTGGGAGGCCATCGCCGCCGTCCTGGGCGTCAGCAAGCAGGCGGCGCACCGAAAGTACCGGCACCGCGCTACGGCGTAGGCGGCCAAGGAATGCCCGGCGAGCCTTGGCGCCGGTCAGACGTGGATGCGGCGCAGCTTATCCGGGTTCCGGACCAGATAGATTTCCCGGACCAGGCCGCCGTCGATCCTGAAGCTCGCCACCGTATCCACCGCGCCGTCCGCACCGACGGCGACCAGCGCGGGCAGCCCGTTGACCTCGGCCACGTGCAGTTGGAACGGGGTATCGGGCTTGCTGGTGACGCCGAGCAGGAACCGCAGCACCTTCTCCACCCCCAGGATGGGCCGCAGCGCCGCCGACTTCTGCCCGCCGCCGTCGCTGGTGAGGACGACGTCGGGTGCCAGCAGTCCCAGCAGCGGCTCGACCACCCCGGTGCTGGCCGCGCGCAGGAACTGCTCGGTGATGCGCTTGTGTAGGGCCGGATCCACCTGGTTTCTGGCCTGCCGGCTGGCCACATGGGCCCGGGCACGCGACATCAGCTGCCGCACCGCGGCCGGCGAACGGTCCAGCGTGTTGGCGATTTCCGGCGCCGGATAACCGAACACCTCGCCCAGGATGTAGGCGGCGCGCTCCAGCGGTGAGAGCTGTTCCAGGACCACCAGCATGGCCAGCGAGACGTCGTCGGCCAGCACGGCGGCCTCGTCGGGGGCGGGGGCTGCCGCCGTGTCCGGCAGGCTGCTGACCGGTTCGGGCAGCCACGGGCCCACGTACTCTTCCCGGCGCCGCTGTTGCGACCGGATCTGGTTCAGCGCCAGATTGGTGACGGTTCGCAGCAGGTAGGCGCGCGGCTCCCGGACCTCCTCGAGGGGCACCTCGGCAAAGCGCAGCCAGGCCTCCTGGACTACGTCCTCGGCGTCCGCCGCGCTGCCCAGCAGCCGGTAGGCCGCGCCGAAGAGCAGCCCTCGGTGCTGCTGGAACACGTCGAGGTTCGACTCCGTCGTCGTCACTTCAGCCTCCAATGCTGCAGGTCTCCTTGAAACCCTGGCTGGTCAGGCCCATGGCCGCATTCACCCTGGAACGCTGGTTCTCCACGCCAATCAGGTACGTCAGTTCGGCCAACTGCGCCGGGCTCAGGTTTTGCCTCAGCCTATCCACAAGATCATCGGTGACGGTCGGCGGCGTGGCCGTCATGGCCTCGGCATATTCAAGGACGTCGCGCTCCGCTGCGCTGTACACGCTGGCCGTGCGCCACTCGGGAACGGATCGAAGTTTGGCCGGATCAACGCCTTGGTGGTGGTACTCCCAGTAGCCAAAGTCCATGCACCAACTGCACCCGACCGCGGCGGAGGCGCCCATCACGGCCAGCGCACTCAGCGTGGGCGGGACGGACCGGAACTTGCCGACGGCGGTTTCGTGCCGCAGCCAGGCGAACAGCACCCGGCGGTTGTGCATCATGGCCAGGCCGGGATCCAGCACCTTGCCGTACTTGCGCTTGCTGTAGCCGGTCATGATCCGCAGGAACAGGCTGGGCTCGTGGTCCAGTGGGATGCGTGCCATGTGGTCCTCCTTGTCGCTTCCCCGGAAGCGGGGTTGCTAGGAAGACACCGCAGGCCGATCTGGTGTGACATCGGAAGAGACACCGGAAGCCAGAGGGCAGAAAAAATGCGGCCCGGTCGGTGACCGGGCCGCATCAGTTGGTGCGCCCAGAGGGATTCGAACCCCCGGCCTTCTGTTCCGTAGACAGACGCTCTATCCAGCTGAGCTATGGGCGCTTGGCCTCGCGGCCGGATACAACTGTAGCGTGTTTACCGGGCGGTCGCCAAATCGAGGGCCCGAGGCCGGCCACAGCCCGGAATTCCGGGCCTGAGGGGCCTTGAGGATCGACCAATTCCGCGAGAACGCCATATGAACTAGACCGGTCTATATGACCTTAATCACATATTTGACGACGGTCACATCCAAAATCCCCGGAATCGCGGGGCTCATCCTACTCGACCCAGCCGAGGGGCGTCGATGGGCCCCCGACTGGTCTAGCCGGTGGCCCATAGCATCGATACACACCACTGGCCCAAGAAAGGGATGAGTCATGGGCGATACAACGCGTCAGCCGGTTCTTGAGGAAACACTTGGGGACGCCCCAACTACACATGAAAAGCTTCTGGCCTGGGTTGCCGAAGTTTCCGAGCTGACGCAGCCCGACTCTGTGTATTGGGTAGACGGCTCCGAAGAGGAATACGCACGTCTGACCGACGGTTTGGTCGAGGCCGGAACGCTGCAGCGGTTGAACCCGGAGCTGTTCCCGAACTCATTCGTCGGTTCGTCCGACCCCAAGGACGTGGCCCGCGTTGAAGAGCGGACCTTCATCTGCTCCGAGAACGAAGCCGATGCCGGGTTCACCAACAACTGGATGGACCCCGCCGAGATGAAGACGATCCTCACGGAACGCTTCGCCGGCAGCATGCGCGGACGCACCATGTATGTGATCCCGTTCGTCATGGGTCCGCTGGATGCCGAGCAGCCGCAGTTTGGCGTGGAGATCACCGACTCCGCCTACGTGGTCGCCTCCATGCGGATCATGGCCCGGATCGGCACCGACGTGCTGCGCAAGATGGAGGCCGAGAACGCGTTCTTCGTCCCCGCGCTGCATTCCGTCGGCGCCCCGCTGGAGCCCGGCGAGGCGGACGTCGCCTGGCCGTGCAACGAGGAGAAGTGGATTGTGCACTTCCCGGAAGAGCGCTCCATCTGGTCCTACGGCTCCGGCTACGGCGGCAACGCGCTGCTGGGCAAGAAATGCTACGCCCTGCGCATCGCCTCCGTGATCGCCCGTGACGAAGGCTGGCTGGCCGAGCACATGCTCATCCTCAAGCTCACCAGCCCGGAAGGCAAGGCCTACAACGTTGCGGCCGCCTTCCCCTCTGCTTGCGGCAAGACCAACCTGGCGCTGCTGGATCCCACCGTCGAAGGCTGGAAGGCCGAGACCCTCGGCGATGACATCAACTGGATGCGCATCGGCAAGGAGGGCGAGCTGCGCGGCGTGAACCCGGAGTACGGCCTGTTCGGCGTTGCCCCGGGAACCGGCTGGGGCACCAACCCGAACGCCATGCGCGCCATCGCCAAGGGCAACTCCATCTTCACCAACGTGGCATTGACCGACGACGGCGGTGTCTGGTGGGAGGGCATGACCGAGGAAGTGCCGGCTCACCTGACCGACTGGGAGGGCAACGACTGGACGCCGGATTCCGGCCGTCCCGCCGCCCACCCGAACTCGCGCTTCTGCACCCCGATCTCGCAGATCGACATGCTGGCCCAGGAGTACTACAGCCCGGACGGCGTGGAGATCCACGCGATCCTCTTCGGCGGCCGCCGCAAGACCACCATCCCCCTGGTTACCCAGGCCCGCTCCTGGACCAATGGCATCTTCATGGGCTCCACACTGTCCTCGGAGACCACCGCGGCAGCGTCCGGCGCCGTCGGGGTGGTCCGCCGCGACCCGATGGCCATGCTTCCCTTCATCGGCTACAACGCCGGCGACTACCTCAAGCACTGGGGCACCATCGAGGCCAAGGCCAACCCGGCGCGCCTGCCCAAGGTCTTCCTGGTCAACTGGTTCCGCCGCACGGCCGATGGCGGCTTCGCCTGGCCGGGCTTCGGCGAGAACTCCCGCGTGCTCAAGTGGGCCATCGAACGCATCGAGGGCACCGCGGACGCCAAGGAGACCCCCATCGGCTACATCCCGACCGGCGAGTCGATCGACCTGACCGGTCTGGACATGACTCCGGAGCAGGTGGAAGAAGCCGTCAAGGTGGATCCGGCCGAGTGGAAGGAAGAGCTCAAGGGCATCGAGGAGTGGTACGCCCGCTTCGGCGACGCGCTGCCCGACGAGCTGGCCGCCGAGCTGAAGCAACTGCAGGCACGCTTCGCCTAAGCGGAAGAATTCGGGCCTGCATCACAGGCCCCAGGGCGGGACCCGGCGCAGCTGCGCCGGGTCCCGCCCTTTATGTGCCCTGGCCAAGGAGGGCATCTCCCATTGGCCGGCTTATGCCCGCGACGACTATGGCTGTCCAGCCGGTCTAGACCGGCCAGTCGGTCGGAGTGCCACGGCTTCGATGTGCGCGATGACTGGTCGCGTGGGCGCAGCCTGGTCCAAGGGAGAACAGCCGGCGCCACATTCATGCAGCGAGAAGAAGGCTGCCTGGTGCTTTAGCTGCTGAAGGTGTGGGGAGCGGGGGCGCCGAGTCCGGTGAGCATGAGCAGCGGTGGGCCATCGGGGGCCAATGTGGCGCCGGCTGAAGGGCAGCGCTGCACAGTCAAGGGGAGCACCGGGTCACTGCGGCTGCAGCCGAACAAAAGCGGGCGGCTCCTGGCCGCTCCGCCCTCAGCCGGGCAAGAAAATGCCGGCGGTCTGGCCGCTCCGCCGTCATCTGGGCACGAAAACGCCGGCGGTCTGGCGACTGCGGCCAAAGCCGGGCACGAAAAAGCCGGCGGCCCGGTGAACTTCACCGGGCCGCCGGCTGCGTGCGGCATCTCAGCCGCCGCATCCCGGGAGGAAGGGGGAAAGGAAACTCCCGGAATGCGTTTCGAGGTAGCCGGCCTTGATCCGTCGGCAGGCGCCTTAGTTGGCCGAAGCCAGCCACAGATCAGGCCCGAAGACCTCGTAGTGGACCTTCGTGGCCGGGATGCCGGCGTCGATCGCCTGGCTGCGGATCGACTTCATGAACGGCAGCGGGCCGCAGACGTAGACCGAGGCGTCGGCCGGGAGCACCACATCCTGCAGGGTCATGAAGCCCGCGTTGAAGCCTTCGGTCGGCTCTTCCAGCCAGAGCTGGAGGTTGGCGCCGTCCAGTTTCTCCACGTCCTCGGTCATCTGCTCGCGCAGGGCCCAGGCGTCCAGGCTCTTCTCCGCGTGCAGCACGATGACTTCGCGGTCCGAACCCTGCGCGGCCAGCAACCGCAGCGCGGACGCCGACGGCGTGCAGCCGATGCCGGCGGTGGCGAAGACCAGCGGCCCATCGCCGTCGTCCAAGGTGACGTCGCCGTACGGGTTGGACAGCTCCAGCACGTCGCCCACCTGCACGTCGTTGTGCAGCACCGGGGAAACCTCGCCGCCGTCGTCGCGCTTGGTGGTGAAAACGCGGCGGCTGGTGGATTCGACGTCGGAGCTGAGCGAGTACTGCCTGACCTGGCGCAGCCCGTCCGCCAGCGTGACCTTGACCGAGACGAACTGGCCCGGGACGGCAACGGTGGCGGGGGTGTCGTCGGCCGGTTCCAGCACGAAGGTCATGCAGCCGATGCCGGCCGGGTTCTTCTCCACGACCTTCCAAGGGGCCCACATCTGGTCATTGGCCTGCCGCGCGTAGAGGCCCTTCTCCAGCTTGATCAGGGCGTCGGCCATCAGCCAGTAGACCTCGGTCCAGGCTTCGGCGATTTCTGCCGTGATCACGTCGGCCAGCTCTTCGGCAATCGCTTCGAACAGGTACTTGTAGACGATCTGGTACTGGTCCTCGGTGATGCCCAGCGAGGTGTGCTTGTTGGCAATTCGGCTGAGCATCTGCTCCGGCACCAGGTCCGGGCTGGCGACCAGTGCGGAGGCGAAGGCTGCGATCGAGCCGGCCAGGGCCTTCTGCTGTTCGCCGTTGCGCTGGTTCGCGCGGCTGAACAGGCCGTCCAGCAGCTCCGGATGGGCGGCGAACATCCGCGAGTAGAAGTTGGGGGTGATGCTCCCGAGCCGCTCGCCGACGAGGGGCAGGGTGGCTTCGATGATGGGGCGGGACTTCTCCGAGAGCATTGCTACTCCTTGCTGAGGGAATCGTTACGAGATCAAAGTAGCACCGCAAATGCCGGTTTAAATCCATGTTTCTACGCGCTGTAGAAAAGATGGGCGAAATGGTGCGGATCAGGCCGGGCGGCGGGTGAGCAGGGTCACAAACACCGGCTCCATTTGTGACTGGTGCGGCAGAGAGGACACCACCACGGAGTCCAGTTCGCGGTAAAAAGCCTCGCGCGCCCGGCGCAGCGCCCCGCGCAGTCCGCAGTTGTTGTTCATCGGGCAGTCGCCGTGGGCGGACTCGCAGTCCACCAGGTCCTCGCGCGCATCCAGTGTGCGCAGCACGCCGCCCACCGTCGCGGCCCGGCCGGCGGGGCTGATCCGCACGCCGCCGGAGCGGCCGCGCACCGCCTCGAGGAGTCCGAGCCCGCGCAGCCTCAGCACCGCCTTGCTGACGTGGTTGTACGGCGTTCCGACGCCGTCGGCGATGGCCTGGGTGGTCATCAATTCCCCGTCCGGGGCCGCGGAGAGCAGCATCAGCGCCCGCAGGCACACATCGGAGAAGGCATTGATACGCATGCTTGCCATATTAGCCGTCAGCTCTTGACAAAAGCTGCGGCTGTGCCCTCGGTCACGGCGGGTCGCGCAGAGGTCAGGTGCCAGGAGCCCTCATCACGACGACGGCGGGGGTGCGGCAGCGCGCTCAGCCCTCCGGCGGCCCGGCTTCTTCGGCGGGTTCCTGATCGGGCCAGACGAGGCGTTCCTGCGGGTCCACAAAGGGGTCCGGGTAGCTCCACTTGCCATCGTCGTCGTGATGGTAGGGCTGGATGGCGGAGACGGCGACGCCCGCGGAGTGCTCCACCGCAATCTGGATCGCGTCGGCGTCCTCTTCCGGCAGGAAGATGTCGCTGATCACCGCGACGGCGCGGAAGTCGCCGCGTTCCTGCCGCAGCGTGGCATACAGATCCTCGATCATGCCGTCCACGTTGACCTCGGCCGCCTCGGTCGCCTCGCTTTCGAGGTCATCGGGGGAGACCACCACCAGGCGCAGCCCGCCGTCGCGCGTGGTCACCAGCGCCGCGGGCAGGAACGCGCCGTGGTCCGCCAGTTGCTCCTGCGCCACGCCCAGCCCGGTGCCGAACAGGGTATCGATGTCGGCAAGCACCTCGGACGGAATGCCGTCGCGCCAGGACGCACTCATGCTGCTTCCCGGACCCGGGCCAGGACGTGTTCCCGGAGGGTGTGGAGCAGCGCCGGGCTGGTGGCTTCGGCGTTCAGGCGCAGGAACGGTTCGGTGTTGGAGGGACGCAGGTTGAACCACCAGGACCCGTCGTCGGCAATGACGGTGGTGCCGTCCAGACGGTCTACGTTCACCCCGGCTCCCGCGTAGGCGATCGGGCAAGTAGCGGCGGTGGCGGCGGTTCCGCCGGCGGTCGGGTCGGCGGCCAGCGCGGGGGCGAAGTCGGCCAGCACCCGCGAGACGGCGGCGGCCTTGTCCTCGACCTGCGAGTTCAGCTCTCCGGTGGCATGGTACGGGTCGTATTCGGCGGCCAGCTCGGACAGCGGCGCCTGCTGTTCACCGAGCGCGGCCAGCACGTGCATGGCGGCGAGCATGCCGGTGTCGGCGTTGTAGAAGTCACGGAAGTAGTAGTGCGCGGAATGTTCGCCGCCGAAAACCGCCTTTTCCTCCGCCATGTGCGCCTTGATGAAGGAGTGGCCCACCCGCGTGCGCACGGCCCGGCCGCCGGCCGCGGAAATGGCTTCGGGCACGGCGCGGGAGGTGATCAGGTTGTGGATCACGGCCGGATGCTCTTCGCCGGCTGCCTGAGCGCGGGCGATCTCCCGGCGGGCAACCAGCGCGGTGATCGCCGAGGGGGAGACCACGGACCCGGTGTCATCGATGACAAAGCAGCGGTCGGCGTCGCCGTCGAAGGCCAGGCCGATGTCGGCGCCGTGCTCGCGGACGGCGGCCTGCAGGTCCACCAGGTTTTCCGGTTCCAGCGGGTTGGCCGGGTGGTTGGGGAAGGTGCCGTCCAGCTCGAAGTACAGCGGCACAATCTCCAGTGGCAGCGCCGGCAGGAGGGTGTCGCCGAGCACGGCGGGAGTGGTCATTCCGGCCATGCCGTTGCCGGCGTCGACCACCACTTTCAGCGGACGGATTCCGGTCAGGTCCACCAGGGAGCGCAGGTACCCGGCGTAGCCGGAGAGCACGTTGGTTTCGGAGATGGCACCCGGCTCGGCGCCGTCGGGAATGCCGGCTTCCAAGTATTTCTGCGCGCGGTCGCGGATCTCGAACATGCCGGTGTCGGAGGAGACCGGCACCGCGCCGGGCTTGGCCATCTTCATGCCGTTGTACTGGGCCGGGTTGTGGCTGGCGGTGAACACCACGCCGGCCGCGTCGAGGGAGCCGCACGCATAGTAGAGCTCGTCGGTGGAGATCAGTCCCAGCATGAGGATGTTGGCACCCCTGCCGGCTGCGCCATGCGCGAACGCGGCGGCGAATTCCGGCGACGACGGGCGCATGTCCCCGCCCACCAACACCGTCTGCCCGGCCAAGGACAGCACGTCCACAAAGGCCGCACCGGTCGCCTCGACGGTTGCGGCGGTAATGGTCTCGCCCACGATTCCACGGACGTCGTAGGCCTTGAAGGACAGGCCAAGATCTATGCTGCTCACCCCAACAGCTTATAAGGGGCTCCTGTGGAAAAGGGACAGGTTGTCAGCTGCGGCTGGAATACTGGGCAGCATGGCTGAGCGGATCGACGGGACAACTGACATGGCGACCACAGACATCGCCACACTGGAAACGGCGGCGGCCGGGCCGGGCGGCGGTGCGCTGCGCCAGGAGGCCACGGCGCTGCTGCGGGCCCTGGTGGGCCATGACGCGGCGGAGTTCCACGAGGGCCAGTTCGAGGCAGTGGAGGCGCTCGTCTCCGGCGGACGCCGGGCGCTGGTGGTGCAGCGCACCGGCTGGGGCAAATCGGCGGTCTACTTCGTGGCGAGCCTGCTGCTGCGCCGCCGGGGTGCCGGTCCCACGCTGATCGTCTCGCCGCTGCTCGCGCTGATGCGCGACCAGGTGGCCGCTGCGGAACGCGCCGGCGTGCGGGCCGCCGCCATCAATTCGGCCAACCAGCTGGAATGGGGGCAGATCCAGGAGCAGCTGGCCGCCAACACGGTGGATGTGCTGCTGGTCTCTCCCGAGCGGCTGAACAACCCGCGCTTCCGGGACGAGCAGCTGCCGCAGCTGGTGGGCAGCTCCGGCCTGCTGGTGATCGACGAGGCCCACTGCATCTCCGACTGGGGCCATGATTTCCGCCCCGACTACCGGCGGATCCGGGACCTGATCGGCCAGCTCCCGGACCGGGTGCCGGTGCTGGCCACCACGGCCACCGCCAATTCGCGCGTGGTCCACGACATCGAAGAGCAGCTCGGCGTGCGTGCCGCGGGGGAGCACGACGGCGGGGTGCTCACCATCCGGGGGCCTCTCGCCCGTGCCTCGCTGCGGCTGGGGGTGCTCCGGCTGGCCAGCCCGCGTGCCCGGCTCGGCTGGCTGCTCACCCATCTGAATGACCTGCCCGGCAGCGGAATCATCTACGCGCTCACGGTCTCCGCTGCCGAGGACACGGCCCGGCTGCTGCGTGAGGCCGGCCACGAGGTGGCCGCGTACACCGGACGCACCGATCCTGCCGAGCGGGAACAGGCGGAGGCGGCGCTGAAGGAGAACCGGGTCAAGGCGCTGGTGGCGACCAGCGCACTCGGCATGGGCTTCGACAAGCCGGATCTGGGCTTCGTGGTCCACCTGGGCGCACCGAGCTCTCCGGTGGCCTACTACCAGCAGGTGGGGCGTGCCGGCCGCGGTACCCCCAACGCGGACGTACTGCTGCTGCCGGGCACCGAGGACCGGGACATCTGGGAGTACTTCGCCACCGCATCGATGCCCAACGAGGGGACGGCCACCGCGGTGCTGCGCGAGCTCGCCGCGCCCGGCACGGTGCTGTCCACGGCGGCGCTGGAGACGCTGGTGAACCTGAAGCGGTCCCCGCTGGAACTGCTCCTGAAGGTCCTGTCCGTGGACGGCGCGGTGCGCAAGGTCAGCGGCGGCTGGGAGGGAACCGGCCAGCCCTGGACCTATGACGCGGAGCGCTACGGGCGCATTGCGCAGGCCCGGGTGGCCGAGCAGAACGCCATGCTGGACTACGAGAACACCTCCGGCTGCCGGATGGAATTCCTGGCCCGCGCGCTGGACGATCCGGCGGCCGCACCGTGCGGCCGCTGCGACAACTGCGCCGGGCCGTGGTACTCCGACAGCATCGCGGCCGAAGCCACCGAGAGCGCCGGCGCCGCCCTGCAGCGGGCCGGCGTCGAACTGGAGCCGCGGGCCATGTGGCCCAGCGGGATGAACAAACTGGGCGTCCCGGTCAAGGGCAAGATCCCGCCGGCGGAGGCCAACGGCAGCGGCCGGGCGCTCGCACGCCTGACGGATCTGGGCTGGGGCGGGCAACTGCGGGAGGTCTTCGGTACCGATGCCCCGGACCGGGAGGTGCCCGCCGGCATGCTCAACGCCTGCGTCCAGGTCCTGGCCCAGTGGGGCTGGGCGCAGCGGCCGGTGGCCATCGTGAACGTGCCGTCGCGCAGCCGGCCGCTGCTGGTCCAGTCGCTGGCCCGCGGCCTCTCGGACATTGGCCGGTTGCCGTACCTCGGCGAACTCGCCGTCCCGCACGGCGGCCCCCGCAGCGGCCCCGGCGGCAACAGTGCCTTCCGGCTGGCCGATGTCTGGGACCAGTTCCAGGTCCCCGAAGGCGGTGAAGCATGGCTGGCGGAGAACCGAGGACCCGTGCTGCTGGTCGATGACCTCGCCGACAGCCGCTGGACCCTCACCGTGGCCGGCCGGGCGCTGCGCCTGGCCGGGGCGGAAGCCGTGCTGCCCTTCGTGCTCGCGCTCAAGGGCTGAACCCGCCCGCGGAGGCACGAAGGCAAGACGATCAAGAACCGATCTGAGGCCCGACGGCGTGTCCCGCGCCTGAGTGGGTGCCGATGGCGCAGGCACAACCCCCATGGGTGCAGGGAAGCCGCGGCGCGTTGACGATTCGCCGTGCCGGGGCCACAATCGCAGTGTCAACGCGGACGAGATGCTGCAGGGCTTGGTGAAGGGGACAAACTGCCGGGCCAGGCGGCTCCCGAACGTTTCATGGCCACTGGTGCTGGTCTGATGGTGGCGGTTCCTAGCATCAAAGGGAGGTCGCCGAGCATGGTCGAGAAGAAGATCAAGCCCCCGAGCGTCGAGGAGCGGGCAGCCCAAGGCAAGGAATGCCGCCAGAAGACGCCCGTCTCCGGCCACACCGGCTGGGTTCCGGCCGCCGACCGACCCGATCCGATAGCACTCCTCGAAAAACAGAATCAGACCAGGGAGCAGGACCTGGTGCCGGTGCGTCACGGCCGGATGCTGGTCTCGCCGTTCACGTTTTACCGGGGCGCAGCCAAGATCATGGCCGCCGACCTGAAAGACACGCCGCGCGCGGGTCTCAACGCCCAACTGTGCGGGGACGCCCACCTGTCCAACTTTGGCGTGTTCGCCTCGCCCGAGCGGAACCTGCTGTTCGACCTGAATGACTTCGACGAGACCCTTCCGGGACCGTTCGAGTATGACGTCAAGCGAATGTCCGCGAGCTTCACCATCGCGGCCCGGAACAACGCGTTCAGCCAAGCCGAAACACGCGACGTGACACTGACCGCGGTTCGGGCCTATCGCGAGGCGATGGCCCAATTCGCGCAAATGCGCACTCTGGACATTTGGTACGCCCGCCTCTCCGAAGAGCAGTTGGTGGAAGCCATCGACCTGGCCGTGGCAACTCAAAAGGGCAAAGCCCTCAAGAAGGCAGCCAAGCGCATGGAGAAGACGGCGCGACAGGGCCTCGAAAAGGCCCGCGCCCGGGACAGCCTGCAGGCACTCTCCAAGCTCGCCGAGCGCGAGGACGGGAGCTACCGCATTGTCAGCCAGCCGCCCATCATCATTCCCGCGCGGGAATTGGCGGATACGTATGGCCTCTCTGGCGATGAGGTCGCGCACCTGATTCGTGAACAGCTGCGGTCTTACCGGGCCACGCTGCAGGACGACCGGCGTCACCTGCTTGAACAATTCGAAGTCATCGACGTCGCCCGTAAGGTCGTGGGCGTCGGCAGCGTGGGTACGCGGGCGTTCATCGCTTTGCTTCAGGGGCGCGATCAACAGGATCCGCTGTTTCTCCAGGTCAAGGAGGCCACGCGATCGGTGCTCGAGGACCACTTGCCGAAGAGCAAGTACCGGCAACCGGGCGAGCGCGTGGTGCAGGGGCAGCGGATGATGCAGGCCTCCAGCGACATCTTCCTTGGCTGGACCAAGGGCGCGCAGGACAACCGGTATCTGTACTGGCGCCAACTACGGGACATGAAGGGTTCAGCCGTGGTGGAAGTGATGAAGCCGCGAGGCATGACGTTCTATGCGAACGCCTGCGGCTGGACACTGGCACGCGCACACGCCCGATCGGGTGACCCGATCGCGATCGCCGCCTATCTGGGCAAGAGCACCAAATTCGACGTCTCCATTGCCGATTTCTCCGAGCGTTACGCGGACCAGAACGAGAAGGACTACCAGGCATTTACCGAGGCGGTTCGGACCGGGCGCCTCGAAGCAGTCGAAGGCGTCTAGGCGGTTCCGCCAATGGCGCGGGCCGTAATTGCACGGCAGGCGCGCCGGGCCGGTCGACGGCCATGCATCTCCGGCCACCGGGCGCTGGGTCCCCGCCACTTCCAATGTATCGCGCAGCAGAGGGCTTGCGGCAAGCCCCCCGCCATGCCGCAAACTGGCTCGGACGTGCCCGGTAAGAGGCGCACGGGGTAGCTTGGAAAGTTGGTGGTTGCGATGGCCGATGTGATCGTTGCCGGCGCCGGCCCGACCGGGATGATGCTCGCCGCAGAGCTGACCCTGGCGGGAGTGGACGCGGCGATTGTGGAGCGCCGCCAGACGCCGGAACTGGTGGGCTCGCGTGCGGGCGGATTGCACTCGCGGACCATCGAAATCCTCGACCAACGCGGTATTGCGGACCGGTTCCTCGCCGAGGGGCAGCGCGTCCAAGCCGCGTTCTTCGGGAACACGAAGCTGGACGTGAGCGATTTTCCTACCCGGCACCCCTACACCCTTGGCCTGTGGCAGAACCATATTGAGCGGATCCTGGCCGACTGGATCGAGGAGTTGGGCGTGCCGGTCCGGCGCGGGCTCGAGGTGGCGGGATTCGATCAAGACCATAGTGGGGTGGACGTGCGGCTCGCCGACGGCGGCCGGATGCAGGCGCAGTATCTGGTCGGCGCCGACGGCGGCCGAAGCGCGGTCCGGAAGGCAGCCGGCATCGAGTTCCCCGGCTGGGAAGCGACCCGAAGCAGCCTGATCGCGGAAGTGGAAGTGACCGAGGAGACGCCGGCCGGCGCACGGATCGACGAGGTGGGGATCCACGGGCTGCAACTGATGGAGGACGGGCGAACCACGAGGGTGATTGTGACCGAGAAGGAGCTCGGACCGGCAGCCGAGCCCAGCCTGGCCGACCTCGCCAAGGCGCTGACCGAAATCTATGACACCGACTTCGGGGTCCACCATCCGAGATGGATTTCGCGGTTCACCGACGCCACCCGGCAGGCCGCCAGCTACCGCAGCGGCCGCGTGCTGCTGGCCGGCGACGCCGCGCACATCCATGCTCCGTCGGGCGGTCAGGGGATCGGGCTCGGCATCCAGGATGCAGTGAACCTCGGCTGGAAACTCGCCCAGGTGGTCAACGGCACGGCGCCGGATAGCCTGCTGGACACCTACCACGCCGAGCGGCACCCGGCCGGGGCCCGCGCGCTGAAGCACACGATGGCGCAGTCGCTGATGCAGCGGGCCGCCCCACGCATCGGCGCATTGGCCGACACAGTGGCCGGCCTGTTGACCATCGACGAAGCCCGCAAGCAGGTGGCCGGGCTGATATCCGGCCTGGACGTCCGCTACGACCTCGGCGAGGGGCACCCGCTGCTCGGGCGCCGGATGCCCGATCTCGACATCGCCACCGCCGGCGGCCCACTGCGCGTGTTCACCCTCCTGCACCAGGCCCGGCCGGTGCTGCTCAACCTCGGCAATCCGGGCAGCATCGACCCAGGTCCGTGGGCGGACCGGGTGCAGGTGGTGGATGCCGCGTACGACGGCGGATGGGAGCTTCCGGTGATCGGTCCGGTCAGCGCCCCCGCGGCGGTGTTGATCCGGCCCGACGGGCATGTGGCGTGGACGGGAGACGGGACGCAGTCTGGCCTGCAGGAGGCGCTGGCCCGATGGTTCGGGCCCGCGCGGCGTTAACAGCCCGCAGACGCAAAAACTCCCCCGGTTTCCCGGGGGAGTTGACGCGGAGACGGGGGGATTTGAACCCCCGGTCGAGTTTAACCCCGACCCTTCATTAGCAGTGAAGTCCATTCGGCCGCTCTGGCACGTCTCCATACGCTATTGCTAGCCACACAAGACTACCCAGAACCAAGGGTCAAGAGCAAAACCGCCGAACGGCTCAAGCCGTCAGTGCCCGCCAGAGGAACGTGTGCGAGAGTGCCTGCAGCCTGGCCGTTTGCTTGTTGTCGCTGGCGCCGGCGTGGCCGCCCTCCAATGCCTCGTGGAACCAGACGTTCTCCACGCCCAACTCCAGCATCCGCGCGGCCATCTTCCGTGCCTGCACCGGGCCCACCCGGTCGTCCGAGGTGGCGGTCCAGATGAGCGCGTCAGGATACTCGGTGCCCGGCTGGAGCAGGTGGTAGGGCGAAAACGTGCGGATGAACTCCCATTGGGCCGGGTCCTCCGGATCCCCATACTCCGCAATCCAGGAGTAGCCGGCGGAGAGCTTGGTGTAGCGGGCCATGTCCAGCAGCGGCACCCCGCACGAGACCGCGCCGAACAGGTGCGGGTAGCTGGTCAGCATGTTGCCCACCAGCAGGCCGCCGTTCGATCCGCCCGCACAGCCCAGCCGCTCCCGCCGGGTGACGCCGCGGTCCGTCAGATCCTGCGCCACCGCGGCGAAGTCCTCGTAGGCCCGGTGCCGGTTGGCCTGCAGCGCCGCCCGGTGCCATCCCGGACCGTACTCGCCGCCGCCGCGGATATTGGCCACCACATACACCCCGCCGCGGCCGTCCGCGGTGCGCTGTTCCAGCCACGCCCGGCCCACGGTGCCGCTGTAGCCGGGTGTCCTGGCGATCTCGAACCCGCCGTAACCCGAGAGCAGCACGGGATTGCCGCCGTCGTGCTTGAGGTCTTTCGGCCCCACTTGGAAGTAGGGCACCTGGGTGCCGTCCTTGGACGTGGCGAAGTGCTGCTGGACCTCGTATTCGTCAGGCTCAAAGTACGACGGCGATGCCTTGACTTCTGCTGCCGGCCCGCCGATGGTGCCGCGCGAGAGGGTGGACGGCGTGAGGTAGCCGGTGGACACCAGCCAGTAGTCGTCGGACTCCTCGTCATCCACGGCCGAGGCGTCCACGGCGTGCAGCGGCGGGCAATCCCGCAGCTCCGAGGCGGACCAGCCGGCCGCCGGATCCAGCACGCGCACCTGCGAAGACACATCGTGCAGCAGGTTGAGCAGCAGGTAGTTCTTCGTCCAGCTCCAGGACTGCAGAGAGGTTGCCGCATCCGGGGCGAACAGCACCTGCACGCTGCGGTCGCCGGCCAGGAAGGCCTCCAGATCAGCGGCCAGCAGCGAGCCGGCGGGGTGGACCGAACCGCCGAGTTCCCAGTCGCCCTGCGGCCGCATCAGCAGCCACTGGCGGTGGATGTCCACGTTCACGTCGGTGGGCACGTCGATGGGCAGCCAACCGCCGTCGCGCCGGAGGTAGGTGCGGTAGTTGAAGAAGTCGATGACGTCCACCGCGACGTCGCGTTCGAAGCCGGGGGTGGAGTCGTGGCCCACCTGGGCCAGCATGTGGTCCGCGGGGACGTCGAAGTACTCCTGGGCCTCCGCCGGGTCCTGGCCGCGCCGCAGGATACGGCTGGTCCGCGGGTAGGAGGACGTGGTCAGCGAGCCGGGGCCGAAGTCGGTGCCCAGCAGAATCCGGTCCTGATCCAGCCAGGAGACGTAGCTCTTGGCCACCGGGATGTCGAAGCCTCCGTCGACGAAGGCGCGATCCTCGACGTCGAACTCCCGCAGCCGCACGGCGTCGCCGCCGTCGGGGGAGAGCCGCAGCATGGCCCGCCGGTAGCTGACGCCGTCGGCCGGCCGCAGGAAGGCGGAGCCGGCGTAGACCCACTCGATGCCCTCGGCCGCGGCCAGCGCATCCACATCCAACACGATCTCCCACGCGGGGGAGTCGGTCAGGTAGCTCTCCCATGTGGTGCGCCGGAGCAGGCCCCGGGGGTTCGCCTTGTCCCGCCAGAAGTTGTAGTAGTACGAGCCGCGCTTGGTGACGGCGGGAATGCGGTCCTCCGCGTCGAGGACCTCCAAGATGCCGGCCTCCAACGCGCTGAACTGCCCGTCCACCAGCTTGTCCTCGGTGCGCCGGTTCTGCCCCTTCACCCATTCCAGCGGCTTCTCGCCGTAGATGTCCTCCAGCCAGATGAAATCGTCCTGGGGTAAATGCGTGCTGTCCTGCGCGGGATCCTGGGCCATGCCTCCATCCTAGGCATGTGGCGGTGGGCGGTCCGCGCCCCGGTCCGTATCGGCCGGCGGGCCAGCCCGTGGACAGCCTGCACGCGTGGTTCTCCGGCCGGAACGCTCGCGAGTGACTACCGCGGACCAATGTCCTGGCGGGCTTGGATCGCTCCGCGGACAGTATGCGCCACATTGTCCAGTGAACGGTAAGCACATCTGGCGCTGCCTCGCTCCGGCTGCCGGGACCACTTGGGTCTACCTGGCCAAGCAAGAGGAACGCTGGCCCTCCTCAGGCGAATGTGGCGCCCGCTGTACAAGCGGGGGAGTTGGCGCCCACCGTGCAAGGCGGGAAGTCCTGGCGCCCACCGTACCAGGCCGGGGAGCCTGGCCCCCACGGTGCAAGGCAGGGGATCCTAGCCCCCACGGTCCAGCCCGGGAGGTGGCGCCCGCTGTACAAGCGGGGGGAGGTGGCGGGTGCAGCCCGGGAGGTGGCGGGCCCAGTCGGGGATGTGGGGGTCCGGCGGCCAAGCCACGGCCAGGCGCGCTGGCCCAGCCGTTTCCGTTCGGCGGCCCAGACCGGGGCGCCGCTCGGCAGGCCGTAGGCTAGAAAGCGTGGATAATCCGGGCGTTTTTCGTGTAGCGATCGTGGGCGCCGGCCCGCGGGGCACCTCCGTGTTGGAACGATTGCTCTCCAACCAGCAGGCACGCGGCGGAGCCCGGCTGCGGATCCATCTGGTGGACCCGTTCCCGCCCGGACCGGGGCATGTTTGGCAGCCCGGCCAGTCCCGGTTGTTCCTGATGAACACGCCGTGCCTGTTCCCCACCGTGGTGCCGGCACCCGGGACCGAACACGTGGGACCCGAACCGGTGGCCGGGATGACTTTCGAGGCCTGGCGCTCCGATGTAGCGGCCGGCAGTATTCCTGATGTGCCGGCGGACGACGCCGAGGAGGCGGCGGCGCTGGGGCCGGCCGATTTTCCCAGCCGGGCACTGTACGGGCGCTATCTGGCCTGGACCTTCGCGCACCTGGCCGCCCGGACCGGAGCGGATGCCTCGCTGACCGTCCATGCGGCGGAAGCCACCGGCCTCGCACGGCACGACGGCGGGTGGCAGCTTGAGCTGAACGACGGCACCACTCTGCCGGCCGACGCCGTGGTGCTGGCGCTGGGGCATGTGCCAGCCGCGCTGAACCTGGAGCAGCAGCAGCTCCAGGATGCGGCCGCGCGGCACGGCCTGCACTACCTGGCGCCCAACGTGCCGGCCGACGTGGACTGGGCGCCGCCTGCCGCCCGGGCGCACGGTGCTGGTCCGCGGAATGGGCCTGAACTTTTTCGACCTGATGGTGCAGGTGACCGAAGGCCGCGGCGGCCGGTTCGTGCCCGCCACGGACGGCGAGCCGCTGACCTACCTGCCGTCGGGGAAGGAACCGCGGCTGGTGGCCGGGTCCCGGCGCGGCACCCCCTACCGGGCGAAGGCCAGGATCAAGAGCTACATTCCGGCCGGCGTGGAGCTGCGGCACTTCACCACGCACGCGGCCCGCCTGTTCGCCGAAGCCGGCGTGCAGCCCGGCTTCGACCACGACCTGTGGCCCATGCTGCACCGCGACGTCTATTGGACCTATTACTCCACCCTGGCGAGGGTGGAACCGGACTGCTTGAAGGTGGCGCCGCAGGAGCTGCTGTCGGGGCTGGACCAGTTGCTGGCGGAGAAATGGGAGCCAGGAAACCGTACGCTGCTGACCCGGGTTCGGGCCTACCTGGCCGAGCGGGTCAGCGAGGACAGGTTGCTGGACGTGGAGGGCCTGGCCAAGCCCTTCAGCGGGCGCAAGTTCGCGTCCGCGGCGGAGTATCAGCAGGCGGTGCTGGACTACCTGGACGCCGACGCGGAGGGTTCTGCGCGCGGTACCGACGATCCGCTCAAGATGGCCGTCGGGGCACTGAACGCGGGCCGCTCGCTGCTGAAGAAAATTGTGGCCGACGGCGGCATCACCGAGGAATCTTGGCTGGCCGAACTGCGCGGCTGGTTCGAACCGCTGGTCGAGGGGCTGGCCAGCGGACCGCCCGCCCAGCGCATCGAGCAGTTGGCCGCCCTGGCGCGGGCCGGCATCGTCCAGTTCGCGGGTCCCGAGCCGGTCTACCAAGTGGATCCTGACACCGGCCGCTTCCGGGTCACCTCGCCGTGGGTCGACGGCGCCGAATACAGCGCCGCTTACCTGGTGGAGGCGATGATGCCGGCCAACCGGGTGGCGCATAACCGGTCGCCGCTGCTGCGCCGGATGTTCGAGGACGGACTGGCCAGGCCCAAGCTGATGATTGGGCCCAACGGGGCACCCGTGACCGGTTCCGGCCTGGACGTCACTCAGCCCCCGTACCGTCCGCTGGACCGGAACGGGCAGCCGGCGCAAAACCTCTATGTGATCGGGCTGCAGCTGTCCTCGGTGCAATGGGGCACGTCGATTGCCGCCGAAGCCGGAGCGTCCGGCGAGACCGGCGGCCGGACGTTGCAGGATGCCGACCGGATAGCCCGTGCCATCTTGGACGCTGCCGACGACGGAAGCCGGCCCGACCCCGAAACGGCGGGCACCGCCGTCGTCGGCAGCGGGAGCCAGGGCCGCTGACACCGCCTTTGACGGGGAACAAAACAGGCCCTCCCCGGTGGGGAGGGCCTGTTCGTCCATCTGAGTACTAGCGCTTGTTCCCGCTATTGCCGCGGTCCTTCTCCATGTCCAGGCCCACGATGATGGGATCGTGGTCGCTGGCCCGGAAGGGATCCGGGGCGTAGAAGTTGGTGGCGTTGTAGTTGTACCGGCTGTATTCCAGCGCGATCGATTCCACCGAGTTGATGTTCCAGATATCGGCGCCCTTGACCTTCGCGTCCGCTGCGGGCGAGGCGAAGATGTAGTCCAGCGAGCCGACCATGCCGCCGAAGCTGTAGCTGTGCTCGCCGGTCTTGGCGCCTTGGTCCACGTACCCGGCCTCGGTGAGGACCTTGATCGGGTCCTCCTTGGCGTAGGAGTTGAAGTCGCCGGTCAGCAGCACCTTGCCGGTGCGGAACTTCTCCTGCATCCGCTCCGCGAAGTCCACCAGCGAATGCGCCTGCGCGGTGCGGGCTGCATTCCAGGCGCCCTGGCCGTGGTCGGCGTTCTCGCCCGAGCTCGGGCCGGAACCCTTGGACTTGAAGTGGTTGGCGATCACGACGAAGGTATCCGAGGGGCCGTTCTTGGCCTTGAACGCCTGGGCCAGCGGCTTGCGCGCGTTGGCGAAGGCCTCGGTGTCGTTGTGGATCACCGACTCCTGAACTGTCTTCACCTCGTCCTTCTTGTAGATGAAGGCCGTGCGGATGAAGTCCTCATCAGCCAGCGCCGGCAGCTTCTCCGGCGAGCGGACGTAGTCCCAGCCGCCGTGCTGCGGCCCCTTGCCCGAATGCTTGCCGTTGTGGCGGGTGTCGCCCAGATCAGCATTCAGGGCCTTGGTCAGCGCGGCCAGCGCGGCGTCGCGGTCCTTGCCGAACTGGGCGGAGTTCTCGATCTCCTCCAGCGCCACAATGTCCGCGTCCAGCGCGTTGATGGCTGCCACGATCTTGGCCTGCTGGCGCTCCAGGTTCTCCGCGTCCCAGGCGCCGCGGGCATCGCAGTTGCGGGCCGTGATCGGGTTGCCGTCGCGGTCCGTGAAGGCGCCGCACCCCGCCACCTGGTCGCCGGTGGTGCTGAAGTAGTTCAGCACGTTGAACGAGGCCAGCTTCACGCCGCCCACCTGCTCCGGAGCATCGGTGCGGGTGTTCTGGAACGACGCCGGCTGGACGCTTTCCGCGTTCTCCACCGTCAGGTGGTTCAGCGGCTGGAACCGCCAGAGATCAAACCGGTAATCCAGCACCACATTGGTGGCGAAGGTGGCCAGGGAACCCACCCGGACCGGATCCTCGGCAGACAGGTAGGGCAGCGGGATGTCCTTGTTGGCGTCCGCGCCCAGGTAGTTGACGCTCGAGCCGTCGTCCAGCGTCACGGCCAGGGCGGCGTTCTTCTCCGTCTCGGCCCAGAACTCGTCCGAACCGTAGGCTCCGACGGCGGTGGGCTGCACCAGCGCGGAGTCGCCGGCGGCGAGGCCGATCTCGCCGTACTGGTTCAAGGAGAAGTTGTCGGTGACGGTGAAGCCGCCCTGCGGCGCCAGCAGCATCCCCTCGAACTTCTCGCGCTCCGCCTCCGTGGCCGGCCAGCCGATGGCTGCTGCCTTCGGCGCCTCCGCGGCCTCCTTCAGCACGGTCAGTCCTCCGGCAGCGACGGTGACCTCGGTCAGGCCGCGGAACTCGCTGACCTTGCCCGAGACCTCCACGAAGTCCCCGGGTTCCACGTCGCCGACGGTCTCGGGAGAGTAGACGAACACGGCGTCGGACGCGGTCCGGTCGGTGGTGTTGGTGTCGCCGCCGGTCCCTTCGGTCTGCAGGTAGTAGCCGTCGAAACCGCCGGTGGCGTAGGCGGCGGTCACCACGCCGCGGGTGGTCACGGTCTTGCCGGCCAGCGGGGACTGCGTGCCGGTGCCCTGGATCTCCGCGATGGTGGCTGCCTCCGGCTCCGGATCACCGCCGCCGTTGCCCTCGCCGGAACCCTGCGGGGAGATCTCTGCACTGAGGCTGAAGTCGGCCGCGTTGTTGTTGCTGTCGGCACCGTCGGCGCGGTTCATCGACCGCACGTCCGTGTTGCTCTTCGGCGACTGGGCCGCTTTGGTCTCGAAGGTGTTCGAGGTGCCGTAGCCCAGCAGGTCCACCACATTGCTGCGGTCGACCACCGAGCCGGTGCCCAGATCCGCCACTGCGCCGGTCTGGTTGGCCAGCAGCAGGGTGCCGGTGGTCCCGGACGGCTGCAGGCTGGTCACCAGGTCCGGCTTCGGCAGCTCCTCGCCGCTGGGACCGTTGGAACTGGCCTGGACCAGGAAGTAGCCGCCGGCCTCGATGCTGCCGGACAGCGCCGCCACACCGGTGGGGTTGGCGGTTCCCGTGGCCGACCGGTACTGCAGCGACCAGCCGTCCAGGCTGACCTCGGCGTCGGTGGGGTTGTACAGCTCGATGAACTTGTTCTTATAGGCAGCCCCGGCACTGCCGCCGGAGAGGTAGGCCTCGTTGATCACCACATGGTCGCCGCCGGTGCCGCCGGACTCGATGGCGGACGGCAGCCGGAAGGTGGTTCCGGAGGCGGCGGCTTTCAGTTCGAAGTAGCCGCCGTCCAGTGCGGAAGGTGCGGTGAATTCGATGGAGGCACCGCCGTCGGCCACCGGGAAGGTGCCCAGTTTGGTGCTGGTGCCGGCCGCGTCGACGTAGGCGAGCGACAGTTCGGTGTTCAGCGGAGCGCCCAGCGACGTCAGGTCCAGCTTGGTGATCTTCGCGCTGACCTGCTGGCCGGCGCTGACGGATTCCGGTGCCCCGGTGACCTGCACGGTGCGGCGGGCGAAGTCCGGGGAGAGCGGGCTGTTGTCCTGGATGTAGTCGATCCAGGCGTCGCGGTCCACCAGGCCGGAGTCGCGGGTGTCCGCGCCCTCGGTGAAGACGTGGAAGTTGTCGCCGCCCTGGGCCAGGAAGCTGAAGGTGCCCACCCGGTAGCCGCGCTTCGGGTCCAGCGGTTCGCCGTTGACCCAGACGCCGGTGATGCGCTCGCCTTCGGGCAGCGCCGGGTCGTAGGTGTAGTTGACGTTCTTGCTCAGGCCCAGTTGCAGGTAGGCGCGGCTGGGTACCTCGCCGGCCGCGGTGCGCTGCCATTGCTGCTCCAGCAGGGTCTTGACCTGGGTGCCGGTCAGCGTGGTGGTCCACAGGTTGTTCAGGAAGGGCAGCACCCCGTTGGCCTCGGCGTAGGTGACCGTGCCGTCCGGTGCGTAGTAGAGCTCGTTGCGCAGCCCGCCGGGATTCACCACACCGATCTCGGCGCCGCCGCGGTCGGCGGAGCCGAGCGATGCCAGCAGCGAATCGGCCACCAGGTTGCCCAGCGTCGACTCGGAGCCGCGGTCGTCGCGGTCCGGCTCCGTATCCGCGTCCGGGCCGTCGGGCAGGAAGGCGGTAGTGATGTCGCCGGTGACCGAGCCGACCGGCTGGGCGCCGACTTCCTCGGCGTTTTCCAATGCGGCCTGGACGATCGAGGACACTGCGGCCACCCGCGGATAGGCGGATACCAGCTCGCCGTCGGCGGTACCGGTCCGCGGCACCACGGCAGCGGTGTGCGCCAGCACCTCGTCGGTGGCGGCGTCGTAGCTCAGCTGGACCTGGCCGATGTTGGCGCCGTAGGAACCGGTCTGCACCACGGGCCGCGTCTTGCCGTCCGCACCCGGAACCGGGGCGTCGAAGCTGTAGGCCTGGTGGGTGTGGCCATTGAAAATGACGTCCACGTCCGGGCTGGTCTCATTGACGATCCGGCTGAACACGGCACTCGCCGCCAGGGCGCTGGCCAGATCCGTGTTCGTGTTGGCGCCCTCATGATAGGAGGCCATGATGACGTCGGCTTCGTCGCCGGCGCCGTCGGTCAGCTGGGCCGCGACCCGGTTGACGGCGTCCACCGGGTCGCCGAACTCCAGGTCGGCGATCCCGCCCGGGGACACCAGCGAGGCGGTCTCCTCGGTGACCACCCCGACCACGCCCACGGTCACGCCGTTGACCTGGACCAACTCGTACTCGGGCAGGGCCGGTTCAGTGGTGCCGGCCCGGTACACATTGGCGCCCAGTTGCGGGTACTTGGAGGCGGGGGCCACCCGGTCGGTCAGGTCCTCGAAGCCGCGGTCGAACTCGTGGTTGCCCACCGCCGTCGTCGCCAATTCCAGGGCGTTGAGCACATCGATGGTCGGCTGGTCCTGCTGCGTGGAAGACGCGAAGACCGAGGCGCCGATGTTGTCCCCGGCGGAAGTGAGCAGCGTTCCCTCGGGGTTCTGCGCCCGGAGCTGTTCCACGGTGCCGGCGAACTTGACCGTGTTCGCGTCGATCCGCCCGTGGAAATCGTTGATGCTCAGCAGGTTGAGGTCGACCGGATCGGCCGCATGCGCGGGTAACGCCGCGAATGGCGCCGCCACCAGTCCTGCCGTCAGGACCGCAGCCAGCGCGGTCTTCGGTGATGAAGTAGCCATGTGGCCCTATCTCTCAAGGTGAAAGTGATGATCCGCGCACCCAGGGAACGGCTGCGGCACGGCTGCACGGTGCAAGCACCGCTCCCCAGTCCAACTGGCAGGGATGAACGGGAGGTTACCCGAGGGCCAGAAGCAGCGGAACACTTGACGTGAAAGAACACCTTCGAAGGGGTGAAACGTTCGTCAAACCTTGACAAGAAGGGGCGAGACCGTTCAGCAGCGGGGCCGCTGGGCCTCGCGGCGCGCGGCAGTCCGAACCTGCTGGACCGCGCGAGCGGCGGCAATCCGAACCCTACTGGGCCGTGCGCCGGCCCTCAGTTCGAACCCGGCTGGGGCTAGCTCCGGCCCTCAGTCCGAACCCGACTGGGTCTAGGCGCGGCTGTCCTTGAGCGTGCCGGTGGTGGGCTCGTCCTTGGCACCCGCCAGGCAGAGCAGTTCACGGTCCTGCTCGCCGCTCCAGCTCTCCTCGGTGGGGTTCAGATGGATCAGCTCCAGCGCGGAGTCGTCGTAGGGGATGCCGGCGAAGGCCTTGAACTCGGCCACGCAGAACTCTTCGGCCTCGGCTGCCACTTCCTTGTCGCCGGGATAGCCGCCGTCGGGCAGGTTGCTGGCCGCGAACGCCTCCAGCTCGTGCTGCTGTTCGCACGGCACAAACTCCACCTCGGTGAGGAGCTCGGCGCGCGGGTTGTTCAGGCAGTCGCCCACCTTGATGGCGTACGCTCCGGCGGAAGCGGCTTCGGTCACGGCACCGGATTCATCCCGCGGCGGTTCCTGCGCGTCGCCCAATCCGCAACCGCTCATCGCTGCCAAGAGGACGACGACGGCGGCCGCCTTGAGGGGGCGGCGGCGGACAGGCGCGGACTGGCTGGGCACAGGGTCTCCTTGGGCTTGTGGGGCAACGGCTCCTAGCCGAGGTTATACCGGCGGTGCGGCGGAGGCAGAATGCACGCCCGTCGTGTCCGGCAGGTCGCCGCGCCGTCATGCGGTGCAAAAGCAGCAGGTGCCCGGGCCTCACGGCCAAGACACCTGCTGCGGAAGCGGAAGGTATGGGATTTGAACCCATGAGACGGGGTTACCGCCTACTGGTTTTCAAGACCAGCTCCTTCGGCCGCTCGGACAACCTTCCTCACCTTGTAGTCTGACACGGAGGGGCGTACCCGGGCAAAGCACGCACCCTCAAGGTTTTTTGCGTCCCGGACTAGGTGAGCGGAGCTGGCATGAGAGCGGTTTTTTACGAGGGAGCAGGCGGCCCCGAGGTCCTGAGGCTGCGGGAGACTGAAGCTCCGCAGCCGGCGCCGGGCGAGGTGGTGATCGATGTGGTCGCCGCCGGGGTCAACCGGGCCGATGTGCAGCAGCGCCTCGGCGTGTACCCGCCGCCGCCGGGCGCGTCCGAAATACCGGGCCTGGAAGTGTCCGGCCGGGTGTCCGCGGTGGGTCCCGGCGTCACCTCGCCACGGATCGGCGACGAGGTGTGCGCCCTCCTGGCCGGCGGAGGCTACGCCGAACAGGTTGCGGTCCCTGCGGGCCAAGTGCTGCCGGTGCCGCGAGGCGTGGACCTGGTGACGGCCGCGGCACTGCCGGAAGTCGCGGCGACTGTCTTCTCCAACCTGTTCATGACCGCCGGCGTGCAGGCCGGCGAAACCGTGCTGATCCACGGCGGGGCCGGCGGCATCGGCACCATGGCGGTCCAGCTGGTCGACGCCTTCGGCGCGGTCCCGGCGGTGACGGCGGGCAGCCAGGACAAGCTCGACGTCGCGCGTGACCTGGGTGCCGAGGTGCTGATCAACTACCGCGAGGAAGACTTCGTGGAGCGGATCAAGGAGGCTACCGGCGGACGCGGGGCGGACGTCATCCTGGACGTGGTGGGTGCCAAGTACCTGCAGCGGAACGTGGACGCACTCGCCACCTCCGGCCGGCTGGTCGTGATCGGCCTGCAGGGCGGGGCCCGGGCGGAGCTGAACCTGGGCCAGCTGATGGCCAAGCGCGGCGCGGTCATCGGCACCACCCTGCGGTCCCGACCGGCGGAGGAGAAAGCCGCCATCATGCGAGCGGTTGCCGAGCATGTCTGGCCGCTGGTGGTTTCCGGGGACGTCACGCCGCAGGTGCACCGCACGTTTGCTTTGGCGGACGTTGCGGCGGCCCACGAGTACTTCGATTCGGGCGCCCACACCGGCAAGATCCTGCTCACCACGTCCTGAAACGGACGGCTCCGTTCCCTGTAGACGGCGGCGCTGCTACGGTGCATCGTTAATAGCATCGGCGTTCCACGAAGGGGGAGCATCATGAGCGAGAAACCCACCGGAGCACTGCCCGGGCAGGCCGGAAACGACCCGGACTCCGACCTGCTGGTGCAGGACCCGAACCTGCCGCCGGTGGCTCTGGATCCGGCTGCGGAGGCCGCGCAATACAGGTGGACGCCTACCAAGGTCGTTATCTGGGTCGCCATCGGGCTGTTGGGCGGGGTCAGCTGGAGCGTGCTCGCTTTTTCGCGTGGTGAAACGATCAACGCGATCTGGTTCGTGTTCGCCTCAGTGTGCACCTATTTCATTGCCTACCGCTTCTATTCCAAGTACATCGAGAACAAGCTGACCCGCCCCAACGATCGGCGTGCAACGCCGGCCGAGTACAACGCGGACGGCAAGGATTATGTAGTCACCGACCGGCGCGTGCTCTACGGCCACCACTTCGCCGCCATCGCCGGCGCCGGTCCGCTGGTCGGGCCCATCCTGGCCGCGCAGATGGGCTACCTGCCCGGCACCTTGTGGATCATCGTCGGCGTCGTGCTGGCCGGCGCCGTACAGGACTACCTGGTGCTGTTCTTCTCGATGCGCCGCGGCGGCCGCTCGGTGGGCCAGATGGCCCGCGAGGAACTCGGCGTCGTCGGCGGCGTCGCGGCCCTGATTGCCACGCTGGCCATCATGGTCATCATCGTGGCGATCCTCGCTCTGGTCGTCGTCAACGCCCTGGGCGAGTCGCCCTGGGGTGTCTTCTCGGTATCGATGACCATCCCGATCGCCCTCTTTATGGGCATCTACCTGCGCTACCTCCGGCCGGGCAAGGTCAGTGAGGTCTCCATCATCGGTTTCGCGCTGCTCATTGCCGCCATCATCGGCGGCGGTGCGATCGCCGAAACCGGGTGGGGCGCGGCAATCTTCACGCTGGATCGGACCACCATCGCCTGGGGCATCATCATCTACGGCTTCATCGCGGCCGTGCTGCCGGTCTGGCTGCTGCTCGCTCCGCGCGATTACCTCTCCACCTTCATGAAGATCGGCACCATCCTGATGCTGGCGCTGGCCATTGTGCTGGTCCGGCCTGAAATCAACGTCCCGGCCTTCAGCGAGTTCGCCGGCCGGTCCGACGGGCCCGTCGTCCCCGGTTCGCTGTTCCCGTTCCTCTTCGTCACCATCGCCTGCGGCGCGATCTCCGGATTCCACGCGCTGATTGCTTCCGGTACCACGCCAAAGATGCTGCAGAAGGAGAAGCAGACCCGCTTTATTGGCTACGGCGGAATGTTGATGGAGTCGTTCGTGGCCATCATGGCGCTGGTCGCGGCCCTCTCGATCGACCGCGGGATCTACTTCGCGATGAACTCTTCCGCGGGGGCGACGGGTGGCACGGTGGAAGGCGCGGTGGCCTTCGTCAACAGCCTGGGCTTGTCTAACGTGAACCTGACGCCGGACATGCTGACCGAACTGGCCCGCAACGTCGGCGAGCAATCTGTGGTCTCACGGACCGGCGGTGCGCCCACCCTCGCCGTCGGTCTCTCGCACATTATGCACGGGCTGATCGGCGGCGTTGCGATGATGGGTTTCTGGTACCACTTCGCCATCATGTTCGAGGCGTTGTTCATCCTCACCGCGGTTGATGCCGGAACCCGGGTGGCCCGCTTCATGTTGCAGGACACCATCGGCAATGTCCTGCCGAAGTTCAAGAACATGTCCTGGCGCCCCGGCGTCTGGATCTGCACAGCCATCATGGTGGCCGGCTGGGGCTACATATTGATCCTGGGCGTGACCGACCCATTGGGCGGCATCAATACGTTCTTCCCGCTCTTCGGCATTGCCAACCAACTGCTGGCCGCCATTGCGCTCGCGGTCTGCCTGGCGATCGCGGCGAAGCGCGGGGCGTTCAAGTACCTGTGGATCATCGCGCTGCCGCTGGCCTTCGTGACCGTGATCACCGTGTGGGCTTCGATCTTGAAGATCTTCAGCCCCGATGTGAAGGTGGGCTACTGGGCCAACAACATCGCCAACCGCAATGCCCTGTCGGCCGGCGAGACCAGCTTGGGGAACGCGCACTCGGTGTCTGAAATGGAGGCGGTGGTCCGCAACACCGCGGTGCAGGGCACGCTGTCCATCATTTTCGTGGTCCTGACCATCATCGTCATCGCCACCGCCCTCTGGGCCACCTACAAGTCCTGGCGGCTGGGTGGGGAACCGTCGCACGAGGATCCGGCGGTTGTCTCCTCGACGTACGGGCCGGCGAGCCTCTTTGCCACTCGGCAGGAGAAGGAACTGGAGAAACAGTGGAACGCACTGCCCGTCGCGACAAGGCGGCATGGACATGATGTCGAGCATTAACTGGCCGCAGGCACGGCGCGGCTGGCAGAGCTTCGCCTGGTATTTCAAAGGAGTGATGGGCGAACACGCCTACCAGGACTATCTGGAGCACCACCGGCGGGCCCACCCGGGCACTGAACCGATGAGCGAACGGGAGTTTTGGCGGGACAAGACGGACCGGCAGGAGAACAACCCGCAGGGCCGCTGCTGCTGACTGGAGAATAACGACGGCGGTGCCCGCACCTGAGCGTTGCTCCGGAACGTTCCGGTGCGGGCACCGTTGCGCCCGGACAGCTTGCTTGGAGGGCAGGGCAACACCATCGTTGCGCCCCGGCTGGGTCCATGACACCTGGATCCGGCAGAAAGCTACGGCACCCGCCTCGGACACGGCGGAATCTGCTCTGCGCCGGCTGGCTGTCTCTGGCAAGATAAAAACATGAGCGAAGAGCAGACGCCGCAACCCGAAGAACCGGTCATCGTCGGCGCACTGTCCGGCCAGCGCCAGGAAAGCGGCGAGCCGCAGCCCGAGGAGGCCGGCACCGACGCTCCGCGGTCCGGCCGCGGCGCTGCCAAACTCGCCGACTTAGTTGACGAACCGGCCAAGGTCATGCGGATCGGTACCATGGTCCGCCAGTTGCTGGAAGAGGTGCGCAGCGCCCCGCTGGATGACGCGGCCCGCACCCGATTGGCCGAAATCCACGAGCGGTCCGTCAAGGAACTCGAGGACGGGCTGGCGCCGGAGCTGATCGAGGAACTGCATCGCATCAACCTGCCCTTCACCGACAATTCCACGCCCTCGGACGCCGAGTTGCGCATTGCCCAGGCACAGCTGGTCGGCTGGTTGGAAGGCCTGTTCCACGGAATCCAGACCGCCATCGCAGCCCAGCAGGCGATGAATCAACAGATGGCGGCGCGGATGCAGATGCGTCAACTGCCGCCCGGCACCATGATTGCCCCGGGCGTGGTGATTGGCGACGACGGTGAACCGCGCCGCGCTCCCGGCGCCGAGGGGGAGACCGCCGGCCAAGGCGGCGAACGCCACGTCGGTCCCGGGCAGTACCTCTAGGACCGTGGCGCTCTTCGGCGCTGCCCGGCAGGCCCGCCGGGACGACAAGGACCTGGGCAAAGGCATCTGGCGGCGCGCGCATGACCGCTTCCGCCGCGCCCTGGAGCGCTACCATCAGGTCCTCGAGGGCGTGCAGGACGACGGACTCTACGGCGAACTGCTGCCGATCGCCAACCAGGTGGCCGGGCTGCTGCCCCGGGTGCGCAACTGCTGTGTGGCGGCGCAATCCCTGCACCCGACCGACGGTTTGGACATCCCGGGCGGGCCCCTGGCCGAGGTCCACCGAAGCCTCTCCAAGGCCGGCAACTCGCTGGCCGCCACCGCACAGGCAGCCGCCATGGCCAGGCTCGGCGGCACCCAAGGCTATGAAACCGGGGTCGAAAACGTGCGCCGCCACGCCGCCGTCGTCCTGTCAGATCTCGCCGAGGCGGAGCGACTGCTGGCCGGCCTGAAGCGCGGCGGCACAGGGAAGCGGTAGCCGGCCTCAGTACAGCGCGCACCATGGCCTCTTGGGCCCGGGCGTGCCATCATGTTGGCAATCAGGTGCCAGTGTAGACGGCCCGGTTCCGGGCGGAATGGACGCACGCTCATGGCCTACATCAAACATTTCGACGATGTGGGAGAAGGGGACTTGGCGACGGTCGGTGGCAAGGGCGTCGGCCTGGGCGGTCTGATACGGGCCGGGGTACCGGTGCCTCCTGGGTTTGTGTTGAACACCGAGGCCTACGAGGCTTTTGTGGATGCCAACCGGCTTGCGGCGCGCATCCATGAGCTGGCTATTCTGGGGCCGCAGGCGACGATGCAGGACTACCAGCAGGCCTCCGAGCGGATCCGTACCCTGTTCACCGGCGGCGCCATGCCGGCCGAGGTCGCCGCCGAACTCGGCACCGCCTACCAGAGTCTCGGCAACGCGAACACGGCGGTGGCCGTGCGTTCCTCTGCCACCGCGGAGGACCTCGCCTCGGCCAGCTTCGCCGGACAACAGGACAGCTACCTCAATGTGCACGGGACGGAGGCCCTGGCCGCGGCGGTGATCGGCTGCTGGGCTTCGCTGTGGACGGCCCGCGCCATGGCCTACCGGGCACGTGAAGGCATCGGGCCTGCGTCGGTGAGCCTGGCGGTGGTGGTTCAGCGGATGGTCAGCGCCGATGCAGCCGGGGTGATGTTTACCGCCAATCCGGCCAACGGGCGCCGCGACCAGATCGTGATCAGCGCCGCCTGGGGACTGGGCGAATCCGTGGTCAGCGGAACGGTCACCCCCGACAACATTGTCGTCGAGGCGGGCATCGTGCGCTCGCGGCAGACCGCGGATAAGGAAGTCCTGACCGCCTACGCGGAGCATGGCACCCGGGAGCAGCCGGTGCCGCAGGAGCGCCGCCGCCAGCAGGTACTGGATGATCAGGCGGCGGCGGAACTGGCCCGCTTCGGAGCGCAGATCGCGAGACACTTCGAGGCGCCGCAGGACATCGAGTGGGCACGAACCGGCGACGGGTTTTTCTTCCTGCAGTCCCGGCCCATTACGGCGCTGCCTGAACCGGCGGCCGACCCTCCGGATAGCTGGCCCGTGCCCTACCGGAATGGGCTTTACTTCCGCGCGAGCATTGTGGAACAGTTGCCCGACCCTCTGTCGCCGCTGTTCGCGGACCTGATCGATGGCTCCGTGTCACGGTCGCTCAGGGTCCTGATGCACGGAGCCCTGGGCAAGAACGTCATACACGAGGATGATGTGGGGCTGCCCACCGTCAACGGCTACGCCTACTACTTTTACCGGAACCGGGCCATGCTGCGGATGATGGGCCGGACACCGGCCGCGATGGCGGCACTCGTTCGCGGCAAAGCACATATGGGGGTCACCGGCTGGCGGGAATTCTCCCACCCCCGCTATGAGCGGATCGTTGCGGACTGGTCGGCGAAGCCGGTCGGGGACCTGTCGGGAGAGGAACTGCTGGAGGGCGTGCAGTCCTTGGTGGATGCTTGCGCCGTCTACTACACGGCGGTGCAGTCCATCATTCCCGTTGCCGCGACCAGCGAAATCTCCTTCCGGGCCTATTACAACAAGGTGGTCCGGCGCGCTGAAGATCCTCCCGCCGTGACGTTCCTGCTGGGCTATGACAGCGAACCCATCCGGGCGGAAAAGTCACTCTACGACCTCGCAGCCTGGGCACGCCGGGTGCCGGGGCTGGCCCCGGCGCTCCTGGCTGCACCGGCAACGGTGCTGGCCGACGCGCAGCGCACGGCATCCCCTCCAGCCGGGATGGACCCTGCACTGTGGCGGCAGTGGCAGCCGCGGCTCCAAGCCCACCTCGATCGGTTCGGCCATACGGTCTATAACCTCGACTTCATCCATTCGGTGCCGGCCGATGATCCTACCCCGCTCCTGGAAACGGTGAAGTTCTACCTGCGGGGACAGGGCCAAGACCCGCACGAACGGCAGAGACTGTCGGCCGCCCGCCGGGAGGATCAGACCAACCGCATTGCCGCCCGGCTCGGGTCGAGCCGCCGGGCAGCCGCGTTCTTCCGCCTGCTGCGGTGGGCGCAGGGCGCCGCCCCGATCCGCGAGGACGCCTTGGCCGACGTGGGCCTGGCCTGGCCGTTGACCCGCCGGATGCTGTTGGAGCTCGGACAACGGTTGGTGGACGCGGCAGTGATTGCCGAGCCCGCCGACGTGTTCTGGCTGCGCCATCGGGAACTGGCCAGCGCCGTCGACTTCGGCCTGGCCGCACCACGGACCCGCGAAGCCCCGGGAAGCCAGGGAACCGTCCCGAAGCAGCCGGGCCCACGGACGGTGGCCATTACCGGAGCAGACCGTCCCGTCCGGGCAGAGGCCGTCGAGGAGCGCAAGATGCTGTGGCGGGGCCAGCTCAAGGCAGCCGCTCCGCAAATGCTGCCCGAGAGCAGGCTGATGGACCGGGCCTTCGGGTCAATGATGCCCGCGCGGTCCCGGCAGCCCGACGGAACCATCAAAGGGATCGGGGCCAGTCCCGGCCGGGTCAGCGCCCCGGCCCGGGTCCTGGACGGACCGGAGGACTTCGGCCGGATGGCGCCGGGGGACGTCCTGGTCGCCCGCATCACCACACCCGCCTGGACCCCGCTGTTCGCGATGGCCTCCGCCGTGGTCACCGACGTCGGCGGCCCCTTGAGCCACAGCTCCATCGTGGCCCGGGAATACGGCATCCCCGCCGTGCTGGGCACGGGTGTGGCCACGCAACGCATCACCAGCGGCGAGCAGATCCATGTCGACGGCGATGCCGGCACCGTCACAACCGAGCAGTTGGCCGCAACCTAGAGCCGGGGAGCTCTAGCGGTGGAGACCGAGTTCGACGCCGACGCCGACGCCGACGCCGACGGCGACGGCGGCGGCTGCGAAAGCTAGCCGCTCCGCTACTCTCTTGGGCGTCAGCCGATCAGGGGCGTACCAGCAGGTTCTTGTGAGGCTGGCGCCAGCCGTCGGTCAGCTCCTCGCTCGCGTCATAGTCATCAGGGGTCAGCTTGGCCCTCAGGCCCATGCCTCCAAGTTCGACAGGGGTTAGGGCGATGTTTCCGCTGCAACTGGAGGACATCTGCTCTCCCTCCTTGTAATGGACAACCAGACATGCCCCGTCGGGCGGGCTTTCCGGCCGTGCTGCATAGAGTGCGTAGCCGCTCTCCTCCACCAGCAACCGCGTGCTGTCTGGTGCTATGCCCAGGGCTTCGGTGGCCTTGGCGTCACCGGCGAAGGTGTCATCCAAACCTGCGGGAGCTTCCAGGGCAGATATCCCATACCTCGGATCGCTGCTGCAGCCGGCGAATGCCAGCAGTACGACAGCACCAGCTGTGAGCTTGGCCAAGGTGCGCATTATGTCCCTGTCTGTGATGCGATAACGTCTGTCTCACGCTAACCGCGGGACTGTGCGGTGGGGTGGTTCTGACGTTGCGAAGCAATAACTTTGCCTTGTGCTCGGCCGCCCGGCCGTTGAGTCTGCTTCGCGGAAGCCGTCAGATGTAGACGTCGTTCTTCATCGAGGCGCAGAAGTCGATCAGCCGGTCGAGGTCGCGCACTCTCCGCTAAGGCCCTACGCATGCCGCGATACTGTCGGCTCCCTGGGGAAGCGGGCAGACGGATTCCTCCCAGTTCCCACCGCCGAATTTGTCGCGGGTAGCGTCAACGAAGATCTGCAGCGAGGCGGCGTGCGGAGTAATACGGTAATAGCTCACGATGAGGTCGCCCTCGGTGGTGGGCGACGCGACTGCCAGTTCGGCGCCGCTCTCCGCGTACCCGCGCTCCAAGCACTTCAGGGATTCGGGCCTAAGACTCTCCCCTTGGTCGAGCACGACGCCCCTGCACAGCGGCAGCTCGGTCCGGTCGCGGAACGAGCCCGGAGCAGAGGAGTCGGAGCGGGATCCTTCGATGACGTCTGCGCCGGATGCTGTCTGGCAGCCGCTGAGGATGATCGCGGCAGCGGCCATCAAGCATGCCTTGCTCCAGCCACCCTTCATGTCGACCACTCCTCGTGGATCCGGTGTCGTCTTGCATGAGTGTGCGCCAACAGGGACCGATCAGACCTTCTTGCCGGCGAGGATCTTCTTCGCCGCGGTGCCGCGCCCGCCCTTGCAGTCGGTGGTGTACCAATGGACCGATGCCCGCTTGTCGGCCCCCATCCGGAAAGCCATGCAGTCGGCGACCATTTCGACACCGATCTTCGACTTGTAGATCTTGTTCAGGCGCTTCTCCACTCCGGAAAAGTCATCTCCGCTGACACGAAAGGTGATGATGTGGGCGCACTCATGCAGGGCGACGCCCTTCAGGGTGGCACCGCTCATGCCCGGGGCCATCTCGATCCGGTTCGAGCCGCCGTGCGCGGTACTTTCCCATCCGCCCTTCTTCACGGTGATGATCTGGTTAGGGCAGTATTTCTTCATCGCGTCATAGGCCTGCTTGCGGTACCCGGTATAGGTGCGCGGGTTCTCGTGCTTAAGGGTGCCGGTCTTTGAGGTCCAGCCTTTTTCGTAGGCTGTGGGGTTCACGACCACCCGGTACTTGCGGGTGGTGTTCGACTTCGTCTTGGGGCTTTTCACGATGAGCAGGGTTTGGCCGTACTTGGTCTTCTTCCAGGTTAGTTTCTGGACGTTCACCCACTTGCTGCCCTTTTGCATCTGCAGGCTGCCGGTGCGGGCTGAGATGTCGGTGGCGACGGAGATCCCGTACTGGGCCTGGTCGTTGGCGGCAACCCTGCCTTCGGCTCGGGAGAACGGCTTGGGGTGATTGAAGTATTGCGGCATGGCCTGAGTCGACTCCCGCTTCCAGCGAACCTTTACGGTGTCCGTGGTGGAGACGGTTCGGGAGCCCTCGCTCATCACCGCCCGCAGGTAGGCCGAGCTCTCCTTCGGGAGCTTGTAGGTCAGCTTCGTTTCACCACTGCCGGACGGGGTCTTCGTGGCGACCGTCTTCCATGAGCTGCCTGACTTCACCTGCAGTGCGAGCCGGTGCCTAGTGGCCAGCGTGTGGTAAACGGTGAAGGTTTTCTTCGGATCGTAGTCCGGGGTGTTCGACCAGAGATCGTAGGCGAAGGGGTCGCCGTAGTCCATGGTTGCTGGCACCGCCACGGGAGCCGCGGCGACCGCCGCCTGCCCGCCGACGAGCATGGTGCCGGCGATGGCTGCGGCGGATACAAAGGAGGTAAGCGCGCGTATGAGCATGGGGCCGTTCCTCCAGCTATCCAGATAGGGTGCGGCCCAACAGTTGGCTGCTCTTACACTTATCGGAAACCCCCGCGGGTTGGTTAGATGTTGGTCGAGGGCGGAGGATGCTCTACCCTCCGCAAACCGTGCTCGTGATGAAGAGGGCCATCCAGGCCACGGTCCAGCGCAGCTACGGCGCTGACGCAGATATCAAAGGCCACAGGGCCTGAGGGGGCAGGTGCCCGGAAGGAATTTTGTCAGCGGACCGGTGGGGTCCGCGCCTGGGGCATAGGAAAACCCCGCCACATCGCAGATGTGACGGGGTTTGCGTTGGAGCCCCCTGCCAGAATCGAACTGGCGACCTTTTCATTACGAGTGAAACGCTCTACCGACTGAGCTAAGGAGGCGGGACGCTGCACCGTTGCCGGGCGGAATCCACGAAGATCAACTATATGGGAGCCGTGGCGGGCCGGTCAAAACGGACCGGCCGCCTGGCCTAGGAACAGACGGTGCCTTCGGCGGGCATGGTCCCGTCCGCGAAGTAGCTGTCCACGGCCTTGCGGATGCAGGTGTTCCCGCGTCCGTACGCAGTGTGGCCCTGGCCCTGATAGGTCAGCAGCGTGGCTGACTGCAGTTCCGCGGCCATCGATTGGGCCCACTCATACGGGGTGGCGGGGTCTCCCGTGGTGCCGACCACCAGGATGGGGGCGGCGCCCTCGGCGTGGATCGGGGCGCGCTGACCGGTTGGTTCGTACGGCCAGTCCCTGCAGTTCGCCCCGCCGAAGGCCAGATAGCGGCCGATGGTGGGGGAGGCCTGCTCCAGTTCCTTGGCGTCCTGGCGCATGCCGGCCAGATCGCTCACCATCGGGTAGTCCAGGCAGTTGATCGCCAGGAACGCGTCCGTGGTGTTGTTGGTGTAGTGACCGTCCTGATCGCGTCCGGCCCCGGCGTCGGCCAGCATCAGCATGCTGCCGGGGTCGCCCCGGAACGCGGTGGTCAAAGCCTGGGTCAGGACCGGCCAGCTGGCGTCGTCGTACAGCGGGACCAGCAGGCCGGACACGAAGGTGCCCACCGGCACTAGGCGGCCGTCCGGCGCGGTGAGCGGGCTCTCTTCGACAGAGCGGATCAGGTTCCGCAATTGGCCGACGGCGTGGTCTACACTGCCGCTCATCGGGCAGCCGGCATTGTCTAGGCAGTACGCCGTGTAGGCGTGGATCGCATCCTCGAAAGCGGCCGCCTGGCCCAGCGTGACCTGCTCGTTGCTCAGCGCGGGATCCAGCGCGCCGTCGAGCACCATCCGTCCTGTGCGTTCCGGGAAAAGGCCGGCATACGTGGCGCCCAGGAACGTGCCGTAGGAGAAGCCCAGGTAATTCAGCTTTTCGTCACCGACCACGGCGCGGATGATGTCCATGTCCTTGGCGGCGCTGACCGTGTCCACATGGCCCAGCACCGGACCGGTCTTCTTGGCACACTCGGCCGCGAGCTTGGCGGCGTCCTTGATGGCCCGCTCGATATCCGCATCCGAGTCGCGGTTGTAATCCGTCTCCCGGGCCTTGTCGCGTTCGGCATCGGTCTGGCAGGTCACCGGAGCGGACCGCTGGACACCGCGCGGGTCGAACCCCACCAAATCGTAGTTGCTGCGGAGTTGCTCGGAGAACATGGTCTGCAGGCCGTCGCGCAGCAGGTCGTAGCCGGAGGCTCCGGGGCCGCCCGGATTCACCAGGATGGACCCCTGGGCGGACTTGCCGGCATCGCTGCGGATCGCGGCGATCTTGATCTTCTCGCCGCCGGCGTCCGCGTAGTCCAGCGGCACCTCGATGTCGGCGCATTTCAAGCCGTTTTCGCAGGGCTTCCAGTCAACGGACTGCGTATAGAACGGCATCAGCTCTTGGGCAACACCGTTGGTCACCTGGGCCGGGTCGGCGGGCCCGCGCGCCTGTTCCGGCGCGATCACCGAACAGCCGGTGCCCAGCAGAAGGACGACGGCGGCCAGCACCGCCGCGGCGGAATGGCGCAGCTTTGACGCGGGATGGCTGGTGCTGGGCATGCGGGCGGCTCCTGGGTAATTGCTGCGGACGGGATCCGGGTGGGATTCAGAGCAGGCTGACGGCCATGGCTTCCATGGCCAGAACGGGGGCGACGTTGGTGCCCAGGCGTTGCCGGGCCTGGGCGATGGCGTCCATTCTGCCCAACGTCTGTTCGGGGGTGGATCGTTCCGCGTAGCTGGTGAGGTCCGGGCGCAGGTATTCGTTGATCAGTTCGGTGCCCGTCCCCAGTTGCACCGTGAGCACGTCGCGGAAGAAGGTGCTCAGGTCGATCAACACCCGGTCCAGCGAATCGCTCAGGCTGCGCTTGGCGCGGCGTTTCTGGTCTTCTTCCAGCCGCTTGAGCTGGCTGCGGATGGCCGGCGGCATGGCGCCCTTTTCCGGGGCGCCGAGCGCGATCAGCAAGGCTTCGCGCTCGGCTTCGTTGCGCTGTTCGGAGGCGGCCGCGGCGTCGGCATTGGAAATGTCCACCAGTTCGCCGGCGGCGGTGACGGCATCGGCCACGCCGCGCAGCCGCAGCGGCAGCCGGACAATCGTGTCGCGTCGATGGCGCGCGTCGGCGTCGGCGGCCAGGCGGCGGGCCACACCGATGTGGCTTTGGGAGACCCGGGCGGCGAAGCCGGCCAGTTCGGGATCGGCGCCGTCCCGGCGGACCAGCAGCGCCGCGACGTCGTCGGCCGGCGGAATGACCAGGCTCACCGGGCGGCAGCGCGAGCGGATGGTGACCAGCACGTCCGCCGGGCTGGGAGTGCACAGCATCCAGATGGTCCGCGGCGGCGGTTCCTCGATGGCCTTGAGCAGCACGTTGGTGGTGCGTTCGGTCATCCGGTCCGCGTCCTCGATGATGATCACGCGCCAGCGGCCCGAGGACGGTTTGTCCTGCGCCTTGCCGACCAGTTCGCGCATCTCCTGGATGGAGAAGGTCACGTTCTCGGTGGCCACCAGGGTGGCGTCGGCGTTGGAGCCGGCCAACACCGTGCGGCAGGCGTGGCAGGTTCCGCAGCCACGCTCGGCCGGATCCTGCTGTTCGCACAGCAGGGCGGCGGCGAAGGCCTTGGCGGCGTTGCTGCGGCCGGAGCCGGGCGGGCCGGTAAACAGCCAGGCATGCGCGGGGCGTTCGGCGGCCGCCGCGCGGCTGAGCTGTTCGACCACCGCGCTCTGGCCGGGCAAATCGGACCAGACGCTCATGAGATCAGCTCCCGGACCCGGTCCATGATGGCTGCGGTGAGTTCTTCCCGTGCGGCGCTCGCGTCCAGGACCAGGTATTTCTCCGGGGCAGCGCCGGCCAGTTCCAGGAACGCGCCGCGGATCCGCGAGTGGAAGTCGTCCGGTTCGGACTCCAGCCGGTCTTCGGCCGCGTCGCCGGCGGTCCGGCGGTCGCGGCCCTGCTGCGGGGCGACGTCCAACAGGACGGTCAGGTCCGGCAGCAGCCGTTCCGTGGCCCACAGGTTAAGCTCCCGGACTTCGGCCAGGCCGAGTCCGCGGCCGGCGCCTTGGTACGCCACCGAGGAGTCGATGAACCGGTCGCACAGCACCACCTCGCCGCGTTCGAGCGCCGGCCGGATGACCTGTTCGACGTGGGCGGCGCGGGAGGCGGAAAAAATCAACGCTTCGGTGCGGGCATCAATCTCGCCGTGGCCATGTTCGAGCACCAGGGCGCGCAGCTTTTCGCCAACGGGTGTGCCGCCCGGCTCGCGGGTTCGGAGCACCGTGCGGCCCATCGCCCGCAGGCGCTGTTCGACGGCGGTGGCCTGGGTTGATTTTCCGGCCCCGTCCCCGCCTTCGAATGCGATGAAGAGGCCGCTGGCGTTGGCGGGCTGGCGGTCGGAACTCACCTGATTAGCCTAGCCGGAATCGCCCGTGCACGCGGGACGGTCACAGTTAACGTGTGGATGGCGGCCGGTACTAATCTGCTGTCATGACCGACGCCTCCTCCCGCGACCTCCAGCATGCCGCACATCTTGCTCCGGACACCGTGGTGGTGTCTGCCGGCCGGCCGCCTCGCGACCACGACGCCCCGGTCAATCCGCCGGTGGTGTTGTCCTCCACGTTCTTCGGCCGTGGCGAAGTGGTGCAGGGGGACCGCGCCTACGGGCGGTACTCCAACCCCACCTGGGACCCGTTCGAAGAGACCCTGGCGGAGCTGGAAGGCGCCGCGCTGCCCGGCCTGGTTTTCGCCTCGGGGCTGGCCGCGGTCTCGGCCGCGCTGTCGCTGATTCCGTCCGGCGGCGTCTTGGTGATGCCGAGGCACAGCTACCAGGGCAGCCTGGCCATGGCCCAGCAACTGGCCGAGCGGGGCGAACTGCAGCTGCGCACAGTGGACATCGCGGACACCGCTGCCGTGACGGCGCAGCTGGGCGGTGCCGACATGCTGTGGCTGGAAAGCCCGACCAACCCGATGCTCGAGATCGCCGAGGTAGAGGCGCTGGCCAGTGCCGCGCACCAGGCCGGCGCACTGGTGGTCGCAGACAATACCTTTTCCACCCCGTTGGGGCAGCGTCCGCTGGCGTCGGGGGTCGACGTCGTGGTGCATTCGGTGACCAAATATTTGGCCGGCCATTCGGACGTGGTGCTGGGCGCCGTCGTGACCTCCAACGAAGAGCTGCGCTCCAAACTGCTGGTGCACCGGTCGCTGCACGGGGCCATCGCCGGGCCGTTCGAGGCCTGGCTGGCGCTGCGCGGGGTGCGGACCATGGCGCTGCGGATCGAGCGCTCCCAGGCCACCGCCGGCGAGCTGGCGCGAAAATTGCAGCAGCACCCGGCGGTGGAGGCGGTGCGGTATCCGGGCCTGCCCGAAGATCCGGGGCATGCCCGTGCCGCCGCCCAGATGGATGGCTTCGGCTCCATCATCGCCATCCAGGTCAAGGGCGGTGCTGCCGCCGCGGACAAGGTCATCGACGCGCTGCAGCTGTGGTTGCCGGCAACCTCGCTGGGCGGGGTCGAGTCGCTGATCGAGCGGCGCCGGCGCCATGTCAATGAGCCGGACAGCGTGCCGGAGAACCTGCTGCGGCTGTCGGTGGGAATCGAGAACCCTGCAGACCTGTGGGCGGACCTGGAACAGGCCCTCACCGCTGCCGACGTGTGAGGCTGCCGAAACATACCCCCACCAGTTAGGCTTAAGGCGTGCAACTTGCCTACGACATCCAGTACTGGCTCTACATGGTCCTGGGGCTGATCGCCCTGGTTATTGAACTGTGGGCGTTGGCGGATTGCGTGGGCCGCAAGGCCGACTACTTTCAGGCCGCGTTCAAGAAGACCAAGGGCTTCTGGGTTGGTGTGCTGGTCGCCGCCACGGCAGTGGGCGGGTTGGCCGCACTGGGGGCCGGCGGCCTGGGTACGTGGATGATCTTCCAATTGGCAGCCGTGGCCGCGGCGGGCGTCTACCTGGCGGACGTCAAGCCGGCCCTGATCGAGGTCAAGGGCGGCGGCTCGGCCTACCCCTGGTGAGTGCCGCGCGCGCCGCATCGACTGTACCGATCGGGCCCACCGCCCGGGCGGTTTCGGGCGTTATCCGTACAGTGGTTGGGGAGCGACGGCCTTCCACGCCACGGTGACCTCGCCCAAACGCCAACGCGAGGGGCCGTCCAAAACCGGCCAACCGGCGTCGTGCATTGACTTGCACATGGCCAGCCAGCGCTGCCGGCAGCCGAACGCGGCCAGCGGTGCCGCGTCCGCCCACGCCCGGTCCAGCGCCTGAAGGTAGCGGTGCACCGGCTCGCCCGGGACGTTGTGGTGGATGAGGGCCTTGGGCAGCCGATCGGCCACCTCCGAGGGCCGTGCGAACGAGCCGAAGCGCAGCGAGATGCTCAGCGAGAGCGGGCCTTCCGGGGCGACGGCGATCCACGTGGCCCGGCGGCCGATTTCATCGCAGGTACCGTCGATGAACAGCCCGCCGGGTGCCAGCCGGCCGCGAACCGTGTCCCATGCAGCGCCGAACTCGGATTCCGGGTACTGCCGCAGCACGTTGAACGCGCGGACCACCGCGGGCCGGCGGCCGGATACCGGGATTTCGAACCCGCCCTGGCGGAAGCTCAGGCCCGGACGTTCCAGGGGCTTGGCGACGGCGACGCGGGCCGGCTCGATCTCAATGCCGATCACTTCAACATCGGCGCGCACCCGGCAGAGGCGGTGGTGGAGTTCGACGGCGGTGGTCGGCGCCGCCCCATAGCCCAGGTCGATGACCAGCGGATCCGCAGCACGGCGCAGTCGGGTGGCTTCGGGGCCGGCCAGCCAGCGGTCCATCCGCCGCAGCCGGTTGGGGTTGGTGGTGCCCCGGGTGACGGTTCCGATGGGTCGGCGGACCGGCCGAGCGGCGGTCGTGGTGGTCTGGGGCACGAGAAAAAAGAATAAGGGGACGGCGGCCCGCCAGATGTCGCTGCGGGGATGATTGTGCCGAAGCTCACGCGGGAAATTTCTCCGCGCGCCGTCGACGTCCGTCAGCGTAACGTCCCGCCGGAGCCGCCGGTGCCGGGGCGGTACTCCGCTAGGATTGCAGCCATGACTTCCACTTCGAAACACACGCTGGTCCTGTTGCGCCACGGGCAGAGCGACTGGAACGAAAAGAACCTCTTCACCGGCTGGGTCGATGTCCCGCTGACCGATCTGGGGCGCAAGGAAGCGCACCGCGGCGGCGAACTGCTGGTCGAGCACAACCTGCTGCCGGACGTTCTGTACACCTCCCGGCTGAAGCGCGCCATCGTCACCGCCAACATTGCGCTGGAGTCTGCGGACCGCAGCTGGATCGACGTCAAGCGCAGCTGGCGGTTGAACGAACGCCACTACGGTGCGCTGCAGGGCAAGGACAAGGCGCAGATCCGCAATGAATTTGGCGAGGATCAGTTCATGATGTGGCGCCGCTCTTACGACACCCCGCCGCCCGCCTTGGACGACGCCAGCGAGTGGTCGCAGGTCAACGACCCGCGCTACGCGGATCTCGGAGACAACGTGCCGCGGACCGAGTGCCTCAAGGACGTGCTGGATCGGTTCCTGCCGTACTGGGAGTCGGACATCTCGGTGGACCTCGCGGCGGGCAAGACCGTGCTGGTGGCCGCGCACGGCAACTCGTTGCGCGCGCTGGTCAAGCATCTGGACGGCATCAGCGACGACGACATCGCCGGGCTGAACATCCCCACCGGGATCCCGCTGGTGTACGAACTGGACGAGAACCTGAAGCCGGTCAACCCGGGCGGCACCTACCTGGACGCCGACGCGGCCGCGGAAGCCATCCAGGCCGTGGCCAATCAGGGCAAGAAGTAACCCACTGACTTAAACCGGAAGGCCGGCTCCCCGCGGGGAGCCGGCCTTCCGGTTTAAGTTTCTGCCCTAGACGGACTGGCCGTTGGGCCGCCACTCGCCGGTCACCAGGTAGGTGACCTTACGGGAGACCGAGACGCCGTGGTCGGCGAATCGCTCGAAGTAGCGGCTGGCCAGCGAGACGTCCACCGTGGTCGGTCCGGTCGAGTCCCAGACCGGATCGGCGATGGCCTTGAAGACGCCGGCGTGCAGTTCGTTGACCCGGGAGTTGATCCCGTCGATCTCGGCGGAAAGGTCCAGATCGCGGGTCTCGAGGAGCTCGGTCAGCTTCTCCGAGATCGCAATGTCCTTCTCGGCAAATTCGCGGAACGTCCCGCGCATCGACTCGGGGATCACGGTGTCCGGGTAGCGCAGGCGGACCAACTGGGCGATATGCCGGGCAAGGTCGCCCATCCGCTCCAGCGAGGTGCTCATCCGCAGTGCGCCCACAATCATGCGCAGGTCGGAAGCGACCGGTCCTTGCAGCGCCAGAATGTCGATGGAGCGCTCATCCAGATCCGTCTGGAGGAAATCGATCCGGGCGTCCGCGGCAATGACTTCCTGGGCCAGCTCGATGTCTGCGGTGTCGAGCGCAGTGGTTGCCTTTTGCATTGCCTCGGTGACGAGCCGGGAAATTTCTACCAGCTGTTCTCCGACTTGATGGAGCTCGGCCTGGAAAACCTTGCGCACTGGCGTCCTTTCGCTTGTTTTCGTGAGCATACGGGACCTAGCATCCCATTCGCATCACACCATGTCAGGCGGTGGTTAACTATTACGCCGCCTCAGGTGAACGTTAGTTGAACGGACTGACGATTACTACTGGATCGGCCTGAAGCTGGGCGTGGCTGAGCCTAAGCTAGAGGGGTGGATCCACTGACTATCGGCTTGCTGGCAGGCCTCATCGGCTTGGCGCTGGGCAGCTTCGGCGTGCTCGCGTTCGGCCTGAGCGACCGCCAGCGGCGACGGCTGCAGGAAGTTGCCGAGCCTACGCTGCCGGACGGCGCCGCCGAGGTGCTTTCCGTCGTCGGCCGCGCCTATGTAGTGGTGGACGCGATCGACGGCGTGGTGCGCGCCAGCCCGGCCGCCTACGCCTTCGGGCTGGTCCGCGGCCACACGATGGTGCACTCCGAACTTCTGGGCCTGACCGCCCGGGTGCGGCGCGACGGCGTGATCGAGGAGCGGCAGCTCGAACTGCCGCGCGGCCCGCTGGGCCAGGGCACCATCGTGGTGCAGGTGCGGGTGGCGCCGATCGGCGAGGAGTACATCCTGCTGCTGGCCGATGACCGGACCGAAATTACGCGGACCGAGGCGATGCGCAACGACTTCGTGGCCAATGTGTCGCACGAGCTGAAGACGCCGGTCGGCGCCATCTCGCTGCTGGCCGAAGCCATTGACGACGCGGCGGACGATCCGGAAGCCGTGCGGCGCTTCGCCGGGCGCATGCACAAAGAGGCGCGCCGGCTGGGCGCGCTGGTTCAGGACATCATTGAGCTGAGCCGGTTGCAGGGTGCGGACGTGGTGCAGGGCGGCACCGAGGTGGACCTGAACGCAGTGGTCGCCGAAGCCGTGGACCGCAACAAGCTCACGGCGGAAAGCCGCCACATCGAACTGTCGGTCGGCGGAAACATAGGCGTACCGGTCTTCGGCGATGCGGAATTGCTGACCGTCGCCCTGCGGAACCTGATCGACAATGCGATCCGCTATGCCCCGGAGCGAAGCAAGGTGGGCGTGGGCCTGCGGGTGCGCGAAGGCCTCGCGACCGTCTCGGTGACCGACCAGGGCCCGGGCATCACCCCCGACCAGCAAGACCGGATCTTCGAGCGCTTCTACCGCCTCGACGACGCCCGCTCGCGGCAGACCGGCGGCACGGGCCTGGGCCTGAGCATTGTCAAACACGTCATCTCCCAGCACGGCGGTGAAGTATCGGTGTGGTCGCAGCCCGGACAGGGCTCCACCTTTACCGTGCGGCTGCCGGAAATGGAGCAGGAAGACGGCGGCACCACTGAATCCGTGGAGCCGCGAACGCAGGGCGCCGGTGTGGCGCATGAACAAGGAGTCGGTGCTTGACCCGCATTCTGGTCGTCGAAGATGAAGAGTCGCTGAGCGATCCGTTGAGCTATCTGTTGGGTAAAGAAGGCTTCGAAGTCGAGGTGGTGGATAACGGGCTGGAAGCCATCGTGGCGTTCGACCGGTCCGGCGCGGATCTGGTCCTGTTGGACCTGATGCTGCCGGGACAGTCCGGAACCGAAGTATGCCGGCAGCTGCGGCAGCGTTCCTCCGTCCCGGTCATCATGCTCACCGCCAAGGACTCGGAGATCGACAAGGTCGTGGGACTCGAACTGGGTGCCGATGACTATGTCACCAAGCCCTATTCCTCGCGCGAGCTGGTGGCCCGGGTGCGTGCGGTACTGCGCCGCCAGGGCGAACCGGAGGAACTGGTGCCGAACACCGTTTCCTCCGGCCCGGTGCGGATGGACGTGGAACGGCACGTGGTGAGCGTGGACGGCGAACAGGTGTCGCTGCCGCTGAAGGAATTCGAACTGCTGGAGATGCTGCTGCGCAACTCCGGCCGGGTCCTGACCCGCGGGCAGCTGATCGACCGGGTGTGGGGCTCCGACTATGTGGGTGACACCAAGACCCTGGACGTGCACGTCAAGCGGCTGCGCAGCAAGATCGAGCCCGATCCTTCCGCGCCGCGATACTTGGTCACCGTTCGCGGGCTGGGGTACAAGTTCGAGCCGTAAGCCCACCGCGTTTGAGTACGAAAAGGCCGGGCCGCTTCCTGGAAGGGAAGCGGCCCGGCCTTATCTGTTGGTGGCTACGGGATCAGGCGCCGGCCTGACCGCTGGGCTCCGCCGACGGCGCCGGGCTTTCCTTCGGCGCGGCCGATTTGGTCGCTGCGGGGGAGGGAACGTAGCTGCTGTACTCCGGCAGCGTGCCGTCCAGAACCGGCACCCGCACGTCGGCGGATTCGTTGTTCACACGGACGGTGACGTTGGCCAGGGCGCCCGGGGCGGCACCGGGACGGTCCACGGTGGTCTTGTTCGCCTCGTCTTCGAAGCGGATCTGCCCATCGGCCGGAACGGTGACGGTGGCGGTGCTGCCCGAGCCCGTCAGGCTCAGCTGCACGGGGGAGTTGGAGGAGTTCACCACGGTGCCGAGGAGGCGTCCGCTAGAGTCCGCGCTCTCGGCGACAACCATCACGTTGCGCAGCCCGATCGGGCCGACATTAGCCACAATGCCATCGCTGGCCGAGTAGGACTTGGTCGTGGCCTGTTCGTTGATTGCGCCGCATCCGGTCGATGCGAGCAGGGTGAGCGCGGCGGCGCCTGCTACAAGGGTGCGCTGCACACGGTTCTTCGGCGCAATCTTCACGGCAGAAACTCCTCAGTATCAATCAGGTGCGGGGCTGCAGATGTTGGCAGCTTGCCTCGCCTAGCCTACCGGCAAACCGGCGAAAAGCTGGATTCGACGTTTGTAAGAAACCGCTCGAATGCACCAAATCGGTGATCCGTCAAGGGGGTCAGGGGCCGCATTTTAGCCCGCAGAGAGGCTGTTAGCCCCGCAAACTCGCGGAAGTAGCTGAATTATCCATGGTAAACTAGTGGTCGGGAAAGGGGATACTACACATGGTATTTGAGGTCGGCGAGACGGTTGTTTACCCTCACCACGGTGCCGCAAAGATCGAAGAGATCAAAATGCGCACCATCAAGGGTGAAGAAAAGATGTATCTCAAGCTCCGGGTTGCCCAGGGCGATCTGACTATTGAAGTTCCGGCGGAGAATGTGGATCTGGTCGGGGTCCGCGATGTGGTGGGCAAGGAAGGCCTCGAGCATGTGTTCGATGTGCTCCGTGCCGAGTTCACCGAAGAGCCGACCAACTGGTCCCGCCGCTACAAGGCGAACCTGGAAAAGCTGGCCTCCGGCGACGTCATTAAGGTGGCGGAAGTTGTCCGCGACCTGTGGCGCCGGGACCACGACCGTGGCCTCTCCGCGGGCGAGAAGCGGATGCTGGCCAAGGCGCGGCAGATCCTGGTTTCCGAACTCGCGCTGGCGGAGAAGACCGACGAAGACAAGGCAGCAGAGGTCCTCGACGAGGTCCTAGCCTCCTGATTGCGCCTTAGGCGGCCGGCAACCCTAGCGGGATGCCGGCCGCCTTTTGCATGCCCGCGGACGGCCCGTCCCGCCCGATTAGGCTAGGGGGATGAGTACAGCACAGGCATCAGTGGGCGTGATCGTGGTGGCGGCGGGCTCCGGTACCCGGCTGGGCTACGGCCTGCCCAAGGCGCTGGTCCCACTGGCCGGCGAACCGATCCTCGCGCATGCACTCCGGGGCGTACTGGCAGCCGGGGTGGCAGCACGGATCTGCGTGGCCGTGCCCGCCGGCGATACGGTGCTGCGGCAGCTCTGTGCCGGCTTCGCCGCGCAGCATCCGGAGGTAGTCATTTCAACGGTCGACGGCGGTGCCTCCCGGGCGGCCTCGGTCGCCGCGGCACTGCGCGGGCTGGGGGAGGGTATCAGCGCGGTCCTGGTGCACGACGCCGCCCGGGCGCTGACCACGCCGGAGGTGTTCCAGCGGGTTGCGGCCGCGCTGGCGGCCGGCGCCCGTGCCGTCGTCCCTGCGGTGGCAGTGGTGGACACCATCAAGACGGCGATTCCGAGCACGGGCGCGGAGGCGGACATTGCGCCGGAGAAGGTGGCGGCCACGATAGACCGCACCCAGCTGCGGGCGGTGCAGACGCCGCAGGGCTTCGAAGCCGCGGCGCTGGCCCGGGCGCACGAAAGCCTGGCCGGCCTGGCTCCGGGAGAGGCCGACGGCATCACCGATGAGGCACTGCTGATGGAACGCAGCGGCGTGGATGTCATGCTGGTGCCCGGCTCAGCCCAGGCCCTGAAGATCACCACCCAGCTGGACCTGGCCGTGGCCGAAGCCCTGCTGGCCGCCCGCCAACCCCGACGCATCATGGAAGGCTGATTGTGCCCGACTTCCCGTACCCCGTCCCCCGCACCGGAATAGGTGTGGATGTGCACGCTTTCGCCACCGCGGCCGACCCTCAGCCGTTATGGCTGGGCGGCCTGCTGTGGGAAGGGGAGCAGGGCCTGGCCGGCCATTCCGACGGCGATGCTGCGGCGCACGCGGCCGCCGACGCGCTGTTCTCCGCGGCCGGAGTCGGCGACCTGGGCACGCACTTCGGCACCGACCGGCCGGAATACGCGGGCGCTTCCGGCGTGCGGTTGCTGTCCGAGGCGGCCCGCATCGTCCGGGAGGCCGGGTTCGAGATCGGCAACATTGCCGTCCAGCTGGTCTGCAGCCGGCCCAAGTTCGGCCCGCGCCGGAGCGAGTCCGAGGCCGTGCTCAGCGAGGCCGCCGGCGCACCGGTCAGTGTCTCCGCCACCACCAGCGACGGGCTGGGGTTCACCGGCCGTGGCGAGGGGATCGCGGCGGTGGCCACCGCCGTCGTTGTTTCCGTCCGCTAGGGGACCGGCACCGGCCGGGTAACCCGCCACGCGTTCCGTGAGTGGCTGCCCGCCGTCCTCCGCCTGGGGCCGGGCGCAACAGGGCTCAACGGTTCGCACCGGTACCGCGGCCGCGGCTACGCTAGAGCGGTGAGCCTGAGATTCTATGACACCGCCACCGCGCAAGTCCGCGATTTCGTCCCGCTGGTCCCGGGCAAGGTGGGGCTCTATTACTGTGGCGCCACGGTGCAGGGGGATCCGCACGTGGGCCATATCCGCTCGGCCATCGCATTCGACCAGCTCACCCGCTGGCTGCGCTACAGCGGCTACCACGTCACCGTGGTGCGCAACGTGACGGACATTGACGACAAGATCCTGGTCAAGTCCGCCGATTCCTTCCGCCCGGACGCGGCGGAGGACCCGATGGTTCCCGTGCCGAACGAGCCCTGGTGGGCGCTGGCCTACCGCTATGAGCAGGAGTTCGCCAAGGCCTACGACGCGCTGGGCGTGGAACGGCCCACCTACGAACCGCGCGCCACGGGGCACATCCCGGAGATGCACCGGCTGATCCAGCAACTGATCGACCGCGGCCATGCCTACCCCGCGCTGGACGATTCCGGCGACGTCTACTTCGACGTGCGTTCCTGGCCCGAATACGGCTCGCTCACGCACCAGCGGATCGAGGACATGCAGGCAGCGCCCGACGCCGGCCCGCGCGGCAAGAAGGATCCGCGCGACTTCGCGCTCTGGAAGGGGCACAAGCAGGGCGAGCCGGAGACCGCCAGTTGGGCCAGCCCGTGGGGCGCCGGCCGGCCGGGCTGGCACCTGGAGTGCTCGGCCATGGTCACCAAGTACCTGGGCACCGAGTTCGATATCCACGGCGGCGGACTGGACCTGCGGTTCCCGCACCACGAGAACGAAGTGGCGCAGTCCCGGGCGGCCGGCCAGGGCTTCGCCAACTTCTGGATGCACAACGGCATGGTCACCTTCGAGGGCGAAAAGATGTCCAAGTCGATCGGCAACATCATCACCCCGGCGCAAATGCTCCAGGACGCGCGGCCGCTGGTGGTCCGCTACTACCTGGGCCAGGCGCAGTACCGGTCCGCGCTGGACTACAACCCCGGATCGCTGGTGGAAGCGGGCGCCGCGGTGGAGCGGATCGAGGGCTTCATGCAGCGGGCGCTGAAGTTCCTCTACGGCGAGGGGCAGTTCGGGCTGATGGTCACCGAACGCGTGCCGGAGGCGTTTGCCGCCGCGATGGACGACGACCTCAACGTGCCGCAGGCGCTGGCCGCGGTGCACGAAACGGTGCGGGCCGGCAACACCGCGCTGGACGGCAAGGACAAGGAAGCGGCCACCCGCGCGCTGCATCAGGTCATGGCCATGACCGACGTGCTGCACATCAACCCGCTGGATCCGCACTGGCACTCCGGCGGCGCGGACACCGCGGCGCACCAGGCCCTGGACACGCTGGTGCGCGCCCAGTTGGAGGAACGCCGTGCGGCCCGGGCCGCCAAGGACTGGTCCCGCGCGGACGCCATCCGCGACACCTTGGCCGAGGCCGGAATCGTGGTGGAGGACTCGGCCGAGGGCGCCAGCTGGAGCCTCGGCTGACCGCAGCCCGCACGGTTGGCGGTACGCTTTAAGCCAGACGGTTCCCGTCGGGCCAGCCGGCCAGCGCCGGTGTGCGCCAGCGGGGACGCACCTTCCCCAACACCAAAGGTAGTTTTCGATGGCCAACAAACCTCGCCCCGGAGCGGTGCGCAAGTCCAAGAAGGGACCCACCACAGGAACCGGCGGCCACGGGCGCAAGGCGCTCGAAGGCAAGGGGCCGACGCCGAAGGCCGAAGACCGCCCGTACCACAAGGCCTACCGCAGCAAGCAGCTCTCCGAACGCTCGGCCGCCAAGCAGCAGGGCGGCCAGCGCGGCCCCGCCGCCCGCCGCGGCAAGACCGCCGGCGAGATGGTGACCGGACGCAACTCCGTGGTGGAAGCCCTGCGCGCCGACGTGCCGGCCAAGGCGCTGCACGTGGCGGTCCGGATCGAGATGGACGACCGGGTCAAGGAATCATTGAAGATCGCCGCCGAACGCGGCATCCCGGTGCTGGAATCGCACAAGACCGAACTGGACCGGATGACCGACGAGGCCGTCCACCAGGGCCTGGTCTTGCAGATCCCGCCCTACGAATACCAGGACGCGCTGGAGCTGGCCGAGGAAACCATGGCCAAGTTCAAGAAGGGGTACATCAACAACGCCCCGCTGTTCGTGGCACTGGACGGGATTACCGATCCTCGCAACCTCGGTGCCATCATCCGCTCCGCGTCCGCCTTCAGCGGCCACGGCGTGGTGGTGCCCGAGCGCCGCTCCGTGGGCATGACGGCCTCGGCCTGGAAGACCAGTGCCGGCGCGGCCGTCCGCGTCCCCGTGGCCAAGGCGAACAACCTGACCAACACGCTCAAGGCCTTCCAGCAGCTGGGCATCTTCGTGCTGGGCCTGGACGGCGAGGGCGACGTCTCGCTGCCTGACCTGTCGCTGGCCACCGAGCCGGTGTGCCTGGTCGTCGGTTCCGAGGGCAAGGGCCTTTCCCGGCTGGTCCGCGAGAACTGCGACCAGATTGTCTCCATCCCGATCGATTCGGCGATGGAATCGCTCAACGCCTCAATGGCGGTGGGCATCAGCCTGTACGAAATATCGCGGCAGCGCGCCCGCTAGGAGCTGGACCGTTTGGCACGTCACGCCAAGAGCATCGCCCCCAAGCTGCGTGTCCGCCCGCCACAGCTTTCGCGGGCCTTCCCGCTGGGGGTCAGCGCTTCGGCACCGGGCATGCCGGCGATCCCCGGCGCGGTGAATGTGGCGGTGTTCGCCCCCGGACACGCCACCATGGACGTTCACTTCCAAGACGCACGGGGCGCCTGGCAGCGCGTTGAGCTGGCGGCCTTCACCGACGGCGTCCACCACGGCACGGTCAAAGGTCTGGAGGCCGGCAGCCGGTACGCCTTCTGGCCGCACGGCCAGGCGCTGCCGGCCTCGGGGCAGCTGCTGCTGGACCCGTATGGGCGTGCCATCGACGACGACGGCGGTGTGCTGCGTTCGGTGTACGTCACCGGCGGTTTCGACTGGGGGAATGACGCGCGCCCGCACGTGCCGTGGCGGGACACGGTGGTCTATGAGTGCCACGTTAAGGGCCAGACCATGCTGCACCCGGAGATTCCGGAAGAACTGCGCGGCACGTACGCCGGCCTGGCGCATCCGGTAATGGTCGATTACCTGCTGGAACTGGGAATCACCACGCTGGAGCTGCTGCCGGTGCACTACCACCTGGACGAGCCGCACCTGCAGGACCTGGGCCTGGCCAACTACTGGGGCTACAACACGCTGGGCTTCTTCGCGCTCTGGCCGGGCTATGCCACCGCGGCCGCCCAAGCCGCCGGACCGCGGGCCGTGCAGGACGAGTTCCGCACGATGGTGAAGAAGCTGCACGCGGTGGGGATCGAGGTGATCCTGGACGTGGTCTACAACCACACGGCCGAGGGCGGGAAAGACCAGGACACCTATTCCTTCCGCGGTCTGGCGGACCACGTGTACTACCGGCACGATGGGCACGGGAACTACCTGGACACCACCGGCTGCGGGAACACGATGAACTTCAACGAGCCGCGGGTGATCCAGCTGGCCTTGGACTCGTTGCGCTACTGGGTGGAAGAGTTCCACGTTGACGGCTTCCGCTTCGACCTGGCCGTGTCCCTGGGCCGGGATGGGCTGAACCACTTCAATCCCCGCCATCCGTTCCTGGTGGCCGTTGGCGCCGACTCCGTGTTGTCCGGAGCCAAACTGGTCTCCGAACCGTGGGACGTGGGCGACGGCGGCTGGCAGACCGGCCACTTCCCGCCGGGCTGGACCGACTGGAACGACCGCTTCCGCGACACCGTCCGCGATTTTTGGCTGGCGGACCAGGCCGCCGCGGCCTCCGGCGGCCAGGGCGGGACCGTGGCCAGGCTGGCCAGTTGCCTGGCCGGGTCCACCGAGCTGTTCGCCGGTTCCGGCCGCACGGCGCTGGCTTCGCTCAATTTCGTCACCGCCCATGACGGTTTCACCCTGGCCGACCTGACGTCGTACCACCGCAAACATAACGAGGCTAACGGCGAAGATAACCGCGACGGCCACGACCACAACCGCAGCTACAACCATGGCGTCGAGGGTCATACCGGGGACAGCCGGATCCTGGATGCGCGCGAGCGGACGGCACGCAACCTGATGGCCACTTTGCTGCTGTCGCTGGGGGTACCGATGATCTGCGCCGGCGACGAGATCGGGCGCAGCCAACAAGGGAACAACAACGCGTACTGCCAGGACAACGCCCTGGCCTGGACCAACTGGCAGTTGGATGAGCGCGAACACCGCATGTTTGATGTCACCCGCCGGCTGATCCGGATCCGCCGGTCCTTCCTGGCACACCAGCCCTACAACTATCCGGCGCGGGAGGAGAGCTCCTACCTGCTCTGGTTCAATGCCGACGGCGAACCGATGACGCAGGCTGATTGGAACGACCCCGACTCCCGCATGGTCCAGCTGCTGATGGGGTCGCCGCAGGGCGTGATTGACGGCCTGGTGGTCATCAACGGCGGGCGCCAGCCGCAGAAGATCGTGATGCCCGATCCACGGTCGCTGCAGGAGTTCGGCAAGCACCGCGGCGAAAAGATTCCGTTCGAGTTGCTCTACACCAGCTCGCACGTCGACGATCAGCGGCGCGGGGCCAAGATCCGCAGCGGCGAGAAGGACATTGTCGGCGCCAACGCCGTCTCCATCTACCGCTTAACCTGAATCCGGCCGCTTAACCTGAATCCGGCGCCGGGGGCCGAAGAGCTCTCCCGGCGCCGGATTACCGCGCGGTCGGACGCGATCCGCGGCGGATCAGACCTGCCGCGGCGGCTCCTGCACATTCCCGCGGGCCTCCTGCGCCCGGTCCTTGACGTCCTGGGCGGCTGAGGTGCCTTCGGCCTTGACCTTGTCCATCGAGTCCTGGGCCGAGTACTTCAGGTCCTCCGCTGCCTCCCGGGCCGGCTCCTTCATGTCCTGGGCCACCTCTTTGGCAGAGTCCTTGACCTGCTGGACCACCGGCTGGGCTTCCTCCTTGACCCGTTCGGCCGCCTGCTGCTCCACGCGGCTGGCGGGGAACAGCGAGGACAGCAACCAACCGGCGCCGAAGGCGATCAGCCCTGCCGCCAAGGGGTTGCCCTCCGTCTTGCGGGCAATCCGGTGCGGGACGTCGCTGGCCATATCGCCGGCGTCGTGCATCATGGACCTCGTATTGCTGCCGGCATCGTCGGTAGCGCCCATGACCTTGTCCTTGACCCGGCCCACGGAATCTTTCACCTTGTCCGTCTGCCGGTGGACAATGTTCGACGGCGAGGCTTTCTCCGCCACCGCGTCCACGTCTGTGCCCAGCCGTGCGCGTGTCCGTTCGATATCGGCTCGAATTTCTTCTGGTGACTGGCTCATCGTGCTTCCTCACTTGGCTTCAATGTTTCCGGAATCTTCTTCACTGACTCGGCCGTGCGGGGCATCCCTTGAACGGTCTTGAGCTGCTTGCGGCCGACCGAGTAGAGGATGGCGGCAATGATGGCCCAGATGACTGCCATGATCAGGGCGGACCAAGCCAGGCCGATGAAGTAGGCGATCAGGGTCCAGAGGGCCAGGGAGAGGAACAGGAGGACGAAATGGCCGGCCACGCCGGCTCCGCCCAGCATGCCTGCTCCCTTGCCGGCACGGGTGCCGGTCTCCTTAAGTTCGGCCTTCGCCAGCTCCAGTTCCTGCCGCATCAGCACGGAGATGTCCTTGCTGACTTGGCTGAGCAGGTCGCCGAGGGACTCATTCTCGGCCTTGATTTCCGCCCGTGTCGGTTCGGCGGAATCCTGGCCGGGCACCCGCTGGTTACCGGGTACCTGCTGATGACTCATCGTGTTCCTCCGTCTTCATAGGGGTTGCGGTCCGGGATCGCGGTGCCGCGACCGCCGAGGGGCGGTTCGCCGACCGGGTAGGTGGTCTCGGGCTGCGCTCCGGGTGCCGCGAAGTCGGCGGCGCTCTGGGTCTCGTAGCTGCCGGCTGTCTCCGGCGAGGCGTAGACCGGACCGGCGGTGGCACGGTGGGTGCCCATGCGCTGCCCCGTTCCGACGCCGGTGCCCGATCCGCCGCTGTCGGCGGTCAGGCCCTTGGTCAGCCTGCCGGCCAGAACGCCGGCGCCTGCCGCGATGGCCAGGAAAGCACCGGGACGCTGGCGGGCAAAGCGCTTCACCTCGTCCAGCAGCGATCCCGGGTCGCGGTTTTCCAACCAGCCAGCCACGGAGTCAGCCCGGTCTGCGGCTCGGCTCACCAAATGGGTCGCTGTCCCGGACTGCTCGGAGTTGCGGGCCATCGAGCTCAGCTCTTCACCGATCGACCGCAGCCCCGAGGCCACGCGCTGTTGCTGGGTGTGGGCCTGGCTGTAGACGTCGTCGCCCAGCTCGGACATCAGGTCCCGGGCCTTTTCCTTGGCCTCGTGAGCCACCTGTTGCGCCTCGCCCTTGGCCGTCTGCGCAACATGCTGGCCGGCCTCGACCCCTTCACGGCCAACTTCCCTGGCCTCGGTCTTCGCCGTCTCGCTCTGGGACTGGCCGGTGGTCGGCGGAGTCGTGGGCGGCGGGACAGCCGCACCGCCGGCCGGGTAAACGGGAACTCCCTCGTCGTAACTGCCGGAACTTGAATTCGTGGTCATGGCAATTCCTTTTCTGTATCGGGTTTCTTCCTGTCAGGCCTGACGTTTTCAGGTGTGTTCACGGGAGACGTCCTCCTGCCCGTAGGCATGGCGGAGCTTGCGCCCCCGCGCGATGTCCTCCTCTTCCTTCTCGGCGTTCTTGTCGCTCTTGCGGCTGTCACGGACCGGAAGCTGAATGTTTTCTTCGGCGGCGATGCCGGCCTGAAGCTGTCGGCCGCGCTCGGTCTCTGCGTCGAACTCAGCGCCGAACAGCAGGGCAAGGTTCACCAGCCAGAACCACAGCAGCATGACGATCACGCCGCCAATGGCCCCGTAGGTCTTGTTGTAGCTGCCGAAGTGAGCAACATAGAAGGCAAAGCCGAGGGTTGCCAGCGCCAGCACCACCAGTGCGATGAGGGCGCCGAGGCTCATCCAGCGGAATTTCGGCTGCTTCACGTTCGGCGTCGCGTAGTACAGCACTGCGATCATCAGCACCGCGAAGACGACCAGCAACGGCCACTTGGCGATGTTCCAGACGGTCACTGCCACGTCGCCGAGACCGATGAAGGAACCGACGGCTTGCGCGACCGGTCCGGACAACACCAGCATCAGCATCATCAGCACCGCCAGCAGCAGCACCACGATGGTGATCAGCAGCATGACCGGGCGAAGTTTCCAGAACGGCCGGCCTTCGTCGACCTCGTAGATCCTGTTCATGGCCCGGCCAAAAGCATTGACGTAACCGGAGGCAGACCAGATGGCGCCCACCAGGCCGACAACGAACGCCAACCCCGCTCCCTGGGAGCTGGCCAGCTGCTCTATCGGCTGTCGGATGACGTTGACCGCTTGGCCCGGCGCCACCTTTTCCACCATGCTCAACATGGCGTTGGTGGTTGCTTCGGCTTGTCCCACCAGCCCCAGGACGGAAACCAAGGCCAACAGGCCCGGGAACAGCGACAGGACGCCGTAATACGTCAGCCCGGCCGCCAGATCCGTGCAATCGTCGTCGGTGAATTCACGGAAAGTCTTGCGAAAGATGTACTTCCAGGAGGCCTTCTTCACCTGTGGGGGAGTCTGAGGCTTGTCCTCATGGTCCGGCGGTGGTGCGGTGCCTTGCTCAGTACCGGTGCCCATTTTCGCCTCCTCTGTGGCTCATTAGGACGGAACACCCTCATGCTATTAGTCAGCATGCTGATAATAAAGGGGTGTGCCACACAGAAGGACGTACGAAGGGGCAGATTTTCCGGCCATCGCCGGCCTAGTTCGGCGCGCTGCCGCGGTAGTACAGCGGCTGGGACCGGGGACGTTCCGGAGGCAAAAAAGGCGGATGTCGGCAGCTGCAGCTACGCCAGCTACGCCAGCTACGCCGGCGGCGCCCCGGTGCCGGACCCCGACACCGGCCGGCCGTCATCGGCCGGCTGTCATCGGGGTGCGGCCGGAGGTCATCCGGCATCCGGCGCCGGGGCGGGCTAAAACGGTCGGGGCAGCGTTCATGGACCCTGCCTTGACCGTTTTACCCTGCACCGGCTTTACCCTGCCCCGCCCGGCAGGCCTTTACCCTGCCCGCCCTGCACCGGCTTTACCCTGCCCCGCCCGGCAGGCCTTTACCCTGCCCGCCCTGCACCGGCTTACCCTGCCCTGCCCCGCCCGGCGGGCCCGGGGAGCGGCCGGCCGGGTGGGGATCAGTTAGTGGCGTTGGCAACCAGGCCGAGTTCGGCGTGATTGGCCAGGGCCGGATGCCTGGGCAGCACCCGCACGCTGTAGCCGAATGAACCGGAACGGTCGATGGTCACCGGGCCCGTGAACAGGTAGCGGCCGTCGCCCAGCTGGTCGGCCACGGTCAGGTCGTCGGTGGAGGTCTGCGCGAGGTCGTCGTTTTCGGTGACTTGCCCGTGCACCACCTGGACGGTGACGCTGTCGGGGGCCAGCGGACCGAGCCGAACGTAGGCGTTGACCGTCAGCGACTCGCCAATCTGCGGTTCGTCGGTGATGCCCATCGAGTCCACGTGCTCCACCGACACATCGCCCCAGGCATTGCGGACCCGGCTGGTCCATGCAGCCAGTTCCTTCGCCGCGGCGAAATCGTCGGCCCGGGCGGCGTGCCCGGACGCCGATGCGGGCCGGTAGAGCCGCTCCACATAGTCCTGCAACATCCGTTCCGCTGAGACGGCCGGGCCCAGATTGGCCAGCGTGTGCTTGATCATGGCGATCCACTGGTGCGGTACTTTGTCTGTCCCGACCGGCTCGGACGGGCCGGCGGCTCCGGCGCCTTCGGGGATCTCTGCGGCGTAAAAGCGCGGCGCCACATGGTGCTCCACCAAGTCATAGAGCGCCGCGGCTTCGATGTCGTCCCGCTCATCCGGGTCGAACAGGTCGGCGGTCCCGGCTTCGGTGGAGGGGTTAGCCGTCGGAATGGCCCAGCCGTTGTCCCCGTCGTACATTTCGTCCCACCAGCCGTCCAACACGGACAGATTCAAGCCGCCGTTGATGGCCGCCTTCATACCGGAGGTGCCGCAGGCTTCCAGCGGACGCAGCGGGTTGTTCAGCCACACGTCGCAACCAGGGAAGAGGGTGCGGGCCATGGCGATGTCGTAATTGGGCAGGAAGACAATCCGGTGCCGGACCTCCGGGTCGTCGGTGAAACGCACCAGATCCTGGATCATCCGCTTGCCCTGCTCGTCCGCCGGATGGGATTTGCCGGCGATGACCAGCTGGACCGGCCGTTCGGGATGCAGCAGCAGCGCCTTGAGTCGGGCCGGATCGCGCAGCATCAAGGTCAGCCGCTTGTAGGTGGGCACACGCCGGGCAAAGCCGATGGTCAGCACGTCCGGGTCCAGCACCGAATCGGTCCAGGCCAGTTCGGCATCCGTGGCACCGCGTTTCTTCCATGAGGCACGCAGCCGGCGGCGGACATCGTCAATCAAGTTGGCCCGCAGGGTCCGGCGCAGCGCCCAGATATCCTCGTCGGCGGCGTCGTACACGCGGTCCCACTGGCGGTCGATCACGGTTTGGTTGCCGAACGCCGACCGGGCGAACTCCGCAACCCGCGGATCCACCCAGGTGGGCACGTGCACGCCGTTGGTCACCGAGCCGATCGGCACTTCCTGCTGGTCGAAGCCCGGCCAGAGCCCGGAGAACATGCCGCGCGAGACCACCCCGTGCAGCTTGGCCACACCGTTGGCCCGCTGGGCCAGCCGCAGGCCCATCACGGCCATGTTGAACTTGGACGGGTCTCCGCCGTCGTAATTTTCGTCGCCCAGTTCCAGGATCTTGGCGGTGGGCACGTCCGGGGCGAGCCCGGCGCTGAAGAAGTGCTGGATCTGCGCCTTGTCGAACCGGTCGATGCCGGCCGGCACCGGGGTGTGCGTGGTGAAAACGGTGTTCGCACGGCCGGCGGCCAATGCCTCGTCCCAGCTCAGGCCGGCGGCCGCCAGCTCCTGGATGCGTTCGACGCCCAGGAAACCGGCGTGCCCCTCGTTGGTGTGGAAGACCTCCGGTGCCGGGGCACCGGTGAGCCGCTGGTGCACGCGCAACGCCTTCACCCCGCCCATGCCCAGCAGCAGCTCCTGCTGCAGCCGGTGGTCGCCGCCGCCGCCGTAGAGCCGGTCGGTGATTCCGCGCGCGGCCTCGTCATTGCCCGGAATGTTGGAATCCAGCAGCAGCAGCGGCACCCGGCCCACATCGGCGCGCCAGATGTAGGCGCCGAGCCGGCGCCCGTTCGGCAGGGGCAAAGTGACCTGTGCCGGCTGGCCATCCGGCTCGCGCAGCAAGGTCAACGGCAGGCCGTCCGGGTCCAGTACGGGATAGGTCTCCTGCTGCCACGCGTCGCGGCTCAGCGACTGCTTGAAGTAGCCGGCGGCGTAGAGCAGCCCCACGCCCACCAGCGGCACGCCCAAATCGGACGCTGCCTTCAGGTGGTCGCCGGCCAGAATGCCCAGGCCGCCGGAATACTGCGGGAGCACGTGGCTGATTCCGTACTCGGGGGAGAAGTAGGCGATCGACGCCGGGGCATCCGCTCCCAGCGTCTGGTACCAGCGGTCTTCGGTGAGGTATTCCTCCAGGCCCGCGTCCAGTTCGCTCACACGGGTCACCACCTGCTGGTCGGCGGCGAGCTCGCGCAGCCGTTCGCGGGTAAAGGAGCCCAGCAGGGCCACCGGATCCTGGCCCACCTCGGCCCAGGCCTTGGGGTCCAATTGTTCGAAGAGTTGCTGGGTTGGCCGGTGCCAGGACCAGCGCAGGTTGCCTGCCAGGCGGGCCAGCGGAGCAATGCTCTCGGGGAGGACAGTGCGGACGGTAAATCTGCGGATTGCCTTCACCCGGCCTAGGTTAGCGCAGATACCTCCACCGGTGATGACCGGCAGGTTAATGCGCGCCGAACTGGCCGCCAATCGGGCTCCGCGGCGCCGGGATCCTTCGCAATCGGGATGGATTCTCGCTAACGTCTAGTCTTGTGACGACTTCGATGCAGGAGCACAGCCCGTCCCATCCAATGCAGCGCCTGAAATTCGGCCGGATCCCGGTGGTCGATGTGTGGCCGGTGGTCGGCGGCGGCGATTTCCCGGCCAAGGCAATTCCGGGGGAGGACATTGAGGTGGCCGCCACCGTCTTCCGCGAGGGGCACGACAAGATCGGTGCCACCGCGGTGCTGTTCGACCCGGACGGCAACCCGGTCCAGCGCGCCCGGCTGACCCCCGGGGCCACCGGCACCGACCGCTGGCACGGCAAGATTCGGCCCACCGGCACCGGCCTGTGGACCTTCCACATCGAAGGCTGGGGCGACAACTACGCCACCTGGCGGCACAACGCCGAGGTGAAGATCGCCGCCGGCGTCGACGTGGAACTGATGCTGACCGAAGGCAGGCAACTGCTGGAACAGGCCGGCGGGCAAGGCGGCCGCCCGGAAGAGAATGCGCGGGTGCTGCGCGAAGCTGCCGCCGCGCTCGCCGATGAATCCCGCTCGGTGCACGAGCGGCTGGCCGCGGGCACCTCGGAGGCGGTGCTGGCCGCGGTGCGCAGCCACCCGATCCGCAGCCTGGTCAGCCCCTCGAAGCAGTACCCCATCTTGGTGGAGCGCGAAAGGGCCGGACGCGGCGCCTGGTACGAATTCTTCCCGCGCTCCGAGGGCGCACACTACGACCCGGCGACCGGCATCTGGACCTCCGGGGACTTCACGACGGCGGCCGAGCGGCTTCCGGCCGTCGCCGCCATGGGCTTTGACGTGATTTATTTGCCGCCGATCCACCCGATCGGCGAGGTCAACCGCAAGGGCCCGAACAACACCTTGACCACCAGCCCGGGGGACCCGGGGTCGCCCTGGGCCATCGGCTCCAAGGACGGCGGACACGATGCCATCCACCCCGATCTGGGCGGTTTCGAGCAGTTCGACGCCTTCGTCGCAGCGGCCGAAGCGGTCGGCATGGAAGTGGCCCTGGACCTGGCGCTGCAGGCGGCCCCGGACCATCCGTGGGCCACCGAGCATCCCGAGTGGTTCACCACCCGGGTGGACGGCACCATTGCCTACGCGGAGAATCCGCCGAAGAAGTACCAGGACATTTATCCGCTGAACTTCGACAACGACCCGCGCGGCCTTTCCGAAGAGGTCCTGCGGATTGTGCGGCTGTGGATCTCCCACGGGGTGAAGATCTTCCGGGTGGACAACCCGCACACCAAGCCCGTGTGGTTCTGGGAGTGGCTGATCGGCACGGTGAACCGCGAGCATCCGGACGTGGTGTTCCTGGCCGAGGCCTTCACCCGGCCGGCCATGATGCACGCGCTGGGCCGGGCCGGTTTCCAGCAGTCCTACAGCTACTTCACCTGGCGCAATACCAAGGAAGAGATCGAAGAGTACTTCACCGAGGTCAGCCACGAGACCGCGGCGTTTTTCCGGCCCAACTTCTTCGTCAACACCCCGGACATCCTCACCGAGTACCTGCAGTACGGTGGCCCGGCCGCGTTCAAGATCCGCGCCGTGCTCGCGGCGACCGCCAGCCCGCTCTGGGGCGTGTACGCCGGCTACGAGCTGTACGAACACGTGGCCAGGCCGGGCGCGGAGGAGTACATCGACAACGAAAAGTACGAGTACAAGGCCCGCGACTTCGCCGCCGCGGAGGCCGAAGGGCGCTCGCTGGCACCGTACCTGACCCGGCTGAACGCCATCCGGCGGGCGCATCCGGCCCTCGGCGACCTGGGCAACCTCACCGTGCACCGCAGCACGGATCCGGCCACCGTGGTGTACTCCAAACACAAGGCCCACCTGCCCGAATCCCACAGCGGCGGGCGGGACACCGTCGTCGTCGTGGTGAACGTGGATCCGCACAGCGCACGCGAATCCACGGTTTCGCTGGACCTGGCGGCGCTGGGGCTGCGGGACGAGGATTACAACGACGACGGCACGTTCTGGGTGGATGACCTGCTCACCGGGCAGAGCTGGCGTTGGGGCGAGCACAACTACGTGCGGCTGGACGCCCACGTGGAACCGGCGCACGTCCTGCACATCCGAAGGAGCCGCTGATGGCCAGCCCGTTTCAGCTGCATGCTCCGGGCCTGGCCCACGACCCGCACTGGTACCGCAAGGCCGTGTTCTACGAGGTGCTGGTGCGCGGCTTCGCGGACGCCAACGGGGACGGGTCGGGCGACTTTTCCGGGTTGATCGAGAAACTCGACTACCTGCAGTGGTTGGGGATCGACTGCCTGTGGGTTCCGCCGTTCTTCAAGTCTCCGCTGCGCGACGGCGGATACGACGTCGAGGACTACTACGACGTGCTGGACGAGTTCGGCACCATCGGCGACTTCAAGCGGCTGGTGGCCGAGGCCCACGCCCGCGGGGTCCGCGTGATCATCGACCTGCCGCTGAACCACACCTCGGACAAGCACGACTGGTTCGAGCAGTCCCGGCGCGACCCGGACGGCCCGTACGGTGATTTCTATGTCTGGTCCGACACGGACGAGAAGTACCAAGACGCGCGGATCATCTTCGTGGACACCGAAGACTCCAACTGGGCCTTCGACCCGATCCGCCGGCAGTTTTACTGGCACCGCTTCTTCAGCCACCAGCCGGACCTGAACTTCGAGAACCCGAAGGTGATCGAGGCGGTGTTCGATGTGGTGCGGTTCTGGCTGGACCAGGGGATCGACGGTTTCCGCGCGGACGCCATCCCGTACCTATTCGAAGAGGACGGGACCAACTGCGAAAACCTGCCCGCCACGCACACCTTCCTGCAGGACCTGCGCGCCATGGTGGACGCCGAGTATCCGGGCCGCGTGATCATCGCCGAAGCCAACCAGTTGCCGCACGAGGTGGTGGAATACTTCGGCCAGCAGGACGACGACGGCGGAGTGCGGCCGGAGTGCCACATGGCCTTCCACTTCCCGATCATGCCCAGGCTCTACTACGCCTTGCGGGACCAGAACGCCGCCCCGATCGTGGCCACCATGGAGGAGACGCCCGCCATCCCGGCCGGTGCCCAATGGGCCACGTTCCTGCGCAACCATGACGAACTGACGCTGGAAATGGTCAGCATGGAAGAGCGCGAGGCGATGTTCGGCTGGTACGCCCCGGACTCGCGGATGCGCTCCAACATCGGCATCCGCCGCCGGCTGGCCCCGCTGCTGGACAACTCCCGGGCGGAAATCGAACTGATCCACGCGCTGCTGCTCTCGCTGCCGGGCAGCCCGTTCCTCTACTACGGGGACGAGATTGGCATGGGCGACAACATCTGGCTGGAAGACCGCGATGCCTCCCGCACGCCGATGCAGTGGAACCCCGACCGCAATGCGGGATTCTCCACCGCGGACCCGGGCAAGCTCTACCTGCCGGTGGTGCAGTCGCTGGTGTACCACTACAACTACGTCAACGTAGAGGCGCAATTGGCGCACAACAGCTCGCTGCTGCACTGGGTGCGGCAGATGCTGGCGGTGCGCAAGGCCCATCCGGCGTTCGGGCTGGGCAGCTTCCAGAACGTGCCGGTGGAATCGGAGTCGGTGCTGGCCTTCCTCCGCGAGGTGCCGGAAAACAATCCGGAGGGCGTGGACAAGGAAGTGCTGTTGTGCATCTTCAACCTCTCGCAGCATCCGGTGGCGGCCCCGCTGCAATTGCCCCAATACGCCGGCCGCGGCTTGCGCGACCTGTTCGGCGGCACCCCCTTCCCGGCCTTTGACGACGCCGGCCAACTCACCCTGACGCTGGGCAGCCACGACTTCTTCTGGCTGCGCCTGCGCTCGACCGCATCCAACCTGGCATCACCGCAGACCGAGACCCTTCCGGTCATCAGGCCCGCGACTGAAGAAACCGAGGTGGCAACAACCCATGCCTAAATTCACGCCGAGCATTCCCGAACTGCTGCACCCGTGGCTGTCCGCGCAGCGCTGGTTCCCGGCCAAGGGCCAGGAATCCGTGCTGCACCGGCTGGGCGGCATCCGGCTACAGGATCCGTCCGGCGAGGTGGGGCTGGAGGTGCACATCGTGGCCGTGCACACCGCCAACGCCGTCCACGTGGTCAACGTGCCGCTGAGCTACCGGAAAGAGCCGTTGGCCGGCGGGGACGCTGCGCTGGTGGGACGCGCGCAGCGGGAGCCCGGGGACGGCTCCGGCGACAGCGGCGGCGGCGACGCCGGCGCGGACTGGGCCGGGAGCGGGGATGGCGGCGCGGACGGCGGCACCGGGGAGCGCTGGATCTACGACGGCGCGCACGATCCGGTGTTCGTGGCCGCCTGGCTGGAATTGATGCGGCGGCAGGCGGTGACCGGCGACGGGCACACCCGCGGGCATGCCGGCGCGGGGTTCGAGACGTGGCCGGAGTTCCCCACCGGGCTGGAAGCCTCGGTGTTGTTGGGCGAGCAGTCCAATACCTCCGTGGTGGTTGAGTCCGGCCACGGGCCGCTGATTGTGAAGTTCTTCCGGGTTTTGGAAGCCGGCGCCAACCCGGACGTGGAAGTGGGCGTGCTGCTCACCGAAGCCGGCTGCCGGGAAGTCCCGGCCACCTACGGCTGGGTCACCGGCGGCTGGCTCACCCCCGGCCAGGACGACGACGGCAGCGACCGACTATGGGACACCGGCCACCTGAGCGTGCTGCGGGAGTTCCTGCCGGACAGCCAGGATGCGTGGCGCACCGCGTCGGGCTCGGCGCTTGACGGCACCGACTTCAGCTCCCAGGCGCGCCAGCTCGGCGCCGTGACCGGCCGAATCCACCGCAGCCTGCGCGAGGCGGCCGGCAGCCACCGGGCGGATGCCCAGGAAGTCGGCGCGTTCAAAACAGCGCTGGCGGAACGGATCCGCTGGGGCTGGGCGCAGGCCGGCGCGTCGGTGGGCCCGCTGGATCGAGGCCGTGCAGGAACTGCTCGACCGGCTGGACCAAGTCACCGAGCTTCCCGAGCTGCAGCGGATCCACGGCGATTACCACCTGGGCCAGGTGCTGGACTCCGCGGAACGAGGCTGGGTGGTGCTGGACTTCGAGGGCGAACCGCTTCGGCCGATGGGCGAGCGCGGCACGGACGACGTGCCGCTGCGCGACGTGGTCGGCATGCTGCGCTCCTTCGACTACGCCGCGGGGGTGGCCCGGCTGGCCGGGCCCGACGACGCGGCCGCTGCCGCCGCCGACGAGTGGGCGGCGCAGGCCAGCACCGCCTTCCTGGACGGCTACCGCGAAGAGACCGGCGAACCGGTGGACACCTCGTCCACCCTGTATCTGGCGTTGCTGCTGGACAAGGCCCTCTACGAAGTGGTTTACGAACAGCGCAATCGCCCGCGCTGGGTCAACGTTCCGGTCCGCGGTGTCCGCGAGGCGTTGGCCCCGCTGGCCGGTGCCGGCGGGGAAGCGGCAGGCAGCCGGGACCTGGCTGCCGCCGGAGTCGGTGCCGCCGGCGCTGCCGCGGGCATTCAGCCCAGCACGGCCGCCGCGACCGTCCGTCCCGCCGCGGCGACGTCCGCAGCGTCGGCGGGATCCACGTCGTCGGGCCACCGAAACGGCACCCCGGTGCCGGTTAGCGCGGAGGTGCTCACCGCCGTCGCACACGGCGCCTACCACCAGCCGCACGCGGTGCTTGGCGCGCATCTGGACGACCACGGCCACGTCACCGTCCGCACCCGGCGTCCGCTGGCCGACTCCGTCACCGTGGTGACGCCGTCGCTGCGCGTGCCGATGGAGCATGAACATGAAGGCATCTGGGTGGCGGTCTTCCCCGCCGACGACCCCGGACACGTCCCGGATTACCGCCTCGAGGTGGCGTACGACGGCGGTGCCCCCAGCATCGTCGATGATCCGTACCATTACCTGCCCAGCCTGGGTGAGATCGACCTGCACCTGATCGGTGAGGGCCGGCACGAGACGCTGTGGACCGCGCTGGGCTCCCAGGTACGGCGCTACAACTCCACGCTCGGCGACACCGCCGGCGCCAGCTTCGCCGTCTGGGCGCCGAATGCGCGCGCCGTCCGGGTCAAGGGCGACTTCAACCACTGGGACGGATCGCTTCACGCGATGCGTTCAATGGGCGGATCCGGAGTGTGGGAACTCTTCATCCCCGGTGTGGAGGCCGGCGCCGTGTACAAGTACGAGCTGCTGGGCCAGGACGGGCAGTGGCGCGAAAAGGCCGACCCGATGGCCCGCTGGACCGAGGTTCCGCCGCTGACCGGCTCGCGGGTGGTCGAATCGCACTACCGCTTCGGCGACCAGGAGTGGCTGGAACGGCGCGCCGTCCGCGACCCCCACAACGGCCCGATGAGTGTCTACGAGGTGCACCTGGGTTCGTGGCGGCTGGGGCTGGACTACCGGCAGCTGGCCGACCAACTGGCGGAATACGTCAGCTGGCAGGGCTTCACCCACGTGGAGTTCATGCCGGTGGCCGAGCATCCGTTCGGCGGATCGTGGGGCTATCAGGTCACCTCCTACTACGCGCCCACCTCGCGGTTCGGGCATCCGGACGACTTCAAGTACCTGGTGGACAAACTGCACCAGGCCGGCATCGGCGTGATCCTGGACTGGGTACCGGCGCACTTCCCCAAGGACGAATGGGCGCTGGCCCGCTTTGACGGCCAGCCGCTGTACGAGCACGCCGACCCGCGGTTGGGCGAGCACCCGGACTGGGGCACGCTGATCTTCGACTACGGCCGCAGCGAGGTGCGCAACTTCCTGGTGGCCAACGCGCTGTACTGGCTGGAGGAATTCCACATCGACGGGCTCCGGGTAGATGCCGTGGCGTCGATGCTCTACCGCGACTACTCCCGCAACGAGGGGGAGTGGTTCCCCAACATCTTCGGCGGCCGCGAGAACCTGGAGGCCATCTCCTTCCTGCAGGAAGTCAATGCCACCGCGTACAAGCGGGTGCCCGGCATCGTCACGATTGCGGAGGAGTCCACCGCGTTCGACGGCGTGACCCGGCCGACCAGCGCGGGCGGCCTCGGCTTCGGGCTGAAGTGGAACATGGGCTGGATGCACGACACCCTCGAGTACATGGCCGAGGATCCGGTCAACCGGATGTACCACCACAGCAAGGCCACCTTCTCGATGGTCTATGCCTACACGGAGAACTTCCTGCTGCCCATCAGCCATGACGAAGTGGTGCACGGCAAGGGATCGATGCTGCGCAAGATGCCCGGCGACCGCTGGCAGCAGCTGGCCAACCTGCGCGCCTACCTGGCCTTCCAGTGGGCGCACCCAGGCAAGCAGCTGATCTTCATGGGCACCGAATTCGGCCAGGAATCCGAGTGGTCCGAGCAGCACGGACTGGACTGGTGGCTCTCCGAAAACGTTCCGCACAAGGGGTTGCAGCGGCTGGTCCGCAACCTCAACGGGATCTACCGCTCCACGCCGGCGCTCTACGAGCGGGACAATGAGCCGGCCGGCTTCCAGTGGATTGATGAGAACGACGGCGTGCACAACACGCTGTCCTTCATCCGCTGGGACCATCTGGGCAACCCGCTGGTCTGCGTGGCGAACTTCGCCGGCGCTCCGCATGAAGGATTCCGGCTGGGGTTGCCATGGGCGGGCGACTGGGACGAGACGCTGAATACGGACGCGGCCGAATACGGCGGGTCCGGCGTCGGCAACCTGGGTGTCATCACGGCGGAGGAAGGCGGCTGGAAGGACAGCCCGGCCTCGGCCGTACTGCGGGTTCCCCCGCTGGGGGTCATGTACCTGAAGCCGTCGGCAGGGCCGGCTGCCCGCGTGACGGAGGAGTGAACGGCAGCGGAATTTACTTCCCGCCCGAGCGGTGCTAGAGTTTATATCCGCGCAGGGCGGTGAAGCCGCCAACGCGAAGCCGACCGGAGGCCTTGGCCGCCGGAAGGAACGGGCCGGACAGTTTGACAAAGACTGAAGACGCCGGTAAGTTTGAAAAGTTGCTCCGGAGCGATGGAGGGCCTGTGAGGGTCGTCTTGGTGCCGGGTGCTCCTGTTGTTTGAGAACTCAATAGTGTGCCAAGTTTGTTGATACCAATTATTTATTGGTTGAAGTGCCGTGGCGTGCCGCCCCTGTGGTGTGTCGCGGTTTTATCAGCCTGGTTTGAATTTAGTGCAGTGTCTTTGGTCGTTTTCCCGGCTATTGGTGCTGTGTCTGTTTGAAACATTAACGGAGAGTTTGATCCTGGCTCAGGACGAACGCTGGCGGCGTGCTTAACACATGCAAGTCGAACGATGATCCGGTGCTTGCACCGGGGATTAGTGGCGAACGGGTGAGTAACACGTGAGTAACCTGCCCTTGACTCTGGGATAAGCCTGGGAAACCGGGTCTAATACCGGATATGACCTGTCACCGCATGGTGGTGGGTGGAAAGATTTTTTGGTCTTGGATGGACTCGCGGCCTATCAGCTTGTTGGTGGGGTAATGGCCTACCAAGGCGACGACGGGTAGCCGGCCTGAGAGGGTGACCGGCCACACTGGGACTGAGACACGGCCCAGACTCCTACGGGAGGCAGCAGTGGGGAATATTGCACAATGGGCGCAAGCCTGATGCAGCGACGCCGCGTGAGGGATGAATGCCTTCGGGTTGTAAACCTCTTTCAGCAGGGAAGAAGCGAAAGTGACGGTACCTGCAGAAGAAGCGCCGGCTAACTACGTGCCAGCAGCCGCGGTAATACGTAGGGCGCAAGCGTTGTCCGGAATTATTGGGCGTAAAGAGCTCGTAGGCGGTTTGTCGCGTCTGCTGTGAAAGCCCGGGGCTCAACCCCGGGTCTGCAGTGGGTACGGGCAGACTAGAGTGCAGTAGGGGAGACTGGAATTCCTGGTGTAGCGGTGAAATGCGCAGATATCAGGAGGAACACCGATGGCGAAGGCAGGTCTCTGGGCTGTAACTGACGCTGAGGAGCGAAAGCATGGGGAGCGAACAGGATTAGATACCCTGGTAGTCCATGCCGTAAACGTTGGGCACTAGGTGTGGGGGACATTCCACGTTTTCCGCGCCGTAGCTAACGCATTAAGTGCCCCGCCTGGGGAGTACGGCCGCAAGGCTAAAACTCAAAGGAATTGACGGGGGCCCGCACAAGCGGCGGAGCATGCGGATTAATTCGATGCAACGCGAAGAACCTTACCAAGGCTTGACATGGGCCGGACCGGGCTGGAAACAGTCCTTCCCTTCGGGGCCGGTTCACAGGTGGTGCATGGTTGTCGTCAGCTCGTGTCGTGAGATGTTGGGTTAAGTCCCGCAACGAGCGCAACCCTCGTTCCATGTTGCCAGCGCGTAATGGCGGGGACTCATGGGAGACTGCCGGGGTCAACTCGGAGGAAGGTGGGGACGACGTCAAATCATCATGCCCCTTATGTCTTGGGCTTCACGCATGCTACAATGGCCGGTACAATGGGTTGCGATACTGTGAGGTGGAGCTAATCCCAAAAAGCCGGTCTCAGTTCGGATTGGGGTCTGCAACTCGACCCCATGAAGTCGGAGTCGCTAGTAATCGCAGATCAGCAACGCTGCGGTGAATACGTTCCCGGGCCTTGTACACACCGCCCGTCAAGTCACGAAAGTTGGTAACACCCGAAGCCGGTGGCCTAACCCCTTGTGGGAGGGAGCCGTCGAAGGTGGGACCGGCGATTGGGACTAAGTCGTAACAAGGTAGCCGTACCGGAAGGTGCGGCTGGATCACCTCCTTTCTAAGGAGCTTCCTCGAACCGTTCCTGGTCCGCCACAGTGCGGGTTGGGTGGTTTGCAGGGCAAGCCCGTTGCGGACACGAAAGTTGTCCGGCGGGTGCTCATGGGTGGAATATCAACGGATTCGGTGCTTGTTTCGCGGTTTCCCGCATGCCAGTACGGTGCCCTCTTTGGGGGGTGCCTGGAACGTGTGGGGGGAAACGTGGGGGGCATCTTTTGGCACACTGTTGGGTCCTGAGGCAACAGGACCTTATCTTGCAGCGATGCGAGAGGGGGACGAAGTTGGTTTCCTCTTGTTCCCGCATCCTTCGAGGCATTGCACTTTGGTGTGGTGCCGGCGGGGGTGACGGGGTTGTTGTTTGAGAACTACATAGTGGACGCGAGCATCTTAAAGCAATTTTTTTGATGAACCTGGTTTGGCTTCGCCCTTTTGGGGGCGGGGTTGTTCCACGGTTCTCTCGAGAAGCTTTATTTGATCTTTGTGGTCAAGTTTTTAAGAGCACACGGTGGATGCCTTGGCATCAGGAGCCGAAGAAGGACGTGGGAATCTGCGATAAGCCTGGGGGAGTTGATAACCGAACGGTGATCCCAGGATGTCCGAATGGGGAAACCCCGCCCGGCGCGCGAGTGACCGGGTGACCCGTACCTGAACACATAGGGTGCGTGGAGGGAACGCGGGGAAGTGAAACATCTCAGTACCCGCAGGAAGAGAAAACAACAGTGATTCCGTTAGTAGTGGCGAGCGAACGCGGAAGAGGCCAAACCGGTCCATGTGTGATAGCCGGCGGGCGTTGCATGGCCGGGGTTGCGGGACTTTCCGCTGCTGTTCTGCCGGACAGCGAAAGTGAGTGCGTGCGTATAGGTGAACGGTCTTGAAAGGCCGGCCGGAGAAGGTGTAAGCCCTGTAACCGTAATGCGTGACGCCGCTTGGAGAGTATCCCAAGTAGCACGGGGCCCGAGAAATCCCGTGCGAATCTGCCAGGACCACCTGGTAAGCCTGAATACTACCTGATGACCGATAGCGGACAAGTACCGTGAGGGAAAGGTGAAAAGTACCCCGGGAGGGGAGTGAAACAGTACCTGAAACCGTGTGCTTACAATCCGTCGGAGCAGCCTTGTAGCTGTGACGGCGTGCCTTTTGAAGAATGAGCCTGCGAGTTAGTGTTACGTCGCGAGGTTAACCCGTGTGGGGAAGCCGTAGCGAAAGCGAGTCTGAACAGGGCGTTGCAGTGGCGTGATCTAGACCCGAAGCGGAGTGATCTACCCATGGCCAGGTTGAAGCGCGTGTAAGAGCGCGTGGAGGACCGAACCCACTTCAGTTGAAAATGGAGGGGATGAGCTGTGGGTAGGGGTGAAAGGCCAATCAAACTCCGTGATAGCTGGTTCTCCCCGAAATGCATTTAGGTGCAGCGTTGCGTGTTTCTTGCCGGAGGTAGAGCTACTGGATGGCCGATGGGCCCTACAAGGTTACTGACGTCAGCCAAACTCCGAATGCCGGCAAGTGAGAGCGCAGCAGTGAGACTGTGGGGGATAAGCTTCATAGTCGAGAGGGAAACAGCCCAGACCACCAACTAAGGCCCCTAAGCGTGTGCTAAGTGGGAAAGGATGTGGAGTTGCCCAGACAACCAGGAGGTTGGCTTAGAAGCAGCCACCCTTGAAAGAGTGCGTAATAGCTCACTGGTCAAGTGATTCCGCGCCGACAATGTAGCGGGGCTCAAGTACACCGCCGAAGTTGTGGCATCAGCGTATTATCCAAGCCTTCGTGGTTCAGGAGCGCTGGTGGGTAGGGGAGCGTCGTGTGGGCAGTGAAGCTGCGGCGGAAGCCAGTGGTGGAGCCTACACGAGTGAGAATGCAGGCATGAGTAGCGAAAGACGGGTGGGAAACCCGTCCGCCGAATGATCAAGGGTTCCAGGGTCAAGCTAATCTGCCCTGGGTAAGTCGGGACCTAAGGCGAGGCCGACAGGCGTAGTCGATGGACAACGGGTTGATATTCCCGTACCGGCGAAAAACCGCCCATGCCAATCCGGTGATGCTAACCGCCCAAACCGTTCATCCGTGCCCTTCGGGGCCAGTATGGGCGGGGCGCGCGGGACCCGATCCGGGGAGGTAAGCGTATTAACAGGTGTGACGCAGGAAGGTAGCCGAGCCGGGCGATGGTAGTCCCGGTCCAAGGATGTAGGGTGAACGGTTGGCAAATCCGCCGTTCGTGAAGCCTGAGACCTGACGGGACCCCCGTATGGGGGGATTCGGTGATCCTATGCTGCCGAGAAAAGCATCGACGCGAGGTTTTAGCCGCCCGTACCCCAAACCGACACAGGTGATCAGGTAGAGAATACCAAGGCGATCGAGAGAATTATGGTTAAGGAACTCGGCAAAATGCCCCCGTAACTTCGGGAGAAGGGGGGCCCGGACCGTGACAAGGCCTAGCGTCTTGGAGCGGGTAAGGGCCGCAGAGACCAGGGGGAAGCGACTGTTTACTAAAAACACAGGTCCGTGCGAAGTCGCAAGACGATGTATACGGACTGACTCCTGCCCGGTGCTGGAAGGTTAAGAGGACCTGTTAGCCCCTTTGGGGGCGAAGCGGAGAATTTAAGCCCCAGTAAACGGCGGTGGTAACTATAACCATCCTAAGGTAGCGAAATTCCTTGTCGGGTAAGTTCCGACCTGCACGAATGGAGTAACGACTTCCCCGCTGTCTCAACCATAAACTCGGCGAAATTGCACTACGAGTAAAGATGCTCGTTACGCGCAGCAGGACGGAAAGACCCCGAGACCTTTACTATAGTTTGGTATTGGTGTTCGGTGTGGCTTGTGTAGGATAGGTGGGAGACTGTGAAGCCCGGACGCCAGTCCGGGTGGAGTCATCGTTGAAATACCACTCTGGTCACTCTGGACATCTAACTTCGGCCCGTAATCCGGGTCAGGGACAGTGCCTGATGGGTAGTTTAACTGGGGCGGTTGCCTCCTAAAAAGTAACGGAGGCGCCCAAAGGTTCCCTCAGCCTGGTTGGCAATCAGGTGGCGAGTGTAAGTGCACAAGGGAGCTTGACTGTGAGAGCGACAGCTCGAGCAGGGACGAAAGTCGGGACTAGTGATCCGGCGGCACATTGTGGAATGGCCGTCGCTCAACGGATAAAAGGTACCTCGGGGATAACAGGCTGATCTTGCCCAAGAGTCCATATCGACGGCATGGTTTGGCACCTCGATGTCGGCTCGTCGCATCCTGGGGCTGGAGTAGGTCCCAAGGGTTGGGCTGTTCGCCCATTAAAGCGGTACGCGAGCTGGGTTTAGAACGTCGTGAGACAGTTCGGTCCCTATCCGCTGCGCGCGCAGGAAATTTGAGAAGGTCTGTCCTTAGTACGAGAGGACCGGGACGGACGAACCTCTGGTGTGTCAGTTGTACTGCCAAGTGCACCGCTGATTAGCTACGTTCGGATTGGATAACCGCTGAAAGCATCTAAGCGGGAAGCCGGCTTCAAGATGAGATTTCCATCCCCCTCGGGGGGAGAGGACCCCAGCCAGACCACTGGGTTGATAGGCCGGATGTGGAAGCGAGGACGAAAGACTCGTGGAGCTGACCGGTACTAATAGTCCGACAACTTACACCACACCACCCCCTCGCGGGGTGGGTGATCAAAACATGCTACGCGTCCGCTATGTGGTTCCCAGACAACAACCCTGTTGTCAGCCGGGAACAAAACAATTGAATACAAGTTCCAAGCAACAAGCTTGTAACCACAGATTTGCCGCCAACACCCCCACCAGGGTTGAGGGCGTGCACGAAGGGTTACGGCGGTCATAGCGTGGGGGAAACGCCCGGTCCCATTCCGAACCCGGAAGCTAAGGCCCACAGCGCCGATGGTACTGCACTCGGGAGGGTGTGGGAGAGTAGGTCACCGCCGGACATTCTTTACAAGGGAAGGCCCCGCCAACGACGGCGGGGCCTTCCCCCGTTAACCCACCACACCACCCAGCCACGCCTGCTGGTGGCGCCGGCTGACGCATTCTGGATCACGGGCTCCGGGCTCGGGTCTCGGCCCAGATCCACTGTCCCCGGACGCGTTTCCCAGGCTCCGGGTTCGGCCAGGTCCACTATCCATCCCAGCGCCCGTTTCCCAGGTTCCGGTCCCCGCTTGATCTCTGCATGACTTGGTTCCAGTGCCGGCTGCTCAAGGTGTCGCCGGGTGCAGTCATGCCAACCTACACAGGCTTCACGTCCGCTCCGCCAGCGGAGCGGACGTGAACGCAGCTGCGCATGCCTGGCAGCAGCTCAGGTAGGTTGTTTGGCCACCGACCTTCCGACAGGACCATGTTGATCATGTCGGACCTAAGCCGGACCACCGGACTCGGTGCCCCCTCCTCCGCGTGAATACAGTCCAAGGAGTACAGGAACACCCACCCTGTGAACTTCCGCATGATCAGCGGTTCCTTGCCTCGAATCGTCCAGGGGTGCGGCGCCCACTGGCTTTGCTGGTTGTCTCCCGGCTGCCTACTGGCCGAAGCCGGCCAGGGTGGTTGCCCCCTTGCGCCGCCGGGTAGGGCAGGGCCACGGAGTCCGATGAACCAACGCCAGCCGATGGTTTTGTCATTCGAAGGGGATATAGCCAGGCCGCTCCTATGAGCCGCAGCTCCGCAACGGAGCGGGGGAGATCCCGGACCACACGTGCCGGTCGTTCTTCTGCACAGCGTGGACTGTCCTTGGCCGCGTCACCGCCGGCATTAGCCCTGCAGCTCCCAACGCGCGGCGCAGCTATACGACGATGGGGGATGGGTGCCGGCCAGTGGAGAGCGATTCCTTGGTGGACTTGTGTATCCGCAAGTCTGCCCGGTTGTGACTAATCGCCACCTCGCGCAGGGCAAATGCGTTCCGTTGTTCAGGAGCCGGCGCCCTTCCTGCAAGGCCGCGCCCCTCGCACCATCAGTCGGTTTGTCGTTTAGTTCGAGCAGGCAGAGAGATGCCGACGTCGGGGAGCGCTCCGATCTTGTGAGCGGCTGCACAGTGCGGTGTGTGGGTCGGGCTGGGTGGTCCTGGTGGTGGTGCGGGGTGGTGTTGGGGGTGTGGGTTCGGCGTGGTTTCGGGGTTTTTGGACCTGCGGGCGGCTGGTTTGGGGGGTGTTTGGGCCGGTGGTGGGGGCGATTTGCGGGGAGGCCGGGAGGGGTGTATTGTTTTCTGAGTCGCTGCTGCTGAAGCAGAGAAAACAGCGGCCAAACCCCCTTGAAAATATTGCCAGGTTCTGGTGCGTTTTACGCGTCTGCTGGTGGTTGTGGGGGCCGGGATTCGGACCTGAATCCGCCGGGAACGGCGATTTGCAAAGGTCGCGGGAACCGGGTAAGTTAGAAAAGTTGCTCCGGAGCGATGGAGGGCCTGTGAGGGTCGTCTTGGTGCCGGGTGCTCCTGTTGTTTGAGAACTCAATAGTGTGCCAAGTTTGTTGATACCAATTATTTATTGGTTGAAGTGCCGTGGCGTGCCGCCCCTGTGGTGTGTCGCGGTTTTATCAGCCTGGTTTGAATTTAGTGCAGTGTCTTTGGTCGTTTTCCCGGCTATTGGTGCTGTGTCTGTTTGAAACATTAACGGAGAGTTTGATCCTGGCTCAGGACGAACGCTGGCGGCGTGCTTAACACATGCAAGTCGAACGATGATCCGGTGCTTGCACCGGGGATTAGTGGCGAACGGGTGAGTAACACGTGAGTAACCTGCCCTTGACTCTGGGATAAGCCTGGGAAACCGGGTCTAATACCGGATATGACCTGTCACCGCATGGTGGTGGGTGGAAAGATTTTTTGGTCTTGGATGGACTCGCGGCCTATCAGCTTGTTGGTGGGGTAATGGCCTACCAAGGCGACGACGGGTAGCCGGCCTGAGAGGGTGACCGGCCACACTGGGACTGAGACACGGCCCAGACTCCTACGGGAGGCAGCAGTGGGGAATATTGCACAATGGGCGCAAGCCTGATGCAGCGACGCCGCGTGAGGGATGAATGCCTTCGGGTTGTAAACCTCTTTCAGCAGGGAAGAAGCGAAAGTGACGGTACCTGCAGAAGAAGCGCCGGCTAACTACGTGCCAGCAGCCGCGGTAATACGTAGGGCGCAAGCGTTGTCCGGAATTATTGGGCGTAAAGAGCTCGTAGGCGGTTTGTCGCGTCTGCTGTGAAAGCCCGGGGCTCAACCCCGGGTCTGCAGTGGGTACGGGCAGACTAGAGTGCAGTAGGGGAGACTGGAATTCCTGGTGTAGCGGTGAAATGCGCAGATATCAGGAGGAACACCGATGGCGAAGGCAGGTCTCTGGGCTGTAACTGACGCTGAGGAGCGAAAGCATGGGGAGCGAACAGGATTAGATACCCTGGTAGTCCATGCCGTAAACGTTGGGCACTAGGTGTGGGGGACATTCCACGTTTTCCGCGCCGTAGCTAACGCATTAAGTGCCCCGCCTGGGGAGTACGGCCGCAAGGCTAAAACTCAAAGGAATTGACGGGGGCCCGCACAAGCGGCGGAGCATGCGGATTAATTCGATGCAACGCGAAGAACCTTACCAAGGCTTGACATGGGCCGGACCGGGCTGGAAACAGTCCTTCCCTTCGGGGCCGGTTCACAGGTGGTGCATGGTTGTCGTCAGCTCGTGTCGTGAGATGTTGGGTTAAGTCCCGCAACGAGCGCAACCCTCGTTCCATGTTGCCAGCGCGTAATGGCGGGGACTCATGGGAGACTGCCGGGGTCAACTCGGAGGAAGGTGGGGACGACGTCAAATCATCATGCCCCTTATGTCTTGGGCTTCACGCATGCTACAATGGCCGGTACAATGGGTTGCGATACTGTGAGGTGGAGCTAATCCCAAAAAGCCGGTCTCAGTTCGGATTGGGGTCTGCAACTCGACCCCATGAAGTCGGAGTCGCTAGTAATCGCAGATCAGCAACGCTGCGGTGAATACGTTCCCGGGCCTTGTACACACCGCCCGTCAAGTCACGAAAGTTGGTAACACCCGAAGCCGGTGGCCTAACCCCTTGTGGGAGGGAGCCGTCGAAGGTGGGACCGGCGATTGGGACTAAGTCGTAACAAGGTAGCCGTACCGGAAGGTGCGGCTGGATCACCTCCTTTCTAAGGAGCTTCCTCGAACCGTTCCTGGTCCGCCACAGTGCGGGTTGGGTGGTTTGCAGGGCAAGCCCGTTGCGGACACGAAAGTTGTCCGGCGGGTGCTCATGGGTGGAATATCAACGGATTCGGTGCTTGTTTCGCGGTTTCCCGCATGCCAGTACGGTGCCCTCTTTGGGGGGTGCCTGGAACGTGTGGGGGGAAACGTGGGGGGCATCTTTTGGCACACTGTTGGGTCCTGAGGCAACAGGACCTTATCTTGCAGCGATGCGAGAGGGGGACCGAGTTGGTTTCCTCTTGTTCCCGCATCCTTCGAGGCATTGCACTTTGGTGTGGTGCCGGCGGGGGTGACGGGGTTGTTGTTTGAGAACTACATAGTGGACGCGAGCATCTTAAAGCAATTTTTTTGATGAACCTGGTTTGGCTTCGCCCTTTTGGGGGCGGGGTTGTTCCACGGTTCTCTCGAGAAGCTTTATTTGATCTTTGTGGTCAAGTTTTTAAGAGCACACGGTGGATGCCTTGGCATCAGGAGCCGAAGAAGGACGTGGGAATCTGCGATAAGCCTGGGGGAGTTGATAACCGAACGGTGATCCCAGGATGTCCGAATGGGGAAACCCCGCCCGGCGCGCGAGTGACCGGGTGACCCGTACCTGAACACATAGGGTGCGTGGAGGGAACGCGGGGAAGTGAAACATCTCAGTACCCGCAGGAAGAGAAAACAACAGTGATTCCGTTAGTAGTGGCGAGCGAACGCGGAAGAGGCCAAACCGGTCCATGTGTGATAGCCGGCGGGCGTTGCATGGCCGGGGTTGCGGGACTTTCCGCTGCTGTTCTGCCGGACAGCGAAAGTGAGTGCGTGCGTATAGGTGAACGGTCTTGAAAGGCCGGCCGGAGAAGGTGTAAGCCCTGTAACCGTAATGCGTGACGCCGCTTGGAGAGTATCCCAAGTAGCACGGGGCCCGAGAAATCCCGTGCGAATCTGCCAGGACCACCTGGTAAGCCTGAATACTACCTGATGACCGATAGCGGACAAGTACCGTGAGGGAAAGGTGAAAAGTACCCCGGGAGGGGAGTGAAACAGTACCTGAAACCGTGTGCTTACAATCCGTCGGAGCAGCCTTGTAGCTGTGACGGCGTGCCTTTTGAAGAATGAGCCTGCGAGTTAGTGTTACGTCGCGAGGTTAACCCGTGTGGGGAAGCCGTAGCGAAAGCGAGTCTGAACAGGGCGTTGCAGTGGCGTGATCTAGACCCGAAGCGGAGTGATCTACCCATGGCCAGGTTGAAGCGCGTGTAAGAGCGCGTGGAGGACCGAACCCACTTCAGTTGAAAATGGAGGGGATGAGCTGTGGGTAGGGGTGAAAGGCCAATCAAACTCCGTGATAGCTGGTTCTCCCCGAAATGCATTTAGGTGCAGCGTTGCGTGTTTCTTGCCGGAGGTAGAGCTACTGGATGGCCGATGGGCCCTACAAGGTTACTGACGTCAGCCAAACTCCGAATGCCGGCAAGTGAGAGCGCAGCAGTGAGACTGTGGGGGATAAGCTTCATAGTCGAGAGGGAAACAGCCCAGACCACCAACTAAGGCCCCTAAGCGTGTGCTAAGTGGGAAAGGATGTGGAGTTGCCCAGACAACCAGGAGGTTGGCTTAGAAGCAGCCACCCTTGAAAGAGTGCGTAATAGCTCACTGGTCAAGTGATTCCGCGCCGACAATGTAGCGGGGCTCAAGTACACCGCCGAAGTTGTGGCATCAGCGTATTATCCAAGCCTTCGTGGTTCAGGAGCGCTGGTGGGTAGGGGAGCGTCGTGTGGGCAGTGAAGCTGCGGCGGAAGCCAGTGGTGGAGCCTACACGAGTGAGAATGCAGGCATGAGTAGCGAAAGACGGGTGGGAAACCCGTCCGCCGAATGATCAAGGGTTCCAGGGTCAAGCTAATCTGCCCTGGGTAAGTCGGGACCTAAGGCGAGGCCGACAGGCGTAGTCGATGGACAACGGGTTGATATTCCCGTACCGGCGAAAAACCGCCCATGCCAATCCGGTGATGCTAACCGCCCAAACCGTCCATCCGTGCCCTTCGGGGCCAGTATGGGCGGGGCGCGCGGGACCCGATCCGGGGAGGTAAGCGTATTAACAGGTGTGACGCAGGAAGGTAGCCGAGCCGGGCGATGGTAGTCCCGGTCCAAGGATGTAGGGTGAACGGTTGGCAAATCCGCCGTTCGTGAAGCCTGAGACCTGACGGGACCCCCGTATGGGGGGATTCGGTGATCCTATGCTGCCGAGAAAAGCATCGACGCGAGGTTTTAGCCGCCCGTACCCCAAACCGACACAGGTGATCAGGTAGAGAATACCAAGGCGATCGAGAGAATTATGGTTAAGGAACTCGGCAAAATGCCCCCGTAACTTCGGGAGAAGGGGGGCCCGGACCGTGACAAGGCCTAGCGTCTTGGAGCGGGTAAGGGCCGCAGAGACCAGGGGGAAGCGACTGTTTACTAAAAACACAGGTCCGTGCGAAGTCGCAAGACGATGTATACGGACTGACTCCTGCCCGGTGCTGGAAGGTTAAGAGGACCTGTTAGCCCCTTTGGGGGCGAAGCGGAGAATTTAAGCCCCAGTAAACGGCGGTGGTAACTATAACCATCCTAAGGTAGCGAAATTCCTTGTCGGGTAAGTTCCGACCTGCACGAATGGAGTAACGACTTCCCCGCTGTCTCAACCATAAACTCGGCGAAATTGCACTACGAGTAAAGATGCTCGTTACGCGCAGCAGGACGGAAAGACCCCGAGACCTTTACTATAGTTTGGTATTGGTGTTCGGTGTGGCTTGTGTAGGATAGGTGGGAGACTGTGAAGCCCGGACGCCAGTCCGGGTGGAGTCATCGTTGAAATACCACTCTGGTCACTCTGGACATCTAACTTCGGCCCGTAATCCGGGTCAGGGACAGTGCCTGATGGGTAGTTTAACTGGGGCGGTTGCCTCCTAAAAAGTAACGGAGGCGCCCAAAGGTTCCCTCAGCCTGGTTGGCAATCAGGTGGCGAGTGTAAGTGCACAAGGGAGCTTGACTGTGAGAGCGACAGCTCGAGCAGGGACGAAAGTCGGGACTAGTGATCCGGCGGCACATTGTGGAATGGCCGTCGCTCAACGGATAAAAGGTACCTCGGGGATAACAGGCTGATCTTGCCCAAGAGTCCATATCGACGGCATGGTTTGGCACCTCGATGTCGGCTCGTCGCATCCTGGGGCTGGAGTAGGTCCCAAGGGTTGGGCTGTTCGCCCATTAAAGCGGTACGCGAGCTGGGTTTAGAACGTCGTGAGACAGTTCGGTCCCTATCCGCTGCGCGCGCAGGAAATTTGAGAAGGTCTGTCCTTAGTACGAGAGGACCGGGACGGACGAACCTCTGGTGTGTCAGTTGTACTGCCAAGTGCACCGCTGATTAGCTACGTTCGGATTGGATAACCGCTGAAAGCATCTAAGCGGGAAGCCGGCTTCAAGATGAGATTTCCATCCCCCTCGGGGGGAGAGGACCCCAGCCAGACCACTGGGTTGATAGGCCGGATGTGGAAGCGAGGACGAAAGACTCGTGGAGCTGACCGGTACTAATAGTCCGACAACTTACACCACACCACCCCCTCGCGGGGTGGGTGATCAAAACATGCTACGCGTCCGCTATGTGGTTCCCAGACAACAACCCTGTTGTCAGCCGGGAACAAAACAATTGAATACAGTTCCAAGCAACAAGCTTGTAACCACAGATTTGCCGCCAACACCCCCACCAGGGTTGAGGGCGTGCACGAAGGGTTACGGCGGTCATAGCGTGGGGGAAACGCCCGGTCCCATTCCGAACCCGGAAGCTAAGGCCCACAGCGCCGATGGTACTGCACTCGGGAGGGTGTGGGAGAGTAGGTCACCGCCGGACATTCTTTACAAGGGAAGGCCCCGCCAACGACGGCGGGGCCTTCCCCCGTTAACCCACCACACCACCCAGCCAGACTAGGCTTGGGCGTATGGACACCTCTTTGTTCTCCCACGCCCCACGGGAGCCTGAACCAGCCAAGAGCGCGGAGCCGGTGCAATGCCGTGTGACCATCGCACGGGACGGCAGGGAAGCGTTCGAGGGTTTCACCGACCTGATTCACCTGTGGTGGCCGGTCGACAGTCACAGTGTGGCCGGCGAGGGCAGCCACGTGGAATTCGAAGACAAGGTCCTGGCTGAAACGAGCATGGAGGATGAGGTCCATGTCTGGGGCGAGATCCTGGACTGGGTACCGGACAGCCACCTGCGGTTAACCTGGCACCCGGGCACGAGCCCGGCGACAGCGGGTGAACTGCGCATCGATTTTGCGGAAGCCGCCCCGGGCCGCACGGAAATCCTTTTGGTCCACTCGGGCTGGGAAAACATGCCGGACGGACAGCAGCAGCGGGCCGACTACGCCGAGGGGTGGCCCGAGGTCCTCGGCCGCTATGTCCGATTCATGGGCGGCCCAGCATGATCCGAGGGGGCCCCGGGCCGGTCCCCAAGAATGTCAGTTCTTTCGTCCTGCCTCTGCCATGGAATGACTGATCCTGGCAGGCGAACAGTTCCTGCCGGTGATCGCCGGCAGGAGATTCTCACCGAACTACCACTGGAGGCTTTGAAACCGTGACCGATTCCTTCCTTGCCGGGCTTCTGCGCGCATTGCCTGCCGGTACTGTCAGCACCGAACCGGCGGACCTGTCAGCCTGTGCCGTCGACCAAGGGCCGGTGCTCGACCATCAGCTGCCCATCGCCGTCGTCCGGGCACAGAGCGTGGGGGATGTGCAGACGGTGATGCGCGCAGCCTACGCGGCCGGGGTGCCGGTGGTTTGCCGCGGTGCCGGGACGGGCGTATCCGGCGGCGCGCATGCCACGGAAGGGTGCCTGGTGTTGAATCTGGAGCGCATGGACAGGATTCTGGAGATCCACCCCGAGGACGAGGTCGCACGGGTGGAACCTGGAGTGATCAACTCCGACCTGAACGCCGCGGCGGCCGAGTACGGGCTGATGTACGCACCGGACCCGGCCAGCTACCGCATTTCGACGATCGGCGGCAACATCGCCACGAACGCGGGCGGGCTCCGCTGCGCGAAGTACGGCGTGACCCGAGAATCTGTGCTGGCACTTGACGTGGTGCTGGCGGACGGGACCCTGATCCACACCGGCCACAGGACCTTCAAGGGAGTTGCCGGTTACGACCTGACCGGACTGTTCGTGGGATCGGAGGGAACTCTGGGCGTAGTGGTGGGAGCGACACTCCGGTTGCGCTACCTGCCTGTTGCAGTGGAAACGGTGGCGGCATTTTTCCCGGACGTAGCGGCCGCCGCGGCCGGAGTGCTGGCCGTGGGCCGTGCGCGGGTGCAGCCCGCGATCATGGAGCTGCTGGACGGACACACGATGGCCCAGCTGGACAGCGAGCAGGGTTCGAGTCTTCGTAGCCGGGGTGGGGCGTTGCTGCTGATCCAGACCGACGGCCATGCTGCCGCGGTGGAAGCCGGCATCATCCGCGAGGTACTCAACGGGCTTGGCGGCGACATCAAGACGGCCGACGCGGCGGAGGCGGTCCGGCTGGTCGATCTGCGCCGGCACAGCCGGGGAGCCGGGGTGGACGACGATTTCCGGGTCGGCGAGGACGTGGCGGTGCCTCGTTCCCAGCTGGTGAACTACATCGACCAATTGCAGGAAATCGCCGAACGGCACGGCGTCGGACTTAAAGTGGTGGCGCACGCCGGGGACGGCAACTTGCATCCCACCTTCTGGGTGGGACCCGGGGACGTGGCGAAGGTTCCGGCGCTCAACGCGGCGCTGGACGAGTCCATCGACGTCGGCCTGGCCTTGGGCGGCACGATCACCGGCGAGCACGGGGTGGGGCAGTACAAGGTGCGGTGGCTGGGGCGCGAGCAGAGCGAAGAGGTGTTGGAACTGCAGCGCCAGCTGAAGGATGTGTTTGACCCGCGGCGGCTGCTCAACCCCGGCAAGGCCTTGCCCGCGGGCGTGCCGGCGCGGATACCGTCCTGAGCGGCACGGCACCGGAGACCCTGCCGCTGATGGGCCGGAGCACCGCGTGGCGGGACGGCCGGCTGTTGCGGGGCGCGCCCGGCGGCAAGCGGTTTCCCCCGCGTAGGCTGGTGCCATGAGGAAAGAGACGCTGTGGGAAGAAATGAAGCGCCAGAACCCGGGCCATTCTGCGTGGTACATCCAGCGCTTCGAACAGATGCGGGCCGCAGGCACCGACCTGCACGGTGAAGCCCGGCTGGTCGATGCGATGGTGCCCCGCGGCAGCCGGATCCTGGACGCCGGATGCGGGCCGGGACGGCTGGGCGGCGAGCTGGCCCGGCGCGGCCACGCAGTGGTGGGCGTCGATGTGGATCCCGAGTTGATCGAAGCAGCCCGCAAGGACCATCCGGACTGTACTTGGCTGGTGGGCGACCTGACCGAACTGGATCTGCCCGCCCAGGGCATCGCCGAGCCGTTCGACGTGATCGTCAGCGCCGGAAACGTGCTGACTTTCCTTGCCCCGGGGACCGCGGGCGAAGTGTTGCGCAACCTGGCCTGCCACCTGGCTCCTGGCGGCCGGCTCGTGACCGGGTTCGGGGCCGGCCGGGGCTACGACTTCCAGGAGTTCTTCTCCGACGCTTCCGCCGCCGGCTTGGCAGCGGACTTGCGGTTGTCCACCTGGGACCTGCGGCCCTTCACGCCGTCGTCGGACTTCCTGGTGGCGATTTTCAGCAAGATGGCGGGACAGCAGGAAGCCTGAGCGGAGTCAGCCTTCGTCGGTCTCGGCGGCGTCCAACGCGGCAGCGGTCTGCTCGTCCGGATTCAGCATGATGGTCGCCTCGTCCCGCCGGTGGCGCAATACCGAATCGACATACGACTGCACGGCCTCTGCCAGCGGTACGTTGCGGTCCTGGTCTTCCGAGACATACCAACGATGCTCGAGCACCTCGTGGACCACTTCGGCCGGTTCCAGCTTGCCCGCCAGCTCGCGCGGAATCGACTTGACGATCGGTTCGAAGACGTGCCGGACCCAGCTGTGGGCGCTGACTTCCTCGCTCTGTTCCGAATGGTTATCCGCACGGTAGGCATCCAGGTCGTTGAGCAGCCGGCGCGCCTGGTTCTCCTGGACATCCAGGCCGGTAAGCCGGAGCAGCCGGCGCTGGTGATGCCCGGCGTCCACCACCTTGGGCTGGAGCCGGATGCTGGTTCCGTCCGCAGTGCTGTTGATGGAGAACTCCTCCACATCGAACCCCAGATCGTTCAGCCGCCGGATGCGGGCGTTGACCCGCCACCGCTCGCCCAAGTCGAACGACTCCTCGGCCGTCAGCTCGGCCCAGAGCTTTCGGTAGCTGTCCATGATGCGTTCACTGGTCGCCACCGGGTCCACTTTGTCTTCCAGCAGGCCGCCCTCGACCAAATCCATCATCTCGCCGGCGATATTCACCCGCGCGATCTCCAGGTCGTGTTCCCGCTGGCCGTCGGAGAGCTGCGGATGCAGTTCGCCGGTTTCGGCATCCACCAAGTACGCAGCAAACGCGCCGGCGTCGCGGCGGAAGAGCGTATTGGACAGCGAGACATCACCCCAGTAGAAACCAACCAAGTGCAGGCGCACCAACAGCAGCGCCTGTGCATCGATCAGGCGGGTCAGGGTCTCCCGTCGCAGCGTCTGGGAAAACAGGGCGCGGTAGGGGAGCGAGAAGCGAAGGTGGCGGGTGACCAACACCGGTTGGAGCGCCGATCCATCGGTGCGCATTCGTCCGGTCATCACGGCCACCGGCTCCACACAAGGAATGCCCAGCCGCTGCAGCTTGCGCAGCATCTGGTATTCGTGCCGCGCCGCCGCTTCGTTGGTCTCCTTGATGGCCACCACGCCCGCACCCAGCGGAGCGAACCGGACCACATGCCGGGACAACCCGCGGGGCAGCGCCGCCAGGTTTTCCGCCGGCCAGTCTTCCAAGGCCAGATGCCACGGCTGGTCAAGAAGCCGCTCGTCGGTGGTGGCCGCGGTGATGCTCAAGGAAGCGATCGCCGCGGCCTCACCGGACAGGGCCGTGTCGGCGGCGCCCCGGACGGGGCCGCCGGTGCCGGAGTGAACAGCCATAGTGACTACATCCTAGGCGTGGACCTAGTCGGCTGTCTTTCCGGCCTCGACCGGGGCATTGAGGTCTGCCACGGAAGCTTCCGGAGTTCCGGGTGCATGCTCGCCCAGCCGCAGTCCGGTCTGTGTGTCGAACAGGTGCACGTGCCCCTCCTTGGGACGCACGTAGACGGTGCTGCCGGCAACCGGCGGCGTCCGCCCGTCGACCCGACCGGTGATCTCGTACCGCTTGCCGTCCAACTCGGTGTGTCCGTAGACGTAGGCATCGGCGCCCAGTTCTTCGACCACGTCCACAAACACCGCAAGTCCCTGGTTGTCTGGGGCCCGCTCCAGATCCTCCGGACGGACGCCCAGCGTCACCGTGCTGCCGTGCGCCTCGCCGAGCAGGTCCCGCGGCACCGGATGGGTCATGCCGCCGAACTGGACACCGCCGTCGGTCACCGGCAGTTCCAGCAGGTTCATGGCGGGGGAGCCGATGAAGCCGGCCACGAACACGTTCGCCGGGCGGTCGTAGAGGGCGCGCGGGGTGTCAACCTGCTGCAGGATCCCGTCCTTGAGCACGGCAACGCGGTCGCCCATGGTCATGGCTTCCACCTGGTCGTGGGTGACGTAGACGGTGGTGACGCCCAGCCGCCGGGTCAGCGAGGCGATCTGGGTGCGGGTCTGCACGCGCAGCTTGGCGTCAAGGTTGGAGAGCGGTTCGTCCATCAGGAACACCTGCGGGTTGCGCACGATCGCCCGGCCCATCGCCACGCGCTGGCGCTGGCCGCCGGAGAGGGCCTTGGGCTTGCGGTCCAGGTACTCTTCCAGATCCAGCAGCTTGGCGGCCTCGCGGACCCGCTCGGCGCGTTCTTCCTTGGACACGCCGGCGATCTTCAGGGCAAAGCCCATGTTGTCGGCCACGGACATATGCGGGTAGAGCGCGTAGTTCTGGAACACCATCGCGATGTCGCGGTCCTTGGGCGGTACGTCGGTCACGTCCCGGTCGCCAATCAGGATGCGACCGGCGTTGACGTCTTCGAGGCCGGCCAGCATCCGCAGCGAGGTGGACTTGCCGCAGCCGGACGGGCCGACCAGAACCAGGAATTCGCCGTCGGCAATCTCCAGGTTGAGGCTGTCCACCGCGGGCTTCTCGGTGCCCGGGTACAAGCGAGTGGCATGATCGAACGTTACCGTTGCCATAATGATTTCCCTTCACGGGCAGGTACGTGCCCGACGATCCGTAGTGATGGGTGAATATTCAGTTTCCAAGCGGCTCGCCGCGCCCACGGAGTGAGGCGGCTCGCGACCCTCAGTATGCCACGGCTGTCAAAGCACCCGGCTAAGCCGCGGCGAACGGCCGGAGCAGCCAAGGCCGCGCGGCGCTGCACCTGCGGCGCGACACCCGCGGCGCTACCCCTGCGGGGACTCTACCCGCAGCGCTACACCTGCAGCGCGGCCGCCCGGAGTTCGGCCAGCAGGGCCAGCGCAGCGGCGAACGACTGCGGGGACTCCACACGATACTGCGCCGCGGTAATGCCCGGCCCCACTTTGACGCCGACGTCCGCATCCCGCAGGACGGCGAAGGCATGCTCGTCGGTCACGTCGTCGCCGGCGAAGAAGACAGCGGTGGCGCCGGTGAAAGAGCGCAGCAGGCCGATGCCCTGGCCCTTGTCCGCGCTGAGCACCGACGTCTCCAGCACGCGCTTGCCGTCGCTGATCTGCAGCCCGGGAACCTCCTGCAGCGCCGCCCTGGCCTGCTCGGTGGCTGCCGCCGCCACATCGTCGGCGGCGGTGCGGGTATGGAGGACGACGCCGGCCGGCTTGGCTTCCAGCCGCGTGCCCGGGTGGTCGGCCACGACTTTTTCGACGACGGCGGTGGCCGCTGCCAGCGCCCGCCGCTGGGCCTCGTCCAGCACCAGCGGCGGGCTGTCCGGCCCGGTGAAGACTTCGCCGCCGTGGGAGCCGATCAGCAGGGTCCGGCCGTCGGGCTCGGCGACGGCGCGCAGGCTGGCCAGCGCCCGGCCGGAGATGAAGGCGGTGGCCGTCCGCGGCAGGTCAGCCAGGGCGGCGACGGCAGCGGCCGAGGCCGGCAGCGGACGGGCGTCCTCGGCCCGCGGCACGATCGGTGCCAGCACGCCGTCGAAATCCAGAGCGACAAGCAGCGTCTCCGTTCCGGCCAGAGCCTCCAGCGCCGCCCGCAGTTCTGCCGGGACTGCGCCGCGGCCGGGCTCAGTCATCTGTCCCCGCATGCTCGAGCGCCTTCAAGAACGCACGCGACCAGTGCTCCACGTCGTTCTGCAGGATCTGCCGGCGCATGGCCCGCATCCGGCGGGTGGCCTCGGCCGGCGGCATGTTGACCGCCCGGACAATGGCCTCCTTGAGCCCGTCGATGTCGTGCGGGTTGACCAGGATCGCCTGCTTGAGCTGGTCAGCGGCACCGGCAAATTCGCTGAGCACCAGCGCCCCGTCCACGTGCTTGCGGGAGGCAACGTATTCCTTGGCCACCAGGTTCATCCCGTCGCGCAACGCCGTCACCAGCATCACGTCGGCGGCCAGATAGAGTGCCACCATCTCCTCCACCGGGTAGCTGTGGTGCAGGTAGCGGATGGCGGTGTTCTCCAGCGTGTCGAAGGTGCCGTTGATCCGGCCGACAGCCCCTTCGATTTCCTCCCTGAGCAGCCGGTAGGACTCGACCCGCTCGCGGCTGGGCGAGGCCACCTGGATCAGCACCGCGTTCTCGACGTCCACCTTGCCGTCTTCGAGCAGTTCACCGTAGGCCTTGATCCGGTGCCCGATGCCCTTGGTGTAGTCCAGCCGGTCCACGCCCAGCAGCACCGTGTCCGGGTCGCCCAGTTCGTGCCGGATCTGTTCCGACCGGGCAATCACGTCCGGCCGGTGGGCCAGGTCGCTGATGTGCTCCACATCAATGGAAATCGGGAAAGCGCCGGCCCTGCAGAGACGGACACCGCCGTCGCTGTTTTCCACTTGCACCTGCTGCTGACGCACATTGAAACCGCTGAAGCGGCGCACACAGCGCAGGAAGTTGCTGGTGTCGCTGGGCCGTTGGAAGCCCAGCAGATCGGCGCCAAGCAGGCCGTCGATCACCTGCCGGCGCCACGGAAGCTGGGCAAAGATCTCCAGCGGCGGGAACGGAATGTGGTTGAAGAAGCCGATCCGCAGGTCCGGCCTCGCCTCGCGCAGCAGCTTGGGAACCAGTTGGAGCTGGTAGTCCTGCACCCAGATAGTGGCGCCCTCGGCGGCGACCTCCGCCGTGGCTTCGGCGAAGCGCCGGTTGACCGTTTTGTAGCACTCCCACCACGTGCGGTGGAATTCCGGCGCGGCGGTCACGTCGTGATACAACGGCCAGAGCGTGGCGTTCGAAAAGCCTTCGTAATACAGCTCAACGTCGTCGGCGCTCAGGGACACCGGGACCAGGTGCATATTGTCGTGGTCGAACGGGTCTACTTCCTCGTCCGGGACACCGGGCCAGCCCACCCAAGCCCCCTCGGTCTTGGCCATCACTGGCGCCAGCGCAGTGACCAGGCCGCCGGGCGACCGCCGCCACTCGCCCTGCCCCTCGTCGTCGCTGGTGCGGTCCACCGGCAGCCGATTGGAGACGACGATCAGGTCGTACTCACCATACTGGCGTCCTTCTGCGTCCCTACCGTTCTGAGCGGAATTCGCCAATTGACTCTCCTTTGTGTGAAGTCGTCCTGAGTATGACCTTATAAGGAACGGAAACCTGTGGCTTCCCCGGATCGTTGCCTCAAGTACAAACGTGAACGCGGCCACTGATGCCGCGTGAACGTTGAAGTTGCAACTAAACTGGTGCTGATGTGCCCTGCCCGGGCGAAGCACACCGACAAGACGCGAGGATTCATGGCTAACCAAAACAGCCCAAAGCCGACCAAGGCTGAGCGCACCGCGGCGGCCCGCGAAAAGGCTCGCCAGATGCGCGAGGCGCAGCAGAAGCGGGAAAAGCGCAACTCGCTGCTGGTCAAGGGCGGGGTGGTGGTCGCCGTACTGGTGATCATCGGTGTGATTGCAGCAGTGGTGATCACCAACCAGCGCGGCCAGATTGCCGACGCCGGTGCCGCGCCGGCCCACGGCAACGCCTTCGGCGGTTACACCCTCACGCAGAAGGGGCTGGCGGACACCGAAGCCGTCCACGTGGATGCGGCCAATGTCCCCGAACCGGCCGCCACCAAAGGCGACGTCATTGTGCCTGCCGGTGTAGCTGCCGCGCCCAAGGGCAAGCCGGCAAGCATCGTGATGTACGTGGACATGGGCTGCCCGGTCTGCAAGAGCTTCGAAGGCCAGTACGGCGGGTACCTCACTCAGCTCACCTCCTCCGGCGACGCAACCGTCGAATACCGGGTGGCCACCTTCCTCGACCGGGTGTCCACCACCAACTACTCGTCCCGCGCTGCCAACGCCGTGGCCTGTGTAGCCAATTCCAAGCCCGAAGTCTTCAACGATTACCTGACGCAGCTGTTCGCCCAGCAGCCGACTGAAGGTGGTGCCGGCCTGGACAACGCCACCCTGACCAGCATCGCCGAAACCGCAGGAGCCACCGGCGTGTCCTCCTGCATTGACGGCGGCGAATTCCGTCCCTGGACCAAGTTCGTGAACCAGACCTTCACCGACTACCAGGTGGGCGGCACGCCGACGGTCTATGTGGACGGCCAGAAGTGGGATCCGAACAGCTCCGGCGACTTCCAGAAGTTCGCCCAGGGCATCATCGACGCCCGCGCCTAATCCCTTCGCCGCGCCGGTTCTCGACGCGGCAGACAGGCGGCGGCTTACGAGTTTCACGCGGAGCCGCCGCCTGGGCTACCCTTATCTAGCCGGTTTTGTCCGGCACGCTGGCCCGCGGGCCAGCTCGCCTCCTTAGCTCAGTTGGCCAGAGCACCTGTCTTGTAAACAGGGGGTCGCCGGTTCGAATCCGGCAGGGGGCTCCACAAACCCCTCTCTGACTAGGCAAAACGCCAGTCGAGAGGGGTTTTCTCGTGCTCCGGCAGCCTGCACACGCACCGTACATACAAAGCGCGCCTTCATCGGCTGAGCCGTCATTGCAGGAAATCGTCACGGAACAGACCGTTGAGAACGTACTGAGCATGCGAAGGACCCCGCTACTGCGGGGTCCTTCTGCTGCCTCGACGGGCTTTGCTGCTCCGCCCTCGAAGGCAGCCCTCTAGCTGCTTGGGGTTGCCTGGTTAATCGTCCCAGTGTCCGTGCTTCTCGGAGGCGCCTTCGTGCTTGGAGTCCTTCTTCACATCAAGCCCGCGCTTGTCCGAATCCCAGTCTGAATCGTGATCATGGTGGTCCGACTTCCAGTGCGGCTTCCCTTCATGGCTTGTCCGACTTCCAGTGCGGCTTCCCTTCATGTTTGGCGGACTTCCAGTCGGCCATGCCGGAGTGCTTTACGGCTTTCCAATCCGCCTGGCCGTTTGCCTTCGCTGCCTTCCACTTGGCGTCCGCTTCAGCCTTAACGGCCTTCCACGCGTGGTGCGGCTGCTCCACCGGTTCGGGGGCGGGCTCCTCGGTTGCCGGATCTTCCTCTACCGGTTCAGGGGCAGGCTGCTCCTCGATTGGCTCCTCATCACCCGGTTCCGGCATCTCGGGCCCCTCGGCAGGCTCCTCGCCCTCTTGTTCTTCTCCCTCAGCCGGGGTCTCCCCGGTCTGGGATTCATCGTCTGGGGCCGGCTGTTCGTCCGCTGGCTCCGCCGCAGGAGTTTGGTCGGCGTTATCTTCAACTACTGGCTCGTTCTGCCCGACCACGCCCGGCGTGATGAACACTCTCTCAGCATCGATGGTCACGAATGGAATCTGCGTTTCGGCTGCCGAAGTGGCTTCTGCACTTCCCGTTGTTGCCAGATCTGCTTCAGTTGCCGAAGCAACTCCTGCACCTCCGGCAGTTACCAAACCTGTTACGACTACGGCCGCGGCCATCCTGCGGGCCCTGGATTTCGTAATCGATGACATGCTGTTGCTCCAATCAGTAGTGAATGTTGCAACTTAACCGTTACATCAGCCGTTCTCGGGCCTGCAAGCCATCGCAGCGATTCCGAAATGAGATTCCGCGAAACGGGCAGCAGGTGTGGCCAAACCAGCCAGCGTGGGCCACACTTCGGGATCACAACTTGGGATGGCACCCACGGCAGGACGGCCGCATCGGGCACCAACCCCGCACGGCTCGGCATCTTTCGATTAGGTGAGATCCCAGCTAGAACAGGTTTTGCGTAGACCTGGGAGTCGATCGACCTGTCATCGAGGGGTTGGGCGACCGGGGTCGCTGCTGCCGGTTATTCGGCCAGCTGCGGCATTTAGGAGAGGTCTGCCGCGAGAGGGGAAGCCCCGGCCGATGGGGGATCGGCCGGGGCTTATTGTTGCCTCGCGACAACTTCGCCAACATTACACGGCCGCTGGGCAGTTATCCGGGCACCACGCGCGGGATGCCCAAGCCGTGGCGCTGCAACTTGCCTCGTGTGTCAGAAAGGCCGGCCTCCATCAAGGCAACCATTCTGTCCGCGTCATCGATCAGGGTGCGGATCTATTCGGGCGGAGACAGTGGGAGGTTGGACTGGTCCGCCGGAGGAAGAGCTACAACTTTCGGCAGGCTGGAGCGCATTCGTTGCAGTGCGATCGGCGCTGAGGGCCCGTTGCAGCGCGATCGGTGCTGAGGGCAGTCCGACCAGCCAAGGCGGCGGGTCGCTACGAGACGCTTTCGTTGAGTCGTTCCGCGTAGGGTGCGTGGCGCTCGGCCGCGATCCGTGCCCGCCCCGGGCTGCCCGACGAGATTGCATCAACCAGCTCGCGGTGCAGTTGCCAGTTCTCCTGCCATGCTTCGCGGAACTGCGCGTCGGGCGCCACCTCACGGAGCGACTGGCGGGCGGTGTCCAGCAGAGAGAGGTAAATCGTGCGCAGAAGTTCATTACTCGACATACGGGCGATCTCTTCGTGCAGCTGCCAGTTCTGACTCAGGTACTCTGCGGGATCGTCCTGAAGTTCCCCCATCCGGCGAACGATCCGCTCCAGCCGGGCTAGGCTGTCGCGATCCGCTCGGAGGGCTGCGTGTGCCGCCAGGGGCAACTCAAGCGCGTTGCGGATTTCGAGTGCATCGGCGACGGACAAAGAGTTGGCATCGAGCCCGAGGATCAGGTGGCTGAGCCGGATCTGGGCGGTGGGCTTCGCAACAAAGATGCCGCCCTGCGGGCCGGGCCGTGTTTCGACCAACCCCCGGCTTTCAAGCAGGCGGACGGCCTCGTTGAGGGTGGAGGCAGCGACGCCGAACTGGTCTCGTAAATCCGACTTGCGGCCCAGTCTCGCGCCGGGCTGGACATTTTGGCGCGAAATCAACTCGCTCACCTGCTGCGCGACCGCTTCTGCTCGCGAAGTACGGTCGCTCGCCACCCGGTCGAATCTGGGGCTGATGTCGCCGTCGAGAAGATCACTCATCTGCAGAATCCTAGCATTGAACATGACGAATAGGGGCGGCCCACGTGCCAATACGGCACAATTCCGCCTATTCGACATGTTGAATAATATGGTCTAGCGTAATGCCACGAAGAGTTAGTTCGACGACAACGAGGTCACACTTGAACGACGAGACTGAGTACTCACAGGCAAAGATCGGCGCGTGTGCCGAGAGCTTGCTGGAGGCATATGGAACCCGCCAGCCGGTGCGGCCGCTGACCGAGGATCTGCCGGGCCTGCGGCTGGAGGATGCGTACCGCATTCAGCTGCACCAGGTGGAGCGGTGGAAAGAGCAGGGTCGGGTGGTGGCCGGCTACAAAGTCGGCCTGACGTCGCTGGCAATGCAGCGACAGCTCGGCGTCACCCAGCCGGACTTTGGGCACCTGTTCGGCGACATGATTCTTGACGGCTCGAGCGTCGATATTGATGGATTCCTCAGCCCCCGAATCGAACCCGAAATCTCGTTTGTACTCAAGAAGGACCTGCGCGGCCCCGGGCTGAGCGTGGCCGACGTGATTGGGGCCATCGATTACGCCATCGCCTCCCTCGAAATCATCGACTCGCGCATCGCGGACTGGAAAATAAAGCTCTCTGACACGATCGCGGACAACGCCTCGTCGGGAGCCCTGGTTCTAGGTACTCGCCCGGTGCAGCTCGATGTCGCGGATCTGGGACTTGCCGGGTGTGTGCTCGCGAAGAATGGCGAGGTCGTCGCCACCGGCGCCGGCGCTGCTGTGCTGGGTCACCCGCTCAACGGTGTGCTCTGGCTGGCCAACAAGCTCGGATCGCTCGGCCAGACCCTCGAGGCCGGCTCAGTAGTCATGGCCGGATCGATCACCGCCGCCATCCCGGTTGCCGCCGGCGACACCATCACCGCTACGTTCGCTCACCTCGGATCCGTGAGCGCTCGTTTCGCCGCAGCAACGACGGAGGTCGCAGCGTGACGACAACAGAATGGACGACCGAGAAGGTCGCCGACATCCTGCTCGAAGCAGAGGCCAGCCGCGCAGACCGCGGTCGCATCACCGACGAGTGGCCTGGGCTTGACCTGGAAACGGGATACGCCGCCCAGCGACTGCTGATCGAGCGCAAGCAGGCTGACGGGCACACGGTGATCGGCGTCAAGCTCGGACTCACCTCCCGTGCCAAGCAGCAACGCATGGGAATCGACTCCCCGTTGACCGCCGTGATCACGGACCGAATGGTGCTCGAAAGCGGAGTGCCGATCCCATTGGACGAACTCATTCACCCCCGGGTCGAACCCGAGATCGTCTTCGTGCTCGGCGAACGGCTGGAGGGGCCAGGAGTGACGGCAGCATCGGCCATGCGCGCCGTCGCGTCGGTGCACGCAGGCCTCGAAGTCATCGATAGCCGCTACCGCGATTTTAGCTTCGCAATGCCCGACGTCGTTGCGGACAACGCCTCCAGCGCGCGATTCGTGGTCGGGGCGACGTCCGTTTCACCGATCGGGCTGGACCTCGCTCTTGAGGCATGCGTGCTGCGCATCAACGGGGCTGTCGTCGACACCGCGACCGGAGCCGCGGTCCAGGGTCACCCGGCCGAGGCTCTGGCGCTTGCCGCCAATGCCCTCGCGGCTCGCGGTGAGGCGATCGAAGCAGGATCGATCGTGCTGACTGGTGGTTTGACCGACGCCGTGTTCATCCACGATGGCGACGAGGTTTCTGTCCAGTTCACATCCCTGGGCACCATCGTCGTGCCTGTGCGGACGTCGGCATGACCGCCGTCGCCACCCGGCCTGTCCAGCGCCGGGTGAGCACCAAGGTCACCCGTGGCCTGACCGGCGTCGCCGTCCTGTTGGTGCTCGCGGAGTCGGTATCGAGGTTCGGCATTGTGCCAGCGAACATCCTGCCTCCGGTGTCCCGCGTGCTGAGCGACACCTTCGGGCTCCTGGTCGATCCCGAGTTCCTCGGCGACGTCGGTTCTACCCTCACCGCATGGGCCGTCGGTCTCGGCATGGCGATCATCGTGGCCGTTCCGCTCGGTCTGGTGCTGGGCTCTTTCCGCATCGCCTATGAGGCGTCGTCGGCAGTCGTCGAATTCATGCGGCCGATTCCCTCGGTCGCCCTCATCCCGCTCGCCATCCTCGTGTTCGGCCAAGGCGCCGACATGAAGATCGCGCTCGTGGTGTACGCCTCCCTGTGGCCGATCTTCTTCAACACCGTCTACGGCGTCCGGGACGTGGACCCGGTCGCCAAGGAGACCGCCCGCACTTTCCGTCTCAGCCGGATCGGCATCTTGGCCCGGGTGAGCCTGCCGTACGCGGCACCGCTCGCCGCAACCGGCGTGCGGATTTCAGCAGCGATCGCGCTGATCGTGACAATCAGCGCCGAACTGCTGGCCGGCTCGGCCAGTGGTATCGGCGCATACATTCTACGGATCAGTTCGGGCGGCGGCGACACCTCGCTCGTGTTCGCGGGCACCATCGTCGCCGGTCTGATCGGCGTCGTCGTGAATCTGGTGCTGGTTGCCGTCGAACGCAAGATGTTCGCCTGGAAGAAAGAGGGGGTGGCGTAATGGCGCTCACCACAGCCGTGCCAACCGCGAGCAGGCCCCGCGTCGGCTCCGAGAGACAGGTGGCACGACGCCAATGGTGGGGGCGGTTCGCTCTGCGGTGGGTCGTGCTGGCAGTCCTCATCGCCCTCTGGCAGGTAGCGACGGTCGCCTTCCCGTCGCCGTTCTTCCCGCAGCCGGTTCGCATCTTCGAGCGCGCCGCACTGCTTTGGTTCCCCGGGTCGAACGGCATGCTCACTCCCAGCCTGCAGAGCGACGTGCTGCCAAGCCTTGGACGGATGCTGTTAGGTTTCAGCCTTTCTGTGGTGGTTGCCGTCGCCCTGGGCACCGTGATCGGGCTCAGCCGCAAGTTCGGCGATTACATCGACCCCATCATCCAGTTCCTGCGGGCCGTGCCGCCGCCTGCGCTGCTGCCGATCTTTCTCGTGCTCTTCGGCACTGGGGACCAGATGCGGGTGCTGCTGATCGCCTTTGGCACAGCCTGGCCGATCTTGCTGAACACCATCGAAGGCGTTCGCTCCATCGAAGAGCTGAAGTACGAGACGGCCACGGTGTTCCGGATCGGATTCGTCGGACGGCTCACGCGGATTGTTCTGCCGGGTGCCGCTCCCAAGATCCTGGCAGGTGTTCGGACCAGCCTCTCGCTGGCGCTCATCCTCATGGTTATTTCGGAGATGGTCGCAGCCTCCAGCGGCATCGGCTTCTCGATCGTGCAGGCACAGCGAGGGTTCGGGTTCCTTGATATGTGGGCCGGAATCGTCCTGCTCGGAATCATTGGCTTCCTCCTCAACACCGTTCTCACGCTCATTGAGCGCCGCATTCTCGGCTGGCAGCGCAGCTCCGGTCGCGAAACTGCCTAGACCTCAAGGAACAAACATGCTTAACGTCTCCCACCTCACCCACACCTGCGACGGCCAGTTCGTCTCCGCAAGCCGCAGTGCGTCTTCGTCCTTCAGCGTGAGACCGGAGCTGAGTACGCCTGCCTCCCCTTCGACGAAAGCGAGGCAGTGTGGCGGTGGTCGCGCGCAGGTAATGCACCCCATGGTCGCTGCCGGCATACTGCATGCCGACGATATCCACGCGAAACTCACGCAGCGTCGACATTCGCAGATCCGGATCGCACATAGGCAATATCGTGATCTCGATCATCATTGACCCTTTCGGTAGGTGTTGGTGAGGTAGCTGTACATTCTGGGCAGCAATTCGGCGGCGCGGTCACGCCACCAGGATTGTTCGTCGAGGGGCAGCGGGCGCGGGGTGCCCGCGGCCAGTGCCCGGAGGTTCAGTTCCGCAGTCTTCTCCAGTACCCACATCAGCGCCACAGCGCTCGCGAGGTCGGGCCCGGTGGTGACGGCGCCGTTCCCTCGAAGAATCACTGCGTTCGCGTCGCCCAGCGTGTCCCGCACCGCACTCGCGCTGGCGGCATCACGGATCAGGCGAGAGTCCTGATAGACAGGTACCCGCTGGCCGAGAAATGCACCATGGCCGTTGAGGGGCAGCACCGGCTGGCCAGCCGCGACGAGCGCCGCTACCGCGGGCGGCTGCGCGCGGCAGATCGCCCCGATGTCTGGGCGGGCGTCAGCCAGAGCCAGATGAATCCAGGCTTCCTTCGGCGCTGCGCTCGGCAGGTCTGCAGAACCGACGGAGAGGGTGATGAGCCCATGGTCGGCAGTAAGTGTGGACAGGGCGACGGGCGGCGTGATCGCCAGTTCGTCCGCTGACGTTCGGACGGAGAGGTGGCCGAACGCATCGGTCAGTCCAGCACCCGCCACGACCGCCGCGGCGTCGTGCAGTTCTGCCTGGGCAATTGTGAGCACGCTCATACTCCTTTGTAGAATGGAATGAGCCTACATGTATGAGTAGAAATGTCAATCAAGACATGTCAACGGTTAGGATGGGCCTATGTCCCTGCAGTATGCGGTGCTGGGTGTGCTTGAGGCGCGTCCGATGACCGGTTATGAGCTCACCCAATTCTTCGAGTCGACCGCTCGCTGGGTGTGGACCGCGCCGCAAAGCCAGATCTACCCGTTGCTCACCAAGATGGCCGCAGAGGGACTGATTGCGGGCGAGGAGCAGGTGCGCGGCAGCAGGCTCAAGCGCACTTCTTACTCCATCACCGATTCGGGGCTGGCCGAGTTGCGCCGCTGGCTGGCAGAACCGCATGCCGAGCCGAATGTCCGGGACGCGTTCTTGCTACAGACTCTCTTTCTCGACATGATCCCGCCCGAGGAAGCGGAAGCCGTTCTTCGCGCGCACGTGGCCGAAATTCGGGATCGACGCGAGCAGTGGGCCGCGCATCGTGCCCGGCTGGCGGCCGCAGATACACCGCTCATCCAGGAGCGGCTGCATCGACGGGACCCTGCCGATCACGCGCGGATCGTGAATCTCAAGACCCACGTGTTCGACTACCTGATCGACTCCGCGACGCTCCGGATCGAGTGGGCGGAAAGGGCGATTGCCATCATGGGTGTTTCGCCAGCCGTTCGTCACTGAGGTGTGCTGCGGCGGGTTGGGAGGGGAAGCCGAGCAGTGCTGAGAAGTGTGCGGCGCCGTCGCGAACAAGATTGACCCAGTGTTCCTCCTGATGCTGATCCCATCGCGACTTCGATAGCGAGACGCTGATCGCGGCGACGACTGCTCCGGAGCCGTCGCGCACGGGAGCAGCGGCGCAGCGGATCATCGGCGTCGACTCTTCGTTCTCGAAGGCGATGCCCTGCTCCCGGACCCGGGCCAGCTCTACTTCCAGGTCCGCGAGGGAGCCGATGCTGCGCTCGGTCATGCGCGGCAGGTTGTCGCTGTCATTGAAGCGAGAAGCGAGTGACTGCGGCGACGCATAAGCGAGAAGCGCCTTGCCGAGGCCGGTGACGTTGGCCGGCAGGCGCTGGCCGATGCTGGAGGGGAGACGCAGATTGTCTTGGCTTTCAACCTTTGCCAGATAGAAGACGTCCCCTCCTTCAAGCAGAGCGACACTGACGGTCTCACCACTCCGGGCGGCCAGGTCACGGGCGACATCGTTTGCCGTCGACAGCATGTCGAACCGGGCCGAATACGCGTTTCCGAGCTGGAGCAGTCTCACGCCCAGCCGGAAGGTGCCGGTGGCCTCATCCTTCTGCAGGTATTCACGGGCGACGAGCGTCGCTAGAAGTTCATGGACCGATGTGCGCGGCAGGCCCGTCCTCCGCACAACGTCCGGTGCGCTGAGTGGTGCGCTGTCATCGAGGAACAACTCGAGTATGTCGAGAGTGCGCAGCACAGCGGGAGTGAGTCGGGCCATGCCTTATGAATACCGGGGAAAACGGCAGGCCGCAAATGGGTCGACGTTGACAAAAGACTTCTCAGTCATGTTCGATATGTTGAACAGGTGCCGAAGTTTCGAACACGAGCCCCGCATGAAGTATCACAACGAAGTGAAAGGAGCGGAGCATGCCACAAGGCGTCCCCGCAGCGATCATCGGTTCCGGCAACATCGGCACCGATCTGATGATCAAGATCATCCGAGGCAGCGGAATCCTCTCTGTCAAGGCCATGGTCGGCATCGACCCTGAATCCGACGGCCTGGCCCGCGCGGAACGCCTCGGGGTCGCGGCGATCTCCACCGGCGTCGACGGCCTCATCGCCTCCCCGATGTTCGCCGACATCGAGATTGTCTTCGACGCCACTTCCGCGGGCGCGCACCGATACAACGCCGAAAAGCTGCGCGCCGCGAAGCCTGGCATCCGCCTGATCGACCTCACGCCGGCAGCGATCGGCCCATACTGCGTTCCCGTAGTGAACCTCGAACAGAATCTGGACGCGCTCAACGTCAACATGGTGACCTGCGGCGGCCAGGCGACCATCCCGATCGTCGCCGCAGTCTCCGCCGTGATACCCGTGCACTACGCCGAGATCGTCGCCTCGATCTCCAGCAAATCCGCCGGACCCGGAACCCGCGCCAACATCGATGAGTTCACCGAAACCACTGCCGAGGCGCTCCAGAGCGTCGGCGGTGCCGCCTCGGGCAAGGCCCTCATCATCCTCAACCCGGCCGAACCGCCGATGATGATGCGTGACACTGTCTTCGTGCTGACGGATGCCGCCGACCGGGATGCGATCGAATCAGCCATTGAGGAGATGGTCGCGAAGGTCAACGCATATGTCTCGGGCTACAGGCTGAAGCAGAGGGTCCAGTTCGACGAGATCACCGAATCGGTGAACGTACCCGGCGTCGGGTTGTTCACCGGGCTCAAGACCAGCGTTTTCCTTGAGGTGGAGGGTGCGGCGCACTACCTGCCGGCCTATGCGGGCAACCTCGACATCATGACGTCTGCCGCTCTTCGCACCGCTGAAACGATCGCCGAACACACACTGACCATGGAGGTGGCATAGCCATGACCGATTCCCTCGTTCCCGAGAAGCTGTTCATCTCCGATGTCACCCTCCGTGACGGCAGCCACGCCGTGCGGCATCAGTACACCGAGAACAACGTGCGAGACATCGTCGCGGCGCTCGACGCCGCCGGCGTGGACAGCGTCGAGGTCGCTCACGGCGACGGGCTCAATGGCTCCAGCGTCACCTACGGGTTCTCCCGCCACTCCGACGTCGAACTGATCGAGGCGGCCGCCGAGGTCGCATCGAACATTGCCATCGCAACACTGCTCATTCCGGGCATCGGGACCATCTCCGATCTCAAGCGGGCAGCGTCCGCGGGGGTCGGCTACGTGCGGGTCGCAACGCATTGCACCGAAGCGGATGTCTCGGCCCAGCACATTGCGACCGCCCGCGAACTCGGCCTCAACACGGCCGGCTTCCTGATGATGAGCGCGCTGACGACGCCTGCCAACCTGGCCGAGCAGGCGAAGCTCATGGAGGGCTACGGCGCCCAGTGTGTCTACGTCGTGGACTCCTCGGGCGCCCAGACCATGGACGATGTCACCGACCGCGTCAACGCACTCCGTGACGTGCTGGACCCGGGAACCGAGATCGGCATCCACGCCCACCACAACCTCTCGCTCGGCGTGGCCAACTCGATCGCCGCCGTGAAAGCGGGCGCTAACCGAGTCGATGCAAGCCTGACCGGTATGGGGGCGGGAGCCGGCAACGCGCCGCTTGAGGTCTTCATCGCCGTCGCCGAGAAGCTCGGCTGGAATCACGGCACCGACGTGATGGCCCTCATGAACGCCGCCGACGACATCGTTCGCCCGCTCCAAGTCCGCCCGGTTCAGGTCGACCGCGAGACGCTCGGGCTGGGTTACGCCAACGTCTATTCGTCGTTCCTGCTCCACGCCGAAGCGGCATCGGCCAAGTACGGGATCCCGACGATTGAGATCCTGATCGAGCTCGGCCGCCGCAAAATGGTCGGCGGCCAGGAAGACATGATCGTGGATGTGGCCCTCGACCTCCTGAAGAAGCAGGCCGCCTAGCGCCGGACGCTATCCGCCGGGGGAGTCCTCGGGGCCGGACGGCTGGGTTGAGCAGCAGTTGACGGCTACGAGACGATCGCCATCTCGTGCGGGGTCTGGTTCAGCCGGCGCCCGCCGTCCGGGGTGACCGTGACGATGTCCTCGATGCGGACGCCGAAGCGGCCGGGGAGGTAGACGCCTGGCTCGATCGAGAAGCACATGCCGGGCTGGAGGAGGTGGGTTTCGCCCTCCACCATGTAGGGCGGTTCGTGAGTGGTGAGCCCGATGCCGTGACCTGTCCGGTGGATGAAGTAGTCGCCATAGCCGGCTTCGGTAATCACGGCGCGTGGCACGCGGTCGATCTCCTGGCACTCGATGCCAGGCTGCACCGCCTCAAAGCCTGCTTGTTGTGCCCGGCGGACGACGTCGTGCACCTCACGTTCCTCCTCGGTGGGCTCGCCGACGTGAACGGTCCGGGTGGTGTCCGACCCGTACCCGTGCTTGAGGCCGCCGAAGTCGAGCACCACCATGTCGCCGTCCTGAATGATCCGGTCACCGACCTCATGGTGGGGGTTTGCTCCATTCGGACCAGATCCCACAACGGTGAAGTCGACCTGCGAATGTCCGAACTGCCGGAGTGACTCGGCCAGATCCGCACCCACATCCGCCTCGCTACGGCCCGCGAATCGGACCTTGAGGATCTCCTCGTAGGTCTGGTCAGCGGCCGCGCCGGCCGCGGCCAGCCTGCCCACCTCATCGGCGTCCTTGATCGCGCGCAGCATGGGGAGCGCTGTGGTCATCGAGACGTACGACGACGACGCCAGTGTGCCCTGCAGGCCGAGCAGGTGCAGGGCCCATGCCGAGTCGGATACCGCGTAGCGCCCGGCAGCGTCCAGAAGCTTCGCCGTCGCCTCATATGGATCGCTTCCGTCGCTCCAATCGAGCAACTGGAAGGTGGAGGCGCCCGGTGCGTTCTCCGCATCGGGCCGTTCCAGCTTCGGGACGATCATGGCCGGCTCGCCGTCCGCCGGTATGACCAGCATGGTGATGCGCTCGGTGATCGCGACCGGGGCGTAGCCGGTCATGTAGAGCAGGTCCGGCCCCGGCGTCAGCAACAGGCCCGCGAGCCCGGCCTCGCCCGCAGCCCGGGCTGCTCGCTGCTGCCGCGTGGCGAAGTCATCGGGGGTGAACGGGGCCGGTTCAGCTGTGCTGCTCTGCTCGGTCACGGCGGCCTCCATCATCTTCGGCGAGAACAGGTTCATTAAGCGCCGCACGGAGACGAGGTGGCAAGGGTCGGCCGGCAAAACCGCCCGCAGCGGGTGAGGCTGGACTACCAACTCATGAAAGAGGTAGTCCCTCCGGGCTCACCCGGAGGGACGCCTTGACGGGTGGTCAGACCCGCCAGCGCAGGCGGCTGTCGGTGGACGAAGTCTTGCAGGTGTAGGTCTTGCCTTTGGCGCTGATGCCCTTGTGCCCCTTGATCGATTTGGCGCAGTAGGCACCCGGTGTCACGCCCTTGACCGTCTTGGCCGGGGTGCTTCTCTTGGCCGGAGCCTTGGGTGTTGAGGCCTTGCCGGCGGGCTTGATGGCGGTGACCTTCACGGCCTTCTGGCCGGGGCACGAGGCCAGGACCCGCTTCATGGCAGTTTTTTCGGCGGAGGTAACCGACAGGGCATACTTTTTCTTCACCGCGATCTGGGTGGCAACGTAGGTGCACCTGAAGGCCTTGTTTTTGGGCAACCAGGCGCTGGCCTCCCGGTCGCCCTTGGCCCGGTTGGCGGAGGCATCCACGGCGCGCAGGTTCAGCGGGTCGTTGGCGAACGCGATGCGCTGGGCGGAAGAAAGCTTCTGGGCACCGGACACCCAGGCCTGGCCGAGGGCGACGACGTGGTCGATGTCCACCTTGTTGCCGCCGCGAACGTGTCTGATGGTCTTGCCCGTGTAGGGGTCTTTCAGAGTCCCGGAGGCGATGACGCAATTGCGGGTGCCTGGCTTGAAACGGTCCTTGGTCAGGTCGCGCTTGAGGATGTCATTGCGGGCGTCGCAGCCGTTACGGTCCGGGTCCTTCCAGCCGGTTCCGAACTTGGCCCGCGAGTAGCCGGTCTTGGCCGCCTTGCCCTTGACCGGGAGGGTGTTCAGCACCGAGGAAGCGCTGGTGGTGGCCTTCGGGATTGCCGCTTCTGCCGGAGTTGCGGCAGAGAAGCCCCCGAGCAGCAGGGCCCCGGCAGCGGCGATGGCGGCCAGAGGCCGGCCCAGACGGTTAGTAAACGTATTCATGATTCCCCCATGTGTCCGGCTCGGATCCCGGACGGTTACAGCGCGAATTGGCTGGATTGATCCAACGACGAAACGGGACGTTCCTTCGCTACTGCAATGAGTTATCGGCGGCTGGGCCGACCACGTCAGGTGCGGGCGGCCTGTTCGGCAGATCTTTTGTTTCGGCCAAAAGGCGTGAAAATCCGAGGACGGTGAAGAGCGCAGCCAGGACGATCGCCCCTATCCACAGCGATAGGCCAACCAGATCATGGATCGCCATTTGAGGTATCCGGCGCTCCGGGACTACGACGACGCCGATGAAAGCACCCAGCACGCCGAAATAACTGCCCTTCATGAATGAACGGTGTGACTGGATCTTTTTCTTCCGCGCGGACCATAAACCGGCGGACACCGTGAAGAAAGTAAACACCGCCAGGCCATGCAGCCAGGTAAATCCGCCATTCAGGGTTTGAATGCCGAACGATGTCAACGTCACAACGTACATCGCCAACACCCACACAAGTCCTACTGCGCGGTGGACGGCCCCGCCCTTGGTGCGGCGTATCAACTGAAAGGCGCCAAACAAGATAGAAAATGCCGCTGCTATGGCATGGATGGCGATAAGGAAGGTCCATTGAGGTGGCATAAAGGAATCCTAGATGATCAACACCGTAACAAAAGTAAACATTTCGGCTTTTTCCTTGTCTTTTATCCTCAAGACCTCTTGGCTATTTCCGTGACTGAACAATCAATCCGTGAATGGACCGTGGGCGAAGCGCGGTTCACGGCCTCAGGTACGGCAGCCCAAGGCGCGGCCTGGCTCGTCGCCTTCGGCATCACCTTGTCCATCGCTGCCGTGCTTTCCTTCCTCCTGCCGCTTGAGGTCGCCGTTCTGGTAGCCGTCTTTCAGGGCGGCGTCGCCCTGCCGCTTGCCTTTGCCCTCGAACGACGGCTGGGAACCGCGCCCATGGCCCCGGACCATCCCTTGCGTTCGCTGTCGGTTCAACTGGCCATGGTGCAGATCGTCGCGCTGCCTGCGGTGATCATGATGTACACGCAGAATCCAGCGTTGGTGCCGGCCGTTTTTGCGGCGATCGGCGGCGCACATTTCCTGCCCTACGTTTGGCTGCACCAGACGAAGATTTACCTCTATCTGGCGCTCGGCGTGGCTCTGGGCAGCTGGGCCATCACCTTGGCTGTTGGCGAGGGAGCCTACCGTTGGGTGATGGTCTGGTGGCCGGTCTGCTACATCGTTGCCGCTGCACTGCTCTGGCGTCGGCACCGGCAGCTGCACCCGTCGGGCCAAGGCAACCACTAGAGCGGCTACGCCAGCGACCGGCGGGCAGTGGACTCGCCGATGCTCCGGCGTGGTCCGCGATCGGACGGCTGCACGCTTGCGGCGGCCGGACCCTCGACAGGCCTGGTGCTTCACGTCGACAATGGACGAACCCAGCCTGTCGAGCGGCGGGCACCCCTCCACCTGAGGAGCATCTGGTGACTGAGACCAATGTTGAGTCGGAGAGCGCGGCCTTGGAGGCGATGATGCGCCATCACACCGAACTCGTGGCGCGTGTGCAGGCGACGACGGCGGAGCTTACGCGTGCCATCGACACCGGTGACGAAGATACCGCCTACAACGCGCAAGGCATCCTGCTGGAGTGGGGCGAGCGGGAAATGCTGCCGCACGCTGCGGCGGAAGAGGCCCAGCTATACGGGCCGGCGGGGGCGACGGAGGAAGCCCGGCTGCTGGTTGAGGCGCTGACGGCCGACCACAAAGACCTGGCCGCGCTGCTGGATGAGCTCCGCGGCGCCGCGGGAATCGAGGCTGCCACCGTCGCGTCGTCGTTGTCCCGCGTGTTCGCCCTGCACATCGAGAAGGAGAACCGCGTGCTGCTGCCCTTCATCGCCCGGACGCCGGATCTGTCCTTGTCCGCGGCGGTTGAAGGGCTGGTGGAACTCGTCGGCGATACCCATGTGAAGACGCGGGATGAGAGCAGGCACGCCCACGGCTAAGCGAGGCGTCCGAGGGTCCCGGCGGCCCCCGTCAGCTGCCGATGGTCAGCGTCTCCCAGCCGCCGACGCCAATCACCGCACGCTTGCCCAGCTTGTTGGTCAGGATCGGGTAGTGGTACAGGTTGCCGCGCGTGTCCCGGGCCAGCAGCCCTGGTTTTCCGTCGCCCAGATGGTTGTGGATCATCGACAGATGCTTCATGGCATTCCAGCCCGAGGGTGCGATGATCTTCCGGGACTCGGAGACGAACTTGCCGGCCCCATTGGAACGGTACAGCTTGAGTTGACCCGTGGTGGTCTTGGCTACCACGTCCATCTTCGCGTCGCCGTCGACGTCTGCGGCGAAGATCGACAAAGACTTCCACCCCGTCCCCAAGTCGGTGCGGCTGCCGTGCTTGAGGCCGGCCGGGTTGGTGTAGTGGTAGAGCCGACCGGTAACGGTGTTGCGTGCCAGCAGCGTCGGATACGTGTCGGCCTGTTTCCAGGCGGTAACGGTGACGTCGTAGTTGCCCCAGCCGGAGGAGCCGATGGTGGCAGCTTTCTGTAGGCCGCCGGTCGCCTTGCCGAAGTGGGCGGTGAGTTTTCCGGACTTCCACCGGGCCACCAGATCCAGCACGCCGTCGGCGTTCCAATCGGCTACCTCAACTTGGGCCGCACTCTTGAATCCGTTGGCGATGTACCGGCGCTTGTAGAGGTCATGGCCCTTGGCCGAATCGTAGACATATAGGTTTCCGGCGGAATCAACGGCAGCGATGTCCCCGTGCTGGAAGCTGGCACGGACCATGCCCGGGTGCGGCGGCAGTTTGGCCCTCGTGGATGCGTAGCCGGCGATGTTGGCCACCGCCACCGTCATCCCGTACCAGTCTTTGTGCGTGGTCTTCACGTATCCGACCCCGATGTCCGTCGCGTTGGGACTGAGCAGGCCGGCGCGGTGGGCGGGGGAATCCATCCACCAGTCCACAACGTTCCGGGCAGAATGGTTGATGGCGATGTTCTCGGTGTACCAGTCGAAGCCGGAAGGGATTTCCTTGCTGCCGTAACCGGACCGGTGGATCTTCTCCATGTCCAGCTTCTTCTTGTTGATCCGCGTATTGAGTTCCTCGGACCACTGCTGCGCAACATTGCCAGCATTCTGGTTCCAGACCACCGGCGACAACCCGTTCTGTGCGCGGTACAGGTTGGTCAAGCGGAGCACTTCGGCAACGAACGGGTCCTTGGCAGTCGGGGTTGCGGCCGAGGCCGGCGAAAGCCCGGCAAAGGCCAGAGCCAGCAGCAGGACCGCTGCGATGAAAGGTTTTATGGAGGTGCGCACCCACTCAGGGTAAACCGTTCACCCTGCCTCGCGGCACCCCTGAGACGGCTGGGGGTGCTGGCAAAGGGAATTTGGAGGTGAGGCGGCCTCCTCCCGGGCCGAACCGCCCCGGCTCAGGCTCGGCTCAACCCGGCTCAGGCTCGGCTCAACCCCGGCCGGCCCGGCTCAGGCCCGGCGGCCGCCGAAGTCTTCGGCAATCCGTTCGGCCGCCTCCTGCAGGCGGGGCAGGACTGTCTGGGTGATCGTGTCCTCCGGTCCGCGGTGCGTCTGCAGCGAGACATTGAGGGCGGCTATGAGGTCGCTGCCGCGCCGGACCGGGACGGCGAGCCCGCGGAGTCCGTCATCCAGTTCCCGAGAGACCAAGGACCAGCCGCGCTCGGCGGTGCGCTCTACCTCGGCGCGCAGGGCCTCGATGCTGCTGACAGTGTGCTCGGTGAACTTTGTGATTTCGATGCTGTCGAAGAACGCATCGCGGCTCGCTTCTGGCAGCCCCGCGACAAGCACGCGGCCCATGGAGGTGGCCCAGGCCGGGAAGCGGGTCCCGACGTTGACCGAGACGCGGAGCATCCGCGGTGCCAGCACGCGCGAGATATAGACCACGTCCGTGCCGTCCAGGATGCACAGGGACGTGGTCTCGTCGAGATCCACCGCCAATTGCTTCAGGTGCGGTTCTGCAATCTGCGGGAGCGTGAGGCTGGACAGGAACGATGCGCCGATATCCAGCGCGCGGGGTGTTAACTCGAAGGTGTTCCCGTCTGACCGCAGGTAGCCCAGATCGGTGAGCGTGAGCAGGAATCGCCGGGCGGCGGCGCGGCTCAAGTCGGCCTTGGCCGCGGCGCGGGTGATGGTCAGGCGCGGTTCGTCGGAGCTGAACGCCAACAGCACGCCCAGGGTCTTTTCGGCAGACTTGACCCAGTAGGCGGGGGCGGCGTCTTCCTGCAGCTCCATGACCATTCCTATCCCTTCAACTGCGTGGACGGCATTGTCCGCCGCGGGCGGGCGATGCCCAGTGATTCTAGCCGTTCTTGCTCAGACGATACTGGGCGGAGAGGCGAACCGGAGCATTCGGTGCACCGTAGCCGTCATAACCTTTCCGGCGTTCGACGACCTCGAAGAAAACGCTCCCGACCGTTGCCGTATAGAAATGGACGAACTCGCCGGCCTCATCGCGGTCGTAGAGCAAGTTCAGTTCCTGCAGCGTGGCCAAGTACTTCGGATCTAGGCGGAACCGTGCCTGCAGGTCGGCATAGTAGTTCGCCGGAATCTTCAGGAACTCCAGTCCGCTGGCCACGGCATTGCGTGCCAGCGCGACCACGTCCGTGCAGGCGAAGGCGATGTGCTGCGGGTAGGCCGACGCCGCCGAGGGGCCGGGCTGCTCCATCACCAGCGGCGCGATGTTCAGCGCCAGCCGGACCATGCCGTCGTCCGTGCGCATGACCTGGCTGCGCACCAGGCCCACGGGACTGGGCACCTCCGTAGAGGGCCGCGGAGCGAGCGAGAGGGTGCTCTCGTAGAACAGCACGCTCTCGTCGAAGTGCTGCCATGGCTGCGCCAGATTAACGTGGTCGATGCCAGTGATCAGCTCCGGACCCGGTTGCGCCGCACTGTCGGCGACGAATTCCTCCGTCCAGGCCGAGGTGCCGTCCTCGGTTGCCTCGCACAGGAAAATTTCGGTGGAGTCCGGCGCCCTGACGGCCTGCAGCACCGCTTCGTTGGCCTGGCTCTGCCGCGGAACCGCCTCCGCCTTGAGCTGGAGGGCACGGGATGCGGCAATCAACGGATCTTCGACGTCGAAGGCCAGCGCGGCAATGGTCGGCTCCAGTCCGCGGGCTTGCTGTTCGTTGACGATGATCCGGGCCCGGCCTTGGGTCCACAGCTGCACGGGCTTGGTGCGGTGCCGGCCCCGGTGGGCAAAGCCAAGTTGCCGCAGCAGTTGCTGGACCTGGTCGGTGTCTTCCGCTTTCACTTCGGCGAAGTTGAAGCCCGTCGGCTCGGCGACCCGGGGCAGCGTTGCCAGCTCCATCGGGAACTTGGCGTCCGGTCCATCGGTCTCCTGCAGATGGACGGAGGTCTGCTCTTCAAGCCAGATCAGTGAACGCATGGCGTCGATGGCGGTGCGTTCCTCGTCGGCCTGCCGGAAGACGTCGTTGAAGATCTCCAACGAAACCGGGCCGTTGTAGCCGCTGCGGACCAGGTGGCCCATGAACTTGTCGAGTTCCCAGGCGCCCTCGCCCGGGAAGACCCGGTAGTGCCTGCTCCAGGACAGGATGTCCATGCTCAGCTCGGGAGCGTCGGCCAGTTGGACGAAGAAGATCTTCTCGGCCGGGATCTTCTCGATCCCGGCCGGGTCCCAGCCGCGGGAGAGGATATGGAAGCTGTCCAGGCAGGTGCCGATGTTCGGATGGGCAGCCAATTCAACAATGCGCATGGCATGTTCGAAGTCGTTGACGAATTTCCCCCAGGCAAGGGCCTCGTAGGCGATCCTGATCCCGTAGCGTGCGGCCAAGTCGCCGAGCCGGCGCAGTTGGGCGGCGGCCAGGTCGTCGTCGTCGTGGCTGGCAGTTCCCACGTTGCTGCACAGCAGCATCAGGTCCATGCCCAGTTCGTTCATCAGGCGGAACTTCGCCTCGGCACGGTAGAGGTTGTCGGCCAGCAGCTCCTCAGACACTCCTTCGAAGTCCCGGAACGGCTGGTAGAGATCGAGGGTGAGGCCCAGCTCCGCCGCAAGGGAACGGATCTCGCTGGGGCTGCACGGGGAGACCAGCAGGTCCTGTTCGAAGATCTCGATGCCGTCGAAGCCCGCGTTGGCGCAGGCGTGCATCTTTTCTTCCAGCGTTCCGCTGAGGCAGACGGTGGCGATGGAGGTACGCAAGGGGATGACCTTTCCTGCAGCTGGGGCAGCCGTTACCGGCCTTGGGCGAGGAGTTCGAGGAAGTGTGCGCGCATCCGCGCCGGGCTCCGGTTCCAGCCCGGTGATGAGGCGGAAGGCGTCGACGGCCTGGCCCACGGCCATGTGCCCGCCGTCCAGCACCCGGCAGCCGTTGGCCGTGGCGGCGGCGATCAGTTCGGTCTCCACCGGTCGGTAGATCACGTCCGAGACCCAGTGCCGGGACTGGAGCAGGGCGGGATCCAGTGGCAGGCCCGGGTGGCTGTGCATGCCGACCGGGGTGGCGTTGAGGACACCGTCGGCGGCCGCGAGCACGGCCGGCAACTGGTCCATGGCTGCGACCGCCACTTCCTGATCCGGGAACAGCGAGGCCAGGGCATCCCGGCGTTCTGCGGCCCGCCGGGGGTCGAGATCAAGCAGCGTCAGCCGCCGCAGACCCTTCTTCAGCAGGGCATAGGCGACGGCGGAACCGGCGCCACCGGTGCCAAGCTGCACGACCGAGCCGAGCTCGGCGTCGGGCAGGCCCTGTTCCAGCCCCCTGCTGAAGCCGGAGAAGTCGGTGTTGTGGCCGATGAACTTTCCGTCCCGGATCACCACGGTGTTGACGGCGCCCAGGCGCCGGGCGTCATCGGAGACGTCATCCAGGTGTTCCAGCACCAGTTGCTTGCACGGGTGGGTGATGTTGAATGCGTTGTAACCCAGGTCGCGGCCCTGGTGCAGCAGTTGGCCCACCTGGTCGCCCGGACGGTTGATCACGGAGAGGTCGAGCGGCCGGTACAGGTAGCGGATCCCCTGCTGGTCCGCCTCGCGTTCGTGCATCGGGGGAGTGAGGGAGGCTGTGATGCCTTCACCGATCAGGCCGACCAGATAGGACTCCGCTACGGTGCTCATGATGAAACCCTTCGTTCGATTACTGCACAATTGTACGCATATCGCACAACGGGGCAAGGGGCTGCGCGGCCTCTCCGGCAGCGAGGCCCTCAGCCAGCGGCGCAAGAAAGGTCCGGAGGAGCCGGCCGCGACACATCTTGTGCTTCGGCTGTGAGGTGCGCTACGTTGTACTGCGTTCGATCAGTGCACAGCCGTGCGCATAACGCACAAGTTTGTGAGCGGGGTTGCTCACAGTTGTAAGGAGCAACAATGACCACCGTCCGGCAAGAGGATGCGGCGTTCGCCCATCACGGCAAGACGCCAAAGCGGGCGGCCTTGGCCAGTTTCATGGGCAGCGCCGTCGAGTACTACGACTTTTTCATTTTCGGCTCCGCCGCCGCGCTGATCTTCCCGCACGTCTTCTTCCCGGATGAGAGCGCCCAGGCCGGAATCATGTCGCTGGCGACGTTCGGCTTCGCGTATATCGCCCGGCCGGTGGGTGCGGTCTTCGTGGGCCACTTCGGCGACCGCATCGGCCGCCAGAAGGTGCTGATGTTTACGCTGATCCTGATGGGTGCGGCGACCTTCATCATCGGCTGCATCCCCGACTTCGACACCATCGGCTGGTGGGCTCCGGCGATCCTGGTCTTCTGCCGCCTGATGCAGGGCCTCTCCGCCGCGGGCGAGCAAGCCGGCGCCAGTTCGCTCACGCTCGAGCACGCACCGGACGACCGCCGCTCTTTCTTTACCTCCTGGACCCTGACCGGCACCCAGGGCGGCCAGATCCTTGCCGCCCTGGTCTTCATCCCGGTGGTCGCCCTGCCGGACGAGATCAAGTACGGCATCGGTTGGAGGATTCCGTTCTGGCTTTCCGCCGTCGTCGTGATCGTCACCTATTTCATCCGCCGCTCGCTGCACGAAACCCCCACCTTCGAGGCTGCCAAGGCGAACAATGAACTGGCCAAACTGCCGGTGGGTGTGCTGCTGCGCAACCATTGGCGCGACGTGCTCCGGGTGATCTGCTGCGCCTTCATCGCCGCGGTCTCCACCGTCTACGGCACCCTGGCCATCAAGTACGGCGCCGAAGTGGGCAGCGTCGACGAAGGCATCACCTTGTGGCTGGTGGTCGCGGGCAACGTCGGCGCACTCTTCACCCAGCCGCTCTTCGGCAAGCTCGCCGACCGGATCGGCCGCAAGCCGGTGTTCATCTACGGCGCACTGGGCAGCGCGGCGATCATGCCGTTCTACCTGCTCTCGATGGAGTCGGGCAACACGCTGCTGCAGTTCACCCTGTCCGTGCTGGTCTTCTCCTGCGCCTACGCGGCGGCCAACGCCGTCTGGCCGTCGTTCTACGCCGAGATGTTCAGCGCCAGGGTCCGGTTCTCCGGCCTGGCCATCGGCACCCAGATCGGCTTCCTGATGGCCGGCTTCGCGCCGTCCATCGTGGCCGCGATCGGCGGCATCCAGGAGGGCGGCTGGGTCGCCACCAGCATCTTCACCGCCGTGATCGCCGTGATCGCCGCGGGATCTGCGCTGACCGCCCGGGAGACCTACAAGGTGCCTACGGCAGAGCTTGGCGAACGCCGCGCAGCCAAGGTGTGACCCAAGAATAAAAACGTACGACGCCGGTGGGCGGCTTTCTAACGAAAGTCTCCCACCGGCGTCGTACTTTAACGGGGCTGCCGTGCCCTACTGCGCCAGTTGCTCCCGGACCAGCGGGGCCACCTTGGTGCCGTAGAGTTCGATGGACTTCATCAGCTTCTCGTGCGGGAGCGATCCCAGGCTGTACTTCATGTCCCAGCGGGAGAGGCCCAGGCCCTTGGCCACCTTGACGATCTTGGTGGCCACGGTCTCCGGCGAACCGACGAACAGGGCGCCGTCCGGGCCCGCCTCGGCTTCGAACTGGCCGCGGGTCATCCGGCTCCAGCCGCGCTCGCGGCCGATCCGCTCCTGCATGTCGGCATACGGCAGCCACATCTCCTCGCGGGCCTCTTCATCCGTGTCCGCGACGTAGCCGGGCGAATGCGCGCCGATGGGCAGCGCGGGCTTTTCGAACTGGTCCAGCGCGCGCTGGTAGAGATCGGTGAAGGGCGCGAAGTTCATCGGCGCGCCGCCGATGATGGCCAGCATCAGCGGCAGCCCGTAGTGGGCTGCACGGACCACGGACTGCGGCGTGCCGCCGACGGCGATCCAGGTCTTCAGGCTGCCGGAGGCCGTGGGCGGATAGATCCGCTTGTTGTCCAGCCGGGGCCGCGTGCGGCCGGCCCAGGTGACCGGTTCTTCCTTGAGCAGTTCGGTGAAGAGCTGGAGCTTCTCATCGAAGAGGACGTCGTAATCGGCCAGGTCCAGGCCGAACAGCGGGAAGGACTCGGTGAAGGAGCCGCGGCCCAGGATCACCTCGGCGCGGCCGTTGGAGGCGGCGTCCAGGGTGGAGAAGCGCTGGAAGACGCGGACCGGATCGTCCGAGCTGAGCACGGTGACGGCGGAGCCCAAACGGATCCGGCTGGTCTGGCCGGCGATCGCGGCCAACACCACGTCCGGAGCGGAGACGGCGAAGTCCTCGCGGTGGTGTTCGCCGATGCCGATGAAATCCAGTCCCACCTCGTCGGCCAGCTTGGCTTCGGCGATGACATTCCGGATCACTTGATCGTGCGGCAGGAGCTTTCCGTCCGCCCCGGTGGTGACGTCCCCGAAGGTGTCCAGCCCGAGTTCGATTGTTTGCGCCACGCGGTGGCCGCCTTTCGTCTGCTGAGGGGTGCATGCAAATGCATCTTGTGGTTACTGGTGGCAACCGCGGGCAGGGCCGGGTTATTCCGCCGTGCGCGGCCGGGAGAGCGGAGGCACTAGTTGGCCCGACTCGCTCCGGATCCACCACTGCCCGGTCCGCCGACGTTCTGCCCAGCTGGAAAAGCGGTAGTGGTACAGCGTCGCGCGCACCAGGAGCGGCGGTTCCCCGTTGAACGGGTCGTGCCGCAGCAGCTTCAACGTGGCCCGGTCCGCCTCCAGCAGCTTCCGCAGCAGCGGGATGAACCAACTGGCGCCGGGGGAGCCCAGGGCCAGGAACCACATCAGCCAGTCCAGCCTCAAGTGGTAGGGGGCGAATTGGCGCGGCATCCGCTGCGGGTCCCCGGGCTTGCCCTTGAAACCGTACTCCTGCCAGTGGACGCCGTCCGCGGACCCTTCCACCACCACTTCGTATCGTTGGCGGGTGATGGACCCGAACGCGCCGTAGGCGTTGACCAGGTGCCAGTTATTGAAGCTGGCGTTCATCAGCTGGCGCTTGGCGAACAGGTTCTTCAGCGGCCAGTAGCTCAGATACACCAGCAGGGCGCTGACCGCGAGCACCAGCACGGTGAACCACACAGGCTCCGGCTGGTACTGCGGTGTGAAGTCGCCGACCGGCAGGATGGCCTGCACTGCGCGATCGGACACCGCGGAGAAGGCCAGCAGGATGGTCAAGGTGTTCAGCCAGGCGAAGTTGCCGGAGGCCACCAGCCACAGCTGCGTGATGATCACCACCGCGGCCGCGATGCTGCCCACCGGCTGCGGAAAGAACAGGAAGAAGGGCACCACCAGCTGGGCAAAGTGATTGCCGGCCACCTCCACCTTGTGCAGCGGCTTGGGCAAATGGTGGAAGAACCAGCTGGCGGGATTCGGCATCGGCTGGGTCTCGTGGTGGTAGTACAGGGCGGTCAGGTCGCGCCAGACGGTATCGCCCCGCATCTTGATCATGCCGGCGCCGAACTCCAGCCGGAACACCAGCCAGATGAACAGCCACAGCACCGGAGCCGGCGGCGCCACCCGGTCCGAGCCAAGAAACGCGGCCAGGAACCCCGCCTCCAGCAGCAGCGTTTCCCAGCCGAAGCCGTAGAAGGTCTGGCCCACGTTCACAATGGACATGTAGAGGAACCACAAGGCCAGGAACGCCGCCAGCGGCAGCCATGGCGGTCCCAGTTGCGGCAGTCCCGCCACCAGCAGCGCTGAAATCACGACGCCGGTGCCCGCCACCGCGCGCAGCCTTCCGTCGGTGTATCCCCAGCGGAAGAGGGTGAAGCCGCGCGGCATGCGCCGTTCCAACAGTTGCGGCACCGGGAGCAGCCCGTGTTCGCCCAGCAGGGCGGGGAACTGGGCCAGGGCGGATGCGAAGGCAATCAGGAACACCGCGGCGATGCCGCGCTGCAGCACTTGCCGCGCCAGCTCGAACCCCTCGGCGCTGAACCACTCCATGGCACCTCCTACGCTACGGCGGACCGATCGGGTGTCAAGACAGCGGGCCCGCCTCAACGCAGCAGGCCCGGCTCAAGCGAGCCGGGCCTGCACATGCGTCTCGCTTCGCCGGGAATCCCGGCCAAGCGGTTCGAAGGATCAGCCGAAGAGCGCCGGGACCTTCATCAGGGTCTGGGTGATTCCGTAGAGCAGCGGGATGCCGACCAGCACCCAGCCGAGGGCTACTTGTGCTTTCTTCATGTCAGGCCTCCTTTCCGGCCATCGCGGTTTCGCCGGTTTCCATGGCCGGGGCCTCATGGAATTTGCTGTCCACCGGCTTGACCATCAGGTTGGCAATAAACCCGATGACCAGCAGGCCTACCATGGTCAGCAGTGCCGGCTGGTAGGCCTGCGCCGTGAGCTCGCCGGGCTTGCCCTGCGCATCCAGGAAGGCATTGACGATCAGCGGTCCGGCAATGCCCGCCGCGGACCAGGCGGTGAGCAGTCGGCCGTGGATGGCGCCCACCTGGAAGGTGCCGAACAGGTCGCGCAGATAGGCCGGCACCGTGGAGAAGCCGCCGCCGTAGAAGCTGATGATGATGGCCGCCAGCAGTACATACAGCCCGGTGGACGAGTGGCCGAACAGGGCCAGCACCACGTAGAGCACCGCGCCGACGCCCAGGTACAACATGTAGTTGTTCTTGCGGCCCAGATAGTCGGACGTGGTGGACCAGACGAAGCGGCCGCCCATGTTCGCAATCGAGAGCAGCCCCACGAAACCGGCCGCAACCCCGGCCGTCACCAGCGAGACGCCGTCGGGCTGGCGGAAGAAGTCCTGGATCATCGGCGAGGCCTGTTCCAGGATGCCGATGCCCGCCGTGACGTTGCAGAACAGGGCGATCCACACCAGCCAGAACTGACGGGTCCTGATGGCGTTCTTCGCCGAAACGTTCGCCGTGGTGACCAGTGCCTTGGTTTTGACCTTGGCGGCGTCGAAGCCGTCCGGCTTCCAGTCGGCTGCCGGAACCTTGATGGTGAATGCACCGAACAGCATGTAGGCCAGGTAGACCACGGCCAGGGTCAGGAAGAGTTTGCCCACCGCATCGCCGCTGGGCACCCAGCCCGGCGTGCCGTCGAAGCTGGGGTCATAGAACTGCAGCAGCGCGGTGGAGACCGGGCTGGCGATCAGCGCGCCGCCGCCGAAGCCCATGATCGCCATCCCGGTGGCCAGCCCGGGGCGGTCGGGGAACCATTTGATCAGCGTGGACACCGGGGAGATGTAGCCGATGCCCAGGCCGATGCCGCCAATCACGCCGTACCCCAGATAGACCAGCCAGAGCTGGCCGGTGAAGATGCCCAACGAGCCGACCAGGAAGCCGGAACTCCAGAAGAGCGCCGAGGTGAACATGGCCATCCGCGGACCGTTGCGGTCCACCCAGGTGCCCATGACTGCGGCGGACAGTCCCAGCATCACCATGGCGATGGAGAAGATGATGCCGATCTCGGTCAAGCTCACGTCAAAGTGGGCCACCAGCGCGTTCTTGTACACGCTGGTGGCGTAGGCCTGGCCGATGCACAGATGCACGGCCAGGGCCGCCGGCGGAATCAGCCAGCGGTTAAAGCCCGGAGGGGCGATCGTACGCGATCGATCCAACCAACTCATCGTTGGGCGTCCTTTCAAAGACGGGGTACGAGGCAAAACTGCAACATGTGTTTCAGTTCACATCCTGACCGATGGTTAGGCTGGGCAACCGGATTAGCCCGGCGTGTCGCGGAACCACTTCCCGCGGCCGGGTCATTCCGGCAGCCCCTGCCCTCCGGGCAGCGTGGCCGGTACGGTGGAGGAATGGAACAGGTCCTCGCCGTTCGGGGCGTGGGGGGCTACCGGCGCTACCGGGCTCCGGCGCTCGCCGTCGCCCCCTCGGGCAGCGTGATGGCCGCCTATGCAGGCCTGGACGGGCAGTCCGGGCCACGCCGCTCCGGTGACCTGCTGCTGCGCCGCAGTTTTGACGGCGGAGCCAGCTGGGAGCCGCAGCAGGTGGTTTGGGCGGGCCACGCCGGGCAGGCACCCGGCCGGCCCGGGCTGCTGTCCGACGCGGCGACCGGGCGGATCCTGATGGCCTTCGTGGCCCGGGACAAAGCCGGCAGCGCTGGCACGGGCGCTCCCGCCGCGGTGGACCGCCGCTTTGAACTGGTCTCCTCCGACGACGACGGCGCCACCTGGCAGCACCGGACGATCACCCCGCGGTTGGCCTCGGACACCGTGACAAGACTGGCGGGTGCCGGCTCGGGCACCGGGCTGCATGCCGGGACATTCGCCGGACGACTGCTGGTGCAGTTCGCCGTGGCGGCAGCGGGAGGCCGGTCAGGGGCAGCATCCGGCTACAGCGACGACCACGGTGACAGCTGGACTGTGGGCGAGCCGCTGGATACGCCGGCCGCAGGTTCGGCGGTCTCGGAAGCGCCGGGGGCTTCCGAGGCCCTCGAGGTGCCGCGGGCCTTGCCGGCAGTGGACATGCCGGAGCCGGACTCGGGCGCTGCGGCCTGTCTGGCCGACGGACGGGTGCTGCTTCATCTGAGCGCCGCTCCCACCCGGTGGGCGGCCGTCTCCGACGACGGCGGGCACAGCTATGGGCCGCCGCAGCCGGTCGAGGAGCTGCCGGATCCGGGCAGCGCCGGCTCGCTGATCCGCTTCGACGGGTTGCCCGCCCTGGGCGGTCTGGCCGCACCGGTGAGCGGCCACTGGCTGTTGGCTGCCAACTGCCAGGATGCCGTGCTGAACCGAAACGTGGTGCTCAGCCTCTCGCGGGACGACGGGGAATCCTGGCCGCACAAACTCACCATCTGGGGCAGCGGAGCCAACGGGCCGGCCGTGGTGCGGCTGGCCGACGGTCGGATCGGCGTGCTGTACGAGCGGCAGGGTGGCCGCGAACTGGCCTTCGCTACCACTGATCCCGGGATGTTGCGGACGGCATGGCCCCGCGGAGCGGTGACCCGCAAGGCCAGCGCGGGCAGCGGAGGATCGGCGCCCGAGACCGGGCCGCTGCCGTTGGCCAGCGATTACCCGCTGCGCTTCGACATGGTGCTGCAGGCCATCCTCGGCACGGACAAGGGGCTGCCGGAGCCGGGCTACCGGGCCGGGGACATGCTGCTTTTCGCCGGACGGGCCCGGGTAGTGGGGCCGGAGTCCTTGAGCGTGCAGCTGTCCGGCGCATTCGACAACGCCGGGAGTTTTCCGCCGCAGCAACTCGGGCCGGGTGGCGAGGCACACTACTTCCATCCCGTCCACACGGTGACCGCCACAGAGGTCGCTGCCGGGCGCTTCACCGTGGCCTTCACCTGTACCGCAGCCCCGGTGGACGCCGCTTCCGGAAGTGCCGCGGTGGTGGGCCGAACGCGGGAGTTCAGCCTCGACGTCGTGAGCGGAGAAATCAGCGAGGGGTGACGCGGCTCTCTGCCTCTTCGGGAGCGTTCTCCCGGTATCGGTGTGCAAGGATTTAACCGGGATCAACGAGGCCGCCGTCACGGTGGCGATGACGCAGAACGGAGTGGGAGTGCAGGACAAGGACCCAGACCAGGAATCCATGTCGCCCATGACTCCGCAGGCGGGAATGCTGCCGATCATCAAGCCGAAAAACGTTCCCGTTCCCGACGCCGGTTCCGGCCGTTCCCCGGCCTCCGGACGCACCGGCTCCACCGCCGGGCTCCAGCCCAGTCCCGTGCCGCGCCCGACGGACCGGCCGGTGGCCAAGCAGGTCAAGCCCGTTCCGACCGGAACCGCGCCGTTGCGCGCTTCGGCGGCCGCATCGCGCTCCAACGCGGCGGCCCGCCGCATGCTGCGCAAGCTGGTGCAGGGCGAGGCGCCGCCCACCGCGCCGATGAGCATTGTGGAGCGGTTGGCCGGCAGCCCGTACGCCAACCCGATGATCCAGGCTGCCGGAATCGACGCCTCCGCGCGGATTACCTTGGACTTTGCCCTGGACGTGGCGGAAACCATGTTCCGCTACGGAGCCGGCGCGCTGGAGGTGGAGACCAGCATCATTGCCGTCACGGCGGCGTTCGGCCTCAGCGACATCGACGTGGACATCACCAACCAGTCCGTGCTGATCAACTACGCCAAACCGGACACCGTGCCGATCACGGTGATGCGCGTGGTGCGTTCCTGGACCAACAACTACGCCGGTCTGTCCCTGGTGCACGAACTGGTCACCGACATCGTCAACGGCGGCGTGGGCCGCAGCGAAGCCAAGGAGCGGCTGCAGGAAATCACCTCCCGCCCCAAGCCCTTCCCGCGCTGGATGGCCATTGGCGCCGGCGGGGTTTTTTCCGGAGCCATCGTAGCCTTCCTCGGCGGCAGTATTTTCGCAGCCCTCGTGGGCAGCATCTCCACCCTGTTGATGGGTTTGGTGGGGAAGAAGCTGAGCAAGTGGCGGATGCCGGACTTCTTCATCACCGGCATCGGCGCTTGCCTAGCCACGGTGATAGCGCTGCTGTTCTGGGCACTGCATGTGCCGTTGAGCCCGTCGCTGGTGATCGCCGGCGGCATCTTGTTCTTGCTTCCCACCGGGCGTTTGGTCTCAGCCACGCAGGACGCCATCAACGGCTTCCCGGTCACCGCATCCGGGCGCTACCTTTCGGCCTTCTTCACCTTCGCCGCGATAGCCGCGGGCGTCGCGGTGGGGTTGGTGGGAGGCGCCATGACCGGCATCAGCCTCCCCGAAGTCTTCGTGCAAGGCGAGGGCAACTACCCCTATGTGGTGCGGGCGCTCCTGCTCATGGTGGCGACGATGGCCATCTGCATGACCGAGCAGACCAAACTGAACATGCTGCTGCCCACCGCCGCCGTGGGCCTGGCGGGGCTGGTGATCTACGACTTTGTCCTGTGGGCAGGAATCGGGGACCGGATCGCCCCGGCCGTCGGCGCCGTCGTGATCGGTTTCCTGGGCCGCATTGTCGGCCTGCGGATGGGCACGCCGCAGCTGGTGGTGGCCGTCCCCGCGGTGCTTTTCCTGCTGCCCGGCCTGTCCGTGTTCCGGTCCATCTTCGAACTGACCGTCAACTCGGAGGCGCCGTTCAATGGCATCCTGGGGCTGTTCGGTGCGCTGACCGTGATCCTGGCGATCGCCGGCGGCGCGGTTCTGGGAGACCACTTGGCCCGCCCGTTCACCAAGGGGCTGGGATCCAACGAAAGCCGGCGGGCCCGGCGTCGGTAAGGGCGCTCGGGCCGCCGGTGGGTGCGATTGGGGAAGGGTGCCGGTGCCGGCTTGGCTCGCCGGTGTGGGCCGGATGAGGCTTGTTGGGACTTCGGGGGAGAGCGCCGAAGCCTCCGGTAATGGCGCAGGGATCGCCGGTGTGGGGCGGATCAGGCCCGTTCGTTATCCTGGAAGATCTGCCCCACCTCGGTGCGCTTCTCCGCTTGGAAAGCGTCTTCGGCCCGGCCATAGGCCCAATAGCCGGAGATCGAGACCTGATCGCGGGACAGTCCGTGGTCCTTGAACAGGACGTCCCGGAGGGACTTCACCTCGCCGCGCTCGCCATGGACGAAGGCATCCACCCGGCCCTCGGGCCACTCCAAGGCGGAGATAGCATCACGCAGCATGGTCGCGGTCCCGGGCGTCTGGCCGCGGCGGAACAACCAGTGGATTTTCAAGCCCGCCGGGGTTTCCAGCTCCTGGACGTCGTCCTCAGAATCCACTTCCAGGAAGGCGTGGCCGCGGGCGTCTGGGGCCAAGGCCTCGATGGCGGCCGCGATGGCGGGAAGCGCCGAATCGTCGCCGGCGAGCAGGTACCAGTCGGCGTCGGGGTCGGGACGGTAGGCGCCGCCGGGGCCGTTGAACATCATCCAGTCGCCCGGCTTGGCCCGCGCGGCCCACGGTCCGGCGAGGCCTTCCGCGCCGTGGACCACAAAGTCGACCACGAGTTCGCGCTTCTCACGGTCCACTCGCCGCACCGTGTAGGTGCGGGTGACGGGCAGCTTGTCGGCCGGCAGCGTTTCCTTGAGCTCCGCGACATTGACCGGGAGCTCCACGTCCAAGGACGGATCCAGGAAGAAAATCTTGATGTACGGGTCCGTCGCTTCCTTCGCCGCATACCTCTCGGCAAACGATTCAAAGGCGTCCCCGCTGGCATACACGCGGACCATGTGCTTTGAGAGCCACTCCGTGCGCGTCACCTGCAGGTTGGTCTGCACCCGTGGCGGCCGGCCGCTCCGTCCGGGGCGGGCGGGTGCTGCTGCCGGTTGCGTCTGCATGGCGTACTACTCCTGATAAAGGGGAACTGCTACTTAGGCAAACCTAACCCACGGTCAAGTGATTCCCAATTTGTTGGCGTGAAAGGTCACATTGGCCGTGAAGCGCGGCGGTGGTCACGGAACTTCGGGCTTCTGCTGTCCGCCGCGGCCGGTCGTCTTGGGGCTTGCGGCCTCCACTGCCCGCTAGCGGACTGGCGCCTCTGCGTTCGCCAGCTTCGGGCCTCTGCTGTCCGCCGGCGGCCCAATCCCTCCGCGTTTGGCGCTTAGTGTCCATGTTCAGCAGGAACTGTCCATGTCTTGGCGAGATCGCAAGCTCCTGACCTGCGGTAATGCCGAGCGTCCCCGCAAAACATGGACATTTCCAGGAGCCGGCCCGCGGCAGGTGGGGGCCGGACAGGGGGCGTGCGCGTTCGTGTGGGTCCGATGTGGTCACTCCGCTGAGTTCGCTCCCATGTCTCGGACTAACGTCCCATGTCTTGGGCCGCCCCGGGCCCCTGACCTGCGACGATGCAGACGACCTCGGCGAAACGTGGGAGCGAGCATCGGATAGTCGATCGGGACGGGGCGGCCCGGGGCCGGGCAGGGTGGGGCAGGTAGCCGTCGCGTTCCCCGACCTGCCAGGGCCGGGGCCGGGGCAGGGTGGGCCAGGCAGCCGCGCGTTCCCCGACCAGCCAGACTGCGCCGGCTCAACGCTGCTGCCCGTCTCCGGACGGCGCGTCCGACCAGCCAAGCCAGGCCATTCCGGCTCAGCGCAGCTCCCACTCCACGGGCTCGGCGTGCTGGGCGGCCAGCAATTCGTTGACTCGGCTGAAGGGCCGGGAGCCGAAGAACCCGCGGGATGCCGACAAGGGGCTGGGGTGCGCGGTCTCGATCCGCGGCACGTGTTCGAGCACCGGTGCCAGTTGCTGGGCTTCCCGGCCCCACAGCAGTGCCACCAGTGGGCCGCCGCGCTGGGCCAGCGCCCGGACCGCCAGTTCGGTGATTTGTTCCCAGCCCTTGTTCCGGTGCGAACCGGCCTTGCCTGCTTCAACGGTCAGGCAGCGGTTGAGCAGCAGCACACCCTGGTCACTCCACGCGCTCAAGTCCCCGTGCTGCGGCGGCCGGAAACCCAGGTCCATCTGCAGTTCCTTGTAGATGTTGGCCAGGCTGCGCGGCAGCGGCCGGACGTGCCGTTCCACCGCAAACGACAACCCGATGGAATGCCCCGGCGTGGGGTAGGGGTCCTGGCCGACGATCAGCACCTTGACCTTGGACAGCGGCCGCTGAAATGCCCGCAACACGTTCCCCGGCGCCGGCAGCAGGGTCTTGCCGGCGGCACGCTCGCCGTCCAGATAGGAGGCAAGGTCCCAGAGCATCGGTTCAACCGGGGCCAGCACCTCGGCCCACTCCGGGTGGATCACGCCCGCAAGCTCCTGCGGCGCGGCGAACGGATACGGCGCGCCAAAGTCCGCGGCAGGCGGGCGGGCGGGCAGCGGAAAGAGGGCACCGTCGTCGTAGTTCACCGTCCTATCTTTGCGGATACTGCCCGCCCGCCGGCAATCAGGCTTGCATGGAGGCGGGTGGATGCCGATGGCCGCGGACTGAATGACAGGCCTGTGATTCGCCCTTATCATGGAGGAGGTATTGATTGCCGTCGGCAAGTACTAGGAAGCAGGTGTGTTGTGGCAGGTTCGGCCGAGGCCAGTGCGTTTTCACTCGAGGCCGAGGTAGACGACGCCAGCCCGCTGAGCGAGCGTGACCAGCGGATGCTGGCGCTGGAGCGGCAGTGGTGGAAGTATGCCGGAGCCAAGGAACAGGCCATCCGCGAACTGTTCGACATGTCCGCCACGCACTACTACCAAATCCTCAATGCGCTGATCGACACCGAGGATGCCCTGGCGCACGATCCGATGCTGGTGAAGAGATTGCGTAGACTACGTACGTCCCGCCAGCGTGCGCGCACTGCTCGCCGGCTGGGCACCGACGCCTGACTCCGGCACCGCCCGGGAGGCCGGTTCCCGATACTCCACCACCAAGGATGCAGCACCGCGATGACCAAGTACCCCCGGGATGAGTTCGACCAGGTCCCTGAAACTTCAGACCGCCACGGTGTGCACCGCGCCCGCATGGCGACGCCGAAGTCCAACGGCCTGGGCCTGATCATCCTGGCCGCTGTGCTGGCGCTGGCGGTCGGAGCCTTGTCCTTCTTCGTGTTGCCGCTGTTGGGAACCGGAGGGCCCTCGACCCCGGCCGACGGAGCAACCAGCACTCCCGCCGCAACTGCCTCGGCATCGCCGTCGGCAACGGAGCAGAAAAGCCCGCGCGCAGAAGCGGAAGCCACCACTAAGCCGAGCGCCAAGGCCACGCCGGAGCCCACCGACGAAGCAACCGACGAGCCCACCGATGAGGCCAGCGCGGTCAACAAGCAGGATCCGGTGATGATCCTCAACGGCGCAGGTGTGTCCGGGCTGGCCGGCACGGTATCGCAGACCGTCCAGAACGACGGCTGGAGCATCGCCGTGGTGGACAACTGGGGCGGTGCACCGCTGGCCGGATCGGTGATCTTCTACAACCCGGGGCAGCAGGCCAATGCCCAGGCCCTCGGGGACCTGCTCGGCATCACCGAACTGCAGGAAAACGGCGACGTCTCGCAATACGTCACCGTGGCGCTCGGTCCCGGCTACCACTAGGCGGCAGGCCTGAGTGTTGGAGATTTCGGTTACGCCTCAATAACATTACGTGTGCCTTAGGTCACTTTCTGCTCCATGCGTAGATAGGGTGAGACCACCCTGCCGCTGAACCGTCTGCGGCAGAGGCGGAACTACTGAGTATGGAGAACACTATGGCGCTGGGAACCGTCAAATGGTTCAATGCGGAAAAGGGCTACGGCTTCATCACCGTGGACGAAGAAAATTCCGATGTATTTGTCCACTGGTCCGCAATCCAAATGGATGGTTACCGTTCCCTGGATGAAGGGCAGCGCGTGGAGTTTGAGATCGGCCAAGGCCAGAAGGGCCCGCAGGCCGAAGAAGTCCGGGTCGCTCCTTAGCAGGACATTAACGACGACGGCGGTGGAGGCACGGGTGCCTCCACCGCCTTTTCGCCGGGCTGGGTGAGTAGCGAGCGCGGTGCGCTGCCCCGCGCAGGGGACGTGCCGCGCGGCAGTTGGGCGCTGCGCCGCACTAACCCGCGCACGGGACGTGCCGCGCGGCAGTTGGGCGCTGCGCCGCGGCATTGTTGCGTGAGCGGGCGGGCTACTCTTTCAGCGGTACGCCGCGGGCGTCGCGCTTGAACGGGTCCGCCCCGACCAGGATCATGATGCCCTCAATGAAGCCCCACACGGCGCCGACGCCGAAGGTCAGGAATGTGACCACGATCTGCAGCACGCCAATGCCGACGTAGCCGAGGTAGAAGCGGTGGATGCCCAGGCCACCCAGCAGGATGCCCAGGAGACCGCCGACCAGACGCGACTTCTGCTCCGGATAGTAGTAACCCTGCGGCGTTCCGTAATACTGCTGCTGGCCCGGCTGACCCGGCTGACCGTAGGGCTGGCCGTATTGGCCCGGCTGGCCCGGCTGGCCCGGCTGACCCTGCTGGGGCGGATACTGCGAGGTTGGCTGGCCGGGAGCGCCAAAGGGCGGCTGGCCGGGAGCGTCGTGCTGTTGTTCCGAAGCGCCAAAGGGCGGCTGGCCCGAGGGGCGTCCGGCCGGGCCGCCGTGCGGAGGCTGGCCGAGCGGCCTGGTCGGGTTGGCTCCCGTTCCCAAGGGCTCGGTGGGGTTGCTGGCGTTCTTCTCGTCGCTTGGTTCAGTCATGGTTTCTCCGACCTTGCCCGTTGCCGGGCTGCTCACAGCTGGTTTCTCTTACCAGCCAATCTACGCGTGAGGCCCCGGCCATATCCATGGGGGTCCACCCTGATTGTCTACCCGGGGTCGGTCAGGGTGATTCGCCCTCCGCGAAGTGGACTGATCGGTCCGCTCAACAGGTTGCACTCGGCACCGTCGAGTGCTAATTATTGAGTTAGCACTCTCGCGGGCCGACTGCTAAGAAGGCTCCGTGGGGGGTGAAACCCGCCACCTGATGTGAGGTGAGCGGCGCGGCGTACCGAAATCGCCGTCGTCGTGAGCCGTCCGTCGCGGGCACCGCAGGTGGCCAGCAGCCGTCAAAAGCTGCGTCCAGTGTCTATTGTCCAGAAGGGACGTAAGCCGCTATGGCAAAGATCATTGCATTTGACGAAGAGGCCCGCCGCGGCCTCGAGCGCGGACTGAACATCCTCGCCGACGCCGTAAAGGTAACCCTCGGCCCGCGTGGCCGCAACGTCGTGCTCGAGAAGAAGTGGGGCGCCCCCACGATCACCAACGATGGTGTCTCCATCGCCAAGGAAATCGAGCTGGACGACCCGTACGAGAAGATCGGCGCAGAGCTGGTCAAGGAAGTTGCCAAGAAGACCGACGATGTCGCCGGTGACGGTACCACCACCGCGACCGTTCTGGCCCAGGCCCTGGTCAAGGAAGGCCTGCGCAACGTTGCTGCCGGCGCCGACCCGCTGAGCCTGAAGCGCGGCATCGAGAAGGCTGTTGACGCTGTCACCGCCGAGCTGATCGCCTCCGCCAAGGAGATCGAGACCAAGGAACAGATCGCCGCCACCGCGTCCATCTCCGCCGGAGATCCGCAGATCGGTGAGCTGATCGCCGAGGCCCTGGACAAGGTCGGCAAGGAAGGCGTCGTCACCGTCGAGGAGTCCAACACCTTCGGCCTGGAGCTGGAGCTCACCGAGGGCATGCGCTTCGACAAGGGCTACCTGTCCGCGTACTTCGTCACCGACGCCGAGCGCCAGGAGACGGTCCTCGAGGACGCGTACATCCTGATCGTCAACTCCAAGATCTCCAACGTGAAGGACCTGGTTGGCATCCTGGAGAAGGTCATGCAGTCCGGCAAGCCGCTGCTGATCATCGCCGAGGACGTCGAGGCCGAGGCCCTGGCCACCCTGATCGTGAACAAGATGCGCGGCACCTTCAAGTCCGTGGCCGTCAAGGCCCCGGGCTTCGGCGACCGCCGCAAGGCCATGCTGGCGGACATCGCCATCCTGACCGGCGGCCAGGTCATCGCCGAAGAGGTCGGCCTCAAGCTGGAGAACGCCACCCTGGACCTGCTGGGCCAGGCGCGCAAGGTGGTTGTCACCAAGGACGAGACCACCATCGTCGAAGGTGCCGGCGAAGCCGACGCCATTGCCGGCCGCGTCAACCAGATCCGTGCCGAGATCGACAACTCCGATTCCGACTACGACCGCGAGAAGCTGCAGGAGCGCCTGGCCAAGCTGGCCGGCGGCGTGGCAGTCATCAAGGCCGGTGCCGCAACCGAGGTTGAGCTCAAGGAACGCAAGCACCGCATCGAGGACGCTGTCCGCAACGCGAAGGCTGCCGTTGAGGAAGGCATCGTCGCCGGCGGCGGCGTGGCCCTGATCCAGGCCGGCGCCAAGGCGTTCGCCAACCTCAGCCTCGAGGGCGACGAAGCAACCGGCGCCAACATCGTCAAGGTTGCCATCGATGCTCCGCTGAAGCAGATCGCCCTCAACGCCGGTATGGAGCCGGGCGTTGTGGCGGACAAGGTCCGCGGCCTGGCCGACGGCCACGGCCTGAACGCCGCCACCGGCGTGTACGAGGACCTGCTGGCTGCCGGCGTCAACGACCCGGTCAAGGTGACCCGCTCTGCCCTGCAGAACGCGGCCTCCATCGCCGGTCTGTTCCTGACCACCGAAGCCGTTGTCGCCGACAAGCCGGAGAAGGCCGCTCCGGCCATGCCGGGTGGCGACGAGATGGGCGGCATGGGCGGCTTCTAAGCTTCCCTGCACCTACCTCGGCCTGGTCAACAGGCCACGGTTGACGCGAGGCGCGGTTCCCAGCACGGGAGCCGCGCCTTGCGGCCTTAACGCGTGTCTGCGCGCAGCCAGCCCGGACCCGCCGACTGCCAGGCATCCAGCTCCGCGGTGAGGTTGCGTTTGGCACTGTCCAGCCACTTCTCCCGCGCCGCAGATGTCCGGTACAGCGGGTCCAGCGCCAGCAGCCGGCGGACGACGGCGGTGCGTCCGGCGGCGAAGTCGGCGTCGGCCACGTGGGCATAGTCTCGGCGGACGTTGACGACATAGCTGCGGTACTCCGCCGGCGTCTCCGCCGAGGACGGCCAGGTCGGCATCGCACAACAGCGCCCCGGACTCGTCCCGCGGGCCGGGGGAATGGTCCGCCGTGAGCAGGACCAGCCGGACCACTTCGGCCGTCTCGTCGGCCCCAACACCCGCAGCCGGCAGGCTGGCAGCGGCCAGGTCCGCGGAGTCCTGTTCATCCTGGCCGGCCCGGCCGTTGTACACCGCGTCGTGGAACCAGGCCGCCAGCCACACGGCGCGCGGCCGGAGCCCGGAGCCCGCGGGCGGCGCGAGCTGCCCCAGCGCTTCCAAGACCGCCAGCAGGTGGCCGGGGCCGTGGTAGTGGCGGTGCGGCTCGGCCCAGCGCTCCAGCAGTTCGCGGCCCAGATCCTCCTGCCCGGGCAGCAGTTCGTTCCACCGCCGCAGCAGCACGCGGTGAAGTTTTTCCGGGCGCTGCCGGGCCGGGACGCGCAGCCCGCTGGCCTGCAGCCGGCGGGTCAGTTCGCCGCCGCTGACCTCGACCGCCCCGGACTCGACCAGCTCGCGGTAGCGGCTGACCGGCACGTCGTAATGGTCTCGGTCGAAGGCACGCTCGCGGATCCCGGCGGCCGCGGCGAAGCGGTGCAGCTCGTCCAGCGAGCTGTCCGAGACGAGGTGCGAGAAGTGCGTGCCGTGGGCCGGCCAGAGCGGGGGATCGATAAGTATTGCCACCTGCCCAGCCTAGGGCCAGGAATGTCCGCCGGATCTGAAAAGATGGAAATCATGACTATCACTGCTGCTGCCGACGGCTCCGCCCTTGGCAACCCCGGACCGGCCGGCTGGGCCTGGTACATCGACGACACGGCGTGGGCTGCCGGCGGCTGGCCGCACGGCACCAACAACCAAGGCGAGCTGATGGCCGTGCTGGATCTGTTCCGGGCGACCGCGCACGTGCCCCAGGAGCACCTGCGCGTGCTGTGCGACAGCCAGTACGTGATCAATTGCGTGACCAAGTGGATGCCGGGCTGGAAACGGCGCGGTTGGAAGAAGGCCGACGGGAAGCCGGTGCTGAACGTCGACTTGCTCAAGGACATCGACGCGGTGATCAAGGGACGCAGCTACGAGTTCGAATGGGTCAAGGGCCACGCCGGCCACCCGCTGAACGAGGCCGCCGACGAACGCGCCCGCGCAGTGGCGGTGGCCTTCCAGAACGGAAGCGGTGCGCCGGCGGGTCCCGGGTTCCCCGGCGGGCCGGGAACCTCGGGCAGCGCGGTCCTGGGGGCGGCTTCGGCCGGCGCAGCCCCTGCCGGAACAAGCCCGGCTGCCCGCCCGGCCGCTGCGGCCCTAGCCGGCCGGAACGGCGCACGGCCGGCAGTGGCAGTGACGCCTGAACCGGACCTGTTCTCCGAACTGGAGGACTTCGCCGGCGACGATGCGGCCGAGGGCTCGCCGGAAGAGCTGGTGGTCCGGTTGGAACAGCAACTGCTCAACCCCGCGGTCCGCGCGGACTTCGGCCGGCTGGCTGTGCTGCTGCACCCCGACTTTGCGGAGATCGGCGAAGCCGGCCGGATGTGGACGCGGGACGCGATGATCAGCGAACTCCAGGAAAGCCCTGAGCTGGATGCTTCGCTGGAGGTCTTCGCCGTCGAACGGCTCGGCGAAGACAGCATCCTGCTGACCTACCGCAGTATCCGCCGCGGGGGGTCCGCCCTGCGCAGTTCGCTCTGGCTGCGGGACGGCCGGCAGTGGCGCCTGCGCTTCCACCAGGGCACGCCCGAACAGGGCTGAGCAGCCGCGCCCGCAGCCGGCCGGACGGTGTTCAGGCCAGGAACATCCGGGCGTTGGCTTCCTCCGCCTGCAGGTACTGCTGCGAGGCGTGGGACAGCGCCGCGTTGATGCTGGCCAGGGACTCCTCCACCCTCAGCTGGGTGGCCCGCCAGTCCGTCACGAGCTGCTGGAAGTTCGCCGCCGCCGCGCCGGTCCAGAGCGACTCCAACTCGCGCAGCCCGGACTGCATGGTGTTCACCTCCGCCTGCAGCCGCCCGATGGTGCCCTGCACCGCCATGCTCTTGGCGGCGAGGGCCTCGCTGTCTACTTGGAATACGGCCATGGTGTCCTCCGCTGCTGGTGTACCTATCCGACACCGTTCAGGCTAGGCAGCCGGGGAAGCCGGCGCGAGGCTCCGGCCGCCGGGTGTGGATAACCGGCGGCCGACGGGAGCGTTGTGGATTAGCCGAGGGCGAAGGGCTCGTCCTCGTCCGCCTGCGGATGGTAGGGGATCCTGATCGACATGGTGGCGCCACCGCCCGGTGTCTCCGTCAGCCGGACCGTACCGTCGTGCTGGGCCACCAGGGCTGCCACAATGGCCAGGCCCAATCCTGTGCCGCCGGTTTCGCGGTGGCGGGAGGTGTCGGCCCGGTAGAAACGTTCGAACACCCGCGCCGCCTCGTCTTCGGAGATCCCGGGACCATGGTCGCGGATCTCGAGGATCGAATCCAACCGGTCGTCGATCACCGGCTGGACCCCGACGGCGATTTCCAGCGGCGAACCCTCGGGCGTGTACCGCAGCGCGTTGGTGACCAAGTTGGCCACCACCTGGCGCAGCCGGGCTTCGTCGCCGAGGATCGGCGCCGGACGCGGTGCACCGCCGTCGAGCCCCACCACGGTAATCACACGGTCCGCCGCGCTGGCCCGCGCGTCCAAGGCGGCGTCGTTGCCGAGCAAAAGAAGGTCCAGCGGCTTGGCTTCGAGGGGACGCTGTTCGTCCACCCGGGCCAGCGTCAGCAGGTCATCCACCAACTGGCCCATGCGCTTGGCTTCGCTTTCGATGCGGCCCATCGCGGCGCCGACGTCTTCCGGCGACTGCAGCGCCCCGTGCCGGTACAGCTCCGAAAAGCCGCGGATGGTGACCAGCGGGGTGCGCAGCTCGTGGGAGGCATCCTGAACGAAACGGCGCATCCGCTGCTCGGAGGCGGTTCGCGAGGCGAAAGCCGTTTCGATGTGCGCCAGCATGGCATTCAACGAACTGGCGAGCCGGCCGACTTCGGAACCGGGGTTAACCACCTCGACGCGGCGCGAGAGGTCGCCGGCGGCAATGGCTGCGGCTGTTTTGTCCACCCGGGTCAAGGGCTGGAAGGACCGGGTCACCGCCAGCCATGCGATGCCGATGGCCGCAACCGTCGACGAGACGCCGATCAGAAGTGTGCTCACCGAAACCTTGTTGAAGGTGTCGTTCACCTCCTTGTAGCTCACCGCTATTGCTACGGAGCCGGCGCGATTTTCCAGCGGCGTCACATACACGCGCCAGCCGTCGCTGTCCCGCTTGGTCCCCGGGACAAAGAAACCTTTGCCTTCGACGGCGGCCGCCTCTTCCGGAGAAATGGCAGGGAGGTCGGGGCGGTCGCCGATGGGGTTGGTATCAATGCTGATCTGGCCGTCGCGTGACAGCAAAGCGCCGTAGTACCGCTCCGAGAAGGAATTCGCGGTGGGGTTGGTCGCTTGGCGGACCAAGAAAGAGGAGATGGACTGGCGGTTCTTAACCAAGTCAGCATCGAGTTGCTTGACCAGCGTGTCATGCAGCAGGGTCAGCGTCAGCACCGAAATGATCGTCAGGGTGGCCACCATGAGCACACCCATAATCAGGACCAGTTGCGACCGCAGGGATGCCGACCTCCAGCGTTCAACCATCGATCAGCGTCGGTCGGCCGTACGCAGCAGGTAGCCCACGCCGCGCTTGGTCTGGATCAGCGGCGGCGATTCCGGATTCGTGTCGATCTTCCGCCGCAGATAGGAGATGTAGGATTCGACGATCGAGGCGTCGCCGTTGAAGTCGTACTCCCAGACATGGTCCAGGATTTGCGCCTTGGACAGCACCCGGTTCGGGTTCAGCATCAGGTAGCGCAGCAGCTTGAACTCGGTGGGGGAGAGGTCGATGACTTCGCCGCCGCGGCGGACTTCGTGCGCGTCGTCGTCGAGCTCCAAGTCATCCACCTGGATGACCGCGTCGTCTTCCAGCAAGGGGCGGGTGCGGCGGAGCACGGCCCGGATGCGTGCCACCACTTCGTCCAGGCTGAAAGGCTTGGTCACGTAGTCGTCGCCGCCCACGGTCAGGCCGGTGACCTTGTCTTCGGTCTCGTCCCGGGCGGTCAGGAAGACCACCGGAAAATGGCGGCCGGAGGCCCGGAGCTTGCGGGTGACGGTGAAGCCGTCCATGTCTGGCAGCATGACATCAAGCACGGCCAAATCGGGCATGTGCGCTTCGGCAGCGTCCAAAGCCTCCCGGCCGTTGGCGGCAGCCACTACCTCAAACCCGGCGAACCGCAGCGAAGTCGACAGCAGTTCGCGGATGTTCGGCTCGTCGTCGACGACCAGCAGTTTGGCTTCGGGCTCAAGCTTTTTCACGTTCCCAGTCTGCTCCCGGTTTCTGGGAGTTTGCTGAATGGCTGCTGCAGGCAATCATGGCCTGCGCTGAGGGCGCTAAGCTCAGTCGCGGCGGCTGAACAGCTCCACCGGGGCAAGCACGCCCTGCCGGACGCCTGCCGCCAGGTTCCCCAGCTTCACCGTGGCGTCCTTGCCCATCTGCAGGTGCATGCCCAGCGGCGGGGCGCCGGAAGCGGACATCTTGTCCTGGGTCCGCTGCAGGAACTCGACGGCGAAACCGTGCCGGTTGCGTTCGCCCTCCAGCCGGAAGCCGGCCGCCGTCAGGGCCGCGAGGTAGCCGGTACGGTCCTCCACGAAAGACGAGGCCGGCGTCGAGGCCCAGGGCAGCGGGAACTGAGGTGCGCTCGGGGACGTGGACATGATGTCGTAGAGCGCAAAGATGCCTCCGGGCTTCAGGACGCGGTGAATCTCGCGGAACGCGCCCGCCTTGTCGGCAATGTTCATGCCCACGTGCAGCATGGTCGCCGCATCGAAGCTGCCGTCGTCGAACGGCAGTTCCAAGGCGCTGGCCACGCTGAACTGGACCAGCCCCTCCAACCCGGAGCGTCGGGTGAGGGATTCGGCGGTCCGTACCGACTCGGGCGTCAGATCCACACCCCGGACCGTGACCCCCAGATGGTGGGCCAGGTAGCGGGCGGGGCCGCCGATCCCGCTGCCGACGTCCAGCACCCGCATTCCGGCGCGCAGTCCGGCCCCTTCGGCCACCGACCGCGTGGCATCGGTGCCGCCGATATGCAGCTGGTCCGCCGCCGCCAGCACGTCGGGGTCGATGTTGTCCGGATCCTGGCCGAGCGCAGCCAATCCGTCCAGGATCAACGCCTCCAGGCCGGGGTGGTGATAGTGGGCGGCGACGTCGTCTTCAATGTCCATGGCAGCCTCCAACGGGTCAGGATGCCACGAGTGTACGCCCGGTCAGAAGATGAAGGCTTGCGCGTGCTTGACGCTGGGCTTCCCACGCCGTAGCGTTCACGGCCTCGCTGCAGGCCGTCGAGCGGCTCAGGGGACTGCTGGCCACGATGGAGGAGCACGCATGATCGAGACGAACCCCGAGACGACGCACGAACGGATCGGCGAGCAGTCGATCGTGCACCGCCGCGGGTTCGCGGCAAGCTCCGCGCAAGTGCAGCGTGCCCACACGGACGCGGAAATATTCTCGCGGTGGATGGGCCCGCGCGGCTCGCGCATGCGAATCCAGCACTTCGATGCCCGCACCGGCGGATCCTTCGATTACACGGTGGAGATGGATGGCGACTGGCGGTTCTGGGGCTCGTACCATGAGGTCGCCGACGGCCGCATCGTGCACAGCTGGGAGTTCGAGGCGGAGCCCGGCCACCCGACGTTTGAGACCCTCGAGTTTCGCGACCTGGCCGACGGCAGCTGCGCGCTCAAGGTCACCTCGATTTACACCTCGAAGGCGGACTGCGACGCCATGGTGAAGTCAGGGCTCGACGGCGGCATGGAGGAAAACTTCGACCGGCTCGACGACGTTCTCGCGGGCCTCGCGCTGTAGACGGGCGCGGACGTGGTGCGGAGCCAGCCCTGCAGCTCTACCTACTTGGCGTCCTTGATGTAGGTCGGAGAGCGTTCGGGACGGAGCGTTCGGGCGTTCGCTTCAGGCGCGGCGACTTCGAACGATCGCCGAACTCGGCCGACCCTAGCGTGGAGTGTACCGGGGCAGGAACCACCCGCCGCGGGCACGGAAGGGACCAAACCATCATGAACGCCATTGCAGAACTTTCTGGCACCAGTGGGCACGCTTCGGCGACGCATCTGCAGCCAGCCGTAGAAATTGAACCCACCGGGGCAGCAGCGGTAGCGCCGGAACGTGAAGGCACCCGAGGCCTGCATATCCGGCCATTGCTTGACGGTGCCGCCGCGGGCATGCGTTCTGCGTGGGCAGCCTCGCGCCGCGGCTTGGCGCGCCGTCGCCAGGAGCACCGCCGCCGGATGGTGGATTACGGTCGCTTGGAAGAAGCACGCGAGGAAGCCTTCCGGCAGGTGTACAGTAACGGCCGGCTGCGCTGAGCGACGGCTGCGACGGCCGCTGAAAGGACCGCTGGGGTAACGGCGACGACGTCGGGACGTGGCGAAGGGGGTTACCCCTGCAGCACGTCCTTGGCGTCCTTGATGGTGTAGGCATAGCCCTGCTCGGCCAGGAAGCGCTGCCGCTTGGCGGCGAAGTCCTGGTCCAGCGTGTCCCGCGCCACCACGGTGTAGAACCGCGCCGACCGGCCGTCCGCCTTGGGCCGCAGCAGCCGGCCCAGGCGCTGGGCTTCCTCCTGCCGGGAACCGAACGAACCGGACACCTGGATGGCCACGGTGGCTTCCGGCAGGTCGATGGAGAAGTTGGCCACCTTGGAGACCACCAGCGTCTGCAGCTCGCCGCGGCGGAACGCGTCGAACAACCGCTGCCGTTCCTTGACCGAGGTGCTGCCCTTGATCACCGGCGCGTCCAGATGTTCGGCGATCTCGTCCAGTTGGTCGAGGTACTGTCCGATCACCAGCAGTTGTTCGCCCTCGTGCGCCTTCACCAGCGCATCCACCACCGGCGTTTTGATCGGGGACGTCGCGCACAGCCGGTACTTGTCGCCGTCGTCGGCCATGGCATACGCCACCCGCTCGTCCCGCGGCAGATCCACCCGGACCTCCACACAGTCGGCCGGCGCGATGTAGCCCTGCGCCTCGATGTCCTTCCACGGGGCGTCGTAGCGCTTGGGCCCGATCAGCGAGAACACTTCGCCCTCGCGGCCGTCCTCGCGCACCAGCGTGGCGGTCAGCCCCAGCCGCCGCCGCGCCTGCAGGTCCGCCGTCATCCGGAACATCGGGGCCGGCAGCAGATGCACCTCGTCGTAAATGATCAGGCCCCAGTCGTTGGCATCCAGCAGCTCAAGGTGCGGGTACAGCCCGCCGCGGCGCATGGTCAGCACCTGGTAGGTGGCGATCGTGACCGGCCGGATTTCCTTGACCGAGCCGGAGTATTCGCCCACCTCCTCGGCGGTCAGGGAGGTCCGCCGGACCAGCTCGTCCTTCCATTGCCGTGCGGAGACGGTGTTGGTCACCAGGATCAGCGTGGTGGTGGAACTGGTGGCCATGGCGGCCGCGCCCACCAGCGTTTTGCCGGCCCCGCAGGGCAGCACCACGACGCCGGATCCGCCGGCCCAGAAGTTCTCCACGGCCAGCCGCTGGTACGGCCGCATCTGCCAGCCGCCCGGTTCCGCGGATTCGGCCAGCGCGATCGGATGCGGCCTGCCGTCGACGTAGCCGGCCAGGTCCTCCGCGGGCCAGCCGAGCTTGAGCAGCAGCTGCTTGAGCTGTCCGCGCTGCGAGGAGTGCACCACCGTGGTCTCGGCGTCGATCCGCGGACCCAGCAGCGGCTGGATCTTCTTCGCGTGCATGACTTCTTCGAGCACCGGGTAGTCGGTGGTGCGCAGCACCAGGCCGTGCTGCGGGTCCTTCTCCAGCCGCAGCCGCCCGTACCGGGACATGGTCTCCTCGATGTCCACCAACAGCGCGTGCGGCACCGGGAAGCGCGAGTAGTTCAGCAGCGTGTCCAGCACCTGTTCGGCATCCAGCCCGGCGGCGCGGGCGTTCCACAGTCCCAGCGGGGTGATCCGGTAGGAATGCATGTGCTCCGGCGCCCGCTCCAGCTCCGCGAACGCGGCGATGGCATGCCGGGCCTCGTCCGCCTGCTCATGGTCCACCTCCAGCAGGATGGTCTTGTCGCTCTGCACGATCAGGGGTCCGTCGGCCATTCAGCTGCCCTCCACTAGTTCAATGTCCATCACCCGGTGGATGGAGACGGTGCGCTCGCTGTCGCGGTCGGGATCGAACACGCGAAGCCGGCCGCCGCTGACGGACAGCGGCAGCATGACCTGCCGCCGGTGATTGCCGTCCGGATCCACAATCCCGATCCGCACCCGCTGCTTCAACCGGATGGCGGTCCGCAGCGTCTCCAGTGTCAGCAGTGGCCCCGCCTCGGCGGCCGGACGGGCCGGAATCCCGGAGCTTCGCAGGGCCGCGAGTTGGGCGTCGGTCGCTTCCGCGGTGAGTTCCCATGGATTGGTCTTCACCGGGAACGACGACGGCGCCCGGCCGGCTTTCGCCGTCGCCGCACCGTCCGCTCGGGCACCTTCCGCAGCGAAACCGCCGCTGCCGTTGCCGCGCCCGACGCCGGTGCCCGCCGCGCCGCCCAGCGCCACGCCGTCGTCGGCCTCCGGTGCCGGCGCATAGCCAAACTGGCGCAGCGCCGCGAGCAGATCGCGGGCCGCGGTGCGCGAAACCGCCACCGTGGGGGCCAGCCGGCGCAGGCCCAGGCGGGCGGTGCGCGGGTCGGCCAGCAGGTCCGACAGTGTGTCCTCGTCGTCGCTGCGCAGGAAGCTGGCGGCCGCGCCGAGCCGCAGCGCGCCGTGCCGGGACGCGGTGTCCTCCACCAGGTACTCCAGCGGCTGCGGCACGCCGGTGGCCGAGTGACGGGTCAGGAAGCCGAGGATCCCGGCCGCGTCACGCCCGGCGTCCAGCGCATGCCGGATGCTGTCCGCAGAGAACCGGTAGATGGTGGCCGGGCCCTGGCCCTCGGGGGTGGAGAGGAGGGACAGTTCGGCGGCGATGTCCGGCGCCAGATAGCCGGGAGCCACCGCGGTCAGGTCCGCCTGCAGCACGAATTCGACCAGCGGTTCCGGCAGTTGCTCGGCCAGCAGGTCGGCGGCGTCGGCGAGCCTGTCCTGCGCCAGCGCGCGTCCCAACCCGGTCAGCGCGCCGGACCCCAGCAGCCCCAGCCGGGCCGCCTCGGCAAGGATGCCCGGTACCAGCCGCTCAAACCGCCGCTGCTGGCGCGGCCGGCGCCAGACCAAGTAGGCGGTGACCGCGTCCGGCGAGGGAGCCGGGGTGCTCCCGGTTGCGGCGGCGTCCGGCGCGGCCTCCGCTGCGACGTCCGGTCCGCCGGGGCCGCCGGCGGAAGCAGCCGGCGTGCACAGTTCGTCCAGCGCCTCCAACACGCGGCGCCGGACGGCCGGTGCATCGGGACGGGACGCTTCCGCGGCCAGCGCATTAATGGCGGTGTCCGACGGCGTCCTGCCGCCCACCAGCGAGGGCGCGCGGTCCAGTTGCAGCCAGGCCGATACCAGCAGCAGCCACTGGTCCTGGCGCTCCAGAGAGCCGAACATGGCGTCGGCATGGACCACCCAGCGGGAGGTATCGACGTCCAAAATGAGCAGTCCGGCGGCGGCGGCGAGCTCCAGCAGCCAGCTGGTCTCGTCCGGTTCGACCCGCAGGGCGTCCGCCAGCCGGCGGACTTCGCGGACGCCCACACCGCCCGCGCGCAGCGTGGCAACCGGGCCCCGGCGGACCTGGTCCAGGAGCTCGGCCACCAGCCGCAGTGTCTCGGCCGCGGCGGAGAAGGCGGCATTGTCACGCAGCGAATTCCTTACCTGCCCCGCAGCCAGCGCGGGCGGCAGGGTGTGCCACGGATCGGCAACCGCACCGCCGCGGACTGCCAGGCCGACGGGCCAGGGGAGTTCCACGTGCGACGCGTCGATGGGAACCAGCAGCCCGTGCGCTGCCAGCCAATCGATCGGCGAGGTGGCCTCGCGCGGGCCGGTGCCGGCCAACGGGTGCGGCAGCGCGCCGAGCGGGGAACGGCGGAACTTTCCGAGCAGCTCGTCGGTATGTTCCGGGGCCTGGGACATCAGGGCCGGCCAGGTCCGCGGGTCGGCCAGCCAGCGGTCGAGGGCGGCGGCCGCCCGGGCAGCCGGGGCTGCCGCCGGGTCCGCGTGTTCGTCCCCGCCTGGCTCGGGGGCGTCGGTCGGCAGCTCGTAGCCGGCTTCGCGCAGCAACCGCACGGTGCGGACCAGATGGTCCGCGGCCATCGTGCTGGAGCCGGCCAAGGCGGCGTAGCTGCGGCCCAGGCCGGCGGGGTACGGTCCCAGCGCTTCGGCCAGGCTGGCCACCGGAAGGTAGGATGCGGCCGGCAGGAGGCCCCCGCCGTCGTCGGCCGGAAAATCATTGTTGCCCGGTGGGTGCGGTTCCACGCGCACCAGCAGGGCCAGTTCGCGCAGCCGGTCCAGATAGGTGTCCAGGTTCGGCCGGTCGGGGGCATCCGCCGGCGGCACGAGCAGGGGCCCCAGCGAGCGGGCGTCGGCGGCTCGGCCGGCATCAACATCGGTGCTGAGCACCACCGCTTCAAGCAATTCCAGCTCGGGCCGGGAGAGATTCTCCAGCACCCGCTGGAGGCTGATCCGCGTGCAGGCCCGGGCGGCTAGCGCGGAAAAGTCCGGTACGGGCGGCAGGCAGAGGTCCGGCCGGGCGCTGAACAGCAGGCGCAGCTCGGCATCGCTGCGGGCGGCCAACTGGCCGGCCAAGACGCGGATGGAGGACACCGGATTAACGTTACCCCGCAGCACTGCGGCCGACGCCGCGCGGCCCGAACCGCCGTGCACCGGCTCCGGCCGTGCGGCTAGCTGCTGCGCCGGCGCCGGATGCTGCCGGCGATCATCAGCACCATCAGCACGAAGGCGATAGGGAAGCAGAACCACGCCAGTCCCATGAAGCCGGTCCACACCGGGGTGCCGGTCATGGCGCCGGCCAGTATGACGCCGAGGCTGCCCAGCCCCGCCAGCAGCAGGACGACAGCCGAAAAGACCAGCACTCGGTGCAGCGCCCCCGACTCAGCGGGGCGGGGCGCATTCTGGGCGGGGACTGTTCCGGACATGGCACCAGATTAACTCCCGGCCGTGCCACGGCCCAATCCCGCCGCACGCCGGGAGCGGAAACCACCGCGCAGCGGACCCCGTCGTCGGCGGAACAAGCTAATCTAGAGACAGACTTTCCCCGCCACGCCGCGGCCGCACCTGCGGCCGGTGTACTGCCGGCGGGGCACATGGTAAGAACGCAGCAGCGGGCGGTACCGCCGCAACATTTAAGCAGAACGAGGTAAGCAAAGTGCCCATCGGCAAAGTCAAGTGGTTCGACACGGAAAAAGGCTTCGGGTTCCTGGCCAGCGAGGACGGCCAGGAAGTCTTCCTGCATGCTTCTGCGCTGCCGGCCGGCGTCAAGGACGTGAAGGCGGGAACCCGGATGGAGTACGGCATCGCCGACGGCCGCCGCGGCCCGTCCGCGCTGTCCGCCCGCATCCTCGACGCGGCTCCCTCGGTGGTGCGCGCAACGCGTAAGCCGGCCGAGGACATGGCCGTCATCACCGAAGACCTGATCAAGCTGTTGGACGGCATTTCCAACGGGCTGCGCAAGGGCCGGTACCCGGAACGCTCCCACGCGTCCAAGGTTGCTGCGGTGCTCCGCCGCGTGGCCGATGACCTGGACGCCTAAGCGGACTTGATGACTGAAAACCTGATCGACTCCGGCGCTGAAACCGCGCCCGTGGAGCAGCCCGTCGCCGGCGGGTCCGAGACCGAGGCCGCGCCCCGGCGTCGTCCTGCCCGCCGCACCGCGAAACTGGACTTGGTTCTGGCCGCGGCGGTGGACCGTGCCCGGGAGGGTGTGCAGGAGATCGCCCCGACCGAACAAATCGGTGCGCACGTCGGCAGCTATGCCGACGGCGACCGCTTGGTCACTCACCGGTTCGAGGCGAAGCTGGCGGGCTACGTGGGCTGGCAGTGGTATGCCACGTTGGCCCGTGTTCCGCGCGGCAAAGAGGCCACGGTCTGCGAAGTGGGTCTGCTCCCGTCCGAGAAATCGCTGCTGGCTCCCGAATGGGTGCCGTGGGCGGACCGGGTGCGCCCTGAAGAAGTGGCGGCTGCGGCCGAAGCCGAGGCGGCCGAGGCGGCTGCGGCAAGCGAGGCGCAGGACGGCGCCGAGCCGGCTCCCGCAACGGAAACGGCGGAGGATGCCTCCGCGGATGCGGATGTGGAAGCCGATGAGACTGCGGCTGCGGGCCAGGACGAGGCCGCGGATGCGGAAGCCGTTGCAGGCGTGGACGAGGACACATCGGATGAGGCCGCGGATGAGGCGGCCTCTGCGACCGTGGACGAAGACGCAGCGGGCGGGGACACAGCGGGCGACGCGGCCCCCGCAGACGAGGCCGCAGATGCTCCCGCTGGCGAGAGCCTGACGGGGGCAGCCGAAATCGACGCGACCGAGGATTTCACCGAAGCCACGTCCTGACGTGACCGATCGACGAGGCAGGTTCTGCAGCCGGAAGGGGCGGTAAAGCGTGTTTCGTTCCTTGCGGCTGTTCAACTACCGGATCTGGTTCATCGGCGCGCTGATCTCCAATGTCGGCACCTGGATGCAGCGAACGGCCCAGGACTGGCTGGTGTACGACATCCTCACCCAGCAGGACGCCGCCGCCATGGGCATTGTGATGGCGTTGCAGATGGGGCCGCAGCTGGTGATGGCCCCTTGGGCCGGGCTGATTGCCGACCGGTTCGACCGGCAGAAGCTGCTGATGGCCACGCAGATTTCCATGGCCGTGCTGGGCCTTGCGCTGGGCCTGATGGTGATCGCGGACGTGGCGCAGCTGTGGCATGTGTATGCCTTCGCGCTGGCACTGGGCATGGTGACGGCGGTGGATGCGCCGGCCCGGCAGACCTTCGTCTCGGACCTGGTCCGCGACGACTACCTGCCCAACGCGGTGGCGCTGAACAGCACCTCGTTCAACCTGGCCAGGATGATCGGACCGGCCATTGCCGGCGTGCTGACCGTAGCCATCGGACCGGGCCCGGTGTTCCTGATCAACGCCGCCACGTTCGCGGCGATGATCGCCGCGTTGTTGGCCATCCGCAGGCAGGAACTCCATCCACGGGAGAAGGTGGCCAAGGGCCGCGGCCAAATCCTCGAGGGCTTCCGGTACGTGAAGGACCGGCCGGACCTGATGGTGGTGCTGACCGCCATCTTCATCATCGGCACCTTCGGCCTGAATTTCTCCGTTTTCGTGGCGTCCATGGCGCGCACCGAATTCGGCGGCCATGCCGGAGACTTCGGCCTGCTCTCCTCGGTGATGGCGGCCGGTTCGGTGACCGGCGCGCTGCTCAGTGCGCGCCGGGACCGGCCGCGGCTGCGCTATGTCTTCGGCGCGTCGGTGGCTTTCGGTATCGCCTGCACGGCGGCGGGATTGGCACCGACGGTCTGGCTCTTCGGGCTTGCGCTGGTGCCGGTAGGGGCTGCGGCCATCACCATTATGACCAGCGCCAACGCGTATGTGCAGACCACCACCGAGCCGATGATGCGCGGACGGGTGATGTCCCTGTATATGGCCATCCTGATGGGCGGAACCCCGATCGGCGCCCCGCTGGTCGGTTTGGTGTCCAATAGCTTCGGCCCGCGCTGGGGGCTCGGGGTGGCAGCGCTGTCCGGTCTGGCCGCGGCCGCCGTCGGGATTTTGTGGGCCTGGCGCGCGCACCACATGCGGCTGCGGTTCGACCGCTCGGCCCGGCGGAAGCTGAGCATCACCTACGGCGTGCCGGACCGGCCGGTCTAAGCGACGGTCCGGCACGGACCACAAGAATCGGACCAAAAGAATAAGGTCCGGCTCCCCGTGATCGGGAGGCCGGACCTTATCGGTATACGCCGCGGAGCTTAGCCCTGCAGGCGGTCCACCACGTAGTCGATGCAGGCCAGCAAGGCGCTGACGTCTTCCGGATCGACCGCCACGAAGGTGGCGATCCGCAACTGGTTGCGGCCCAGCTTGCGGTACGGTTCCACGTCCACCACACCGTTGGCACGCAGCACCTTGGCCACGGCCGCGGCATCAACCGACTCGTCGAAGTCGACGGTCGCGATGACATTCGAGCGGTGCTCGGGGTTGACCACATACGGCGTAGCCAGCGCGGAGGCCTCGGCCCACTGGTACACCCGCCCGGCCGAATCGGCGGTGCGGCCGGAGGCGAAGTCCAGGCCGCCGTTGCTGTTCAGCCACTCGATCTGCGCATTGAGCGTCACCAGGGTGGCCAGCGCGGGCGTGTTGTAGGTCTGGTTCTTCAGCGAATTGTCGATCGCAGTTTCCAGGTTGAGGAAGTCCGGAATCCAGCGGCCGGTGGCGCCGATCTTGGCCGCGCGTTCGAGCGCGGCGGGGGAGAAAACGCCCAGCCAGAGGCCGCCGTCGGACGCGAAGTTCTTCTGCGGCGCGAAGTAGTAGACGTCGCTCTGGCTGACGTCTACGGCCAGCCCGCCGGCAGCCGAGGTGGCGTCGATGAGAACCAAAGCGCCGTCGTCGGCACCTTCCACACGCTGCACCGGAGCGGCGACGCCGGTGGAGGTTTCATTCTGCGCCCAGGCGTACACGTCCACGCCCGCCTCCGCCCGCGGCTCCGGCCGGGAACCGGGCTCGGCGGTGATGATGCTGGATTCGGCCAGGAACGGAGCCTTGTTGGTGGCCGCGGCGAACTTGGAGCTGAACTCGCCGAAGGAGAGGTGCTGGGCCTTCTGCTCGACCAGTCCGAAGGAGGCGACATCCCAGAATGCGGTGGAGCCGCCGACACCCAGGATGATCTCGTAGCCTGCGGGAGCCTTGAAGAACTCGCGGAGTCCCTCGCGGACACTGCCCACCAGGTTTTTGACCGGAGCCTGGCGGTGCGACGTTCCCAGCAGGTTGCGGCCCGCGGCGACCAGCGCGTCGACCTGTTCCGGACGGACCTTGGAGGGGCCGGCGCCGAAACGCCCGTCCTTCGGGAGCAGGTCGGCGGGAATGCTGATGGACTGGGTATCGCTCATGAATACCTTTCCTGGCGTGGTGGCAGTGATCTGGATGGCAGTTCACCGTTGAACGCCCGTATCATTCTGCCCCAACGCCGGCGGCCGCCGTTAGTTGGAACCGGCAATGTTGCGTGACGCACCGGCGCGTCTACCGGCGGCGAAACTGCCGGTCGTGTAGGGAAAACAAGCTAGGCTGGAGTGGGGCCCCACCCTCATGCCTGCTGCTGGAGCAGCCTTTTCACCGCGCGCCGAGGAGCAAGAACAATTGACTGATCTCATCGACACCACCGAGATGTACCTGCGCACCATCCTCGAGCTCGAAGAAGAGAACATCGTCGCGCTGCGTGCCCGGATCGCCGAGCGGCTGCGCCATTCCGGCCCCACCGTCTCCCAGACGATCGGCCGGATGGAGCGGGACGGACTGGTGGTGGTCACCGGTGACAGGCATCTGGAACTGACCGAACTGGGCCGGCGCAAGGCAACCGAGGTCATGCGCAAGCACCGGCTGGCCGAGCGGTTGCTCTCCGACGTCATCGGCCTGGACTGGGCCTACGTCCACGACGAGGCCTGCCGCTGGGAACACGTGATGAGCGAGCGGGTGGAACAGCGGCTCTACGAACTGCTGGGCAAGCCGACGGTCTCTCCCTATGGCAACCCGATCCCGGGCCTGGAAGCGCTCGGCGGCCTGCCCGCCGAGGAAACCAGCTACGGCTTGCTCAACCTGGCCCAGGCCATGGGCACGTATACCCCCGAGATGAAGGTCAGCATCATCCGGCTGGCGGAGCCGATCCAGGTAGAGCCGGAACTGTTGATCCAGCTGGAAGAGGGCGGCCTGAAGCCCGGCGCGACGCTGCAGCTGGAGACCGCGGGCGAATACATTTCCGTGCGCGTGCCGGGCATCGAGGGCGCCCTGGAATTGCCGCCGGAAGTGGCTTCGCACATCTTTGTTTCGATGGAATGAAACGTTGTGCCGCGGAATCACGCGGCGTGGATAACGGATTTATTACTTCCGAGTGATGTTCCGTATAGTTGTGCCGGGCACCGAGATATCGGTCCCGCACCCTCCGCAAGCCGAACCCTGTCGGCGGGGGAGTGTATCCGTGAGACAGGGGCGGAGGACCCACCAAGCGGCAGTTTGTTCGCTGCCTTGGGGTGAAGCCGCAGCGGGCAAAGCCTTAGTGAATCGTTCCACTGGTGCTCTGTGCGGTGCGGCCGAGTTTTCTCTTGACTCGAATCCGACAGCTAACTTCGCAGGCGCTTTGGGAGAGGTTAAAGATTTTGGCAGGACACAAAGCCTCGGGACGGCGCCGTTTAACCGCCCCGGTCGAGCACCCACGCCCTCGCGCAGCGACAGCCGGCCGGCGCCGTGCGCAGCCGGCACCGTCGCCGGTAGCAGCGGCAGCCCGCGACGTCGGGCATAAAACCGCGATTGTCGCAGCCGCCTCCGGCATGGTGCTGACGGTGATGCTTCCGACGACGGCCGGCGCCACAGCCGACGGCCCGCAGGAAGCACTGGCAACCAGCAGCATCTCCGCGGCCACCGAAGCGCGCCTGACGTTTGAACGGGCCGGGCTGACCAGCAAGTTCGACCCGGACACCAAGCTCAAGCAGGTCATGGTCGCCTCCGGCGGAAAGGCCAAGGCGATCGGCAGCGAGGGAACCTTGTCGCAGCCGATGGACGAGCTGATCAAGACCTCGCCGTTCGGCTACCGGGTCAGCCCCATCACCGGTTATGCCGGAGAACTGCACACCGGCCAGGACTACGGGGCACCCTGCGGCACTCCGGTGGCAGCCGCGGCAGGCGGCACCGTCGTCGAGGCCGGGTTCCAGGTTGGCGGCGGCGGCAATCGGATTGTGGTGGACCACGGCAATGGCCTGGAGACCACGTACAACCACCTGAGCACCATCGACACGGCGGTGGGTGCCGTTGTGGCCCGCGGCGAGGTCCTGGGCGAGAGCGGTACCACCGGAGCATCGACCGGCTGCCATTTGCACTTCGAAGTGATGGTCAACGGCAAGCTGGTAGACCCCACCGGCTGGCTCTGACAGACACGCCGTAACCGTAATGTGACTCAGGCACCAAACTGTTATAAGGTTTCACCTGTGCCTGGCAGCAACTGCCAGGCACCTTCGGGCGGAATGCCGAATTCTGCCGCCGCCCGAAGTTCGTTCGCACCGAATCGCATGGCAGAAGCGGGGGAACCACTTCCCGGACATCGCAGGATGTCCTTGGGGTAAAGCCGATCAGGACCGGGCCACCAGCCCGGAAACCGGCCGGCCGGATGAACTCCCATCCGAACCCGACAGCTCACCTCGCAGGCATTTGGGAGAGGTACAACCGTGTCCAAGAGCATTACTGCGGGCCGCCACCGTGCGACCCCTGTCCGCACTAGCCCGCTTGAGACGATTTCCAAGGCCGTTTCCGCAAACGCCGGAACTGTTGGACGCCAAGGTGCCGTGATCGCCGCCGCCACCGGCCTGGTTCTGACCGGTGCCATCCCGGCACAGGCCGTCAGTGCCGACCGCAGCGTCGATGCCCCGGCCCGCGTGCAGGTGGAAGCCGTGCAGGCTTCCGCGGCCGTGAAGCTGACCTTCGAACGTGCCCGGATCACTTCCACACCGGCACCGCAGACCGTGGTCCAGACCGTCTCGAACGAGATCAACCCGACCGCCGGCAACGATGCCGCATCGGACAAGGGTAAGTCCACCAAGAAGGCCGGCGAAGCTGCCGCCAGCGGAGCAGCCGCCGCCATCGTCGCCGCCGCCTACGGCCAGATCGGTGTGGCCCAGGACTGCACCGCGCTGGTCGAGAACGCGCTGCGGGCGGCCGGCTTCTCGGTCGGCGACCTCGCCCCGGCACAGTTCTTTGCCTACGGCACGCAGGTTTCCACGCCGCAGCCGGGCGACATCATCTACTACGCCAACGGCGGTGCCGGCGTGGCCCACGTGGCCATCTACGTGGGCAACGGCCAGGCCGTCCACGGCGGTTGGGCCGGCTACAGCACCGTGCTGGGCAGCGCCTACATCGGCTCCGGCCCGGTGTTCATCCGTCCGGCAGGCTAAAGCCTCCCTGACGCTTTCCCTGTTCTCTAGGGTTTGTATCGCGGCGCGCCTTTCGGGGCGCGCCGTCGGTCATTAAGCACGCGTACGACGGCGGAATCCGGCACGCCAGCGCCCGTTTCGGCGCGCTCGGGGCAGCTTCCGTAACCTAAAGATCACCGTTTCGTGATCAGAACGTGACAATGCTCGCCGGATCGTATACGCTCTTATCCGTGCCAGCTGTCAGACGGCTGGCACCTCCGGGTGGATTGCCGAGCTCTGCCACCAACCGGAGTTCGTTCGCAAAAACTTCGCGGGCAGAGGCGGGGGAACCAAATTCGGGTTCCGTACAGGAACCCTTGGGGTTAAGTCGTCAGGACTCTCAGGCTTATGCCGGGGAGGACTACGGCCGGGTGCACTCCCATCCGAATCCGACAGCTCACCTCGCAGGCATTGGGAGAGGCCTTTAACGTGTTCACTAACACCGCTACGGGGCGCCACCGCGCCGTTTCCGTCCGCACCAACCCGCTGGAGACGATTTCCAAAGCCGTCTCATCCAATGCCGGATCCATGGGTCGCTCTGCAGCCGTTATCGCTGCCGCCTCCGGATTGGCCCTGACCGCCGGCATTCCCGCGCAGTCAGCCACCATCGAACGCACCGCGTCCACCGTGTCCGTCCCCAGCCGCGTGCAGGTGGACACCGTCCAGGCTTCCAGCGCGGTTCAGCTGAGCTTCTCGCGTCCTGACATCAAGTCCACTCCGGCACCGGAGCCGGAGCCCGTGGTCGAGACCGTGGCCCAGGAAGTGGCACCGGTTGTCGAGGACGCTGCCGGTGCAGCCCAGGGCGCCGTCCAGAAAGCCGCCCCGGCCGTAGCCAAGGCCGCAGCAGCCCCCGCCAAGGCAGCCGCGCCGGCCGCGGCCTCCGCCAGCGGCGTGGCCTCTGCCCTGGTCGCCTCCGCTTACGGCCAGATCGGTATTTCGCAGGACTGCACCGCCATGGTGGAGAAGGCCCTGCGCGCCGCCGGCAAGTCGGTGGGCGACCTCGCCCCGGCGCAGTTCCTCAGCTACGGCACGCAGGTTTCCACCCCGCAGCCGGGCGACCTGCTCTACTACTCCGACGGTGGCGCCGGTGTTGCGCACATCGCCATCTACGTGGGCAACGGCCAGGCCGTCCACGGCGGCTGGACCGGTTACACCACCGCGTTGGCCAGCGCCAACGTCGGCTCCGGCTACGTAGCCATCCGCGTCAGCTAGGCTTCGGCCTTTCCGGTCCATTGGACCGTCCCCCCTGCCGGCCCCGGTCCACGCCCAGCGTGCACCGGGGCCGGCGGCGTTGTGGGCCGAAGTCACGGCGGCGGGCTGTTCCCCGGGCGGCCGTGGAACACCCGGTGAACGGCTTGCTGTTCCGGTCTCATCGGGCCCGCCGGCCGCGAAAAAAGTTAGCGCAGAACGTACCGGCCGTCATACTCTTTGACTGTTAGTGCAGAAAATCCAGTCCCTGACCGGAACTGAAGCGCCGGTCGGGCTGGCCACTCCTAGAGGGATGTGCATGCGCACACTCGTTCTGAATGCCGGATACGAACCGCTGGCGGTCGTCACCTTCCGCCGGGCGCTGCTTCTTGTGCTCACCGGCAAGGCCAGCGTGATCGCGGAGGATGGTGATCCGGTCGTCGGGCCGAACGACATCCTGGGCCGTCCCTCGGTGATCCTGCTTAACCGGTACATTAAGATCCCGTACAACCAAGACACCGCCGTGACCCGCCGCGGAGTGCTGCGCCGGGACAACCACCTGTGCGCGTATTGCGGCAAGACGGCCACCACCGTGGACCACGTCAGGCCGCGGTCGCGCGGAGGCGAGGACAGTTGGGAGAATCTGGTGGCCTGCTGCCTGCGCTGCAACAACGCCAAGGGCGACCGTACCCTCGCCCACATGGGCTGGAGCCTGCGGTTCACGCCCCGTCCGCCCAGCGGTGCCCGCTGGCGCATCCGCGACCTGGACCGGCCGGCCCCGGCCTGGAGCCAGTTCCTCGACACCCATACCGCCGCGTGAGGACTGCCGATTTCGACGCCGTCGTGCTGGCCGGCGGCCGCTCCTCGCGGTTGGGCGGAAGCCCCAAGGCACTGCTGCAGCTCGACGGGTCCACGCTGCTGCGCCGCACGCTGGAGGCGGTCCGCGGCGCCGGGCGGATCGCCGTCGTCGGCCCGAATGACCTGCGGGCGGAAGTGGACGCTTTCCGCCGGTCGGTCAAGAACGCACCCCGACTCCTGCTGGCCCGGGAAGACCCGCCGTTCTCCGGCCCGGCCGCGGGCATCGCCGCCGGTGTCCAGGCGCTGGCCGCCGATGACGACGGCGGTGCCCCGCGCCGGGCGCCGTTCACCCTGCTCTTTGCCTGCGATATGCCGTGGCTGGGCGGGCTGCCCGAGCTGCTGCTGGGCGCAGCCGCCCGCGCGCCGGAGGCGAAGCTTTGGATCCCGGTGGACGCCGACGGCAAGCGGCAGCAACTCGCGTGCTGCGCCGACAGTTCGGCCTTGGCGGCAGCGGTGGAGAAGGCCGGGGGAGCGGCCGGGCTGGCCGGCCAGCCGGTCCGGCGCCTGCTCGCCGCTCTGCCGGCGGTAGAGCTCCAGTTGGAGCGCGCCGGGCTGCACACGTCGGACGTTGACACTTGGCAGGACGCGGGCCGCTTTGGCATTGCCCCGCCCGCGCCGTAGCCTGAAACAAACGTCGTACTTGCCCGCGAACCCGGGCGGATCGGAGGCCATTGTGTCCGGAGCGGCCGAACAGCTCTCCCCGTATGTCAGCGAACTGCTGCAGGCGCTGGAACTCGAGGACATGCCGGTGGACATTGACGCCGTGCTGGGGCTGGCCGGCGTTGCCGCACACAGCGTGGTCCGTCCCGCCGCGCCGCTGACCACCTTTGTGGTGGGCTATGCCGCTGGCTTCGCGGCCGCCACCGGCCAGGCCACACCCGAGGTTGCCATGCGCGCTGCCTCCCGCGTGGCTGATCAAGTTGCGCGCCGCCACGGCGCCGTGCAGGAGTGAGTTCCGGGCTTCGCTGGGAAGACGCACGGGCCGCCGCCTACGCGGCCGGCCAGGCGGCAGCGCTCCGGCCGGCCGCCCCCGTGGAGTTGGCAGCATGCGTCGGCCGCACGTTGACCGCCGACCTGCCGGCGCTGCTGCCGGTGCCGCATTACGCCTCGTCCGCGATGGACGGCTGGGCCATCGCCGGCACCGGGCCGTGGCAACTGGTTCCGGCCGGTACTCGGCTGCGGCCGGGCCAAGCCGCGCCGGTGGTCACCGGCGGCCTGATCCCCGACGGCGCGGACAGCGTGCTGCGCAGCGAATGCGGGACCGCGGACACCCAGCGGCTTGAGCTGTGCCCGGGGACCGAGCAGCGCGAATTGGCCGCCGGGCGCCACATCCGTCCGGCCGGCGAGGAGACCGCAGCCGGCGCCGTCGTGGTGGCCGCCGGCACGGTGCTGACCCCCGCGCATCTGGCCGTCGCGGCGGTCTGCGGCCACGATGCCCTTCCCGTTGCCGCGGTGCCGCGGGTCGCGTTGCTGCTCACCGGGGACGAGGTCGTCACCTCCGGGATCCCCGCGCCGGGCCGGGTCCGCGATACCTTCGGCCCCACCCTGCCGGCCATCGTCGCCCGGTTCGGCGGCCACGTCGCCGCAAGCCGGCGGCTGCCCGACGACTTCACTGCCACGGCAGAGGCCATCGCCGGCTGCGGCGGCGACGTGGTGGTCACCACCGGCGGGACCGGCACGTCCGCCGCCGACCACCTGCGCCGGGTGCTTGATGCCGCCGGCGCCGCCATCGTGGTCCCGTCCATCCGGATGCGCCCCGGGCACCCGGCACTGCTGGCCCGGCTACCCGACGGGCGCCCCCTGGTGGGCCTGCCCGGCAACCCGCTGGCGGCGATGATGGCGCTGCTCACCCTCGCGGACCCGCTGCTGGCGGGGATGACGGGCCGCCCGCCGGCGCCGCTGCGCACCGTGCGCGCCGGAACAGCCCTGCGGCCGCTGCACAATCAGGACCGGCTGGTGCCCTACGGGACGGACCCCGACGGCAACGCCGTCCCCGCGGACCACATCGGCTCGGCCATGATGCGCGGGCTGGCGGCAGCCGACGGCGTGATGGTGGTGCCGTCCGCCGGCGCCGACCCCGGCCAGCAGTTGCCGGCCCTTGACCTGCCCTGGTGATCCGGCGTCGGTGACCCGGGCTGCGGCCTGCCCTGGTGATCCGGCGTCGGCGACCCGGGCTGCGGCCTCCTGCTTCCGGGCTGACTCGGCCTCCAGCATCCCGTCTCCCGCCTCCGTGGCCCTCTGCCTCCGGGCGGCCGCGGCGGGTGCCGTGGATTACCCTTGTAACAGGCAGTAGAGGAGAAGTACATGGGCCGCTTGACGCAGCGCCGCAAGGTGCTCAAACTCAGTCTCGACGCGCCGCCGCGCCGCCGCGAGGACGTGATGGCGGTGGAAGAGCCGCTGGAAATCCGGCTGGCCGGGCGCGCGTTCTCCATCACCATGCGCACGCCGGGCGACGACTTCGACCTGGTGGCCGGTTTCCTGGTCTCCGAGGGCATCGTCTGGTCGCCCGAACAGCTGCTCTCCCTGCGCTTCTGCGCCGGCGAGGACGAGGACGGCCGGCAGACCTTCAACGTGGTGGAGGCACAGCTCGCGCCCGGCGTGGCGCTGCCGGATCCGCGGTTGGACCGGCAGGTGGTCACCAGCAGCGCCTGCGGCATCTGCGGCACCGCGTCGATTGACGCGGTGACCAAACGCTCCCGCTTCGCGCAGCATGACGACGACGGCGGGGCCGCCCGGGGCACGGACGGCACCGACGGGGGTGGCGAGGTGGCGCTGGACCTGCTGCTGCAGCTGCCGGACCGGCTGCGCGAGCAGCAGCAGGTCTTCGAGCGCACCGGCGGGGTGCACGCGGCCGGCCTGTTCAGCTTCGAGGGCGAACTGCTTTGCCTGCGCGAAGACGTGGGACGCCACAACGCGGTGGACAAGGTGGTGGGCTGGGCCCTGCGCGAGGGCAGGCTGCCGCTGCGGAACACGGTGCTCCAGGTCTCCGGCCGGGCCTCCTTCGAGCTGGTGCAGAAGGCCCATCTGGCGGGTATCCCCGCCCTGTCGGCCGTCAGCGCGCCGTCCTCGCTCGCCGTCGAACTGGCGGAAAAAGTTGGCCTGACGCTGGCCGGTTTCAGCCGCGGCCGCAGCATCAATGTGTACACACACCCGGCCCGGATCGGCACCGCCGTCGGCCATTTGGTGTGAGCCCGGCTACGGCTGTCGAGAATTCCGTGTGAGCCGGGATACATTAGGGGCATGACTCGCCCGGCACCTGTGAATGACATTGACGAAAGCACCCTGAAGGTCAAGGAACCGAAGAAGGCTGCCGCCGGTATTCCGGCTGTGAAGATTGCGCTGGAGCGCGGCATCGAGCAGGCCGGCGTCGCGCGCACGGCCCGCTCGCTGCTGCGGATCAACCAGCGCGGCGGCTTCGACTGCCCGGGCTGCGCCTGGCCGGAATCCATCACCGGACCGCGCAAGCCGGCAGAGTTCTGCGAAAACGGCGCCAAGGCCGTGGCCGAGGAGAACACCAAGCGCACCGTGACGCCGGAGTTCTGGGCGCGCCATTCCATCGAAGAACTGGCCACCAAGACCGAGTACTGGCTGGGCCAGCAGGGCCGGATCACCGAGCCGGTGATCATTCGCGAGGGCGAGACGCACTACTCGCCGATCTCCTGGCCGGACGCGTTCAGCCTGATCGGGGAGCGCATCCGCGCGACCACGCCGGACCGCTGTGTCTTCTACACCTCGGGCCGCACCGCGAACGAGACCGCGTTCATGTACCAGCTCTTCGCGCGGTCGCTGGGCACCAACAACCTGCCGGACTGCTCCAACATGTGCCACGAGTCCTCCGGCAGCGCCCTGAACCCCACCATCGGCATCGGCAAGGGAACCGTGTCGCTGGAGGACATACACCACTCCGAACTGATCTTCGTGGTGGGCCAGAACCCGGGCACCAACCACCCGCGGATGCTCTCCGCGCTGAAGGAGTGCAAGGACAACGGCGGCACCATCGTGGCCGTCAACCCGCTGCCGGAAACCGGGCTGATGGCGTTCAAGGACCCGCAGTCGGTGGACGGGCTGGTCCGCGGCGGCACCAAGCTGGCCGACGAGTTCCTGCAGATCAAGGTGGGCGGGGACCTGGCCTTGTTCCAGGCGCTGGGACACCTGCTGCTGGAAGAGGAAGACCGCGCTCCCGGCACCGTGGTGGACAAGGCCTTCATCGAGGCGAACACCGACGGATTCGAGGACTATGCCGCGGCCCGCCGCCACATCGACTGGACCGAGACCGAGAAGGCCACCGGGCTCTCCCGGCTGGACATCGCGAAGGTGGCCGGCCTGCTGGCCAAGTCCAAGGCCACCATCATCTGCTGGGCGCTGGGCCTGACCCAGCAGCCGCATTCGGTGGACACCCTGCGCGAGATCATCAACCTGCTGCTGTTGCAGGGCAACTTCGGCAAGCCCGGCGCCGGTGCCTGCCCGGTCCGCGGCCACTCCAACGTCCAGGGCGACCGCACCATGGGCATCTGGGAAAAGCCGAAGGAATGGCTGCTGGCCGCCCTGGACAAGGAATTCGGCATCACGTCCCCGCGCGAGCACGGCGTTGACTCCACCGAGGCGATCGACGCCTTTGCCGAGGGCAAGGTGGACGTCTTCGTATCGATGGGCGGCAACTTCGCGCTGGCGAACTCGGAGACCGAGGCGCTGGAAGCCGGCATGCAGAAGGCCGGCCTGACCGTGCATGTGTCCACCAAGCCCAACCGGTCCCACGTGGTGCACGGCAAGACCTCGCTGATCCTGCCCACGTTGGGCCGCACCGACCGGGACGACAAGCACCCCAACGGCGCGCAGTTCCTCTCGGTGGAAGACTCCATGTCCGTCATCCGCTCCACACAGGGCCGGCTGGAGCCGGTCAGCGAGCACCTGCTGGCCGAGCCGGTGATCATCGCCCGGATGGCCCAGGCCACCTTCGGCGACGACCACCCGGTGGACTGGCGGGCCATGGCCGAGGACTACGACGTGATCCGCGACCACATCTCCCGCGTGCTGCCCGGTTTCGAGGACTTCAACACCCGAATCCGGAACAAGAGCGGCTTCGTGCTGCCGAACCCGCCGCGCGACACCAGGTCCTTCGCCACGGACATCGGCAAGGGCCGGTTCACGGTCAGCCCGCTGGAGTACCTGGAGGCACCCGAAGGCCACCTGATCCTGCAGACACTGCGCAGCCACGACCAGTACAACACCACGTTCTACGGACTGGACGACCGCTACCGCGGCATCTCCAACGGACGCCGGGTGGTGATGGTGCATCCGGACGATCTGGCCGAACTGGGCTTCGCCGACCGCGACCTGGTGGACGTGATCAGCACGTTCAAGGGAACCGAGCGCCGCGCTGATGAGTTCCGGTTGGTGGCCTACCCGACGGCGCGCGGCTGTGCCGCCGCCTACTTCCCGGAAGCCAACGCGCTGGTCCACCGGGACCTGGTGGCCCGCGAGTCCAACACCCCCGGCTTCAAGGCCATGACGGTGCGCTTCATCCCGCACGAGGAGAAGCAGCTCAGCTGACGTTGGTCCGGGCGCCGGTGCGTGGCCGCCTGGCGGCCTCGTGCCTGGCCCTTGGTGGCCTGGCCCTCGGTGGGCCGGCCGCCGGAGGCCCGCCGCCGGAGGCCCGAGCCACCCGCGATGCGCGTCCAGGTCAGGGGTTGGCGTCCAACTCATCGGACGCTGCCCCTGACCTCACGGCGAGGTCACCCTTTGGCGTCCAGGTCAGGGGTTATAGCGGGTGATCTGGACGCCAGACCCTGAACTCGGCCGCTGCAGGGATAATCGCTCCGGGCGGGGGTTATAAACCCTGCACTGACAGATTAATCCAGCACCGGCGCGTGCCGTCGGCAAGCGCGGACCGGGACGGGCCCGGGTCGGCGGCACAGGCCCGGGACCAGGACGGATTCTGGCCGCGGCGGCGCCGGCGGGAACAGCGCGGGCCTCCGGAAGGTTCTAGGGTTGCAGTAGGACCATCAGCCCTAAGGAGCCATCATGTCCATGGAAGGTGCAGCCTGGAGTTCGCTCTATCGGCTTTCGCATTCGAAGGACCAAAAATCGTTCTCCCGCGAGACCGTGCGACGCACCTTTGCATTCGCCGCGCCGTACAAGGGCAAGATCATCGTCTTCGTGCTGCTTTCCGTGGTGACAGCCGCGCTGGCCGTTGCCACTCCGGTCCTGGCCGGCCGGGTAGTGGACGCGATCGTCGCCAAATCTGACATCGAGTTGGTGATTTGGCTGGCCGTGGTGATCGCCCTGGTGGCCCTCGCCGACGCCGGGCTCAGCATGGTGACCCGATGGATCTCCTCCGGCTTGGGCGAAGACATCATCCTGGATCTGCGCACCGCCGTGTTCGACCATGTGCAGAAGATGCCGATCGCCTTCTTCATGCGGACCCGCACCGGCGCGCTGGTCAGCCGGTTGAACAACGATGTCATCGGTGCCCAGCGGGCCTTCGCCGGCACGCTCTCCGGAGTGGTCAGCAACTTCGTGGCGCTGATCCTGACGCTGATCGTCATGCTGAATACGTCGTGGCAGGTCACGCTGCTGGCCCTGCTGATGCTCCCGGTGTTCCTGCTGCCTGCCCGCCGGATGGGCAGCCGCCTGGCGGACCTCCGGCGGGAGACCGCCAACCACAATTCCGCCATGAGTACCCAGATGACCGAGCGGTTCTCCGCACCCGGAGCCACGCTGGTCAAACTGTTCGGCCGCCCCGCCGACGAATCCCGTGAGTTCAAGTTGCGGGCCGAGCGCGTGCGTGACATCGGCGTCAAGACGGCCGTGATGCAGTGGGTTTTCGTCACCGCGCTGACCCTTGTGTCGGCGCTGGCGCTGGCCCTGGTCTACGGGATGGGCGGTGTCTACGCGATCATCGGCCAGCTGGATCCGGGCGACGTGGTGACGTTGGCACTGCTGCTGACCCGCCTGTATGCACCGCTGACGGCTTTGGCAAACGCCCGGGTGGAGATTTCCAGCGCACTGGTCAGCTTTGAGCGGGTCTTCGAAGTCCTTGACCTGAAGCCACTAATCACCGAAAAGGACGACGCCGGTGCCGTGCCGCCGGGACCCGTCTCCGTTGAGTTCAAGGACGTGCGGTTCGCCTACCCTTCCGCCCAGAAGGTGTCGCTGGCCTCCCTGGAAGAGGTGGCGACCCTCGACGCCCGCGGCGGCGAGGAAGTGCTGCACGGCATCAGCTTCCGGGTGGAACCGGGCCAGACGCTGGCGCTGGTGGGCTCCTCGGGCGCCGGAAAGTCGACCATGGCCCAGCTGCTGGCCCGGCTGTACGACGTGGACTCCGGTTCCGTTGAGCTCTCCGGCATCGATGTCCGGGACCTGAGCTTCGAGGCGCTGCGCGGAACCATCGGGATGGTGACCCAGGACGGGCACTTGTTCCACGAGACCATCCGCTCCAACCTGCTGCTGGCCCAGCCGGAAGCCAGCGACGCCGAGATTTGGGACGTGTTGCGCCGTGCCCGGCTGGAAGAACTGATCACGTCGCTGCCGGATGGCCTGGACACCATGGTGGGGGAGCGCGGCTACCGGCTCTCCGGCGGCGAACGCCAGCGGATGACCATTGCCCGGCTGCTGCTGGGCCATCCCCGGGTGGTCATCCTGGATGAGGCAACGGCCGCACTGGACTCGACCAACGAAGCCGCCGTGCAGGCGGCGCTCACCGAGGCACTCGCGGGCCGCACCGCCGTCGTCATTGCGCACCGGCTCTCCACCGTGCGCTCCGCCGACCGCATCTTGGTGGTGGAGGGCGGCCGGATCGTGGAGCAGGGAACGCACGCCCAGTTGCTGGCGCTGGAAGGCCGCTACGCCGAGCTCTACCGGACCCAGTTCCTCAGCGACGCCGCGGTGGCCAGCTGATCCGGTTGGGCTGAAGCGTCAGCGACGCCGCGGTGGCCAGCTGATCCGGATGGGCTGAAGCACTCGGCGCCGGCAGTCCGGCCGCGCCACGCGTGTGCTCCGGCCGGTCAGTGACTAGAGTTGCTGTGGGGGCCCCGGCGACAGATGATCGGAAAGCGGTGCAATGCAGCGAGGTACCAACCTGGGCCGCCTGGGCGGCTACAACCAGGCTGTGATCCTGGACGCCATCCGTCGCGCCCACGAGGGCGTCGCCCGGGTGGAGCTGGTGGAGCGCACCGGACTGTCTCCGCAAACCATTTCCAACGTAGTGCGCCGGCTGGTGGACGAAGGCCTGGTCCGGGAAGACCGCAAAACGGTCAGCGGTCCGGGCAAACCGCGAACGGTGCTGCAGCTGGAAGTTTCCAGCCGCCTGGCGATCGGCATCCATCTTGACCCGGTGGTCATGACCTTGGTCATGCTCAATCTCGACGGCGAGGTGGTGGCCCGTGCCCGGCACGACAATCCCGGTGCCGGGCGGCCCGACGGGATGACGGCGGCGATGGCCGCCGCGGTCGAGGAACTGATCGCGGCCTCGGGCATCGAGCGCCATCGGATCCTTGGCATCGGGCTGGCTGCGCCGGGGCCGATCGATGCCGCCGAAGGCTCGGTGGTGGACCCGCCGATGATGCGCGAATGGACCTCGGTGCCGCTGCGCGAGCCACTCAGCCGCCTGACGGGGCTGCCGGTGCTGATGGACAAGGACACGACTGCGGCGGCGGTGGCGGAGCTGTGGGCCAGTGGCCGGCAGCAGCCCGAGAACTTTGTGTTCGTGTATCTGGGCACGGGCCTGGGCGCCGGCGTGGTGCTGGACGGCGCGGTGCTGCGCGGCGCCTCCAGCAACATCGGCGAGATCGGCCACTTCCCGGTGGACGAGGAGGTGCCGCTGTGCGAGTGCGGAAAACGCAATTGCGTGGGCATGGCGTTGAATTTCGGCACGCTGTTCCAGCAGGCCGTCGCGGCCGGCGTGTTTCCGCCCGACGCCGAGCTGGGCGACCGGCACCAGGCCACCGAGGCCATCATTAGGCTGTGCCGGATGGCCGTGGCGGGCGATGCGGCCGCCGCGGCGATCATCAGCCGGGCTGCCCGATTGGTCGGCGGCACGGTGGCCCAGGTGGTGAACATCCTGGACGTGGACCGGGTGATCTTCGGCGGCCCCTTGTGGAACGGGCTGGAGAGCCTGGTGCTGCCGACCCTGCAGCAGGAGATCAACACGCGCTTCGTCTCCCGGGCCATCCATGGGGTCGAGGTGGTCTCGTCCTCGCTGGGATTCGAAGTGGGCGCCATTGGCGGCGCCTGCTTGGTTCTGGACGACGCGTTGTCGCCGAAGGCCAGCGGGTTGCTGCTGGGCAGCTGACCGAGGGCTGTACCACACGCAGCTGAACATCCTGTGCTTTTCGTCATATTCCTTGACGTGGAGCTTCGCCACGCCGCTGAACTTGCATTATTAAATCCAATCGATTTAGATAAGGAGTGGCGGCAGTGCCTGGAGTACTCACACTCTGGGAAATGAACGGTCCCGGAGCGGCTTAGGTGCTTCAGGGGAACGGCGCGGTCGCCGCCAACAGGTGGCAGGAAGCTGCTGCTGGCTCCGAGGAACGGGAAGAAACGGAACCAGCGGTCCCATGCTGACAGGGATTCCTGCCCACTTCGGTGGAAATGCACTAGAGCAGGCCACCGTCTGTGCTTCCGTGGGGGGTAGCACAGGCGGGGGCCTGTTTCCGTTTAAGTACACTGCGGCCTGCGGCCGTGTAGTCCTATATGCGGCATAACAACTATCGGGCCGGGCGGGAGTGGGCGCTGACTGAAGCGGCGTACGCCGCGGGTAAGGATCAGTGCCCCCGGGCAGATTCGAACTGCCGACACCCGCTTTAGGAGAGCGGTGCTCTATCCCCTGAGCTACGGGGGCAACGCCAAAAGCTTAGCTTAAGTGGCGTCCCGGGCCGTGCGGCGGCAGGGCGGCACCGGGCGGCGGACGGTCCGGGTGGCTCAGGCTTCGCCCGGCCCGGGCCCGCTCAGCCTGAGGTCGGAACGGACCCCTCGGCCGGCTTGGGCTTGCGGGTGAAGACCGCGATTGCCGCCACCACCAGGCTCAGCCCGAACAGGATGGACTTGGCCACCGTGAGGAAGCTCGCCAGCGAGGCGTCGCCCACCGGGTCCGTCGCCAGCATGGCATCGACCGCCAAATTTTCGCCCAGATCGGCTGCCACATAGAGCACGACGACGGCCCAGGCCAGCCAGCGCCCGAGCCCACGGCGGATTTGCTGGCCCAGCAGGATCAGCCAGGTAAAGCCGAACAGCAGGGGGAAGATGGTGTCCGCCGTCTTGTGCCAGTAGTTGTACTGCCCAACACCGTCCGCGCCCAAGGCTGTCCGGAGTTGCTGCGCGTATTCGGTGGAGTACCCGCCGATCAGGGTGTCCGGCAGGCCCAGCCCGCCGGACAGCTGGGCGAACTGCGGCATCACCAGCAGGAATGAATAGCCGAACAGGAACGCCGAGGCCACCGCGCCCGCGATGACGATCAGGTTCGCGTTGCCAGCCGCGCGCTGGGGAGACCGGGTGCTGCCGGGGACGGCAGGCTGTGCCGCGCCGGTGCCCGGGGCCGGGGCTGCCGCGGCACCGTGTTTCTTTGCGCGTTGTGCTGGGGTTTTGGACATGCCTCCATTATGCCGGTGCGGCCATCTGCCGCCTTCTGATTGGATGGTTGGGAGCCCGTCCCCGAGTGTCGGTGGCGGCTAATAGACTTAAGGGACCATGGATTTCCTCACCGACCCGGCCTTTGACCCGCATGTTGCCTCTCCGCCCGCCCCGCATCTGCCCGGCGCCGAAGAGCTGCTCTCCGGGCTGAACCCGCAGCAGGAAGAGGCCGTCAAGCATGCCGGCTCCCCGCTGTTGATCGTGGCCGGCGCCGGATCCGGCAAGACCCGGGTGCTCAGTCACCGGATCGCTTACCTGCTGGCCACCCGACGGGCCCGGCCGGGCGAGATTCTGGCCATCACGTTCACGAACAAGGCCGCCGCGGAGATGCGCGAACGGATTGAGTCGCTGGTGGGGGAGCCGGCCAAGCGGATGTGGATCTCCACGTTCCACTCCTCGTGCGTGAAGATCCTGCGCCGCGAAGCCAAGCACGTGGGGCTGAACTCGAACTTCTCCATTTACGATTCGGCCGACACGCTGCGGATGGTCAGCCAGGTGGCCAAGGGTCTGGATTTGGACCCGAAACGATTCCCGCCCAAAACCATCCAGCACAAGATCTCGGCGCTGAAGAACGAACTGATCGACGACGAGTCCTTCGCCTCCAGCGCCAACTACTCGGATCCGTTCGAGCAGGCGGTCGCCTCGGTCTACACCGGGTACACCCAGCGGATGCGCCAGGCCAACGCCATGGATTTCGACGACCTGATCGCCCAAGTGGTCTTCATCTTCCAAGCCTTCCCGGCGATTGCCGACTCTTACCGCCGCCGGTTCCGCCATGTGCTGGTGGACGAATACCAGGACACCAACCACGCCCAGTACCGGCTGGTGCGTGAGCTGACCCGCGAGTCCGAAGACGGGGCGCTTCCGGCCGGCGAACTGACCGTGGTGGGCGACTCGGACCAGTCGATTTACGCCTTCCGCGGGGCGGACGTGCGCAACATCGTCGACTTCGAGAAGGACTACGCCAACGCGCGCACCATCCTGCTGGAGCAGAACTACCGCTCCACGCAGACCATCCTCAGTGCGGCGAACTCGGTCATTTCACGGAACCCGAACCGCCCGGCCAAGCGGCTGTGGACCGCCGAGGGCGACGGCGAAAAAATCATCGGCTACGTGGGCGAGAACGAGCACGACGAGGCCCGGTTCATTACCGATGAGATCGACCGGCTGCAGGACTCTGACGGGGTGCGGCCCGGGGACATTGCGGTGTTCTACCGCACCAACGCCCAGTCCCGCTCGATCGAGGACCTGCTGGTGCGTGTGGGGCTGCCCTACAAGGTAGTCGGCGGCACCCGCTTTTATGAGCGCAAGGAAATCAAGGACGCGCTGGCCTACCTGCGGGTCCTGGTGAACCCGGACGACGTGGTCAACTTGCGCCGGATTCTCAACGAACCCAAGCGCGGGATCGGCGACCGTGCCGAGTATGCGGTGGCCGCGCTGGCGGAGCGGGACCGGGTCTCGTTCATGGCGGCGCTGCGCCGTGCCGAGGAAGCGCCCGGCATGGCCACCCGGTCGGTGAACGCGGTGGCCGGGTTCGTGAAGCTCATCGACGACCTGGCCGAGGTCGCCGCCGGTTCGGGCGCTGCCGCAGCGCTGGAAGCCGTGCTGGAACAGACCGGATATCTGGCCATGCTGCGGCAAAGCACTGACCCGCAGGACGAGTCCCGCGTGGAGAACCTCGCGGAACTGGTGGCCGTGGTGCGGGAGTACGAGCGCGACAACCCCGACGGGTCGCTGTCCGAATTCCTGGAACAGGTGGCGTTGGTCGCCGACGCCGACCAGATCCCCGACGCTCCGGATGCCGAGGCCGCGCAGTTGGCCAAGGACCAGGGCGTGGTCACCCTGATGACCCTGCACACCGCCAAGGGTTTGGAGTTCCCGGTGGTTTTCCTCACCGGCATGGAACACGGCGTCTTCCCGCACCAGCGCTCCATGTCCGACCCCAAGGAGCTCGCCGAAGAGCGCCGGCTGGCCTATGTGGGCCTGACCCGGGCCCGCAAGCGGCTGTACCTCACCCGGTCCGAATCCCGGAGCATGTGGGGCCAGAGCCAGTTCAATCCGGCCAGCCAGTTCATCGAAGAGGTGCCGGCCGAGCTGATCGACTGGAAACGCGAGGGCAGCGCGCGGCCGATGTTTGCCTCTGCGGGCAGCTTCGGCTCGAGCCGCTACGGAGGCTCCCACTGGGGTGCCGGGACCGCCAGCAACCAGGACATCAGCAATCTGCGCGGATCGGCGCCGTCCATCACCAGCGCCAAGACCCGGGCCGGCCGCGTGCAGCCGCAAAAGGAAGTCATCGCGCTGGCCATCGGGGACAAGGTCAACCACACCAGCTTCGGCAACGGCACGGTGCTGAGCCTCGAAGGAGCCGGCGACAAGACGGTGGCCAAGGTGAAGTTCGATGCCGGCGAGAAGCGCCTGCTGCTGCGGTACGCGCCTCTGACGAAGATCGTTTAACCGAACCGTTGCCCCTGCTGGGAGATTCGCCACGTTTCCGTTGTTGCATTTGGCAGCGGCCTGACCCGGCGCTTACCGTTCTTATCCATGGATGGCGTGGACATTAGTACTCTGGAACGGCTGGCGACCCCCGAATTTTGGCTCGACACCCCGCTGCGCGTGTCGCTGATCCTGCTGGGCGGATTCCTGGCCAATATGGTCCTGCGGATGGTGATTAAACGCGTCACCGGAAAGATCGCCGACGGCGAGGCCGCCAAGCTGGACAAATTCGATCCCGCCGCGGCGCGCAAGAACAGCAAAGACCCGCGCTACTGGCTGATGCAGGATTCGCCGATCGCCGCGGTCCGCCGGGCCCAGCGTTCGAAGACCATCGGATCGGTGCTGCGGTCGATCACCACGATCGTGCTGGCCACCCTCACCATCCTGATGGTGCTCACCGAACTTGAGTTCAACCTTGGCCCGCTGCTGGCCAGCGCCGGTATCGCCGGTGTTGCCATTGGCTTCGGCGCCCAGACCCTGGTCAAGGACTACCTGTCCGGACTGTTCATGGTGGCCGAAGACCAGTACGGCATCGGCGACGTGGTCGATCTGGGCGAGGCCTCCGGCACCGTGGAGTCGGTGGGCCTGCGGGTCACCCAGGTGCGCGCCGTGGACGGCACGCTGTGGCATGTCCGCAACGGCGAGATCCTGCGCGTGGGCAACTCCTCGCAGGGCTGGGCACGGGCAGTGCTGGATATCCCGGTACCGTACGACTCCGATGTGGAGAAGGTCTCCGAGTTGATCCTCAAGACCGCGATGGAACTGCGCATGGATGAGGACAACCGCAGGCTGATCTTGGACGACCCGGAGGTCTGGGGCGTGGAGGCGCTGACCGGCGAATCCGTGGTGATCAGGTTGGCGATCCGCACCAAGCCGCTGGAGCAGTGGTCGATCGCGCGCAAAATGCGGGCCCGCCTGAAGGATGCCTTGGCCGAAGAAGGGCTGCGGATCCCGCTGCTGAACCAGACCGTCATCAGGGGCAGCGCCCCGTCGGCCGCCATCGCGCAAGGTGGCGGCGCCGCCCAGGGCGAGGACGCCGCCCAAGGCAGGGGCACCGCCGTCGTCGATCAGGCGGAGGCTGGCAGCAAGAATTAGGTTCGCGGCGCCGTTACCTCAACCGGCGGCCGTTCTACAACTCGTAGAAGTGTGCCCTTGGCCACTAAAGCGGTACTCTAGGACCGGCCCCCGACGCCAAAGGGACTAGAGTTCCCCATGGAGCATTGCAGGCATCCGTCCACCGTCCGTGGCTACCGTCACGGCCAACCGCGGATGCCGCTCCGAGTCAGAAACGACTTCGACGTAGAAGGACACAACCCGTGGACCTGTTTGAATACCAGGCGCGCGATCTCTTCGAGGCACACGGAGTACCCGTGCTGGCTGGAATCGTTGCGTACACCCCAGAAGAAGCCAAGGCAGCTGCTGAGAAAATTGGCGGCGTAGTTGTCGTCAAGGCTCAGGTGAAGGTCGGAGGCCGCGGTAAGGCCGGCGGCGTCAAGGTCGCCAAGACCCCGGACGAGGCATTCGAGCACGCCTCCAACATCCTCGGTATGGACATCAAGGGCCACACCGTCAACAAGGTCATGATCGCCCAGGGCGCCGACATCGCCGAGGAGTACTACTTCTCCGTGCTGCTGGACCGGGCCAACCGCAACTACCTGGCCATGTGCTCGGTGGAGGGCGGCATGGAGATCGAGCAGCTGGCTGTCGAGCGGCCGGACGCCCTCGCCAAGGTTGCCGTTGACCCGGCCGTCGGCATCGACCAGGCCAAGGCCGACGAGATCGTCGCCGAAGCCGGCTTCGCCGAGGAACTGCGGCCGAAGGTCGCCGAGGTCATCATCAAGCTCTGGGACGTGTTCAAGAAGGAAGACACCACGCTGGTTGAGGTCAACCCGCTGGTCAAGACCGGTGCCGGCGACATTGTTGCCCTGGACGGCAAGGTCTCGCTGGACGAGAACGCCGCCTTCCGCCAGCCCGGCCACGAGGAACTCGAGGACAAGGACGCCGCGGATCCGCTCGAGGCCAAGGCCAAGGAGCTGGACCTGAACTACGTCAAGCTCGACGGCCAGGTCGGCATCATCGGCAACGGCGCGGGCCTGGTCATGTCCACCCTGGACGTGGTCGCCTACGCCGGCGAGAACCACGGCAACGTCAAGCCCGCCAACTTCCTGGACATCGGCGGCGGCGCCTCGGCCGAGGTCATGGCTGCGGGCCTGGACGTCATCCTCAATGACAGCCAAGTCAAGAGCGTGTTCGTGAACGTCTTCGGCGGCATCACCGCCTGCGACGCGGTGGCCAACGGTATTGTCAAGGCGCTGGAAATCCTGGGCGAGAAGGCCACCAAGCCGCTGGTGGTCCGCCTCGACGGCAACAACGTCGACGAAGGCCGGCAGATCCTGCTCAACGCCAACCACCCGCTGGTCACCCTGGCCCTGACCATGGACCAGGGCGCCGACAAGGCCGCCGAACTGGCCAACGCCTAAGGACCGAGGAACTAAGAATATGTCTATCTTCATCAACAAGGACTCGAAGGTCATCGTCCAGGGCATCACCGGCGGCGAAGGCTCCAAGCACACGGCACGCATGCTGCACGCCGGCACCAACATTGTGGGCGGCGTGAACGCCCGCAAGGCCGGCACCACCGTCACCCACGGTGAGAAGACCCTGCCGGTGTTCGGCACGGTCAAGGAAGCCATGGCCGAGACCGGCGCCGACGTCTCCATCGTCTTCGTGCCGCCGGCTTTCACCAAGGACGCCGTGGTCGAGGCCATCGAGTCTGAAATCGGCCTGGTCGTGGTGATCACCGAGGGTGTTCCGGTGCAGGACTCCGCCGAGTTCTGGGCCCTGGCACAGTCGAAGAAGGATGCCGACGGCAACCAGATCACCCGCATCATCGGGCCGAACTGCCCCGGCATCATCACCCCGGGCGAATCCCTGGTGGGCATCACCCCGGCGAACATCACCGGCAAGGGCGGCGTGGGCCTGGTCTCCAAGTCCGGCACGCTGACCTACCAGATGATGTACGAACTGCGCGACCTTGGCTTCTCCACCGCCATCGGCATCGGCGGCGACCCGGTCATCGGCACCACCCACATCGACGCCCTGGCTGCGTTCGAGGCGGATCCGGAGACCAAGGCCATCGTGATGATCGGCGAAATCGGCGGCGACGCCGAGGAACGTGCCGCCGAGTACATCAAGAACCACGTCACCAAGCCGGTTGTGGGCTACGTGGCCGGCTTCACCGCGCCGGAGGGCAAGACCATGGGCCACGCCGGCGCCATCGTGTCCGGCTCCAGCGGCACCGCGCAGGCCAAGAAGGAAGCCCTCGAGGCCGCGGGCGTCAAGGTCGGCAAGACCCCGTCCGAGACCGCGCACCTGCTGCGCGAGGTGTACCCGGAGCACGAGGAAGCCTCCAACCTCTAGGCACACCGCCACCAGTTGATGAAGCCCGCCACCTGTGCAAGGTGGCGGGCTTCACCGTTTGCCGACGACCGCCGAAACCCGTTTAGGCTGGACACAACACCACTGATCAGGAGGCCACATGCGCGCTACCATCATCCACGGCCCGGGCGACATCCGGGTCGAAGAGCGCCCCGATCCGGAAATCCTCGCCCCGGCGGACGCCGTGGTGCGGGTGACGGCTTCCTGCGTCTGCGGCTCCGACCTCTGGCCCTACCGCGGCGCGCGGGAGCCGGGGGAGCCGCACCCCATCGGGCATGAGTTCATCGGCATCGTGGAGTCGATCGGCGATCAGGTCAGGACCCTGTCCGTCGGCGACCTGGTGATCGCGCCGTGGGCGATCAGTTGCGGTCAGTGTCCGGCCTGCCGTGACGGCGTGCAGACCTCCTGCGAGCACCGGGCCAGCTGGGGCGCCAGCGACGAGCACAACCTGCCGGTCGGCGGCGGTCAGAGCGAGGCGGTCCGGGTACCCCTCGCCGACGGCACGCTCGTGGCCGTTCCCGGAGTGACCCAGCCTGATGACGCCCTGGCCAAGAGCCTGCTCACGCTCTCCGACGTGATGGGCACCGGCCACCATGCCGCCCTCAGCGCCAAGGCCGGCCCGGGCCGCACCGTCGTCGTGGTGGGCGACGGCGCCGTGGGGCTCTGCGGAGTCCTGGCCGCCAAGCGGCTGGGCGCGGAGCGGATCATCGCCATGTCGCGCCACGAAGACCGTGCGGCGCTGGCCCGTGAGTTCGGCGCCACCGACATCGTCGCCGAACGCGGCAAGGCCGCGGCGGACCAGGTCAAGGCACTGCTCGGCGGCGTCCTCGCCGATTCGGTGCTCGAATGCGTGGGTACGGCGGAGTCGATGGACCAGGCGCTCCGCTGCACCCGGCCGGGCGGCGCGGTCGGGTTCGTGGGCGTACCGGTCGGCGGCGCCGAGCTGCCGGTCTGGACCCTGTTCCAGAAGAACATTGCCGTGGCGGGCGGTGCCGCCCCCACCCGCGAGTATCTGCCCGAGCTGCTCGCGGACGTACTGGCCGGCACGATCAATCCCGGCAGGGTCTTCGACGCCGTGATGCCGCTGGAGGACGCTGCGAAAGCCTACAGTGCCATGGACGAACGCCGCGCCATCAAGGTGCTGCTGCGGCCCTGACCGCGCCCGTGGCCGCGATCACGCCCGCGGACTTGACCGCGCATGCGGCGCTGACCGCGCCGTCCGGCGGTAGCTGCGCACTCTGCCGTCAGCTGCGCAGCCGATCCATGCCGGGATCGACCAGCGGTTCGGCGGCCACCGTGGCGGGTACCCGGCGGCCGAAGTACTCGATTTCCACCGTTGCGCCTTCAGCCGTGTCCGCGGGAAGCCAAGCATAGGCCACCGGCCGCCCCACCGTGTAGCCGAACGCGGCGCTGGTGACGTACCCGGACAGCACGTTGTCCAGATAGACCGGTTCCTTGCCCATCACCACCGACCGGCCGTCGTCGATGGTCAGGCAGCGCAGCCGGCGGGCTGGCGCCCCGGCAGCCGCCAGCGCTGACGCGCCGACAAAGTCGCCCTTGTCCGCCTTGACCGCAAAGCCGACACCGGCTTCCGCCGGGGTGTGCTCGGTGGTCATATCGGTGCCCCAGAGCCGGTATCCCTTCTCCAGCCGCAGGCTGTTGAAGGCCGCCCGGCCAGCGGCGATGAGGCCCTGCTCCTGACCGGCCTCGAACAGCGCGTCCCACAGTTTCAAGCCTTGGTCCGCGGAGGTGTACAGCTCCCAGCCCAGTTCGCCCACATAGGACAGCCGCATGGCCGTGACCGTCAACCCGGCGATGCGCACCTGTGCCGTCCGGAAGTACTTCAGCGAGGCGTTGCTGAAATCGTCGCCACTGACCTTGGCCATGACCTCGCGCGCCAGCGGCCCCCACAGCCCAATGCAGCAGGTTCCCGGCGTGATGTCCGTGACCTGCGCCCACCGCGCCGGATCCGCCGCCGACTGCGCGGCCGCCTCGCCGCGCAGGTACTCGAAATCGGCGTTGTTGTTGATGCCGGCCTGGAAGCGCTCCGGTGCCAGCCGAGCCACCGTGATGTCGCTGCGGACACCGCCGGCGGCGTCCAGCAGCAGGCAATAGGTCACCGCGCCGGGCCGCTTGTCCAGTTGGCCGGTGCTCAGCCGCTGCAGCAGCGGCAGCGCGCCCGGGCCGGAGACCTCAACCCGCTTGAGCGGGGTCATGTCGTACATGGCGACGGCGGTGCGCGTCTTCCACGCTTCGGCGGCGGCGATGGGGGAGTGGTAGCGCGCCGCCCAGGCCTCGCGTTCGGGTTCCCGCCAGTCCTGCGGCAGGTCGGCCAGCAGAGGCGCGTTGGCTTCGTACCAGTGCGGGCGCTCCCAGCCCCCGGACTCCAGGAACACCGCCCCGAGTTCCTGCTGGCGGCCGAAGAACGGGCTGGTGCGCAGGTTCCGCGGCGACTCACGCGGCTGCAGCGGATGCAGCACGTCGTAGATCTCCACGAAGTTCTGTTGCGACGTCTCGCTGATGTACTCCGGGGCCAGTTGCACGTCTTCGAACCGGCGGATATCGCCATCGTGCAGGTCCGTCTGCGACCGACCGTCCACCAACAGCTCCGCCACCGCCCTGGCCACGCCGGCGGAATGGGTCACCCACACGGCTTCCGCCAGGTAGAACCCGGCGACTTCCGGCGACTCGCCGATCAGCGGACCGCCGTCGGGGGTGAAGGAGAAAATGCCATTGAAGCCGTCGGTGATGCTGGCGCCGTGGAGCGCGGGTAGCAGCCGCTGGCTTTCCCGCCAGGATGGCTCGAAGTCCTCCGGGGTGAAGTCCAGCCGCGACGGCATCCGGTCCTCGGACATCTCCGCGGCCGGGACGGCGGGCAGCCCGCCCAGCTCCACCGGCATGGGGCGGTGTGCGTACGAGCCGATCCCGAGCCGGTCGCCGTGTTCCCGGAAATACAGGTCCGCGTCCTGGTGCCGCAGGATGGGCAGCCGGGCGCCATTGGGCAGCTCGTTCCGGCCGGCCAGTTCCGGCAAGGCGGAGGTCTTGACGTATTGGTGCGCCAGCGGGAGCAGCGGCACGGTCATGCCGGCCATCGCGCCCACCTTCGCCCCCCAAAATCCTGCGCAACAAACAACGACGTCGGCCGGCACCCTTCCGGTGTCGGTCGCCACCGCGGTGACCCGTCCGCCGTCGTGCTCGATGCCTGTCACGGTGGTGGAGCCGCGGAACTCGATCCCCGCGGCGGAGGCGCGGGCAATCAGCAGCCGCACGGCCCGGGCCGCCAGCGCGAGCCCGTCGGAGGGGACGTGCAGGCCGCCTAGCACGTTGCCGGCCGGCAGCAGCGGATGGTGTTTCTCGCATTCGTCCGGATCGATCAGCCGGGCCTCCACGCCCCAGGACGCGGCGAAGCCGGCCTTGCGCTTGAGGTCTTCGAAGCGGGCGGGCGTGGTGGCCACCTCCAGTCCGCCCACTTGGTTGAAGCAGGAGATGCCGTCCGCCGTCAGCGAGAGCATCTTGCCCACCGTGTAGCCGGCGAATTCGGTCATGGTTTTGGACGGGTTCGTTTGGAACACCAGCCCCGGGGCGTGCGAGCTGGAGCCGCCGGCCAGATGCAGCGGGCCCTGCTCCAGGACGGTGACGTTTTTCCAGCCGCGGGCGGCCAGTTCGTCCGCCAGGTTGGCGCCAACGATCCCGGCTCCAATGATGACGACGCGCGGGGTGGTGCTCATGCGGCAATGCTCCTTCAGATAGCTGGGCGGGACAAGGGTGTTGGGCGGGACAAGCGGGTACGGCGGGACAACGTGCAGCGGGTGGATTCTCCCGGCCGCGGCGGGCAGGCTGGTTGCTGGCTGGCGGACGCCATTGCTACACGTCCGTCGACCTACGCGTACCCGTCGACCTTCACGCCGGGCGGGAGGTTCGGTTCCTCTTCCGATTCCCGGACCATGATGGTGCCGTCCTGGACGATCACCTCGTGAACCCGAACCGGGAGTTTGGCCGGTGGCGCGTCCACCCCGCCCGTGCGCAGATTGAACTTTGACGCGTGCAGCGGGCATTCGACTTCGCAGCCCTCTACCCAGCCGTCGGCCAGCGAGGCGTCCTGGTGGGTGCAGGTGTCGTCGATGGCAAAGAGTTCGCCTTCTTCGGTGTGGAAAACCGCGATGGGAGGCGAGGTGTCCAGCCTGATGGCATCGCCGGGGGCCAGCTGGCTCAGCGGGCAGGCTTCGTGCATGGAGCGCCTTCTTTCTGGCGGCCGCGTACTGCGGCTAGTTCCGTGATGAACAACGTTGTCCACGATAGGCAACAGTGTGCCCCGTCCCCTTCCGTTGTCAAGGGTTCAGCAGCATTTTTCCTGGCACAAAAAGACGCAGCGGAAATCTCTTGACAGCAGGGCCGCGGATCTCCATTGTGTTTCACATAGCGCTTCTTGTTGCGCAGAGTGCTTCTTAGATGATCTGCCCGCTGCTGTGAAAGGTATTCCCAATGCAGACCCTCGTCGTCATCGGGGCATCCCTGTCCGGTCTCTCTGCTGCCCGCGCGGCGCGGGCGCAGGGATTTGCAGGCCGTCTGGTCATTGTGGGCGACGAACTGCATCCGCCCTACGACCGCCCGCCGCTGTCCAAGGACTTCCTGGCCGGCCGGATCTCTGAAGCGGATCTGGCGCTGTCGGAGGTCGACGACGAGCTGGCGGCGGAGTGGCTCCTCGGGGTCAAGGCCGTAAGCCTCGACCCTGAGTCGATGACCGTAGCCCTCAGCGACGGACGGAGTCTCGCCGCGGACGGAATGGTTTTGGCCACCGGTGCCTCCGCCCGGGTCCTGCCCGAGGTCGACGGCTGCAGCAACGTGTTCACCCTCCGTACGCTGGACGACGCCCGCGCACTGCGCCGGCAATTGCAGCCCGGGCGGAAAATGGTGGTGGTCGGCGCCGGGTTCATTGGCGCCGAAACCGCGTCGACGGCCCGTGCCGCGGGCCTCGAGGTCACGGTCCTCGAGCGTTCCGCTGCCCCGCTCTCCGGGGCACTGGGCGCCGAAATGGGTGCGGCCGTAGCCAGTCTGCACGCCGCTGGGGGAGTGGACATGCTGTGCGGCACCACCATCGCCTCGTTCCGGATCCTGGGCGGCAGCGTCAGCCATGTAGTGCTGGACGACGGTCGGGAACTTCCCGCGGACATTGTGCTGGTGGGCGTCGGCGGACAACCGAACACCGACTGGCTGATCGGTTCCGGGATCCAGTTGGGCAACGGCGTGCTCTGCGACGCAGCGGGCCGCACCAACATCCCGTCGATTGTGGCCGTCGGCGATTGCGCAGCCTGGTGGAACCACCGGCTGCAGGCGCACCACCGGGTTGAGCATTGGACCGGCGCGCTGGAGCGACCCGCCTTGGCCGTTGCCGCCTTGCTGCAGGGTGAAACGGTGCCGCGGGCGGTCCATCCGCCGTATTTCTGGTCCGATCAGTACGGTTCGCGGATCCAGTTTGCCGGCCATGTGCACGGGCACGACCGTGTCCAGGTTGAGCACGGGTGCCTCGAAGACCGCAGCTTTCTGGCCGTTTACTACGCCGGTGATGAACCGGTCGCCGTGCTGGGGGTCAACCAGGTCCGCCAGTTCACCAGGTGGCGCAAGTTCCTGAACCGGGAAGCCGAACGGTATGCGGCAGCCCCGGCGGGCGAGTTCGCCGCAGCCTCCTGACGCGCTCTACCTCAACCAGCAACGCTGACCGATCTGTACACAAGGAGTACCGCATGACCGCTGAGATCGTCTCGGAGAGCCTGATCGCCACACTGCCCGGCCATACCTATGTTGACGACGACGTCTTCCGTGCCGAGCAGGAACGCATCTTCGAACAGATGTGGTTCTGTGCGGTCAGGTCCGCCGATCTGGACAAGGCCGGCGCCTACCGGACGGTGCAGATCGGACGGGAATCGGTCATCGTGACCCGCAACCGCAAGGGCGCGGTCCGCGCCTACTACAACATCTGCCGGCACCGGGGGGTCAAGCTCTGCATGGAAGAGAGCGGGGAGGCGGGGCGTTCGTTCCAGTGTCCCTACCACGCCTGGACCTACGACTTCGATGGCAAGCTCATCGCGGCGCCCAACCTGACCAAGATGCCGGACATCGACCGGCAGGAGTATGGGCTGGTGGACGTTCCGGTCCGCGAGTACATGGGCTACGTGTGGCTGTGCCTGGCGGATGAACCGCCCTCCTTCGATGACGATGTGGTCGGAGCGATCGAAGAGCGGTTGGGCGACGCCGGGGCGATCGCCGGCTACGACATCGCCAACCTCAGCCTGGGCCGGAGGATCAGCTACGACGTGAAGGCCAACTGGAAGCTCATCATCGAGAACTTCATGGAGTGCTACCACTGCGCCACCATCCATCCGGAGCTGACGGAAGTCCTGCCCGAATTCGCCGACGGGCTGGCCGCGCAATACTTCGTGGGGCACGGCGCGGAGTTCGGCGAGGACATCCAGGGCTTCACCGTGGACGGCTCCGAAGGGCTGGAACGCATACCGGGCATCAGCGAGGACCAGGACCGGCGCTACTACGCCATCACCATCAAACCAACGGTCTTCGTCAACCTGGTGCCCGACCACGTGATTATCCACCGGATGTTTCCGCTGGCCGCCGACCGGACTGTGGTGGAATGCGACTGGCTGTACATGCCCAGCGTGGTGGAAGAAGGCAGGGACCTCACGGCATCAGTGGAACTGTTCCACCGGGTCAACCAGCAGGACTTCGATGCCTGCGAACGCTGCCAGCCGGCGATGAGTTCGAAGATCTACGCCAAGGGCGGCGTGCTGGTTCCCAGCGAACATCACATCAGCGCGTTCCATGAATGGGTCACGGCCCGGCTGGCCGAGCCGGCCGCCGGCGTGGTCAGCTGACGGCCGCGTCGTCAACTGACGGCGGCCGAAGTCAATCATGGGAAGCCGGCCGCCGTCGTCGTCGTCAATGGGACGGCAGCACGCCGGCTGCGTTCAGCTGTCCCGGGAGTAGCCCATCCGGGCGCTGATGTCCTGCCCGGCCTGCTTGATGTCCTCGATCAAGCCGGGCATCTCCTGGGGCTTGAACCGGAATGCGGGACCGGAAATGCTGACGGAACCGATCACGGATCCCAAGTGGTCCCAGACCGGGACGGCAATGGAGTTGAGGCCGATCTCGAATTCTTCCTGAACAACGGCGTAACCGTTGGCGGAGACCTGCAGCAGTTCTTTTTCCAGCTTCTGCCGGGACGTGATGGTCTTGGCCGTCAGCGCCGGCAGCCGGGTCTGCTTGATGATCTTCAACCGGTCTTCCGAGCTGAGCCCGGCCAGCAGCACCTTGCCGCTGGAGGTGGCGTGCAGGGGCGTCAGGCTGCCGATCCAGTCGGACATCGCCAGCGTGGAGGTGCCCCGGGCCTGGTCCACGTTGACGGCAAAGTTGGAACGCAGCACCGCCAGGTTCACGGTTTCCTTGTACTGTTCAGCCAGTTGCTCCAGCACCGGCCGGGCCTCGCGGACCAGGCTCAGGTTCCCGGGAATGGAATTGGCCAGCCGCAAAATGCCGAACCCCAACTGGTACTTTCCGCGCTCGGTGTTCTGCTGGACCATGCCCCGGTGGTCCAGCGACGCCAGCAGCCGTGAGGCGGTGGACTTGTGGACGCCCATTTCCTCGGCGATGTCGCTGACCCCGGATTCCCCGCGCCGGGCGAGGATTTCCAGCACGGTGATGGCGCGGTCCACGGACTGCACTCCCCGGTTCAGGTTGTCCGGTGATGCCTCGTCGTCGAGCTCTTCAGGTTCAGCCATGGGACCATAGTCTCAAATTCCGTCCGGATCGACGCTGTTGGGGCATGGCAGGGAGCGTCGCCTAGCCGGTGGGGGCGTCGCCGGCACGGGCCGCCTTCGCCGAGCGGTGTGAACCGAATGACGTGTAGTCGGCCGTGCCGGGCTCTCCCCAGACGACCAGCACGCGCAGCGGGCCGGTGCCGGTATTGGCCAGATCGTGTTCCGAGCCCACCGGCGCGAGTACCGCGTCGCCGGCGGCGACATCGTGGATCCGGCCGTCCACCGTCATCCGCGCAGTCCCCTCCATCACCACATAGAGTTCCTCGAGCGCGCGGCTGCCGTCCGGATGGGAATGCATGCCTTCGGTTCCGCCCGGCGGCAGTTCCCACGTCTGCACGGCCACCGGCAGGCGGGACTGTTCGTGGAACAGCCACTGCATCGTCACCGGTGCCGTGCCGCCGTGGAGGTTGTAGTCGAAGGCATAATCGCCGCGTCGTTCCAGCATGGTTTCAGAGTACGCCGACGGACTCGGGTTCAGACTGGGCGGCGGGCTGCGGTGCCGCGCCGGGAAACTCGAGGGTGAGGGCGGCGGCCATACCGGCGGAGGCTCGCTCCAGCAGGATGATGCCCTTCGCCGCCGTCGCCTCGGCCGCGGAGGAGAGGCAGCCGGAAGCCGGAGTCAGTTCGGGCCTGACCGGCAGGACGTCGTAGTTGGGCAGGACGGCGGGCGGCGCATCGACCACCTTGTCCATCCGGACCCGCTCCGGGTACAAGTGCAGCATCAGCGACGTCTCCAGGACACCGCCGTGTTCCAGGTCCCAGCCGGTGAAGCCGTTCGGGTACAGCTCGGCGATGGTGGCGTCGTCAACAAAGTCCCAGTAGGAGAGCAGGACCACTTTGGCGTCGTCGATGCCGCTTTGGTGCAGCTCGCGAAGTGCCAGATCGACGCCTTCATACAGGAACTGGTAATTCTCGAAATGGCCGTTGATGAAGGCGATGTTCCGGGCGCCGTGCCGGGCGAATTCCAGCGTCAGCGTCTTCGCGATGGCAATCATGGTGGAGGCGTCCAGGCTGGTGGTGCCAGGCAGATGGTTGCCGCCCCCTGAACGCTGTTGGGACTTGTAGCCGTAGACCACCGGTGCGGCGACCACTCCGTCGATCGCCTCCGCGGTGGCTCCGGCCAGGGCCTTGGAGAGGAGCACATCGACGTTGAGCGGCATGTGCGGGCCGTGCTGTTCGATGGACCCAACGGGTATGAGCACCACGGCGTTGTCCTGGCTGATGCGTTCGCGATAGGTAAAGGCGTCGAGTTCTTCCATGTACACGCTGGTGCGCATGCTGTCTCCAAGATCGTGGTAGCTGGTCCGGCCGCGAGGGCAGGTCCTGTGAATGCCGTAGATAGGGTGTTGCTGTGGCGGGACCGGGTGGTCCCGCCACAGCGAGGTTTGGGTCAGGCCTGGATGATGTTGTTTTCCGGGCCGAAGCCGAATTTGGTGATGTTTTCGACGGTGTTTTCGCCGATCACGAGGATGTCGTGTTCGCGGTAGCCGCCGGCACCGGGCTCGCCGTCGGCGACGGTGATCATCGGTTCCATCGAAACGACCATGCCCGGTTCCAGGACGGTGTCGATGTCCTCGCGCAGTTCCAGGCCGGCTTCGCGTCCGTAGTAGTGCGAGAGGACGCCGAAGGAGTGGCCGTAGCCGAAGGTGCGGTTGGGCAGCAGGCCGTGGCCGATGTAGATCTCGTTCAGCTCGGCGGCGATGTCCTTGCAGACGGCGCCGGGCTTGATCAGTTCCAGGCCGCGGCGGTGGACTTCCACGTTGACGTTCCACAGTTCCAGGGAGCGCTGGTCCGGCTCGCCCAGGAACAGGGTCCTCTCCAGTGCGGTGTAGTAGCCGGAGGTCATCGGGAAGCAGTTCAGGGACAGGATGTCGCCGCGCTGCAGTTTGCGGGTGGTGGCCCAGTTGTGTGCGCCGTCGGTGTTGATGCCGGACTGGAACCAGACCCAGGTGTCGCGGACTTCGCGGTGCGGGAAGGTGCGGGCGATCTCGTGGACCATGGCTTCGGTGCCGATCAGTGCCACTTCGTATTCGCTGATGCCTTCGCGGATGGCGGCTTTGATGGCTTCGCCGCCGAGGTCGCCGATCCGGGCGCCGTGTTTGATGACTTCGATTTCCTCGGCCGACTTGATCATCCGCTGGCGCATGGCGTCCTGGGAGACGTCGAGCAGTTCGGCGCCGTCGAAGGCGGCCTGGATGCGCTGGCGGGTCATCAGCGGCAGGGCGTCGTCCTCGACGCCGAGGCGGCGGGCGCTGACGCCGCGCTGGCGCAGGGCTTCCTGCAGGCCGTAGTAGAAGTTGTCGCGGCGCCAGTCGGTGTAGACGATGTTCTCGCCGTAGCTGGTGCGCCAGGGCATGCCGGCGTCGATGTTCGCGGTGACGGTGACCGAGTCGTCGGCGGTGACCACCAGGGCGTAGTTGCGGCCGAAGGTGGTGTAGAGGAAGTCGGAGTAGTACTTGATGCCGTGGTAGCTGGTCAGGATGACGGCGTCGAGTTCTTTGGCGGCCATGATGGTGCGCAGCCCGGTCAGGCGGCGTTCGAACTCTGCATCGGAGAAGGTCAGTTGCTGCTTTTCTCCGTTGTGCAGGACTTTCAGGCGCTCGAGTTCGGAAACGCTGTTCGCTGAGCTGGGGGCGATGGTCATGGGTTCTCCTTTGGTGCTGTTCTTACAGGTAGTCGTGGTGGTCTTAAGGGGTGGGTACAGTCGCCCGGTTCTCGGGAACCGGAGGAAGGTCGGTGCCGGCAGCTTCTTCAACTTCCGTCAAGGCTGTTTCGCAGCTTCCGTGGATCTTCAGGAACTCCTCGTCGGAACTGCTGTCCTTGAGGCCAAGCGGGATGCCGGCGGCGATGCGTGACTTGAACCGGGGGTAGCCGAGGACGAAGTAGACACCCGCAGCGGTCACCGTTCCGCCCAACCAGGAGAAATCAATGCCGCCGACGGCGGTGGCGAGCGGTCCCTGCAGAACGGGGACGGAGCCGTACATGCACATCCAGGTCATGAAGATGCCGGCAAAGAAAGCGATGAAGGCTGACGGGTTGAAGGCCTTGAGCTGGGTGTCCTCAGGTGAGCGGAACAGGTAGCTGAAGTTCCTGTGGCGGCGCTCGAAAACGAAGTAGTGCACCGCCATGATGCCGCCCCAGGTGGCGACCCAGGCTGCGATCGCAATGATCCAGTTGTGCAGCAGGTGGGCAAAGTCGGTTGCGAACATGAAGCCGATGACCGCCGCCATGGCGAGGCAACCCACCAGGATGGAAAGCTTCTTGCGGGAGACCTTGATGTCCAGCGCTTGCGTGGCGACGCTGAAGGTGTACATGTTGATGATATTTGTGGCGATGGGGCCGTGGATGACCAGCAGGATGACCGGGATCGCGAAAGCGCCGTAGTTTTCGACGATCAGTTGGCCCGGATCGGCGCTGCCGTTCTTCGTGGCCAGGCTTGCACCGAGCACACCGAGCCAGACAACCGGGAGGAACTGGCCCAGGACGCTGACAATGTAGAGCCTGGACGGGCGGATCTTCTTGCTGACGAAGCGGGAGTAATCAGGGGCGTAGGTGAACCAGCCGATACCCCAGCCGATGCCGATGGCGGTCATGATGGACGACATGGCGGCGATCCGGGGCATTCCGGTGAGCACCTCACCGACCGGGCCCTGATAGGACCAGTCGATGTCGAGCTGGGTCCAGGCCACGATCGACATGGCGATCAGCACCAGCACGGTCGGCGGCATGGTGATGCGCTCGAAGCGGGCGATGGCCCGGTAGCCGCGGTAGCAAATCGCCACCTGAATTCCCATGATCACGGACGCTGTGGCGATCCGCCAACCCATATTCGATTGCGCGGGGTCCACCCAGCCGATCATTCCGAACAAGGCCATGATGAGATCCAGGATCACCCAGGTGTTGACTGCCGACCAGCCAATCGCGATCACGGCTTGGATGGCCGCCGGCAAGTAGGCGCCGCGGCGTCCAAAAGCCCCACGGGCCAGGAGCATGCCGGTGGCGCCGGTGCGCTGCCCCAGGACGACAAAGAAGCCAAACCCCAGCATGCCGATCACATTGCCGGCGATCAGCACGGTGAGCGTATCGGCCAAGCTGAGGCCAAGACTGATGCCCAGCGCGCCGAGGATCCAGTTGATCGGCGCAACGTTGGCGCCTGCCCAAATCCAGAACTGGCCGGAGAGCTTGGTGGTGCGGGCCGATTCTGGAACCGGCTGAAGGATATCTTCTACGTGCTGGGTGCTTTGTTCGGATTTGGTGGCGGATCGCTGGCTCATGGCTGTTCTCCTAGGGAATTAGAGCGGGAAGCGGAGCAGGCCTGAATCCAGAGTAGGGGTGATGCGGCTCACAGCGTATATTCGGATGGTAACCACTTGGAGGCCAATCCGGTGACACTCTGTCGCTTGCGATTCGCCCCACAGCGCCTAAAGGTGAGAATTTCAATGGTCGTTAACTTGTCGGACGTACTGGAGCTCGACGTGATGAAGCGGGCCAGTGCGCTGGTACGCGCGGGCGAAGCGTTGATTCCTACGGGCACGGTGAGATGGGTCCATTCGAGCGAAGTCCTCGAAATAGCGCCGCTCCTGCGTGGACAGGAGCTGCTTCTCAGCGGCGGAGATGCCCTGCTGAACCTCAGGCCTGCCGCACAACATGAGTACGTCCGGAGCCTGGCCGCGCGGCATGTGACTGCCTTAGCGATTCAGACAGCGGGTTCTGGCCGCTCCCTGTCCGCCGAACTCGTCGAGGCGGCCGAGGAGGTGGGGTTGCCGCTGATCGAGTTGCGGCGGGTGGTCCCCTTTGTGGAGATTGCCGAGGAGGTCAACCGGAAAGTCGTGTCCGAACACGTCACGGCGCTGCAGACCGCGGACTCCATCTCGCAGCGCCTGGCGGAGCACCTCGCCTCGTCCGGGCCAGCACTGAGCCCCTTGATCGAAATCGTCTCGCAGTCGTTGCGGATCGAGGTGGAGTTGCTGGATCCCAGTGGAAGCGTCTTGGAGTTCGCCGGCGGCTTTCCTCCCGATTCGACCTCGGTCGACGTGGAGTCCGACATTTTTGTTGGCAGCCTGGTGTCCGCTCGGTTGCGGCTCCAAAGCCGGCAGGATGTCCCACCGGAGTTGTTGAAGACGGTGGGGGAGCGGATCGGCAGCATTCTGGCGCTGGCCGTATCCCAGCAGCACCGGCCGACGGCGCAGCAGATTGCGCACACGGCTCTGATGCGGGCAGTCGTCAGCGGGGCCGGCGCTTCGCAGATCCATGAATTGTGCACAGCGGCAGGTGTATCGACCACCCAGCCGGCCTTCGTTATGGTGTTTCGCCGGATCGGGCTGAGCAGCGTGCGGGGTGTCGCAGAAAAGATACTCCGGGCCCGATGTCCCGACGCCCTGACTTATCTTGACGGTGAAAGCCTGTGGGCCATGGTCCAGCTCAGTATCAGCGGGACGCGCCAGGAGCGGCGGGAACTTCTGGAAGGGTTGCGTGCCGACCTCCGCGGTCTGGCGGTGGCTGGGGCCATGGGGCCAACGATGGCCACCCCGCTGCATGCTCACGCGTCGCTGGTTGAAGCCCGTCTCACCCAAGCCGTCGGGGCCCCCGACGATTTGGAATCCAATTTCCGCGACTGCGAGGACTTCCTCCTTGAACGGCTGGCGGCCCGCGAGCTGTCCGGGCCGGTGGGCGCACGCATCACCCAGGAGTTGCTGGGAGAACTGCTGGACTATGACCGTAGGCGGGGAACTCGGATGCTCGGTACGCTCGATGCTTGGCTAATCAGCGGATGCAATTCTGCCGCAGCTGCCCGGGCACTCTTCATCGAGCGCCAAACCTTGCACAAGCGGCTGCGCAAAATTTTCGAACTGATCGGCGGCGACCCGCGCGGCAGCGCGAAAATGTCCGGACTCTATTTGGCAGTCCACTTGGCGAAGAATCCGTCGCCGGTAGACGCCGGCATCTAAGTGCCATGGGGCTACAGCACCGCGCGGATGGGCATTTCGAAACTGGCGATCAGCTCACGGCAAGCCCGGCGGCGCTCGCGGCGTCAGGCGCCAGGTTGTCCGCCGAGTCGAACGGTCACGTCGGAAGCAGCACGCTTGCAGGCTTTGGTGAGAGTGCTCAGCACTTCTTCTGAGATGCGGAAACGGGGTGCCGCGAGCATGACGCAGGCGGCGAGATCGCCTCTGTGGTCAAAGACGGGGGCGGCCACGCCGACTTCTTGGGCTGACGTTTCGCCGTAATTGACAGCCAAACCTTGGGCGGACACCTCCCTGAGCCGGTTGGCATAGGCGTCCAGGGCCGCTGGAGTGGTGTCTGGGAGGATGACCGTCCCGTCGGAAATCATGCTTCGGGCAGCCTCGATCCCGGCTTGAGCCAAGAAGATCTGGACCGAGGAGCTGAGCGCGGTGTTGTACCTGGTACCCAGCGGCGTAGTGTGTTTGACCTGCTGTGGGCTGGCGATCTGTTCGACACAGACTGATTGGTTGCCGTTCCAGACCATCAGGGCAGCGGTTTCGCCGGTGCGCTCGGTGAGATCCTGCAATACCGGATACGCCGCACGACGCACGTCCAGGTCGGCGAGCAAAGGACCGGTGACCGCTATCAGCCCAAGGCCGAGCTTGAAGCGGCGGGTGGACGAATCCCGCTCCACCAAGTCCTCCTGCTCCAGGGTGGCCAAGATGCGGGACACCGTGCTCTTGTGCAGGCCTACGCGAGTGGCGATTTCGGTCACGCCAAGCAAGGGAGTCTCTACGCTGAAGCAGCGCATCACCTGGATGGCATTAAGGATGACGGAGGCTCCCCGGGAGTCCGGGGTGCCCGCCTGGGCCTTGTGGCTGGTGGTATCTCGAATGTCAGTCATCGTGCAACCCATTCTGGCGGATCAAACGGTGTGTGCGGCGCCGCCGGTTCCGGCCGCGCCGCACACCTTGAGATTTCCTTCAGCGAATCAGGCCTGGATGATGTTGTTTTCCGGGCCGAAGCCGAATTTGGTGATGTTTTCGACGGTGTTTTCGCCGATCACGAGGATGTCGTGTTCGCGGTAGCCGCCGGCACCGGGCTCGCCGTCGGCGACGGTGATCATCGGTTCCATCGAAACGACCATGCCCGGTTCCAGGACGGTGTCGATGTCCTCGCGCAGTTCCAGGCCGGCTTCGCGTCCGTAGTAGTGCGAGAGGACGCCGAAGGAGTGGCCGTAGCCGAAGGTGCGGTTGGGCAGCAGGCCGTGGCCGATGTAGATCTCGTTCAGTTCCGCGGCGATGTCCTTGCAGACGGCGCCGGGCTTGATCAGTTCCAGGCCGCGGCGGTGGACCTCCACGTTGACGTTCCACAGTTCCAGGGAGCGCTGGTCCGGCTCGCCCAGGAACAGGGTCCTCTCCAGGGCGGTGTAGTAGCCGGAGGTCATCGGGAAGCAGTTCAGGGACAGGATGTCGCCGCGCTGCAGTTTGCGGGTGGTGGCCCAGTTGTGTGCGCCGTCGGTGTTGATGCCGGACTGGAACCAGACCCAGGTGTCGCGGACTTCGCGGTGCGGGAAGGTGCGGGCGATCTCGTGGACCATGGCTTCGGTGCCGATCAGTGCCACTTCGTATTCGCTGATGCCTTCGCGGATGGCGGCCTTGATGGCTTCGCCGCCGAGGTCGCCGATCCGGGCGCCGTGCTTGATGACTTCGATTTCCTCGGCCGACTTGATCATCCGCTGGCGCATGGCGTCCTGGGAGACGTCGAGCAGTTCGGCGCCGTCGAAGGCGGCCTGGATGCGCTGGCGGGTCATCAGCGGCAGTGCGTCGTCCTCGACGCCGAGGCGGCGGGCGCTGACGCCGCGCTGGCGCAGGGCTTCCTGCAGGCCGTAGTAGAAGTTGTCCCGCCGCCAGTCGGTGTAGACGATGTTCTCGCCGTAGCTGGTGCGCCAGGGCATGCCGGCGTCGATGTTCGCGGTGACGGTGACCGAGTCGTCGGCGGTGACCACCAGGGCGTAGTTGCGGCCGAAGGTGGTGTAGAGGAAGTCGGAGTAGTACTTGATGCCGTGGTAGCTGGTCAGGATGACGGCGTCGAGTTCTTTGGCGGCCATGATGGTGCGCAGCCCGGTCAGGCGGCGTTCGAACTCTGCATCGGAGAAGGTCAGTTGCTGCTTTTCTCCGTTGTGCAGGACTTTCAGGCGCTCGAGTTCGGAAACTGAATTCGGGGTGGAAGCTGCGATGGACATATTGACTCCTTCTGGAAGGGTGGCCAAGGGCAAGGAAAGAAACTGGAGCAGCTGCGTAATGCGTACCCAGTGCTTGTTCTGTGGAGAGTGCGTTGCATTCAGTGCAACGCTGTTGCATCAGTATTTCGTGTGGCGTGGCCCACGTCAAGAGTGAGCTGCTGTCATTCGGCTGGTTATCGCTCCAGACCGAGTTCGCGGGCGAGGTCTTGGGAGAGCGTGTCCACGACCTGCTCGAAAAGGAGCTTGCCCTTGTCTGCGTCGGAGCCCTTCGGCGAGGAGAGGCAGCCGGTGGCCGGAGTCCGCGAAGGGACCACCGGCAGGCGGTCGAACTTCGGCAAGTCGGCGGGCGGATGGTCGACGCTTCGTTCCAGATTCACCAATCCAGGCTGTAAGTGGAGCATGAGTGAGGTTTCCAACACGCCGCCGTGCTCGATCTCCCAGCCCGGGAACCCATCCGGATAGACGGACTCCAACGTCTCGCTCGCAACATAGTCCCAGTAGGACAGCAGGAGGACGCTTCGGTCATCGCCCGAGCTGATGCCTAGGTCGGTCAACGCGAGATCGATCCCTTCGTAGAGGAACTGATAGTTCTCGAAGTGGCCGTTGACGAAGACGACGTGGCGTGCCCCCTGTTTGAAGAGCGATGTCGTTAGGCACCGGGTCAGGCCGATCAGCGTGGCAGCATCAAGGCTCGTGGTGCCGGGCAGATGGTTTCCGCCGCCGGACTTTTGTTGTGACTTGTAGCCGTACGTGACGGGTTGTGCGACCAGTGCGCCGGTTGTCTCTGCCACCGCTGCAGCGATTGACGTCGAAAGGAGCGCATCCGTGCCCAGGGGGAGATGGGGGCCATGCTGCTCCAGGGCTCCGATCGGGACCAGGACTACGCCATGGGTGCCGGCATCGAGCCACGCCGCGAAGGTGTGCGCGTCGATTTCGGACAAGTGGACGCTGGACGGCTGGATGGCCGCCCGCGGGTGAGGGTTCATGTCATGCCTCCTTGATGGTGTGCGAACGAGGCGCGGCCTTTGGGGCCGCGCCTCGTCATTGCGGTAGCGGTGCTAGTCGATCTGCCGCGTGGGCAGGCCATCCGCGTCGACGAAGTCGTCTTCGACGCGATGGTTCGGGTCGTTGATTTCTTTCTCCAGCCGCTTTACTTCTTTGTTCCGAAGCCGCAGACGCCGAATGAGGTTGGCGATCATCAGGAGAATGACGAAGGCGAAGGGGAAACCGCCGATGATCGTGCCGGTCTGGACTGTATCGACGACGGCGGTGCCACCAAGGGACAGCAGGATCAGCGCCACAGCGGCGATGCTGGCCACCAACACCACCCGGAACCAGGGTCCCGACTTCTTCGGCGCCGAAACGAACTCCGCCAGAGCATAGGCCCCGGAATCGAGGCTCGTGATGTAGTAGGTCGCCACCAGGATCGTGGCGACCACCAGGAGAAGGCCGCCGATAACTGGCACCGCGTTGAGCATGGAGAACAGGCCGCTGGAGGTGTCCGCGGCGACGTCGGCCGAAATAGAGCCTTCGGATTCGTTGTCGTAGTGGATAGCAGCGGAGCCGAGAATACCGACCCAGACCATCACGATGAGTGAGGGGACGACGGTGACGCCGATGACGAATTCGCGAATCGTGCGCCCGCGGGAAATGCGGGCGATGAATCCAGCGACGAACGGCGAGAAGGCGATGACCCAGCACCAGATAAAGACGGTCCACCAGCCGTTCCAGCTGTCCTGCCAAGATTCCAGGGGTGCGGCCGAAGTCGGCGCATCAGTCCAGAAGCTCATCGGCAGGAAGTTGTAGAAGAACGAGCCGAAGGTCTGGGACATGTTCGAGATGATGAACACGGTAGGGCCGAAGATGAAGACGCCGACCATCAGCACAATGCTCAGGATGGAGTTGGTTTCGCTGATGCGCTTCATACCTTTGTTGACGCCGAGGAAAGCCGAGACCGCGGTCAGGCCGCCCAGGGCGACGATGACGGCGATCCACAGGGCCGGTCCGGAGGCCAGTCCGGTGAAGGATGCCAGGCCCGAAGTGAACTGGAGCGCAGCGAACCCGAAGGAGGTGGCGAGGCCGAGTACGGTGGCCATGATGGCGAGCAGTTCAACGACCACGCCGGCGCTGCGCTGCGCCTTCTTGGGCAGAATGTCCACCGTTGCCTCGCGGAAGGTCAGCGTTTTGCCAAGGTTGTGATGCGAGTAGGCGAGGCAGACAGCAACGACACAGTACATCGCCCAGGCGGTGAGCCCCCAGTGGAAGTACGTCCAAACCATGCCGCCTTCGCCGCCGGCGGCCGGGACAACGGGGCTTTCTTCGCGCATCATGATGGGCTGGGCCACCGACCAGAAGATGAGCCCAATCCCTTGACCGCAGGCAAAGAGCATGGAGTACCACGCGAAATTGTTGTGCTCAGGCTTAGCCTTTGGCCCGCCCAATCGGATCTTGCCGACGCGGCTGACGGACAGCCATACACAGACGGCCACGGCGATGAGTGAGTAAAGGATAAAGAGCCAGGTGAACCCGGAGGTGACGAAGGTTCGAAGTTGGTTGATGACCTCGGCCGCGCCGCTCGGATTCACTGTGACAGTGATGATGAGGGCGATGATCAGGACGGGCGGCAGGATTTTAATGATCGCCCGGTCGAGCGGCGGGATCAGCCGCCCCCGGAAGCGGGGGAGTTCGACCTTGCGTGCTTCTTGTTGATTCCCGTCGGCGGCTGGAGCCTCGACCTGGTCGGAAGTGGCGACTTCTTTGTCTTCACGGCTAGTACGAGGGGTGGTGGCGCCATTGGACTTTTCTTGCTCATGAACGGACATGCCAGCGTCGTCTCTTTCAGTGGGCGACCAAGGCTGGTCGGCTGAGATGGGCTCTAACAGGTAAGTAGGGCTGTGCCCGAAGCGCTGTTGCATTTACGGCAACACAGTTGCAGCAAAGCATACAGTGATAGTCATCACAGTCAAGAAGAATATTTCAGTGCGCTAATGCGCCCGCCGCCGGCTACAAGCTTGGCGCGGATGGTTTTTCGAAGCTGGTGAGGTGTTCCAAGGCGAGGCTGATGCACTTTAGATGGCCCGGTGCACGCTGAGGTCGTAGCGCATCAGGTCATGCTTTTCCGGCCGGTCGTCGTCGAGCTTCTCGATCTCCCGGGCCAGCTGCGAGAGTTCCGCGCGAATCGCTGGGCCGGCGGATTCCGCGGCTTTGCGGGCGGCGAGGGGTTGGGTTCCAGCACGCGGCGCAGTTCCGATGCCGCGGCCATTTGTTAAACGTTTCGCAGCGAGCGCCGTCTGTTCACCGGAGCACGCTGGCGGCTACAGTACGGCGCGGATGGTTGTTTCGAAGCTGGTGATGTGTTCCAAAGCGAGGCTGGATGCGCGGTCCGCATCGCCGTCGACGATTGCGTCCAGCAGTTCCACGTGCTCGGTGATGTGGCCGGCGACGGACGGCACCTTGTCCAGCACCAGGCACCAGATCCGGGTGGCCAGGTTATCCAGTCGGATCAGTGTGTCCTCCAGGTGCGGATTGCCGGCGGCGCGGTAGATGGCCCGGTGCACACTGAGGTCGTAGCGCATCAGGTCATGCTTTTCCGGCCGGTCGTCGTCGAGCTTCTCGATTTCCCGAGCCAGCTGCGAGAGTTCCGCGCGCATGGTTGCGCCGGCGGATTCCGCCGCCTTGCGGGCGGCGAGGGGTTCCAGCACGCGGCGTAGTTCCGAGACCGCGGCCAGTTCGGTGATGTCGACGATGGTGGCGAAGGTGCCGCGCCGCGGATAGGAGATCACCAGGTGGTCGATCTCCAGTTTCTTCAGGGCCTCACGCACGGGGGTGCGGCCGAAGCCCAGCTGGGCCGCCAGTTGGCCGTCGTTGATCGGAGCGCCGGGCCGGATGTCCAGCATGATCAGCTTGTCCCGCAAGGCCCGGTAGGCCTGTTCCGCCAGCGACAGGGAATCGGTGCCGGCATCGGTTTCGGCGGTGATGCTCATGGTGCTCCTTGCTGGGTCGGGGCCTGGGTGGTCGGGCGGATCGATCGGCCGCTAAACAAACCTCTTGACTCGCTGTGATGTCCATCATACTATTACAACCAGTTCTGATATATCAGTCACACATTAGTCGTGACGGATCAGTTTCTTCAAAGGAGTTATCGGATGGTGAACACCCTTTCCGCCACCTTGGCAGCCGCGGATCCCGAGGTTGCCGCAGCCATTGGCCGCGAGCTGGAACGCCAGCAGTCCACGCTGGAGATGATCGCGTCGGAGAACTTCGCGCCCCAGGCCGTGATGGAAGCCCAAGGTTCGGTGCTGACCAACAAGTACGCCGAGGGCTACCCGGGCCGGCGCTACTACGGCGGCTGCGAGCACGTTGACGTGATCGAGCAGCTGGCCATCGACCGGGTGAAGGAACTTTTCGGGGCAGAGGCGGCCAACGTGCAGCCGCACTCCGGCGCCCAGGCTAACGCGGCGGCGATGTTCGCGTTGCTCACGCCCGGCGACACCATCCTGGGTCTCAATCTGGCGCACGGCGGCCACCTGACCCACGGCATGAAGATCAACTTCTCCGGCAAGCTCTACAACGTGGTTTCCTACGGGGTCTCCGAGTCCGACCACCAGATCGACATGGCGGAAGTGGAGCGGCTCGCCGTCGAGCACGAACCGAAGCTGATTGTGGCCGGCTGGTCCGCCTACACCCGGCAGCTGGATTTCGAAGCGTTCCGCCGCATCGCGGACAAGGTCGGCGCCTACCTGATGGTGGACATGGCGCACTTCGCCGGACTCGTCGCCGCCGGACTGCACCCGAACCCGGTGCCTTACGCCGACGTCGTCACCACCACCACGCACAAGACGCTGGGCGGCCCGCGCGGGGGAGTCATCCTCTCGAAGCAGGAGCTGGCCAAGAAGATCAATTCGGCCGTGTTCCCCGGCCAGCAGGGCGGCCCGCTGGAGCACGTCGTGGCGGCCAAGGCCGTGGCCTTCAAATTCGCTGCCTCCGACGAGTTCGCCGACCGGCAGCGCCGCACGCTGGAAGGCTCGCAGTTGCTGGCCGAGCGCCTGCTGGCCGACGACGTTGCAGCCGCCGGCATCAGCCTGGTCAGCGGCGGCACCGACGTGCACCTGGTCCTGGTGGACCTGCGCCACTCGGAACTGGATGGCCAGCAGGCCGAGGACCGGCTGCACTCCATCGGCATCACGGTGAACCGCAACGCAGTGCCCTTCGACCCGCGCCCGCCGATGGTCTCCTCCGGCCTGCGGATCGGCACCCCGGCGCTGGCCACCCGCGGCTTCGGTGCCGCCGAATTTACCGAGGTGGCCGACATCATCGCCACCGCTCTGAGCCGCGAACCCGCCGCGGACCTGCTGGCCGAACTGCGCAGCCGCGTCGCCGTGCTGGCGGAGAAGTTCCCGCTGTACCCCAACCTGAACGCCGAGCCGAACGGAGCCGAATAATGGCCGATCTGCTGCCCGAGCATCCCGATTTCCTCTGGCGGAATCCGGAGCCGAAATCCTCCTACGACGCCGTAATCGTCGGCGGCGGCGGCCACGGCCTGGCCACCGCCTACTACCTGGCCAAAAACCATGGCATGACCAACATCGCGGTGCTGGAGCGCGGCTGGTTGGCCGGCGGCAACATGGCCCGCAACACCACCATCATCCGCTCCAACTATCTGTGGGACGAGAGCGCGGGAATCTACGAGCACTCGCTCAAACTCTGGGAGCAACTGCCGGAGGAGCTCGACTACGATTTCCTCTTCTCCCAGCGCGGCGTGATGAACCTGGCGCACACCCTGCAGGATGTGCGCGAGAGCATCCGCCGGGTGAACGCCAACCAGCTCAACGGCGTGGACGCGGAGTGGATTACCCCGGACCAGATCAAGGAGCTGTGCCCCATCATCAACACCGGGGACAACATCCGCTACCCGGTGATGGGCGCCACCTACCAGCCCCGCGCCGGCATCGCCAAGCACGACCACGTGGCCTGGGCCTTCGCCCGCAAGTGCGACGAAATGGGCGTGGATATCATCCAGAACTGCGAGGTCACCGGATTCATCAAGGACGGCGACAGGGTTGTTGGCGTCGAGACCAGCCGCGGCCGGATCAACGCTGGCAAGGTGGGCCTGGCCGGCGCGGGACACAGCTCGGTACTGGCCGAACTGGCCGGCTTCGAGCTGCCCATCCAGTCCCACCCGCTGCAGGCGCTGGTTTCCGAGCTGCACGAGCCGGTCCACCCCACGGTGGTCATGTCCAATCACGTCCACGTCTACGTTTCCCAGGCGCACAAGGGCGAACTGGTCATGGGGGCGGGCATCGACACCTACAACGGGTACGGCCAGCGCGGCGCTTTCCACGTCATCGAGGAGCAGATGGCGGCCGCCGTCGAACTCTTCCCGATTTTCGCCCGCGCCCACGTGCTGCGGACCTGGGGCGGCATCGTCGACACCACCATGGACGCCTCGCCGATCGTGTCCAAAACGCCGATCGACCAGCTCTACGTGAACTGCGGCTGGGGAACCGGCGGATTCAAGGGCACACCGGGCGCCGGCTACACGTTCGCCCACACCATCGCCACCGATGAGCCGCACCCGCTGAACGCTCCCTTCGCCCTGGACCGGTTCGAGACCGGCCACCTCATCGACGAACACGGCGCCGCCGCCGTGGCCCACTAGGAAGGAAGACCAAGATGCTTCTGATCGAATGCCCCTGGTGCGGGCCGCGCGACGAAACCGAATACCACTATGGCGGCCAGGCCCACGTGGCCTACCCGGCAGACCCGAACCAACTGAGCGACGCGGAGTGGGCCAAGTTCCTCTTCTACCGTGCCAACCCCAAGGGCCTCTTTGCCGAACGCTGGGTGCACAGCACCGGCTGCAGGCGCTGGTTCAACGCGGTGCGCGACACCGTCAGCTATGAATTCAAGGCCGTGTACAAGCCCGGCGAGCAACCGCCGATCGACCTCGGCGGCCTCGCGGGCGCCAAGGCCCAGCCAGCCGAAGGAGGAGCGAAATGACCGCCCCCAGCAACCCCGCCAACCAGTCCCAGCGGCTTGCCGCCCCCGCCGGAGCCGCCGCCCGGATCGACCGGAACAAGCCGCTGAGCTTCACGCTCGACGGCAAACCCTACACGGGCTACGCCGGAGACACCCTGGCCTCCGCGCTGCTGGCGGCCGGCAAGGTCACGGTGGGCGACTCGCTCTACCTCGGCCGCCCGCGCGGCATCATGTCAGCCGGAGTGGAAGAGCCCAACGCCCTGGTCAAGGTCAGCGCCCGCTACCCAGGGCACGTTGACGAGTCCATGCTGCCGGCGACGGCCCTTGAGCTGACGGACGGGATGGACGCCAAGCTGCTAAGCGGCCTGGGCCAGTTGGATCCGCGGACCGACGAGGCCGTCTACGACCGCAAGTACGTGCATACCGACGTGCTGGTAGTCGGCGCCGGCCCGGCCGGTCTGGCCGCTGCACGCGAGGCAGCCCGGAGCGGTGCCCGCGTGATCTTGATGGATGAGCAGCCCGAGGCCGGCGGCTCCCTGCTGTCGGGCCGCGGCGAAACCATCGACGGCCTGCCCGCGCAGGAGTGGGTGGCCCAAACGGTCGGGGAGCTGTCCGCCGCCGAAGAGCTGACCTACCTGCCCCGCACCACTGCGTTCGGAAGCTACGACAGCAACTTCGTGGTGGCCGTCCAGCGCCGCACAGACCACTTGGCCGGCGAGTTGGGAGCCGGTGTCTCCCGCGAGCGCATCTGGCACGTTCGTGCTCAGCAGGTGGTGCTCGCCACCGGCGCGCACGAGCGTCCCATCGTCTTCGCGAACAACGACCGCCCGGGCATCATGCTGGCTTCCGCCGTGCGCGGCTACCTGAACCGGTACGCGGTGGCCGCCGGCAACAAGGTGGTCGTCGCCACCAACAACGACTCGGCCTACAAGCTGGTCGCCGACCTGTCCGCGGCGGGCATCGAGGTCGCCGCCGTGGTGGAGGCGCGTACCGAGATCGGCGGCGACGCCGCGGAAACGGTGCGCACGGCCGGCACCCGAGTGATCACCGGTAGTGCCGTGGTGGACACGGAAGGCAAGAACGACGGCGGAAGGGTCAGCGCCGTCGTCGTCAGCAATTTGGATGCCGAAGGGCAGCTGACCGGGGAACCGGAAACGATCGACGCTGACCTGCTGGCGGTCTCCGGCGGCTGGAATCCGGTGGTGCACCTGCACAGCCAGCGCGAGCGCCGGCTGTCCTGGAACGATGACCTGGCGGCCTTCGTGCCCGGCCATGCGGTGAAGGACCAGCAGACCGCCGGAGCCGGCAACGGCACCCTGGATCTGGCCGGCAGCCTGCAGGAAGGCGCAGCCGCCGGCGCTGAGGCAGCCACCCGCGCCGGCTTCAGTGTGGACCCGCAGGTCCCGGCGGCTGCCGCGGAAACCGTCAGCCCGATCCGGCCGCTGTGGCTGGTTCCCGCCCCCGGCGGCGAGGCCGCCGGCTGGAAGAACCACTTCGTGGACTTCCAGCGTGACCAGACGGTCGCCGACGTGCTGCGTTCCACCGGGGCCGGAATGCGCAGCGTGGAGCATGTGAAGCGCTACACCTCGATCAGCACCGCCAATGACCAAGGCAAGACCTCCGGGGTCAACGCCATCGGTGTCATCGCCGCGGCACTGAACAATCCCGACGTCGGAAGCATCGGCACTACCGCCTACCGCGCCCCCTACACTCCGGTGGCGTTCGCGGCCCTGGCCGGGCGGCAGCGCGGGGAGCTCTTCGACCCGGCGCGGCTGACCTCGATCCATCCATGGCACGTCGCCCACGGCGCCCTGTTCGAGGACGTGGGACAGTGGAAGCGGCCTTGGTACTTCCCGCAGCCGGGCGAGGACATGGACGCGGCGGTGCTGCGCGAATGCGCCGCGGTCCGCGAATCCGTTGGCTTCATGGATGCGACCACGCTGGGCAAGATCGAGATCCGCGGCAAGGATGCCGGCGAATTCCTGAACCGGATGTACACCAACGCGTTCAAGAAACTGAAGCCGGGCCTGGGTCGCTACGGGCTGATGTGCACGCCGGACGGCATGATCTTCGACGACGGCGTGACGCTGCGCCTGGACGAGGACCGGTACTTCATGACGACCACCACCGGCGGTGCGGCCAAGGTGCTGGACTGGCTGGAGGAGTGGTTGCAGACCGAATGGCCGGAACTGGACGTCGTCTGCAACTCGGTCACGGAGCAGTACACCACGGTTGCCGTCGTGGGCCCGAAGTCCCGCGCGGTCATCGCCAAGCTGGCGCCCGAGCTGGACCTGGACAACGACGCCTTCCCCTTCATGGCGTTCAAAGAAACCACGCTCGCTTCCGGCATCCCGGCCCGCGTCTGCCGGATCTCGTTCTCCGGCGAGCTGGCATTCGAAATCAATGTGTCCTCCTGGTTCGGGCTGAAGGTCTGGGAAGACGTGGCCGAGGCCGGGGCGGAGTTCAATATCACCCCGTACGGCACCGAGACCATGCACGTGCTGCGTGCGGAGAAGGGCTTCATCATCGTCGGCCAGGACACGGACGGCACGGTCACTCCGCAGGATGCCGGGATGGAATGGGTGGTCTCCAAGGCCAAGGACTTCGTGGGCAAGCGCTCCTACACCCGGGTGGACAACCAGCGCGAGGACCGCAAGCAGTTGGTCGGGGTGCTGCCGGTGGACAAAACGTTCCGCCTGCCTGAGGGCGCGCAGTTGGTCAACCAAGGCACGCGCATCGCACCCGCAGAGGCACCGGTGCCGATGGAGGGACATGTGACTTCCAGCTACCACAGCGCCGCGTTGGGCCGCAGTTTCGGCCTGGCCCTGATCAAGAACGGCCGCAACCGCATGGGCGAGACACTGCAGGCTCCCGTCAACGGGCAGCTGGTGGACGTCGTCATCGCAGAACCCGTACTCTACGACCCCGAAGGGAGCCGTCGTGATGGCTGAAAAGGTCATGACCGATATTGCAGCACTGCGCCGCAGCCCGCTGGCGCATTTGACCGAGGCAATCCGCCAGGGCGCCGTTGCCGGCGAACGAGGCGTCAGCCTACGCGAAATCCCGTTCCTGAACATGGTCGGCCTGCGGGCCGAACCGGGAACGGCCGGCGCCAAGGTGCTTGAAGCCGCAGCCGGGCTCCCGTTGCCGGCCGGCCACGGCGAGGTTGCCGGCAGCGCCGACGCGACCGCCATCCTGTGGCTGGGGCCGGACGAGTTCCTGCTGGTCGGGCCCGAAGGAACGGATGTAACCGCGGACCTCGCCGCCGCCCTCGGCGGTGAGCCCGGCGCCGTCGTCGACCTTTCGGCCAACCGCACCACGCTGGAACTCTCCGGACCGTCGGCACGGCTGGTGCTGGAAAAGGGCTGCCACGCGGACCTGCACCCGCGCAACTTCCGTCCCGGTACCGCGATCACCACCCAGCTGGGCCCGGTGCCGGTGCTGCTGTGGCAGACCGCGGAGCAGGACGGCGGCCAGGTGTATCGCATCATGCCGCGGGCCTCGTTCGCGGACTACACGGCCCGCTGGCTGCTGGATGCCATGACTGAGTTCGCCGCCCCCGAGGTGGACTGAGATGGCACTGAGCGCGCTGGACCTCTTCTCGATCGGCATCGGACCGTCGTCGTCGCACACGGTGGGCCCCATGCGTGCCGCCCGGCAGTTCGCCGAGTCGCTCGCGGCCGACGGGCTGCTGGAGGCAGTGGCCCGGGTGAAATCGGAGCTGTTCGGCTCGCTCGGTGCCACCGGGTCCGGCCACGGATCGGACAAGGCAGTGATCCTGGGCCTGCAAGGCGAGGACCCGGAGACGGTTGATCCGGGTGCCGCGGATGCGCAGGTGGAGGAGGCGGTGACCGGGCGGAAGCTGCGCCTGGCCGGCACGCGCGTGGTGGAGTTCGACCGGGCCGCGGACGTGGTGCTGCACCGCCGCCGCTCGCTGCCGGCCCACCCGAATGGGATGACCTTCACCGCGTACGACGCCGGTGGCTCGCCGCTGCGCGAATCCTCCTTTTATTCGGTGGGCGGCGGATTTGTGGTGCCGGCCGAGGAGGCCGAGCAAACCGCCGGGGCGACCGACGCGGGCGCTGCCACTGAGGCGACGGATGCCGCCGGTGCCGCCGTGCTCGGTGCGGCGGACGGCGCGCAACTCCCGTATCCGTTCAGCAGCGGCGCCGAACTGCTGGCCCGCTGCCGCGAGGCCGGGACGTCCATTGCCGGCGTGATGCTGGCCAACGAGCTCACCTGGCGCAGCGAAGCGGAACTTCGGGCCGCGCTGCTGCGGATCTGGGCGGTGATGCAGGAGTGCGTCGAAAACGGCTGCACCCGCACCGAGGAGAGGCTGCCCGGTTCGCTGCTGGTCCGCCGTCGTGCTCCCGGACTGCGGCGCAGGCTGCGCGCCGCCGAGGCGGCGCGTGTCGCTGAGGGAACGCCGGACGCGGACCCGCTGTGGGCGATGGAATGGGTGAACCTGTACGCGCTGGCGGTCAACGAGGAAAACGCCTCCGGTGGGCGGATTGTCACCGCGCCCACCAACGGCGCGGCCGGAATCCTGCCCGCCGTGCTGCACTACTTCACCAGGTTTGTGCCCGGCGCCGACGACGACGCGGTGGTGGACTTCCTGCTCACCGCGGCCGCCATCGGCATCCTGTTCAAGACCAACGCCTCGATCTCCGGCGCCGAAGTCGGCTGCCAGGGCGAGGTCGGTTCGGCCTGTTCGATGGCCGCGGGTGCCCTCTGCGCGGTGCTCGGGGGGACTCCCGAGCAGGTGGAGAATGCCGCGGAGGTGGGCATCGAGCACAACCTGGGCCTCACCTGCGATCCGGTGGGCGGGCTGGTGCAGATTCCCTGCATCGAGCGAAATGCCATTGCCAGCGTGAAGGCCATCAATGCCGCGCGGCTGGCGCTGGCGGGCGACGGCGACCACCGGGTCTCGCTGGACATGGCGATCAAAACCATGCGCGATACCGGGGCGGACATGAAGGCCAAATATAAGGAGACGTCCCGCGGCGGGCTGGCCGTGAACGTCATTGAATGCTGAACGAGAACGGGAACACCATGGCGATCCACAATGAGCACATCCTGACGCTTGACTGCCCGGAGCGGCTGGGCCTGGTGCATGCCGTCTCCGGCTTCCTGGTGGAATATGGGCAGACCATCCAGGAGCTCACGCAGTTCGACGACCGGCGGTCCGGGCATTTCTTCATGCGCACGGACTTCGCCGGGCAGAGCGGCGGGGCCACATCCACCGAGGAATTGCGTGCTGCCTTTGCGCCGCTGGCCGAGCAGTACGGCATGGCCTGGCAGCTGGAACCGAAGGGCCGCAAGCGGCGGGTGCTGGTGATGGTGTCCAAGTTCGGGCACTGCCTGAACGACCTGCTGTTCCGCTCCAGAATGGGGGAGCTACCGGTGGAGATCGTCGCCGTCGTCTCCAACCATCTGGACCACAAGGGGCTGGTGGAATGGCACAACATCCCGTACCACCATGTGCCAGTCACGCCGGAAACGAAACCTGCCGCCGAAGCCGAGCTGCTGGAGCTGATCGACGCGCACGACGTGGAGCTGGTGGTGTTGGCCCGCTACATGCAGGTGCTCAGCGACCACCTCAGCCGGGAACTGACCGGGCGCACCATCAACATCCACCATTCATTCCTGCCGAGCTTCAAGGGCGCCAAGCCCTACCACCAGGCGTATGAAAAGGGCGTGAAAACGGTCGGTGCCACCGCCCACTACGTCAACGCCGAACTCGACGAGGGCCCGATCATCGCCCAGCAGACCGTGGAGGTGGACCACACTTTCGGTCCCGAGGATCTGGTGGCAGCGGGCCGCGATACAGAGTGCAAGGCGCTGACGAATGCGGTCAAGTGGCACTGCGAGGGACGGGTGATCCTGCACGGGAACCGGACAGTGGTGTTGCGGTAGTCGTCGATTGGGATGGGTAATTTCCAACGCGCTTAGACACCGCGCTCGTTCCTCGCACGGCGATGCGCGCTTATGGAAACTACCCATCCCACTGGGAGCCGCTGATTCCTCATTAGGCGATGCGCGCTTATGAAAACTGCCCGCCCCCTGAGGCACTGGCGCTCCTTCCTCGCTTAGTGATGCGTTCCTATGAATGCGACCCATCGCGCAGAGGCATCTCGATCGTTCCAGGTTCTGGTGCGCGCTGAGGGATTTCCCATCCCCTCCGGCAGCGGTTCGTCCGGGCTCCTTCGTCAGCGATACCGCTCGTGAAATCACTCATGCCGTGACGGCTCTGGCGGGTGTGATGTTCGTCTAAGTTTTTGCAGGAGTGCAAGTTTGCACTTGTGAATGATTTAGGGCGCTGGCACACTGGTTCGGTGAGTCAACTAAGTTCCTTGCGTGAGCGGAAGCGCGCCGAGTGCTGGGCCGCGCTGCACGATGCCGCGGCCGAGGTGGCGCTGGAAGACGGAATTGAGAGCGTCACGGTTGACGGGGTAGCCGACGCGGCCGGGGTTTCCCCGCGCACGTTCTTTAACTACTTTCCATGCAAGGAAGACGCGGTGCTAGGCCTGCGCGAGCCGGTGCTGGACGATGCCATGCTCGCCGCCTTCGACGTGAAAGCGAACCTGCTGGACGAAGTCGGCAAGCTGATGCTGGCGGTCACCCGCTCCATCCAAGGCGGAGACGATGCGACCCGCCACCGCATCATGCAGAAGTACCCGCACCTGCTGCACCGCCGCGTCCAGTACGTGGTCAAGGTGGAGCAGCTGGTCACCACGGCTGTCTCCGAACTGCTCGCCGGGTCCGATCGGCTCGCGGACGCCGAACGGATCCTGGCCGCACATCCGGTCGGCGGACAGTACACCGCCGAAGACACTGCCCGCATGCTCGTGCTGACCGCGGGCACCGCACTTCGCTTTGCCATTCAAAAAACCACGTCCCAACCCACCCTGGAATCGCAGACCGAGGCGCTCGAGCATAGCTTGGCCCTGCTGCGCGCAGTCCTGAAGGAATCCGAATGAAGAAAGAGAGCCTGCAGGCGCAACAGCGCCCCGCGGCATCCGCACCGTCCCAGCCGGGTCAGCATGGCCACAGCCATGGCAACCTGCTGCTGGTGTTCGTTGCGCTGATGATGGCCATGTTGCTGGCCGCCCTGAACCAGACCATCCTGGCAACCGCATTGCCCACCATTGTGGGCGAACTGAATGGCGCCAACCTGATGCTCTGGGTGATCACCGCCTATATCCTGGCGGCCACCATCATGATGCCTATCTACGGCAAGCTGGGTGACCAGATCGGGCGCAAGTATCTGCTGGTCGGCGCGATCATCGTGTTCCTGATCGGTTCGGTGATCGGCGCCCTGGCCCCGGACATGGGCTGGCTGATTGCCTCCCGCGTGGTCCAAGGCCTGGGCGGCGGCGGGTTGATGATCCTGTCGCAGGCCATCATCGCCGACGTGGTCCCCGCCCGGGAACGCGGCAAGTATATGGGCGCGATGGGTGGCGTCTTCGCGTTCGCCTCTGTGGTGGGCCCGCTGCTGGGTGGCTGGTTCACCGAGGGGCCGGGCTGGCGTTGGGCTTTCTGGATCAATCTCCCCGTGGGCGCATTGGCCTTGGTCGGCGCACTGTTCTTCCTGAAGTCGCGGCCGGTCACGGTGCGGCCGAAGCTGGACCTCTGGGGCATGCTGCTGATGGCGGCCGCCACCACCGGACTGGTCCTGGTCAGCAGTTGGGGCGGCAGCACCTATGCCTGGTCGGATCCGATGATTATCGGGCTGATCGCCGCCACCGTACTGGCCGCCGTCGGGTTTGTGCTGGTGGAGCGGAAGACGGCCGAACCGATCATTCCCATGTCCATGTTCCGCGACCGCAACTTCATCATGACCACCATCGCGGGCCTCTTTGTCTCCGTGGCCATGTTCGGCGCGCTCGGCTACATGCCCACCTATTTCCAGATGGCAACAGGGGTATCTGCTACCGCAGCCGGCCTGCTGATGATCCCGATGATGGCGGCGCTGCTGGCCTCCTCGATGATCTCCGGCGTCCTGGTCTCGAAGACCGGCCGCTACAAGTGGATGCCGGTGGCCGGCTCCGCCATCGTGGCCGTCGCCCTGCTGCTGATGAGCTTTGTTCATGCGGATACCGGTGTTTGGGTGCTCTGCGTCTATCTGGGACTGCTTGGTCTTGGCCTGGGCCTGAACATGCAGATCCTGGTGCTCATCGTGCAGAACTCCTTCCCGCTGCGGCAGGTGGGCACGGCGACGGCGGCCAACAACTTCTTCCGCCAGATCGGCGCAACGCTCGGCTCGGCCGTTGTGGGCAGCCTGTTCGCCCACCGACTGGTGGACCTCTTGACCGACAGGCTGCCGACCGCGGCGGTCGCAGCCACCGGCGGCGGCAATTCGCTGACGCCGGACATGGTGGAGCACCTCCCGGCACCCGTGCATGACGTCATCGTCGCGTCCTACAACGAAGCCCTGATGCCACTGTTCCTCTACATGGTTCCGCTGGCCCTGGCCGCTACCGTGCTCTGCCTGTTCGTGGTGGAAAAGCCGCTGGCCACGACGCTGGAACCGGATGTCATGCCGGAGGCAATTTCGGAGGGGAACGTGATGATCACCGCCGAGACCGAGGGCAACCCACCGGCGAACACGGACCTGCGCGGAGCCGAAGCCGGCCAACGCTAGAACCCGTCCCAGAGCGTGCCGCCAGCCCTCCGGCGGCGGCACGCTTGGCGTGTCCGCACCGCGGCGCAGGGAGCCGTCCGGCGGCGGCACACTCGGAACCCCGCCCGGGCCCGTGAAGCCGCTCCGGCGGCGGCTGCCCAGACGGGCAGCTCGGGCCCGGTGACTATGCTTGCTGGATGGGCGCATCAGCGGCATTACATCAAGAACCGCGCGTCGTCGAGATCGAGTCGCTGGAGCACTTCGACGGGCTGATCGCCCGGGCAACGCGCGGCACACGGGTGGAGGCCGAACAGCGGCCGGGCGGCGGTCGCCGGGCCAGCGCACGGCAGGCCGGAAAGCAACCTGCCGGCAGACTGCCGTCGATGAACGGCTGGCACTTCCAATCGGTGGACCTCACGGCGCGCACCGACGCCCTGCGCAGCATGGATCCGACCGGCGCGGTGTTCCTCGGCTGCGATTTTGAGCCCGCCACCGAGGACTGGCTGCACCTGAACGGAGCGCTGATCTTCCCGACGCTGCCCGGCGTCCCGTTCGACCCGTACCGCGGCCAGGTTTACACCGCCGCCGAGCTCTACAGCGGGCTGGAGACCGGACCGTACGAATCGACGCTGGATGCGCGGGTGTACGCCTGGTCGTCGCGGGCAGCCACCCGCCGCAACCTGGATGCCACCTTGGCGGCGAGCCTGCACGACCATGCCGTCGGTGACGCGATGGAGGCTCTGGCCGGCACGGTGTTTGCCGGCCGCAAGATGGTGGGGGTGATGGGCGGGCATGCCGCCGCGCGGGGGAGCGCAGCGTACAACAGCGCCGCGCGGCTGGGCAGGATCCTCGCCGAGGAGGGCTATGCGGTGGCGACCGGCGGCGGACCCGGTGCGATGGAGGCAGCCAACCTGGGCGCCTACCTGTCCGAGACCGGCGACGACGAATTTGCCGGCGCCCTGAACCGGCTGGCCGCGGTCCCGGGGTTCCGGCCGTCCGTGACAGACTGGGCCCGCACCGCGGCCGACGTACTCGCACAGGCGGGCACCGGCGTCGTGAATCTGGGCATTCCTACGTGGCACTATGGCCACGAACCGCCGAACCTCTTCGCCACCCACATTGCCAAGTACTTCGGCAATGCCGTCCGCGAGGCGGTGCTGCTGCAGCGCTGTGACGGCGGCATCGTCTTCCTGCCCGGCGCCGGCGGCACGGTGCAGGAGATTTTCCAGGACGGCTGCGAAAACTACTATGCCACGCCGGAAGCGCTCTCGCCGATGGTGCTGGTGGGGCGGAAATACTGGACCGAGGAGCTGCCGGCCTGGCCGCTGCTGCTGGCGCTGGCTCGCGGGCGCGACATGGAGGACTCCGTGCATTTGGTAGATACCGTGGACCAGGCCCTGGACGTCCTGTAGCGATGTCCCCTAGCGACGTCTCATAGCTCGGGAACGCACTCGCCCTGGCCCAGCAACGACAGGCCGGAGAGGTCCCCGTCGGCAAATTCCACGATGTCGTGCGAGGCCTGCGCATACATCAGCTGGTTGGGGTCGTCGACGTGGTCCAAGCCGAGCAGGTGGCCCAGCTCGTGCATGATGATGGCCCGGGCGGAATTCTTGCCAGCGGGAGTGCCGAGCAGCTGGCGGAATTGCGGGGTGTCCAGTTCTATCTGGCCAGAGACATACGCGGAAACCCCGCCCCGCGAGGCCCAGCCGCTGCCGCCCAGGCCAATGGTCGGGCCGGCCAGCGCCGGGCTGTGCTCGGGATCGGACCAGGCAATCAGCACCGGGGCCCAGCGCTCGCCGTAGCGGTCGGGCTGATAGGACGGGCGCCGCTCGGTGGGCCGCTCCTTGGTGGTGCCTTCGTAAATGAACTGCAGCCCGGTGGCGGCGGAGACGCGTTCCACCGCCTGGTGGACCAGATCCGCGCCGCCCGCGGGGGCACCCGCCGCACGGACCACATAACGGATCGGGCGGCACGGGTCGTAGGCGATGTAGTCCTGCCCCGCGGACGGCGAGGCGAGGAAACGATACGAATTGCTCTCCTCGTACAGCGGCGCGGGAACGCCCAGCGGAGACTCCGCGACATCGACGCCCGACGGCGGAAACCCGCCGTGGCCCAGCCCTTCGGCCGTGGATCCACCGTCGAACGGGGCGCCGGCAGCAGCCCCACTGGGGTGCACCGCCGACGCGAGCCGCGGCTGAGCCAGCCAGATGAAGGCCCAGGCCACCAAGACCGTGATCGCGGCAAGCATCATCAGCTTGCCGAACGGCGACGGACCGCCTCGGGGCTGCAGCTGCGGCCGAGTAGCCGAGATGTGCCGCGCCGATGGCAGCGGCCGGGCCGGCTGCTGCCACGGAACCGGACCCTGGCGCGCCGTCGGGTTGACCCAGACAGCCGGTTGATCCGTGGCGGCATCAGGCCCCTGGTACCGGTCGGATTCGGCCAGGGCCCACTGCGGCACCCGGCCGGTGCGGGACCTGGGCACGCGCCGGCTCGGACCCGGCGCCTCGCCCGGGCCGTCGGTCGGCGGCCAGCTCATGGTCCCCCTCGCATGGCGGACGGCGGGAGCCTCGTTGCCCCGCTTGCCTCAGAGTAACCAAGCCTTGGGACAAACGGTAGATGTCCGCCGGATGGCCGGCAGGTGAACGGGCCCGTCGTACGCTATGCGCCACATTGGACCGCGGAGAGTAAGGGTCGCTGATGGTCGAGGCGTTAAAGGTGCCGCCAAGGTTGGGGGCCGCCGCCCACCAGGCAGCAGGATTCCTTGCCGTTCCGCGGCAATGTGGCGCATAGCGTGCATGCCGGCCCGGGGCGAGGGGTCAGGCGGCGCCGGTGCCGAACAACGAGCCCAACAGGTAGGTGGCCAGCGCCGCGCCGAAACCGATCGCCAGCTGCCGCAGGGCACGCTTGAGCGGTGACGCACCGGAGAGCAGTCCCACGATTCCGCCGGTCACCAGGAGTGCCAGGCCGACCAGTAGTAGCGCGACAACCACCGCCGCGGTGCCCTGCAGGCCGAAGATGTACGGCAGGATCGGGATCAGCGCGCCGGAGGAGAAGAACAGGAAGCTGGACACGGCGGCGTTCCAGCCGGTGCCGATCTCCTGATAGTCGTTCGCGTAGGTTTCCGGCGCCTGCAGCGACAGGCTGGGATCACAGTCGCAGTCCAGATAGCCCATTCGTTCGGCGGCGCGGTGCTCGGCCGCTTCCAGGGTCATGCCGCGGGCGCGGTACACCAGCACCAGTTCATTGGCGTTCAGGTCCAGATCCGGTGCCGCCTGCAGCGTGATCTGGGTGGGCCGGGTGGCGGAGAGCAGCTCCCGCTGGGAGCGGACAGACACGTATTCGCCGGCGCCCATGGAGAGCGCGCCGGCCAGCAGTCCGGCGAAACCGCTGAACAGGATGAACCCGCTCGAAACGCCGGTGGCGCCGATGCCCATGATCAGCGCCAGGTTGGAGACCAGGCCGTCGTTGGCGCCGAAGACCGCGGCGCGGAAGTTGCCGGAGAGCCGTGCCCGGCCGCGCGTGGCCAGGCCGCGGATGACCTCTTCGTGGATCAGTTCGTCGGCGGCCATGGCCTCGGTGGCCGCGGGTTCGGTTGCGTAGGGGGAGCGGCTTTCGGCCCGCTGCGCCAGGGCCAACACGAACACCGAGCCGAAGCGGCGGGCCAGGAAACGCAGTACGGTGCGGCGGAAGGACGGGCGGAGCCGTTGGTCGCCGTGCCCGTCCAGCAGGTCGCGCCAGTGCTTTTCGTGCCGGCCTTCCGCCTCGGCCAATGCCAGCAGGATCTCGCGCTCCTCGCCGTCGCGGCGCCGGGCCAAGTCACGGTAGATGGCGGCTTCGGCACGTTCGTCGGCCAAATAACGGCGCCATAGTCTGATGTCGGATTTCGACGGCGGTGCTTGGCCGTCGGAGTGAGGATCCAGAGGGTGGGGGCCGGCTGGGTCGGGGCTCGTTGTCACGCTGCTCCTGAGTCGGACCGGAGACGGTTCGATGATCTCCGGTCAGTTAACAATCAACTGACCGAAGGTCTCGCTCGCCTACGCGCAGGATCGGCAGTGCCATTTCGTGCGCCCAGGTGGACTGCCGGGCCGCTGATGCTGGCCAGTATGTCGACAGGCCTCCACGCCCGTGCGCGGAAGCCGCGCGGCGGTGGAGCTACTCCCCTTCGCAGCCTCCAGTGTAGCCGGTCGGGGAGGGCGGCGGGTGAGCGGGGGCGACGCCCCAGGTTCCTATGGCGGGCGTTTGCGCCGGTTCGGGGCTGTCCAGCTGTCCATGAATCGGGCGAGAACGGGTCCGGCCACGGCCAGAATCAGAACATAGGCAGCAGCGATTGGGCCGACCGTCGTGTAGCCGGCTGAAACCGCCAGCCCGGCGATGATCACGGAAAACTCGCCACGGGTGGTCAGGGCGGCCCCCGCCCGCAACCGTCCGCGGAGCTGGACTCCCTCCTTCCCCGCGGCATACCACCCGGTGCCGAACTTGGTGGCGGTGGTGGCAACCGCCAGCAGCAGCACCGCAGGCAGGACCGGCAAGACATCGCCCAGACTGATCGACAGACCAAAGGTCAGGAAGAAAAACGCCGCGAAGAGGTCGCGTAAGGGGCTGAGGATCTGCCGTGCGCGGTCCGCGAAACTCTGTGGAATCGCGATACCGACCAAGAAGGAACCGACGGCCGCCCCGGCTCCTACTCCTTCGGCGATCCCTGCTACCACCAGCGCAATGCCCAGCAGCCGCAGCATGACCTGTTCGTCCTTGGGGTGGGAGAGCAGGCGCCCCACCCGATGCCCCGCCTTGTGTGCCGCGGCCAGGATGAGGGATACCGCTCCAAGCGCCAGGGCAACGCCGCCAACTGCCTGCCAGGCTCCGCCGCCGGAGAGGAAGACCACAAGCATCGGCAGGTACAACGCCATCGCAATGTCCTCGAGCACGAGCACCGACAGCACAGCCGGAGTTTCCCTGTTCCCCAAGCGGCCGAGATCATCGAGCAACCGGGCGATGATGCCGGAAGACGAGACCCAGATGACCCCGCTCAGGGCCAGAGCGGCCTGCCAGGGCAGCCCCAAGAGTAGCCCGAAGAGGAAGCCGGGGACAGCGTTCAAGAGGAAATCCATCAGGCCCGAGCTGCGGTGCCGTTGGAGGCTGTGCATCAGCTCGGTCGCCGAGAATTCAAGCCCGAGCAGGAGCAGCAAAAGAATGACGCCGATTTCCGCGCCGGCCTCCAGGAAGGGGCCCGCGGCGTTCACCGGCAGCAACCGGCCCTCGCCGAAGAGCAGCCCGGACAGCAGGTAAAACGGAATCGGTGAAAGGCCGAGCCGGTGCGCCAGGAGGCCGAGCCCAGACAGGACGGCGAACAGTATCCCCAGTTCGATCAGTAGAAGCGAGAGATGCTGCACGGCGGTGGACGGCTATCCAGTTGGCGGTGGACTGATCAGTGCTTCAAGCGCGGACAGCCCGTCGGCTCCGCCCACGGCGATGAGGACGTCGTGGGACAGCAGGCGCTGCTGCGGGGTCGGCGCGGTGATCACGGACTCGCCGCGGATGACCGCCACGATGGAGCAGCCCGTCCGTGTTCGGGCCTTGGTGTCGCCGAGGAGATGGCCCGCGTAGGGCGAGTCCGGTCGAACGGTGATGCGTTCGGTTTCCAGCCCCGGAATTTCCTTGGAGAGCTGGGCGAAGCGCTGGGTTATCCGCGGCGCGCCGAGAAGTTCTGCGAGCTGGGACGCTTCTTCCGGTTCCAGTTGGAGGCGGCTGACCGCCCGGTCCGGATCGTCCTCGTCGAACGTGAACAGGTCGGCCCCGCCCTCCCGGTCAATGACAAGCGCGAGCGTGACTCCGGAATTGGCGGTGAAGTCATAACGGATGCCGACGCCCGGAAGGATGGTTTCCACGATGTCCACAGCACGATCTTAGGCTCGCGACCCATCGCCGTGGATAGGCCTCTGCCGCCCAGGACAGCGGGCGACCGGAGAAAGCGGCGGCGGCGGATAGACCGGTACTTGCACAGCAGGCAACAAGTGTTGAGTGTTAAGCTATTTGTGGTCTGTGGCACGTCGACTTCGGCCGCCGCGGCGCCCGTCTTTCCCGGCCGCCGCGAACCTGCTCCCACCACTTTGGCCCGAGAAGGATGTTTAGTGAAGGCACTGCCCGTCGAACCCAGCAACGACCCGGTGGCCATCGGTTCTCGGATCCGTGCGGCCCGCCAAGGGCAGCGCATGACCATCGAGCAGGTGGCGGACTCAACCGGGCTCACCAAGGGCTTCCTCAGCCGGGTGGAGCGGGATCTGACCTCGCCGTCCGTCGCGTCGCTCGTCACCTTGTGCCAGGTGCTGTCCATCTCCATCGGCGACCTCTTCTCCATGCCGGAAACGCACCTCACGCGCGCGGGTCAGGGACCGCGGATCAGCCTGGGTGGCGAAGGTATCAAGGAGGAGTTGCTGACCGCGCGGCACGAGCGCCGGCTGCAGATCATCCGCGCCGTGATCGCACCGCGCGGCCGGGGCGAAACAGAGCTCTACGCGGTTGATTGCGATGTGGACGTCCTGCACGTGATTGCCGGCCGCATCACGTTGCTTTTTACGGCCGAACGTTACGAACTTGCCCCGGGCGACACCATCTCCTTTTCCGGCCGCGAGCCACATACTTGGATCAACGAGACCGACGAAGAAGCCATCGTCACCTGGACTTTGGTTCCGGCCGCGGCGCGCTGACCAGCGCTGACTCTGCGCCGACGCAGGGTTCGAGCCGGCACATGGTTCGCGTCTTCCCCTCGGGGCCGCGCGCCCAAGCCCGGCAACCTTGACTGTTATCGGTGCCACAAATACCATGTCAGGCAACAGATGTTGCACATAGGGCAACCCTTGCCCCGGGGCGGACGCCGTGCATCCTCAACCGACCGCCGCATCGAAGGAGAACCATGGAAGAGCTTCGTGTGGAAGCCAACGGCCACCTCGGCCCGATCGATTCGTCCCGGATCCCGCGCTACGCCGGCGCCGCCACCTTCGCCCGGCTGCCCCGCTTGGACCAAGTGCAGCGGGCGGACATCGCCGTCGTCGGTGTTCCCTTCGATTCCGGCGTTTCCTACCGCCCGGGCGCCCGCTTCGGCGCCAACCATGTGCGTGAGGCCTCGCGGCTGCTGCGCCCGTACAACCCCGCCTGGGATCTCAGCCCGTTCGAAGAGGTCCAGGTGGCGGACGCCGGGGACATGGCCGTCAACCCGTTCAACATCAACGAGGCCATCGAGACCATCCAGCAGAACGCGCTGGATTTGACCGCCACCGGCACCAAGCTGGTCACCATCGGCGGCGACCACACCATTGCCCTGCCGCTGCTGCGGGCGGCGGCCGAGCGCGCCGGCGGGCCGGTGGCCATGCTGCACTTCGATGCGCACCTGGACACCTGGGACACCTACTTCGGCGCCGAATACACGCACGGCACGCCGTTCCGCCGCGCGGTGGAGGAAGGCATCCTCGACACCGAATCGATCTGCCACGTGGGCACCCGCGGCCCGCTCTACGGCAAGAAGGACCTCGACGACGACCACCGCTTCGGCTTCGGCATCGTGACCAGCGCCGACGTCTACTACGAAGGCGTCCGCGACGTGGTGGCCAAGCTGCGCGACCGGATCGGCAATACCCCGCTCTACCTCTCCATTGACATCGACGTGCTGGACCCGGCGCACGCGCCCGGCACCGGCACCCCGGAAGCCGGCGGCATCACCAGCCGCGAACTGCTGGAAATCATCCGCGGCTTCCGCGGCATGAACCTCATCGGCGCCGACGTGGTGGAAGTGGCTCCGGCGTACGATCACGCCGAAATCACCGGGGTCGCCGGCAGCCATGTGGCCTACGAACTCGTCTCCCTGATGGCCGACAACGCCGCCGGCGGCGGCTCGCGCAATGGTTACGCCGCGCAGGCGCTGGACTCCGAGCGGCCGTCGCAGCCGCAGGGCGTCGGGTCGGGCCGGGAGTCCTTGGCGTGACGGCGCCCCAGAGCGGGGCCCTGCCCGGCGCAGGCGCGGCCCATGCCGGGCCTGCCAGGCCGGCCGTTCGCAACGGCGGGGACCTCGTCGTCGAAACTCTCAGTGCCTTGGGTGCGACGACGGTGTTCGGCATTCCGGGGCAGCACGCCTTGGGCTTGTTTGACGCCTTGTCCAGGTCTGCGCTGCACTTCGTCTCCTCCCGGGTGGAGAACAACTCGGCTTTCGCCGCCGACGGGTTCTCCCGGGCGACCGGCGAGGTTGGCGTGCTGTTCCTCTCCACCGGCCCGGGCGCGCTGACCTCGCTGGCCGGGCTGCAGGAAGCCTATGCCACCGGCGTGCCGATGGTGGTGATCGCCAGCCAGATCCCGTTGGAAGGCCTCGGAGCCCGCCGCAAGGGCATGCTGCACCAACTCGACGACCAGAAGGCCTCGGCCGCCAATGTGACCAAGAGCCAGCGGTTGATCCAGCACGCCTCCGGCATTCCGTCGGCCATCCAGGATGCCTGGACCGAGGCCATTTCCTCGCCGCAGGGGCCGGTCTGGGTGGAAGTGCCGCAGAATGTTTTGCTGGACCCCATCGTGGTGCCGCCGGTGGAGGATGCGCTGGCCGAGGCGTTCGACAACCCGCCGCGGACCGAGTTGGTCAAGGAAGCGGTGCGCTGGCTCACCGAGGCCAGGCGGCCGGCCATCATCGCCGGCGGCGGCGCCCGCCGGGGCAAGGCCGAACCGTGGCTGCTCTCCATCGCGGAGAAACTGCGCGCCCCGGTGGTCTGCTCTCCGGGCGGCAACGGTGCGTTCCCGTGGAATCACGAACTGTCGCTGCAGTCCTGGGTGGAGGACCGGTATGTCACCGACGTCCTTGAAGAGGCCGACGTCCTCGTGGTGGTGGGTTCCTCGCTGGGCGAGGTGACCAGCAACTACTTCACCATGGAGCCGCGCGGCCGGATCATCCAGATCGACGCCGAACCCCGCGTGCTCGAGTCCAACGGCCCGGCGCTGGGCATCCGCGCCGATGCCGGCCAAGCTCTGCACGCGCTCGACGGCGCCCTCTCCGGGGAGCTGCGCAACCCGCCGGACTGGCACGGCCAGAGCCCCGAACAGCTGGTCAAAGACACGCTGGCCAAGGTCCAGTCCCGGCTGGACGGCCAGGACCTGGCCAAGGAGCGGGCCTTTATGGCGGACATCCGCGAGGCCGTCCCGGACGCCATGCAGACATTCTGGGACATGACCATCTCCGCCTACTGGGCCTGGAGTTGCTGGGACTCCCGCGAGGGCCAGTTCCATTCCGCCCAGGGTGCCGGCGGCCTCGGGTTCGGTTTCCCCGGCGCCATCGGCGGCAGCGTCGGCCTGGCCAGCCAAGGCAAGCCTGCCCGGGTGCTGGCCGTCTCCGGTGACGGTTCGGCCATGTACTCGATCAGTGAACTGGCCACCGCGCGCCAGCACAACCTGCCGGTGACCTGGCTGATTGTGGACGACGGCGGCTACGGCATCCTGCGCGAATACATGGAAGGTGCCTTCGGCAAAGCAACCGCCACGGAGCTGGCCCGGCCCGACTTCGTCGCCCTCGCTGAGTCCTTCGGCGTTCCCGCCCGGCGGGTAGCGCCGGAGGACATCCGCACCGCGCTCGAGGAGAGCTTCGCCGCAGAGGGCCCGAACGTCGTCGTCGTGGAGACGCTGCTCAAGATGTTCGCGCCCACCCATCTCAACGGCTGACCCACGGCCGGCCGGCTTTGGCCGGCCCCGCAAGCGAATCGAGGCATCAGCAGGCGGCCTTCTCAGACCCGAGAAGGCCGCCTGCTGACTCTTCGACGCCCAGAGGGTGCGCCAGATCCCATCCATTTAGTTTGCCAAGACAACTAGTTGGAGTTATAGTTGCTTCAGGCAAGTATAAGAATGAGGTGTGCCGTGGCTGTCGAAACCGAAACCGCCCAAGAATTGGTGGCCTGTGTCTTTTCCCTGCAGCGGTCCCTGCGTGCCGCGACGCACCACATGGCGGATCCGTCCGGCCCCGGCTTCGCGCTGCAGGGTGTCATGCGGATCATCGGCGAAGCGGGGGAGCTCCGGGCCACCGAGCTGGCGGCCAAGCTGGGCATCGGACCGGCGGCCCTCAGCCGGCACATCGCGGACCTTGAGTCGTCCGGTTTTGTGCTGCGGAGACCGCATCCCGACGACGGCAGGGCGTCGTTGATCTCGCTGTCCGAGGCCGGCGAAGCCAGCATGCGGGCGGAGGCGATCCGCCGGGCAGCCCTCATGCAGGGCATGCTCGGCGACTGGTCCGAGGGCGAAGCCCAGGCCGCCATCACCGCCGTCGGCCGCCTCGCCGAGGCCCTCCACACCTCGATCCTGTCAACGAAGCCGGGAACCCACCGTTACGAACCCGCAGGAGTCTGACTCGTTGAACGAACCCACTGAACCAAACCGGACCGCAGCCGTGCTGCTCAAGGAACGCACGCTGCATGAGGACGCTCCCGCGGAACGGAACATCGCCGAACAGGCGCCCGCCAAGCGGACGTCCGCCGACGGCGACCTGATGAGCCACAAGCAGATCCTGCAGGTCCTCACCGGCCTGCTCGCCGCCCTGTTCACCGCGATGCTGTCCAGCACCATCGTGGGCAACGCGCTGCCCACCATCATCGCCGACCTGCACGGCACCCAGACCGACTTCGCCTGGGTGGTCACCGCGGCGCTGCTGGCGAATGCGGCCACCACGCCGATCTGGGGCAAGTTCGCCGACCTGTACAACAAGAAGCTGCTGGTCCAGCTGTCCATCGTCATATTCGTGGCCGGCTCCGTGCTGGCCGGGTTTGCCCCGGACATGACCACTCTGCTGGCCGCCCGGGTGGTCCAGGGCACCGCGATGGGCGGCCTGACCGCGCTGGTCCAGGCCATCATCGGCACGGTCATCCCGCCGCGCGAACGCGGCCGCTACGCCGGCTACATGGGTGCCGTCATGGCCGTTGCGACGGCCGGCGGTCCGCTGCTGGGCGGCTTCATCGTGGACAGCCCGTTGGGCTGGCGCTGGACCTTCTTTGTCTGCGTTCCGCTGGCGGTCGTCGCGCTCTTCATGCTGCAGAAGACGTTGAAGATGAGCCACGTGCGCCGCCATGTGAAGATCGACTGGCTCGGCTCCGTGCTGTTGACGGCCGGCGTGTCCATCCTGCTGATCTGGGTCTCCTTCGCCGGCCAGCCCGGCCACTATGAATGGCTTTCCGGAACCAGCGCGCTGATGGTGGGCATCGGCGTCGTGCTTCTGGCCCTGCTGGTCTGGGTGGAGTCCAAGGCCGCACAGCCGATCATCCCGCTGAAGATCATCACCGAGCGCACCACCGCGCTGTCCATCATCGCTTCCATCTCGGTGGGTGTGGCGATGTTCGGGTCCGCCACCTTCGTCGGCCAGTACTTTCAGGTGGCCCGCGGTGCGACGCCGACCGAAGCCGGGCTGCTGATGCTGCCCATGGTTGCCGGCAACCTGATCGGCGCCACGGTCTCCGGGCAGCTGATCACCCGCTATGGCAAATGGAAGCGCTTCCTGGTCATCGGGGCCATCCTGGTGATCAGCGGAACCGGTCTGGCCGGCATGATGGATCATCAAACATCGCTGTGGCTGGCCGGCATCTTCCTGTTGCTGCTCGGAATGGGCATGGGCCTGCTGATGCAGAACCTGGTGCTCGGCGTGCAGAACACCGTGCGGGCCAAGGACATCGGCGCGGCCAGCGCCTCCGTGGCGTTCTTCCGCTCCTTCGGTGGCGCCATCGGCGTCTCGGTACTCGGCGCCGTGCTCGCCGGCCGGGTCAATACCCTGGCCACCGCCGGCATGCAGGAGGCCGGCATCCCGGTCTCCGGGGATGGTGCCGGTGCCACGCTGGACTTCGCGTCCCTGCCTCCCGCCGCCGCCGAGATCATGCGCTCGGCCTATGGCGACGGCACGGCCCTGATCTTCCAGTTGTCCGCCGTCATCGCGGTGGTGGCGCTGATTGCGGTGCTGTTCATCAAGGAACGGCCGCTGCGTCGCACCATCGACATCAAGCCGACCACCGCCAGCCCGGTGGAACCCGGCATGGTCGGCGGCGCCGGACCGGCGACGACCGGTGCGCTCCCGGTAGCCGGCGGCGCCGGTCCCGCGGACAGCGGGCAGCCGTTGCGGCCGCCGGCGGGCAGCGCAGAAAATAACGACGGCGGAGCGCCCCGCCCCTGGTGATACCGCCAGGGGCGGGGCGCTTGTGCGTCGGTGCCTAGTCCAGGAACTCCACCAGCCGGTCCGCCAAGGCGGACAGGTCGCCAACCTTCTTGAACTCGCACTCCCACACGGTCAGGACCTGCCAGCCGTCCTGCCGCAGCGCGGCCTCCTGGACCTTGTCCCGGGCGGCCGTCCGGGAGCGTTTGGCCTCCCAGAACTCGGCGTTGGACTTGGGTGCATGCTGGCCGACCCGGCAGTCGTGGGCGTGCCAGAAGCAGCCGTTGACGAAGATGACCTTGCGGCGCCCCGCGAACACCAGATCCGGTTTGCCCGGCAGCTTCTGGCTCCCGGCGGCGCCATGCAGGCGGTAGCGGTAGCCTCTGGCATGCAGCAGCTTCCGCACCAGCAACTCTGGTTTGGTGTTCTTGCCGCGGATCTTGGCCATATTGGCGCTGCGCTGCTGTGGGGTCAGCGAGTCAGCCATGGATTAAGTCTAGGTGGCACGGCCCAACAAGCCGGAGGCGCGTCCCCGGTGGTTTGCCGGCCGGGCCGGGGCGCCGGGCCGTGAAACGTGAAGTTTTGCACGTGACTGCGCTCTCATTCGCGACCGGAACGGCAGCCGCCGCACTATCCTTAAACGCTGTAGCGGCGGGCGAAGATCCGCTGCCCTTCCCTTCGAAAGGACCCTCGATGCGCTTGATCGGCACTTCGGACCTCAAGATTTTCCCGTTCGCGCTGGGCGGCAACACCTTCGGCTGGACCTCCGATGAGCCCGGCTCGCAGCAGGTACTGGATGCCTTCGCCGATGCCGGCGGCAATTTCATCGACACCGCCGACAGCTACTCCTCCTGGGTTCCGGGAAACACCGGCGGCGAGTCCGAATACATCATTGGCCGCTGGATGGCCGAGCGGAAGAACCGTGATTCCGTGGTCATCGCCACCAAAGTAGGTGGTCACCCGGAGCTTCAGGGCCTCTCGGCGGTGAACATCGCTGCCGCCGCGGAGGCTTCGCTGCAGCGGCTGGGCACGGATCACATCGACCTTTACTACGCCCATTACGACGACGAGGGCACGCCGCTGATTGAGGCGGCCGCAGCCTTCGACGCCCTGGTGAAGGAGGGCAAAGTCCGCCAGATCGGGCTGTCCAACCTGTCCCCGGAGCGGATCGCGGAGTGGATTACCATCGCCCAGCAAAACGGCTTCGCGCTGCCGGTGGCGCTGCAGCCGCACTACAATCTGGTGGCGCGCAAGGACTACGAGCAGGGTTACGCGCCGCTGGCCCGGGAACACAACCTCTCGGTCTTCCCTTACTTCTCCCTGGCCGCAGGCTTCCTGACCGGCAAGTACCACAGCACCGATGACGCCGAGGCGAGCGCGCGCGGCGGCATGGTGGGGAATTACCTCACCGCCAAGGGCTTTGCGGTGGTGGACGCCGTGGAAACGGTAGCCTCCTCCCGCGGGATCTCCATCACGACGGCGGCGCTCGCCTGGCTGCTCAGCAAGCCAGGCATCACCGCGCCGCTGGCCAGCGCCCGGACGCCGCAGCAGTTGCCGGATCTGATGGCTGCGGCGGATGTGGAGCTGACCGCCGACGAGATTTCGGCCTTGGACCAAGCGTCTCAGTCCTTCGCCTGAGAACTCCGCCTCAAGCGACCGGCTCTTAAAGGAGTGACGGCGATGCCCGCCGCATGTGATCGGTTCACATGCGGCGGGCATCGCCGTTAGGTAGCGGAAGCTCCGCCGTCGTTGCTCTGGGGCTTAGAGCCAGCCGGCGGGATCCACGGTCTGGCCGTCTTTGACAACCTCGAAGTGCAGATGGCACCCGGTGGAGTTGCCGGTGGTGCCCAGCTCGCCGATGCGCTCGCCCTGGGCGACCTTTTGGCCCAGCGAAACGCCGATCGACTGCAGGTGGTTGTAGGTGGTCTTGAGACCGCCGCGGTGCTCGACCACAATGCGGTTTCCGCCGCCGCCCACCTGGAAGCCAGCCTCGACCACCTTGCCGCCATCGGAAGCGTTGACCGGGGTGCCGCAGCCCATCGCGTAGTCGATGCCGGTGTGCAGTTCGCCGGCCGCGCCGGTGATCGGATTCAGGCGATAGCCGAAGCCCGAGGTCTGGTTCATATTCGGGATGGGCGCCTTCAGGCTGCCGGTGGCAAAGCCTGCGGTCTTGGCCTTGGCTGCGTCGGCCTTCTTCGCTGCAGCGATGGCGTCGGCCTTCTTCTTGGCGGCAGCCTTCTTCTTGTCCGCCGCGGCCTTCTTGTCCGCCGCCGCCTTCTTGGCCGCGGCATCGTCGGCCTTCTTCTTTTCAGCCGATGCGGCGGCAACCTTGGCCTTTTCCTGGGCGGCCTTGGTGGCGGCCCAAGGCCGGTCGAACTGGAGGTTGGCATCCTTGGCAGCCTGGACGCTGAACGCGCTGTTGTTGAACACGCGATCGGTGCGAAGTAACTCGTCCGTATCGCCAGCATGTGCCACCGGGATGGCAATCACGGCCAGCACGCCGGTAGCTGCGGTGGCAATGCCTGCCTTGCGGGCAACCGAATGAGTCGCGGCGGGCGCTTCTGCGCGGCGGCGGCCTTCGGGTTCGCTGGTAAGGCGGGAGATCAGGGAAAGGGGAGACGTACGGGTATCGGAACGGCGACGACCGCGGACAGGGGTGTTCACAGGTATTCCTCTCATGCGCCTGCGAAGTTAGCTGTCGGATTCGAGCGAGAGTTCACTCGGTCCTGCCGGCAGAGCCGCGGGAATTCGGCCTGCCCTCTGAGGACTTCACCCCAAGGTGCCCCCAAGCACCGTATGTGGTTCCTCCGCCCCTGCCATCGACATAGAGCTCGATTTCTTATGGTCCGCTGGCAGGGTTCGACGTGCGGACCGGGCGCCTACCTTCATAGGAGGAGCACCATCTAATTTACGGGAGCGACACGCAGTGTTACAACTTCGTTATCCGTGTTCCTTGTCACCAGAAGCGCGGGATGGGTTCCGGCCGGCCGGTGTCCACGCCGCCATCCTGACCGCCCGATACCTGACCGCCCGCGGGCCGCCCGACACCTGACCGCCCGCTATCGGTCGCTCAGCCCATCAACCAGGCAGCCGTGTGCGTGGGGCCGGAGATCTCATTGCGCTCGCCTGCCTGGACCGGAACGCCGGGTGGAAAGTAGCCGAGCCGCCGTTCCTCCAGCCGTTGCCGGGACTGCGGCGAGGGAATCGATGTGCCCTTGCTCCGGTCGCAGCTGGCGCAGCCCGCCACGAAATTTGTCATCACGGTGGCTCCGCCTTTCTTCCACGGGAAGAAATGGTCGCCGGTGGTGGCCGGGTTTGAGCAGCGGCGGTGCCGCCCAACCTCCAGTTCGCACTGGCCGCCGGCACGCGCCAACCCTTCGCGGCGTTGCTCCCGGTTAAATCTGCGCAACGGATCCCGGCGGCGCACATCGCGGGAGCGGCGGATGCGTACGGCAATGACAACTGCCACCAAGACGAGGACGGGCGGTCCGATCCAGCCCAGCACAGGCCAAGCCGCTGGGAGCAACGCCTCGGGGACGACGCCGGTGAAAAGTTGCCGGATCCCGTTCAGCAGCCCGGTACCTAAAAGGGCCGAGGCGGCCGCATAGGCCAGCCACGCCAAGGCCGCGACGAAGACCCACAGCGTGATCCGCCGCGACCAGTAGATCATCCCCAGTTCAGACATCTCCCCACCCGAAGTCCCCAGCTCCGCGAGTCCATCCGCCGCCTAGGCTAGCCGAGGCACCCTGTGAATTCCTCGGCCCGACCGGCCCGCCTACAACGCTGCCGCTCCAGCCTCGGCCACGGACTGGTCCTGCTCGCCGGAACCGCCGCTGACGCCGATCGCGCCCACCACCTGGCCGTCGCGGGAGAGCGGAAGGCCGCCGGCGAAGATCATGATCCGCCCGTGGTTGCTGGCGTGGATGCCATAGAACTGATTGCCCGGCTGGGCGTTGTCGCCCAGGTCCTTGGTCTGGATGTCGAATGCCCGGGACGTGAAGGCCTTGTTGATCGAGATGTCGATGCTGCCCAGCCAAGCCCCGTCCATCCGCACATGCGAGACCAGGTTCCCACCGGCGTCGGCCACGGCAATGTTCATGGGCTGGCCGATCTCCGCGGCCTTGGCCTCCGCGGCGGCGATGACCCGGCGCGCATCTTCCAGATTGACTGTGTCCATGTTTGCTCCTTGATTGCACCCCGTCACCACCGCTCACGGGGTGGATAGGAGCCACCGTAGACCTCGAGGCGACGGACTGGCTAGGGTTGAATCTCCGCGCCCTCGACCCCGCGAATTCCGTCTGGCCCTCTTGTGGCCCCGAACGTGATCCGCAAGGGTGGACCCCATGAGTGCGAACGCAGCGGCAGGCCGGATAGTGGGTGCGGATGTCATCGTGGTGGGTGCCGGGCTCTCCGGACTGGTCGCCACCGCCGAATTGGCCGAGGCCGGGCGGCAGGTACTGCTGGTGGAACAGGAATCGGAAGCGAATCTGGGCGGCCAGGCCTGGTGGAGCTTCGGCGGCCTGTTCCTAGTGGATTCGCCGGAACAGCGGCGGCTGGGCGTCAAGGATTCGGTCGAGCTGGCCTGGCAGGATTGGCTGGGCACCGCCGGCTTCGACCGGCCGGAGGACTACTGGCCGCGCCGCTGGGCCGAGGCCTACGTGAACTTCGCCGCGGGCGAGAAGCGGGCGTGGCTGCGCGAGCGCGGGCACCGAATCTTTCCGGTGGTCGGCTGGGCCGAGCGTGGCGGCTACGAAGCGAGCGGCCCGGGCAATTCGGTGCCCCGCTTCCACATCACGTGGGGGACCGGTCCCGGCATCGTGGAACCGTTCGCGCGCCGGGTGCGGGAAGCGGCCGACGCCGGACTGGTCACCTTCGCCTTCCGGCACCGGGTGGACGGGCTACTCACGCAAGACGGCGCGGTCACCGGGGTGCGCGGCAGCATTTTGGAACCGACGACGGCGGAGCGCGGCCGCGCGTCCTCACGCACCGTGGTGGGGGAATTCGAATACCCGGCCGGCGCCGTCGTGGTGACCTCCGGCGGAATCGGCGCGGATCTGGACGCGGTGCGGCGGAACTGGCCGCAGCGTCTGGGCACACCGCCCGCGCACATGGTCGCCGGCGTCCCCGAATACGTGGACGGACGGATGCTCGGCGTGGCGCAGGCGGCCGGCGGGCGGGTGATCAACCCGGACCGGATGTGGCACTACGTGGAGGGCATCCGGAATTGGGATCCGGTGTGGGCCCGGCACGGCATCCGGATTCTGCCCGGTCCCAGTTCGCTCTGGCTGGATGCCACCGGCCGGCGGCTGCCGGCACCGCTGTTTCCCGGATTCGACACGCTGGGCACGCTGGCCCACCTGCGCTCCACCGGACACGACTACAGCTGGTTCATCCTGAATAAGAGGATCATCGAGAAGGAGTTCGCGCTCTCCGGCTCGGAACAGAACCCGGACCTGACCGGCAAGTCGGTGCGGGAAGTACTCAAGCGGGCGACCACGGACGTGCCCGCCCCGGTGCAGGCCTTTCTGGACCACGGCGTGGACTTCCTGCAGGCTGGCACCGTGCCGGAACTGGTGGCCAAAATGAACGAACTGGTGCGGAAGCATCCGCTCGGCGAACCGGATGGGTCGGCCGCTGCCGGAGAGGCATCGGGCGGGGCGGCGGCGGACGGGGCTGCGTCGGGCGAGGCGGCGATGCCCGCAGAACCCGTGCTGCCGGCGTTCAGCGAACACCCGGACGGGCCGGTACTGGACCCGGCCGAAGTCGAGGCCGAAATCCTGGCGCGGGACCGCGAGGTGGACAATGCCTACGGCAAGGACGCGCAGGTGATGGCCATCCGCGCGGCGAGGCGCTACCTGGGCGACAAGTTGGTGCGCACGGCCAAGCCGCACCGGCTGCTGGATCCGGATGCCGGGCCGCTGATCGCGGTGCGGCTCTCGGTGCTGACGCGCAAGACGCTCGGCGGACTGGAAACGGACCTACAGTCACGGGTGCTGACCGTGCACGGGCAGCCGGTGCCCGGACTGTACGCCGCCGGGGAGGCGGCGGGTTTTGGCGGCGGCGGCATGCACGGCTACCGCTCGCTGGAGGGCACCTTCCTGGGCGGCTGCCTCTTCAGCGGCCGGGCCGCCGGCCGCGCAGCCGGTTCCTGAGCCACGGCAGTTTCGCCGCTTTCGTGCAGCTGCCTCGACCGCGCCCGAGCGGTGAGACGGAGGCCACAAGGCTGGCGGAATAAACCGGCACTGACCTAGGTTCTCCCTGTAGATGCAATTGCATGAACAATCAAGGAGAGCCGCAGTGTCAGAACGCAAGATCGTCGTTGTTTCAGCCGGACTCGGCGTACCGTCCTCCAGCCGGATGCTGGCCGACCAGTTGGCTGCCTCCACCGCAGACCAGTTCCGGCTGCAGGGGGTTGAAGCCGAGATCCAGATGGTGGAGTTGCGCGATTACGCGGTGGATATCGCCAACAACATGGTGACCGGTTACGCGGCGCCGAAGCTGGATGAGGTGCTCAAGGCGACCGTTGCCGCGGACGCGTTGATCGTGGTCACCCCGGTCTTTAGTGCTTCCTACAGCGGGCTCTTCAAGTCCTTCTTCGATGTGATCGAGCCGCGCGCGCTCGCCGGCAAGCCGGTGCTGATGGGTGCCACCGGCGGCAGTGCCCGGCACTCGCTGGCGCTGGACTACGCCGTCCGCCCGCTGTTCAGCTACCTCCGGGCGCGGACCGTGCAGACCACTGTCTTCGCCGCTCCGGAGGACTGGGGTGCAGGCGAGGCCGGGACCGGCGGGCTGTCCGAACGTTCGGACCGCGCGGCCGCCGAACTGGTTGACCTGGTGCAGGGTGCTCCGGTGACCGAGCGCGGCCGCGGCGGTGTCGAATCCAAGAGTTTCGAGGAGATCCTCGCCAGCGTCGGCCACTGAGCGAGCGTTACCCGCTGAGTCCGGCGAGGGTCCGGTCAGGGGGTGTTGAGCAGGCGCGGCGGCCCGCTCAACGCCCCGGGCCGGCCCTTTTCCGTCGCTAAAAGCGTTCGGGCTGCTCGCCGAACTTGAAGTGGCGGCCGCTGATGCTGGTCGGCTTCACTTCCACATAGAAGTCCTTGAGGGTGGGGATCCATGTTTCGACGGGCAGCGCCTCGGCAGCCGCAATTTCCTCCTGGGTCTGGAGCACGCGCGCAGTGCCTTTGACCACCACGCTCCATGCTTCGCCGCTGCCGATGCCGTCCGTCTCGAACAGCACTCGTTCGTTGATGGTCAGCTCGGCCAACTTGGTGCCCGGGGCTGTCCGCAGGACCAGCCTGCCGTCACGGGCTACAAAATTGATGGGAAAGATGTCGGTTTCGCCGGCGGCGGTGAGGACGAGGCGGCCGTGCTTGGTATTCTCCAGCAGCTTCCAGGATTGCTCGTCGGTGAGCTCCAGGATCGGGTCGTCATGTTCAAACATCATGCCGCTATCTTCTACAGTTCCGCAGGAGAAAGGAAGCCTTTCGGGGAACAGTGGGGCACCGGACCGAAAAGTGTCGGTGCCGGCTTCTAAGGTCTGGGGTGTTCGACGAAGTTGGGGGAGCCACAGTTCCGAGGCCACCGGGTCATCCGGCGGCCGGGCAGGAGCCGTTTCCGTCGGGACTCGTCGTCCGTCAATGAACACCGGCGGCGCATGAAGCCGCCCGCACCTTGGAGGACTTCATGTCTGCAACACAAGCACCTGTACAGCCCGCCGGTCCGGCGGCACCTGCCCGCCGCGGCAACCCATTCGGCATCACCGCCATGGTCCTCGGCATTATCGCCGTCGTCTTCTCCTTCATTCCGGTGGTCGGCTTCATCAGCTTCATCCTGGGACCGCTGGCGGTGATCTTCGGTGTGGTCGGCCTGCTGCGCAAGCAGGCCGGCAAAGGCACATCGATCGCCGGGCTGGTCCTCGGCGTTGCCGCCATCGTGATTGCCGCGATGGTGACGGCAATGGTCAGCGCGGGTCTCAATGCCGCGGCCGACAGCCTGGACGAATCCATCAACGCCGAACACTCGGTCGAATATGTGGTCACGACCAACGGCGAAGCCAACGTCACCTACTTCTCCGGCAGCGGCAGCTCGTCCGAGGACATCAAGGGCGACTGGTCCGAGACGATCACCGCCACGGGGTTTGAGCTGGTGAGCCTCAGCGTCATGGGCGACTTCATGAACGACGACGCCGAAGTCAGCTGCGAGATCATCATCGACGGCCAGAGCGTGGCCCAGAACGCCGGCAGCGGATCCGGAGCCATGGCAAGCTGCAGCGCTTCCACGACCGGCAACGAATAACAACGAATTCGCAGCAGCCCGGCTCCGGTTTGTTCCGGGGCCGGGCTCTCTGCCGTCCAAGGGATGGGGCAGCAGCGGGTTAAGCGGCGAGGCACCGCCGTGGGGCCGGGTGTCCGGCCCAACGGCGGTGCCTGCTGGGTCATTCGCCGTGCTGCGCACGGCAGGCCGGTGTTACTTGGCCGGGGTGATCAGCGCGGAGGCGCCGGTCCGGGCGGCGTCGAAACGGGCGGCGACGTCGGCCCAGTTGACGATGTTCCAGAACGCCTTGACGTAGTCGGCCTTGACGTTGACGTAGTCCAGGTAGAAGGCGTGCTCCCACATGTCCAGCATCAGCAGCGGGATGGTGCCCACCGGAATGTTGCCCTGCTGGTCGTAGAGCTGCTCGATGACCAGGTTGCCGCCCAGCGGTTCGTAGGCCAGCACGGCCCAGCCCGAGCCCTGCAGGCTCAGCGCTGCGGCGCCGAAGTGGCCGCGGAACGCGTCGAAGGATCCGAAGTACTCATCGATCGCGGACGCCAGTTCGCCGGTGGGCTTGTCGCCGCCTTCCGGGGAGAGGTTCTTCCAGAAGATCGAGTGGTTGGTGTGCCCGCCGAGGTGGAAGGCCAGATCCTTGGACAGCTTCGGCACGTTGCCGAACTCGCCCTTGGTGCGGGCCTCGGCCAGCTGCTCCAGTGCGGTGTTCGCGCCGGCCACGTAGGTGGCGTGGTGCTTGGAGTGGTGCAGCTCCATGATCCGGGCCGAGATGTGCGGCTCCAGGGCTGCGTAATCATAGTCGAGCTCGGGCAGTTCGTACTTGCTCATGTTCTTCCTCTTCTCGTCGGAATTACTGTGCGTAAACAACTACGTGCACACTTCCAGCCGGCACGGGCAACGAGTGGTTGGCCCGTCGGGCTGCCGCTTCTCATTCAAGCATGTTCGGGCGCTGCACCGTAGCGGATTTCGCCCGTAACGTAGCACGACACCCGCAGCCTGCCGGGGCTGTTTGGCCCTCTGGCGACATTTCACCCGTGGCCCGGCCCGCGCTGGGTGCGATTCATGCAGTGCAGTCGCAGAGCCCGGCGAAGGCGCCCAGTTCCTCCAGGCCGGCGGGCCGTGCCGGCAGGTAGTCGGTCAGCGCGCGGGAGCGGACGATGATGGCGCGCCACTGTCCCCGCGAGACTGCCACGTTATTGCGGTTCCGGTTCAGCACGAATTCCATCCCGCGCGGAGCTTCGGCCGCGGCGGACACGGCGGTGGAAACGATCACGACGGGCGCTTCCTGGCCTTGGAATTTGTCGACCGTGCCGACCCTGACGTCCGTGAATCCGGCGCCGTCGAGCACCGAACGGATCAGCTGGACCTGGGCGTTGTAAGGGGCCACCACCAGGATGTCGGCGGCGGCCAGCGGCCGCGGCTGCGCTGCGCCATCTTCGCGCCAGGGCAGGCCCACATGCCGGCGGACCTGCGCGAGCACTTCGGCGCCTTCCTCCGACGACGACGTGGCATTGCCCTGATGGTCCACGTAGACGCACTCCACTCCGGCCGGAGCTCCCTCCAGCTGCCGCAGGGCCGCGGCCGGCGCCGATTCAAGCCGCCCGTCGTAGGCCAGGACGGACACGGCCCGGCAAAGGTCCGGATGCATGCGCCAACTCCGGGCGAGGAAATAGCCCAGCTCCGGCGGCAAGGTGGCATGCCCGGCGGAGAGCCAACCGAGGGCGGACTCGTCCACCGGTTCCGGGTGCGTGCCCTGGGTGACCTGCGGCAGCTGCTGCGGATCGCCCAACAGCAGCAGCCGCTTGGCGGCCCGGGAAACGGCCAGCGTGTTCGCCAGCGAGAACTGGCCGGCCTCGTCAATGACCAGCAGGTCCAGCGACTTGGGCGGGACCGCCGAACCGGTCATGGTCCACGCCGTGCCGCCGACCAGCGCACCTCCCGGCGACTCGAGCAAGCGGGTCACATCGGCAGCGCTCCGGTTGGGCCAGGGAAGGTCATGGTCCCCGTTCGGCTTTTTGGCGACGCGTTCGGGCGGCACCCCGGCCTTTTCGATGGCCGCGCGCAGCATGTTGTCCACCACGGCATGCGACTGGCCGACCACGCCGACCTTCCAGCCCCGTGCCACCAGCCGGGCGACGGCGTGCGAACCGACGTAGGTCTTGCCGGTGCCCGGCGGCCCCTGGACCGCCAGATAGGAGTCCTGCAAATCAGCGACGGCGGCGGTGACCGCGTCGACGTAGCCGTCCGGGTGGTCCTGGACTGCGGGCAGCTGGGCCAGCGTCGCCAGCCGCGGCGGACGCCGGCGCAGCAACTCCAACGCCGGTTCGGCGGGGAAGCCGGGCAGCGTGCCGGCAACCGCGGCGGCGAGGTCGGCCAGCGCCTGGCGAATGGACGTGGTGCTCACCGGCCGGTCAGGCGTCAGCGCCACCGGGAACTGGGTGTATTCGTCGGCGTCGCGCGGCAACCGCTCCTTGATGAGCAGCGTGTCCTTCCCGCCGTCTGCGCCCAGTTCCAGCACCTCGGCGCCGAAGCTGAAGGCACGGTGGTTGACGCCGTCGTTCTGTTCGCAGAGGAACGCCGGGTAGGGCCGGTTGTAGAGGCGGCAGAGCAGGCTGCCTTCCTTGATGGTGGAACCGGGAGCCAGCCGGCCGGTCAGCGCGAGAACACGGACCGGATTGCTGCGGGAGGTCGGCTTCGCCCACTCGGAAACCACACGGGCGGAATCGACCGTGAAGACGTCGCGGACATCGGCCCAGTCTTCAACCGGGGCATCCAGCCGGTCAAAATGCCCCCACCAGAACTGCTTCTCTTCGCGCCGGTGGTAGCCGACGGAGGCCGCGACCATGGCAACCGCCTGTTCGTCCGCGGACAGCGTCTGGTTTCGTCCCGCGGCCGCTGCTGCCGCTGCTGCCACGAAGTCCAGCAACAGCTGTTCCTGTGGCAGGAGCGGTCCGCCGTCGTCAGCGCCTGTTCCCGCCGAGAGGGTCGGAGCAGGCGCCGCTTCCCGTCCGGGTACAACGCCGCGTTCGGCGGCCAGCCGCAGCAGCCAGTTGCGCAATTCCAGCGTGGACAGGCAGTCGTACTCGTTGTAGTCCGCAATGCTCTTGAGGATGGTGTCAGCTTCGGCGTCATTGCCTGCATCCCGGGCAGCACAGTACTGCGCGTACGCCACGACGGATGCGCCAGCGTCGATGACGTCGCCGGCGCGCAGGTTGTCGCCCATGTAGAGCGGTTCCAGTTTCTTGATGCTGTAGGAGTTTTCCGAGATCCGCAGGCTGTGCCGGACCGAGTCGTAGAGGTCCACGAGGATGCCCTCGCGCAGCAGCTCATCCACGGTTTCTTCGCCGACCAGATGCTGCAAGGACAGCCGGCGCAGGGCGGCCTTCTCGTAGTTGGCGTAGTGGTAGATGTGCAGGCCGGGGTGGCTGCGGCGCCGTTCGGACACGTAGTCCAGGAAGTCCGCCAGCGCTTTTCGTTCGCCGGAGCGGCTGTGCGCCCAGAAGGGTTTGAACGGTGCGGGGCCGCCATCGGCCGGCGGGTTCTCCACCACGCCGAACAGGTATTCCAATCCCCAGATCCCGGCCTCGTCCTGCCAGAGCGGGTCGCCCTCGAAGTCGAAGAAGATGTCGCCCGGGTCCGGCGTGGGCAGCCGCCCCAAGGTGTGGTGTTCGAGTACGCGGTAGGCAACGGTGTGTTCGGCGCCGTTCTTGCGGAAGGTGACCTGGCCGTCCGGTTCCGCGGTGCCGGTCTGCATGCGCGCCTGGTCCCGGAGCCGGGCCAGCGCGCCGTTCGGCGATTCGCCGGCCGGCAATTCCAGCGCGGCCAGGTGGTCGATCGTGTGGATTCCGGCCGCGCGGAGTTTGCGCCGGCGGACCGTGCTCATGTTCGCCACCAGCAGCAGGTCACGGTGCAGCTCAACCTGTTCGGCACAGTAGTCGCAGCGGCCGCACGCCCTGACCCGCTCGTCCCCCCAGCGGACCGGCGCGGGCTGTCCGCGATGTCCGGCGACCAGTTCCAGAAAGCGGCCGCGGCGTTCGCGGTAGACCGGCAGCAGGTCGGTCAGGCTGTGGTCGCTGTGCCGGCCGTCGCCGAGCACCAGCGTCACTGTTGGAGCCGCCCTGATGCCGGCCCGGAGGAGTTGGTCGCCGTAGGCGGCCAGCTGCAGCAGCGCGGTGACCTTGGCGTGACGGGCCAGCTTGGTGTCGTAGACCGCGTAAGCCGGGGCACCGCCGTCGTCGTGCTGGGTCTTGACCAGGAAATCGGACCGACCATGGAAACTGCCGTCGAAGAAGGAGGCCTGGAACACCACGTCCGCGCCGGCCTGCAGCGCCGCAATGGATTCGGCATGCTTGGCCCGCAGGTCTGCGCGGGAGTAACTGCGGGTCTCGGCGATCTCCACCACGCCGGAGCCGAACGCGTCGCGGAACTGCTGCAGCACCCGGTGTTCGTGCACATCGCCCAGCGCCGCGGTGCGCTCGAGCATCTCGTCCCGGCCGAAGTCCGGCACCGGGGAGCGGCCCAGCTTCTCGTCCAGCTTGCGCAGCACTTGGTACTCGCACTGGGCGGCGGTGACCAGGTCGGTGGCCGTGTAGACCAGGTCCCGGCCAGTCCCGGCGGCGTCGGAGTCGAGCAGAAACACGGTGCCTCCTTGCACAAGTACGGCAGCTGCCAACCCGGCCGGCGGCGGGGTCCCCCCAACGATATCCCGCCGCCGTCCGGTGCCTGCCGGCACGTAAAGAAGTATCAGCCGGTGCCGACAGTTTCGGAAGGATGCGCCGGGATCCCGCCAAAGCTGACCGGCGTGCGCGCCCAACCTTGGCCGGTGCCCGCAGGAGAGGCGGGACGTTGCGCTGCCTGTTACGCGATGTGACCACGGTCTCTGACGCGCGGCACGCGGACTGGCTAGAGTAGCCCTAGCTTCAAGAATTGTGGCCGCCAAGCTCCGACTTTGGCCACATACCAACCCCACGCTCGTTGGGTGGTTCGGATGACGAAGCGGCCTGCATCAGCCACTGGCTACCGGTGCGGGCAAGAGCACCCGAAAGGACGCGGCGCCCGGCGCCGGCTGCCATGGACACCCGTGAATCCCCGCAACTCCAAGTCTTGAGCCTGGCCGACTACGAGCAGATCACTGTAGCCCGGGAAGCCTTTGTGGACTTCCTGCTGGATGCGGCACTGCAAACCCGCGGCCAGCAGCGCGCCGTCGCCGCGGCCCGATGACCATCGGGGTCGAAGCAACACCCACGGCGGCTCGAGCCGCGCCGACATCCGCTAATACCTCGGCTGGAACCTCCGCGGAGACCTCCGGGGCGCGGCGTGCCCGCGGGCTGCTGTTGGACACGGACGTTGTCGCCGAGCTCAGGCGCGAGAACCCGGCCCCCGCCGTCGTGGAGTTCCTGCAGCGGCGCCGCCGCTCGCGGGTCTACATTTCGGCGCTGACCCTGGGGGAGTTGCATGCGCTTAGTACTCAGGACAGCGCCCTGAGCGGTCAGGCGGACAGTTGGCTGGCCGAGCTGACCGAACGGTTCGCCGCCTACATCCTTCCGGTGGATCTGCAGGTGGCCGAGGCCTGGGCACCGCTGGCGGTCCAGGACGTGCCGGCCGTGGAGTCGCTGATCGCCGCGACGGCCGTCAAGCATTGCCTGACCGTGGTGTCCGGCAACGCCGAAGGCTACCGGCGGCTGTCGGTTGAGGCGTGCGACCCGTGGAAGTTTGCGCCCGGCGGCTAACCCCGGCTAAAGCAGCGACGGAAAGCAGCGGCGGACAGCACCGGCGGTTAGCGGCGGCGGACAACCCCGGCGGTTCCGCCCCGTTATGACAGAGGGCAGCCGGTATGCGAACGGCCACAGTCGTGCCGCTATTTTCCGCCCAGCGGGGACTTCCCGGCGACGAACGGTTCCCCCTGTGGCCCCTTCGGTGCTTTACTGACCGGGCGTTCGGAACGCGTGAGAAACTAAACGGGGTCCGGTGACGGGCGGCACTCGTGCCGCCCGTTTTCTGCGGACAAGCTCCATCACGGTAAGGAATACATGGCTCATGGCCACTGAGAACAACATCACGGGTGCGGCGGGTACCGCTGTACGCGTTGACAATGACGGCGGTGCTCCCGCCAAATGGAAGATCGTCGGTCCTGGCCTCGTTGTTGCGGCCACCGGCGTCGGCGCCGCGGATATGGTGGCCACCTTGGTGGCCGGTTCCCGCTACGGCTACGGCCTGTTCTGGGCGGTGATCGTCGGCGTCATCCTGAAGATCATCCTGGTCGAAGGCGCCGGGCGGTTCTCGCTGGCGACCGGCAAGACGATCTTCGAGGGCTGGCGCTCGCTGGGCCGCTGGACCACCTGGTACTTCGGTCCCTACATCATGATCTGGGGCTTCGTTTACGGTGCCACCGCCATGTCATCGGCGGCGCTGCCGTTGGCCGCGGTGTTCCCGGTGCTGCCGCTGTGGGCCTGGGCCATCCTGATGGGCCTGGCCGGTTTTGTCATGGTCTGGTTCGGCAAGTACGCCACCTTCGAGAAGATCACGGCGGTGTTCGTCGGACTGATGTTCGTCACCGTGGTCGGGCTTGCCATCATTGCCGTGCCCAACATTCCGGAGATGATCGGCGGCCTGGTACCGATGATCCCGCAGGGCGACGGCGGCGTTTTCTACACGCTGGCGCTGGCCGGCGGCATCGGCGGTACCATCACCCTGGCGGCCTATGGTTACTGGCTGCGCGAGAAGGGCTGGCACACGCCCAAGTGGATGCGCGTCATGCGGATCGACAACTCCGTGGCCTACGTCATGACCGGCATCTTCGTGATCGCCATGCTGATTGTCGGCGCCGAGGTGGTCCGCACCGCGGGCGTCTCGCTGAGCGCCGGCGACGAAGGCCTGCTGGACCTGTACGACGTGCTGAAGGTCGAGTACGGCGATGTGGTCGGCACCGGCTTCCTGGTCGGCTTCTGGGCGGCATCGTTCTCCTCCATCATCGGCGTTTGGAACGGCGTGTCCCTGATGTTCGCCGACTTCTGGGGCAACATGCGCAAGAAGGAGTCCGGCCACCCGGACACCCGCGTGGGCGGCAAGTACTTCAAGTTCTACGTGCTCTGGCTGACCTTCCCGCCCATGCTGCTGTTCATGCTGGGCAAGCCGATCGCGCTGATCCTCATCTACGGTGCCCTGGGATCGCTGTTCATGCCGTTCCTGGCGCTGACCCTGCTGGGCCTGCTCAACGGCAAGCGCATCCCCAAGGAGTGGGCCAACAAGCTCCACACGAACATCGCGCTGGGCATCTGTGCGCTGCTGTTCGTGGTCCTCGGTGTCTACCAGTTGTGGAACAGTGTCGCTCCGCTCTTCGGCGGCTGATTCCGGACACTATGCGCTGCCCCGTACCTTCTGGTGCGGGGCAGCACTGTTTAAACGACGACTTAAGACGACGACGGCGGTGCGCCCCGCAGTGCGCGGGTGGCACGCCGCGCCGGTGCGGCCCGCCGGGCGCGGTGCGCACCGGCGTCGGCCTCGCCCTCACCGCGCCAGGTTGCCGCAGAGCGGGCCGCGCCGCTTGGGTCTACTGCGGGCCGGTGCGGCGTTGCCCGGGGCCTTCTGGCTCGTCGCCGCCGGCCATCGACGCGAGCAGATCGTCGGCTTCGCCCAGCCCGCGGACCACCTGGACCAGAATGGCCCGGGCTTCGGCCTCGGGTGTGCGATGGTGCGAGTCGGCGAGGATGCGGAGTCCTTCCAGTGTCCTCGCATCCAGATCCGGCACGGTGAGCGATTCCATGACAGCCACCCTTCCTCGGGACGTAGCGCGGCCCGAATGCCGACCATGATAGACCCGTGCGGGCCGGCTGGGTATTGGATGCCCGCGGCCGCCGGTCAGCACTAGGGGCCGGACGGCCGGATCCGCGTCCGGCACGCCGGTCAGCGCAGCGGGTCGAACGGCCGGATCTCGTCCGGCACGCGGCCGGTGACAATCTGCTCGGCCAGCAGCTTGCCGGTGGCCGGGCCCAGCACAATGCCCCACATCCCGTGGCCGCCGGCAACGTACACGCCGGGCGAGCGGGTGGCGCCAACCAGCGGCAGCCCGTCGGGAGTGACCGGGCGCGGACCCACCCAGAGGTCCTCGAGATGTTCCAGATCCATGTTGGTGAACAGTGGCCGCACCGAGGCCAGAATGGCGTCGATCCGCCCGGTCTGCAGCGGCTCGTCCGGGCCGCGGAACTCCATGGTGCCGGCGATCCGCAACCGTCCCTGGTACGGCGTGCAGGCCACGCGCCGGGCGGGGAAGTAAATGGGGAATTCTGCCGGTTGGTCGGTGGCCACGCTGAAGGAGTACCCCCGGCCGGCCTGCACCATGGTGCGCACGCCCAGCGGCTTGGCGAGCTCGGGCAGCCAGGCCCCGGTGGCCAGCACAACGACGTCGGCGTGGAACGGCTCCTGCGCGTAGGTCTCCACCGAGATCCCGGTGTGGCCGTGGCGCAGCGAGCGGACCTCCGCGCCGGGGATGATCTTCCCGCCCCGTTCCACCACCGCTGCGGCCAGGGCCTCGACAAACGGACCGGGTTCAAGGAACCGCTGTCCCTCCAGTTCGAACACCGTCGAGACGGCGGCGGACAGCTGCGGCACCTTCATCTGGGCGTCTTCCAGCCGGGTCAACGGAGCGGACTGGCCGGCCTTCTCCACGTTGGCAATCTCGTGGACAAAATGCCGGCTCTCCTTCTCGTCCTCGAAGCCGACGATGAAAGGGCCCTTCCGCGTCCAGGATTCGACGCCGTTATCCGTCAACTCGTCGAAGCTCTCCAGCGCCATCCGGTCGATCGGCGTCAGCGCGGCCATGGTCCGGTCCCATGCCTTCTGCGTGCCGTGCAGCGCGAAGCGGGCCAGGAACTGCCACAACTGCGGGTCCAGCCGGGCGGGAACATGCAGCGGCGCCGCGGGGTCAACCAGCGCCTTCGGGCCGTAGGTCCAAAGGCTCGGGTCCGACAGCGGCATGGCCATGCCCGGCGTCAGCCAGCCGGCGTTGCCCCAGGATGCACCGGCGGCGACGCCGGACCGGTCCAAGACGGTCACCTCCACGCCGCGTTCCTGCAAGTGCCAGGCGGTGGCCAGTCCCACCATGCCGGCACCCACGACGACGGCGGTGCTCGGGGTGTGTGCGCGCGAGTACATCAGTGCTCCTCGGGTTGTATCTGCGTTCGGCACCATCGTGAACAATGTATAGCTGGATCGCAAGTGATCTGGAGAAGATTCTGCGAGACTGGTTATTGTTGATCTAAAGTTCAGAAAGTGGTGGCTGTCACATGATGGAATCGAATGATGTTCGACGCACTTTCGGGGCTACAGGCGGGTCCGGCCTGGACCGCATCGACCGGTTGATCGTCGAGCTGCTCCAAAACGATGCCCGGACCCCCAACAACGCGATCGCGGCGGCAGCGGGCATTGCCCCCTCGACCTGCTTGAGTCGGATCCGTTCCCTGCGCGAGCGGGGTGTGATCCGAGGCTTCCATGCCGACGTCGATCCGGCTGCGGTGGGGCGCGGCCTGCAGGCGCTGATTTCCATCCGGTTGCAGGCGCATGCCCGGTCGAACCTGACCGAGTTTAAGGACTACCTGGCCGGACTGCCGGCGGTGGAGGGGATCTTCTTCGTCACCGGCGACCGCGACTTCCTGATCCACGTGGCCGTGGCGGATTCCAATGCACTACGCAATCTGGTGGCGAACAACCTCAGCCTCCGCCCGGAGGTGGCCGGCACCAATACCACCGTCATCTTCGAACATGTCCGCCCGCCGGGCAGTTCGCTCGCCCCCTGAGGGCCCCATGATCATCGATTGTTGACACGTCATTCTTTGCGCCGCTAGGATGGTTGAAACGTCAAGCAATCTAGCGAAGGCTGCCATGTCCTGGTTCAAGAATCTTTTCAGCAAGTCCAGCGCCCGCCGGTCTGCCGCCAACCCCGCGCCGGCAGCGGCAGAATCCCCGGAGCACGCAACAGGCAGCACTGCTGCCGCGACGGCCCCGGCGGCTCCGGCCCCGGCGGCAGCCGTCGCCGGCCTCCCCAAGATCGCCATCATCACCGGAAGCACCCGCCCCGGCCGGGTCAACGACTCGGTGGCCGCGTGGGTGGCCCAGGAACTGGCCGGCCGGACCGACGCCACCTTCGAGGTCGTCGACATCGCCGACTTCAACCTCCCGCTGCTGGATGAGGCATACCCCGCCGCCTACCAGAACTACCAGGGCGACCACACCATGGCCTGGTCGGCCAAGATCAGCGAGTTCGACGGCTACATCTTCGTGGCCAACGAATACAACCACACCGTCTCGGCGGCACTGGCCAACGCGCTGTCCTACCTGAACGCGGAATTCAACAACAAGGCCGCCGGCATCGTGTCCTATGGTTCGATGGGCGGCGTCCGCGCCGCCGAACACCTGCGCAACCTCCTGGCCGAACTGCAGGTGGCCGTGGTGCGCAACCAGGTGATGTTCTCGCTGTTCACCGATTTCGAGAACTTCGCCGACTTCAAGCCGACCGAGCAGAACGCCGGAACGCTTGCCCCGATGATCGACCAACTCATTCCCTGGGCCCAAGGCTTCGCCACCATCCGCACCCCGCAGGCCGCAGCCGTCTAAGGCTGCCTGCTGACCGAATCGCTCCGCCGTTTCCCCATCCGGCGGAGCGATTCGCTTTAACCGCGGGCCGGCAGGCCGGACTACGGCCCGCCGGCAGCCAGAATGGTGGCCATTGCGGTCAAGAAACCAGGCAGCCAAGCCACGGCCAGCGCGGCGAGCGCTAGCCGTCCGCCGACGAGCACCCAGCGTCCCCACAAAATCCCCGGGCCAGTCCCGGTCTCGGTGCGTAACGCCGGCCCTCCCGACAGCGGCGCGGCCCCAGTCCGTGCCGCCGCCCCAGCATGTACGTGAGCCGCGGTCTGTGCCGGGGCTCCGCCCGGTGCCACGCCGGAGAGTTCGGGCTCGCCGGGCTCCAGTTCCGGCCCGGCCAGCCCTTCCGGCCCGCCCTGCCACGCCGGACTCCATGTCCCATTCGCCCCGCGGGGCCCGCGACAGCTTCAGCCGGAGGGCCGTCACGGCCCAGCCCACAACGATGGCGGCAAGCACCCATGCCGCAACAAACACCGCGGCTGCGCCCAGCAGGGCCAGAATCAGCAGCAGCGGAAGGTACCACCGCACGTCTTTCACCGATTGCAGCAGCGGCACGCGCCGTGACAGCCAGGTACTGGCCGTCACCACCAGCATGCCGTGGGCAACGGCCAGCGCGGAGAACGTGGCTATGGACAGCCACGCCGGACCCACAACTTGGAAATCCCGGCTGCCCGGCTCCAGCGGCCCGAACACGGTACTGAGTCCCAGCAGCAACAGCAGTCCGAAGGCGGCTCCGCCGACCCGGCCGGCAGGCAGCCACCACCGGACCGCGCCATAAAGCAGCGCCGTCGCGCAGCCGATGGCCATGCCGAAAACAACGAAGCCGAAGGTCCCTTCCAAACTGATCTTGCCGATGGTCTGCCCGGCGTCGGTCAGCCTGCCATCGTCTTCCGGCGACGTCACCGCGAGCAGCCGCATCACCAGCCGGCCGCCGGCGCCGGCCATGCACAGCCCGGCCATGCCTCCGCCTACCAGCAGCACGTTCGCCCACCACAGCACCCGGCGCGCAACGGGCACCAGCAGGGCGCCGCCGTCGTTCGAGGGGACGCGGCGGCGGTACGGGACGGTACCCGCGCCGCCCGGGAAGGCACCGCCGTCGTTATTGCCGGTCGGGAGCTCGAAGCGCTCCCCGCCCGGGAGGACCACCGCGGCCAGTCCGGCGACGAGCAGCAGGCCGCAGGCGATCATGATCATCACGCGGTTAGTATCCGATGGACCCGGACGCCAGCGAACCCCAGTCATTGACGACTGGGGTCCGCGCGCGCCGTCCTGCCGGAAGCCCCGGCGGGTTAGACAGCGATTAGGTTGTTTCGTGCGCCTCGTCCCCGCGGCGCATCATGTAGATGATGCCCAGGGCCAGCATGACCGCGCCGAGGACGAAGTTCAGCCAGTTGGTGGCTGTGTTGGTGGACAGGAAGTTGGCCCCATATTCGGCGGGTCCGACGATCAGGCCGTACAGCCACATCGCCAGGTACAGGATGCCTGCTCCCATCAGGAACTCCCGGGCACCACTGGCGGTGCGGCTCATGATGTAGCCCACCACGCCTACCACCAGGTAGATGATGTTGAGCAACACGGACACTTGGAACACGTTGAGCAACTTGGCTTCGGAGCCGCCGGCGAAGGCCATCTCTCCGTAGGCCATGGTGATGCCGGGGATGAAGCCCAGGACACCGATTACAAAGAGAACAATTCCCGAAGTCATCGCGGCGGTGCGCACATTCCCGCGGGAAACGTGGGCGTGGCCGGCATGCGGTGAAGCGGTTGTCATTTCTCCTCCCAAACAATGAGTTTCGAAACTTTGTCGAGGTGCAACTCGGCCGTTGGTAGGGCGTATCTGACGTCGGAACCAGCGCTTTCAGTGTACGTCCGTTTGCCCGCTCCGGCGGGGAAAAATCACGACGGCGGTGGGTGGCCTGAGAGCGCCGGCTCGGCCGTGGCGGGTGGTCCTGGGGGAGTGCGACGGCGGGGGACGGGCTCAGGCCTCGAGCAGTCGCTTGAGCGTGTGCAGGTCCTGGTCCACCGCGGCCGCATCGGCGTCGAAGCTTGACTGGTCCATGCCCTCGCGGCGGTACAGCGTGAACACCACCTCCGCGCCGTCGCCGTTGCCGAGCACGCGCAGCGGGTTGTAGATCGATTCGCCGGACGCGGTGATGACGTAGTGGTCCAGCACGCCAAACTCATTGCGTTCGGCAAACTTCACCCGCACCGGTCCCGCGGCAGTTTCTGCGACCCAGTCGTCGTCGACCATGCCGATGGAGGAGCTGAGGCCGGCGGCCCATTTCGGCAGGTTCTCCGGGTTGCCGGCGAAATCGTAGACCTCCCCGGCGGGGCGGTTAATGGCAATGCTGATGTGCCGCGCTGGAAAGGTCATGGGACCAGTCTTCAGGTTCACTCCGGCGCGGACAAGACCCGATGGCCGCTCCTGCCGTCCGCGAGGGCCAAAGATGGAGGCCCGGGCCGCGGCGCATGACAGACTTGGACCATGGCACCCAGGACTGGCAACGGCGACGATCTCCAGGAGAAGGCAGCCCACATCGGCATGCGCGTGGAAGACCGCTGGCAGGCGTACCGGGAGAGGCGGGCGCGGCGGAGCGGATATGTGGCCACCGTGATGCCGTTTACCGGCTACGGCACGGCCGGCTGGATCCGCGTGCTCGGCCGGGTGGTGATGGCCCGCCCCGGCGCCTTCGACAACGGCCGGATGCCCTCCAAGCTGGTGGCCGACGGCATCCGCGGCTGGCGGAACTTCATCAGCCCGCCGGTGGCCAACGCGCGCGTGACCATCTCCGCCGCCGGCGTGGAACACCATGTGGTGGCCGACCGCGGCGGCGTGGTGGATGCGAAAGTGTCGGTGGAGCTTGAACCCGGCTGGCACGCCGTCACGCTGCGCTGCGAGGACTCCGAACCGGTGGAAGCGGCGGTGTATGTGGTGCCGCCGGGGGAGCGCTTCGGTGTGGTCTCCGACGTGGACGACACGGTGATGGTCACCGCCCTGCCGCGTCCGCTGCTGGCGGCCTGGAACACCTTTGTGCTGGATGAGCATGCGCGCAACCCCACGCCGGGCATGGCGGTGATGCTGGAGCGGGTCACCCGTGAGCATCCGGGCAGCCCGGTGTTGTACCTTTCCACCGGGGCCTGGAATGTTGCGCAGACATTGACCAGGTTCCTGTCCCGGAACCTGTATCCCGATGGCGCCTTGCTGCTGACCGACTGGGGTCCCACCAAGGACCGCTGGTTCCGCAGCGGCCAGGGGCACAAGGTGGACCAACTGCGCCGGCTGGCCGAAGAGTTCCCGGACATCAAGTGGCTGCTGATCGGCGACGACGGACAGCACGACGAAGCCATCTACGCGGGCTTCGCGCTGCGCTATCCGGGGCACGTGGCGGCCATCGCCATCCGGCAACTGTCGGTCAGCGAAGCCGTGCTGGCCGGCGGCCGTTCACAGGAACGCCCCAGCAGCCCGGCGCGCAGCATCCCCTGGATCTATGCCCCCGACGGGAAGGGCCTGGCGAACCAGCTCCAGCAGCTGGGAATCCTGTAGCACCGGAATCCCGGCGGCAGAGCCAACAAAACCGGCGCCCCGGTTCGTTGCGAAGCGGGGGCCGGCGTGGTGAGCAGCATCGAATATTCAACAGGCGGCCTTCTCAGAGCTGAAAAGGCCGCCTGTTGAATAGTGAATGTCTAGGCCGGGGCGTCGACCGGGCCGAAGACGGCTTCGATCATCTCGCGGGCTGCATCGTTGTCGGTCTTCTCGGCCAGCGCAATCTCTGAGCACAGGATCCGCATGGCCTGCTCGAGCTGGTGCTTTTCGCCGGCCGAAGAGCCGCGTCCGAGCGCCCGCAGCGAGAGATCGCGGACCACTTCGCTGACCTTGTAGATGTCGCCGCTGTTGATCTTTTCCTGATTGGCCTTGAAGCGGCGCGACCAGTTCTCCTGGTCCTCGGGCACCTTCGCCTTGAGAATCGCGAAGACCTCCTTGACGCCCTTCTTGCTGATGGCCTTGCGTACGCCGACCGTTTCCGCGTTGCCCAGCGGCAGTTCGATCATCAGTCCGTCATGATGCGCGCGGAACTGCACGAACTTGGTTTGGCAGTCCTTGAACGGACGGGTCCGGAGATCGGTCACGGTGACGGCGCCGTGCGGGGGGTAGACGAGGGTGTCGCCAACTTTAATGTTCATTGATGCCCTTTCATGCCATTATGGCAGATACTGCCACATTGGCAGCTAATACTCAAATATTGGGGTATCTTGGAAGCTGCTATGCCACAGAAATCGCCGATCAGCGGCGCTTCCAGAACCGATGTGCCCGGCCCTTCCACGGCTGAGCTCCCTGCTGCCGCACCCGGATTAAGGGAGCGACGGCGGCGCCAGACGCGGGCGGAAATCAGCCAGGCCGCGCTGCGTCTGTTCCAGGAATACGGCGTTGATGCCACCACGGTGGACGGCATTGCCAACGCCGCCGGGATCTCCCAGCGCACGTTCTTCCGGTACTTCACCAGCAAGGAAGAGGCCGCGCTGCCGGCGCACCAGGATTTCGACGCCGCACTCGAAGCCGGGCTGCTGAGCATCGACCCCGCCGGCAACCCGCGCGAAGAGCTGGAACGCGTCTACCAGCAGGTGATGCAGGGGTACGCGGACAACGACGCGCCGCAGGCCCGCAGCATGTTGCTGGTCAACCAGCTCATCCGGAAGGAGCCGCTGCTGAGGGCGGCCCTGCTCAAGCACAATGCCACCCGGACCACCGGGCTGGTGGATGCCCTGATGGACCGGTTCGGCCGCGACGGCATCAGCGATCTGCAAATCCGGCTCGCCTTCGAGACCTGCGCGGCAGTGGTCCGCGTCGCCTTCGAAGTATGGGTGACCCGGCGCGAGGCCGGCCGGAACGACAACCTGCCGGACATCTACGCTTCGGCCCGACAGCTGGCGCACTGAGCGTGCGGTACCAGCGGAGTTGGCCTCGGCGGGGCGGCGCCGGCGCCGTGAAGACCGGCATCGTGAAGACCGGCATTGTGAAGGCCGCGGAGGTGGCTGCATGAAGACCGTGCCGGGCGCTGCGCCCTGTCCCTGCCGGAGCGGGAACGCCTACGGCCAATGCTGCCGTCCCTTCCATCGCGGCGACGCCGAGGCGCCGACGGCCGAAGCCCTGATGCGCTCGCGCTACACCGCGTTTGTGGCGGGCGACGTCGACTATCTGCTGCGTACCTGGCATCCGGAAACGCGGCCGGCGAGCCTTGAGCTGGATTCCGCGCTGGAGTGGACCGGACTCCAGATCCTCAGGACCGTGCGCGGCGGCGAAACGGACCGGGCGGGCACCGTGGAGTTCCGGGCCAGCTACCGCCAGGGCGGCCAGGACCGCGCGCAACAGGAGAAGAGCACGTTCGTCCGCGAGGATGGGCGCTGGGTCTACCGAAACGCGCTGGCACAGTCCTGACTCCGGCCGGCAGGACCGTTGCGGGCAAGCCGTCCCTGACTCTGCCGAGCACCCGCCCCGACACCGGCTGGTTCCGTCTCCTGCCCGGACCGACGGCCCGCCGACCCGCAGGGGAGCGCGCCGTCGTCGTCGTCGTCGGTTAGTCCAAGGCCAGGAACAGGACGGCGTAGAGTCCGAGCGCGCCCAGCGCCACCACGCTGCCGGCGACCCAGGCGGCCGCGGCGGCATCGGCGTGGATCCTTTCGTTGGCGATGCCGGAGACTGCCCGGTGGTAGCGCAGTTGCTGGGTGATGTAGATGCCTGCTGCCGTGCACAGCGCCACGGCCACGAGCGTTCCCGTGAACCAGCCGTATTTCGGGAACCAGCGCAGGAACACGGCCGTCGCCACGATCATGGCCAGGGTTGTCCGGCTCCAGGCCAGCGAGGTGCGCTCGGGCTGCAGGCCGGCGTCGTGGTGTTCCGGCACGGGGCGGGTGGGTCGCATCACGGCCGCAGGAGGACAAAGGCCAGCAGCAGCGCGGCCACCATGCCGCCGCCAATGGCCAGGATCGGGGCAATCAGCGGAAGCGGCAGGGGAGTCTTGTGCCGCATGGCGCGTTCGATGTTCAGCCAGCGGAAGAAGGAACCGCAGCCGATCGCCATTGCCAGTACCAAGAGGACGACGGCGATGGTGGTGCGGACCACCGGGGCGAAAACTTCGGTAGTGAAGGCCTCCACGGCGATGCCGCCGGCCACCAGGGCCAGCGCCGTGCGGATCCAGGCCAAGAAGGTGCGCTCGTTGGCCAGCGTGAACCGCGGATCGGGTTCGGTGCCGCCGCGGAGCAGCTTCGCAGCGAACTTGCCGCGTTCCGGACGGGGTGAAGGCGATGAAGTAGGCACGGCTTCATGGTAGTCATGTCCGCGGCAGGGCAGCGTTCATGACGGTCCCATGTCAGGCTCCGGGCACGTCCGCGCCGACCCCGGGCCGGGGCAGGACAAACCGGACGCGGCCGAGGGGCAGCGCGCGGTTATGCCGCCGGACGGTCTCCGTCGTCGTTCTCCTGGTCCATCCTGGTCACGGTGAAGAAGCGGTTTCCCGCACCCTTGCGGGAACTCGGCACCAGGAGTTTGGAGTATTTTTCGCACCACTGGGCGGTGCCGGCGGAGTCCGCCGTCGCCGCCGCGATGGCGGCAATATTGTCGGACCACCCCAAGACGCGCTCGCCTTCGAGGCAGAATTGAATGAGGCCCAGTTGGGTATCAACATGGAGTTCGACGTCCACCCAAACGTCGAAACCCGGTGCCTCGCTGGCTGTATCTTCTGTTTCGTATGTATTCATCATGAGACTTGTGTTGCGCATCACACTCTGCGGCGCCCTCCTACTATAGGGTCGCGGATGCGGAATGCCAAACGGTTTCCACAGCGTAAACGGCCGGTAAAGTAAATCGGGCCATGACCGAGACACCTTCCGCCCTGCGCCTGTCCTGCAACGTTCCGATGCGTTGGGGCGACATGGATGCCTACGGGCACATCAACAATGTGGAGATCCTGCGGATCCTGGAGGAGGCGCGCATCCACGCCTTCGGCCCGCCGGCCGGGACCGGTGGACCCGGACTCGAGGTGGACCTGCCGGTCTTTTCCGACCTGCCGGAATCCACCCAGGCGCTGGTGGCCGAGCATCGGGTCAAGTACGTCCGGCCGCTGAACTACCGCAACATCCCGGCCCACGTGGAGGTCTGGATCAGCGCGATCAAGGGCGCCAGCCTGACCATCGCGTACCTGATCATGGACCCGGTGACCGCCGAGCAGTGCGTGCTGGCCGAAACCACGCTGGCGTTCTTCCACACGGACTCCGGCCGCCTGCTGCGCCTGAGCGACCGCCAGCGGAAGATCCTGGAACCTTACCTGGGCGAGCCCAACTTCCGCTGAAACAACGACGGCGGTGGGCCGGCTGCGGAGCGCCGCGCACCGGCCGCTTGGCCTAGTCCAATCCGTCGGCCGGGCTAGTCGGGGCGTTGGCTGACGGCATGGCGGCCCAGGTGGGACAGCGTCAGCGGGAACGCGGGGCTGGGTGGGAACGGCTGGCTCGACTCCACGGTCAGGTCCGGGCCAATGCAGACCATTTCGCCCGATCCCATCAGCCGCCAGCCGGCCTCGGCGTCCATGACTTCACTGGCAATCACGACGCTGGGGTGCTGGGCCAGATCGGGAAAGTGCGCGCGGATGCGGCTGCTTCGGGCATCCAGCTGGTCTCGGCCAGCAGGATCGTCGGCCGTGCGCTCCAAGATGTACAGCTCGTTGCTCTCCGGGTAGCGGAGCGCCCACAAGTGGTCCGGGGTCGTCATGATCATATTCAGGCTGTAGAGCGGCAGGCTGTCGATGATCCAGCCCAGCGCGGCGGTGATGCCCCGGGCCACATCGCCGTGGCAGCGGCGGGTTTCCGCTGTGATCAGCGCGAAGATCCGTTCGCTATCGGTCTGGCCGCGCACCAGCGACGCGGCGCCAAGCCGCTGCAACCGTTCATCGAGCAGTTCCAGGCCGCGGCAGACTCCGTTGTGTGCGAACAGCCGGCCGTCCTGTTCGAACGGGTGGGTGTTGGCAACGGAGGCCTTGCTGCCTGACGAATACCGCACGTGGGCCAGGAAGGTGGACGAGGTGAAGTCCCGTGCGGCGAGTTCAAACGTCCGCCCGTGCCAGGCCGATTCTGCTTGCCGGCTGACAATCGGGGCGCCGAGCGACGTGAAGATGCCGATACCCGCACCATCGGGTTGGCGCCTGCCCTGCTCGGCCAGACTGTCAGGAGCGCCGAGCAGCCAGAAGGTGGCGTGGACCCGGTGTCCGCCCGCATGGAGTCCGAACAACCTGCACATCCGTGCTGCCTCCGTCCTGTGGCCGGCTATCCGTCCCCTCGCAACGACTGTCCGGAGGCAGCGAGTGCTTCCGTCAGAATCCGCACGGCCTTCGGCCCGACGCCGTGCAGCGCCAGCAGTTCGTCCTGGCTGTGGCGGGCCACGGTATCCAAATCCGTCATGCCGGCGGAGAGCAGGGCGCGGGTGGCCGGGCCGCCGATCGCCGGCAGCGAGTGCGGTGCCGTCCCTGAATCCGCGGCTTCGAGCTGCATGGCCAGCCGTTTCGGAGCGCAACTCAGCCAGGAGCGGCGCAGCAACCAGTTGAGGTCCCTGCCGTTGATCCCCGCCAGTGGCAGCCGGATCCCGATCGATGTTCCCCTGGGTGCCCACCGCTCGGCCGTCGGGTGGGCAGCCAAGGCTGCATCGGCGTCGTCGTCGGTCAGAAGTAGCTGGAGCAGGCCGTCCTGGACCAGCGACGCGAACTCCGTCTTCTTGAGGGAGAAAGCAGTGATGCCGGAGTGCACCACCTCCACAGTCTCCGGCAGGGCCAGTGCGCCTTTCCGCAGCTGGGCCGGCGTTGTCATGGTTCCTATCCGTCCCAGCCGAGATTGCGGGCGATGCGTTCCAGGACATCGAGGGCGGCATCGTATTCGTCGTCGCTGATGCCCTCGGCCAGGACGGCGCGCATGCGCTCAACCACCTCGCCGAGCGAGGCGAGGCTAGCCCGGCCGGCGCCGGTCAGCGCGTAGTGCCCGTCCTCAGAACTCACCCAGCCGCTTTCCACCAGCTCTTCCACCGGCGCCTGCGGCCCTTCGTCGTCCGTCTCCGGAATGAATGGGCCCAGGGCTTCAGTGAGCTCGTCGGTGGTAGACGGTTTGTCCGCCAGCAGGTTCATCAGTTGCCACTGCCGGCGCGTGATGCCGTGTTCTTCCAGAGTCTCGATGAACCGCTCGTCGATCAGGCGGTCAACGAGCTTCAGCCAAAATCCGATAGGTCGTAGAGATGCCATGCCGTCACCCTACAAGGGAGGCCTCCTGCTGATCGACTGCTGATCGACCTCAAACGTCGAATCCGCCGCGGAAATGAAGGTTTGAAGGCTTTTCTGCCGTCAGCAGACCATGCTGACTCCCGTGCCGCAGCTTTCTACGATGGAACCAGCCAGGAGGGAGTTCCACCGTGCTCGAACTTCAAAAGCTTCACCGCCATCCCGCTTCCGGACCGGCGCCGCTGCTCCGCGACGTCTACGGAACTGTGCTGCGCCGGGAACGCCGCCGCCAGCGGCGCACGCTCGACGACGTTGCCGGTCGCGCCGGCGTGTCCATTCAATATCTGTCGGAGATTGAGCGCGGCCGCAAAGAAGCCTCCTCGGAGATCCTCGCGGCGGTCTGTGCATCGCTGGGCTCCGGGCTGGCGGCTTTCCTGGCGGCGGCGCACCGTGAACTAGCCGCGGCCGAGCGCCGGCCGGCACTGGACCTGACCCGACCGGTTCCGCCGAGTTCGTCGACGTCGGCCCCATTGGACCTCGGCATCGGCTCGGTACCGGACCCTCGCACCGACGCAGGCGCCGGCTCGGCAACGGACCCGGGCGCCGAAGCAGGCGTTGGCTCGGCAACGGACCCGGGCGCCGCAGCAGTGCCTCCGCCGTCGTCCATCCTGATGGCCGCATAGGCACCGACGCTACGAAGGCCGGTACCCACCTGCGGGCACCGGGCGACACGCGGCGGGCGACACACGGACGACACTCGGCGGGCGCCGAACATGAGCGCTAAGCGCCACTGCGGTAGGTCCACCCGGCGGTGCGCCTCCACCGGCCGAGGCCCGCCCCCGGGCACAGCACAACGGGCAGGTTCGGCCTTGCGGCTGCGCCTGCCCGTTGGGGTTGCTCTGTGTGGCGGAGATTAGGCCATGGCCGCCAGTTTGGTCTTGCCGAAGATGGCGCGGTCAATCGAGATCCGGCCGGGGCCCACCAAGGCCAGCGCCAGTGCGGCAGCGCCGAGCAGCAGCACCAGTTCGTAGCCACCGCCATCGACGAAGACGCCGGCGGAAGCGTGAACCAGCACCAGGGCGCCGATCATGTCCAGTGCCAGCAGGGCGGCGACCACGCGGGTCAGAACGCCGAGGATCAGGGCAATGCCGCCGCCCAGTTCCAGGCCGGCCACAATCGGGGCCGCGATGTCGGCCGCCGGGACGCCCATCTGGCCAAACGCGGCCTGGGTGCCGGCAATGGTCCATTCGTTGAACTTCTGCCAGCCGTGGGCTGCGAAGAGGAAGCCCAAGATAACGCGGAGGACGGTACGGGCGGTAGTGATCAAAGCTGAATTGTTCATGATGTTGTCACCGTTTCGATGGTCAGGGGAACTCGGCCGTCAGGAACGAGCGATAAGCATCAGGAGGTTGACGCTTCAACTAAATACTGACAGAAATAATGTTGAAGTGTCAACTTTCCGGTCCCGCAGCGCAGCCGCTCAAGCCCGGCGGACCGGCTGGCGCAGGATGGTCTTGAGCTTGGCCGGCTCGGTCTTCCGGGCGTCGCTGAGGTAGATCTCGTGGTGGCGGCCCACCGGTTCCAGCTTGTTCGCCGGCAGGTATTCATCGTGCAGCCGGGCCAGCACGGGTCCTTCGTCGTCGTACGGGCCAACATGCATGACCTGGGCGCTCAGCCCTTCCTCCAGCGACCCGAGCCGGAGCGAGTCCACGGCGGCTAGTTCCTTCTTGGCCGCGGCCTGCTGCATCGCGTCTTTAACGTGGTCCGCGCCCAGCCAGTCGGGCTGGCGGATCATCAGCGTCCAGGACCACTCGTCCTTGGCGCGGCGGGCGAAGGCGGACATGTCCTTAGCCCACCACAGGCCTTCCAGCGGGCCGACCACATAGTCGCGGGCGAACTGCTTCTTGCTGGCGAATTTCAACGTGTAGGAGACGGAATACAGCGCCTCGATCACCTGGCCGTACCACTCGGAGGAGTTCGGATCGCCATGGCCGTCTGCCTCCAGAAACTGCATCGGCGGGACGGTGACCAAGCGGAAATCTTTGCCCGGGGAGTAGAGCTCCTTCTGGTCTTTCTTGAAGTCCAGCTTGTCCATGTTTGCTTTCCGAAGTCGGGGAATGTGGTCTAGTTATATCGCGTAGTCACGGCTGAGACGAGGGAAAATGCTGCAGCAGTTCGCCGCCGAATGGTGGCGCAGGATCACCGACGGGTTCACGCGCGGTGAACCGCTCGAAACCGGAATCCTGGAACTGGCGCTGATCCTGGCTGTTGCGCTGGCCTTGTCGGTTCCACGCGGCAGCTGGCGGTACTTCGGGTTGTTCGTCACGGCGGTCCATGAGCTGGGGCACGCTTTCGCGGCGCTGACCACCGGCCGGCTGGTGCGCGGAATCCATCTGCGGTTCGACCAATCCGGCGCCATGATCAGCCGCGGGGCTGGCCGTGCCTCGGCAGCGTGGGCAGGGTTCTGGGGGTACCCGGTGCCCGCGCTGGTGGGAGCGGTGCTGGTATGGGCCGCGTTCACCGGTTGGTCCGGCGCGGCGCTGTCCGTGAGCGCGCTCCTGCTGCTGGCCACGCTGTTGTTCATCCGGAACCTCGAGGGCATCGTGATCGCCGTGGGACTGGCGGTGGCCTCCCAACTGCTGGTCTGGTTTGCGCCGGCGGAGTTCCTGGGCCATCTGACTCTGGCCATTGGCGTCGCGCTGCTGGTGGGGGCCGTGCGGGACTGGTTGAATCTGCTGAGTGTCCACACCAGGCGCCGCCATCAGTTGGCCAATTCAGATGCCTTCATCATCGCCAAGCGGACCGGGATTCCCGCCGCGTTCTGGCTGGCCGGCTTCGCGCTGGTCATCCTGGCGTGCTGGGCCGGGGCGGTGGCAACGGTAGCCGGCGTCGGCGACCTGGTGAACCTCTGACCGTTGCACGGTGAACCGCTGACCGGTGCCGCGTGACCCCCTCACCGGCAGTGCGCGAACCGCTCACCGAAGCTGCCCGCCGTGGTGGCCTTGCCCACAGTCATTCCCGCCTTCCCAGCGCGCTGCAGCGGTTCCGCGGGGCGGGAATTATCGCCCTACGCGAGACGTTGTGGAATCGATGTTGAAATGTCTGATTGAGCGGCTATGATGGGCGCTCGCAGATAGGTCAAAACACACTAGAGCATCAGGAGTTCTAAACCCGCATGGCAACCGATTACGACGCACCGCGCAACAAGGACGACGACAACAACAATGAGTCGCTCGAAGCCCTTCAGGCTCAGCGCTCCGGTGGTGCGAAGACCGCGCTGATCGACGTCGAGGATTCGGACACCGCCGAGGGCATTGACCTTCCGGGTGCTGATCTTTCCGGCGAAGAACTGGTAGTGCAGGTTGTTCCTCCCCGTGAGGACGAATTCACCTGTTCCTCCTGCTTCCTGGTCCGCCACCGCAGCCAGGTAGCCCGCGAAAAGAACGGCGAGAAGTACTGCCGCGACTGCGAAGGCTAAATTTTCACACTCCGAACCCCGCGCTGATGGCAGCGCGGGGTTCTGTTGTTAAGCCACGTCGGCGGGGTAACCCCAGCCTGCGGTTTGCCGGATCCGAGCGCGTCACAGCGCGCCTCACACGTCGCGGACGGCCTGGTCGATCGGTGTGTTTCCGTTGATGAATTCGATCACCTTGCCGGTGGTGGACGGAACGGCCAGAACCTCCGCCGCGACCATCGCGACGTCCTCCCGGCTCACCTGACCGCTTGGCGTGCCCGGTCCGGCCTGGATCTTCCCGGTCGCCGGCTCCAGCGTCAGGGCGCCGGGGCCCAGGATCGTCCAGTCCAGCGACGTTGACTTCAGGTACTCGTCCGCGGCCGCCTTCGCCTCGGCGTAGGGGAAGAACGAATTGTCTTCCGGAATCCCGTGGTCCTTGCCTGCGCCCAGGTAGGAGACCATGACGTAGCGCTGCACACCGGCCGCGGCCGCGGCATCCATCGACCGAATGGCCGCGTCGCGATCCACCGCATAGGTCCGTTCCGGATTGCCGCCACCCGCGCCGGCCGACCACACCACGGCGTCGTGCCCACGCAACTGATCGGCCAGCTCCTCGGCGGCGGCGGTCTCGACGTCGGCAAGCACCGGCGTGGCGCCGGCCTCCCGCACATCGGCGGCATGGTCGGGATTGCGGATCAGCGAACTGACCGCGTGGCCCTGGCCGCTGAGGATGCGCGAGAGGTGCAGCGCGACCTTGCCGTGGCCGCCAATAATGGCAATGCGGGACATATGCTTCCTTCCGTTTGTGGTCTCTTGCCAACTTAGGCCCGCAAACCGGCCCGCGCCAGCGCGCGTCAGATCCGGAAGTACGACGCCGGTGCTCGCCTTGGGCGGGTACCTTCCGCCGCCCTAACCGTCGCTGCCGGTCAGATGGATCGCGGCCTCCGGCGTGGCCACGCGGAAGCTGAACGACTGCTCGATGTACAGATAAACGAACTCTTCGTCGTGCCGGTCGTAGCCGAGCGAGAGGTCCTGGCCCGACTCGAGCAGAAAGTCCCCGCCGCGCAGGCTCATCACTATCGCCCCGCGGACCCCTGGCGCCCAGATAATCGGGCCGCCCAGCAGTTTGCGCAGGTGCTCCGAGAGCAGATATCCGCCACGCTCCGTCGCCTCCACCACGGCGGTGTAGTGTCCGGGCCCGAGCGCCAGACCGAACGGCCCGCCGATGCCCACCTGCAGCAGGGCCGAGACGGCTTTGGCCACGCGCTTGGGGTAGTCGTTGAAGTCTGGCACGCGCGGTATGGGTGCGTGCGGCGTGGCGCTCGTGACCCCGGTGATACCCACCTGCTTCCAGCCGTGGAAGACGGCCGAGTTCTCCGCGGTGGCTATTTGGAGTGCGGCCTCATCCAGATCGGTGAGGTCCACATCCGCGGCTCCTCGATCATGGTCCAGCAATTCCATGCGGGAAACCTTGAACGGCGCCCGGACCTCCACCAAGGGGAGCACCCCGCGCCGTCGCGCCGCCACGCCGTCGGCGGGCGCCGGCCCGGTCACCCGTTCCGTGCGTCCCAAATTCGTGGCGGAATACTCCCAGCCGTAGGGCCCCGCGAAATCGACCATCTTGCGGGCACCCAAGGCCACCGTGAGCCGCTCCCTGGCTTCCTGGTCCAACAGCTTCCAGCCGCCGTCGGAAATCGGGGCATGCTCGCGCAGCAGGTGGTTAGCAGTCATGCGAAGTCCTCCCTGAGGCTGCCGATCCCCAGCGACGAATCAGCGCGCCCCGGCCCGGCGTCTTCGGCCCGCGCGGGGCTCGATCCGGCGGCGGCTGCAGCCTCGGCGGCGCCGCCGTTGGCCACAATGTCGCCGTCTTGGAACAGCGTACCGCGGGCGATCTGGCGCCATTTCGGCTTTCGCCGCAGCAGGAACTCCAGGTCCATGCTGAAATGCTTGAACTCCTCGGCCAAGGAATCCTCCATGATGGCGACCGATTCCGGATCCTTTTCCAGCGACATCCGTTGCTCGTACCAGCCGATCGCCTCGGCTTCCTCGGTCAGGTTGGCGCACATGCGCGCAAACGTCCGCGTCTCGGCGGAGAGCTCTTGGGCGGGTTCGTGGTACTGGTCAAAGCCCATCTGGGTTCCTCCGTGAGGTTGTGCCTCTGAGCCAGCGTAGCCACGGCCCAGCGACCTGACTACCCCTCTGACGACGGCGGAGCACGGCTGGGCGCGCGAAGCTCCGTTTGGTGCGGGCCCGAGCGGAAATGACCCCCAGATTCCGTGATGTGCGAGCTCGCCGCGTAACAGTTTGAAACCGACTGTTGTGCCGGCTGTGATTTTCATACTCTGAAGGCCCTCAAGCAGTTGCCCCACCGGGAGAATCCCATGAACAGCCACACGCAGGTGCCCGCGTCCTTGAGAGAACGGGCCGGCACCAACGATGAAACTTTCTGACGCAGAGCAGCGTGAACTAGCAAGAATTGAACGGCATCTTGCCGCCGAAAACCCGGTGTTGGCTCGGATGCTGTCGATGCCGGGCAGGCCGTGGCCTACTGGGACCCGGCACCCAAGCGAGACTGAACCGCCGGGCGGGACCGGCGCGGTGATCACCTTGTCCTTGCCGATCGTCTGCCAGCAGACGCCGCCGGCGCCGGAACAGTCCGAGCCGCCGTCGAAACGGCGCAGACTGGGCCGCTGGGTGATGGCTTCTGGAATGGCAGCGGTGGCTGCGAGCCTTGTGACCGGGACCGTCGTCGTCGCCGTTGGCGGTCTGCTGCTCGTCGCTGCCGGCAAATACGTCGCCGACGTCTAGAACCGGGCACCTCGGGCCCCCAAAGCCTCCATCCAGACCGAAAGTCAGGTTCCCGGCCGCATGAAGTCGGATTCGTAAGCCGCGATAACGGCTTGCGTGCGGTCACGGACCCGGAGCTTGGAAAGTATCGACCCGATGTGAGTCTTGATGGTCTCGGTGCCGAGGAACATTGCCTGCGCAATTTCGGTGTTGTTGTAGCCGCTGGCCAAGTGACGGAGGACCTCGGCCTCGCGGCTGCTGAGTCCGGCGGCAGCAACACGGTCGTCGGACTTATTGCCGTGGGCACCGACGAGCTCGCGAAGCTTGGCCGGGAACACGATGGAATCGCCGGCGGCCACTGCACGCACGGCGTGAAGGAGTTGTTCCGGCCGGGCTCGTTTGAGCAGGAAGCCGTCGGCGCCGGCCTTCAGCGCCTGGTACACGTAGTCGTCGCTTTCGAAGGTGGTCAGGATCAGGATCTTGGGCCGAGCGATGCCCAGGCCCACCAACTGGGCGGTCGCCTCGATGCCGTCCATCTGCGGCATCCGTACGTCCATCATCACCAGGTCCGGCTGCAGCCGCCGCACTTCCGGCCACACTTCCGTTCCATCGGAGGCTTCACCGACAACTTCGACCTCTCCGTGTGCACCGAGAATGGCCGCCAGACCGGAGCGGACCAAGGGCTCATCGTCAACCAGTAATACGCGGATGGGCTGGTTCACCGGGCTCGCTCCTGCAATGGAATGTCCACGGACAAGATCCAGCGGCCCCCGGCTAACTGGGACCGGGTGTTGCCGCCGGCCAGCCTGGCCCGCTCCTGCATGCCCGCGATGCCGCGGCCACTGGTCCTCGGCGCCGCCGCATCCGTGGGTTCCGCCACCGGATTCACGAGTCTGATCTGCAGGCTCCGACCGGCGGGTTCGATGTGCAGTACCGCCTCCCGCGGCGAAGCGTATTTAAGCGCGTTCGTGAGCCCCTCCTGCAGGATCTTGAATGCGGGCGCCGACGCCGCTGCCGGCAGCTGCTCCAGCGTCTGGCGCTCGAACTCGCGCTCCACGTGCAGGCCTTGGTCTTCCATGTGGTCCAAATAACCGGGCAACTGCCGAAGCCCCGCGGGATTCTCTGCCTGCGCTCCGGGTGCCCGCAATATTCCGATCACTCGATCCAGCTCGGCCAGCGCATTCCGGCCGGTCTCGGCGACCGCGCGCATGGCCCGCGCCGCACCATCGGGATCACGTCCCAACAAGGCCTCGGCCGCGGTCGCCTGGAGCGTGGTCACGGTCAGGGCGTGGCCCACCGAGTCGTGCAGTTCGCGGGCCAGCTCGTTTCGCCTGGCTTCCATCCGTGCTTGCTCCTCCTCTAGTTCCCGATGCTCCGCAGCGGAGGGACCCAACAACAGTGTGGCCCAGTGCGGCAACGCCATGCCCGTCAGTATGGTGAAAATGATGACTCCGGTGCCCAGCCCCAGCGACCAGAGCGCCGCCGTCGTGCCATCGGTAAAGGGGACGACCACGGCAGCCAGTTCGCCGGCGGAGTCTGCGTTGCCGAGCAGCGGCATGATCAACACGGCGATGATCAGCGGGGCCGCGAAGGCGATAGCCACCAAGGTGAGGCCGCCGGCCATGAGATGAACGAGGTACCACGCCGCGCCTCTGATGCGGCGGTGCCGCGTCGCGGGACCGGCCGGTTCGGCCAGTTTTACCGCAAGGAGTTCGCCGACGGCGGTGCGCTCCAGCGCCCGGGTAGCGGAGAGCACGGCCGGCACGACGAGCAGCAGCACCAGCACCGCGAACGCGACGACGGCGTTGGCCGGGCTCACGGCGGCCAGTTGGGTGGCCCAGATGAACACAACGATGTACGGCACAGCGAGCAGGGCGCCGATCATCATGAACACGAAGTGCCTGAAGATCCGCCCTGCCCGCTGTAGGGGCCTTCGGCCCGTTTCTGTCATGGGCTCATTCTCTGCCATCGACTGCCGACCGTCATCCGCTGAGCCCGCACCGGCGGCAGGAACCGCGGTGTTTGAGAAAGTAGGCCAGCGTCGCGGCGCCGAGCAGTACACCCCACGGAATCCACAGGAGGGTCGGCCCAATCGTCGCCCAGTTGGCCCAGTCCATCGGGATGCCTCCCGCACCCCGTACGGCGAACACCCGAATCATCTCCGCCCCCGCGGGAATCACAATGAGGGATACAAAGCCGGCCGGAATGACAGCCAACAGGACCGGGACCCGGCGTCCGCCCAGGAAGGGGACCCAGCGGGGGAGCATCGAGCCCCAGCGCTGGATCAGGCCCAGCGTCAGCAAGACTCCAAGCACTGCCATGGACGCCAAGCCAAGACCGGCGTAGACCTGACCGGTGTTCTGCATCTGCTGCAGGAAGGCCGGCTCGATTCCGAGCGGTATGCCCGCGGCCCAAGCAAAGCGCGTGACGGCATAGACTCCCGGAATGATGGCTGCGGCGATGGTCACCGGCTTTGCCCACCGTCTGGCGGTGGCAGCGGAGGAATGGCGACCGCACGCGACGCAAGCGCCCGAACTCCGGCGGACGGCCACGGTTGTGGTCAGGATCCACAGCGCCACGCCAATGATGCAGGCCATTTGATGGCCCACAATCTGCCACGGCAGATCGATCGCTGTCTGCAAGAAGCCGGGATCGGTGAGCGACTTGACCGTGAGGAACGGCAGATAGCCCAGCGTCGCCAAAATAGTGCTGTCGACGACCGTCAGTAGCACGACGGCGCCATAAACGGAGGCGAAGATCATGGAGCCTAACGCCACGGCCCGGGCCGGTAGCAGCCGGTAATGAATGGCAAAGCCGATGAGGGCTCCCAGCAACGCCAGCGACGGCAGGACGTACGCGAGGACGGCGCCCAGCGGCCCGTTCAGCTCGTGGGACTGGGCCTCGGCGGGAACCAAGGGTAAGGAGCCTTGCGTCAGCAGGAAGAATAACGCGCCTATCGCGTAGACGCCGGCAGCCAGGGCCGTGATCAGCGGCGCCCGTTCCATGAACCGGACGCTGGCGGTTGGCGGATGGTGTTGCACCTGTGAAGTAGTCATGATCTCAGTCTTCTCACCGGGGCCCGTCCGCGGATCCCGCTGCCGGGCGAGCAGCATCCCCCGAATGAGGGAAAGCGAGTGCCGCATAGTAAAGTTGCGGGGTGATTCGCCGATACTCCGCCCTGCTGATGCTCCCGCTCGTGGCCCTGGTCGCCACCGGTTGTGGACAGATCGAACAGGCCGCCTCCAACGCCGCCGACCAGGCCGCAGACGCTGCTTCCGAAGCCGTCAGCAAAGCCGCGTCCGACCTGGCCAACGCCGCCGTCGGAGAAGCGGTCAAGCAGGCCTGCGCGCCGATCCGGGACGGCAGCATCGGCCCGGAAGAACAGCAGCTACTCGGCGGACTGGTCTCGGCCGCAGACGCCGCCGGCGTTCCCGCCGAGATCACCGGCCCGATGTCGCAGATCGCCGAATCGGGCGACCAAATCCCGGCGGAAACCATCGCCTCCATGCAAAAGGCGTGCGACGACTACAGCGCCGGCTAGAGTTCTGACCTTCCTGCACCTTTTCTTCGTGCGGGTGGCGGAAGGACCCGACGGGCACCGGTGTGCCTAGATGCCCGGCGCACTCAGAACGGCGGCGCCGCGGGCTGCTCTGGCCAGCCGCGGAACGGGCTTAAACGTCTGTCAGCAGTGGCGGTCTCTGAGCCGGAGGCCCAACCAATATCAAGTTCTTCTTGCCCCGCGAGCCCCGGATGACCCGTACGGCGGGCAATCGTTCCTGGAACATCAGCGTCAGAACCACCCACGTCTCGAGGCGGTGGGTCGGCGGATGGTCCGGACCCCTGTCCTAGGGCTGCCGGTTCCGGTTGTCGTTCGGGCAGCTGGGCGTTCTTCAGCCAGACGTGGTTGCGCAGTGGTTTTTGAGCCGGATCCATGTCGGGCGGCGGGAAGAACCAGGCGACCCCGTTGATGACCTCGACCCGCCAGTCTCCCTCATGGATGAGGTGGTGATGGTGGCTGCACAGCATCACGCCGTTGTCGGTGGAGGTGGGGCCGCCCTTTTCGAACCAACGGATGTGGTGCACCTCGGTCCAGGGTGACGGTGCGGTACAGCCGGGGAAGGCGCAGCCTCCGTCCCGGGCGATGATCGCCAGCCGCATGTATTTCGGAAAAAGCCGCTGCGATTGGCCGACGTCCAAGATCATGCCCGCGCCGGCGAGGACTACCGGGATGATGTCCGCATCGCAGGCTATCCGGCGGATGGTCTTGGCGCTGAGCGGCCCGGAGAAGGTGCTCGATCCCGGGCGACCGAGGTCGGTGGACAGGTCCTTGTAGTCAATAGTGGCAAGCAGCTGGGGACGGCGTCCGCCGGCGGCCGGCAGCAGGTCCGTGGTCAGCGCGACCTTGCAGGCGCCGATCAGTCCGTCGAGCTGCTTCTGCTGACGAGTCCGCCCGTCCAGCTCCCGGCCGGGGGCGGCAGCGTCCTCGCCGGAAGCGCCCTCCCCGGTGTCGGGGGTGGCACCGCGCGTGCGGTCAAAGCCGACGGCGCCGGCGGTGGCGGTGCCTTCTCGCAAGCGCGGGTTGGTCGCCGTGTTGTAAACGGTCGCCAGGACCTCGTTTTGCTCATCGGTGGCGTTGATTTCGTAGTAGTGCAGGCCGTTGCGGCGGCCGCGGTAGAACAGTCCTTGGCGTGATTTCAGATCGGTCGCGGCTGGGTCGGCGCCGCCGGGGTTGAGACCGCCCTCCCAATGCCGGATCAGTTCACGCAGCGAATCGGCATCGTAATCGGAGGCGTGTTGCACCAGCGCCTCTTCCATCTTGCGCAACTGCTCGGGTTCAGCGATCCGGCGTAGCCCGTCGACGGCCTTGCGGATCATGTTCGCTGCTTGGCCTGACACCTGCCCTTGGTCCAGAGCACGGGCGAGCACCGGCAGCCTGGGAGGCGCGGTCGGTGTACCGTCGGGAACTGGCCGCGGCTCCGTGGCCTCGGCCAACTGGAACCGGCGCGCGGCTTCCTGCCTGGCAATGCCCAGCTTGGCCCGAAGAAAATCCTCATTCGATCTGAAGGCACCGCGCTTCGGCCGGTCTGGGTCATCCGGATCGTGCGGCTTATCCGTTTCGCCGACGGCCGCGATGTTCTGCTCTTTGACGATCCGGGCGAGGATCAACTGGGTCTGGGCAACGGTATTGGCCAGTTCTTCGACCTGCTCTGCCGTCCGAGCCACCCTTTTGGTGCTGCAGGTCAGCCCGCTGGCACGAAGCTGATCGTTGAAACCGGCGACCTCGGCGCGCAGCCGGGCCAGCAGGGCGGAATCGTCCTGCTCTGCTCCCGTATCCGCATCCAACACCTCGATCGCCATAGACCAAGCCTATGAAAGGCTCGAAACTGGCAGGAGAGGTGGAAACGTGGATGTGGACGAGGCACCTGTCAATGGCGCCTGTGGAGGGCGGGTGCCCGGAAGGTGCCCACGGTGCGGTGGACACAAGCGGGCTGGGCGGGGGCCCGGAAGGTGCCCACGTTGCGGTGGACACAAGCGGGCTGGGTGGGGTGCCCGGAAGGTGCCCCGCGGTGCGGTGGACGCAGCTCAAACGGACGGCCAGCATCTCAGTGACCAGGGCCAGGCAGGCGCGCTGCTGCACGGCGGCCGCACCTCAAGCAGGTTTAGTGCGCGGCTGGCGCACCTGCACGGGCAACCTCGGCGGGTTCTTCTTCCACCGGCTTCCGGACGAAGAACGCGGCCGCCACGGCCACCACGGAGATGATCGCCCCGGCGAGGAAAGCCGCCCGCACGCCTCCGGCCACCGCCGTCGACGGTTCCGCCCCGCCGGCCGTCAGCGCTGCCGTCTGCACGGACAACACGGTGATGAACATAGCGGTGCCCGCAGCACCGGCCACTTGCTGCACGGTGCCGATGATCGCGCTTCCATGCGAGTACAGCGGCCGCTGCACCGAGCCCAAGCCCGCGGTGAACAGCGGCGTGAACAGCAGCGCCAGGCCCAGGCTGAGCACGATATGCGCGGCCAGCAGAGTCAGCGGAGCCGTATTCTCGCTGACCGTGGACAGGTACCAGAGCACGGCGCTGACCACTGCCGTGCCCGGCACCAACAGCACCGTTGGCCCGAACTTGTCGTACAGCCGGCCCACGAAAGGCGCCAGCAGACCCATCAGCAGCCCGCCCGGCAGCATCAGCAGGCCAATCTGCAGCGGTTCCAGCCCCAGAACCTGCTGCATATAGATAGGGAGCAGGATGATGGTGCCGAACAGCGCTGCCATGCTCAAGGCCATCAGCCCCACGGACATGGAGAAATTGGCTGAGCGGAAGGGCCGCAGATCCAGCAGCGCCTTGTCCGCGCGCTGCAGCCGCAGTTGGCGCAGCAGGAACACCAGCAGCCCCACCCCGCCGACCGCGAACGCGATCCACATCGCGGCACCCGAGGTGGGCTCCGCCGTCGTTGTTCCGTGCCCGGAACCCACCTGGCTGAGGCCGTAAATCAGCCCGCCGAAGCCAAGCGCGGACAGCACCACGGAGGGCACATCCAGCGGCACCTGCCTGGGCTCGCTGACGTTCTGGATCCGCCGGTTGCCGACCAGCAACATGGCCAGCGCGATCGGCAGCACCAACCAGAACATCCAGCGCCAGGACAGGGCATGCAGGATGAGACCGGAAATGGTCGGGCCGATAGCCGGCGCCACCGAAATGACAATCGAGACGTTGCCCATGGTCTTGCCGCGGTCCTCCGCCGGCACCAGGTTCATCAGCGTGGTCATCAGCAGCGGCATCATGATCGCCGTGCCCGACGCCTGCACCACGCGCGCCACCAGCAGCACCTCGAACCCCGGCGCCAGCGCGGCCAGCAGCGTGCCCGATGAGAACAGCAGCATGGCGGCGGTGAACACTTGGCGTGTGGTGAAACGCTGCAAGAGGAAGCCGGTCACCGGGATGACCACCGCCATGGTCAGCATGAACGCGGTGGTCAGCCACTGGGCCGCGCGGGCGCTGATGTGCAGGTCTTCCATCAGGTCGGTCAAGGCCACGGACATGATGGTCTCGTTCAGGATCACCACAAACGCGGAAACCAGCAGGATGCCGATCACGCGGCGGTTTCGGCGCGACTCGTCCGCCGTCAAACCGCCGCTCGAGGCCTGTCTGGGCTGCGCCGAGGCACTATTCGTCAACGGTTCATTGCTCACGGGAGAATCCTCGGGTGGAGTGCGTGCTGTTGTGGTCGGCCGGTAGGGCCAGAAACGCTGCGGAAACGGCGGAATACTAGCCTAACCCTCGGCCGTCAGTGCCTATTCCCGCTCTGCCTCAAGCTTTGCCACATCACGACGGCGGTGCTCGTCGCCGGGGGCCTCGTCGCCTGGGATTCGCGGGAGAAGCGACAGGTCCTGAAGGCGCCCCCCGAGGTCAGCGCCGGACCGCGTGACGCATCCCCCTATAAAGAGGAGAAGCCTACCCGTCTGACGCATCCCGATTTAAAGGGAGAAGCCTCCTTAGAGGGAGAAACCTCCCCAGTCAAAGAGGAGTGCGAGCGGACCCGGGACGTGTGGGGCGACGGTCCGAGAGGATAGGCCGCCCGCAAAGCCGCCCTTAAAGAGGAGAGGCCCCGCCGGCGCATGGCCGACGGGGCTCCCTGTGATCCTGGTCCGGCCGTTGGGGGAATAGCCGGCCCAGGAGATTGTGGTGAGCTAGATGGTGTAGTAGCCGGTGACCGGCATGGCGCTCACGTCGTGAACCAAGGTGCCCTGGCTCGGGTTGAGGGCGCTGATCATCTTGCCGCCGCCCAAGTAGATTCCGATGTGGGCGCCGCCGTTCTGCACCACCAGGTCGCCGGCCTTCGGGTTGCTGGTCGGCGTCAGGGCGCCGCCCTGCATCTGGCTGGTGCGGGGCAGGTCAACGCCCACCTGGGAGTAAACCCACTGGGTGAAGCCGGAGCAGTCCCAGCCGGAGGTGGAGGTGCCGCCCCAGACGTAGGGGGTGCCCACGCCCTGCATGGCAATGTCCACAATGCTCTGGTTGCTGGTGGTGGAGGAGGCAAGTTCGATGTCGGTGCTGGCCAACGAGACAGTGGCGGTGTCGGCCGGGGCAGCCTGAGTGGGTGTGGCAGCCACGCTGGCGCCTACGCCGGAGCCTTGGGCAACCTGGCCGCCGGACTGGGTGCCCTGGGCGGACCCGGTCAGCTTGATCTCGTCGCCCGGGTAGATGATGGTGTAAGCGTCCAGGCCGTTGGCAGCCAGCACGTCCTGCACGTTCTTTCCGTACTGGGCGGCGATCGCGCCTACGGTGTCGCCGGCGACCACGGTGTGGGTGGCGGCGTCGGAAGCAGCTTCGGTAGTAACGGAAGCCCGCTCCACCTCGAAGTCGGCGGCGGCCGGGGCGGCCACGGCGTCCGCCACATCGGCTGCACCGTAGGTCGGGACGGTGACGTCGGCGGCGGCGTTGGCGGGCATGCCGACGCCCAGCATCAGGCCGCCGGCGGCCGTGACAACGGCGGCACTACGGCCGACGGTGCCGGCGTGGGAAGAAACAGCGTTGGTCAGGCCGGCCACGGTGGTGTTGCGAACGGTGGTGGCGCGGTGGCGAGCACGGTTGTTTTTGAGCAGCAAGAAGTAAACCTCTCCCAATGCTTACGAGGTGAGCTGTCGGATTCGGATGGGAGTCACCCGGTCGTGCGGCAGTGCGGTAGGCACTTCCACGCGACTTAACCCCAAGGGCCCCAAGAGGGCCCGGAAAGTGGGTCCCCCGCCTCTGCCAGATGTCTAGCGAACTAACTCGGGAAGGTTGGCAGAGCTCAGCAATACCCTCCGAGGACGACGGCACATGATCGCCGACGTGATGATTACGTTACATAACGGTTCGATAACTGTCCAAGCCCTGAGTTTTACCTGTGGATAACCTGAAAGCGCGGAAACTTTAACCTTCCACGACCCGTTTTGCACCGGGCTGAAAGCGCCCTGCTGCTACATGCCTTGGAACAGATCGCCGCCGACGACACCCGTTTCCGGGTCTTACGAGTGAAGATCATCACCAAATGAGGCCGTCTTGACCCTCTCCACAGGGCGAATTACTGCCATTGTCGGAGCCCGACGGCGGGAGTAGGCTCCGGATTAACCGGGCCGCGAGAACGGCCGGCGTTTCGGCTTGTGGCCGGCGGCGTGGCCCCGCCACTTCGGAGAGGAATGAAGCGCCATGCCCATCACGCGCGATCTGATCATCAACGGCGAACACGTCCCGGCGGTTTCCGGCAAGACCACCGAGGACATCAGCCCCTATACGGGCGACTCCTATGCCACCGTCGCCGCCGCCGGTCCGGAGGATGTCACGCGGGCCGTCGACGCGGCGTCGTCGGCCTTTGACTCTTGGGCCGCCACGCCTCCCACCCAGCGGGCGAAGATCTTCCTGAAAGCTGCCGACCTGCTGGAGGAACGGATGCAGCAGGGCATCGAACTGATGGCCGGCGAGGTCGGCGGAGTGGCGGTCTGGGCCGGCTTCAACGTCCAGCTGGCCGCCAACATCCTGCGCTCCGCAGCGGCGGCCACTACTGCTCCGCGAGGCGACGTGCTCGCCACCGACCTGCCGGGCAAGTTCTCGCTCTCGGTCCGGCAGCCCTACGGTGTGGTGGCGGCGCTCTCGCCCTGGAACGCCCCTTTCATCCTGGGCATCCGCGCCATGGCCATCCCGCTGGCCGTGGGCAACACGGTGGTGCTCAAGCCCAGTGAGGATGCCCCGCTGGCCTGCGGCCTCTTCCTCGCGGACGCCTTGTTGGACGCCGGCCTGCCGCCGGGCGTGCTCAACGTGATCACGAATGACCGCGCGGACGCTAACGACGTCGTCAGCACCCTGATCTCCGACCCGCGCGTACGGAATGTGAACTTCACCGGTTCCACCAAAGTCGGGCGGATCATCGGTACGCTGGCGGCGCAGAACCTGAAGCCGGCGGTGCTCGAGTTGGGCGGCAAGAACTCGCTGGTGGTGTTGAAAGACGCAGACATCGACTACGCCGTCCAGGCGGCGGCTTTCGGCGCGTTCATGAACGCCGGGCAGATCTGCATGTCCGTCGACCGGGTGATCGTGGACCGCAGCATCGCCGAGGAATTCTCCAGCCGTTTTGCGGAGAAGGTGGCCAAGCTGCCCACCGGCGACCCGATGAACCAGGCCACCGTTATTGGGCCTCAGGTCAGCCAGGGCTCGGCGGACCGGCAGTACGCGCTGATCGACGACGCCGTGTCCAAAGGCGCGAAGGTCCTGGCCGGGGGAGAAAAGGCGGGCCAAGCAGTGGTGCCGGCGACGGTGCTGGCCGGCATCACCGAAGAGATGCGGGTCTATGACGAGGAAATTTTCGGTTCAGCAACCACGGTGATGGAGGTGGACGGCCCGGAGCAGGCGGTGAAACTGGCCAACGATACGAATTACGGACTCACCTCCGGCGTGATCACCGAGAACCTGGCCGAGGGCATTGAGGTGGCGCAGCGGCTCAAGACCGGAATCAGCCATGTCAACGACCAGCCGGTGCAGGACGAGCCGATGGCCCCCTTCGGCGGCATCCACGAGTCGGGCTACGGCAAGTTCGGCGGCCAGGCCGGCATCAATTCGTTTACCGAAGAGCGTTGGATCACCATCCAACAAAGCGGGCACGCGCAGTACCCGTTCTAGTTTCAGTCGCGGATGCGCACGGCGGTCTCGCGCATGTAGCGGTCTACATGGGCGTATGCGTCGCGGGTCAGTGCTTTCCACAGCTCGACGGCGAGGCGCGGGTTTTCGCTCTCCAGTCGGCTGATCGCTTCGGCCGGGAGGAGTTTGACCCGTACCGTTCCGTGGGCGCGCACGGTGGTCTCCTGCCGGTCGGCGCTGCCCAGCGCCATTTCGCCGAAGGTCATGCCGGCGCTGAGGGTGGAGAGCTTGACCCGGCTGTTCTCCGGACCGGGCGACGTGGTGACGACGCTGCCGGAGAGGATGAAGTAGACGCCGCCGAAGCGCTGGCGGATGCGGCGGATCACGTCGCCGTCGTCGTAGCTGTGCTCTTCCATCAGCGCGGCGAGCGCGGCGGCGTCCTCGGCGGCGAGCGGGCTGAGCGCGGGCGAGTCTGCAACGTCCACGGTGGCCGGCTGGCAGAGCTCGTCACCGTAGCTGGCAAGCAACTGGTTTTCCGCGAATTCGACGGCGGCGGTGCGGGTGGCGAACGACGGCACCGCCCGGCCGTCCTCTTCGAACCGCTGTGCCAGGGCGCCTTCTCCGTCGATGAGCACCAGGCCCCGTCCGTCTTTTGCCAGCGATGTCCGGAGCTGCTCCAGCATGTCCAGGGCGACCGGTGCGGTTTCATCCACCCGGCGCATGTCCAGGATGATCAGTTCCACCGACTCGTCCAGGCCGCTGACCTCGCGCACCATGGATTCCGTGCCGGCGAACAGCAGGTCCCCGTTCAGCTCGATCACCCGGGCGCGGTGTGCGTTGTCCCGCAGCACGTCTGCGGCCTCGTCGGTGCGCCGGATGCCGGACGGGGCGTCCGCGATGTCGTAGCTGGCGCGGATGGCATTGCGGCCGGTGCGGGCCGCCCGGACGAAGTGCAGCCCCATGTCGTGCGAGATCCGCCGGCTGGCCTCCACACCGCGGACGCTGCTCCCGTGATCGTTCAGCGGCGGTGAGTAGACGGCCAAACCCAGCTGGCCCGGGAGCACCGCGAGCAGGCCGCCGCCGACCCCTGACTTGGCCGGCATCCCCACGTCCGAGAGCCACGCCCCGGCGTCGTCGTACATGCCGCAAGTGGCCATAACGGAGAGGACCCGTTCCTCCACCTCCAGGTCCAGCACCTGTTTGCCGGTCAGCGGGTTGGTGCCGCCGTTGGCCAGCGTGGCGGCCATGATGGACAGGTCTCGGCAGGTGACCAACACCGAGCACTGCCGGAAGTAGTCCTCCGCCACCGGGTCCGGCTCCTGCTCGATGATCTCGAAGGAGCGCAGCAGGTGCGCCAGCGCCCGGTTGCGGTAGCCGTGCCGCGCCTCCGACTGATAGGTGCGCTCGCTGACCGAGAGCTCCCGGCCAGCGAAGGCCGAATAGTGCTCCAGAATGCGGCGGAAGCCGGTCTTGCCGCCGCTGCCCTTGATCAGCGAGGTGGCGGTCAGCGCCCCGGCGTTGATCATGGCGTTGGCCGGGCGGCCGGTGCCGGGGGCCAGCGAGATCTCGTTGAACGCGTTGCCCGACGGCTCCACGTCCACCTTCCGGTCCACGGCCTCCAGGCCCAGGTCGGACAGCGCGAGCCCGTAGGTGAAGGGCTTGGAAATGGACTGGATGGTGAACTCTTCGTCGGAGTCGCCGACCTCGTACACATAGCCGTCCACCGTGGCCAGGCAGATGGCGAACTTGTCAGGGTCCGCGCCGGCCATCCCGGGTATCCCGGCGTAGGGCTTGCCGTCCGTGAGCCCGGCGAGCTCGGCGTGCAAGGTGCGCAGGTAGCTCTGGATAGGGGAGTCCATGCTTGCCAGCCTATGCGGTTCGGGCGTTTGGGTTGCGGCTTGGTACTTGAGGGGAGCTTGGATCACCGGCGTACACCCGGCGCCACATTGCCCGAGGCAACCTGGCCCTTGACCTCCAGTGACCCTGCCCTTTCAAGGTTCGGCTGCGACATAGGACCAGCGGGGCGGCCGCAAAGGGATCGTATGTGGCGCGGGGCGTACGCGGGGGTGGATGACCGGACCCAGCGGGCGGCTAGATTGGCTGCATGAGCGATTCTTTGCCGACGTCGGCCGTCGACAACCGGCTATTCGACCTGCTGGCGGCCGGCGACCGGAACGGGACACTCGCTTACGCGGCGGCCATGGACGACGGCGAAAAGCGCCGGCAGAAGTCCCTGGTCCGCCGGTTCCGGCTGCTCGTGTCTGCGGAGCCGACCGGCGCACGCTCCGCAGGCGGGTGGTGGCTGGGCCCGCTGACGCCAGACCACTGGGCCGCGGCTGACCTCGCGCACATGGCCTGCCTCGGCGCGGAACGTGCGGCCGACCTGTCCTACACCGACCGCACGGTGGCCCGCGATGCGCCGCCGGCACTGTTTCCCGACCGGCTGGACCTGTTCGTTGAAGCCTGGTCGGCCCGGTATGAACGGAACCCGAAGGCCTGGGACCGGAACCGGGGTATTGAAGCGATGTTCGATTGGGTCCGCGACGGGCTGGTTCCTGCACCGGCCCAGCGCGGGGCCATGCTGCTCCTGCTGAGCGAGACACAGGTGCAGCGCATCGACTTCCTGAAGTTCCTGCGGGAACGGCCAGGGCTGATCGACGTGACGCTGAAAGAGCTCTTCCGCGTGCCTGGCATCAAAGGCGCCAGCGCCATGCAGTTCGACGAGGCCAGCCCCGAGGAGCGCAGGCTGTCCGTCCTGCTGCCGCAGCTGGTTAAGCTGGGCTACTGGGACGGCGAGTGGGTCCGGCAGCGGATCGAATACGTCTTGGCCGGCGACGAATGGCCGGAGTACCAGAAGCGCTTTTTTAAACTGTTGCGCAGCAATCTCGCGGAGTGAACTGAGCGAAAACCAGCCTGTGGAGCCGCGGCAAACGGGGCCTTTGCCGCCGTGGCCCGGTGTTGCCCGGCGGGCTGTTCGTCTACGCTGTGGGAAACGGCTGCAGCGGCGAAAGGCGGGACAGCGATGACTTCCAATCCGCAGGGCACGGGGCCGGACGACGTCGCGGCTGGTGGCAGGGGAGCCGGCCGATCGGGCACGGGACCGTCCGGCGGCTCCGGCCGTGGTGCGTCCGACGCAGTTCAACCCGGGACCGGTGGGCCGGTCAGCGGCCGACCGCAGGGAACACCGGCGAACCAACACAACACCCGTCTGGGGATGATCTGGACGGCGGTTGTCATCGCGCTGATCCTGCTGGTGCTGCTGATCATTTTCATAGCGCAGAACCAGGACCAGGTCCTGTTGCGCTACTTCGGCTTCGAGGGTCAGGTCGGTCTGGGGCTTGCGCTGTTCATCGCCTCGGTTGGCGGCGGGATTGTGGTTGCCGCCGCCGGTGCGGCCCGGATCATCCAGTTGCGTCTTCGGGACCGCAAGACGCGCGGAACAGTCCGCAAGTAGCGCCGGTTTACCGATGGGTCAGGGCCTTCCGCGCCGGCTTTTCACGTTCGGCCACGGCACCAGCACACCTGACGAACTGACGGCACTGCTCACCGGAGCCGGCGTGCAGAAAGTCGTTGACGTCCGCCGCTTCCCGGGCAGCCGCAAGCATCCGGAAATGGGCAGCGATGCGCTCGCCGGATGGCTTCGCGATGCCGGACTCGACTACCGCTGGGAGGAAGCCTTAGGCGGACGACGGCGGATTCCGGCAGGGGAACCGGAGCCCGACGATTGGTGGCGGGTCGCAGCCTTCCGCGCCTACGCCGCCTACACCCGCACCCCTGAATTCGACGGCGGCCTGAGGCGCCTGCTGGACGAGGCGGAAGACGCCGAGGTGGCGATCATGTGCAGCGAGAGCGTGTGGTGGCGGTGCCATCGCCGGCTCATCTCCGATGTGCTGGTGGTCCTGCACCATCTTGAAGTGGTGCATCTGCTGCCGGGCGGCAAGCAATCACGGCACGAGGCGTCGGCCGGCGCCAGAAGCGGCGACGGCCAGATCTTCTGGGACCGTCCGGAAGACTAGGTCAGCGCTTGCGGCCGAAGACCAGCGATGCCACCGCCGTCGCCGCCGTCACTGTATAGACGGACGGCCAGGCGCCGATCTTCTTGGCCAGCGGGTGGGACAGCCCGAACGCGGCCAAATATCCCGCGGTGAGGGCAGCGGCGCGGCCCGCACCGGCGTTGCGCTGCCACAGCGCGAAGGCTCCGGCACCGGCAGCGAGCAGCACGGCGCCGCCAAGGGGTCGGTTCTTGGTGGCGCGGGCGGTTTGGAAGCCGCCGATCAGGCCGGCGCTGGTCAACAGGGTAGGGGCAACGGATTCCATGGACCTCTCCTCACGTTCGGGACTCCCAGCCTAGCGTCCAGCTGGCCGGCTGCTCCATGCTGCGCGGCCGGCGCGGACGCCGGAGCGGAGCTTTAGCCGGCGTCCGGTGCGCGGCTAGTTGCCGTCGGCGTGAACGGCGGGCAGCAGCTCGGAAATCAGTTGCTGGATGCGGCCCCTAATCTCGTCCCGGATCGGCCGGACGGATTCCACGCCCTTGCCGGCGGGGTCCTCCAACACCCAGTCCTCGTAGCGCTTGCCGGGGAAATACGGGCACTCGTCGCCGCAGCCCATGGTCACCACAACATCCGAGTCCTTGACCGCCTCGGTGGCGGACGCCGGCATCCTGCAGCGGGAGAAGCGCGGCGTGTGGGCGTACTTCTCCCTTGTTCCGGGCGCGCTGGGCCAGCTTGCCGGCGTCCTCGCCGAGCCCGCCTAAGCCGCCTCGGTTGCGCGCAGAATCGGTATAATTGGTCTCCGGCGATGGATCCCGCCGGAGCTTCCTTTGCTCGAACTGCCTCTTGGCTGATGGTTCCTACCTTGACCGCAGGTAGGTGAAATGTTGACGGCTTTGAGTTCTCAGGACAGTCGGTCGGAAAAGCCGCAGGGCGGACCGATTCTGGCCGGCGTTATTCCCGGACAGCCCACAGCTGTAGTTGTCCGCGCCGCGGAACTGGCAGCCCGGCTCGGTGTGGGTCTGGTCTGCGCCTACGTAGATACCAGCACCTACGAGGACGTCAGGGACGACGAAACGCGCGTTCTGCTGCCGATCGACCCCGACGGGGACTACGACTACATCGAGAAAACGGCGCGGGAGATGCAATCCCATCTTGCACAAGCACTGCAAGGAAGCGGCGTCGACTGGTCCTTTCGTTATCTGCCCGGCGAGCCCGCACGGGGCCTGGCCGAGGCCGCCGATACGTTGGACGCGATGATGATTGTTGTCGGTACCCGCGAACCAGGGCTGGCCCACCGTCTGGAGGAGATCATGGCCGGTTCCGTGGCCGTGCACCTGGCCTACCACCAAACCCGGCCCGTCCTGATTGTCCCCTTGAACCCCCAACTGTTCACAGAGCAACGCTGATGGCACGGAATTCGAGTCGGGCGCGCCGGGAAAAACTCGCGGTTCCGGGTCCGGATGTCGTGGGGAGGCCGCGCGCGGAGCGGCCGGTACATTTGCGCCTCTCCTTCATGGGGATTGTATTTGCCGGCGGTGTGCTGGGTGCTCTGGCCCGGTTCGGTGTAAACCACGCGTTGCCTGCCCCGAATGGGTGGCCGCTGCCGACGCTGACAGTAAACTTGTGCGGTGCCTTCGCGCTGGGCCTGCTGTTGGAGGAGCTCGTCCGAAGGGGGAGCGACAGTGGCTACCGCCGGGCGCTGCGGCTGCTGCTGGGGACAGGATTCCTGGGCGCTTTCACCACGTACAGCACGCTCGCGCTGGATGTTAATCTCCTCCTCGGGGCAGGTCATTTTGCCGCTGGCATCGCCTATGTTCTTGCGGGATTAATCGGTGGCCTCGTGGCCGCGTGGACAGGCATTCTCATCGGCGCGGCCCACCACCGGCGCCGGGCAGTTCGGGTGGGAACCGTGCCGCCTCAGGCCGCCGAGGAGGACGCCTCGTGATCGTGCTGCTGCTGGGGCTAGCCGGGGGAGCCGGCGCCGTTTCCCGGTTCGTCGTCGACGGGATGATCCGCTCCAAATTCCGCACGGTCCTTCCGTGGGCAACCATTTCCATCAACATCAGCGGCTCGTTCCTGCTCGGTCTTCTCGCCGGGTTCGTGCTGGGCGGCGCACTGCCGGCAGAGGCCCAACTGATAGCAGGGACAGGCTTCCTCGGCGGCTACACCACGTTCAGCACGGCCAATGTGGAAACTGTCCGCTTGATCCAGGACCGGCGCCCGGGCATGGCGTTGATCAACGCGCTGGGAACCTTAGCCGCCACGGTGCCCGCCGCCGCCGCCGGGCTCGCCTTGAGCCGCGTGCTCTAAACGCTTCCCGGGTCTGCGTCCCGGCCGTCTAACACCTGCGTGCCGCCGGCACGCCGCCGCCCTGCTTCCGCCAGTACGACGGCGGTGGCGGCCAGCGCGCCGCAGGCGGCGGGGCGGCGGACCAAGACCAACAGCAGCGGCAGCAGCAGATTCCACGGCCAGCCGCGCGGGCTGGGTCTGCGAATCGTAGGCCTGCCGGACCCGCTGACCCGCGAAGTGCCGCAGCGTCGGCGGCAACCGGCGGACAAACACCCCATCGGCCCTAACCGACCTGTTGCCCGATCCCGCGGGAGACCAGGGTTCCTGCTGCACGCCCAGCGGTGCGCGCCCGATGAGCGCCGAGCGCGCCGCCACGCTGGCGGCCCAGTTCAAGGCGCTGGCGGATCCGAACCGCTTGCGGCTGGTCTCCATGATCTCCGCCAGCGACGGATCGGAGGCCTGCGTTGACGATCTGATCGAGCCACTCGGGCTTGGGCAGCCTACCGTGTCCCACCATCTGAAGGTCCTGGCCGAGCCGCAATGACGGCTCGCCGCGGCGGAAGGCTGACTGCCGCGGGCCGCTGAGGTTACGGGCCGCTGACGGTCATGGACGGCGAATTAGCAGGGGGCTGTTGGGGAGCCTTCGGACTGCTTCGGCGGGCACCGCACCGTGCCGTACGAGCAAAACACGCAGCAATCTCCCTCGAGCGGCCGTATCCGGGAGTTACAGCGCGGGCAGAACCAGAAAAACTGGCAGGCATCAGAGGGCATCCGCGCAGTTGACTCATGCCCGCAGGCCGGACACGTCAGCACTGATGTCAGTTCGATCTCCACGGCTCCAGTATCCCAGCCGCGGACGGCCAGCCGCCGGACGGGCCGCGTCCGGTTAACCACCGGGTCAACCGCCGGTCCATCACTTGGTCAACCGGGCCCGTCAACCGCCTGTCCATCGCTTGGTCAACCGCCCGGTCAACCGCCCGGTCAACCGCGCGGGATGTTGCGCAGGTTGCTGCGGGCCATGCTCACGGCCTCACCGGCGCCACGGTTCAGCACCACCTTGGACATGGCCGTCGCGAATCCGAAGACCTGTTGGCCGGTGATCTTGGGCGGTAGCGAGAGCGCTTTCGGGTCGGTGATCAGCTCCACCAAGGACGGCCCGGCGTGTGCGAAGGCGGTGCGGTAGGCGGTTTCTATCTCGGCGGGATCGGTGACGCGCACCGCGTGGAAACCCAGTGCCTGGGCCACGGCGGCGTAATTGGCGTCCGGTACGTCCACACCGAAGTCCGGCAGCCCGTCCACCAGCATTTCGAGCTTGACCATGCCCAGCGTTGAGTTGTTGAACACCACCACGTTCACCGGCAGCCGGTAGGAAGCGGCCGTGATCAGCTCGCCCAGCAGCATGGACAGCCCGCCGTCGCCGGAAACCGAGATGACCTGCCGGCCGGGATAGGCGAACTGCGCGCCGATGGCGTGCGGCAGGGCGTTGGCCATGGATCCGTGCAGGAAGGAACCGATCAGCCGGCGCGTCCCCAAGGGCCGGATGTAGCGGGCGGTCCAGACATTGCACATTCCGGTGTCCGCAGTGAACACGGCGTCGGAGGCCGCCACCTGGTCCAGCACCGACGCGGCGTATTCGGGATGGATCGGCACCAGTTCCTCCGCCTTGCGCGTGTAGGCGCCCACGGCCTTGTTCATCAGCTTGTCGTGCTTCTTCAGCAGTTTCTCCAGGAACCGGCGGCTGCGCTTTTGCTTGACCAAGGGCAACAGCGCGGCCAGGGTGGGCAGCACGTCGCCGTGGACCGCGATGTCCACGTTCGTCCGGCGGCCCAGATGCTCGGCGGCCCGGTCCACTTGGGCGGTCTTGGTGTCCGGCAGGAACTGCTCGTAGGGGAAGTCCGTGCCGAGAAGGATCAGCAGGTCGGCGTCCTCGATGCCTTCGGCGGCGGCACCGTAGCCCAGCAGTCCGGTCATCCCGATGTCGAAGGGATTGTCGTACTGGATGAAGTCCTTGCCGCGCAGGGAGTGGCCGATCGGGGCGCCGATCAGCTCGGCCAGGGCGATGACTTCGTCGTGCGCGCCCGCCACGCCCGCGCCGGCAAAAATGGCCACCTTGCCCGCGTCGTTGATGGCGTCCGCCAGCGTCTTCACACTCTCCGGATCCGGGCTCAGCGATCCTTGCCGGCACAGGGCCGGCTTCGGAGTGGGCGCCACCGCGTCGAGGCTGGCGATGTCCCCTGGGAGCGTGACGACGGCGACGCCCCGCAGGCCGAGCGCGTACTGGATGGCGCTGTGCATCACCCGCGGAGCTTGTTCCGCCGTGCTGACCATTTCCGAGTACACCGAACACTCGTTGAATAGCCGGTCGGGGTGCGTCTCCTGAAAGTAGCTGCTGCCGATCTGCTTGCTGGGAATGTGCGAGGCGATGGCCAGCACCGGGGCACCGGACCGGTTGGCATCGTACAAGCCGTTGATCAGGTGCAGGTTGCCCGGTCCGCAGGAACCGGCGCAGACCGCCAGCTCTCCGGTCAGTTGGGCCTCGGCGGCGGCGGCGAACGCGGCGGCTTCCTCGTGGCGGACATGCACCCAGTCCATCCCGCCCGCCGCCGCACCACCGGTCTGCCGCACGGCGTCGACGATCGGATTCAGGCTGTCCCCGACAATGCCATAAATCCGGCGCACCCCGGCGGCCTGGAGCTGTTCGATGAGCTGTACTGCGAGTTCCTTGGCCATGGCGGATGCACTCCTGATCCGTTGCGGTGCGGGTGGGCTGATCTGGCCAGAATAGCGGCTGGGGGCTCTGACGCCAGCTTGGCGGGAAGCTACTTCAACAATCGGGGAGCCATCGGCCTGATTCGGCTGCTAAAGCTAATTCAGCCCGAGGGTACCCGGAATCTCCGGACCCAAATCTCCGGGCTCAAAAACGTAGATGCCCAGGCTAACTAAGCGCTCCAGCAGGAGCATACTGGAGACATCAATATTCATCCCGTCCAGCATTGCGAGGCCGGCATGAGCTCCCCAGGAAATCCCGTTGAAATTCCATCACCCAGGCTGATCACAGCCAGAGTGGAACGGCTACAGGTTTGGTCCCTTTCCCCGGCATTTATCGCCATTATTGGATTGGGCTTCCTGTTTACCTTTTACGACATCTTCGACATCAACGTTTCATTCATCCAGACCTGCGTGCAAATCCATCCGGGCTGCACCCCGGAAACCGCGCTGGGCGCGCTGCCGCTGCCGGTGGTGCTGAATCTGGCCGGCTACGTCGTCGGCACGTTGCTCCTCTCGCCCATTGCGGACCGCATCGGCCGGCGCAACATGCTGCTGATCACCATGCTGATCACCGGCCTCGGATCGCTCTACACCGCCCTCGCCCCCGACTACGTCAACTTCAATATCTCCCGAACCATCACCGGTGTGGGCATCGGCGCCGACTTGGCGATCGTGAACACCTACATCAATGAGGTCGCCCCGCGGCGCTCCCGGGCGAAGTTCACCACGATTATTTTCATCATGTCCGCACTCGGCGCCTTCTTCGGCATTTGGCTCGGCCTGTGGCTCACGACGCCGGCAACCGCCTGGCCGGAGGGTCTGCCCTTCGCTCTGGCCGGCCCCGACTTCGACAACGGTTGGCGGTGGATGTACGGAATAGGCGCCATCTTGGCCGCCGTGGCTGTCCTCTTGCGGTTCAAACTGCCAGAGTCCCCGCGCTGGCTGCTGACCCGCCACCGGATCGAAGAGGCCGACATGGTCGTCTCGGCCATGGAGCAGCGGGCGCTGCGCCGCGGCCCGCTGCAGGAGCCCGATCCAACGTCCGCAGTGGCCGATCCGGCCCCGGCGTCGAAATTGCCCTACCGGGAATTGTTCGAGAACCCGCTCTACCTCCGGCGGGTCCTGCTGCTCTTCGCCATGTGGTTCACCGGCTATATCACCGTTTACGCCTATGCCGCCGGGTTCACCAGCATCCTGACCGCGCTGAAATACGCGCCGGCCGAGGCCGGCGTGATTGCGGCGGTCGGCACCATCGGGTTCGTGGCCGAGGCCGTGGTGATGTCCTTCATCGTCGAAAAGCTCGAGCGGCGGTACTGGCTGCCGATCGCAGTGGTTGTCACCTTCATCGGCGCCTTCATGGTCGCCGCCGCGGGCACCAACATCTCCGTGACCTTCCTCGGGTCGATCCTGATTTTCGCCGGATTCAATCTCTGGGTGTCGCCCAGTTACGCGATGACGGCGGAGAGCTTCCCCACCCGGGCGCGTACAACCGGCTTTGCCGTGGTGGACGGCGTCGGCCACATCGGCGGAGGCATCGGGGTGCTCATCATCGCCCCGTTCCTGCCGCATATGTCGGTGCTGTGGGCACTGGTTCTGGTCTCCGGCTTCCTGGTCATCGCGGCCATCCTGGCCCAATTCACCCCGCACACTCGCAACCGGGCGCTGGATCAGCTCTCTCCATAATGCCCCCGCCACCACCCCACGCTGCAGGGTTGCCCGCCGCCGCTACGGGTCGGGCTGCCCCGGCTTCCCAGGCGTCCAGACCGTCAGGTACAGGCGGTGGGCGGTGATGACCAGGGCCAGCCACGCTACCCCGAGGGTCCAGGCGACCAGGACGTCGGTGAACCAGTGGTGGCCCAGGTAGACCCGGCTCAACCCCATGGCCAGGGCAAACAAGACTGCGGCACCGCCCGTGAGGAACCGGGTTCTTTTTCTCGTCTGGCGGAGCATCAGCAGGTAGGCCACGATGCCGGCGATGACCACCGCGTTCAGGGAATGCCCGCTGGGAAAGGACGCAGACGATTCGAAAGGCGGCACGGCATCGGCGAGCGCCGGACGGGCCCGGCCAATGAACTGCTTGGCCACCACCGTCATCAACAGGGACCCTCCGGCAGCAGTGACCAGCAATATGGCCGGTGTCCAGGACCGCCGGCGGAACGTCAGGATGAGCAAAACCAGGACCGCGAGGATGGGCATGCCGATGGGGCCGCCGATGTTCGTGAACGCGGTCACCGCCGTGTTGAGCCAGGGCGACCGGAGGCCTTCGGCCGCGTGCAGGGCCGGGCGGTCCAATTCGGCCACCCCGTCGCCCTCGGTCACGGCCTCATAGATCTCCGTCGACGCGATCGTGAGCAGCACGGCGACCAACGCACCGGCCGCCAGCGTGAGGATCAGCGCCGCGTGCGGGCCCAGGATGCTGCTGATCCGGCGCATCCAGCGCGCCAGCAACTTTCCTTGCGGCGTAGTCCACCTGGTCAGGTCCCGGCCGCCCACAAAGCGTTCCTCGGCGGCTCCGCGGACCGGCTGCTCTTTGGCGGGTCTCCGGTTGAATTCCTCAGGCATGGGTAGCTCTCAGCGCCAGGGAGGCACGGTGCCGGCGCCGCACTACTGCGCCGCTTTACGCCGGGCCGCCAGCAGTTTGTGCGTGCCGTCGCAGTAGGGCTTGATGCCCGATCCGCCGCAGCGGCACAGCGCTACGGTCTCCCGCGACCGGGCCACCGCCTCGCCGTCGCCGTCCAGCAGGTCAAAGTCGCCGCGCACCAGCAGCGGCCCGTCGGGACAAACCACGATCTCCGTCGGTTCTTTGCTCGTCATGTGGTTCTCCTAGGTTGAGATGGCTCAGCCGGTGCCGCAGCGCCGCCGGGCTGCTGGCCGCGGTACGCAGGCGCTGGCCGGAGTACGGCATGCCCCCCGCGGCGCACCAGGCCAGCGCCATCCAAGAGGTCACCGCCCGCTCCAGCAGCCAGAGCGGCGCCCACAGCGCAGTCCAGCTATCTAACACCTGCGTACCATCGGCACGCCGCCGCCCGGCTTCCGCCAGTACGACGGCGGTGGCGGCCAGCGCGCCGCAGGCGGCGGGGCGGCGGACCAAGACCAACAGCAGCGGCAGCAGCAGCAGTTCCACGGCCAGCCGCGCGGGCTGGGTCTGCGAATCGTAGGCCTGCCGGACCCGCTGACCCGCGAAGTGCCGCAGCGTCGGCGGCAACCGGCGGACATACACCCCGTCGGCCCTGACCTGGCGGCCGCCCGCGGCGTGGACCGTTCGGATCAGCTCCAGGTTCTCGAACAGGACGTCGCCGCGGTACCCCTGTGTCCGCAGCAGCACCGAGCGGCGGACCGCCAGCGTGCCGGGGTAGTCGGAGGCGAAGGCACGGTTCAGCAGCGACCGGGCGGTGTCCCAGCGGGCGTGCCAGGGCAGTGGGTCGTAGTAGTTCTGCGGCCGCACCAGCTCGGCATGCTCCAGCAATGCCGCCACCGAGGCCAGAGACTCCGGCGTGTAGCGGACGTCGTCGTCGGCAATGACCACCCGCTCATGCCGGGCGTGCCGCAGCCCGGTGAGCACCCCCTGCACTTTCCCGTTCAACGTGGCCGGCCCGTCCGGGCGCAGATGCTGCGCACGCTGCCGCCAGAGCCGGTGATGCCGGGCGAAAACCGGATCCGGCGAGCCGTCCACCACGGTGAGGTCCGCCCACTCCGGCAGCGACTCCAAATAGGCGGTCAGTTCGGCGTCGCCGGCGCTGTCCTGCCATTTCAGCGGCAGGACATACTCGATCCTCACGCCGATGCACCGACCGCGACCGGCAGCTCCCGGCCCGGAGCAAGCGGCTGGCGCAGCGCGGATCGGCCGGCGGTCCAGGCGTCGAGTTGCCAGCCGCCCGCCAGTCCGTCCAAGTAGAGCGCGCTGCCGGCGCCGAAGAAGACATCCGCGGCCAGCGCCGGGTCCTCGGCAATCAGCCCGCCGGCCAGATCCCGCCCGGCAATCTGTTCGTGCACCGCATCGGCTTCTACGTGCTCGTCGAAGTACTCGGTCACTTCGTCGCCGAATTCCAGCCGGCGGAAGCCGCGGGCGTACTTGCCGTTGGGGATCGACGAGGTCATTTCGTAGATGGCCAGATGGCCGCAGATCGCTCCGCGCAGGCGGCGCTGCAGCCCGAAGAGGGACATGGCGTTGACCGACGCCAAGGTGATGGCCGGAATGCAGTCCACGTAGGCTCCGAAGGACGGATCGAGCCCCAGTCCCTGCATGGTGTTGGCGAAAAGCTCCGCGTGGATCCGGCCGGGCTTGCCGCCGCCGTATTCATCTGCCTGGATTTCCACCAGCGCCGACTTTGCCCGGCCGCGCAGCCGCGGAATGGCCCAGGTATGCGGGTCGGCTTCCTTGAGTTGGTACACCGAGCGGAGCACCACGAATTCCTTCGCCTGCTCCGGGGTGGCTTCCCGGGCCAGGAACGCGGACACGCTGGGCCCGTCGTCGTCCGCCGCCAGCTCGAAGAGCCGGTCAGCCACTGCCTGCCGCGTCAGCTTCTCGGGGGCGGATACGGCCACGGATTCGCGCAGCCTGGCCTCCAGCCGCTGCTCGATCAGGGCGCGGACCTGCAGCAACTGCACGTCCCATTCCCACCGGTCGTCCACCCCGTCGAGGCCGCCGTAATGCAGTTCGTACAGGCAGAACAGCGCCAACTGCAGGTCGTCGTCGTAGAGCACATCTTCAGTTGCGGCCACGGCGTCCCCGGCGGCGGCCAGCAGCCGCGGCAGCGCATCCGAAGCATCGTTGCGTGGCAGCGCGTTCAGCAGGGCCTCGCTGACCGGACCCCGGGGATGTGGAAGCTTCACGGCGTCTCCTTACTGAACCGGCGCAGGGAAAGCGGCGGTTGGCTGATTTCAAGTGCATCCCCGCGGTTTCCCTACGTCAAGAGGCCCCGCGGCGCCGAAGGCCCATGGCGGGCCCAGCTCTGGAGGGGGCCCTTGGCTTCGCTTCCCAGCGGTGGCAAGGTGGAAAGGGTCCGAAGATCCCCGACGGAAGGACGGAAAACCATGCCCGAAATTACAGGCAAAAAAGTCTTGGTTGCGGTCAGCAACCGCGGCGTTGAGCAGGACGAACTGAAGGTGCCAGTGGAAAAACTCCGGGCAGCCGGAGTGGATGTCCTCATCTCCGCGCCCGAAGCCGGCCAGGTGGAAACCCTGGTGGGGGACTGGGAACGCGGCGAGAAAATCCCGGTGGACAAGCCCTTGCCAGAGGTGTCCGACGGCGACTACGACCTGCTGGTGCTGCCCGGCGGCACGCTGAATGCCGACGCGCTGCGGCTGGACCCGGATGCCCAGGGAATCGTCCGGTCCTTCTCCGAATCCGGCCGGCCGATCGCCGCCATCTGCCATGGCCCGTGGCTGTTGGTGGAAACCGAACGCACCCGAGGCAAGAAGCTGACCTCGTACACCTCGCTCAAGGCGGACATCACAAACTCCGGCGGCCAATGGGCCGACGAACCCGTGGTGATCGACCGGGAACAGGGCTGGACGCTGATCACCTCCCGCAACCCCGGCGACCTGGACCAGTTCGTCGACGGGATCAAACAGGTGCTCGGCGAAACGGCCTGAGCGGCGCGCCCCGAGGGCCTCAAAGTGTGCGGTGTGAAAGTTGATTTCACACCGCACACTTGTGCGAGAAGACCCGGCTGCTCTTCGGGGGAGCCGGACCGGCGTCCGTACTTAGGCTGTGGCCGGTTGGCAGGAAGCTACGGCGGCAGCCGCAGTGGCTTCCGCCCAACTGGCCGGGCCACCCGCGAAGGCGCCGCGGTAGCCGGCAGCGGGGTGGCGGTCGTTCAGCAGCGGAGCGCCGAACAGCTTCTGCCGCAGCGGGCCCTCGGCGTACTCGCTCTGGGCCAGGCCGCGTTCGCGCAGCACCGGCATGACCTTTTCGGCGAATTCCTCGAAGGAGCCGGGGATCACCCAGTTGATCACGTTGATGCCGTCTATACCGGCGTCGCGCCACCGCTCCAGCTCGTCAGCGATCTGCTCCGGCGTACCAACAATTCGCGAGTTCCGGGCCTGCAGCCAGGCCAGGTCCTCGATCAGCGGCTCGCGGTCTGTGATTGCTTTGGCAAGCCACTCGGTGAAGCCCTTTGATGTGTTCGTGTCCACCTCCGCCAGCGGAGTCTTTGGCGGGTAGACCCGGCCTGTCCGGTCCAGGATGGCCATGTGGGCGAGGTAGCCGTCGACGGAGACGTAACGGTCGTACTCTGCCGCCTTCGCCTTCGCTTCGGCCTCCGTCTCGCCGATGATGAAGGACAGCCCGGCGAAGAACTTGATGTCCTCCGGCAGCCGGCCGTGGGTGGCGGCCCGGCGTCGGGTGTCCTCGACGATCTGGCGTGCGACGTCCCGGGTCGGCGCGATGATGAACGCGGCCTCGGCGTTTCGCGCGGCAAATTCGCGGCCGGATGTGGAGGAACCCGCCTGGAACAGCACCGGTGTGCGCTGTGGCGACGGCGCTGGAAGGTGCGGGCCCTCCACCCGGTATCGGGCGCTCTGGTGGAAAATCTTATGAATCTTCGACGGGTCGGAGAACCGGCCGCCCTCCTTGTCCTTCAGCAGCGCGCCCTCGTCCCAGGATCCCTCCCAGAGCTTGTACACGATGTCGACGTACTCGTCGGCCCAGGCATAGCGCTCGGTGTGGTCCGTCAGCGCTGGGAGGCCGTAGTTGCGCGAGGCGTTCTCATTGATCCCGGTGACGATGTTCCAAGCGATCCTTCCGCGGGAGATGTGGTCCAGCGTGCTCATCTGCCGGGCGAAGTTGAACGGGTGGTTCTGCACGACGTTCGACGTTGTCGCCAACCCGATGTGCTGGGTGTGCACGGCAAGTGCCGCGAGCAGCACCGTCGGATCGTTCGACGGGATCTGCAGGCCCTCGTGTGCGTAAACGTCGAAGTCGGCCTCAGGGTCGCCGTAGAGTCCCGAGACGTCGGCAAAGAACATTGCGTCGAACTTGGCGGCCTCCAGTGTCTGCGCCAGGCCAATCCAGGTGTCCACGTCGTTGAACTCGGTCTGCCCGGCGTCGGGCCGGCGCCACTGGCCGTGGTGGATGTGGCTGGTGGTGTTCATGACGAACGCATTGAAATGCAGTGGCTTGGGCATGACGGCTGTCCTTGTCCTCGTGTGTGTTTCCTTGTGCCCTCGATGCTGGCGTCCTTCGCGGGGCACCGGAAGTTGTGTGTCGCCGTCGTAGTTTCCATGGCGCCGCGTGACGCCACATTGCCCCTTTGTGTCCCGCAGTGACGGGATGACGACGGCGGGGGCTGCTTCCGCAACAAACTTTGGCCGGGGTGCCGGGCGTGCGTTGGACTGTCTCCACCCATCCAGCTGACCGATCCGCATCGGCCGTCCCAAGGAGCACCACCGTGACAAACCGCCAGCCGGCGTACCAGCCGTCCACCACCGACTCGAGCCGCCCGCCGCTGCGCACCAGCCTCAACAGCCTGGGCAACAAACGCGGCAAGGGACCGGCCGGCAGGGCAGCCTCCGCCGCCGCGCTCCTCGGCGTGCTGGCCCTGACGGCCTGCGGCAGCGGCTCCGGCGGAGCGGCCGGCGCAGCCGGCGGGGAGAAGGTGGACGGCGGGACCATCCGTTACGCCCACCTGCAGGAACCGCCGTGCATCTACGGCGGCTGGGTCCAGCAGGCCTACCTGTCGCGGCAGGTGCTGGACTCGCTGGTGTCGCAGACCGAGGACGGCGGCATCGTGCCCTGGCTGGCCGAGGAATGGAGCGTCAGCGAGGACCAGCTGACCTGGACCTTCAAGCTGAAGCAGGGCGTGAAGTTCACCGACGGCACGCCGGTGGACGCGCAGGCCGTGAGCGACAACTTCGACTACTGGACCAGCGGCGGCAACGGCACCGTGCAGGCCTACATTCAGGAGTATTACGAGTCCAGCAAGGCCGTGGACGCCAGCACACTGGAAGTGAAGCTGTCCGCGCCGTACTCGCCGCTGCTCTCCGCGCTCAGCCAGGGCTACTTCGGCATCCAATCCGCCGTCGCCCTGAAGGAGCGGACCGAGCAGCAGAACTGCGAGGCCCCCATCGGCTCCGGGCCATTCACGGTGGGCGAGTGGAAGCGCGGCGAATCCGTCACGTTCACGCAGAACCCGGACTACAACTCCGCCCCGCAGAACGCCAAGCACCAGGGCCCGGCCTACGTGGACTCGGTGGTGTGGTCCTTCGTGCAGGACAACACCTCGCGCTTCGGCTCGCTGGCCAGCGGCGAGTCGGACGCCATTGGCGAAGTGCCCACGGTGGACTTCGAAACGGCCAAGTCCCAGTTCCAGGTGCAGCAGTACATCACGCCCGGCCGTCCGGTCACGCTCTCGCTGAACACCGTGGAGGGCCCGTTCACGGACACCAAGGTCCGCCAGGCCTTCGCCTACAGCGCGGACCGCAAGGCCGTGGTGGATTCGGCGTTTCTGGGCGTGGTCCCGTTCGAGCCCAACGGCACGGTCAGCCAGAGCACACCGGGCTACAACGCGGACATCGCCGACGACTACCCGTTCGACCAGGCCAAGGCCAACGCGCTGCTGGACGAAGCCGGCTGGACCGACCGCAACGTGGACGGCGTCCGCACCAAGGACGGCCAGGAGCTGGCCATCGACATCGTCTTCGGCCTGAACTCGATCGTCACCACCGAGGGCGCCACCGCGCTGCAGAACCTGCAGGAACAGGTCAAGCCGGTGGGCTTCAAGGTGAACCTGGTGCCGGTCACCCAGGCGGACCTGTTCGGCGGCGCCTACTCCACTCCGGATAGCTATGACGCCCAGCTGGGCTATTGGACCAGCCCCACCGCCGGCATCCTCTACATCAACTTCCGGCAGAACACCGCCAAGAACCCGAACTACGCGAACACGGCGTTCTACAACAATGCGGAGATCGAGCATCTGATCCTGAAGGCGAACTCGGCGCCCAGCACCGAGGAGGCCAACACGTTCTACGGCCAGGCCCAGCAGCGGCTCAGCGACGAGGCGGTGGCTGTGGGCCTCTACACGCAGACCTCCACCGTGGCCACCAGCCGAAACCTGCAGGACGTCTGGCTGGAGGCCTCGCAGGGCGAGCCGGTCTTCCACGACGCCTTCTTCACCGAGTAAGGAGTGGCCGCGATGAGCACCCTCAAGCACAACACCGGCCTGCTCGCCAAGGATCCAACGCACGACGGCGGTGCCTCCGCGCCGGGCGGCGGCACCGGCGGTGCGGGCCACCACCCGGGACGGCGCCGGCCGCGTCCGAACAACCTGCTGACCCCGCCCGGGCTGCGCCGGGCGGGTAGCCGGCTGCTGACCGCCGTCGGCGTGGTCTGGGCCGCCGCCACCTTCACGTTCCTGATCCAGGCGCTGCTGCCCGGCGACCGGGCCACGTTGCTGCTGAACCAGCTCGCCGGTCAGGTCCAGCAGCGCACCGCGGCGGAACTGGCACCGATCAACGCGAAATACGGGTTCGACGACCCGCTGATCGTGCAGTACTTCCGCTTCCTGGCCGACCTGGCCACCGGCAATCTGGGCGTCTCCTACCAGCTGCACAAACCGGTCACCGAGGTGATCGGCGATCAGGTCGGGCCCACCATCGGACTGACCTTCGCCTCGCTGCTGGTCGCGTGGCTCATCTCCGCGGCGGTGATCGTGGGAACGGCCCGGCGCAGCCGGGTGGTGTCCTCGGTGGCCTCAAGTCTGGAGGCGGTGGCGGCCGGGCTGCCGCAGTACTGGCTGGGCGTGATCCTGCTGGTGGTGTTCGCGCTGAACCTGGGCTGGTTCCCGGTGGTCGGCGGCACCGGACTGGACGGGCTGGTGCTGCCCGCCCTGACGCTGGGCATCCCGCTGGCCGGATTCCTCGGCCAGGTCACCCGGACCGAATTCGAGAAGGGCATGGACCAGCCGTTTGCGCTGTCCGCGCGGATGCGCGGCATGGGGGACACCGGGGTGCGGCTCCGCCACGTGCTGCGGCATTCGGTGCTGCCCGGCATCACGCTCTCCGGCTGGGCGCTGGGCTCGCTGTTCTCCGGGGCAGTGATCGCCGAAAGCATTTTCAGCCGCCCCGGACTGGGGAAGGTCCTGGTCAGCGCGGTCAACTCCCGCGACCTGCCGGTGGTCTGCGGCATCGTCATCCTGATTGCCGCCATCTATGTGCTGGCCAACCTGTTGGTGGACATCGCCTACACACTCATTGATCCGAGGCTGAAGAACTCATGAGCTCCTCCACCCTGAACGCATCCCGCAACGTCCCAGCCGTCGCGTGGCAACGGCTGCGCGAGGTTCCGCTGCTCCCGGCGGTGGCGGCCGCCGTCGTGCTCTTCTTTGTGCTGGCCGCGCTGGCCCCGCAGCTGCTCACCGGCCGCGATCCGTTCGCCATCGACCTGCCCAACGCGCTGCAGGCGCCCAGCCTGGCCCACCCGTTCGGCACCGACCAGTCCGGCCGCGACCTCTACACCCGGGTGGTGTACGGGACCCGGGAGTCGCTGCTGATCGGGCTCGGCGCCACCGGGCTGTCCATGGCCATCGCGGTGCTGCTGGGCGTGGGGTCCGGGCTCGGCGGGAAGGTTTTCGACGGGCTGATCAACCGCAGCCTCGAGGTCCTGTTCGCGTTCCCGGTGCTGCTGCTGGCCATGCTGTTCGTGACCGTCTACGGACCCAGCGTCACCACCCAGATTGTTGCCGTCGGGCTGGGCACCGCGCCCGGCTACGCGCGGATGATCCGCGGCCAGGTCCTCGCCGTGAAGAACTCCGGGTATGTGGAGGCGGCGCACGCCCTCGGGCACAGCCGCTGGACGGTGCTGCGCCAGCACGTTTTCCCCAACGCCATGCGCCCCCTGATCGCCGTGGTCACCCTGGGCATCGGCCAAGCCATTGTCTGGGCGTCCGGCTTGGCCTTCTTGGGCCTGGGCGTTGCCCCGCCGTCGCCGGAATGGGGTGCGCTGCTGGATGCCGGCCGCATGTTCATCACCCGGGCCTGGTGGCTGGAAGTGATGCCCGGCCTGGCCATCGTCGCCATTGCCCTGGCCGCCACCGTCCTGGGACACCACCTGCAGAAGAAGCTTGAAGGAGCCCGAGCATGACCGCCACGCTGGAACTCACCGCCACCGCCGGAACTGTCCGGCAGGAACTGCTGAATGTCCGGAACCTGAACGTCTCCTTCAGCGCCGGCCGCGGCAGGGACGCCCGACTGACCCATGTGGTCAAGGGCGTGGACCTGCGGCTGGCCGCGGGCGAATGCCTGGCCATCGTGGGCGAATCCGGTTCCGGCAAGTCCGTCACCGCGCGCACCCTGGTGGGCCTGCCCGGTGCCAACGCCTCGGTGCAGGCGGAGCGGCTGGACCTGGCCGGCCACCGGGTCGGGACGCTGGGGGAGCGGCAGTGGCGTCGGCTGCGCGGCAAGGACATCGGGTTCGTGCTGCAGGACGCGCTGGTCTCGCTGGATCCGCTGCGCCCGGTGGGCAAGGAGATTGAAGAGGCGCTGCGGCTGCACGGCTGGGGCAACCAGCGCTCCCGCGCCGCGCGGGCCGTGGAGCTCCTGGCCAGCGTGGGCGTCCCGCAGCCGGAACTGCGCGCCGGGCAGCGCCCCGATGAGCTCTCCGGCGGACTGCGCCAGCGGGCGTTGATCGCCTCCGCCATCGCGCTGGAACCAAAGATCCTGATCGCCGACGAACCCACCACCGCTCTGGACGTGACCGTGCAGGCGCAGATCCTGGAGCTGCTGGGCCGGATGAAGGAGCGCGGCACCGGGATAGTGCTGATCAGCCACGACCTCTCCGTGGTGGCCAGCCTGGCCGACCACGTGGCCGTGATGCAGGGCGGCGCTATCGTGGAGCAGGGCCCGGCCCGCCAGGTCCTGTACACCCCGCGGCACGACTACACCCGTGCGCTGCTGGACGCGATTCCGTCCGAACACACCAAGGGCACCCCGCTGAGCAAGCACGGCCGAGCCCGCATCACCGCCACCAGCCGCCGTGCCCGGACCGCACGCACCGCGGACGCACCGCCGGTGCTGCAGGCGGAGGGCCTGGTCAAGAGCTACCAAGGGCACGACGGCGTGGTGCGCACCGTCGTCGACGACGTCTCCTTTGAACTCCGGGCGGGGGAGACGCTCGGGATCGTCGGCGAATCCGGCTCGGGCAAGAGCACCACCGCCAAGATCGCGCTGGCGATGCTGGAACCGGATGCCGGCCGGGTGCTGCTGGGCGGTGCGCCGTGGTCCGGAATCTCGACGGCGGCCCGGCGTTCCCGCCGCCGCTCGGTCACCGTGGTCTACCAGGACCCGCTGAGCTCGTTCGACCCACGCTGGAACGCTCAACGGATTCTCTGGGACGCCATCGCCCGGCAAGACTATCCCGGCGAAGCAGAGCGGGCAGCCCGGGTGCTGGAGCTCGCCGGCCAGGTGGGGCTGCAGGTGGAGCATCTGGCCAAACACCCGCTCCAGCTCTCCGGCGGCCAACGACAGCGCCTCGCCATCGCCAGGGCGCTCGCACCGGAACCGGACGTCATCGTGCTGGATGAGGCGGTGTCCGCCCTGGATGTCTCCGTGCAGGCCCAGGTGCTGGACCTGCTCACCGACCTGCAGCAGGAACTGGGCCTGAGCTACCTGTTCATCTCCCACGATCTGGGCGTGATCCACCACATGAGCGACCGGTTGCTGGTGATGAAGGACGGCCGGGCCGTGGAGCAAGGCAGCGCCGAGGACGTCTTCAACCACCCCCAGCACCCGTACACCCGCGAACTACTGGCCTCGCTGCCCCGGCTCGGACTGGAACCGGGCGGCCGGAACGTGCCCGCTGCCGGGAGTGGTGGCTGAAGGGGATCTCTCACGAACGGCGCCCTTGGCCCTGACCGCAGCCCCCGCCGCCGCGGACACGGCCAGATGGTCAGACGCTGGGCTTGCTGTCGCCGGTGGGCAGCGGGGCCGCGTGGTCCGGATCGTCCGCGGCCGATTCGAGGCGGGCAATCGGGCTTCGTGGTCAAACACAGGGAGCGAAAAGTACGATGAAAGAAGTTCCAAAATTCGGAGCGGGCGCCGGCCGCGGAAACCGCCGTCCTTGCCCGGCGGAGGAGTGGCGGCCATGCATATTGCCTGCATCTGTTTGCCGGCCGCGGGCCATGTGAACCCGACGCTGCCGGTGGTTTCGGAACTGGTCCGCCGGGGCCACCGGGTGACGTATGCCACCTCGAAGAAGTATGCCAAAGCAGTCGAGTCCGCGGGCGCCGCATTCTTCGCCAGCGGCAAGGATTTAGCCGACCGCTTCCCCGGCCGCGTGATTCCCCCTGATGGCGGGACGTCGTCATCCATGGCCGGTATGTTCGGCGGGTTGATGTCAGGACTGCTGGAGCGGATCCTTGAAGGGACAAGGCAGGAATTCCCCGCGCTGCTTGCCCGCCTTGCAGCGGACCCGCCGGACGCGGTTTGCTACGACGCCATGACTTTGTCGGGGAAGATGGCTGCCGCGAAGCTTGCTGTGCCCGACATTGCGTTCCTGCCGACCTATGCGTCCAACGAGCATTTCTCGATGCGGGAACTGATGCCGGGACACGTCCCGGCAGGCACGATCGCGGCTTGGGAAAAGATCAATGAACAGCTCAATGAGTTCGCCGCCGAGCAGGGGCTGGGGCATCTGCAGTTCATGGGAGGCCCTCCGGCGTCGCTGAACATTTCCTTCATTCCGAGGGAATTTCAGCCTGCGGGGGATACCTTCGACGCCCGATTCCACTTCGTGGGCCCCAGTCTGGGCCCGCGCGGCGATGAAGGCGCCTGGCAGCCCCGGGTGAAGGATCTGCCGCTCTTGTTCATCTCGTTAGGCACCACCCCGTTGAATGACCGGCCCGACTTCTTCCGGATGTGCTTGGAAGCATTCGCGGACGCCCGCTGGCAGGTGGCCATGGCCATCGGAGAACGCGTCGAGGCCTCCGAGCTGGGGCAGATCCCGGGCAACGTTGACGTACGCCCCTTCTTTCCGCAGCTTGAGGTCCTGCGCCACGCGGGAGCCTTTCTTTCCCACACCGGCATGAATTCCACCATGGAAGCGCTGTACTTCGCGGTCCCGCTGGTCGCCTTCCCGTTGCAGCCCGAACAGGAAGCCAACGCGCGCCGTATCGAGGATCTTGGCCTTGGACGCCGCCTGCCCCCAGAGGGGCTCACCCCTGACCTGATCAGGCAAACGGTCTCCGAGACCAGCGCCGATCGGGTGATCCGGGGCAACCTTGCAGCAATGAGCGAAAGCGTGCGCGGGTCCGGTGGAGCACCCGCGGCTGCCGACGCCATCGAGGAGTTTCTGCTGAACCAAGGGCGCGGATCTCGGTGAATTCCCGGGGGACCAGATCGGCTTCCGGCTCGACGGCCAAGCCGAAGCTGGTGCCGGTCCGGACAGCCCAACAGAAGGGTCCCGACCCGGTTTCCGCGGTAGCAGAAATCCCGTGGCTGGAGCCGGGGCCCTTCCCCAATTCCCAGCGTACGACATTGTTGCCTACGGCACCCGTGCGGCTCCTGAAGGTTCTCCCAGAGGCCTGGTTCAAAGCTGCTTCCCTGCATTCTGATGGTGATGTGTGGCGGGGCTCTGGGCACCCTCTGCCGATACTGGCTGAATACCGCGATTCCGTCCCCCGGCGGCTGGCCGTTGCCGACGCTGATCATCAATCTTTGCGGGGCATTCGCGCTCGGCCTGCTGCTGGAAGCCCTCGCAACGGGTGCGGCCGGGGTGTGGGTGGCTGCCGCTCGCCGTGCCGCCAATCCTGGGAACGCCAGCGGCGCCGAAACGGACGTGGAATGACCATTTTTCTGGTGATGCTTGCCGGCGGGGCGGGCGCGGTTGCCCGCTTTGTGCTCGGCGGGCTGATCAGTGCCCGCTTCCGCAGCGAACTGCCCTTCGGCACCATACTGGTCAACGTCAGCGGTTCGCTGCTCATGGGGCTGCTCGCCGGAGCCGTCATTTTTCACGGAGCCCCGGCCGCCCTTCAAACCCCGGCGCGCAGGTTAAACGCCAAGTTGTTGACACCCCAGAAAATGGGCCACTATGCTGGGCCGCACTATCCACACGTGCTATCCGGGCACCGATTACGGTGCGTGGTGTCTACCCTTCCAAACGGGGTTTCACACCATACTCATCAGTGCTATACCTCGAGCATCACCTGTATCGCGATGGAGCGAACATGGGCAGTGTCGGTTTATTGTATGTCGGTGCCGTTTTGTTCATCAACGGCTTAATGCTGGTGGGGCTTATTCCGGGAAAATCAGCTGCCATCCTCAACTTTTTTGTCGGTACCATGCAGGTGGTCTTCCCGACGCTCATTATTCTGCAGGCAAATAACGATCCTGCGGTGATTTTCGGTGCGGCCGGGCTATATCTTTTCGGCTTTACCTACCTGTACGTTGGAATTCTCCAGGTCACTGGGTATCCCGGCGAGGGGCTGGGCTGGTTCTCCCTGTTCGTCGCCATTTGCGCGGTCATCATTGGAGTTATTCAGTTCACGTCGGTCAATGATCCGGTCTTCGGCTCCATCTGGCTCATCTGGGCGGTGCTGTGGTTCATGTTCTTCCTTGTGCTGGGGTTGCACAAGGTATCGCTTACCCTCGCAACCGGTTGGTTCACCATCCTCGTCAGCTTCCTGACCGGTACCATCCCGGCGTTCCTCCTGCTGCTGAACAGATATGAGACCGGCGGCGGCAGTGCCCTGATCGTGGCAGTCGCAGGAGCAATCTGCCTGGCCGTGGCCTTTTTCCTGGCCAGCAGGGGCTTCCCGCATACGAGCACCAGCGAAGACACGGCCACGGCCACCACCGCTTAGGGAACATGCCGTAGGAAAGGAAGCCGCCTCTGATGCCCACTTACGAATATCGGTGCCCCGAATGCGCGGTTTTCGACCTGATCTGCGGAATGGGGGAAGCACCTGATTCGACGCCCTGCCCGTCCTGCGGCACAACGTCACGTCGGAAAATGAGCGCCCCGCACCTTTCCATTGCCGGCTCGGCGCAATTTCGACTCATCGACAACTCCAAACGCAGTGCACACGAACCGCCGGTTGTCACCGGGCTGCCCGGTAAGGGAAAGAACCGCCCGGCCTACACCGCCAACCCGCTGCACCAAAAGCTGCCCAGGCCCTGAGGAAACCCATTTTTGCCGAACATCCTAAGGAGAGAGAACAATGCCCGAGGTTATATTCCCCCTTGATTCGTCAAAGAAATTCGAAGACCAGGAGAAAGTCGGCCACAACCGATGGCATCCGGAGATCCCGCCGGTGGCCACGGTCAGGCCCGGCGATTCTTTCCGCGTGCATTGTCGTGAATGGTTTGACGGTGCGATCGTCAATGACGACTCGGCGGAAGACATTCTCAACGCCCCGCTTTCGACCGTGCACAAACTCAGCGGCCCCTTCGCCGTCGAAGGGGCGAAGCCCGGCGACCTGCTGGTGGTGGACATTCTCGATGTGGGCCCGATCCCGCAGGAAGATTCGGGGCCATTGGCCGGGCAAGGCTGGGGATACACCGGCATCTTTTCCCGGAACAACGGCGGCGGATTCCTGACCGAACAGTTCCCGGATGCCTACAAGGCGATCTGGGACTTCACCGGCCAGGTGGCATCGTCGCGGCACATTCCGGAGGCTTCGTTCACCGGTCTGATCCACCCCGGACTGATGGGCACGGCTCCGTCTGCGGAACTGCTGGCCAAATGGAACAAGCGCGAGGGCGATCTCATCGCGACGGATCCGAACCGGGTGCCGCCGCTGGCATTGCCTCCCCTGCCCCAAGACGCTGTCCTCGGCAGCCTGCCTCAGTCCGAGTACGACCGGGTGGCGGGGGAAGCGGCCCGTACCGCGCCTCCGCGTGAGAACGGCGGAAACCAGGACATCAAGAACTTTTCGAAGGGCACTCGGGTTTTCTACCCGGTCTTCGTGGACGGCGCCAACCTGTCAATGGGCGACCTGCACTTCTCCCAGGGCGACGGCGAGATCACCTTCTGCGGAGCCATCGAAATGGGCGGCTTCCTGGACCTGCACGTCGATCTCATCAAGGGCGGCATGGACACCTACGGGGTCAGCGAGAACGCCATCTTCATGCCGGGCATCGTGGATCCGCGGTTCAGTGAATGGCTCGCGTTCTCCGGCACCTCGGTGACACTGGACGGTGAGCAGAAGTACCTGGATTCGCACCTGTCCTATCAGCGGGCCTGCCTGCACGCCATCGACTACCTGACCAAGTTCGGCTACAGCCGGGAGCAGGCCTACCTGCTGCTCGGCGCCGCGCCGATCGAGGGTCGGCTTTCCGGCGTCGTTGACATCCCGAACTCGTGCTCCACCGTGTACCTGCCCACCTCAATTTTCGACTTCGACGTCCGGCCCTCCGCTTCAGGCCCGCATCAGGTCGAATCTCGGATGGCGGCGCCCACGGCAGCCAACAAGTAAAAATGCAGGCTCCGCTGGCTCGGCAACTGCCGAGCCAGCGGACCTAGCCTCCCTGTGAGCGGCTCCGATCGAAAGGATCGGGGCCGCTGGCGGTGAATCCGGCAGGGGCCGCCCGCCGAGTTCTTCAGGCCCGGCGGGCCCGGCCCGCAGACGCAACCGCTGGCCAACCCGGCGGCAACTGGCAGAATCGAATTCATGGATGCACGTCTGCCGCTCGCTTGGCCAGAGGTACCGCCGGCGCACGGCGGGGTAGTGCTGCGCCAGTTCCGCAGCGAGGACGCACACCTGGCGATGGAGCTGGCGGAGGATCCGTACATTCCGCTGATCAGTTCCATCCCGTCGCCGTGCCCGCAGGACGAGGCGGTGGAGTGGATCTTGCGCCAGAACGGGCGGTTCACCTCCGGCGCGGGATACTCGTTCGCCGTGGCGGACGCGCAGACGGACCGGGCGCTGGGCCAGATTGGGCTCTGGCTGACCTACCTGCCGGAGGGCCGGGCCACGGCCGGTTACCTGATGGCGCCGGCGCACCGCGGACAGGGCCGCGCGGCCGACGCGCTGGCGGCGCTGGCATCCTTCGGCTGGACCATCCCGGAGCTGCACCGGCTGGAGCTCTACATTGAGCCGTGGAACACGGCGTCGTTCCGCACCGCCGAGGCGGCCGGCTTCAGCTGCGAAGGCCGGCTGCGCAGCTACCAGGTCATCGGTGGCGAACGCCGGGACATGCTGCTCTACGCGGCGGTCCGGCAGCCGGCCGTGCTGGCCGGCCAAGCAGTGGACCGCCAGTAACCAGGCCCTGTCGCGAACCAAACCCTGTCGCGCGGACTACCGCTGCTCGCCGCGCCCGGCAGTCTGTTCCTGGAGCCGCTGGATCAGCTCCAGCTGTTCCCGGTTGATTGCCAGCAGCTGTTCGATCCCTCTCTGAGCTTCCGTGTCCGTCTCGAAATCGTGTTCGGCCATAGCCGCGGCGATCGCATCCTGCCGCTTGGCTGCGATGAGCAGAATGGCACCCTGCAGCCCGGCCAGCATGGACAGGAACAGGTTCAGCAGGATGAACGGATACGGATCCCAGGGGTCCCTGATCCAAAAGTTGACGATGGCCCAGATGATCATGACGGCAATGAAGCCGGCGACAAACCGCCAACTGCCCATGCTGTTGCGCAAGACATCCGCGGCCCGCTCGCCCCGGGTGAGCGACTGCTTGTGGCTGGCGTGCCAGTTCTTCCGTTCTGCAGACATGCCTCAGTCTAGACAGCGCGCGTGCGGTGCAGAGAGGACGACGCCGGCGCCCACCTGAGGCGGGCGCCGGCGCCGAACGCTTCTGACGGGGGAGAATCAGAGGTTGATCTTGACGTCCGCCTTCTTCCGCAGGTCGGTGACCAGCTTCTGCGTGGCTTCAGTTTCCTTCTGCGACTTCACCTGCTGCTCCAGATTCGGCCGCATTTCCTCCATCGAAGGGACCTTGGCCTTCTGGCCGGACTGTTCGCCCATCGCCTCCTGCTGCTTCTTGGCCTGCTCGTAGGCGGCCTTCAGCTCTTTTTCGGAAGGCTTGGTGTTGCCGGTTTCCTCCGCGATGAGTTTGTTCACCTTGACCTGCGTCTGGATCTCGGCATAGACCTCGTTCTGGCCCATACCCTGTTTCTTGAGCGCGGCCATGAGTTCGTCCACGCTCTTGAACTGGTTGGATTTGGCCATCTTCTCCAGTTCGGCGTCCACATCCTTCTGCGTTGCCTTGATGCCGCGGTGGTCCGCTTCCTGGAGCAACAACTGGGTGCCGACCATGGCTTCGGCCGTCTGCTTCTTCAGCGCGTCCTGGTCCACTTTCTGGCCCGTCATCTGGGACTGCATGGCCATCTGCTGGAACTGGCCCTCATAGGCTGCGGTGAATTTGTCCTTGGTGATCTTCGTGCCGTTAACCGTCGCCACCACCTCCGGGATGCCCTTCAGGTCCGGTTTCGGCATTTGTGCCTGTCCCTCGGCGCTGGCGCTGGATTCGGCCGACGCCGCCGGACTGGCGCCGCCGTCCGCGGGCGCCCCGCCGCAAGCGGTGAGGACGGCGATGGAGCCGGCAACCGCCAGGCTCAACAACCATTTCTTCGTCACACTGATCTCCCATCTCGGTGGCCAGTATGCGACGTTAGCCTGCGCAGATGGGCGCCGGCATGGCAAAAGCTGGGAGAAACCTTGGCGGTGCGTGCAAAATGTGGTCCGGCGCGGCGAGAAGAACGGGGTCCCGGCCGGTAGTCTGTGGCCATGAAACGCTTTGAGCGCTGGTTCGGCGCCGCTGCTTTTGCCGCTGCGGCGGTGGCATTGCTGGCCAGGTCCGGACGGGACGGCGATTGGCTGGCGGGCATCGTTTTTGCCGTGCTGCTGCTGGCCGCAGCGTGGGCGGTCAGCCCGTTCTTCGGCGGCCGACAGGAGCCGTGGGCTTCTATTAAGGACAAATACGACGACGGCGGTGTGGTCATCTTCTGGCGGCCCGGCTGCGTCTACTGCCTGCGGCTGAAGGCGTCCTTGGGTCGCAGTGGCCGCGGCGCCCACTGGGTGAACATCTGGCGGGACCCGGAAGGCGCTGCGTTCGTGCGCGAACACAACCACGGGAACGAAACCGTCCCCACCGTGCTGGTGGGCGGCCAGGTACTGACCAATCCGGAACCCGGGATCGTCAGCCGGGCGCTGGCCGGAAGGTAAGCACCGCCGTCGTCATCAGCCAGCGGCACAATATCCGGGGCACCGGCAGAAACAGCCCTATTCACGTACCGGGCGGCTGAGTAGCATGGTGCCTGCAGCCGCACGGGGCCGGTGGGGGCCAGTCGTCCGACGGAGTGGGGAAGCACACCAAGGGGGGTGGTGCCGCAGTGCGGGTCTTGATTGGTCATGCCAGCGCGCACGGTTCGACCGTGGAAATCGCGCAGCGCATCGCTGGCGTGCTGGAAAAAGAAGGCCTGTCCGTTGACGTTCTTCCCATCAGCCAGCTGGGCGGCCTCGAGGGTTACGACGCAGCGGTGCTGGGCAGCGCCGTTCACCAACAGGCGTGGCTGCCGGAGGCCATGGCGTTCATCCAAGGACACGCGAACGAATTGGTGGCCCGCCCGGTGTGGCTCTTCAGCGTGGGGATGTCCGCCGGTTTGCCACGCCTGGTCCGCACGTCGGCACGAAAGGCGCAGGACCGGCGCCTGGCCGGGGAGCTGCGGGATCTGGTGCGTCCCCGGGGGCACTGCCTGCTCTCCGGGGTGGCGCGGGAGGAGGATTTTCCGGGTTGGACCAGCGTCCTGTTCCGCATGGTGGGCGCACGTTTCGGGGACTTCCGGGACTGGGACCAGATCGAGGAGTGGGCGCGGGGGATTGCCCATGACCTTCGCTCGGCCCGGCTCCAGACATCCCCGGGGAGCTAAAGGACGCTGCAGAAGGAGCACAGCATGGCAGTAGTGGTGGTTTACGAATCCATGTACGGCAATACCCACCAGATCGCGGGAGCCATCGGCCGCGGGCTAACCGAGGCGCATTGTCCGGCAGAAGTTTTCTCCGTCGAAGCTGCACGTGACCGGGGGATCCGTCCCGACGAGGTCCTGGTGGTGGGTGCGCCTACCCACGTGCACGGACTCAGCCGGGAATCCACCCGCAAAGCGGCGGCGAAGGAAGCCCCGAAGAATGAACTGGAGATGGACGCTGCGGCGCACGGGCCGGCGGTGCGGGACTGGTTGGCGTCGCTGGGAAAGAGCACCGGCAAGGCCGCCGCGTTCGACACCCGGATCAAAGCTCCCGCGCTGGTCACCGGCCGGGCCAGCCATACGATTGCCCGGGCCCTGCGCCGGCACGGATTCGAACTGTTGGCCGAGCCGGAGAGCTTTCTGGTCACCTCTACCAACCAATTGATGCCGGAGGAGGAGGCCCGGGCGCGTCAGTGGGGAGCCGATCTGGCCGCCAAGATTCTGTCCATCCAGACCTAGCGGGCCGCCCCGACCACGGTATTGGCCGCGGTGCGAAAGGATCGCCATGACCGCCCAACCAGCCCCATCGCACGCACCTCCTCCCGGCCCGCCGCGGGCCCGGATGAAGCCCGGCAACTGGGTCCTATTGATCGTTGGTGTGCTGCTGAGCATGCTCGGGATAGGGATGACCGTCGCCGGGTCGATCGTGCTGGGCGCCTCAGCCGCGCAAGGCAACGGCGGCTACCTGACCGGCGGCACCAGGCAATACCAGAGCACCGGTTACGCGCTGACCAGTCCGTCCGTGGTGGTCGACCCCTGGTCCCAGGGGATGCCGCCGGTCGGTGACCTTGCCAGCGTGCAGGTGCGCGCCGAGGCCGTAGTGCCGGACCAGAAAGTCTTCGTGGGCATCGCCAAGGCGTCGGACGTCCAGGCTTATCTGCGGGACGTGCCCGTGACTCCGCTGACTAGTGCCTCGTGGTCCCACACCAGGGAAGGGGAGATGTCCTGGCGGGATAACCGCGACCGGACGACGCCCGGCAACCGCGCCCCCGCCGCACCGGCGGCGCAGGGCTTCTGGACCCAGTCCGCCTCCGGCTCCGGTTCTCAAACGATCACGTGGAAGGTGCAACCCGGACAATGGTCGCTGGTGGTGATGAACGCCGATGCCAGCCGCCCGGTCTGGGTGGACCTGCAGGCCGGCGCGCGCTCCGACTTGCTGGGGCCGATCGGGAGCGGTTTGCTGATCCCCGGAATCATCGCGCTGGTCATCGGAATTCCCCTGCTGCTGCTCGGATCCGCGGGGCTGGGCCGGAATATCGACCTCGGCGGCCCCCGCCGCGGCCAAGGCCCGGGCGCGACCCTGGCCGGAAACGCGGGCTGGGAGCGGACGCCGACGTCGGTGTATCCGGTCCGGCTCGCAGGCTACTTGGACAGCCGGCTCTCGCGGGGGCTGTGGCTGGTCAAGTGGTTGCTGGCCATCCCGCACTACATTGTCCTGGCGCTGCTGTGGTTCGCGCTGGTGGTCAGCACGATCGCGGCCGGAATCGTCATTCTGTTCACCGGCCGTTATCCGCGGGCCTGGTTCTGCTTCAACGTCGGTGTGCTGCGCTGGTCCTGGCGCGTGGGCTTCTACGGATACTCGGCGCTGGGCACGGACCGGTATCCGCCGTTTACGCTGGCCACGGCCGAATATCCCGCCGACCTGGACGTTGCCTATCCGCAGCGTCTCTCGCACGGGCTGGTGCTGGTGAAATGGTGGCTGCTGGCCATCCCGCACCTGCTGATCGTCGGTATCTTCACCAGCGGCAGCGGACTCGTCTGGAGCCGCAGTTGGGGCAACGACGCATCCGTGTCCTCCTGGGGCTGGTCGCTGCTGGGACTGCTCATCCTGATCACCGCAGTGATCCTGCTGTTCACCGCCCGCTACCGGTATGAGTTATTTGCCTTCATCATGGGGCTCAACCGCTGGTGCTACCGGGTCGCGGCCTACGTGCTGCTGATGCGCGACGAGTATCCGCCCTTCCGCCTCGACCAAGGCGCGGACGAACCACCGGCCGGAGCGCCGCCCGAGGGGCCGCCGATGCCCGGAGCGCCGGGAACGGCAGCGGGAAGTTGGACCCCCGAGCCGGGCACAGCGCCCGGGGCTGCGGGGCCGGGGCCAGGGCCAGGACCGGGGCCAGAGGTTGGCGGACCGGGGACCCCGGGGCAGGGCCGAGACCCCGGCGCGCCGGGAGCAGCACCCGGGGAACCGGGGCCGTGGCCCGCAGCGTCGTCAGGCCCAGATGCCGGCGGGCCGGGAGCAGCACCAAGTGGCCCGGGCCCGGGCCCGGGCCAAGGCCCAGAACCTGGCGCACAGGGAGAGCCGCCAGGTGCGCCGGGGCCAGGGCGCTAGGAGGAACCCGAGGAATCGCTGCCCGCCAACGCCGTAATCAAGCGCTCCATCCGGACGACGCCGGCAAACCGACCGGCGTTGTCCGTCGCCGCCATCGGCTCGAATCGATGCTCTTGCGGGCGTGTCACGGCGCGGGCTAGTGCGGCCGCGATGGGCGTGTCCAGATTCAGGCGCAGCCCGGGGCCAGCCCAGCCCTGGGCCGCCGCGAACGGGTCGAGGATGCAGATCGGCCGCCGGTCTTCGGAAAGGAGCACCACGAACGGTAGCCGCACATCCGCCGCGAAGGCATCGGCTGCGGCTTGCACCGTGGACACCGTCAACGCAGGCTCCACGAGATCGCGTACAGCGTGCCCGCGGCCCGTTCTGTCCCGTGCGGCCAGACGGTGCGCGGTTTCCAGGGGGATCGAGGCCCACGGGCCGGACGGCCTGGCCAGGTAGTAGCCCTGCACGAGCGGGACCCCAAGGGCCGCGACCGTCTCCAGTTCCTCCGCGGTTTCGATTCCTTCGGCCAGGATCCAGGCATCAACGCGGCTGGCGAATGTTCCCAGCATCTCGATCAAGGCCCGTTTGGCCTCATCACTGTCAACGTCGCGGATCAGGTCCCGGTCAATCTTGATGATCGAAGGACGCAGCGAGATGAGGTGACGGAGTCCCGCATAGCCGGCACCGGCGTCGTCGACCGCTATCAAGGCGCCCGCGTCCCGCAACTGGTTCAGATCCGGCGCAAGGTGCCCGTAGGAATCAATCGGCACTTGTTCGGTGAGTTCAATGACGAGGCCGGTCAGGTCCCCTTGTGCACGCCAGATCCGGCGAATCTCTTCCGAGGCCAGCAGATCGGGCGACACATTCACGGTGAGAAAGCAGTTGGTCGGAAGCATGGCCCGGGCCTCGAGAGCTGTCCGGAGGGCCGCAGCCTCCAGTTGTGCGGCGCGGCCCTCGGCCCGCGCGGCCGAGAACCACACCTCGGGGCTCTTCTCGTCGAATCCCGGGAACCGGGCCAGGGCTTCGTAGCCGACGACGGTGCCGCGGACGGTATCGACGATCGGCTGGTACGCCACGCCCAAGCCCTCGCCGCTGCAGGCCTGGTCCAGCAGGTTGGCCCGGGCGGAGCTATCTGATGCCGTCCCCAACGACATGGTGTGCGGAGCTCCGCTCAGCCGACCGCCACGATGGACCCGCGTACCGCCTGCTCAAGATCATCGGTGATCCGGTCGAGTCCGTGGACTTCACGGGCGTGTGAGGCCACGTTGACCAGGATTTCATCCTCGGAGCTGCACACCCAGCGTGCCTCGCAACCAGGAACCACATCTCCACAAGCAAACGCTTTCACAACAACTCCTTTTGGTGGGCAACCCTAGGTGGCAAACCGCAGCATCGGCGTCAGGTGCTTCAGCCGGTGCCGGGTTTCGACTCGACTTCTTCCACAGTCGGCGCCAAGGGACCATAAGTTAGCTGTGCATCCGACTGGATCCGACCAATCCGTGCAGCCGGAGCCCGGAAACCGGACAGTCCGAGATGGCCGTTGGGCCCGTTCCTGACAGGAACCGCCTGGCCGTTCCTGACGCGAACAGCGCCCTGCCCGGCGCGGCCAGGCCGCGGTAGGCTTTGCTGCGATGAGTACTCAAGAGATTCTGCTGCAGCGTACCGGCCGGCTGGGGCACATTGTGCTGAACCGGCCGAAGGCCATCAATGCCCTGAATGACTCGATGATCACCGCGGCCACCGCAGCGCTCCGCGAGTGGGCGGAGGACGACGCCGTGGAGACGGTCCTCATCTCCGGCGCCGGCGAGCGGGGGCTGTGCGCCGGTGGGGACATCGTGGCCATCTACCGGCATATGAAGGACGGCGGCGACGAGATCTTCTGGGAAGACGAGTACCGGATGAACTCGCTGATCTCCCGCTACCCCAAGCCGATCGTCGCGTTCATGGACGGCGTGGTGCTCGGCGGCGGCATCGGCATCTCCGCGCACGCCTCGCACCGGGTGGTGACCGAGCGGACCAAGGTCGGCATGCCGGAGACCCGCATCGGCTTCATTCCCGACGTCGGGGGCTGCTTCCTGTACTCCAGGGCACCGGGGGAGCTGGGCACCCACCTGGCACTCACCGCCGGCACCGGCACCGGGGCCGATGCCATCGCCTTGGGCCTGGCCGACTACTTCGTGGACAGCGCCGAGCTCCCGGCCCTGGCCGCCGCGCTCGCCGAGGCCCCGGCCCAGGAAGCCATGGCGGCCTTCTCCCACGCGGACGTCCCGGCGTCGGACCTGGAAAAGGATCGCGGCTGGATCGACGAGTGCTACGCGTACGACGACGCGGAGCAGATCCTCGCCGCCCTGCAGGAATCGCCGGAGCCGGCCGCCCAGGCCGCCGCCGAGGAGATCGCGGCGAAGTCGCCCACCGCGGTCAAGCTCACGCTCGAGGCCCTCCGCCGGGCCGGCACGATGGAGACGCTGGAGGAAGTGCTGGACCAGGACTACCGGCTGGGGGTCCGGCTGGTCGCCGCCCCGGACTTCGCCGAAGGCGTCCGCGCCCAGGTGATCGACAAGGACCGCAACCCCGCGCTGGAATCCGGCCACGCTGGCCGAGGTGGACCGCGCCACCGTCGAGTCCTACTTCGCCGATCTCGGCGAGCAGGAACTGGGGCTGGCGGCATCGGTGCAGGCGGAGCCGGCAGCCGGAGGCTGAACGACGACGGCGCGGGCCCCGTCGTCGGGAACCCGCGCCATCAGAGCCGGAAGCTGCCGGAAGCGGCTGGAAGAGGCCGTAAGCTGCCGCCACAGGAACGGCCGGTAAACCGCCGCCGCCTCCGTGCCTACTTCTTGTCGTCGCCCGTCACCGCTGGCTCAGGTAGACCGGAATCATCGACACGAGGATCAGCACGGCGGCGATCACGTTGACCACTGGCGCCTGGTTGGGCCGGGCCATGTTGTTGAAGATCCAGATCGGCAGCGTCTCGGTGCCGGGCGGGGCGGTGAACGTGGTCACCACAATCTCGTCAAAACTCAGTGCGAAGGCCAGCAGGCCGCCGGCCACGAACGCCGAGCGGAAACCCGGGAACGTGACCTGGAAGAAGGTCTTCACCACGTTGGCGCCCATGTCCATGGCGGCCTCTTCCAGGCCCTTGTTCATCCGGCCCAGCCGGGCCTGGACGTTGTTGAACACCATCACAATGCAGAACGTCGCGTGCCCCACGATCACCGAGAACAGTCCCAGCCCGATGCCCAGCGGCTCCAGCACGGTCTTGAAGGTGTTGTTCAGCGCGACGCCGGTGACGATGCCGGGCAGCGCGATGGGCAGCACCACCAGCAGGTTCACGGTGTTCTTGCCGAAGAATGCGTAGCGGGAGAGCGCGAACGCGATCATGCTGCCCAGCAGCAGCGCGATCACGGTGGCCACCGCGGCCACCCGCAGCGAGGTCCAGAGGGCCTCGCGCACGCCCTCGTTGTGGAAGGCGGCCTCCCACCAGCGGGTGGTGAACTCGGTGATCGGGAAGGCACCGGAGGTGGTGGCGTTGAAGGAGTTGAGGATCACCAGCAGCAACGGCAGGTAGATGGCGGCCATCACCAGGCCGGCGAAAACGCGCAGGGTGACCTTGGCGGAGGAGGAAAGTCTCATCGGTCGGCTCCTAAAGCTGCTTGAGGGCGCCGGACTTGCGGGCCAGGAAGAGATACAGGACAACCACCACAATGGGCACGGTGCCGAACGCGGCGGCCAGCGGCGGGTTGAGGTTGATGTTGGACGCGATCACGGTGCCGATCACCTGCGTCTTCCCGCCCACGAACTGCGCGGCGATGTAGTCGCCCAGGCTCAGCGAAAAGGTGAAGATGGAGCCGGCAATGAACGCCGGCTTCAGCAGCGGAATGGCCACCGTCCGCACCGTGGACCAGGCCTTCGCGCCCAGGTCGGAGGAAGCGTCGAACAGGTTGTCCGGGATCTGCCGGAACGCCGAGTAGACCGGCACGGCCATGTACGGGAACCACAGGTAGGCCAGCGTGATCACCAGCGCCGCGGCGCCGTAGCCCGGCCCGGTCATGCCCAGCGGCGCCAGCAGCCAGTCCAGCGGGCCGCCGCTCATGAACGTGATGCGCCAGGAGAAGACCTTCACCAGGTATCCGGCCCACAGCGGCAGCGTGATGCCGATGGCCAGCACGGCCCGCATCCGCGGCGAGGCCACCTTGGCCATGTAGAACCCCAGCGGCAGCGCCAGCACCGCGCAGAGCACGGTCACGGCCAGCGCGATGCCGATGGTCCGCAGCGCGGTCAGTTGGTACGCCGGCACGGTGAGGATCTCGATGAAGTTTTCCAGCGTGAACGCCGGGATCACCTTGGAGGTAAAGGAGTCAGTGGTCCAGAACGCGGTGATGAACAGCAGGATCAGGGATCCGATGTACAGCACGCCCAGCCAGGCCAGCGGCAGGGTCAGGAGCGCGGTCAGCCGCAGTTTGGGCCGCGCGTAGAGCAGCCGGGAGAGCCGGTCGCCCAGTCCGCTGCGCGTGCTGCCGGGCGCCGGGACGCTGCCGGCTTCGGCCTCCGGTTCGATCGTGGGTGCTGCCATGGCGGTTTCCGGCGGGCTGGCCGCCGATCCTCCTTCAGGTGCGGTGTTCATCAGGTGCGGTGTTGATCAAGGTGCGGTGCGCACGGCCGGCGGGGCACCGGCGTCGTGCTGGGGAAAGTGCCCCCACGGCAGGGGTACGACGGCGGTGCTCACCGCGCGTCGCACCCCTGCCTCGGGGCGGGCTGCCGGGGGATGGTTAGCCCTTGACCTCGGTCCAGGCCTTGGTCCACTCCTGGTAGTTGGTGCAGGTGACGTCGGTGCGGCCGTCAATGCACTGCTCCACCGGCGTGGTCCACATCCATACCTGCTTGTAGTAGTCCTCGTCCGTGGCGTGGTAGGTGGCGCAGTGCTCCTCGTTCTCCTTGGAGCCCTCGCAGGCCAGCGCGTTGGCCGGGGCCATGCCGAAGTTCTGCGCGATCTTGGCGTTCACCTCGGCCGACGATGCCCAGTCCATCCACTGGTAGGCGCAGTTGGGGTTCTTGGACTTCGCGGAGAGCATCCAGGTGTCGGACCAGCCGGTGGCGCCTTCCTTCGGCAGCACGGACTCGACCTTGCCGCCGTCGGCCTGGGCAATGTTGACGATGACCTGCCAGCCGGTGCCCAGCGACGCGGTGCCGGAGGAGATCGAGGAGACCGCCTTCAGAGCGTCGTTCCAGTACTCGCCGGCGATCTTGTTCTGCGACTTGAGCAGTTCAACCGCGGCGGCCAGCTGGTCCTGGTCCAGCGCGTACGGGTTGGTGATGCCGAGGTCCGGCTGGGTGGCCATCAGGTACACCGCGGCGTCGGCAATGAAGATCGGCGAATCGTAGGCCATGATCTTGCCGGCGTACTCGCTGCTCGGGTCCCAGGTTGCTTCCCACGAGTCCGGCGCCTCGGGCACGTCCTTGGTGTTGTACATCAGCACGTTGGCGCCGCGGCCGATCGGAACGCCGTAGCTCTTGCCGTTGAGCGTGTCGTAGATCTGGCCCTTCAGCCCGTCCACAATGTGGCCGAAGTTCGGGATCAGGTCGGTGTTGATCGGGGCCACGTCGCCGCCGGCAATCAGGCGCAGCGAGGCGTCGCCGGAGGCCGAAACCAGGTCGTATTCGCCCGTGCGCATCAGCTGGACCATCTCGTCGCTGGTGGCGCCGACCTTGCGGTTGACCTTGCACTGGGTCTCTTTTTCGAACTCGGTGACCCAGTCGGCGTCGGGATTGGTGGAGCCGTCCTCGACGAAGCCGGCCCAGGCGATGATGTTGACTTCGCCTTCGGATTCGCCCACCTCGGTGGCCGCGGGGATGTCCGGCACCTCGATGCCGCCGGCGGACGATGCGGGAGCGGAGCCGCCACAGCCGGCCAGAACCAGCGAGAGCGAGGCGAGTGCCGCGAGCGGCAGTGCCTTAATGATCTTCATGGAGTGCCTTTCCTTCGGTGCGTAGTTGATGCGGGTGGTGCGGGTTAGACGGTGTAGTTGAAGCGGGAGGACCACTGGAGCCGGACCCGGTCGCCGCGCTGGGCTCCAGAGGCACGGGAGTCGTTCTGCTCCTGGACAATCAGGTTCTGCCCGCCGGCGGTGCGTGCCACGTAGCGGGTGGCGGGACCGGTGTAGATGATCTCTTCGATCACCGCTTCGACGGTGGAGAGGCCATCTGAGTCCAGCGGATCGTCCAGCTGGCGGACATGGATCCGTTCCGGCCGGATGCTCAGCAGCGACTCGGAGCCGGTGAGCTGCACGGCCAGTGCACCCTCCACCAAGTTGGTATTGCCCAGGAAGGAGGCAACAAACCGGCTGCCCGGGCGTTCGTACAGGTCCTCCGGTGTGCCGACCTGCTCCACCACGCCGTCGTTGAACACGGCCACCCGGTCCGAGAGCGTGAGCGCCTCTTCCTGGTCGTGCGTGACGAAGACGAACGTGATGCCCACGGTGCGCTGGATCTGTTTCAGCTCCACCTGCATCTGTTCGCGCAACTGCTTGTCCAATGCGCCGAGCGGTTCGTCCAGCAGCAGCACCTGAGGGCGCAGGACCAGGGCGCGGGCCAGGGCCACGCGCTGGCGCTGGCCGCCGGAGAGCTGCGAGGGAAGCCTGTCGGCTACCTGCGGCAGACGGATCATTTCCAGCGCCTCGGCCACCAGCTTGCGGCGCTCGCTCCGAGGCGTCTTGCGCAGCTTGAGCCCGTACTCCACGTTCTGCGCCACGCTGAGGTGCGGGAAGAGTGCGTAGTCCTGGAAGACCGTGTTGACGTCGCGTTCGAAGGGTGCCTTGCGCGTGACGTCGCGACCGGCCAGATCGATCCGGCCGGAGCTGGGCAGCTCGAAGCCGGCGATCATCCGCAGCACGGTGGTCTTGCCGGAGCCGGAGGGACCCAGCAGCGAGAAGAACTCTCCTTGCTCGATGTCCAGGTCGAGGCCTTGAACGGCGGTGAAGTCGCCGAAGGTCTTCACCACCTTGCGCAGGGAGATGGCCGGTGTAGCGTTGGCCGCCCTGCCGTCCGGGGTGGAGGTTTCGGAGGTGGCTGTGGCTTGCACGGCTGGATCCTTTCCCGAGTTCGATGTGGTGCGGGTTACGTCGTCTTGCGTTAACCTATGAAAGCAGATGTTAAATGTAAAGCCGGTCACATCGTGTAAATTTCTTGTTACGGAACCGTTCCGGCGGCTGGCCTCGCCGCGTCATGCCCGTTGAGCGGCCGGTCCGTCTGGAAGGATCTACCGCATGCCCAAGGATTCCCCGCCACGCCAGCGCCTGCTCGCTGCGGTCTTCGCCCCGCTGGGCGACGGCGGCAAGGCCCAGCGCGTCGAGGACCGGATTGTGGAGGGCATTGCCGCCGGCGTGCTGGCGGACGGTGACCGGCTTCCCAGCGAGGCCGAACTGGCTTCGTCGATGGGGGTAGCGACGGTGACTGCCAGGGAAGCCCTCGTGGGGCTGCGCTCCCGGGGACTGGTGGCCACCCGGCGGGGCCGCGACGGCGGCACCTTCATCACCGTCCCCACGGGGCGGCGCGCGGAGTTGGTGCGCGGCCGGCTGGCCCGCATGAGCCGGGTGGAGCTCCGCGACCTGGCCATCCACTACCGTGCCATTGCGGCCACCGCGGCTGAACTGGCAGCGGATTTTGCCGACCCCGACGACGCCGAGGCGCTGCGGCGGATCCTGCACGGTTCCCACCCGTCGGGACTGGGCGGTGCCAAGGTCGGCGAGTTCCTCCTGGAGCTGGCGGCATTGAGCCAGTCGGCCCGGCTGACTCGTGAATTCGTCCGGCTCTACAAAGACTTTGGTCCGCTGATGTCACTGCTGCATGAGGACGACGAGTTTGACGCCACGATGGTGACGTTATGCGAGCGCATCGCCGACGCGATCGCCGCAGCGGACGCCGCCGCCGCCCGCGAAACCGTGACCACCCAGATCCAAACCGGCCTCGCGGCGCTGATCGATGAACATGCCCGGCTGACCGACCGGCCAGCCGACCCTACATCCGCTACCGCCCAAAGGAGAACAGGATGAGCTCCATGGCCGAACTGGCTGCAGAACGTCACGCGGGGCCGCTCGCCGATGTCACCGGATTCTTCGAAGAGATCCTGGCCGAGGTCTCCGGCTGGGTGCCGGTTTTGGCAGAGCTCTTTGCCGATCCGGCACGGCCACCGGGTGGCAAACGGATCACCACCACCATGCAGCCGCTGGCCGCAGCGCTGGTGCAGCGCGGAGAATGGCCCGTGGTGGGCGCCGGCTTTGTCGCCGCCGACCAAGCCGTGGCCGACGCGGCCTGGCACATGGCCTGGTGGCAGGGCGAAACCATGGAGCGGCTGGTGCTGCCGGCCCTCGCGTCGGCGTCGGACGCCTATATGCGGCGCGAGTGGTTCACCAAGCCGATGGAGACCGGCCTGCCGCATGTGACCGGACCGTACGTGGACTTCCTTTGCACCGACGAATACACCATGACCATGACGGTCCCGGTCACAGCAGCGGGGCGACGGGTCGGGGTGGCTGGCGCCGACGTCTTTGTTGAATCACTGGAACCGGTGCTGCTGTCGGCGCTGAAGAAACTGCACCCGGCCGCAGCCCTGGTCAACCATGTTGGCCGGGTGGTGGTCTCCGCCGACGCGCAACTGGCGGCCGGAACGCTGCTGGCGCCGGGGGCCGTTCCGGCGGCGCTGGGCGAGCAGGCTGTGCTGGCCGAGTCTGCGGTGCCGGACGAGCGGGCCGTGGCCGGGGCGGCGGAAGCGGCCGGCGGCGGCGAGGCGGGCAGGCTATTCCCCGGCGCGCCGCGGACCGTGCTGCCCCGCGGCGACCGGTACACCGGCCTCCAGCTCGCCGTGCTGGCCTGCGGTCGGTTGCCGCTGGCGGTTGTCTACCCCCAGACCTAACCCGTCGAAGCCCAGGCCTGGCCTGTCTACTCCGCAGGCCTAACTCCGAAAGCCGACTTCGGAAGACGCGCGTACAGTATGCGCCACATTGCCATCCGGGCGGTAAGCGATTCTGGCGCTGATCGGTCCGGTGGCCCGCAACCGTAGGGGTGGTTCTAGGCAGACCTAAGGAATGCTGGCGCTCGCGCTGTGAATGTGGCGCCCAGTGTACAGGCCACTAACGATGGCACCCCGTCTGCAGGCTATCGATTGGGCCCTCGAGGTTCGGGCTGCTGTCCGGCGCCCGCGCGCAGGTCTAGCGCCCGCGGCTTTGGCTGCGGCCCGCAGTCCTAGTCCTAGCCCGCGCACGGCGCCACGCGGCGACAAGGGGCTCGGCCCGCTTAGGACTCGGGGTCGCGCAGGCTGGGGGCTGTGGCCTCATGGTTCTTCAGCCCGTGGGTGCGCCGGTCCTCTTTCATCTCGGCTTCGAACAGGTGCTTGCGGCCGCCGGCCAGCTTCTCGCGGGCCTGCAGCTCCAGTTCCTTGCACGGGCCGTAATAGGTCTCGTCGTACTCGTCGATGATCTGGAAGGTCCAGCGACCCTCGATCACGTTCCGTCCCACCAACTCCTCTTCGATCCGCTTGGCCAATTCGTGGTGTCCGGCCTGGTGCAGCAACTCCGCGGCGTCGCCCAGGGCAAAGTCAGCCTTGCCAGTGAGCCGGTGGAACGCGTAGAGATGCCCACGGGCGTGTTCGATTATTTCCAGCGCCTCGGAGAGCTTGCCCAAGGCCTCCACCGTGGCGTCGTCGAGCCCCTCGGGTCGCCGGTAGCGCTTGGACGGTCCGTCGTCGTTCATGGTCCGCAATCTAGCGGATGTTGGCCGCGGCGTCAGCAGGTGCCCCGAGCCCGGCGGCCCGGTTGATGATGTTGCGCGCCATGGACGGGAAGATCAGGCCGTGGAACGGCACGACCAGCCACCAGTAGAGCTTGCCGGAGAGCCCGCTGGGGAAGTAGATGGCGCGCTGGCGGTACACGCTGCCGCCGTCTTCGGGGGCCACCGAGAGTTCCAGCCAGGCCTGCCCGGGCACCTTCATTTCCGCGTGCAGCCGGAGCAGCCGGCGCTCGGGTCCCTCCTCGATGGCTTCCACCCGCCACCAGTCCACGGCGTCGCCGACGCCGAGCCGGCCGGCATGCCGGCGGCCGCGGGTGAGCCCGGCGCCGCCCACCAGCTTGTCCAGCACGCCGCGGATCGCCCACGCCGCGGGCCACGAATACCAGCCGTTCGTTCCGCCGATCCCTTGGATCACGCGCCAGATGTCCTCGGCGGGAACCTCGGATCCACGTTCACGGTTGTCCACGAACACGGTCCGTCCGGCCCAGTCGGGGTCGCTGGGCAGCGGGTCCGAGGGCGGGGCGTTGGACGCGTTGCTCCAACTGGTCTCCACCTCGCCGCTGGCCATCTTCCCCAGCGCCAGCTTCACCGCCCGCCGGTAACCCGTCAGACCGCCCTCGGGCGGCGGGATGTACCGGTCAATGTCGTGCTCGGCGGACACCGCATCGTGCTGCAGCGACTGCACCAGGGGCACCGCCATGGCATGCGGGATCGGCGTGGTCAGCGCCACCCACCAGCCGGCGAGCGCGGGAGCGGGGATCGGCAGGGCGTAGATCAGCCGTTGCCGCACCCCTGCCTCGCGCGCATACCCGTACATCAACGCCGCATACGTGAACCGCTCGCGGGAACCGATGTCGAACGTCCGGTTCAGGCCGGCCGGGAGCTCCGGCGCGCGTTCCAGGTAGTGCAGCACGTCGCGGATGGCTATTGGCTCCACCGTCCGCCGCACCCAGCTGGGTGCGGGCATGACCGGCAGGTTCTCGGACAGGTGCCGGATCATCTCGAAGGACGCGGAACCGGACCCAATGACGACGCCGGCCTGGAAGACTGCCGCGGGCACCTCGCCTTCCAGCAGTGCACGGCCGACGGCGGCCCGTGAGCGCATGTGGCGGGAGAGTTCCACGTTTTCCGGATGCAGGCCGCCCAGATAGACGATCCGGCTCACCCCGGCAGCCGCGGCGGCGGCAGCGACGGTGCGCGCCATCGCCAGTTCGCGTTCCTCGAAGTCGGTCCCGGAGGCCATCGAATGCACCAGGTAGAACACCGTCTGAACATCCGCGCAGGCCCGCCGCGCATCATCCTCATCGGCCAAGTCTCCGGCCACAATGTCCACGTCGTCGTGCCACGGCACCGCGGCCAGCTTGCCGGGGGAGCGGACCAGCACGCGGACCTGGTACCCGCGCGCCAGCAGCCGAGGAACCAGCCGGCCGCCAATATAGCCGGTGGCCCCGGTGACCAGCACCCGCTGCGGCGTCGCCACGGTCAGTGCACCCCGCTCATCAGGTTCTTGATCGGCTTCGCGGCCAGGAACAGCGCCACGGCCAGCACCAGTGCCACCAGACCGATGGAGCCGAAGTACGGGACCTCGTTCGCCGGGTTGTAGAAGCCGGCCAGCACGCCGGAGAGCGCGGTGCCCAGCGACACCGAAAGGTAGTTCAGCGCCACCATCTGGGTGCGGAAAATGTGCGGCGCCAGTTTGGTGGACAGCGAGAGCCCCACCGGGGAGATGAACAGCTCGGCGAGCGTGAACATCAGCAGGATCCCCACCATGGCCAGCAGCGGAGTGGTGTTCGGGCCGCCGCCGGCCAGCGGGATGAAGGCCAGGATGGCCAGCCCCATGATCGCCAGCCCGACGGCGAACTTCACCGGCGTGATCGGCTGCCGCGGACCCAGCCGCGTCCACACCGCGGCGAAGATCGGAGCCAGCAGGATGATGAACACCGGATTGATGGACTGCACCCACTCGATCGGCATCTCCCAGCCGAGGATGTTCCGGTTGAGCCGCTCATCCGAGTACAGGGTCACCACGGTGAACTGCTGCTGGAACATGGAGAAGAACGCCGCGCTGGCGATGAACATCGGGATGAAGGAGAGCACCCGCCGTCGTTCGGTTTCATTGATGTGCTTGCTGGAGAGGATCACCACAAAGTAGGAAATCGCCGCAACCACCGCCACCAGCGCCACCACCGTGGCCAGGTTCCCGGCGTTCACCACTCCGGTCAGCACCGCAATCACCATCAGGATCAGCGCGGCCGCGACGATTCCGCCCACCACCGGCACTTTGCTCCGCGGCAGCGGGTCTGCGATCAGGTGCGCCTCCTCCGGCAGGTTTTTTCGGGTCAGCGCGTACTGGATGAGCCCGATCGCCATGCCCACCGCGGCCAGCGCGAACGCGAAATGGAAGCCCAGCGTGTCCCGGGTCAGGCCGGTCAGCAGCGGCCCGAACAGCGCGCCGATGTTCACGCCCATGTAGAAGATGGAGAAGCCCGCGTCCCGGCGGTCGTCGTCGAGCGCGTACAGCGAACCCACCAGCGAGGTGGCGTTGGCCTTCAACCCACCGGAGCCGAAGGCCACCAAGATCAGGCCGGTCGCCAGCCCCGGGATTCCCGGAATCAGGGCCAGCGAGATGTGCCCCAGCATGATCATGACGGCGCTGTAGAACAGCGTCCGTTCGGAGCCCAGCAGCCGGTCCGCTACCCACGCGCCGACGATCGTGGACAGGTACACCGTTCCGCCGTAGGCACCGATGATGCCGGTGGCCACGGCCTGGTCGATGCCCAGGCCGCCTTCGGCCACGGAGAAGTACATGTAGAGCAGGACCACAACCTGCATGCCGTAGAAGGAGAAGCGCTCCCACAGTTCCACACTGAAGAGATTGGCCAGCATCCGCGGCTGGCCAAAAAACGTCTTGCCTTCCGGACCGCGTTCATCGGTGCGGGCTCCGGTTGGAGGTGCCGGTTCTGATGGAATGCTCATGCGGCCATGCTTCCACTCGGGCGGGAGCCTGTCACGGGTTCACCTGCCCGCAGGGGTGATGGCGATGCCCACCCGCGCGCGGCGCCGCAACCGCCGAGGGCACGCCCGATTCAGTCGTCGGTGCCAGTTCCGCTGCGCAGGCCGTGCTGCAGCACGCGCGGCAGGATCCACAGCAGGAAGACCATCACCAGCAGCACTCCGCCGCCGATCGCCAGCGCCAGCACATCCCCGGCAATCACATCCACAATGAACGCCACACAACCGGTGGCCAGCAGCCCGATGCCCAGCACCGCAATCTTCACGATCCGGTGCCCCTGCGCCACCGTGGCCTCCTTGACATGCAGGCCGAACAGCCGCCGGTGGATCGCCACCGGCGTGAGGATCAGCCCGGTCATCAGCGCCGACAGCACCAGCAGCGCGATGTACAGACCCACCTGATACGGAGCCAGGTCCTGGAAACTGCTCTGGAACGGAAGCGTCATCAGGAACGCCGTGATGATCTGCGCGCCGGTCTGCATCACCCGCAGTTCCTGCAGCAGATCGTTCCAGTTGCGGTCCAGCTTCTCTTCGAAAGTCTCGTGGCGACCCCTCGAGTTTTCGCTCACGCGTTTGTCCGTAGCCATACCTAAAACTTAGCTTCTCCGGCGGCACCTAGCGTGCGGGAAAAGTACGACGGCGGTGCCCGGCTTGCGGTCGGACGGTCGCCACCGTGGGCATCAGGACCATCATTCCGGCACACTGATTTCAAGCAGATCAGCTGTCAAGCCGATCAGCACCGCCACCGGCTGCCGGAACCGCTCGACACGCGACCGTACAGGAGGACCCCACATGACCCGCACCATCTTCTTTACCGCCACCACCCTGGACGGGTACCTCGCGGATGAAAATGACTCGCTGGACTGGCTGTTCAAGCAGGACATCGACGGCGGCGGTCCGAACAGCTACGACAATTTCATCACCGGAGTCGGGGCGGTGGTGATGGGCCGGACAACCTATGAGTGGGTCCGTGAACACCTGCTGGCGTCGCAGGAACCGTGGCCGTACAAGATGCCCGCCTGGGTCCTCTCGCATGGAGAACTGCCGGGCGTCGAGGGCGCGGACATCCGCTTTGCGCAGGGCGACATCCAGCCGATCCACGCCGCGCTCACGGCCGCGGCCGCAGGTAAGGACATCTACGTGGTGGGCGGTGGGGATCTGGCCGCCCAGTTTGCCGAGGCGGGGCTGCTGGACGAGCTGGTCCTGTCGATTGCGCCAGCCACGGTGGGCTCCGGCCGCCCGCTGTTCCCGCGCAAGTTTGACCTGGAGCTCACTGATCTGGCCCGCAACAGGTCCTTCATCTGCGCCATCTACAAGGTCTTGGGCCCGGCGAATGAGGGCCGCTCAAAAAAACTTTCATGAATGTGCATCCAAAGACGTCTCCCGGCCGGTAGTAGGGGTGTAAGCAGCCACAGCCTGGAGTAGCCGGGCCGTTGAAGGAGATTCACATGCGCAAGAGCATCATGACCGTTTCCGCCTTGGGGTTTCTGGCGCTCGGAGCGGCAGCTCCGGCCCAGGCAGCCGACCGGGACGCCCAGCTCTCGGTCCTGCACGGCGTGCCTGGCCTGACCGTCGATGTTTGGGTCAACGGCGAGCGGACACTCGACGACTTTGCCCCCGGCAGCCTGGCCGGGCCGCTGGCGTTGCCCGCGGGCGATTACACCCTCGCCATTACAGCCTCGGACGCCCAAAATGCGGACAACCCGGCCATTGGTCCCGTGGATGTCCAGTTGAAGTCTGGCGGCAACTACACGGCGGTCGCCAACCTGGACGCCGACGGGAAGCCCACCGCCAACCTGTTCACCAACGACGTCTCCACGATTGAGGCAGGGAAGGGCAAGCTCACGGTGCGCCACGTCGCTGCCGCACCCGCCGTGGACGTCTTGGCCGGCGGTTCGGCGGTGATCAAGGGTCTGTCCAATCCGGACGAACAGACCCTCACGCTGGACCCAGGAACCATCTCGGCCTCGGTGGCTGCGGCTGGAACCACCGAGCCGGTGATCGGTCCGGCCGACGTGACCGTCATGGAAGGTACCCAGACGATCGTCTACGCCTGGGGCAGCCTCAAGGACGGCAACCTCGCGCTGGCCGTGCAAAACATTGAAGGGCTGGGTTCGGCTCCGGGCGCGGTGCCGGGCGGCCGGTCCGGCGCCGCTGCGGAAGCAGGTCCGGACTACACCCTTGCCGCAGTCGCCGGAGGAGCTGTCCTGTTGCTCCTCGGCGGCGGCGCAGTCGCCCGTCGCCAACTGGCGGATCGCACCACCAAGTAGTTGCGGCGGGTTTCCGAAGCCGGTGGTTCCTTGCCCGGGGCGCCACCGGCTTCCCCCGCTTCCGGCCCCGGCCGGAAGCGGGCCAGGCGCCCCATCTGGTTCGCGCACCCACCCACCCTTCCCAGTAGGAATCACACCCATGAGAACGACGACGACGGCGGCCCGCGCCGGGTTGCTGCTCAGTGCGGTGCTGATCGGGGCTGCCGGATGTGCCGCCCCGCAGTCCGCCGAAGGAGTCCCGCCCACGCCGGCGGCTTCGCACAGCGCGTCCCCGGCCGAAGGCCAGGCGAACGTGGGGACTCCACCGGACGGCAAAGCGCCGGCGTCGTCCGCCGTGCCCGAGGCTTCGGTGATTCCGGACCCGGCAGCCATCCCCGTTCACCGGGCACTTCCCGCGACGGCAAGCAAGAAAGCTCCGCCCACCCGGCTGGTGGTGGCCGGCACCTCGATCGATGTCAGCGTGGTCGCGGTCGGTATTGCTGCCGGCAATGCGATGGAAATTCCTGATTCCGTTGACCAGGCCGGCTGGTACCGCCACGGTCCGGCACCGGGGGATCCGACCGGAACCGCGGTGATAGCGGCTCACGTTGACACGCTGTCTGGATTGGCTCCCTTTGCCGAACTCAGGCAGCTTCCGCCGAATACGCGCATCACCGTGGAACGGGCGGACGCCAAGCCCCTCACATACCGGGTCACGAAAGTGGAACTGATGAATAAGGACGAATTCGATGCGGCGGCCGTGTTCCGTCGGGACGGGAAACCGCAGCTAAAGCTGGTCACTTGCGGCGGCCAGTGGCTGGACGCACGGCAGGATTACAGCCACAATGTGGTTGTCACAGCGGTTCCTGACTGACTTTTCCGGCCCTTCAGCACCAGTCTGCGGGGTAGGTTCCCCTCCCGACGACCGGAAGGACGCAGGCTTGGCACCTCCTTTCGACGCTTGGGATAGCAGCATCGATGTGGCCTTCGCCGCCGGCGAGGAGTCGGCCATCGCCGACGCCTACCGTCACTTGGCGCCTCTGGTGCGGACTTTGGCTTCCCGAGCATTGCGGGATCAGGCGGCCGCGGACGACGTCACACAGGAAGTCTTCATCCGGGCCTGGCGCCTGCGGGAAGGCTTCGACCCGACGCTAGGCAAGCTGCCGGCCTGGCTTGTGGGGATCACCCGCCGAGTTATCGCCGATGTGCAGTTGTCCTCCGCCCGAGAGGACCGCAAGGTCCGTGCTGTTTCGGCGGTGCTGCCTGACCCCGAGTACGCCGACGACGCGCATTCCCCGGAAACACTGGCAGACAGGTTAGTGCTGGACGGAGAGTTGGAGCGGCTCGGGGAACCCAAGGGTTCCATCATGCGCCTGGCTTTCTATGAAGATCTGACGCACGAGCAGATTTCACGCCGGCTCGATCTGCCGCTTGGTACCGTCAAGAGTCACATTCATCGCAGTTTGCAGCACTTGAGACGCCGATTGGAGGTTGACCATGCAGCACCTTGATCCGGAATTGATCAGCTTGCTCGCGCTGGACAACACCATGGGCGAGCAATCCGACCGGGACCACCTCCAAACCTGCGTCCAGTGTGCTGAGGAGTACCAGGCGTTCCGCCGGGCGGTGACCGCTGCCAAGGCCGACCCCGATCCGGAACTTCAGGCACCGGGACCGCACGTCTGGCAGGCCATCCACCGTGAACTGGGGCTTTCTCCGGACCTCGCAGAAGATCCGTTGCGCTGGTGCGGGTGGTCCGGCAACTGTCCGCAGCCTGCCCTCCCGGAGACGCGCACGGATCCGGAATCTGCCCGCCTGGTTGGCCGCCGCGGCCGCCGTGGCGCTCTTGGCGGTCATTGGTGTGCTCTGGAGCATCAACCGCAGCGCAGATATTTTGGCTCAAACAACTCTGGAGCCGTTGAAGCAGTACACCGCCACCGGTATGGCGCGGGTGGTGGAGACTAACGGCATCAGGGAACTGGACATCAGCCTGAGCGCGAACCAAGCCCGGGGCTATCAGGAAGTGTGGCTGATAGCCCCCGATTTGTCCGGGCTGGTCAGCCTCGGCGTGATGGACTCGGACAGCGGTAGATTTCCGATCCCGCAAGGTTTGGACCTGTCTAAGTTCCCCATTGTGGATGTCTCCGACGAGCCAGTGGACGGAAACCCGGCTCACTCCACCGTGAGCATAGTTCGTGGCCGCCTCGGCACCTAAACGATATTCCACGGTGGACTTTCCCCAGCAGCGGGAACACCGACGACGGCCGGGAGGAAGCATGCAGCAACGAACCGATACCAGGACCGGACTGGCGGTGCCGGTCCTCGTGCTGATCAGCTCCCTGGTGGCCATCGTGGCCGCCTTCATGGGCAGCGGGGTAGTAGTCGGGACCCCGATTCAGGTGGCGGCCGGCGGCTGGCTGAACGAAGATTCCACGCCGCTGGCTCCGGCCGCGCCGGCTTTCCGGATCTGGTCCGTCATTTACCTCGGACTGCTTGCGTACGCGGTCTGGCAACTGCTGCCGGCCCAGCGGCGGTCCGCCCGGCATGCCGACCTGCGCGGCTGGGCGGTGGCCGCCATGCTCTTGAACGCGGCGTGGATCTGGGTGGTGCAGGTCGGACTGCTGGTGATCAGCCTTGCCGTGATCATCGTCCTGCTGGCGGTGCTGGCCCGCATCCTGGTGATCCTGGTCCGCACGCCCAACGAGGGAGCGCTGGATGCGCTCATCACCGACGGAACTTTCGGCCTCTACCTGGGCTGGGTCACGGTGGCCACGGTCGCCAACGCCGCGGCCGTCCTCGCCGCGTCCGGCGTGGACGGCTTCGGGCTTCCGATGACCTTGTTGTCGTCGATCGTGCTTGCCCTGGCGGCGGCGGTGGGCGTCGCCACCGCGCTTTACAGCCGCGGCCGGCTTGCCCCGGCGCTGGCCACCAGTTGGGGTCTGGCCTGGATCGCCGTCGGGCGCGTCGACGGCGGACTGGTCGATCAGGGCACCGCCGTCGCCGCCGCCATTTGCGCGGCGGTGGTGCTGATCACGGCGGTGGCGGTCCGGGTGGTAGCCGGCACCGGCCCACGCGATTAGTAAGCCTACTGAATTTCGCCCTTGGCTGACGCCGCGTTGTCCGGCGGGACGTTTCAAGGGTTCGCCGCTAGGTTGGGAAACAGCAGGATGCCGAGAAGCGGCATCGCCGAGCAAGGAGGTTTCTCATGGCGGAAACGACCCGATCCAAGGCAAGCTACACAGTTCCCGGCCTCAAGCTGGAAGACGGCCGGAAGGTCGCAAAGATCCTGCAGCAGCGGCTCCACGCGCTCAACGACCTGCAGTTGACCCTCAAGCACGCCCACTGGAACGTGGTGGGACGGGACTTCATCGGGGTCCACGAAATGCTCGACCCGCAGATCGAAAAGGTCCGCGCGATGGTCGACGCCGTCGCCGAGCGCATGGCCACCCTGGGCGTCTCCCCGAACGGGCTGCCCGGTGCCCTGGTCAAGGAACGCAGCTGGGACGACTACGACATCCACCGCGCCGGCACCGCCGAGCATCTCGCCGCGCTGGACGTGGTCTACAACGGTGTGGTCGGCGCGCACCGCAAGGCCATCGAGACCGTCGGTGACATCGACCCGATCACCGAGGACATGCTGATCGGCCAGACCGCCGAGCTGGAACTCTTCCAGTGGTTCATGCGCGCACATCTGGAGAACAGTGCCGGCGAACTGGCCAGCGGCGGCGAGAAGACGGAAAAGGGCGCGGCCAAGAAGACCAAGTAACCCGGCCGCACGCTGTGAAACCTAACAGCGCCTTCAGGGTCCGGCAGCAGCTCCAGCTCGAGTGGGGCGCTGCCGGGCCCTTGTTGGCAGAAGCTTCGCGGTGCGCGGGTGATCCGCTGCCGCTGCTCCCGATCCTCCGTGCCGCGCCGGACCCCGCGCCCGTGCCCGGCACCGGCAACACCCTGGCCCTGTGGGAGTTCCTCGCCGCGCTGGCCGCCGAGGACCTGACCGCCGCCCGGGCGGTGGAGCCGCACCTGGATGCGGCCGCCATCCTGGCGCAGGCCGGGGTGCAGCTACCCGCGGGAACAACGTGGGGTGTGTTTGCGGCGGAATCGTCGGGCACCCGGTTGGAGGCCAAACCCAACAACGACGGCGGTGCCTGGCTTTTGTCCGGCACCAAGCCGTGGTGCTCCTTGGCAGCGCAGCTGGACCACGCGGTGGTCACGGCGCATGTGGACGGCGGACGCCGGGCGTTCGCGGTGGACCTGACGCAGCCGGCGGTCACGGTTGAGCCCGCCGAGTGGATCAGCCGCGGCCTGGCCGGCGTGCCCAGCGGTCCGGTGTCCTTCCAGCAGGCAGTCGCCACGCCGGTTGGCGGAACCGACTGGTATCTGCGCCGTCCGGGGTTTGCCTGGGGCGGGATCGGCGTCGCCGCCTGCTGGTTCGGCGGCGCCGTGGGGCTCTTCCGCACGCTCCGGACGGCCGCGACCTCGCGCACCCCGGACCAGCTGGCCTTGGCCTGGCTGGGCGAGGCGGACCGCCTGCTGGCCGCCGGCGCCGACGTGCTGGCCGCCGCGGCAGCCGCGGTGGACGCCGGAGCGGCCGGTGCGGTCCAGGCCCACCGCGTCCGCGGCCAGATCGCGGCGATCTGCTCGCGGATGCTGGAGATCTGCGGCCACGCACTGGGCCCCGCGCCGCTGGTGTGGGACGAGCAGCACGCCCGGCGGGTGGCCGACCTGACGGTGTACCTTCGCCAGCACCATGCCTCCCGCGACGACGCGGCGCTCGGCGCCCTGGTCCTGGAACAGCAGGAGCCAGCATGGTGACCTTCTCCCACGTCGACGCCGGAACCCCGGAAGCCGATTGGCTGGCGGCGGGCATCGACCGGCTGCCCGCGCTGTCCGGGGGAGTGGCCCCCGGCCGCGGCCGCCGGCTGGTGGTGGCCGCGGCGCATCCCGACGACGAGTCACTCGGCGCCGCAGGACTGATCCACTCCTGGCTGGCCCAGGGTGCGGATGTCACCGTGCTGCTCTGCACCGCCGGCGAAGCCTCCCATCCGGAATCGCCCACCTACACTGCTGCCGACCTGCGCAGGCTTCGGCTGGCGGAATTCCGCTCCGCGATGCAGGCTCTGGAAACCTCCGCCCAGGCCCAGGCCCAGGCCCAGGCCCAGGCCCAAGCCCAGCTCCAGACCCAAGCCCAGTCTCAGACTCAGGCGCAGGCCCAGCCTCAGGCGCAGGCCGAAGACCAGACTCAGGCCATCTCCGAGGACGGGACGGGGCCCGGTCGGCTGGAATGGACATTCCTGGGCATCCCCGACGGGATGGTCGGCCAGCATGCCGACGTCCTGGAGGCCGCCTTCGCCAAAGCCCTGGAAGGCCACGCACAGGCGGTGATCGCTGCGCCCTACCGGCAGGACGGCCACCCGGACCATGAAGCAGTGGGCCTTGCGGCGGCCCGGTCGGCTACAGCGCACCGAGCGGACCTGCTGGAATTCCCGATCTGGTACTGGCATTGGGCAGACCCTGACGCGGACCCTCGCTGGGCCGCGTGGCGGACCGTGCGGCTGTCGGCCCAGGACACTGCGGCCAAACAGTTGGCCCTGGCCGCCCACGTCTCGCAGACGCAACCGCTGTCCAGCGCGGCCGGCGACGAGGTGCTGCTCAGCGAGACATTCCAGGAACACTTTGACCGCGGCGTCGAAATCTTCGCGTGGACGCCGGCCGGTCCCGCCGGTTCGGCGCACGCCGAGCAGATCTTCGACCGGCTGTACCGCAGCGACCCGGACCCGTGGAACTACCTGTCCAGTTGGTACGAACGCCGGAAGCGGGCCGTCACCCTGGCCGCCCTCCCGGCCGAACGATACGGCAACGCCCTGGAGATCGGCTGCTCCATCGGCGTGCTGACCGCCGAGCTCGCCGCCCGCTGCGATCGGCTGACGGCGGTGGACGCCAGCGGCGTGGCACTGGACCAGGCACGCCGCCGGCTGGCGGACTTCAACAACGTGGAGCTGGTGCAGGCGCAGCTGCCCGGCGGCTGGCCCTCCGCCGCTGACGACCTGGACCTGGTGGCCATCTCGGAAATCGGCTACTTCCTGACCGGCCCCGAACTGCGGGAGCTGCTCCGGAAGGTGCAGGAAACCCTGAGCCCCGGAGGCCACCTGCTGCTGTGCCACTGGCTGCATCCGATCGACGGCTGGGAACTGGACGGCGAACAGGTCCACGCGATCGCGAAGGAAGCCACCGGCTGGGACGTGCTGGCCCTGCACCGCGAACGGGACTTCCTGCTGGAAGTACTCCAAGCACCGGAGCGCGCGCAGTGACCGCCGCGCCGGTGGCCGGCCCCGCCGGGATCACATCCGCCGACCCTGCCGCGGGGAAGGGGGGCTCGGCACCCACGGTGCGGCGCATCGCCGTCGTTGTTCCGGTGCACAATGAGGAGCAACTGCTGGGACGATGCCTGCGCCGGTTGCGCCGGGCCATGGACGCGCTCCGGGCCGCGCAGCCGCACTGCGGCGTGAACCTGGTGGTGGTGCTGGACCGGTGTACCGACCACTCGGCCACGATTGCCCGGCACGCGGCCCGAACCGATGGGCGGATCGCCGTGCTGGCGGGCGAGTTCGGCTCCGTCGGTGCCGCGCGGGCGGCCGGAGTCTCCGCCGCGCTGGAAGCCGATGGCCGCATGACCGCAGCCGAGCAGACCTGGCTTGCCTGCACGGACGCGGACACCCTGGTGCCGGAGAACTGGCTGACGTCCTTTGCGCTGCTGGCCAACGCCGGAGCGGACGCGGTGGCGGGGACGGTGGAACCCGAGACCGCCAGTCTTGCGCCCGGGCTGCTGCGTGCCTGGCGCGACAACTACAGCGGGCAGGAACCGAGTACCAGGGTGCACGGCGCCAACCTGGGCGTCCGGGCATCCATGTACCTGGCGGCCGGCGGCTTCCCCGCGCTCGCAGAGCATGAGGACGTCCGGCTGGTGGAGGCCATCCGTTCGCTCGGCGGTCTGGTGCTGCCGGCGGCGCATCTGCAGGTCACCACCTCGGGCCGGCTGCAGGGCCGGACCCCGGGCGGGTTCGCCGGCTATCTCGCCCACCTGGAAGCGGCCGGCAGCTGACGCCGCTTCCGCGATTACAGCTGCGGAAGCGGCGTCAGCCTACCCTTGGCGCCGGCGTGTTCGGGCTAAGACCGGCACTCCGATGCCTCGCCAGCCAATCCCAAGGTGAAGAACCGCTGGTCCACGATCGTCTCGATTGTCAGTAATCTCAACTGCTCGTACCATGTGATGTCTCCGCAGGGGAGGGCCAGTGCCGCCGCGATGTCCGCCGTGTCATGGTGCCAGCAGTGCCGTTCCTCCACAGCGTCGAAGAGGCGCACTGCACCATCTGCCTCCAGACGGACGGTCACTGGAATTCCGGCATCGTCTTTCAGCGCTTTCCGGATCTGGATCCAATGCGCTTTGTGTCCCGGGAGGAACGCCGAGCACCGTTCCGTTCTGATCTGGGGCTCATCGTCGGCTCGGTTTGCGTAGCTGGGCATGCCAGTTCCTTTCAACGGTCCGCCATGGCGGACGCTCTTGCCTGCTCCGGTTGGAGACGGGCCGCTTCGTCATCCGAACCACCCATGAGGTTGGGGTTGGTGTGCGGCCATGTCGGAGCAATTGCCCTCCTAACCGGAGGGCGGCGCGCATCTCGTGAAGCTGCTTTCAGCCTAGTAGCCGCCACTGACAAAATTACGAGGCACAGCGAGCCTGACCAGCGGAGGCGGCCGGCAGCTGACGCGGCGCGGTCAGGACGCCGGGCCGGATTGCAGGATTTCCAGGTAGTGCGGGTTCTGCATGATGCCCAGCACGTTGCCGAACGGGTCGACTACCGAGGCCGTGATGAAGCCGTGCCCCCGCTCGGTGACCGGCTCCAGTTCCGTGGCGCCCTTCTCGAGCAGCCGACGGCGAACGGCCTGCACATCGTCCACGTGCCAGTAGAGGATGGCGCCGCCCGGATCGATGCCGTGTCCCGCCGGAGCATGCCGCGTGTCGATCAGCCCGAGCTCATGCTCGTAGTCGCCGATCCGGAACTCGGCATAGCCTGGCCGCTCGAAATACGGCTTCCTGCCGAGTAAGTCCGAATACCACTCCACAGCCGCCGGCAGATCAGACGTCCAGAAGCTGACCGTGCTCATTCCTCGCAGCATGCGTGCCCTTCCGGTCGGTGCCCGCGGGCCGCCCCGGGCGTTTCGCGGTGATGCTGGGGACGCTACCGCAGATCGCCCTCGCTGTCTGCCCTTCCCGGCGACACCACGGACAGCCCCGCGTCCTCTGCGGCGGCAACCAATTCGCGGTCGTAGGCCACGAAGATGTCAGCGCGGAGCCGGATCGCTGTGGCCAGATGGATGGCATCGGCGGATCTGAGGCGCCCGGGTAACGCGGCGGCGACCATCAGGTCTTCGCGGGCGAGGTCAACCAGGTTGATGGCAGCCAGCACGGAATTAATGGTTCGGGGAGGGACCGTGGCACCGGACCGCCGTCGCGCAGCACAGTGCAGTTCGGTATAGAGGAGCATGGACGCCACCAGTATCTCGCCGTCCGCAGCGAACCGGTTCAGGGCGCGGGCCAGTTCGGTAGATTCGGCCTCATCGATGACCAGTTTCAAGACAGCTGAGGTATCGAGATAGACAGTCACCGATCACCGCGGAGGTCGTCCAGTAGCTCTTCGGTGCTGACATCGGCCTGAACCCGTTCCAACTGAGTGAAGTCGACTGGCCCGGCAGTGGACTGCCTCACTGCGCCTGAGCGAAGCAGACGCTCGAACGGGGAGGACGCCGGCGGTATCAGGGTTGCGGAGACTTCGCCATTATTGGTGACGTCGATGGTTTCGCCATTCTTGACGCGCTCCAGAATCTTGCTGCTCTCATTGCGCAACTGCCGGTGGGGAATGGTGGTCATGGAAGCCTCCGTCGCCTGTAGCAAGTGTAGCAACCGCGCGCTGGGGCGACTAGACGGCGATCCGCTCTTCCGGCTGCTGACGGCGGCTTTCCAGCCGCAATTCCAGGCTGTCCATCACCACGGCGGCCAGGTCCTCCAGCGTCTGTGTGTCCTCGGCGCTGAAATCGCGCGGCTCAAAGTCCAGGACGCACAGCGTGCCCAAGTTGTAGCCGTTCCGGGTCTTCAACGGGACACCGGCGTAGAACTTCAGCCCGAAGTCGCTGGCCACCAGTGAGTTGGTCAACGCCCGGGGATCCGCGGGCGCGTTGTTGATGATCCACGGACCGTTCTGCAGGATGGCCGACGCGCAGAGCCCCGGCTCCCGGTCGATCTGCTCGATATCCAGGCCGTGATGCGACTTGAACCAAATGCGGTCGTGGTCCACCACGCTGACAATCGCAATGGGCGTGGAGAGAAGGCGGGCGGCCAGCGCGGTGATGCGGTCGAAGGCGCCGTCCGGCGGGGTGTCCAGGATGTCGTAGCGCTTGACCTCTTCGATTCGTAACGGCTCATCGACGGGAAGGATCGAGGCATCCACTCGGCGGCGTCCGCGGAATGACATCATCATTTCCGCCAGCGCCAGTGCCACGTCCCGCCCGGTGGGTCGTTCCTCTGGCTGGCGCGCCGTCATCGCGGTCAGCAGTTGCACCCACTCCGGCCCCAGGCTGGCCGGGATCACCGGATCGCGCAGGAGCCGCGCGACGGCAGACTCCAGCGGCGGCCCGGAGAACGCGGTCTGGCCGGTCAGGCATTCCAGCAGCACCAGACCCAGCGAATAGATGTCGCTGGCCGGCCCAATGGGTTCGCCCTTGGCCTGCTCCGGGCTCAGGTAGCCGGCAGTGCCATAGATGCCAGAGACATGAGCATCTTCTGAGATCACGACGGCGACGCCGAAGTCGGCGAGTTTGGCGCGCAGGCGCGACCCGCCGTCGTCGTAATTAAACAGCATGATGTTCCCGGGCTTAACGTCCCGGTGGACCACGGAGTTGTTGTGGATATAGGCCAGGCCCTCGGCCAGATCATGGCCGATTTGCGCAACATGTCGCGGCGGCATGGGACCCTGCGCCAAGCGAGCCTTGAGGTCTGCGCCCTCGATCATTTCCATGACCAGGTAGATCTGTGGATGTCCGGCTTCGATCCGGTCGATGCCCGCGTCCAGAAGGGTCACCAGGTTGCCGTGGTTCAGTCGGGCGAGGAGCTTGATCTCCGCGTCGTCGCGGTGGAACTCCTCCTCGTTCATGGAGGGGCGCTGAATGACCTTGACGGCCACTTCCCGGCCCAGGACCTGATCTTCCGCCCGGTACACCTTGGCGTTCGCCCCGGTACCGATCAGGTTCATCAGCCGGTACCGCCCATCTAGCAGCATGCCGGATCGATCTAGATGAGGCGCCAACGTCTCCTGCTTTCTGACCGCCACAAGGCAGCTCCCGGGCCGCCACTTTGACAGCACCCTTACTAATCGTACGGGTGCCGGAGCCCGGACCTGACCAAAACGCGTCGGATTGCTGAATCGTTATCACTCGTCTGCGGCCACCACGGACCGTTCTTCGAAGCGGGCGGGCGCCCGCTTGCTCCGGGTGGTGAAGAAAACGCCCAGGATCACCGCCATGGCGCCCAGCACCTGCATCAGGCTGATCGCCTCATCCAGCAGCACGTAGGCGCCGAGCATGGTGAACACCGGCACGAAATTCAGGAACACGGACGCTTGGGAGGCGCCGAGGGTGGCCACGGCCCGGTTGTAGAGGAGCAGGGCAATCACCGAAGGAAAAATACCCAGGTACAGCAGGCCCGACCACTGCCCTCCGCTGATCCGGGGAATGCCCACCAAGGCCCACTCGGTCAGCAGCAGCGGCAGCATGAACAGAACGGACAAACCGGTCATCACCAAGACGGCCCCGTGGGCGGGGAACAGCATGAGGTACCGCCGCACCGCGATGGAGTAGACGGCCCAGGACAGCGCGCCGACCGCCATGATCGCGTCGCCGATGTTCAAGGACATCTCGGTCAGGCGCAGCAGTTGGCCGTTGGTGACCACCCAGAGCGCCCCGCACAGCGAGAGCAGGACCCCGGCCCACTGCAGCGGCCGTAACCGCTCGCGCAGCAACCAGAATCCCAGCAGCACGGTAACGGCGGGAATGGACGCCTCCAGGACCGAAACGTTCGTGGCCGAGGTGAACTGCAGCGCCGAATAGATCAGGGTGTTGAACCCGGCCACTCCGGTCAGCGTCATGAGCAGGAGCGGCTTCCAATGACGGATAAAGAGGTGCCGGGAACTCCACGCGCTGCGGCAGCCGATGGGAATGAGCACCAAGAACGCGACGGCGATCCGGCCGAACGCGATGGTCAGCGGCGGCAGGTCGCTGAGCGCCTTGCCGGTCAGGATATTGCCGGCATAGAAGACCACCACCACCATCAGCAGGAGATAGGCGCGCATGCTGCTCCTCCTGCTTGGCTTGGCGGGTATCCGACAAACACTAGCGCCAATGCCATGGCCGGGCATCCGGGGTCTGACATCGATCCGGAGCGTGGTGCAAATTACGGCAGGACTATGGCGCGTGGACCGTCCGGATTGGGTTAAATTAACGTCAAGTAGAACGGAGAAAGGGCAGCGCCATGCCGGGCGAGAATCACGAGGCATCTGAATTGACGGTGGAGGAGTTCCTCCACGACGCGGCAGTCGACAGTACGGACATCGAGGTTTTCCTCAATGCCTTGTCGCGCCTGGCCGTCCACAATCTTTCGCACCCGGACGAGGAACTTCTGTGCGGCATCACGCTGCTGCGCCACAAGAAGGCCGGTACGGTGGCCAGCAGTAGCGAACGCGCCCAGCGAGTGGACGAAATCCAATACGATTACGCCGACGGTCCCTGCCTGAGGGCAGCCCGGGAGGGCGAGCTGGTGCACGTGGCCGAGGTGCTCGACGATGCACGCTGGCCGGAGTACCGGCCCCGTGTCATCGAGGAGGGCATCCGGTCCATCCTGGGCGTCCCGATTCCCATCGACTCCGGCGACTCCGCGGCCTTGAACCTGTACTCGAACGAATCCGGCAGGTTCGACGAGGAAGCCATCGAGTCGGCCCAGCAGTATGCCCGCCAAGCATCCCGGGCGCTGTCCTTGGCGGTCCGGCTGGCGCGGCACCGCGACGCCGAAGCAGATTTGGAAGCCGCGCTCGAATCAAGGACCACCGTTGCGCTGGCCATTGGCATCATCATGGGGCAGAACCGGTGCAGCCAGGAGGAAGCCTTCGAGCTGCTGAGGTCCGCCTCCAGCAGGCGCAACATCAAGTTGCGCGACCTGGCGGCAGACCTCGTAACCTCCGCCGATCCATCCTCCGAGGGCACTCATTTCGACCGGTAATCGGCGCTGCCTAGGGCCCGCGTTGACATCCAGGTGTGTTGCGGTAGCGTGAAACGTGGCTAAAGCAGTTGGCCATGGAACATCTCGTATGGAATGAGACGCCCTTGAAAAACCAACTGCACGCACCTGTCTTGCCACCCTCCGCACTGCTCCCTGAGCCTCGGTTGACACGAGCCGAAGCTGACGACACGAGCACCGTGATTGGGCCTTCGGAGCAGGCCACCTTCCCGTCGGACTTGTCCGCACTGTCGATCGACGAACTCCTGATGCTCAGCAGCCGGTGCTACCGGCAGTTGGACCGCAGGCACCCGGTGCGCGATGCCATCGTCCAGTACTACGCCATCGCCCAAGAGCTCGAAACGCGTGAAGCCGCCGCCTAACGGAGCGAATGCGGGCAGCGCGTCCGGTTCAGTCTTCCGGCCCCATACCCTGTGCCGCCGCCGGCTCCTGATAGGGCAGCGAGACCTTGATCCGGAAACCGGTCGGCAGGGGCACAGCGTCCGCGGTCCCGCCGGCAAGCTGCGCGCGTTCCTTCATGCCGGCAAGGCCGTAGCCTGATTCGCCGGCCGGTTGCTGCTGGGCCTCGCCGCCACCCGTATCGCTCACGTGCAACTCGACCCTGTCCGGCAGCCAGGACAGCGAAACCTCCACGTCGGCTCCGGTGGCATGCTTCCGAACGTTGGAGAGAGCTTCCTGCGCCGCCCTGTAGAGGGCCAGAGCCGCCTCCGGGGCCAGCGGGGCCGGTTGTCCATCAACGTGGTAGGTGGCTGTGCCGGTTGCGCTCAGCCGATGCTGGTCCACCAGTGAGCCGATCAATTCAGGTCCGGGGACTTGGTGCCCGCGGAGGGTCTGGACAGCGCTGCGCGCTTCGGCCAGACCGGAGCGGGAGAGCTGCTGGGCCTGCTCAACAGTGTCCAGCAGGCGGGAATCCGCATTGGTGTTGAGGGCCAGCAGTCGGACCCCTTCCAGATGCAGCGCCAAGCCTGAGAGGGTGTGCGCCAGGACGTCGTGCATCTCCCGCGCCATCCGGCCACGCTCCGCGGCAGCCGAGGCCGCCTGCTCGGCTTCCCTGCTGGCCTCTAATTCGTGGACCAGACGGGTGATGCGAACCCGCTGTTCCTTTTCCTGTCGGAGCAGGCTGCCGACCAGGAAGAAGAAGGCGGCTCCGGCGTCGGTCGCCAGGATCAGCGAGATGGCTGTCTGCCCCGAGCTGAGCTGCAGGACGTTGAAGGCCAAGACCCCCAGCAGGGTGACCACTGCCAGTACTGCGCGCGGCTGGCGAAGTGGAGCAAAGGCAGCCAACAGGAACAGCGCGATCGCGTCGCCCGTCGAATCTGCGGCGCGCATGCCCACCACCGCAAGCGCCATGAGCGTTGCCAACACAACGTATGCGGGCGCCGCAAGATTATCCCGCGTGAGGTAGGTGGTTGCGGCGCCTGCCAAGACGGCTGCCGACACAAAGTTAAGAAGGCCCGCCCCGTGAGCGGCGAACCCGGTGGCGCCCAGCCAGAGGTGACGACCACGAGCGCGACCATGGCCAGTCCCAAGGGTGCCAGCCACTGGCGGGAAGAAGTCATGGCTGGAATCTTGCCACGCTCGGCATCACTTTTGCTCCACCCGCAAGTGGAGATTATTTGGGCGCGGCCAGTGCCCGCGTGGTCTAGGCGCGGCGCAATTGCAGCGTGAGATGCTGTGAACCATGACGGAGGGGAGCCCGGACGTGGCCAAGGCAGGGATTCGTGTGCTGATCGCGGACGATCAGAAAGTTGTCCGGGACGGGCTGTCGCTGATCCTGGGGCTCCTCGAAGGCGTCGTCGTAGTGGGAGCCGCTGTTGATGGCGCCGACGCCGTCCGGCAAGCGCAAACGCTGACGCCCGACGTCGTACTGATGGACCTGCACATGCCGGGCACAAATGGCGTGGAGGCAACCGAAATCCTCAGCCGGCAACTTCCGACGGCGAGGGTGGTGGTGCTCACCACCTACGCCGACGATCAGTGGGTGTTTTCCGCGCTCCGGGCCGGCGCGAGGGTTTCCTGACCAAAGACGCCGATGCGGAAGAGATCCGGCACGCTTTGGTTACCGTGGCCGCCGGCGAGGCCCAGTTGGATCCATCTGTGCAACGGCGCCTGCTTGAGGCCTTGACCCGAGGCGATCATGCCGGCCTGACCGGCGGAGCCCAGGGAGGGGCAGGCATCGAACCACCCGACAGCCTGACGCCGAGGGAAATCGACGTCCTGGTCCTGGTGGCCGAGGGTCTGGGCAACGGCGAGATCGCCGACCGGCTTTTCGTTTCCGATTCAACCGTCAAAACGCACATCAACCACCTGCTCGCCAAGACCGGCATGCGGGACCGCGCCCAACTGGTCGGCTACGCCTTCCGCCACCGCCTGGCCCGAGGCTAGAGCAGTCCGCCTCCACCGTAGGGTTGAGGCCTCCACCCGACGGTGGACAACCCGGCCCCCGCGGATTCCACCGCCGGGCTGAACCGACTTTTTCTTCTCCTGCGTAGCTTTGAAAAAGCACACCACGGAGGCTGCGCCGGCAGCACCGAAACGCATAGGAGAGAGTCTGTGACTACCGAACAATGGCTGCTCAACATCGGCCTTCTGGTCTTCATCCTCGGCACCAACCTGGGCACCCGGGCCGTCACCCGGAGACGCCTGGCCATGCCCATCCTGTTGGCGGCCGTCGCCGGGGTCCTGCTGTTGGGAAACATCCCCACCGGCGGTAATGACGTTGCGCTGGACTTCATCGGCGCCGGGGCGGGAGCGGCCATGGGCATACTGGCTGCGCTGCTCATGCCGCTGAAACGCGGCGACCAGAGCAGGGTCTTCAGCACGGCAGGTTTGCCCTATGCCCTGCTGTGGCTCCTGGTCATCGGAGGCCGCGTCGCGTTCGCCGAGTCGGCCAACGGATGGGCCGCCACGAACGTCCGGGACTTCTCCATCAGCAACTCCATCACCGGAGCCGATGCCTGGACCGCTGCCTTCGTCATCATGGCGCTCACCATGGTCACCGCCCGGGTCATTACCACCCTGCTCCGCGCCCGGGCTCTGCCGGCCCGCGCGGATGCCACTGCCCCGCTGCCCGCACACTGACCGGAACGGAACAAGAGCCATGATTGAATCCCAGACCGCCACCGCCACCACCCGCCCCCTGCGAGCAGCGCTGCTGCTCACGGGCCTGACCATGGCAGTCACCATCCTTGCGGCCGTACTGCTGCGGTGGCTTGCACCCAACCTGGAGGCCATGCAGCAAAGATTCATCGCCGTCCTGGCACTGGCTCTGTTTGCCAGCGTGGTCGTTGCGGTGACCAACAGGGCGCTGTTGACCTCGGGCCGGCTGCGCCCGGCTCTGCTTCTCGTCCCGTTGCTGGTCAGCGTGGCCCCGTTCGCCGCCGGCCTCAAGGACGTTGGGCTGCAGGCCGTCACGATCCTGATTCTTGGTTACCTCGCCACTGGCATCTACGAGGAGTTGTGGTTCCGCGGACTGGTATTGCGACGCCTCGCGACCTGGACACCGCTCAGGGCTGCACTGGTCTCGTCGGCACTCTTCGGGGTGGCGCATCTGGCCAACATTGCCTTTGGCGCCAATCCTGCCGTTACCGCCGCACAAGTTGTTGGTGCCACGTGTTTCGGCGTGGGCCTGGCTGCCCTGCGGTTGCGCGGGGTGTCCCTGTGGCCGCTGATCATCCTGCACGCGCTCGGGGACATCGCCCTGCAATTGGGAGACGTGAGCAGTGCCTGGCGGTGGGCCCTCCTGATCGGCGGCGACACCATCCTGCTGATCTTCGGCCTGATCCTTCTCCGAAAGGTCTCACGGCCGGCCGCGCCGGCCGGCCGTGACAACTCCATGGGCAGCGCCGTCAGTCCTCCAGCCACGCCGGCGTGAACAGCAGGTTCAACCCCTCGGCCACGGTGGGGTGGGTGATGATCGCATCGCGCACGGCGGTATAGTCCAGCCCGCCGATCATCGCCATCTGCAGCACGGCGATCGCCTCGCTGGCGTCCACCCCGCGCAGCGCAGCGCCCAGAATCTTTCCGGTCTCGCGGTCCAGCACGGCCTTCCACTCGCCGGCCAACTGTCCGACGGTCCGGGCGCGCGGGATCGCGCTCACCGGCATCCGTGCGATCCGCACGTCGTGGCCGGCGTCGCGCGCCTGCCGTTCGGTCAGGCCAACCCGGCCGAGCTCCGGCGTCGTGAAGACGGTGTAGGGGATAAGCCGGTCCACCGTGGACCGCGGCTGTCCCGCGCCGCGGGCAGCGGCCAAGTTTGCCTTGAGGGTGCGGTAATCGTCATAGGACGCGTGTGTGAACTGCGGTGATCCCGCCGCATCGCCCGCGGCCCAGACGCCGTCGGCCGACGTGTGCAGCCGGTCGTCCACCTGGATCATGCCCTTGTCCGAAAGCATCACGCCAACGTCCTCCAGCCCGATTCCGTCCGTCACCGGCCGCCGCCCGAGCGCCACCAGCACGTCCTCCGCGCTGACCGTCTCCCCGGTGGACAGGCTCACCGTGACCGTCCCGTCGTCGGCGCGTTCGATCTTTTCCGCGGACGCGTTCAGCTTCAGCGTGATGCCGGCCTCGGTGAAGTCCTTCGCCACAGCCTCGGCCACGTCGGCGTCCTCGCGCGGCAGCAGTTGCCCGGGTCGCTGCACCACCGTGACCTGCACGCCGATGGTGTTCAGCAGGTCCGCGAACTCACAGCCGATGTAGCCGCCGCCCAAAATCACCATGCTTTTGGGCAGTTCCTCCAGGTGCAGCAACGTGTTGCTGGTCTGCACGTTGGACTCGGCCAGTCCCTCAATGTTGGGCAGGGCGGGTTCGGTGCCCAGATTAATCACGACGTCGGTGCCGCGCAGCACGCGGGTGCCGCCGTCATTCAGCGAAACCTCCACGGTTTTCGGCGCCACAAACTTGGCCTCGCCCAGAATGAAGTCCATGCCGGAGCCCGTGAACAGCTTCTTCTGGCCGGCCACCATCGTGTCCACCACGTCCTCCTTGCGGTGGCGCAGCAGGTCGATGTCCATCCGCGGGTTCTCCGCACCGGCCACCCCGAACTCCGCCGCCCGGCGCACCGTCTCCAGCACCCGGCCGGAGTGGATGATGGTCTTGGTGGGGATGCACGCCACGTTGATGCAGGTGCCGCCGATCATGGCCCGCTCGACCATCGCCACGCGCTGTCCCGACTTGGCCAGGTCCATCGCCAGCGACTTGCCGGCCTTGCCGCCGCCGACCACCAGCAGGTCGAATTCCTCGGGTTCCATGGCCATCCTTCCCTCGGGGGTGCGGCAGGCCCTGCCGCCTCAAGGCCACCCTACGCCTGAGCTGGGCCCCGGCTGCGCCGCTGACTCTGCGCCGGGGCCGGACCTAGCCGCCGGCCGCGAACCCGACCGCGTCGTGGCCTCAGCGGCGGCGGGCGATCACCACGGTGTCCTCCAGCAGACCCCGCTCACCGTCCGGTCCCATCGCCTCGCGGCTCCTGACTTCGGCACTGCGGATGTCCCATGCGTCGTCCCGCAGGTCCAGGGCGGCGAGCTCCTCGTCCGGCGTCGGGAAGAAGTGCTTATGGCCGCTCGAGTCTCCGGCCCACGGCGGAGCGTCGGCGTGGGACACCACCAGCAGGGTTCCGCCCGGGGCGACGGCCGCGGCCGCCCGCTGCAGGATGGCCGCGCGGGGAAGGTGGATGGGGGAGGCCAGGAAACAGGCGGAGACCAGGTCGAATTCGCCGGAGGGAAAGTCCTCCGCCAAGTCCATCTGCTGCCAGCTGATCTGTTCCTCTCCCAGTCCGCGGGACTCGGAGAACTCGCGGGCGCGTTCCAGCGCCGTGGCCGAGATGTCCACTCCGGTGACCTGCCAGCCGTGTTCGGCCAGCCACACCGAATCGCCGCCCTCGCCGCAGCCCAGATCCAGAGCGCGCCCCGGCGTGAGTCCGGGCGCCGTGTCCGCCAGGACCTGATTGACCGCTCCGCTCCAGATCCTGGGGCGCTCGCCGTAGCGGGCGTCCCAGAAGGTGCGGGCGTCTGCCGCTTGGGCGGGGGAGGAGTGGCCGGTCATCATGCCCTCTTTTCGCCCGCTGCGGCAGAGTTCGCTGCGCCGGCTGCATCGGAAGTCCCGACAGAAACGGCAGAAGCTTCGGCGGAGTCGGCGGGAAAGCTTTCGGCTGAACCCGCGGCCAGCGCGAAGTCCTCGGTCACCAGATCCGCGTTGATCATCGCTCCGGCCATGGCACCGGCGGCGATGCTGATCGGCACATTGGCGCCCGGCGCGGTGATGTTTCCTGCCGCCCAGATCCGGGGATGGCTGGTGCGTCCGGTCGGATCGACCTTGAGGAAGCTGCCGAAGACCGAGTCTTCGCGCTCCAGCTCCAAACCGGCGAGGTAGCCGTCCTGCGGGACCAGCGTGGCGGCGGTGAAGACCGCGTCCACGTCCACCACCTCGCCGCCCTCGACCCGGACGCCGGTCAGCACATCGTCGCTGACCACCAGCTCCGTCACCGGCCTTGGGTCGCTGACGACGTTCCGCGCCGCGAGCTGGCCGGCAACGTCGCTGTCCACCGGTCCGGCCAGGGCGGTGAAGAAGACCACGTCGTGGCTCCACTGCCGGATCAGCTGGGCCTGGTGGATGCCCATCGGTGAGGTGGCCAGCACGGCCAGCCGCTTCCCGCGGACCTCCCAGCCGTGGCAATACGGGCAGTGCAGCACGTCCCGGCCCCAGCGCTGTGCCAGCCCCGGAATCTCCGGCAGATCGTCCCGCACGCCGGAGGCGGCGATCAAGCGGCGGGCGGTGAGCCGGCCGCCGTCGTCCGTCTCCACCTCGATTCCCGCAGCGGTCTCGCTGACCTGCTTGACGACGGCGGTGCGCACCTCGACGCCGTAGCCTGCCACTTCGGCGCGGGCCCGGCTGAGGAATTCCAGCGGGTCGGCGCCCTCGTTGCCCAGCACCCCATGCATGTGGCTGGCGAAGCGGTTGCGCGGGCTGCCGCCGTCGAGCACCAGGACCCGCCGCAGCGCCCGGCCCAGCATCAGGGCCGCGCTCAGCCCGGCAGCACCGCCGCCGATGATAATGACATCCCATTCGTTGTTTTCCATGGTCCAAGGGTGCGGGAGCCAATGTTAGAATTGCAAGTATCTTTGCAGAAACAGCAAGTCGAGGGAGGGGGGCCATGAAGGACTCGGTGCTGGAACAGATCGGTCCGCGGCTGCGTGCCGCCCGGATCAAGCAGGACCGCACGCTGGAGGACCTGGCCACCCGCACCGGGATGTCCGTGTCCACGCTCTCGCGGCTGGAAAGCGGGAAGCGGCAGGCCAGCCTGGAAATCCTGCTGCCGCTCACCCGCGAGCTGCGGATCACCATTGATGACCTGATTCCGGCCGAGGTGCCGGATCCGCGGATCAAGCCCACGCAGTCCATGCACAACGGCGTGCAGATTGTCCGCCTGTCCCCGCCCGGTTCGCCGACCCGCACGTTCAAGATGACCTACCCCGCGCGCAAGACCATGCCGCCGCAGCGAACGCACGACGGCTACGACTGGCTCTACGTGCTCTCCGGCCGGCTGCGGCTGAAGCTGGGGGAGAAGGACCTGGTGCTGGAGCCCGGCGAGGCCGCGGAGTTCGACACCCGCGTGCCGCACAGCATGGGATCCGCCGACGGCAAACGCGTCGAAATCCTCAGCATTTTCGGTCCCGACGGCGAGCAGATGCATACCTACACGCACGGCACAGAGGGGCAGGAATAATGGCTGAAACCTACGTCAAGATCTGCGGACTGCGGACCCCCGAAGCGGTCGCGGCCGCCGTCGACGCCGGCGCGGACGCCGTCGGATTTGTCTTCGCGCCGGGCGGCCCGCGCACCGTCAGCGCCGCAGCTGGCCCGCTCGCTCGGCGAAGCCGTGCCGGCGGAAGTCGAAACGGTCGGCGTGTTCCGCAATCAGCCCATCGGCGAGGTCATCGAGACCGCCCGTGCCGCCGCGGTGAGCACCGTCCAGTTGCACGGCGACGAACCGCTCAGTGACCTCCGCCTGCTGGAGGACGCCGGGTTCCGCACGCTCCGCGCCTTCTCCGCCGAGGCCTACAGCGCACTCCCGGCGGATGAAAAAGCGGACTGGGAGACCGGGCGGATCCTGCTCGACGCCGTTGAACCCGGCGCCGGGGTGACCTTCGATCCGACGGCCATCAAGGCGCAGCCGCCGCGCGGGCACTGGCTGCTGGCCGGAGGGCTGACCCCGGCCAACGTCGGCGCGCTGATTGCCGCGCTCCGGCCGCACGGCGTGGATGTCTCCAGCGGCGTTGAATCCAGCCGCGGCGTCAAGGACATCGGCCTGATCCGCGACTTCGTCCACGCCGCCAAAATGCGCTGAGCTAGTGGCCCGCCGCGTCAGCGCCGGGCCGAGGTCCATCCCATCATCTGCAGCATCTCCGGCGGTACGTCCGCAGGGACGCTTTGCGAGTCGTCGAACAGCTCCTGGGTGAAGCCCCACATCCGGCTCCCCAGTGCGTGCATCACGTGGTGCGTGCGATCGACGGAGAACCCGCCGGCCCGGAACATGCCGATCACCGAGTCCATGTAGTCAAGAACAACCGGCGTCTTGTTGGTCCGCGACTCCAGCACTTGGCGGGCCCACGGGTGGTGCAGCAGGACTTCCCGAGCGGAGAGGACCCGCTGCCGGACCTCAGTCCTCCAGCCCGACCCGCTCGGCCGCGTATCGATCTCGCCGACGATGACGTCCGCCATGCCGTCGAGCAGTTCCTCCTTGTTCGCGACGTGCTTGTAGAGCGCCATCGGCACCACGCCCAGTTCTTGGGCCAGCTTGCGCATGCTGAGCGACTCGACGCCGGCTTCATCCGCAAGTACGACGGCGGCGCTCAGCACCCGCTCTCTGTTCAGCGGCGCGCGGTGCACCGCCTCCGTCTGCTGAGCCATCTGGACCACCTTTGCCGAGCAAGAAACTTTCTCTTGACAAGTGTACGCCGTACACCTACTTTGGAAACCACCAAGGTGTACGCCGTACGCCAATGACTCGAGGATCAGGCCATGCTCACAGAAACCACGGGCACCGCCACAGTCGCCAAGCGCTCCCGGACCGGCTGGCTAGTTCCCGCCGGCTTGATTTTCATCAGCATCATCCCGGTGATCTTCGGGTCGCTGCGGCTGGCCGAGCTGGCCAGCGGCGCCGCGGTCACGCCGGCCAACGAGCGCTTCTTCGACTCGCCTGTCCCGGTGCTGATCCACATCCCCGCCGTCATCGTCTACAGCCTGCTCGGGGCCTTCCAATTTGTGCCGTCGCTGCGTCGCGGCAAGCGCGGCGGCCGCAACTGGCACCGCCTCGCCGGGGTCATCCTCATCCCCGCCGGACTGCTCTCGGCCCTTTCCGGCCTCTGGATGGCGGTCTTCTACGATCTGCCGCCCGACGACGGCGTCATCCTGCTGGTCCTTCGGCTGGTCTTCGGCACGGCCATGGCCGCGAGCATCGTCCTGGGCGTCCTCGCGATCCGGCGCCGGGACTTCGTTAGCCACGGCGCCTGGATGGCCCGCGGCTACGCCATCGGCATCGCCGCCGGAACCCAGGCCCTGGTGAGCATCCCGTGGTTCGTGCTGGTCGGCCCGACCAACGAACTGAGCCGGGCGGTCCTCCTCGGCGCGGCCTGGCTGCTCAACCTCGCGGTCGCCGAGTACTTCATCCGCCGGCGCGCCCACCGGTCCGCGCACTCGCGGCGCGCTGTCCGGCAAGTCCACTGCCACTCCCGGCCGGAGCTTCCCGATGAGGGCCGCGGTGTACCGGAAGTTCGGCGCTCCGGAGGTCGTCAGCGTGGCAGAGGTGCCGCAGCCCTCACCCGGTCCACGCGATGTGCTGGTCAAAGTCCACGCGAGCACGGTGAGCGCCGCCGACTACCGTTCCCGGAGCCGCAACGTTCCCAAAGGGCTCGGGTTGCTGGCCGCGAAAGGCCTCGGTCTCTTCCGGCCGCGCAACCAAGTCCTTGGCATGGACTTTGCAGGCGTCGTGGCGGCCGTGGGGCCGGAGGTCACCAAATTTCACCCCGGCGACAACGTCATCGGAATGCTCGGCGCCAAGTTCGGCGGCCACGCCGAATACGTGTGCCTGCCCGAGGACGGTGCCATCACCGTCAAACCCCGCAACATGGGCTTCGAGGAAGCCGTGACCCTTGTTTTTGGTGGACTCACCGCACGCAACTTCCTCAACCGCGCCGACCTCAAACCGGGGGATACCGTCCTCATCAACGGCGCTTCCGGCGCTGTCGGAACGGCTGCGGTACAGCTCGCCAAACAACTCGGTGCGCACGTCACCGGCGTCAGCAGCGCGGCCAACGCCGAACTCGTCGCCTCGCTCGGCGCCGACCGGGTCATCGACTACGCCCAGATCGACTTCGCCGCTGAGGGCAAGACCTACGACGTCATCATGGACTGTGTCGGCAATGCTCCCTTCGAGCGCGTCGAGGCGTCGCTCAATCCCGGCGGCTCACTGTTGCTGGTCATCGCCGACCTCAAAGCAATACTGCGGGCATCGAGCCGCACCCGGAAAAGCGGCAAGCAGGTCATCGTCACCAGCAAATACTCCGCCGACGACCTCAAACACCTCGTCTACCTCGCAGAATCCGGCCAATACCGCGCCGTCATCGACAGAACCTACAACCTCGACGACATCGTCGAAGCCCACCGCTTCGCCGACACCGGACGCAAGACCGGCAACGTCGTCCTGCGCATCGTGCCCGCCGCTGCAAAATCAGGCCCTGCCTCTTTCGGCACTGGTCAGGATTTTCCGACGAACCGCGAGTAGCAGTTGTTGAGGCCCTGCCGATCGGGGCTTAAGAGGTCGATCACACAGCCGGTGCATATCACCCTGCGGTCTAAGTCATAAGCGGAGGGTGTCCATAGACCGTAAACCTCTGGGTCTGGTTTGAGGGCTGTCCAAAACAGCTTCGTGCCGCAGGAGACGAATTAGAGCCCAGTGACGCGCTGCCTCTGATCGTACGAGACCACGCTTTAGCTCCTGTCCATTCGGTAGGCTGAACCGCAGTCAATCGTTTCTTCGGGGAGAAGTCATGGCACGAGCAACTTTCAAGATCGCTCCAGGTGTTCGAATCAGTGCCTCCAGCCGAGGCATCCGGACGAGTGTCGGGAACGGCAGGGCAAGGGTTCCCTTCGGCAGTGACGGAACCTATACGTCCGCCAAAATCGGTGGGGTGCGAGTGAGCCCATTGAGCCGCACCTCCGCGGCGAGGCGTCAGCCGGGCCGTCCTTCCCAACCGAAACGGCCCAGCCTGGCACAGCTTGCACGAGCAGAGAAAGCAGCCGCCTCCGAGGCCCAGATCGCGGAGCTCGCGGCGCTGGAGATGTCCCTGGTCAGGCTTCATCATGAGGACTTTGAGCGCGCCGCGCCGGGGTCCGTTCCAGTACCGCCATTGGCTGACTACGAACTCATTCGGTCTGCGTTGTCTGAGCAGGTGCTCGCGGGAATCGGTCGCTTCCAGCTGGCCGAACGCAAGGCGGCGAAGGCGCAAGCCGATCAAATGGTCCATGCTGAGAAGACTCGGCTTGAAGCTGAATGGCACCGAAGCTACGAGGTTCATTGCCAAATTGCCCAGGAAAACTGGGAAAAACTCCTCGGGCATGATCCGGAGACAGTCATGACGGGGTTGGAGGAAGCGTTTGGCGACAACGCGTCTGAAGCGACTTGTGTTGACGTCGGGGTCGAAGAGGGGACAAACTACGCCACTGTGGTCATCCTGTTTGGATCGGCGCAGATGGTGCCCGAGAGGACCCCTTCTTTTACCTCATCGGGGAAATCCACGACAAAGAAACGTTCTAGGGCGGACCGTAATGCCCTGTACGTCAGCGCGTTGGCTTCGACGGTATTAGCGACGGTGAAGGAGGGGCTGGCCGCAGCGCCGTCCGTCGCGGAGTTTCGCGTCGTCGTCATGAGGAAGGATCCGGCGGCGGCCACCCCGCAGATTTCCTGACGCCCATCTATTCTGGCTCGTTCCGGAGATCAGCTCTCGAGCGGGTGCGGTGGCGGGACGCTGATCCCGTTGCACTTCTCTTGACTGCAGATGATGCAGTTTTCACGCGCAAGGGCATTGCGGGAGACGTGATATCGATCAGCATGGGAGGTAGTTCCGGACTACAGCAACTGGTCGAGGCCTTCAAATCTCTGGTGAGGAAAGACTAAGCCACCCTGGCATGGTTAATCCGGCCTCGTCTATGCCGAATTGAACGTCAGCTGCTATTCTGCCATCAGCGTAAACGCTTCATCACGTCTAGTTGGGGTAATCCATGTATCACAATCCGTACGACCAACCTGCCCAAAATAAGTCTCCAAAGTGGCGTCCCACTGTTTCCTTCTCGATTACTGCCGCCGTTCTCTTGCTGCTGCTGATCCTTTTCGTGGCGTCCGGTGCGTTTGGCGCCTATCTCGTCATCTTGGGGATTGTTGCTCTGCTGACCGCCTTGTTTGGGCTCGTATTCAAGCGTCGGTCCTGGATAGGACTGAGGAACGGGACAGCAGCGAAGGGTACCGCCTTGGGCGGAGTGCTGGTCTTCGTCCTGGGTCTGGTCATCGCCGGCACCTCGGCGACCGGAAGCGACAAACTTGAGCCCGCGGATGGCACTGTCACGGCCACTCCGTCACCGAGCGCCAGCATGATCGCCAACACTGAGTGTGACGTCGAGGATGCCCGACGCGGCGTCAGTGGGGAGACATATCTCTGCACCGAAGATGAAGACGGTGTGCTTGTGTGGATGGACCGGGACTCGCACGACGAGGTCGTGGCAGCAGCACTCGCAGCGCAAAAAGCCGAGAAGGAAGCTGCCGCGGCGAAGGCGGCCGAGGAAAAGAAGGCAGCGGAAGCCGCACGGAAGAAGGCTGCCGCAGAAAAAGCCGCAGCCCAAAAGAAGGCTGCTGCAGAAAAGGCAGCAGCGGAAAAAAAGGCTGCCGCTAAGAAAGCTTCGGGAAGAAGCGGCCGCCGAAAGGAAGGCCGCGGAGGAAGCAGCCGCGGCTGAGCAGAGGGCTGCCGAGGAAGCCGAGGCGAACGTCCCCGCGGCGCCTGCACCGGCCGCCTACTACCCAAACTGCGCCGCAGCTAGAGCTGCAGGGGCCGCCCCCGTCTATAGGGGAGCCCCCGGCTATGGTTCCCACCTCGACCGCGACGGCGACGGTGTCGGCTGCGAGTAACAAACCCGTTCAACTGAATCAGATGGGTGTCCTCCTATAGCGCCTGCGCTACGGGAGGACGCCGCCGAAGGTACCCATGCAAAAACTCCAGACCGCCAGTCTTTCCGCGCTCGCTGTCATTTCGATTCTCCTTGCTGCGACCGGCTGTCAGTCCAACTCCGCCAGCGCAACGCCGTTAGTATCCACGAGCACTTCTGACGATGCTCCGGCTCCAACTCCAATGCCGTCATCGTCACCCACCACCATCGAGCCAACCCAGTCGGGGCGTACTCCTGCGGTTGAGGAGCCCATGAGCGTCGCGACTGCCGATCCTTTACCGGGGACCGCCCTGGCACAGCTTGAAACCATCGAGATCAAGGGGCGGGCTCCGAGGACCGGGTATGAGCGAGACCTGTTTGGCAATGGGTGGAAGGATCCTGACCGCAACGGATGCGATGCCCGCAACGACATTCTCAACCGCGATCTGACCGAAAAAGCACACAAGCCCGGGACAGACGGTTGCGTCGTAGCATCCGGTGTCCTCACGGACCCATTCACGGCAGCAACTATCCACTTCGTCCGCGGCAACGCAACCAGTACCGCAGTGCAAATTGACCATGTCGTGCCCTTGTCCGATGCGTGGCAGAAGGGGGCGCAACAGTTGGCTCCCAACCAGCGAGAAGCCTTCGGCAATGACCCACTGAATCTCCTGGCTACCGATGGGCCGACCAACGGTGCAAAAGGAGACGGCGACGCAGCAACCTGGCTGCCGCCGAACAAGTCGTTCCGCTGCGAATACGTTGCCCGGCAGACTGCAGTGAAGGCGAAGTACGGGCTATGGATGACTCAGGCCGAGCATGACGCAATCCATCGGGTGCTGACCGCTTCCTGTCCGGACCAAGCGGTTCCGGCAGAAGCTCATGGAGGGGTCTCCGTTCCGATCGCCGCAGAGTTCGCACCGGCGCCGGTGCCCATCCAGGAGGAAGCCTCGGTTCCATACCCCGCTCCGGCCAGCGGTGCTGATGTTTTCTATCAAAACTGCACTGCCGTACGTTCCGCAGGCGCAGCACCGATACGAGCGGGCGACCCTGGTTGGGACACGAAGTTCGATCGCGACGGTGACGGCGTAGGTTGTGAATGACGACGGCGCCGCTTCGAATCACGCCATCTTGCGACCGTTAGATTTACGGTGGGCGGCGTGGTGCGAACCGAGGACACGGTACAACGGAGGCGCGAGCGCAGCGGTTGCAAAGAGTCGGACCGCTAATCCGCAGCACGCCGACATACATTAGCGCAGCCAACTGATGGTGATTCCATCGACCTCTCAGGCCGGAGCTGCCGTCGTTCTGCTTGAGAAGCGCGAACACTCTGAGCCTGTCGTCAATAATGTCGGAAAGTTCAATTACCCTGGCCTGGTGAATGCATTTATTGGGGGAGACGCAGCGGACACCCTGCACCAAGGTCTTTACGAGGTCCTGCACACAGAATCACTGGCACGTCGTCTGGAACGGATGCCGGACTATCAAGCGAATTTCCAGCAGATAGACGCAGCCGACGCCACGGAAATCCTCTCCAGACATATCGGCGAAGCCGCCCGCGCAGGCCTTGGTAGCGGCGAAGCCCGAGGACCGGCTGGCACTGGCCAACAAGCTGCTGGAAGGCATCCAGGCAAAGGACTCGATCAAGGACGGCCCGCAGCAGCTTCTCTCGCTGCATGCACCGGAGAAATTGCGGCGCCGAAACCTTCGTCGTCCACTTACCCCACTGTCAGATTCCGCCCTCCTAACCAACGGCAAGGACGATCCGAACCTGGCAGCCGAGCTCCGTGCGGAAATGGCATCGGCCGACAGCGTTGACCTGCTCAGCGCCTTCATCAAGTGGAGTGGTCTGCGTCTACTCGAGACGGCACTCGATGAGCTGGCCGATACGTGGCGTTCGCGTCCGCGTCATCACCACCACTTACATGGGTGCCACCGAGCGCCGTGCGGTCGATGAACTAGTCCGCCGGTACGGGGCCGAAGTGCGGATCAGTTACGAAACACAAGCTACTCGGCTCCACGCCAAGGCCTGGCTTTTCCGCCGCAATACCGGATTCGACACGGCCTACGTTGGTAGCTCCAATCTCAGCAGACCCGCCCTCCTCGACGGGCTGGAATGGAACGTCCGTCTATCCGTCGTGACAACGCCGGCGTTGCTGAATAAGTTCGAGGTGACCTTCGACAGCTACTGGGAACAGCGAGCCTTCGTCCCCTATGACCCGGATAAAGACGCCGAAAGGCTCGACGCTGCCCTGCTGCGGAACGGGGGCACCACGGCCATGCAGCCGATGGGCGCTACGGGGTTGGAAGTCCAGCCGCACCTGCACCAGGTCGAGATGTTGGAGGAGCTTGAAGCGTCCCGCGGGCTCCTCGGCCACCATCGAAACCTGATAGTGGCCGCCACGGGTACAGGCAAGACCGTCGTCGCGGCGTTGGACTACAAACGGCTCTGCGACGAGGCCGACCGCCCGCTGACACTGCTGTTCGTAGCCCACCGCAAAGAGATCCTGGAACAATCCCTGCGCACGTACCGCGCCGTCATGCAGAGCGGCTCGTTCGGCGAACTCTACGTGGGCGAACATAAGCCAACCCGATGGAAACACGTGTTCGCCAGCGTCCAGTCCCTGGCCGCCAAGGGGATGGAACAATTCGAAGCCGACCATTTCGACGTCGTGGTCATCGACGAGTTCCACCACGCGGAAGCACCCACGTACCGGAGGATCATCGACCACCTCCGCCCGCTGGAACTGCTTGGCCTGACTGCGACGCCGGAGCGAGGCGACGGCGTCAACGTGGCCGACGAGTTTTTCGGCGGTCGCATCGCCAGCGAACTGCGGCTCTGGGACGCACTGGACGCGGACCTTCTCGTGCCGTTTCACTACTTCGGGCTGGCCGACGACGTCGACCTGAGCCAGGTGGAATGGAAGCGCGGCAACTACGACGTCGAGGCGTTGAGCGTCTTGTACACGGGCAACGACGCCCGTGCAGCCAAAGTGATCAAGGAACTGCGCGACAAGGTGCTCAGCACACGGGAAATGCGGGCCATCGGCTTCTGCGTTTCGGTTCAACATGCGCACTACATGGCGAGGGTCTTCAACCAGGCCGGCATAACCTCCGTGGCCGTTTCAGGTGCCACTGACAGCGATGAGCGTGCTACCGCCCTGGCCAAACTGCGCAGCAAGGAGATCAACTGCGTTTTCGCCGTCGACCTTTTCAACGAAGGTCTGGACGTTCCGGAAATCGACACCATCCTGCTGCTGCGTCCGACGCAGAGCTCCACCATCTTCCTCCAGCAGCTCGGCCGCGGCCTGCGGCGTGCGGAGGACAAGGCCGTGCTCTCGGTCCTCGACTTCATAGGCCAGCAGCGCCGCGAATTCCGTTTCGACCCCAAGTTCCGGGCCCTCACCGGAACCAGCAGGGCCGGCCTGGTCAAACAGATTGAGGACGAGTTCCCTCTGCTGCCCTCCGGCTGTCAGATCATTCTGGACCGGGTGGCGCAGCAGACTGTGCTGGAGAACATCAAGTCCCAGCTGCGGTTCAGCCGCAAGCAGCTAATTGACGACGTCCGCTCGCAGGCCGAGGTTCTGCTCGAGGACTACCTACGCGAATCCGGCCGGGACCTCACTGAGGTGTATCGGAAGACCGGTGACTCCTGGACGTCGCTGATCCGCGAGGCCGGGCTGATCGACGCCGGTGCGCCGCCTGTCATCCACCGCGAGGGCCGGTCCGTCTTTGAGGAGCATCTGGTGCTGAAGAAGATGACCGCCCTGCTGCACGTGGATGACCCGGAACGGGCCGAGACCTACACAATCGCTGGTGTCCGCGGATGTCCCGCCCTACGAGGACCTGGGAGAGCGGGAGAAGGTGCTGGCCCGCATGCTGTTCTTTACTCTTTGGCCCGACGGCGGGGGCTTCGAAAAGTACGACGACGGCTTCGAGCAGTTGCGTTCCTATCCTCACGCCTGTTCCGAAATCAGCCAACTCATGAAGCTCGGTGTCCAGGCTGCCCGTCACATGCCCAAGGGGCTCGGACATGGGTCTGCAGCACATTCCAATGTATTCACACGCCACCTATCGGCGTGAGGAGGTACTGGCGGCGCTGGGCATTGCCAAGCTCGGCGGCCGGAACGCGCAGCATCGCGAGGGTGTGGCTTGGAGTTCGGACACGGCAACCGACGCCTTCTTCGTCACCCTAAACAAGGACGAAAGGAAGCACTCCGCTAGCACTATGTACCGGGACTATGCGTTGAGCGAGGACCTGTTCCACTGGGAATCCCAGAACAGCACATCCACCACCAGCCCTGTGGGCCGACGGTACTTGAACCGCAAGGATCACGGTTCGCAGATCGTTCTGTTCACCCGCGAACACTCGAATGATGAATCGGGAATGACCATGCCATACACATGTCTGGGTCAAGTCGACTACGTGCAGCACTCGGGCGAGAAGCCAATTGGAATTACGTGGAAGCTGCACCGACCTATGCCGGCCGATGTTTACGCGGCAGGAAGCGCGGTGGCACGATAAGCCAGGACTGGCGGTTTGCAGGCGTGCGCGCGTTCCGTCGCGACCGTTGGTGCTCATTTAAGTTGCAGAGTCCCCCAAGTGTCCGCTGTCTGGGGGTTCCTATTCAATCGCGCCATAGTGTGACAACCAGGACCGGGCTCCGGAGGACCAACTCTGCGCCGTTGCACAGTCAATCTGCGGCAGCCCCGGGTCTTCAGGCAGCGTGAGAAGTCTCGCCGTGCATCAAATTCATGCGGGACTTCGTTGCTCTCGACAAACCAACTTCATTAGACCATCATGTATCTAAACTTTCTGATGATCAGTTGGGTTGGGATTTGCGCGAGGGTGAAGAGCCGAGACGGCCGGAGATGCATGACGCGTCAGTGTTGATGCGGAAGGTGCTGGTGCTCAACGACATGGTGGAGTACCAGATGCGTCGCGTGATGGGGACGAACGAGACGGACTTCCAGGCGATGCAGCATCTGATGGCGAAGGGGCCGATGACGCCGTCCCAACTGGCGGATGCCCTGCACATCACCACGGCCGCGGCCACCACGGTGGTGGACCGTTTGGTGCGGGCCGACCACGCGCGCCGGGTGCCGCATCCGTTGGACCGCCGGAGCACGATGGTGGAGCCGACAGCCCATGCGGCCGACTTCGCGATGGCCAAGCTGATGCCGATGATCCAGCAGACGGACCAGCTGGTCCGGGACATGCAACCCGACCAGCAGGAAGCGGTGGTCGCCTACTTGGGCGGGGTCATCCAGGCGATGGAGCAGCACATTGTAGAGCTGGCGGGGGAACAACCCGTCGTCCCCCAACTGACCGGGAAGGGCCCGTCATGACCGTCAACGCCACCAGCTGGAAGCCTGCCCCGCCGTCGTCAAACAACGGCAGCTGGACACGGTTCAGCTCGCTGGTCGAAGCGGAACTGCTGGACTTCGTGGACAGGAACCGTGCCCAGGCCGGCAGGATCTCGCGGTCCTTCCCGCTGATGTGGGACCACATCGAGTCGGCCCTGCAGCGGTGGAAAGCGGCTGCGCCCCAGGATGGTGCACCTGGCCTACACCGCCTTCGATGGCGTGGACCCTAACCGCTGCGCGACGATGGCAGCCGCGTTCGAGCTGCTCCATACCGCGTTGGTGGTGCACGACGACGCGATCGACCGCGACTTCGTCCGCCGCGGGCAGCCGACCATCGGCGCCCACTACCGGGACCACGCCTTGGACCAGGGACTGTCCACGCCGGACGCCGAGCACTTCGGCCACTCGGCGTCGATCATCGCCGGCGACCTGCTGCTCGCCGGAGCGCTGCGGCTGGCCGGCCGGGCCGCCGCGGGCCTGCCGCAGGCCGAAGAGCTGACCGACGCTGTGCACGACGCCGTCTTCGCATCCGCCGCCGGCGAGCTGGAGGACGTGCTGTTGTCCGTCTCCACCGGACCGGCCCGACCTGCAGGACGTGCTGGACATGGAGAGCCTGAAGACCGCCGGCTACTCCTTCGAGGCCCCGCTGAAGGCGGGGGCCTTGCTGGCCGGCGTCGATCCGGGCCAGGCCGAGGCATTGGCGGCGATCGGGCGGCGCATCGGCGTCGCCTATCAGATCGTGGACGACGTCCTCGGGACCTTCGGCGAGCCGGACACCACGGGCAAGTCGGCGGAATCGGATCTGCGCGAAGGCAAGCGCACCGTGCTGACCGCCCTTGCCGCAGAGGCCGACGGGTTCGAAGACCTGCTGGCCGCTTTCCGCCGGGGAGAAGCGGAAGCAGACCAGGTGCGGTCCGCGCTCAAGGACTGCGGCGCCGACACCCGGGCGCAGGAACTCGCCCGCAACCTGGTGGACGAGGCGCTGCAGGAATCCCGGAGACTGCCGCTGCACTCCGCTGCCCGCGCCGAACTCGAAAGCGTCTGCATGCACGTGCTGACCAGGGGGAAATAGGGCCATGGAACTGAACCCGCTGCTCCGCTATACCGACGCTGCCGGCCGCAGCGCCGGCGTCGTGCTTTCCGCCTATTCCACCTCCTTTGGCCTGGCCTGCAGGCTGCTGGGCCCGGAGGGGCGGCGGGATATTGCCAACATCTACGCTCTGGTCCGGGTGGCCGACGAGGCGGTGGACGGTGCCGCGGCCGCGGCCGGCCTGGACGCCGCGGCCGTGCGGGACCAGCTGGACCGGCTGGAACGGGAAACCGAGACGGCGATGCTCTCCGGCTACAGCACCAACATGGTGGTGCACGCGTTTGCGGGAACCGCCCGCCGCAGCGGCATCGGCACCGACCTGACCCGTCCGTTCTTCGCCTCGATGCGCGCCGACATCACGGTGGCCGAACATACCGACGATTCGCTGGAGGAATACATCTACGGTTCCGCCGAGGTGGTGGGACTGATGTGCCTGCGGGTGTTCCAGTCGATGCCCGGTGCGGTTCCCGGCCACGACGAAGAGCTCGCCGCCGCCGCCCGCCGGCTGGGGGCGGCCTTCCAGAAGGTGAACTTTCTGCGCGACCTGGCCGCGGACAACGTGGAGCTGGGCCGCAGCTACTTCCCGCGGGCGGGGGCCGGCAGCTTCGACGAGGCGCTGAAGCTGAAGCTGGTGGCCGAGATCCGCGAGGATCTGGACGCGGCCCGGCAGGGCATTCCGCTGCTCCCGCCCGGCGCCCGCAGCGCGGTGGAACTGGCCCATGCCCTCTTCAGCGCGCTGGTGAACCGGCTGGAGCGCGTTCCCGCGGACGAGCTGCTGTCCCGCCGCGTCCGGGTGGGCACGCCGCAGAAGGCGGCGATCGCGCTGCGGGTTGTGGCCCGGCAGCGGCTGCGCGGACGGAGCGCCGCCTGATGAGCCTGACCTCGTTCAAGCACCGGCTGGCCGCCCGCCGCGTGAAGATGGGGCCGGCCGCGCCGGCCCGCGGCGCCGCCGAGAAGCCCGTGGTGGTGATCGGCGGCGGCATCTCCGGGCTGGCGACGGCCGGGCTGCTGGCCAAGGCCGGACACCGGGTGACCCTGCTGGAGCAGCGCTCCGGCCTGGGCGGCCGCTCCGGCCGGTATGAGCGCGACGGCTTCCGCTTCGACACCGGCCCGTCCTGGTATTTGATGCCGGAAGTGATCGACCACTGGTTCCGGCTGATGGGCACCAGCGCCGCCGAGCAGCTGGACCTGGTCACGCTGGACCCGGCCTACCGGACCTGGTTCGAAGGGCACGCTGAAGTGGCCGAAGTCCGCTCCGGCCGCGAGCACGCCGTCGGGCTGTTCGAGCAGCTACAGCCGGGCTCCGGACAGCCGCTGCGCCGGTATCTGGACGAGGCCGCGGAAACCTACCGGCTGGCCAAGGAACACTTCCTGTACGACGACTTCGCCAGCTTCCGCGGCCTGGCCCACCCGCAGGTGCTGCGCCGGGCCCCGCGGCTGGCCAAGCTGCTGGGCTGGAGCCTGGACCGCTACGTCCGCGAGCGGTTCGCCGAGCCGCGGCAGCAGCAGGTGCTGGGCTATCCCGGCGGTGTTCCTGGGCACCAGCCCGTTCCGCGCCCCGGCGATGTACCACCTGATGAGCCACCTGGACCTGGACGACGGCGTGTACTACCCGATGGGCGGGTTCGCCGCGCTGGTGGACGCGATGGAACGGCTGGCCCGCGAGGCCGGCGTCCAGATCGAAACCCGGGCCACCGCCCGACGGATCATCACCGGTCCGTCCGGCGACAAGGCCCGCTGCGAGGCGGTGGTGTGGACCGACGCCGACGGCACCCAGCAGCGGACGCCGGCGCGCACCGTCGTCGCCGCCGCCGACCTGCACCATGTGGAGACCGAACTGCTGCCGGCGCAGCTGCGCAGCCACCCGGAACCGGTCTGGCGGCGCCGCGACCCGGGGCCCAGCGCGGTGCTGGTCTGCCTGGGCGTGCGCGGCAAGCTGCCGGAGCTGGCGCACCACAACCTGCTGTTCACGCGGGACTGGAAGGACAACTTCGGCCGGATCCAGGCCGGCCGCGCGCTGGCGGACGAGACCTCGATCTACGTGTGCAAGCCCAGCGCTACCGACGACGGCGTGGCACCCGAGGGGGACGAGAACCTGTTCATCCTGGTGCCCACCCCGGCGGCGCCGGCCTGGGGCAACGGCGGCGACGACGGCGAAGGCTCGGCCATCGTGGAGTCCGTGGCCGACGCGGCCATCGACCAGCTGGCCGCCTGGACCGGCGTCGCCAACCTGCGCGGCCGGATTGCGGTCCGCCGCACCTACGGGCCCGGGGACTTTGTGGACGGCTTCAACGCCTGGCGCGGCAGCGCGCTGGGCGCCGCGCACACGCTGCGGCAGAGCGCGTTCCTGCGGCCGGGCAACCGGAGCGGCAAGGTGGAGGGGCTGCACTACGCGGGCAGCTCGGTGCGGCCGGGCATCGGCGTGCCGATGTGCCTGATCAGCGCCGAACTGGTGCTCAAGGCGGTGCAGGGGATCAAGACGCCGGGCGCGCTGCCGGAGCCTGCCGTGCGGCGCGACGCCGTCCGGTGCCAGCTGCGCGTCCGCCGATACCGCGGGGAGCAGCGCATGATCTACCTCGCCGTGCTGGTGGCGCTGCTGGGCTGCATGGCCCTGCTGGACGCCCGCTACAAACTGTTCTTCTTCGCCCGGCCGCTGGCGGCAACCGTCACCATGGCCGTCGGGCTGGCCTACTTCCTGGCCTGGGACGTCTGGGCGATCTCGCTGGGCATCTTCCTGCACCGGGAGTCGCCGCTGATGACCGGCATCATGCTGGGCCCGCAGCTGCCGCTGGAGGAGGCCTTCTTCCTGGCCTTCCTCTGCTACCAGACCATGATCCTGTTCACCGGCCTGCTGGCCTGGGGCCGGCACCGGCGCGCCGCCCGCCGCGCCGACACGCAACAACTGGTGGAGCACGACGGCGGCCCGCGGGCAGGGGGCGCGGCATGAGCTTCCTGGAGCTGAACTGGATCTTCCTGGGCCTGGCGCTCGCCGCCGTGGCGGCCGCGCTGCTGTCCCGCCGGGTGCCCCGCGGAGCCGCCGCGGCCGCCGGCCTGACCATCGCCGCGCTGTGGGTGCTGACCGCGGTGTTCGACAACGTGATGATTGCCTCCGGCCTGTTCGACTACGCCGGCCACACGCTGGCCGGGCTGCGGATCGGGCTGGCCCCGATCGAGGACTTCGCCTACCCGCTGGGCGCCGCCCTGTTGCTGCCCGCGGTCTGGCTGCTGCTCACCGGCGGCCCCCGCCGTCGTCGTTCTGACAAAGCCGGCAGGGGAGGGGAGCGCCGGTGATCCGCGAACTGGTGATCACGTCCCGGCCGGTGTCCTGGGTCAACACCGCCTACCCGTTCGCCGCCGCCTACCTGCTGGCCGCCGGCCGGATCGACTGGCTGCTGGTGGTGGGCACCGTCTTCTTCCTGGTCCCGTACAACCTGGCCATGTACGGCATCAACGACGTGTTCGACTACGAATCCGACCTGCTCAACCCGCGCAAGGGCGGGGCCGAGGGGGCCGTGGTGGACCGGGCCCGGCACCGCGCCATCCTGCAGGCCTGCGCCATCGCCACCCTCCCGTTCGTGGTGGTGCTGGCGCTGGCCGGCAGCGTGGCGTCCAACCTGGTGCTGCTGGTTTCGCTGGCCGCGGTGTACGCCTACAGTGCGCCGGGGCTGCGCTTCAAGGAGCGGCCGTTCCTGGACTCGCTGACCTCCAGCACGCACTTCGTCTCGCCCGCGGTCTATGGGCTGGTGCTGGCCGGGGCGCAGTTCACGCCGGAGCTGTGGGCGCTGCTGGCCGCCTACTTCCTCTGGGGCATGGCCAGCCACGCCTTCGGTGCCGTGCAGGACGTGGTCCCGGACCGCGAGGCCGGACTGGGATCGATCGGCACGGTGCTGGGCGCCCGCCGCACGGTGCTGCTGGCCGCCGCGGCCTATGCCGCCGCCGGGCTGCTGATGCTGGCCACCGATTGGCCGGGCCCGCTGGCGGCGCTGCTGGTGCTGCCGTACCTGGCCAACGTGCTGCGCTTCGCCCGGATTGACGACGCCGGATCGGCCGCCGCGAACGCCGGCTGGAAGCGTTTCCTCTGGCTGAACTACGTGGTGGGATTCCTGGTCACCATGCTGCTGATCTGGTACGCGGGGATCCGGTGAGCACGCCGGGCAAACGGCCCGGTCCGGCGCAGGACCGGTGGTACGCGGCCGACGCCGGCCGGCTGCTCGGTGCGGTGCTGGTCGCTGCTTCCTGGCTGGTGGCGGGCTGGCCGGCGGCCGCCGCCATGTTGCTGGTCTGCGGCGGGCAGTGGCTGCTGCGCTGGTATTTGCTGGGCCGGCCGGTCGACGCGGTGGGCCAAGTGGTGCTGCTGGCGGCCGGGTGGTTCAGCGCGGTGGGGCTTTACCATCGGGTGTCCTGGCTGGACGCGGTGATGCACGCGCTGGCCAGCCTGGTGGTGGCGCTGCTGGCGGCGGAACTGCTGCGGGCGGAACTGCTGGACACGGAACTGCGGGCTGGCCGGGGGACTCCGGCGGCTGGCGCGCCGGCTCCGTCAGCGGGGTCCGGCGGACGCGGCGGCTGGACCGGCGTCGTACTGCCGGCGGTGCTGCTGGTCTGCGTGACGGTGACGCTGGGCGTGCTGTGGGAACTGGGGGAGTGGCTGGGCCACACCTACATCACCCCGGAGATCGGCGTGGGCTATGACGACACCATCGGCGACCTGACCGCCAACCTTGTCGGGGCGGTGCTCGGCGCGGCCGTCGCCGTCGGTTCCCGGCGCGCGCCGCACGGCCGCACACCGCACGGCCACGCGTACCGGCTAGGCCACGACGGGCATAGTCACAACGGGCACAGCCACGGCGGTCGCCGTCGTGCTGCCGCGATGCCCGCCGGCCTGCCCAGTGGCCACGGCGGCAGGCGGTGAACCCGGTGCCGCAAGCTCACGGGACCAAACCCGCCGGGCCTTCTCTGTCCGTGGTGATTCCGGTGCTGGACGACGCCGCCGCGCTCGCCGAGTGCCTGGCGCTGCTGGCACGGCAGACGCGTCCCGCCGACGAGGTGATTGTGGTGGACAACGGCTGCTCGGACAGCTCGGTCCAGGTGGCCCTCGCTGCCGGCGCCCGCGTGGTCACCGAACCGCGGCGCGGCATCCCGGCCGCTGCCGCCGCGGGCTACGACGCGGCGGCCGGCGAGGTGATAGTGCGCTGCGACGCCGATACCCGTCCGCCGGGGGACTGGCTGGCCCGGATCAGTGCTGCGTTCGGCGAAGACCCCGGCCTGGATGCGCTGACCGGCCCGGGCCGGTTCTACGACCTGCCCCGACCGGTGGCCTGGCTGGCGTCCGCCGCGTATTCGTCCGGCTACCGCTTCGGCGCCGGCGCCGCGTTGGCGGGCGTTCCGGTCTGGGGGTCCAACTTCGCCATCCGCCGCACCGCCTGGCAGCGCTGTGCAGCGGGCGTCCACCGGCACCGGGCCGGAATCCACGACGACCTGGACCTGAGCTTCCAACTGGCCCCGTGGGCGACCGTCCGGTTTGACCGGCGGCTGCGCGTTGGCGCGGCGGGACGCATCTTCACCGGACCCGGGAGCTTTGCCCGGAACTTCCGCTGGGCCTTCGCCACGCTGAAGCTGAACTGGGCGGTTCAGTCCGCCGGGCAACGGTGGCTGGAGCGGGTCACCGGTCGGCGGCCCGCTCTTCGGCGGACTTGAGAGTCCGTAGGGGGCAGAAACTATTGCTGTCCGGGCGCACGGTAGGACGGTGTTTTGCCTACGGCAGTGTCCAGATCTTCGGGCGTCATCAGCGGCGTCAGGTGAAGATCCACCGCACCGCTGGAATTGATCATCATGGACAGCGCGGCGGCACTGGGCTGGTCCGGTATCTCAAAGACACCAACGACGTCGGTCTCCCCGAAGGCGTAGTAGATGCATTCCAGCGAGCCGCCCACCGACTCCAAGGCCCGGGTCACGGCCTCGCGTCGCTTGGAGCCGCCTTCCTGCATCAGGCCTTTGATTCCCTCGCCCACATACTTTCCCTGGAACAAGTACTTGGTCATGGCACTTTCCTGTTCTGCTCTTCCAGAACGCGGGCCCCCGTCCGGCCTGGCCGAACGCCCACTGGGCAAAGGTTCCGGAGGTTTTCCCGATTGGGCTGTGGCCGAGTATAGGACTGCACCAAAGACCTGGCAACGGCCTCGACGGTGCGCTGGCCGGGAGCAGGGGGACTGCCTACCCGGGACGACTGACCGACTGGCGGTGTCCGGGGCGGGTCACCGGTCGGCGGCGCGCTTCTTGGCGGACTTGAGTTTCTGCTGCAGCGCGGCGTTGTCTTCTTCGAGCGCCAGCACCTTGCCCACGCCGGCCAGATTCACGCCGTCGTCCACCAGTTCGCCGATGCGGCGGAGCCGGTCCACGTCGTCCCGGCTGTACCGGCGGGTGCCGCCTTCGGTTCGCGCCGGTTCCACCAGCCCGCGCCGCTCATAGAGGCGCAAGGTCTGCTCGCCGACGCCCACCAGGTCGCTGACCACGGAGATGCCGTACACCCCTTGGTCCGCCCTGGGCTGCTTCTTCTCTGCCGCCAAATTTCCTCCCACTTCAGACTTGAAAACATTCTAGTCCGGAGTCATAATATCTGTGCCCGAAGGCATAGATTAGCTGAGCGGGCAACAAGAGAAGAAGTCAGAAGGAGGCTGCTGCAATGTTGATGCGAACTGATCCGTTCCGTGAGCTGGACCGCTTGACCCAGCAGGTCTTCGGCAACCAGGCACGGCCCGCCGCCATGCCGATGGACGCGTGGCGCGAGGGCGATCAATTCGTCGTCGAGCTGGATCTGCCCGGCGTCGACCCGTCCACCATCGACCTGGACGTGGAACGGAACGTCCTCACGATCGGCGCGGAGCGCAAGTCCAAGATCGACGACGGCAAGGACGTCGTGGCCGCCGAACGGCCGTCGGGGACCTTTAGCCGGCAGTTGGTCCTGGGCGACACGCTGGATACGGAGAACGTCACGGCCAGTTACGAGGCCGGCGTTCTGGCACTCCGGATCCCCATCCGCGAGCAGGCCAAGCCGCGCAAGATCGAGATCAGCAGCGGCGACGGCAAGCAGATGATCGACGCCTGACCGGTGAGGCCGGCCGGCGGCTTCGTCCACCCACGGGCAGGGCCGCCGGCCGCGCCGCATTACTGTGTTGCTCCAACCGAGGCTTTACACCGCGCCGCTTCGCCGGGCCGAACCGCTGAAGCGCACCACTTTTCACCCCGCAGCGATGGGCGGAAGGGAGGGAGAACGTGAACGAGCCCGATCTCTATGCTGTTCTGCAGGTTGCTCCGGACGCCAGCAGCGGGGATATCCGCCGCGCCTACCGAGCCCTGCTCCGCAGCCACCATCCGGACCTGAATCCCGACGGCGGTGGACCGGTTCCGCGCGACACGGAGGTTGACGCGGAGGCAGGCGGGGAGACAGGCGGGGAGGAACGGACGACGGCGGCGATCCTGCACGCGTACATGGTGCTGGGCGACGCGGAGCGGCGCGCGGATTACGACCGGCACAGCTCCCGGCGAGGCACGGCCCGGCAGAACAACGAGCCCGGGGAGTTCGGCGAGCCCGGGGCCGCGGAATCGGAGGCCGCTGGGCCCGGGAGGTCCGGGGCTGCCGAAGGCGCCCGGCCCTCGGCGCAGCGGCGTCCGCACCCCGGCCCTTCGGTTCCCTCCGGCAGGCCGGTCTACCTGGGCTTCGATGACCCCATCCCGCCGGACGCAGTGCGGTTGGGTGAGCGGCCGCCGTCGTTCTCATGGGACTACCGCCGGTGGATTGTTGTTGATCGATGAAGGAGGATTAATGCCTGCTACCAGTTGGCGCCGCTACGACCATCACCTGTTTCCGGTGTTCCATGAGCGGTTCGAGGAGCGGTGGGGACCCGGAACCGCTCCGTTCCTCGACCCCAGTGTTTTCGAGGAGGGCCAGCCGCGGCCGCGGGCCCAGTGGATCAACGTGGACACCGGAGCGGCCGCGGCAGTGGTCCCGGTCTGGGAAGACGACACCGAACACCGGTCCTTCGCCGTCTTCTACCTGCCGCCGGCCGGCGGGATCTGGGTGCTGCGCCCGGGCTTCACCGACTACACGGAGAGCGGCGGGGCCGACCAGTTGGCGCTGCGCAACGACTCGTTCAAGAAAGCCGTGGCCCACGCGGAGGAGTTCATCTTCGGCCCGGAAAGCGGCCGCCGCTAGCCGGCGCCGCGGAGCGAGGGGGTTCGCTGCCACCGGCTCGGCGGTACTCTGGCGGGATGCGACCGCTTCGGTACTCCATCAACATCACTGTGGACGGGTGCTGCGATCATCGGGCAATCCCCGCGGACGAAGAATTGCATCGTCACCACACCGGAAACCTGGAAAGGGCCGATGCGCTTCTGTTTGGCCGGGTGACGTACGAAATGATGGAGGAGGCGTGGCGGCCGCCGGCGCCGGCGGGAGCCAGACCGGGTTGGACGGAGCCCTTCGCCCAGACGATCAACGCGGCAAAGAAGTACGTTGTGTCCAGCGCGCTGGAGCAGGTCGACTGGAACGCGGAACTGGTACGCGGGGATCTGGCCACCGCCGTTCAGCGGCTCAAGCAGGAGCCGGGCCAAGGGCTGTTCGTCGGCGGCGTGAAGCTCCCACTGGCGCTAGCGGAGCTGGGACTGATCGATGAGTACGAGTTCGTGGTGCATCCCAGGCTCGCGGGCCACGGCCCGACCTTGTTCGCCGGGCTTTCGAAGCACGTCGACTTGAAGCTCGTGGGCCGGCTGGAGTTCGGCTCGGGGGCGGTGGCGATGCGGTACGAGCCGAGAAGGTAGCCACCCGGCCCGCTGTTGGCTCAGTCCGCCGCGGCGGGCCCCGATCTGCCGCTAAGAGTCGGACTGCGCGGCCGCGCTCGACCGGTCAATTACGCGCCCGGTGCCGGCGATTTCGCGGGCGCGTTCAATGCCTTCCCGGGCTGCCCGGACGGAGGGGAAGGTCACCGATTCGGCCATCAGTGCTCCGTCGCCGTCCAGCATCCTGACCCGGAATCCGCCGTCGGGCGCATCAATGAGTTCGAAATGACCGGCCATAATCTTGGGCTCCTGTCTGCGGGAGATGCCACGGCGCTGTGGCGTCCACACAGTATGCCACCGGAAGCCTGCGGACGTCTTGGGGGTTGCCACGCTTTGGCGGAGTGAGGACAGTGGAAAGTGCGCTGACCATCAATGTGGATCGGAGAACACATGCAGATCGACAAGCAGCAGATCATCGACTTCCTCAAACAGCAGGGCAACCAGGACCAGGCGGCGAAGGCCGATTCCGAACTGCCCGAGAAGGTGGACACGGAGAAGGACTCGGGGCTGCTGGCCAGCCTGGGCATCGACGTCGACGCTCTGCTGGGCAAGCTCCCCGGCGGACTGGGGGAGAAGCTCGGCGGATTGAAGGACAAGCTGGGAGGGTTCGGATAAACATGACCACCGGAAACGACGAAGAGGCCCGCGATCCGCAGGCCAACGAGGACAAGCAGGAGCAGGATCCACTAAAGTCAGGGGCCGGCCCTGACTCCAAGGACGTAGACGGCGAAGCCGAGGCTAAGAACGCCAAGGAATCCGGCGGCTACGGCTACTGACCGGCGACCTATCTGGTTTCACACGCCCGGAGGCACGTCAGCCTCCGGGCGTTGCCGTGCCCGTCACCATCGGGTTGATCGGAAGCCAGTCCGGCCCCACGGTGAAGTTCTCCCGCTCGTCCACGGTGAACCCGGCCGCCGAGATGGCGGCCACGGTGTCCCGGTTGAGCTGGCAGCCCTGCGCCGCGAAGGACCACACCGGCCGCAGCATGTCCTGGAACCTGGCGTGGCCGCCGGTGCCGCGGACATGCTCCAGGAACAGCAGCTTGCCGTCCGGTTTGAGCACTCGCTTGGCTTCGGCGAGGGCGGCCGCCTGGTCGGGGACAGTGCAGAGCACCAAGGTGAAGACGACGGCGTCCACGCTGGCGTCCTCGGCCGGCAGCGCTTCCGCGCCCGCATCCACCACGCGGACATTGCCGGCTGCACCGAGTCTGGTCAGCAGCCGCTTGCGCATGTTCGGATCGGGTTCCGCCGCCGTCACCCGGCAGGACGGCGGCAGGTACCGCAGATTGGCTCCGGTGCCGGCACCGACGTCGTACACCACCCCGCCCACGCCGGAGAGCAGCGCGGCACGGCGTGAGGCAAGTTCCTCGGGCTCACCGTGGCGGGTGGCAGCGTCATACTGCGCCGCGAACAGGGCGCTTCTCAGTCCCATGGGCGTGCTCCTGTCATCGATCGGGCCGGTCAGGCACCACCGTACTGCAGCGGACAGCGGAGCGGGCTGATCGTCGCTGCCGGCCCGCGGTCTGCCGCTCAACTGGCCGGCAGGCCTCACCCCACGCCGACGGACAAGCTGCCGTCGCCGGCCACGTTGATCCGGGTGTCGAAACCGGCGCTGGCGTCGCTGAGCACGCGACGGAGCCACTCGACGTCGTGCTTGCCGGCCCGTTCCAGGCGCATCCGCCGGGCCTGAACCGGCACCAGGCGCAGCCCGCGCAGTTCGCGGGAGCGAGCGTCAAGCGTGGCGAAGTAGAGCAGCCGCACGTCGTCACGGAACTCCCGGTGGCCGCCGATGCCCTCGTAGTCGTTGATCAGGTCACCGCAGCCGTACAGAATGGGGCGGCCGCGGTAGATTTCGAGCGGACGCGGATGGTGCGATGAGTGCCCGTGCACCACATCGATCCCGCCGTCGACCAGCCAGCGGGCGAAGTGGACGTGCGCGCGGGGAACCTCGTAGCCCCAGTTGGTGCCCCAGTGCAGCGAGGCCACGGCCAGATCGCCGTCGCGCTTGACCGCGTTGACCTGGCTCAGGAACCGCTCGGCAGTGTCCCGGGACAGGTCCGGCAGGAAGGCCAGTCCGGGAAGGTCGGGGCCAGCGGCGTTCGCCGGCGAGATGCCGCTGGAGCCCAGCCCGGCGGAGAACACCAGCACCCGCGCCTCGGCCGTCTCCACCTGCGCGGGCTGCCAGGCCTGCGCGCTATTCCGGCCCGCGCCGGCGGTGCGCAGGCCTGCGGCGTGCAGCACCTCCACGGTCTCGGTCAGACCGGCGATGCCGAAGTCCAGCACGTGGTTGTTCGCCAGCACGCAGACGTCCAGGCCGGCGGCGGTGAGGCAGCCGATGTTGTCCGGATGCATGCGGTAGTGGATGCCCTTGTCCGGGGCGAAGCTGCCGTCGCCGGTGATGCTGGTTTCCAGGTTGACCACGCGCACGTCCGGCTCGGCCTCGCCGATGATCGCCAGGGCATCGCCCCAAGGCCAGGCCGGGTCCGCCGGTCGCGGGATGGGGCCGTTCACTGTTTCCGCCAGGGCCACGTAGTCGCGGGCATCGCGGATGTAGCCTTCGCGCAGCTCGGCGGCGCCGGGGTGCGGCAGGATCTGGTCCACGCCGCGGCCGGTCATCACGTCGCCGGCCAGGAACAGGGTGATCGTGCTGGAAGCCATCGCTGCCACTCGATTCTGACGGCTGGCTCCACTGTAGCCCCGCGAGGCGGCCGCTGAACGTGGTGCGGCAGCCGGAGCCAGCGAACGTTCACTCGATCGGCCGGTCCTGGGCCAGCGCGTCCCTGGCCTCCTGCTGGGTGATCAGGCCTTCGGCCAACAGCCAGGTAATGGCATGGTGGCGCATCCGCTGGTCGTGGAAGTCGGACCAGGCTCGACCGATCTCAGGGGAGTTGTAAACGGCGTCTTTGAAACGGCGAAACGGGTGGGGCTGCTCGATCGCGCGGATCAGTGTGGCGCGGGCATGTTCATCTTCCACCGTGGCGATGAAGTCCTCCATGTCCCGGTAGCCGCGGCGCGGGTCCGCAGCCGCCACCGGCAGCGCACCGCGTTCCTCGAGCTCCTCGGAAGACAGGCCGCCGTCGACGGCTGCGCCGGTCAGCTCGATCTGGCCGGTGGCTGGATCCAGCCAGCACTGGAAGTCCCAGTCAGCGTTTTCCAACGCGCTGGTGAGCATGTCCAGGTCAATGTCCTTCAAGCTGAGCATGGCCGCAGAGTATCGGAGAGAACCGGCCGGATGCCAGAACCGGGGCGTAAAGGAAGGAAGCGTTCCTCCGCCCCGGGAACCCGTCTGCAAGAATGGCGGCATGCCCACATCGGAGAAAGCCCTGGACATCCGCGTTGCCATCGAGGGCTCGGAGCCGGAAATCTGGCGGTCGCTGCGGCTTCCGCTGAACGCGCCGCTCAACACGCTGCACGAGGCAATCCAGCGCGCGTTCGGCTGGGAGAACCGGCACCTGCATCTGTTCCATCCGGAAGGCGTTTTCGGCGAGGCCCGGCCGATCGCCGGCGACGAGGAGTCGGCCCAGGAGATGGACATGGACAGCGCCGAGGGCATGACGGTGGCGCAGCTGCTGTCCGGCGAGGGCAGCACACTGGTCTACGAGTACGACCTCGGCGACAGCTGGCTGCACGCGATCACGGTGACCGGGCACGCGATTGTGCCGGCCGGCCAGATCAGTTGCCTCGGCGGGGAGAACCGCGGCCCGCTGGAGGACGCCGGCGGCATCTGGGGCTATCAGGAGAAGCTACGGATCCTGGCCGACCCGTCGGATCCTGAGCACGAGGAGATCGCCGACTGGGTGCAGTACGTGAGCGGAGCGTTGAGGCCCACCGCCTTTGACCCCACCGAGTTCGATCTGGACGCGGTGAACAAGAGCCTGGACCGGATGTGCCTTGTGCTGGCGGATGAGCCGCCGACGCCGGAGGATCGCGCCGCGGTGCTCCGCCCGGTCCGCTGGCTGCTGGACCGCGCCCGGGAGGATGGCCTGGAGCTCACCAAGGACGGCTATCTGAAACCGGCCGTGGTGCGCGAGGCGGTGCTGGCCCTGGAACTGGGCTACCCCTGGGACACTTACGCATCGCCGCGTGAGGTCAACGTGCCCCCGATCGCGCTGCTGCGCGAGCACATTCAGTATTGGAAGCTGCTGCGCAAATACAAGGGCCGCCTGCAGCCCAGCCCCGCTGCGCGCAAAACGTACGACGACGATGCCGCCCTCTGGGACTGCCTCGCCGACCGCATGGCGGACCAAGAAAACCTCGCTTTGCGCGTCGGGCTGGAAGCCCTGGTGCGTTGGCTGCTGGGGGACCAGCACATACCGCGCAGCCAGCGCGGACACGCCATGATGTCCGAGCTTTTCCACGCCGGACTGCGCCCGTCCGGCGGCGGCATGCTCACGGAGGAGGACGGCGAGGACATCTATAACGAGCTGCGGCGCCAGCTCAATTCGTTGGGCCTCTTCGAGGGCGACCTTCTCCTGGGCGGACGAAAGCTTACCCCGGCCGGACTGAAGTTCCTGCTGGCCCTCCGTCGCAGCTTCGAGGCGGCACGCTGAGTGGCAGGGACGCTATTCCTTGACGACATCAGACTGCGCCCGGAGCGCGCCATCAATGCTGGCGATACACCTCTCGGCGGTGGCCAACCCGGATGACCAGAACCACTAGCTCCTCGTCGCGAACCTCGTAGACGATCCGATAGTCGCCGGTCCGAATGCGCCGTTCGCCGTCTCCGCCGACCAACTGTTTACTGGCCGGTGGACGAGGCGCTTCCCGCAGGATTTCCACGGTTCGCACAATGCGTGCCTGGGCTGATTTGTCGAGTTTTCGGATCTGCTTGGCGGCGGTCGCGGTATAGCGGACGTCGAACGTGCCGCTCACGGGTCGAGGCCGAGCTCTCGCCTCAGTTCTTCGTGGCTGATTAGCGGCTCGTTATCCTCACGAGCTGCCCGTGCTGCCGCCAGATCTTCGGCGTCCTCCAAGGCTTCGACCGCGCGCTGGTAGAAATCCGGGTCCACCAGAACGGCAACGGTTCGGCCACGGCGGCTGATGTGGACCGCTTCCGAACGCACGTTGTCGAGAAGTTCTGCCCAGTGGGTTCGCGCTTCATTTGAGGAGGTGAAAGCCATGGCTAAATCTTACGAACCTTACGAAACGATAGCAATACGCTCATGGAGCTTGGAGCAGTGCCTGCGGAATCCAAGCACGACGACGCACGGGGCTGCCGTCTCACGGTTGGCGACGACGGCGGGTGGCGAGGAAGCAGTGCTCCCGTGCCACCCGCCGTCGTACGCGGTGCCAGGCCGGCTCTACCGCCGGGCGGTAGCCTGCTCGGCGTCGCCGGTCAGGGCGGCCAGGGCTCCGGTGTCCATGTCCTCGGAGGGGCCGTTGAGGTAGCGGGCCAGGCTGTCATCCATGGCGTTGATCCAGCGGGTGTGGTGCCGGGTGGCCATGGTGCCGGTCATGACGGAACGGTGGAGGCTGTCCCGGTAGCCCAGGATGTTCTCTTCCTTGTCCTTCATCCACTGCTTGAGCAGGGCGGCGACGGTGTCCAGATCGAACTCCGGGTAGTCCGTCAGCGCGATCAGTTCGCGCAGGTAGTCGGTCTGGAAATCCGCCTCGGCGTTGTGGTCGGGCAGCGCGGCCTGGCGGTCCAGCCAGGACTGGATGTCGGCCTCGCGCTCCTCCAGCGAGGGCAGCTCGATCCGGCCCAGCATCACGTCGCGGGCGAACCATGCCTGCGCGTCGAACATGTTGAAGGTGTAGTACTGGTCCTGCGCGCCCAGGTAGAACAGGTTGGTGTTCTGCTGCCAGACCACGCCCTTGTAGAGGTTGCCCGGGTAGAGCAGGTTCGGTGACTGCAGCGACAGTTCGCTGGGCAGGAACGGGTACTTGTGCAGGTAGCCGGTGCAGAGGATGACGGCGTCGAACTCGCCGGTGGTGCCGTCGCTGAAGTGCGCGGTGCGGCCCTCGAAGCGGGTCACCAGCGGGCGCTCGACGGCGGACTCCGGCCAGTCGAAGCCCATCGGGCCGCTGCGGTAGCTGAAGGTGACGGACTTAGCGCCCATCTTGTGCGCCTGCATGCCGATGTCCTCGGCGGAGTAGCTGCTGCCGATCAGCAGCAGGTTTTTGCCGGCGAACCGCTCGGCACCGCGGAAGTCGTGGGCGTGCAGCACCTCGCCGGGGAAGCTGTTGATGCCCTCGAACGCCGGCACGTTCGGGTAGGAGAAGTGGCCGGTGGAGACCACGAGCTTGTCGAACACATGGGTTTCGGTCCGCTGCGCCGCGAGGTCCTCGACGGTGACGGTGAATTCCTGGCTGGCTTCGTTGTAGTCGACCCAGCGGGCCACGGTGTTGAACCGGACGTACTTGCGGACGTCCGACTTCTGGACCCGGCCGGCAATGTAGTCGAACAGGACCTCGCGCGGCGGGAAGGAGGAGATCGGCCGGCCGAAGTGCTCGTCGAAGGTGTAGTCGGAGAACTCGAGAACTTCCTTGGGCCCGTTGGACCACAGGTGCCGGTACATGCTGCTGTGCACGGGCTCGCCGGCGGCGTCCAGGCCGGTGCGCCAACTGCTGTTCCACTGTCCGCCCCAGTCGGACTGCTTCTCAAAGCACACGATGTCCGGGATTTCGGCTCCCTTTTGCCGGGCTGATTCGAACGCGCGCAACTGTGCCATGCCGCTGGGTCCTGCGCCAATGATTCCGACTCGCATATAAATGCATCTCCTCATCCATTGGATCTGTCCGTCAGGTTCGACGCCCCGAATCCACAGAACGGCCATATTGGCGCACCGGTGGCGGTGCAGGCGCATAATGCGCGGCGTTATAACACTGGCGGCGCGAGAGACGCGCCGGGCCCTGAACAATCAATCCCGAGAGGGAGACGGGCACCGTGTCCGCGGGCAGGCGAGGGGGCCTGCGCGAGCGATTCGGAGCGGCCCCCCGAAGATCCAATAACACCGGCGGGCCTGCAGTCCATGTCAACACCTAAGCGCGATTAAGTCAAAATACCGCGGGGATTAAGCGCTCCTCAACAGTGCTGCTCGGATCGCAGCTCCCCCTCGTCGAAGTCGGGGTCCGCGAGGCGGTTCTCGCCCTTGAGCTCGGCTACCTACCAGGCGTCGCGAGACGCTGGGTCAGGACCAGGCGACGACGAGGCGCGCGGCTTGTTGGGGGATGGTCACGTCGATGCCGACTAATTCGGTAAAGCGGCGCAGGCGGTTCATGAGGGTGTTTCGGTGGCAGAAGAGCTGGTCTGCAGACAGGGCGATGCTGCCGGTGGTCAGGTAGGACCGTACCGCTTCTACCAGCCGGGCTCGTTCCACCGGTCCGCATCGGGCCAGCGCTGCGTCGACTTCGGGCACAATGGGAACCCCGGTCTCCGAGAGGCGCTGCCGGGCCAGTCGCGCCCAGTCGTGCTGCATGGTGAGGGCCCGCTGATCGCCGTCGTCGACCAAGGCCGCCAGGGCGCGGGCGGCTTGGGCTGCAACGCGCAAGTTCGTGAGGCCGCGGACCTGTTCAATCAAGCCGCACCGGATGTTCTTGATGTGCTCGGTGGCCTCACGGGCGGCGCTGCCGGGGCGATCATCGGCCGCCCAGAAGGCCACCAGTCCGTCGGGCAGGGGATGGGTGAACATTTCTGAGCCACGGCGCGAAGCCGAGGCAACCTCCACACGGAGGGCGGCGGCGTCGTCCGTTGTTGCGGCCGCGACAACGAGTGGAGCAAACTGGTCGATGCCGAGCTCGTCGGCGATGAGGGTGAGCATTTCCGAAGCCGGGCTGACTTGCCCAAACATGGTGGCCACATGACCTTGCCGCACCGAAGATTCTTCCTGGGCCATGCGCTGGCGCTCAGCGATATAGATGGCTTGGGTCTGCGCTGCGTAGGAGTCCACCACCTGCCACACCGTTTCGGCCCGCCGCACCAGCAGTTCTGCATCGCCAGGACTCGCCAGCTCCATGAGCTGACCCCAGATCACGGTGAAATCGATCCGGATGGCGGTCATCAGCGATTCCACGGGGACGCCTGACCTAGCGCGGGAGACGCCAACATCCAATGAGATGGCTTGCCGCTCAGCCATGAGGCGTTCGCTGTCTGCGCCCGGACGCAAGCTTTCGATCAGCGCCTCGAACGAGGCGGCTGCCGTGCGGCGGATCTCGCTGGCCGGCAAGACGCCGTCCCTATAGTCGCCGAGTTGCAGGACGCGCTCGATGAAGAGGTCCGTCAGCGTCTCCACGGACAGCTGGTCCAGCAGGCCGTTCCACCGGGCGGCGGAGGCATCGTCGTCGTTCTGATGAATCTGCGGTGTTTCCATGGTGCGCTCAACCCCGATCGTGTGCTTTTGCACATCCTAGCCTCAAAAAACTGCGACGATTCGTGCGGGTGTGACGTGGCACACTCTGGAATGCTGGGGTGCATTATCAGTTCGTTGCGGCCGTTCAGCGCGGCGGGACACCCGAACACCAAACATGGAGGAACCATGTCAGAAACCTTGAACCTTGAGGCCGGGGCTACCCGGCAGATCACTGACAAGGAGGCGATGAAGGTTTCCATCGGTGCCCTCATAGGCACTGCGATGGAGTGGTACGACTTCTTCCTGTTCAGCGCGGCGGCGGCGCTGGTGTTCAACGTCCAGTACTTCGCCAACGAGAACGCTACGGCAGCGGCGCTGGCATCCTTCGCCACGTTTGGTGTGGGCCTGGTGGCGCGTCCGCTGGGCGGCATGTTCTTCGGCGCCATGGGCGATAAGATCGGCCGACGTAAGACCTTGATGATCACCATCGTGGGCATCGGTGCGGTGACCGGCCTGATCGGCTTGCTGCCCACGTACGCCGCCATCGGCATTGCCGCTCCGGTGCTGCTGGTGCTGCTGCGCGTGGCCCAGGGCCTCTTTGTGGGCGGCGAGTGGTCCGGCGCGATGACGATTGTGGTCGAGAACGCCCCGCTGGAACGCCGCGCCCGCTATGCCGCGCTGCCGCAGATCGGTTCACCGATCGGCACCATCCTCTCCTCCGGCGGCTTCTTCCTGATGACGCTGTTCTTCTCGCAGGAAACTTTCAACTCTTTTGGCTGGCGCATCCCGTTCCTGGCCGCCATCCCGATGCTCCTGATTGCGCTCTACATTCGCAGCCGGCTGGACGAATCCCCGGTCTTCGCGGAGCTCATGGAGCACGACCAGGTGGAGAAAGCTCCGATCCGGACCACGTTGCGGGAGTCTTGGAAGCACATCATCATCGGCATGGCCGCGGCCCTGCTGGGCGTCGGCGGCTTCTACCTGGTCACCGCGTTCGTGGTCTACTACGGCGTGAACATCCTGGGCTACTCCGCCCAGCTGATGCTGCTGGGCGGCATGATCGCGGCCATCGTCGAAATTCCTGTCCTCATCCTGGGCGGCCGCCTGGGCGAGCGGTTCGGCGCCAGCCGCGTCATCTTGTGGGGCGGCATCGCCTCCGCGCTTGCCGCGGTTCCGGCTTTCCTGCTGGTGGATAGCGGCAACCCGGTGTTGGTGGTTATCGGCATGGTCCTCGCCGTGGCAACGCTGTCCTTCCCGTACGCGGCTTCCGGCACGGTGCTGACAGGCTTGTTCCCGGCCCGGACCCGCTACACCGGCGTGGGCTTCGCGCAGAACACCGCCGGCATGCTCTCCGGCTTCATCCCGCTGCTGGCTACCGGCTTGGTGGCGTCCGCCGGAAACCACTGGTGGCCGGCCGCCGTGATGCTAGTGTTCCTCAGCCTGTTCACCGCCGTTGCCGGTGCCGTGGCCCCGCGCATGAGCGTGAACTTGCCCGGCTTCAAGCACTGATTCCAGCTTCCGACGACGAACTTCCTGACCAAGGAGCACCACACGATGACCCAGTCCGCCGGCCACCTGATTGTCCGCCAGCTTGAGGCGCACGGCGTCCGCCGCGTGTATTCGGTTCCGGGCGAGAGCTTCCTCGACGTCCTCGACGGGCTGCACGACTCGCCCGTGTCAACGGTGGTCTGCCGTCAGGAAGGCGGTGCAGGCTTCATGGCGCTGGCCGAGGGGCGCCAGACCGGCATCCCGGGCATCGCGATGGTCACGCGCGGGCCGGGTGCGGCGAACGCGATGATTGCCGTGCATACAGCGTGGCAGGACGCGACGCCGCTGGTGCTCTTCGTCGGCCTGATCCCGGTGGCCGACAGGGGACGGGACTCGTTCCAGGAATTCAGCCTGGAAGGCTGGTTTTCGACGACCGCCAAACGCGTGGTGGTGCTCGACGACGAACACCGCGCCGCGGAAATCGTGGCCGAGGCGATGCACCTGGCCGTCTCCGGCCGGCCCGGTCCGGTGGTGATCGGTCTGCCGGAGGATGTGCTGGTCCGGGCGACCGACGCCGGTGCAGTTCCGCCGCGCGCGCTCGCAAGTGCCGTGCCGCCGCCGGCCGCGATGGAGGAACTGGCGGGCCGGCTGGCCGCGGCTGCCCGTCCGCTGATCATCGCCGGCGGCGACGGCTGGGGCGACGACGGTGGGAGGCTCGCCCAATGGGCGGCCGAGGCGCAGATCCCCGTGGCGGCCGATTGGCGCGCCTATGACGTGGTTCCGCATTCTTCGTCGGCGTGGGCCGGCTGGCTGGGCTACGGGCGGGCAGACACCCTCGCCGCAAGGTTGGACGAGGCCGACCTGCTGGTGTTCGTCGGCTGCGGCCGAAGCGACGTGCTCAGCGACGGCTACACCAAGGGGTTCAACGCACCGACCGTGCTGGTGCTGCCCGATCCGGATGCCGCCACCCATTCCGGCCGAATCGACCAGCAGTTGGCGGTCCCGCCGTCGTCGTTCGTTGACGCACTTCCTGTTGCCGCCGAGGTGCGAGGGGCCCGCGGCAGCGGCTGGATGGAAGCTCTCGCCGCAGACCAGCGCCGGTATGCCACACCCCGTCCGGACAACAGCCCCGGAGTTGACCTGGGCGTAGCCTTCGGCGTGCTGGAAGACCGGCTGCCCGCGGACAAGGTGGTGACGTACGGCGCGGGCAATGCGACGATCTGGGGCCACCGCTACCTGACCCACCAGGCCGCTGGCTCGATGATCGGGCCGCGCAACGGAGCCATGGGGCTGGCTGTTCCCGCCGCCGTCGCCGCCGCTCTGATCTCACCTGGCCGGCAGGTGGTGGCGGTCTGCGGTGACGGCGATTTCATGATGAACGCGCAGGAACTGGCAGTGGCCGCGGCGCACGGTGCCGCCCCGCTGGTGATCGTGGTGGACAACGGCATTTACGGCACAATCGTGCAGCATCAGCGCAAGCACTACCCGGAGCGGCCGTCCGGGACCTCAATGGTCAACCCCGATTTCGCTGACTGGATCCGCTGCTTCGGAGGGCACGGCGAAAGGGTCGAAACGGCCGCGGAATTTGGTCCGGCCCTGGAGCGTGCCCTGTCCAGCGGGCGGCTGGCGCTGCTGCACTTGGTCACGGATCCGGAGACCATGCCGCCGGGTACCGCGAACGCACCGGAGGAGCTCGCGGGCCTGGTTTCCGTCGGGCCGAGTGCGGCTGGCGCCGGCACTTCCTTTGCCAGGGCGGGGGAAGGAACACGATGAAACTGGACCTGATCCTGCGCGACGCCGAAATCCTCACCCTCGAGGCGGAGCGTCCCCGTGCCCACGCCGTCGGCGCGCTCAACGGACGTATTGCGGGCTTCGACGAGGAGCTGGACGGCTGCACTGCAGCGCGTGAGATTCGGCTGGGCGGTGCCGTGGTGGTGCCCGGCTTCATTGATGCGCACTGCCACACCACCTGGTGGGGGCTGGGCTTGGGAGTCGTCGAACTGGACCGGGCCCGCGGCCTCGAGGAACTGTACGCACTGCTCGAAGCCGAGGTCCGGCGGCTCGAGGACCAACCCGACGCTTGGGTCAACGGCACCGGGTTCAACCACAAGCATCACGGCGGGGCCTTCCCGGACATCCGCCGGCTGGACGAGATCACCGGCGACCGGCCGCTGTACTTGCGGCATGTCTCGGGCCACCTGTCCATCACGAACTCCGCCACCTTGCGGCTGGCTGGTGTCTTTGAACCCGGCTTCACCGATCCAACGGGCGGCGCCGTGCTTCGCGGCCCGGGCGGCTGCCCGACCGGCGTCGTCGAGGAATCCGCGCAGCAGCTGATCCAGAACCTGCTGCTGCCTTATCCGGTGGAGCGGATTGTCGAGGCCCTGGACGCGGCGACCACGCGTTACGCGGCCGAAGGAATCACCAGTTTCACTGAGGCAGGCATCGGGGGCGGCTGGATCGGGCACAGCCCGGTGGAAGTCCAGGCCTATGTGAAAGCTAAGCAGGCCGGCAAGCTCCGCGCCCGCGCCCAACTGATGCCCGCGCTGGACTCGCTGCGGCCGATTAAGGCCAACGCCGGCGACATGCACGGAACTGGCAACGGCCGCGGTCTGGACCTAGGGGTGGTTGCCGGTTTCGGCGACGAGTGGGTGTCCTTGGGACCGGTAAAGGTGTTTATGGACGGCTCGTTGCTGGGCGCCACGGCGGCCGTGACCGAGGACTACTGCGGCCACCAGCACAACACCGGCTACCTGCTGGATTCACCCCAGGCCTACCGCGAACGTGTGGACGAGGCCTACCGCGCCGGCTGGCCGATCGCGCTGCATGCCATCGGAGACGCGGCCATTGACCTGGCCACCGACATCATTACCGGCTGCCAGGAGCGCTACGGGCGGAACCACCTGCCCAACCGGATTGAGCACTTCGGCATTTCCCGGCCGGACCAGCTGGCGCCCGTAGCCGCGGCCGGGATCGCGGTCACCCCGCAGGCCGCGTTCATTGGCCCGCTGGGCGATCAGTTTGCTGCCTTGGTTGGCGCCGGGCGCGAGGGCTGGCTCTACCGGGGACGCTCGCTGGTGGACGCCGGCATCCTGGTTGCCGGCAGTTCCGACCTGCCTGTGGCGGATAACAATGTGCTGCGCGCCATGCAGTCGTGGGTGGACCGGCGTACCGAACAAGGACTGATACTCGGTGGTACATCCGAGGGCCTGACCGCAGAAGAAGCGCTGCGGACCTACACCGACTGGGCAGCCCAGGCAACGGGCGCGTCCAGCGAGAAGGGCACGTTACGCAGGGGGAAGTTCGCGGACTTCGCAGTGCTGTCCGGCTCACCGCTGGATGCTGCCGACATTTCCGCGCTCAAGGTCCTTGCCACGATCGTTGGCGGCGAATTTACGTTCGACAGCATAGACGCGGACCCGGCTCTCAGCCCCGGGCCGCGTTCCGATTCCGGCCCCCACATGGAGCCGCTGTCCGCGCTCCCGCCAGGCGTCGGAGCCGGCAGCGGAGTGCTTTCGGAGAAACCAGAACCTTTAGGAGTGCAATCATGACCATCACCGCCTCGCAGCAAGCCGGAATTTCCAATGCACGACGCCCGCTCCTTCCTGCACGATTTCCGATCAATGAGCACGTATGGTGCCACGGCGGGCGGTGGAGTGGACCGTCAGGCAGGGACCCCTGCGGACGGGCAGACGCGGAACTGGTTCCGCGGGTTGGTCGAGGGACACGGTTTCGAGGTCCGCTATGACGCGGTGGGCAACCAATTTGCGCTGCTTGAGCTGGTACCCGGCGCGCCGTACATCGCCGTCGGCTCGCATCTGGATTCGCAGCCATTCGGCGGCCGCTTCGACGGCGCGTACGGCGTGCTGGCCGGAGCCCATGCGGCGATCCGGCTGAAGAAACGGATGGCTTCGGAGGCAGACACCGGCGCCGAGAACTTCGGGGCCGTGGATGCCGCGCCATTATTCAATATTGCGGTGATCAACTGGTTCAACGAGGAAGGCTGCCGCTTTAAGCCTTCCATGATGGGCAGCTCGGTGTTCACCGGCAAGCTGCCGGCCGAGAAAGTCCTGTCCACCACAGATCCGTGCGGCACTACGGTGCGCGAAGCGCTGGAAGCGATCGGCACGGTCGGCGACTTTTCTCTGGATGTCGCTGCCTACGTGGAGATCCATATTGAGCAGGGTAGGTCGCTGGAGGACAACGGGCTGACCATTGGTCTGGTCGAGTCCACCTGGGGCGCCAACAAATACGAGTTCATCGTGCACGGCGAGCAGGCGCACACCGGCGCCACGGTTATTGCCGACCGGCAGGACGCATTGCTCGGGGCCTCGTCGCTGGTGGTCGCGGCGCGGGATATCGCCGACGAATTCAGTACGGACGATCACGCCGTGATCACGTCCTGCGGCGAGTTCACGGTTTACCCGAACTCGCCGGTGGTAGTGGCCAATCGGGTGGAGCTGCTGGTGGACGTTCGCAGCACCGACCCGGACGTCCTCGCGGCAGCGGACGCCGAGCTGCACCGACGCGTCGCCCAGATCGAGGCGCGCGCCCGCGTGCGGATCGAGCGCGGTGCCGAACATGTCTGGGCCGCCAAGGCCTACGACGAATCCGGCCTGCGGCTGGCAGCCAAGAGTGCGGAGGCATTGGATCTCACGTACGGGACGGTCCGCACGCTCGCCGGGCACGATTCGACCAATATGAAGGACATCGTCCCCACCATCATGCTGTTTGTGCCCAGTGTGGACGGCATCTCACACAATGAGAAGGAGCTGACCAACGACGACGATATGCTCGCCGGCGTGGATCTGCTCACGGAACTGCTGGGCCGCGTCGTAGCAGGGGAGTTTGTTCCTGCGGACAATTAGGCGGAGAGCGATTGCTCGCCGGGGAGCGGGGCCGGGGGCTCGCTTTGTCGGCACTGGTCGGTGAAGGCGCGCATCAGCGCGGCAAGCTGCCCGGCATACCGTGCCAGGATCCTCGGGATGCCACTGCACTCCCAGGATCCAGCGATCCTCGTGTTCGATGGCTTCAATGACCCCGTCAAGTGCCTCTGCCGTGGCGAGCATCCCAACGCCGAGATCCTGGACCGACTGATGGTGACCGGAGCGGACCATCACGTTTCCCGCACCCAGAGCCGAGGCGAGCAGCGTGTCAGGCTGTATCACTACCTCATGCTCGCTCATGCCCGGAGCTTCCGTATGCACTTGATGGATGGAATTGGGACCTAAGTCCTGGACGAGAGTCCCGCCCAGAGCAACGTTGATGACCTGCAAGCCGCGGCAGATCCCCATCACCGGCAACCCGGAGGCAACAGCGGCCCGAACCAGCGCAATCTCCGCCTCGTCGACGCGCGCATCCACTCCGTAGCCGGGCGCCGCTATCGGGTGCTGTCCGTAGAGGGACGGATGGATATCCCCGCCGCCGAGGACCAGTAGACCGTCGAACCCGTCGAGAAGTGTCCTTGCGTCCTTCTCTTGCGACGCAGCAGCTCCCACGTCCAAGAGCTCGAAGTCCGTGTCCTGGGTGTGCAGTTCATGGGCGACGTTGTCAGCGTAGGCAGTCAAGTCTTCGGTCAACCAAGCGTCGTTCTCCGGTCCGCTCAGGGAACAACTGACCAGGATGCGGGGGCGGGCGGAGACCTGGGTTGCCAGGACATCCGCGGTAGGTGCAGGCACTATTACCTCATGGTCTTTGGGGCGGATGGGACTCTCATTGCTTGATGGTACTTCGGCGGCCGTGCGGCCTTCGGTTCAATAGTCATACCAGCCTCGGCCGGTCTTACGGCCGAGCCGGCCCTTGGCAACCAACTCGGTAATGGCCGGGTGCGGACGGTCTGCCTCGTCGCCGGTTTCGTCATAGGTGGCCTGAGCGATGAAGTCGATGACATCGAGGCCCACCATGTCCATCAACGCTAAGGGTCCCATCGGGTGACCGAACGCGGTGTGGGCGGTCGTGTCGATGTCTTCGATGCTAGCGACCCCCGAATCGTGCAAGAACAGCGCCTCTCTTTGGACCGCAGCCATTAGTCGGTTGGCGACGAATCCGGGAACCTCCCGGTTGATCAACACCGGTTCCTTGCCCAGTCGCCGTGCCAATTCAATCGTGATCGCGACCGTGGCATCCGAAGTCTCCGGGTTCCGCACCACTTCCACACACTTCATCACCAGCGCGGGGTTGAAGAAGTGCATATTGCAGACCTGCGTGGGCCGGCCGCTGGCCGCGGCCACCTTGGACGAGCCGAGAGTCGAAGAATTGGTGGCCAGAATGGCGTGAGCGGGCGCTAGTACGCCGAGCCGGGCGAAGATCGCCGCTTGATGTCCAGGCGTTCGGTGGCGGCCTCGATGACGAAGTCCGCGTTGGCCGCGGCTGCCAAATCGGTGGTGAAGGACAGTGCACGAGCGCGGCGTTGGCGTCGTCTGCAGAGCTTGCCCTTAGCGACGCTGGCCTGCAGCCGCGAGCCCAGTTCGGTACGCGCCGCGGTCAGCATTTCCTCGGAAATGTCCTGAGATCGTGACGCTGTAGCCGGCAAAGGCTGCAAGCATGGCGATCTGCGAGCCCATCGTGCCGGAGCCAATGACCAGGATGGCTGGAAATGTTCTCGATGCTGTTTTTAGCTCATTCTTGGCTCCGTACTACGTCGATTGTCGCTGTCTCACGTTTCGGCCAGGCCCGGGTTTGGCGGCGGAGGGACTCAGGCGGGGCACGCCGCCGCGCAGGTACACCGTGGTGGTGTGCGTGAAGAAGTCCTTCGCCGCGGCACCCTGCTCCTTCGGGCCGTAGCCGCATTTCTTGGCCCCGCCAAACGGAACGTGCGGATCTGCTCCGGCCGTTTCGGAGTTCACGTGCAGAATGCCGACGTCCAGCTCTCCATGCCTCCAGTGCGCGGGCGAGATCGTGGGTGAACAGCGCCGCGGAGAGCCCGTACTCGCTGTCATTCGCCGCTCGAAGGCGTGCTCCGCGGTGCTGGCCCGCCGCACCGACAACACCGGGCCGAAGAGCTCCTCGCGCCACACGTCCAGGTCCGTCCGACGGGCAGTTCCAGGACGGTGGGTGGCACGAAGACCCGCTGCGAGATCCCCGTCGACGCTACGCACGTCCCCTCGGCCAAATGGAAGCGCCCTGGGCGCGCGCGGTCGAGCGGCCCTCCGGCACGGACTTTCGTGCACCGCCGATGACCACCGGTCCCATCTGCACTGAGGGGTCGAGTCGGATCCCCGACTACCAGGCTCGGACCCGTTCGTCCGCATCGGCCAGGAACTCGTCGGCGATGCCCTCCTCCACGATGAGCCGCGAGGTCGCGGTGCACTTCTGCCCGGTCGAGCGGAAGGCGCCGAGCAGCACCTGTTCCACGGCGAGCTCGAGATCGGCGTCGGCGAGCACGACCGAGGCGTTCTTGCCGCCCATCTCCGCCTGGACCGGAACGCCGCGGCCGCAGCGGTGGCTGCGAGTTGACGGCCGACACCGGTGGAGCCGGTGAAGGTGACGCCCGTCCACGCCCGGGTGGTTGACGAGGCTCGCCGCCCATGGCGCCGGCCGATCACGACAGGTTCAGCACGCCGGCGGGCAGGCCCGGCGTCGTCCAGCGCCTGGGCCAGCCGCATCGCCAGCAGCGGCACGACGGTGGCGGGCTTCCACACCACCGTGTTGCCGTAGACCAGCGCGGGGGCGATCTTCCAGGCCGGGATGGCGATGGGGAAGTTGAACGGGGTGATGACGCCGACGACGCCGAGCGGTTTGCGGGTGACCAGGATCCGTTCACCGCGGCGGGGCGACGAGAACACTCCCCAGCCTACCGGTCGCCCTCCGCCGCGTAGTACCGCAGGATCTGGGCGGCGCGCAGCACCTCGCCTCTACCCTCGACCCGGGTCTTGCCCTCCTCACGGGCCAGCTCGGGGCCCCAGTCTTCGCGTGCTGCTCGATGATGACGGCAGCGCGCAGCAGGACCGCCGCGCGTTCGTGGATCGGCGTCGGCCCAGTCCGCGCGGGCGCGCGGCGCCGCCGCCATGGCACGTCGACCTCGGCTGCGCCGGCCGCCGGCCTTCCGCGACCACCTGCGGCCGGACGGGTCGGGTTAGTCTGGCGATTCGCGGCCGTTGCCGTCATGCCATCTGCCGTCGATGAAGTGACGCAGACGACTGGAACGCTCAGTGCGGTCATGATGCTCCTTTGCTCGCGGTCGCCGCCTCATCAGCGGAAGGCGGCGACGCCGGTGAGCTGCTGGCCGAGGATGAGCGTGTGGACCTCGTCGGTGCCCTCGTAGGTGCGCACCGATTCGAGGTTGTTCGCGTGGCGCAGCGGCGAGTAGTCGAGGGTGATGCCGTTGCCGCCGAGGATGGTGCGGGCTTCGCGGGCGATCTCGATGGCCTCGCGGCAGTTGTTCAGCTTGCCGACCGAGATCTGGTGCGGCTGCAGCGTGCCCGCGTCCTTCAGCCGGCCGAGGTGCAGGGCGAGCAGGAAGCCCTTGTTGATCTCCAGCGCCATGTCGACGAGCTTCTGCTGGGTCAGCTGGTAGCCGGCCAGCGGCTTGTCGAACTGCATCCGGTCCTTGGAATAGTCCAGGGCGGCCTCGAGGCGTCACGGGCCGCACCCATGGCGCCCCAGATGATGCCGTAACGGGCCTCGTTCAGGCAGGAGAACGGCCCGTGCAGGCCACTGGCGTTCGGCAGCACCGCGTCGGCGGGCAGACGCACGTCGGTGAGTTCGATGTCGCACTGGATGGAGGCGCGCATCGACAGCTTGGGCTCGATCGGCGTGGCCGTGAATCCCGGCGGTCTCGGTGGGGACGACGAAGCCGCGGACGCCGTCGTCGGTCTGCGCCCAGATGATCGGCGACCTGGGCGACGGAGGCCAGGCCGATCCAGCGCTTGGCGCCGTTGAGGACCCAGTCGTCGCCGTCGCCGGCGGGCGAAGGTCGTCATGCTCGACGGGTCCGACCCGGCGGTGGGCTCGGTCAGGCCGAAGCAACCGATCGCCTCGCCGGCGGCCATCTGCGGCAGCCACTCCTGCTTCTGCTCCTCGGAGCCGTGCTTGTAGATGGCGCTCATGGCCAGCGAGCCCTGCACGGAGACGAAGGTGCGCAGGCCGGAGTCGCCGGCCTCGAGCTCCGGCAGCGGCGAGCCCGTACTCGACGGCGGTGCGGCCGGCGCAGCCGTAGCCCTTCAGGTGCATGCCGAGCAGGCCGAGCTTGGCCATCTCGGGGACGATCTCCAGCGGGAAGACCGCGTCCTCGTACCAGTCGGCGATGTTCGGCTTGATCGCGGCTGTCGACGAAGGAGCGAACGTTATCCCGCAGCGGCGCTCCTCTTCGGTGAGCAGCGCATCGAAGTCGATCAGGTCTGGTCCAGCTGGTGGGTTTCGTGGTCATGGATGGTGAGGCGTCATGGCGATGTGTCCCCGAAGTAGTTCAGGGGGGGAACGGCTGATGCGCTGGCCGTTCTCTCGGCGGCGACGTCGAGGATGGACGGCGCAGCACCGCAGGCCGTCGCGAGTAGCTCCTCGCCGATCACCAGCGGCGGCAGCAGTCGGATGACGTTGCCGTGGGTGCCGCAGGTCAGGGTGAGCACGCCCGCGCGTGGCAGGGCGGAGATCTCCTTGGCCAGGTCCGCGCGCGGGGCGAGGGTCCACGGTCGGCGAACTCGACGGCCAGCATGGCGCCGCGGCCGCGGACCTCGGCCACGGCGGCGATCTCGGTGAGCAGCGGCTCGAGGAGTTCGCGTGCGACCGCCTCGATGCGCGGCCGCGGCAGCAGGGTCCCGTCCTCGAAGCTCCGAAGACCGCCAGTGCCGCCTCGCAGGCCAGCGGGTTTCCTGCGTAGGTGCCGCCGAGTCCACCGGCGTGGGCCGCGTTCATCAGCTCGGCGCGTCCGGTGACGGCGCTGAGCGGAAGCCCGCCGGCCAGAGCCTTGGCGGTAAGGGTGAGGTCCCCGGCGACGCCCTCGTGCTCGCTGGCAAAGAGTCGTCCGGTGCGGCCCATGCCGGCCTGGATCTCGTCGATCACCAGCACGATGCCGTACCGGTCGGCGAGCTCGCGCAGACCGACGAGGAATCCGGGGGCCGGCACCACGAAGCCGCCCTCGCCCTGGATCGGTTCGATGACCAGGGCGGCGAAGTGATCGGCGCCGTGCGTGCGACGAGGTGTGGCCTCGACCGAGGCGAGGGCGCGGCTCGCGGAGCTCCGCCCCCGGCCTCTGCGGGGCACCGGGCGCAGCGGGTTGGCCGGCCCTCGCACCACCTCGTCGGGAACGGGCCGAAGGACGTTGTACGGATGCTCCTTCGCCGTCATGGCGAGCGTGAGCAGCGAACGCCCGTGGTAGCCCTCGTCGATCACGAGCACTCCAGGACGACCGGTGTGCGCTCTGGCGATCTTCACCGCGTTCTCGACCGCCTCGGCGCCGGTGCTGAACAGCGCGGTGCGCTTCTCGAAGTCGCCTGGCGTGTGCGCGTTCAGCCACTCGGCGACGCGCACGAACCCTTCGTACTCGGTCACCATGAAGCAGGTGTGCGTGAACAGGTCGAGCTGCGCGGCAACGTGCTCGCGCACCACCGGGTTCGCCGCCCCCACGCTGGTGACGGCGATGCCGGACGCGAGATCGATGAACGTGTTGCCATCGACGTCTTCCAGGGTCGAGGTGCCGGCGCTCGCCACGAAGACCGGCAGCGTGATGCCGAATCCGCCGCTCACGTGGGCCTGACGTTCTCGGTGCAGGGCCAGGGAACGGGGGCCGGGGGATGGCGGTGGCGAGGTGGCGGGACTGGGGGAGGTCGACGGCGGGCGCGCTGGCAGCGGAGGTGAGGCGTTCGGTCATAGGGCAACGCTAGACGCAGGATCCGCGCCCGGTCATCGGATGTTCTGCCCAGGATGTCGGGTTCTATTGGATAATCAGTCCATGGTTTCCCTTGCCCAGCTCAGCAATGAACTTGGAGATTCGCTCCGGCCAGCAATTCCCGGACCCGTGCCGGGGATTCAGCTCTCCGGTGTCCACGTCTCCGAGCTGGCGGATCCCGGCGCCTACCTGGAGGGCGGGGAGTTGCTCCTGACGACCGGCATACCGCTGGGCGGAACCGCCGATGCAGCGGACGATTACGTCCAGCGGCTGGCGGCCAAAGGTGTGGCTGCCTTGGGGCTGGGACTGGGCGAAGGGTTGGACAGCGTGCCGCCGGAACTGGTCCGCGCTTGCTCTGCCGCAGGGGTGGAATTGCTGGTAGTCCCCGACGGCGTACCGTTCCTGGATGTCTCGCGGATGTTCTGGGAACTGGCATCGCGCAGTGATCAGGCCGGACTGATAGCGAACTTGGGAACGCAGACCGCGCTGGCCCGGGCGACGATGCGCGCGGATGCTTTGCCGTCCGTGGTGCAGGGTCTGGCACAGGCCCTGGGCGGCTGGGTGGCCTACCTGCCCGCCGGCGACGGAACAGAAGCCACGGTCTGGCCGGCGAGTGCGCTCTCGCTGCTGCCGCATCTCAAGCTGGAAACCGCACGGCTCAACGTTGCCGGCACCCATTCCGCGGCAACTTTCTGGTTGCACGGCACGCCCGTTGTGGAGTATCCGATCCTGGTCGGAGGGCGGATCGACGGTTTCCTCGCGATCGGATCCGGCCGTACCCTGACCAAAGCCGACCGGCAGATCATCATGACGGTGTGCGTCTTGCTGGCACTGAAAGCCCAGCAGCGCGACGAACTCTTGGGCACGACGGCGGCGCTGGGTTCCGTTGTCGCGAAGCTGATTGCCAAGGGCCAAGTGGAGGCCGCCAGACTGGTGGCCGGGGACGGAAATCTCGGGCCGCTGCCGGAACGCGTCCGCGTGCTGGCCATGCGCAGTCCGACGGCGGACTCCCTGCCTGCGCTCGCCGGCGCGGTGTCCCGGCTCCAGCGCGCCGAGGGCGGCACCCTGCCGTCGTCGGCGGTGGCCGGCTGCATGCTTCGCTACGACGACGACGCAGTGGCCTACTTCCTGTTGGATGCTGGGCTGGCTGAACTGACGTCAGCGCCCCAGCACGATGATGCGAATGCAGACGGTGAATTTCTGGCCTGGACGGGCGGTAGGGGACCCGCCGGCCCTGCCGGGGCGGCGTCAGCGCCCGCGCCCCTCGACGTTGACACGGCTGCCGCCTGGACCGAACCACTCGGTTTGGAAGACGTCGCCGGTGCGATGGCCGCGGTGCACCGTGCTGCGGTTGCCGCTCCCGCCGGCACGCTGGTGGACATGGCGGCTGATGAGGAGGCACGAGCCGATGCGTGGGTCGTTGCGCTGGCGGAGTACCCTCGCGCCGAACTCCTGGAGACCGTGGCGGCCTACCTGCGCCATCAGGGCCGCTGGGAGGATGCCGCCCGTCAGCTGAAGGTCCACCGGAATTCGCTGCGCCACCGAATGGCCGTGGCCGAGCGACTGCTCGGAGTGGCCCTCGACGATCCGGATGTTGCCGCGCACCTGTGGCTGGCCTTGCGTCGGCGAGGGCTCTGACGTTTAGTCCAGAGCGTGCAGCCACTCCAGCACGGATTCGGTATGCTCGCCGAGCGCGGGCGGGGCTGCCGTGCGCGGTTCAAACGCGGGGCTCCAGGAGACCGGGTGGCGGATCTGCCGGCCGACGGGCCGGCCGGCGGCATCATGGACTTCGATGGTGGGAGCCAGCCCGAGTGACTCGGCGTAGCTGATTCCCTCGTCGATGCTGGCGACAGGACCGGCAGGAACACCCACGCCGGTCAGCTTGTCCTGCCACACCGAGGCTGATGCCGAGGAGAGGGCCTGCTCCAACAATGGAATGAGTTCCTTGCGATGTTGGACCCGAGCGCTGTTGGTGGCGAAGCGCGCGTCGTCCGCGAGCCGGGGAATTCCCAAGACGCTAGCCAGTTGGCGGAACTGCCCGTCGTTGCCGCAGGCCACGGCCAACGGGCCGTCGGCGCAGTTCAGCAGTTGGTACGGAACGATGGAGGGGTGCTCGTTGCCCATTCGCTGGGGGACCTTGGCTGCGCCCAGATACGCCTGGGCCTGGTTGGCCAGGGCACCCTGCAGGCTGGACAACAGATTGACCTCCAGCCGGCGGCCAAGCCCGGAGGCGGCGCGGGCGTTAAGCGCCGCGAGGATCCCGATGGTGGTGTCCTTCGCAGTCAGCACATCAACGAGGGCGACACCCGCTTTATAGGGTGAACCATCCGCTTCGCCGGTGATGCTCATCAGGCCGCCGACCGCCTGCACGATGAAGTCGTAGCCGGGAAGGGCAGCGCCCTCGGCTGAACCGAAACCGGAGATGGAAGCGTAGACCAGGCCCGGGTTCCCTGTGGAGAGCTCCGCATACCCCAGCCCAAGCTTGTCCATCCCGCCGGGTTTGAAATTCTCCACCACGACGTCCGCAGCCAGCGCCAGTTTCCTCGCCAGAAGTCGGTCCCCGGGCTCCGTCAGGTCCAGGCAGATCGATTCCTTATTGCGGTTTACGCTCTCGAAGTACGTGGCGCCGGTAGGGGAGTACGGCGGGCCCCAGCTGCGGGTGTCGTCGCCTGCGCCAGGGCGCTCCACCTTGATGACCCGCGCGCCAAGATCAGCCAGGGTCATGGTGGCCAACGGTCCGGCGAGAACCCGGGAGAAATCTGCTACCAGCAGCCCTTCGAGGGGCCTATCGGTTGCCGCGGGCGCCGAAGCGCGGGACGAGTCAGGCACGGATCGGTCCTTCCGGAAATCATGATGTGCCGTCGAGTTTACGGCAGCGCCATCAGGCTGAGATTGGACATCCGGGCCAGAGCCTTGGTCGTTTCATCCAATGAACTCTTCGCTGGCTTCGCTGGCTTCGCTGGCTTCGCCAGTTCGTGGTCCGCAGAAAATCTTCGGCGGGTTGCCTGCTAAAAGCTTCGTCGATGCATCTTTTCGGTGGCGGCGGCAGGCATCTGTGTGCATCCGATCGGAGCGGCCGGATCGCCGCCCCGGCAAAAGTCAATAGTTTCACCCATAAATCGCCCCTGTGGCTGACGGGAACTGTCTGCGAAAGAAACCCTTGCCAAACAAAACATTCATTTGTAGGGTTTTTCCGTGATCGCCGTTACTGTGATCTCAATCACAAGCGGAGGAGGCAGACTCCTGTGCACCGTCCACCGCACTGACTATTCGTTTTGAAGGAGCGCAATGTCAGCCGAAATGACGAGACCCGCTGGAGGTCAGGGCGTCGATGAAGACGCCGAGCACCTTGCCAGCCTTGGCTACTCGTATGAGAAGCAATTCAAGCGCGAAATGACCTTCTGGGGGAACGTGTCCCTGGGCTTCACCTACCTGTCCCCGGTCGTGGGGATCTACTCGCTCTTCGCTGCCTCGCTGGGCATCGCGGGGCCACCCATGTTCTGGTCCCTGGTGATTGTCGGCGTGGGCCAGTTGCTGGTCGCCACCGTGTTCGGCGAGATCGTTTCCAATTACCCGGTGGCCGGCGGCGTCTACCCCTGGGCGCGGCGCCTCTGGGGCCGCAAGTGGGGCTGGATGAACGGTTGGATCTACCTGTGTGCCCTGCTGGCGACCATCGCCAGCGTCTCCTACGGGGCCGGACCGTTCCTCAGCATGCTCCTGGGCCTGGAAAGCACCGTTGACTCGGTCATCATTTCTGCGCTCGTGGTCATCGCGCTGGCCACCGTCTTGAACCTCGGCGGCACCAAGGTGCTGAGCAAGGTAGCCATGCTGGGCCTGCTGGCGGAGCTGGGCGGCGCCATCGCCGTCGGTGTTTGGCTGCTGACCACTGCCCGCCACCATGACCTCAGCGTCTTGTTCCAGACGTTTGGGGCAGGAGAAGGCAGTAACTACTTCATCGCCTTCGCCGCTGCCGGCCTGATCGGCATTTACCAGTACTACGGATTCGAAGCCTGCGGCGACGTAGCCGAAGAGGTGCCGAACCCGGGAGTGAGGATCCCCAAGGCCATGCGGATGACCATCTACATCGGCGGCTTCGCCGCGATGTTCGTGTGCTTGTCCCTGATCCTGGCCGTGCCGGACTTCGGCGCCGTCATCTCCGGTGCGGACTCCGACCCGATTGGCAACGTGCTGCTCTCGGCCTTCGGACCGGTTGGCTTCAAGGTTGTCCTCGGAATTGTGCTGATCTCTTTCGTGTCCTGCGCGTTGAGCCTGCAGGCAGCGTCCTCGCGGCTGGCCTACTCGATGGCCCGCGACGGCATCCTGCCGGGCAGCAAGCTGCTGAGCAAGTTCAGCGAAACCCGCCACGTTCCGCCGTACGCTCTGCTGCTGGCCGGCCTGGTCCCGGCCATCATCGTGGTGGGTTCCAAGGTGTCCGAAGACGCCCTGGTCACCATCATCTCGTTCGCCGCGATGGGCATGTACATGGGCTTCCAGATGGTGGTCCTGGCCTCGCTGCGGGCCAAGCTCAAGGGGTGGAAGGCCAACGGGGCCTTCCAGCTTGGTGCTTGGGGCATCCCTATCAACATCGCCGCCCTGACCTGGGGCGTGATCGGCATGGTCAATATGGCGTGGCCGCGGACGCCCGAGGCGGGCTGGTTCGTCAACTACCTGGTGCTGATCTCCGCCGTCGGGGTGGTGGTTGTGGGCCTGATCTACATGGTCTGGAAGAAGCCCTACCTCAAGGGCGACGCGCCTGCAGGAGATGCGATACCTGCCGGGTCGCTTTCCACCTAGCAGCACAGCGACTAGCAGCACAGTCCGGGCCTTCCAGCCCAGCAATTCACCTATAGCAAGACGAGGAAAAGGTTCCAACCATGAGTACGCCCATTGTTGACGTTCCGTACCTGAATATTTCGGACCCGTCGTTCGCCATGCAGTCCGAAGAGCTGCGCAACGCACGCGAGGCCAGCTGGTACGCGAAGACCAATTACGGCATCGCCGTGCTGCGGTACGACGAGGTGAGCAAGCTGCTCAAGAGCCCCAAGCTCAAGCAGGGCAGTGCCCAGTGGCCGGCCCACAACGGGGTGCACGGCGGCTTGTTCTACGACTGGTGGACCAAGAATCTGCTGGTGCTGGAAGGCGAGGACCACCACCGCATCCGCCGACTGCTCAATCCGGCGTTCTCGCCGCGGCTGATCAAGGATCTGGTCCCGCGGTTCCAGGCCCTGGCCAACGAGCTGATCGACGCGTTTATCGACAAGGGCGAGTGTGAGTTCATCCGTGACTTCGCTGAGCCCTACGCCACCCGGGTGCTCACCATCCTGTTGGGCATTCCGGAGAGCGAATGGCCGAAGATCGCCCGGCTGGCCTCCACAGTGGGGCTGGCCCTCGGAGTGACCTTCAAGCAGGATCTGGACAAGGTCGAGGCCGCGGTCGCGGAGCTATACGAATACGCCGACGAGCTGATCAAGGATCGTCAGGCCAATCCCGGCGAGGACTTCGTCAGCCGCCTGGTGCTGGCCAGCCGCGACGGCGATCGGCTCAGCGACGAAGAGCTGCGCAACGCGCTGGTACTGCTGATCTTCGGCGGCATGGACACCACCCGCAACCAGCTAGGACTGGCGATGCAGTCCTTTATCCGCAACCCGGAGCAGTGGGGCCTGCTGGCGGAGCGTCCGGAGCTGGGCGCCAAGGCCGTCGAAGAAGTCATGCGGACCAATCCAACGGTCACGTGGGTCACCCGGGAAGCAGTGGAGGACTTCACCTACCAGGACCTCTTCATCGCAAAGGGCACCACCGTCCACCTCTTTACCCAGTCCTCGGGCACCGACCCGCTGGCCTTCCCCAACCCCGAGATGGACCTGCTAGGCGAGCACGCACCGCATTACGGCTTCGGCGGCGGTGTGCACCACTGCCTGGGCCATTTCGTTGCGCGAGCGGACATGAGCGAGGCCCTGCCGCTGCTGGCCAGCCGGATGGCCGACCCGCACCTGATTGGGGGAGACGAGTGGCTGCCGGATTCCGGCAACACCGGCCCCACCCGCCTGCCGATCGGCTTTACCCGACGGGGCTGACCGGCGGACAGCACTCACAGCACTACAGCGCCAACAGAAAGCAGGATCCCCATGAAGACCGTTGATGTCGATCGCAGCTTGTGCGACAACCACGGACAGTGCGCCATCGCCGCTCCGGAAGTATTCCGGATGAACCCGGATGGCGTCCTCGAATACGAGCCGACCTTCGACGACTCGCTCCTGGATGAGGTCGAAGAAGCCATCGACGTCTGCCCTGTCCAAGCAATCTTCCTCAAGGACTGATCATGGCCCGCAGAATCGCCGTCGCGGGAGCCTCGATGGGAGGTTTGCGCGCCGCGGAACAACTACGATCGGCCGGCTGGGAGGAGGAGATCATCGTCATCGGCGGGGAAGTCCATCCTCCCTACAACAGGCCTCCGCTCTCGAAGGAACTGTTGAAGTCGCCCGGCTCGATCCAGGAAGCGCTCGCGACGGTCGCGCTGCGGCAGCGCCGCAGCGCAGCGGACATCGCTTGGAAGCTTGGTGCGCCGGTGACCGGCGCGGACCTCGCGGGCCGGACCCTGACGCTTGCTACCGGCGAACGGTTGGGCTACGACGGACTGGTGGTCGCCACCGGGCTGCGGCCGGCGCGCGTCCGGGTGCCCGGGCCGCTGCACGGCCGGCACGTCATTCGCACCCTGGAGGACGCGCTGGGACTGCACCGAGATTTGCGGCCGGATGCCCGGATCGTGGTGGTGGGTGCAGGATTCATCGGCTGCGAGGTTGCTGCCACCGCCACGCTACTGGGCTGCAGGGTGACGTTGATCGAGGGCGGCAGCGGGCCGATGCAGCGCGCGCTCGGCCGCGAACTCAGCGAGGGCATGCGCAGCTTCCTGACCGCACGCGGCGTCGAGTGCCTTCGGGCGAACGCGTCGCCGCGTTCACCTGGCAGGACGATGGAACCGACGGACCGCAGCGTTGCGCCGGGGTCCGCTTCGACCGGCGGACGCGAGGTGCCCGCCGATGCCGTGATTGAGGCGGTAGGTTCGCAGCCAAACGTCGAGTGGCTGGCCGGCAACGGCCTCGACCTGACCGACGGCGTGCTGTGCGACCGGCAGCTGCGGGTGCTCGGGACGGAACACGTGGTTGCAGTCGGTGATGTGGCACGCTACCCGGACCGGCGCGCCGGCACGGAGCCTCGCCGGGTAGAGCACTGGGCCACCCCGACCGATACCGCCAAGATCGCTGCTCCCGTCCTGGTCGCAGGACTGAACGGCACGAGAACACCTGAACCCGCGGCGCCGCTGCCCTCCTTCTGGACGGACATCTTCGGCATCCGCGTCCAAGGCGTGGGCAGCCCGGCCGTCGCCGACCGGATCGAGGTCTTCGAAGGGGACCCGTCCCGGCCCGCCGACGGCGTCGCTTTGGCCTACTACCTCGGCGGCCGGCTCATCGGCGCCGTCACCGCCGCCCTACCCGCAGACCGCCAATTGCATTACCGCAAGCTCGTGACCGAGGCCGACCTGCCCGCCGGCTCCCAGCTGGCGGCCGTTTAGACGGCCGCCAGGCCACCGACTCGAAGGAAGACTGACATGACACTGACCCCCATACGGCCGGACACCGCCGCCGTCGAGATGCTGGCGGTCCTGAACGACCGCGACGCGTTCGGCCGCCATCAGGAACGAAACCTGCGCCCCGAAACGGTGCGCGAACTCGGCCGCAAGATCGAAGAGGCCGGCGTGGAATACGTCTACTACGCGCTGCCGACGATCGGCGCGCGCATGGTGGCGAAGATGGTTCCCGCCAACCACTTCCGCCGCAACTTGGAAAAGGGCATCTGCTTTCACCGCACCGCGCTGTCCGATCTGCAGAACGACCGCTACGGCAACCTGATCGGTGGGGGCATCGAGGCCCGCGAGTTCTGGGCACTTCCGGAGCCGGACACCTTCGTGGTTCTTCCGTGGGACACGAAAGTGGCACGGATTTTCTGCACCGCCTACGAGCCCCCGCATCTGCCCGAGGTCGGTGGCCGCCTGATGCCGGTGGACACACGGTCCCTGCTGATCCGGTCACACGAGGCGTTCACTGCCCGGACCGGCTTTGAAGTCCGCTCTGGCACCGAACCGGAGATGACCTGGGAGGGTCCCGGCCTGGAGGTGGTGAAGAAGCCCGGCACCAGCCCCGCGTACCAGGTGGAAAATCTGGAGCGGATGCGCCCCATTTACAAGCAGTTGATTACCTATGCCACGGCCATGGGCCTGGACATGATCGAGGGCGACTACGAGGACGACGGCCAGCTTGAGCTGAACTGGATGTATGACCGGGTGGAGAACACCGCCGACCGGTTGGTCACTTATCGGCAGATCTGCAAGCAGGTGGCCCGCGAATTCGGCGTCACTGCCAGTTTCATGCCCAAGCCGTACAACGGCCAGATGGGCAACGGCTGCCACCATAACCTCAGCTTGTGGGACGGCGACACCAACGTCATTGAGGACGCCGGCCGGGTGGAACTGCACGTCTCGGAGACGGCGAAGCATGCCATCGGGGGCCTGCTCGCCCATGCACCAGGGTCGATGGCCGTGATGGCCTCAACGGTGAACTCCTACAAACGGTTCTGGGACGCCGGCCAGTTCGCGCCGAGCCTGGCCAACTGGGGACTGGACAGCCGCGGCTGCTTGATCCGCATCTCCTCGAACGGGCGGATGGAGTACCGCGTGCCGGACGCCGCAGTGAACCCCTATCTGTCCCACACGCTGCTGATCGCCGCCATGCAGGACGGGCTGGACCGCCAATTGGATCCCGGCATGCCCGACGGCGGTGCCGACGGCCCTGTAGGCGGCCAACTGCCGCTCACCCTGGGCGACGCCATCGACGCGTTCGTGTCCGACACTTACCTCACCGCGGCGCTGCCCGAGGACTTGGTGGCGATCTACACCCAGCTCAAACAGGAAGAATGGGCCCGCTACTGCGGCGCCATTACCGAATGGGACCGCGAGATGTACTGGGAGACCATCCCGTGAGCGGCGTGCAGACAATGACCCCGGGAATCCTGCGGCTGGCCTGCATCGACTCCGAAGCCCCGCCATTGTTCAGTCGGGCCGATGCCAGCGGCAAGCGACGCGGATATGAACCCGCGGCTGCCGAACTGGTAGCCTCCGCGATGGGCCTGAACATCGAATGGGCGTGCATGCCCTGGGACGACATGCTCCCGTCGGTGCGTGACCATACGGTGGACGCCGTCTGGTGCGGCCAGGGCATCATCCCCGAGCGGCGGGCGGTAGTGGACTTTACCGAGCCGTACGCGGTGTTCGACGAGACGGTCTTGGTCCGAAAGGGCGATCCGGCACGTTCCCCGGAAGATCTGTCCGGCTACCGTGTCGCGGCCATCGAAGGCAGCGCCAACATGCGGCTGGCCTCCACCTTCCCCGGCATCGTTCCCGTGGCCTTCGGCGCCAGCGACGACGTTTTCGCCGACATGCTCGCGGCACTGCGCAACGGCGAGGTGGACGCGATGATTGACGACGACGTCGTGACCGTCCCGCTGGGGGAGGACCCGGCCTACGATGTGGCCTTCACCGCCAGGACCGGCAATCACTGGGGCATCGGCGTGGCGAAGGACAACCCACAGCTGCTGGCCGGCCTGAACGCGGCGCTGGGGGCCGTGATCTCGGACGGCCGGCTGGGAACAGTCTGGGCCGAGTGGATGCCGCACCTGCCATTCCCGCTGACCACCGAGGTCCCGGCATGACTCGACCTCTGATCGGGGTGCCGGGAATGTGGTCCAACTCGGTCCACGGCCTGCGCTACGACGGCGTCGCCGTTGCCGCCGCGGTGCTGCGCTGCATCGTCCGGGCCGGAGGCGAGCCGGTAATCATGTTCCCGGGGACCGGCGATAGCCCGGCGGAACAGCTCGCCCGGTTGGACGGCGTCGTTCTGCCGGGCGGGGCCGACGTGGCGCCGTCTTTGTACGGTGCCGAGCCTGACGAGCACCACTGGCCCACCGACTACGAGGGCCAGGACGCTTACGAGACCGGGATTATCGAAGCCTGCATCGCCGCAGGCGTGCCGCTGCTGGCCATCTGCCGCGGTCTGCAACTGCTGAACGTCGGCCGCGGCGGCACGCTGATCCAGCACCTCGGATCTGGGGACGTGCAGCACAAGGGCACAGTCCATCCGGTGGGGGTCGCCGCAGGCTCGCTGCTGGCCGAGGTTGTCGGGAGCGGCACCGTGGATGTCTCCTCCTACCACCATCAGGCGGTCGGGGTGCTGGGCGAAGGGCTGACTGTCACCGCTACGGCCGAGGACGGCGTGGTGGAAGCGGCGGAAGTACCGGGAGCACCGCTGCTGGCGATCCAGTGGCACCCGGAGGACACCGCGGAAGCCAATGCCAGCGACCATGCGCTGTTCCAATGGGTGGTCAAGGCCGCCGCACGGCGCCGCGCCGTCACCGAGGGCGGTCTGGCAGGGGCAGGTGCGCGGTGACCGGGCGGTCGGAACGCTCCCGCAGTGTCGGCTCCGCCGCCCGTTCGCAGCCTGCCCCGCACGCTCCGCGCACGGGGACCCCTGGCTGCTCTCTTGCGGGGCCCTCGCGTCCCGCCCTTCTGCGGGTAGAGCCGGCGCGGGTGCTGCCGGCCGGTTTAGCCGACCTGCCGACGGACGCGCCGCGCATCGCCGTCGTTGTTTCCCTGACCTTTCCCGGGATGACGGACCAGACGCTGGAACTGATGGAGCGCTTCACCCGGACGGCGCTCGAGACCCTGTTGGCCGTGGGCGCCCGCGCCGTGCTGGTGGACAGTGCGGCAACTGAACTGCTGCCGGCGGCCGAACTGGACGCCTTCGACGGCGTGCTCTTCCTGGGCGGCGGCGACGTGGACGGCGCGTTGTACGGGCACCATGCTCCGGTACCGAACTCGTACGGCGTGGACCGCCGCGCGGACGAGTACTGCCTTGAGCTGATCGCGGGCGTGCTCGAACGGGACCAACCGCTGCTGGCCATTTGCCGCGGTTCGCAACTGCTGAACGTGGCCTGCGGAGGCACCCTGATTCCGGATCTGGACCCGTGGCACCTGCATCGCGGGGGCCCGGGAGAACCGATGTTCCTAGATGAGTCCATTCGGTTGCTGCCCGGTTCCAAGATCGCCACGATCATGGGCTGCGAACGGATTACCGTCCGATCGGGCCATCATCAGGCAGTGGGGACAGTGGGCCCCGAACTCACGGCGACGGCGATGGCCGACGACGGCGTGGTCGAGGGAACCGAGCATCCGGGCAAGACCTGGGTGGTCGGCGTGCAGTGGCACCCGGAGGATTCGGACGGGAGCGAGGCCGACCGGATGGCTTTGTTTGCCGAGTTCGTCCGCTCAAGCCGAACCGAACAAGGCCGGAAGGGAGGTGCCCTCGACGCAGTGCGGTTGGCTGGCAGTGTGCATGCCTGACACGTTGGTTTGCGCTACTCGGTGGGGCAGATCAACCGCAGGTTCAGGTTTGGTACGTCCAGCGGCAGGAAGGTGAAACCTTCTGGATCGGACTTGATCCGTTCCCCGACAATAAAGCGTCCCGAATTGCCCAGGATCACGCGGTTCTGGTCGTTCAGGATGGCGGCATCGCCCGGGATCCGCCGGACGATCGGGATCAACTTGTTCTCCAGGTCCCGGATCCGGATGTCGCAGCCCGTGACGCCGATGAACGAGCCGTGGACGTAGGTGGGAACGGCGCAGGTGACGATGTATTCGTCGAAGCCCAGATAGTCCACATACGGGCCGGCGATCGATTGCTGCCCCGTTTTCGCCGCAATGGAGAACCAGGGGAGCTTTTCGTAATCGTAGAACCGGTCACCTTCCGGGGCTAAATCAAAACCGAACTTTTCGATCTGGCCGAAATCATTCCGGATCCACCATTCCAGAACGCCTTCGGCATCCTTGATGGCGGAGAGTGAGAAGATTTCGCCGGCACCCACGGCAGTGTCATGTGAATTCAGGAATGATTCGGCCATTTCGCGGATTCCGACAATGTCGGTTGGTTGATATTTTGCTGCCTTCGGAAATTCTTTCCTCAAGCTGCTTTTTCACCTCTTGTGACGAGGCATGAAGGTCACTGTAGAGCCCGTTGAGCCATGCCTCGATGGCAGCGGCGCTGTCGGCAGCCTGTGAAGTTGCTGGCGCGGTCATGAAATCTCCTGTTCTTCGCCGGCATGCGTGAGGGTCAGCTTCGTATCGATCAGGTGGTAGGTGTTGCGGCGGATGTGTTCCAAGACCAGGCGCTGCGCCCGGTCGGGATCGTCCTCCCGCACCGCGGCTACGATTCCCAGATGCTCGCGCGCCGCGAGCTGCTCGTCGAAGACGCCTGCCATCGGGGTCCACAGGAGCTGGCCGACTTCGCCCTGCAGCCTGATTTCCTGACTGGTCAGCCGGGGAGATTGGGCTACCACCGCCAGTTCAATGTGGAAGCGGCTGTCGGCCCGCGCCTTGGTCTCCGGCGTCGTGGCTTGTTCCAATCCGCGGGCCAGTCGTTCTAGACGGTCCAGGTCCTTGGGATCGGCCCGGTCGCAGGCCAAACGGGCTGCGGCAGCCGCTACCGCCGTCTGCTCGTCGCCCAGATCGCGAAGGTCGGCAATGGAGGTCTCGCGCAGGTACTGGCGCAGGTTCTCTTCCTGGGTGGCCGGGAACTTGACCACGAAGGTGCCGCCGTTTCGGCCCCGCCTGGTCTCGACAACTCCCTGGTCGCGCAGGGCAGCCAGGGCATCCCGGAGGGTCGCGCCGGCGACGCCGAACATTTCGGAGAGTTCGGCCTCAACCGGGAGTCGTTCCCCGACCCGCAGCATGCCCAGCGAGATGGCCGTAGAGATCCGGCGGACGATGGCTTCCGAGCGTTCCATCTCCGGCAGCGATCGATAAATCTGAGACTGCAGCGCCAGCGGTGAAGCCACGAGGTGCTCTCCTATATCCGATCAATATGCCGGGGTCTTCGGTCCGATCTCGACCACGAATATTCTACCCGCCCCACGGTCAAAATCCACCCATTCACGGCAGCCTTAACGGATGGCGGAAGAGCAGGGCGAGAATACTGGAAATTCGAACTGGATGAAAAACTTATGAGCTACTACAGGACAATTACTCCGCAGATACTGCATTTGAAACATGGCGTAATTCGGCCGCAAAGGCATCGGGCGGGGCACGGAGCCGCGCTGCGGGTATTTGCCGGATGCGCAAGGATGAGCTCGCACGGAATACTCAATCGGAAATTGCTCAGCCGGTCAGCCATGCATGCCGTGAAGTTTCCAGCCGGAATTTGGGTGTGGCGGGTCCGGCTTCAGCGGGCGTATCAGAGCAGTTCGGCTGCCTTTTCCACCAAGATGCCCAGCCCGATCAGCACCATGATGACGCCGGAGGCGCGGGCGACGATGGCGCTGGCGCGGGGCTGGGAGCGGAGGATGCGCCGGGCCAGCAGGGCGACGGCGAAGTAGATGTAGAGGCAGTTGACCACATGCAGTCCGCCCAAGACCAGCATCTGCGCGGCCGACGGCCAGCCGGCGGGCGAGGTGAACTGCGGCAGCAGCGCCAGCAGCAGGAGCAGCCCCTTCGGGTTGATCCCGCTCACGCCGGCGCCGCGGAAAAACTGGGCGGCCGGGGCATGCCCGAGGGGAGCGTCGCTGGCGGTAACCTGGCCGACCTTGCTGACCAGAGTGTTCACGCCTAAATAGATCAAGTAGGCCGAGCCGGCGATGGTCAGCACAGTGAGCGACATCGGGTACTGGGTGACCAAGGCGCCCGCTCCAACGGCGATGATGCAGACCACCACCGCATAGCCGAACGCCATTCCCAGAACCGACGGGGCCACCGAGGGGGCCCGCAGGCCAGCGCCGATGGCGTACGCCCAGTCCGCCCCCGGTGTGAGCGCCAGCAGCAGCGCCACCACCCAGAATTGGAGGACCAGTGACATATCCATGGAGCTTCTTCTTTCCCTGCGACCTTTCCCGACAGCCGTAAATATTACGCCGAAACAGGTGAAATGTTCTGCGCTTCTCCTGCCGAATTGCCGGTTCTTGTGGAACAATTACCGGCGTGGATGCATTAAGCCGGGAGATTCTTTCACTGCTTCAAGAGGACGGGCGGATGAGTGCCACCGACCTCGCCAACCGGGTGGGGCTCAGCCTCTCCTCGTGCCATCGGCGGCTGAAGGATCTCGAACAGTCGGGAGCGATCGAACGCTACCGCGCCGTCGTTTCACCGGAAGCTGTAGGGCTCCACTTTGAGGCGATTCTCTTCGTGACTTTGGGGCGGACCGATCTGGAGACCATCGCCGCCTTCGAGGCGGCCGTCACCGCGGTGCCGAACATCGTCGATGCCCAACGGCTGTTCGGAGAGATCGACTACATGCTGAGAGTCCTGACCCCAGATCTGGCCGCCTACCAGGTGCTCTATGACACCGCGCTCGGCGGCCTGCCCGGCGTCCAGCGGCTTACCTCGACCATGGTGATGAAGCGCTTCGGCCCGATCGGAACGGTGCCCATCCCGTAGCGGGCCATCGCTAGGCGCTGCTTGGCAGCGGCGGGCGCTCAGTCGTGTGCCGGGTGCTCGTGGTCCAGATGTCCGGCGGGCTCGAGTTGGAAGGTGGAGTGCTCCACGCTGACCACGAAGTGTTCCGCCACGCACTGCTGGAGTTGGTCCAGCACCTGCGGGGCATGGCCGTCCACGAAACAGGAATCCTCAATCACCACATGGGCGCTGAGCACCGGGATGTTGGAGGAGATCCGCGAGGCGTGCAGGTCGTGTACGGCCAGGACATGCGGCACTTCCATGATGTGCTGGCGGACGTCCTCCAGGTCGAGGCCCTTCGGCACGGTTTCCAGCAGGATGCTGCCGGCTTCCCGCAGGATCTTGATGGTCCGCGGCACAATCAGCAGCGCAATCAGCATGGCGGCCAGCGCGTCCGCCTGGGTCCACCCGGTGGCGGCGATGACGACGGCGCTGGCGATCACGGCCACCGAGCCGAGGGCATCATTGACCACTTCGAGGAACGCCGCCCGCAGATTGAGGTTGGCATTGCGGCCGGCGCTGAGCACCAGCATGGACGCGATGTTTCCCAGCAGGCCGATGATGCCGAAAACCAGCAGGCCGTCCGCGTTGACTTCCGGCGGGGCGAACAGGCGCTGGACACCTTCGACCAGCGCGTAGATTCCCACCGCCAGCAGGATCGCAGCCTGCGCGCCCGCTGCCAGGACTTCCATCCGGAGATAGCCCCAAGTCCGGCGCGGTGTGTGCGGCCGGACCATGAGCGATGCGGCTATCAAGGCGATCAGGAGGCCGCCGGCGTCGGTCAGCATGTGTCCGGCGTCCACCAGCAGCGCCAGGCTGTCGGTGAGGAAGGCACCGACCACTTCGGCAATCAGGATGGTAGCCGTGATGGCGAAGGCTATGGCCAGCCGGCCGCGGTGGGTCGGTCCGGCATGGTGGTGATGGCCGCTCATGCAGGCGCCTCCGTCTTGGAGCGGCTTCCGGCAACGGTGGGGCACAGTTCGACGGCGTAGCCCGTCGCTTCCAGCAAGCGTTCCGCGGCCGCCAGTGCGGCCAGCAGCTCGGGCTCGGTGGTCAGTGAGTACAACGAAGCCCGTCCCACCGGGCGCGAGGAGACCAGGCCGCAGTCGTTCAGGCAGGCCAGATGCGCACTGACCGTGGACTGCGCCAGCCCCAGGTGTTCGGTCAGGTCGCGGACCTTGTGCTCACCGGTGGTCAGGTGCTGCAGAATGGTCAGCCGGGTGGGATCCGAGAGGCTGTGGAACAAAGCAGCCGCCGGCGCCAGGTCTCCGGTTCGGTCGGCTGTGCGAGCCCGTTGCATCGTCATACGACGATGATATCGATTTGCGGACATAGTTCCACTTTGCTGGCCAACGTTGCCTCCGGTGCCGTGCTCGCCGCTTTTGCCCGGCGGGTTCACGTGAACCAAGCCGATTGCACTGATGTCCGCGACAATCGAGTTCCGGTGGCAGCGTCCCCGATCGGGTGGAGGCGCTCCAACCCGACTTCGGGTCCGTTCGCAGCGCCCGTAAGATGGCGGACATGAAGACGATTGACCGCTGTGCGCGCTCTAGGCAGCCCGGATCCGGCGGGCGACGATGACGGCACGGGAAACCGAGCAGGTTGTGCTGCTGGACGAGAATCTGAAGCCTTCCGGCGTTGCCGACAAGGCCGAAGTCCATACGGGGGAGACGCCGCTGCACCTGGCGTTTTCCTGCCACATTTCCGACGCCGAAGGCCGCGTGCTGGTCACCCGGCGCGCGTTGAACAAATTGACCTGGCCGGGCGTATGGACCAATTCCGCCTGCGGGCATCCGGCGCCGGGGGAGGAGATGGCCGACGCCGTGCGCCGCCGCGCGCGCTACGAGCTGGGGCTGGAGCTCGAAGACCTGAAGCTGGTGCTGCCGGACTTCCGCTACCGGGCCGTGGACGCGTCCGGAATTGTGGAGAACGAGTTCTGCCCGGTCTACACCGCGCTGGCCGTGGGAGAGCCCGATCCGAGGGATGACGAAGTGGCCGAGTACCGCTGGGTGCGCCCGTCGGACCTGCAGACCGCCGCAACTGCTGCGCCCTGGGCGTTCAGCCCATGGATCGTGCTGCAACTTCAGGCCTTGGAGCAGCTGCAGTAGCTTCGTAGTCAGAGAAACCACCAGCTATTGAAGGAGCCGCGTGATGGCAGCTGAATCCAAAACCACTGAGAAGCAGAAGAAAAAGGCAGCCGCCGATGAGGCAGCAGTCTTGTCAAAGATCGCGGAGATGCCGATGCCGGACCGCGACATGGCGGAGCGTCTCCACAACATCGTGACCGCTGCGGCTCCGGAGCTGCTGCCCAAGCTGTGGTACGGCCAGCCCGCCTACGCCAAATCCGGGAAGGTCGTGTGTTTCTTCCGCAGCGGGCAGATGGACAAAGTGCGTTACTCCACGTTCGGATTCAACGAGGACGCGAATCTCGATGAGAACGATGGGATGTGGCCCACCTCGTACGCGCTGTCGCAGCTTAGTGAAGCCGGGGAAGCCAGGATCGCCGAGCTAGTCAAGCAAGCGGCGAGCTGAGCCGAGGCTGCGCCGTCGTTAGCCAACCACCGCGGGTGGGGCTGCCAGCGAGCTGAGCCGGGCTCCGCCGTCGTTAGTCAGCCATGGCGGGGTGGGAATCCCTGACCGACGCCGGGCGCGCAGCCTTGCCGGAGGTTTCCAGCCGGGCGATGAGCTCGTCCGGCCACATGGGCCGGCCGAAGTAGAAGCCCTGCACATTCAGGTCCGGGCAACCGGCCAGCCATTCCACGGCCTCGGCGGTCTCGATGCCCTCGATCACCACGTCTGCCTTCAGCGCGGCGAACATCGCGATCAAGTGGCTGACCACGATGTTCCGGGCGCTGCCGTCGTGCCCGCTGACCAGCGCGCGGTCCACCTTGACGATGTCGAAGGCGAACTCGGTGAGCGAGTTCATGGACGAGTAGCCGGAGCCGAAGTCGTCCACGGCGATCTTGAAGCCCTCGCTGCGAAGCTGTGCCAGCATGATCCGGCACTCCTCGGTCATGGTGTCCAGCGAGTTCTCGGTCAACTCAATGATGACGTTGAGCTCCGGCGCTTCGGCGCGCATCCGGCGCAGCCGGTCCACCACGGTGGAACCGGGGGAGAGCTGGCCCAGCTCCACGTTGACGGAGATGGAGCGGAGATCGCTGATCTCGCACACCCGCGCCATCGCCGCGGCCGCACCGTCAATCACCTGAATGGTCAGCTCGTTGAGCAGGCCCAGCCGGTTCGCTTCGGCCACCAGCTGGTCCGCCGGAATGTTGCCCAGATCCTCGTCTTCGTAGCGGACCAGCGTCTCGAAGCCCACGATTGCGTCCAGGTCCAGGGCGATGATGGGCTGCAGCGCCACCCGCAGCCGGTGCCGGCGGATGCCGCGCTCCACGGCCACGGCCAGGCTGGTTTCGGAACCGGAGCCCCCGGTCTCACGCAGCTGCTGCTGCAGCCGCTTGGCGCCGTACATGCAGGCGTCGGCGTTCCGCAGCAGCTCCTCGACGTCCTTCGCCGGACGTCCCGAGTAGGCCACGCCGATGCTGGCCCGGATGTGCAGGGTGCTGCCGCGGGCGGGAAGCGGCCGGGCGATCGCGGCGGCAATGCGCTCCGCGGCGGCGCGGGCGTCCGCCTCGGTGCCGACGTCGCGGAGCACGACGACGAACTCGTCGCCGCCGATGCGCGCGGCCACATCGGCCTGGCGGATCTCCGAGCGGATGCGCTGCGCGGTGGCGGTCAGCAGCAGGTCGCCCACATCGTGGCCGTGCTGGTCGTTGACGGACTTGAACTCGTCCAGATCAAGATAGACGACGGCGATGGCCTCACCGGGCCCGCGGCCGGTATTGATCTCGGCCAGCCGATGCCAGAGCGTGCGCCGGTTGCCCAACCCGGTCAGGGCATCCGTGTCCGCCTGCAGCCGCAGCTCATGCACCAGCTCTTCGTGCCGGGCCATGATGCTGCCCACGTGCGCCAGCGCGTCGAGCACCTGCTCGTCTTCTTCGGTGAACTGGGCCCCGCCATTCCGGGAGGCCACCAGGTAGTTGTCGCCGTCGTCCCAGCGGCGCATCCGGACGCCAATCTCCTTGTCCACCGGTGCCTCGGGCTGCAGCGTCACCTTGTCCGCCCGCACGGAGGCGCTGGCGGCGGCGAGCAGCGTTTTGTCGAGCCCGTCGGGATTCCAGGGCAGCTCCAGCGAGGCGTCCACCAAGCCGGTTAGCCGGCGGCGCAGGTCCCGGTTGCGCAACCAGCCGGTCACGGCCAGCGCCAAGACGGAGGCGAAGACCAGGAAGAACGCCTGGACGCCGTCGCGGTGGAACTGCATGGCGGCGTGCTGCCCGGCCAGGCAGAGGAGAAGGTTGATGCCCAGCGTGCCGAGCGCCGACGGCCAGCCGATGCCGTTGCGGAACGTGCTGCGCCGTTTCGACGACGTGGTGAAGGCGCACTCGACCGCAATCGCCGTGAGGAAGAAGGCCAGCCAGCCCGCCAGCAGTGCGGCCGGCCAGATGAGGCCGGTTGCGTGTGTAGTTTGGAACACCGCCACCAGGATGGCGGCGCCGAGCAGGCGGCTGATGAACCAATACAGGTCGGCCCAGCGGAAACGCCGGAACACCACCCGGGTGGCCAGCAGTCCCGACTCCCACCATCGCGACGGTCTGATGCAAGTGGCGCGGTGAGGTCATTGCAGACGACGACCATGGCGGTCATCGCCGCAGTGGTCTGGCGCCGCATCAGCGGCGTATCCACGCGCAGATGCCATGCCAGGATCAAGACCAGCACGGAAATGGCGGCCACCAAGCCCAGGCGGGGCGGCGCGACGAACGAGGCGGCAACGACCTGCCCTAGCACCAGCAGACCCGCGGCGGAGATGCCAGCGATGGCAGCCCACGACAAAGCGGCCGCCGCTTTGGTGGCCGTCATGATGCTGCCGGCATTCCGTTCCCCCACTTCTGCCGTCTGATGTTTTCGTTTCACCAATGGTAGCTGTGATACGCGGGCTATCGGCGCTGACGCTCCGCGCGTTCCGGTGATCGACCAAGGCGGACCTGGCGCCGGTGATCGCCCAGACCGTCCGCGGGGCGCTAGCTGGCCCGCGAGTCGCTCGTGGTGATCATCCACTGGCTGCGCATGGCCTCGGAAGCAGCCACTTCCATGGATGCCAAGGCCGCCCGCGACCGGCGCCCCGGTGATCGACCAAGGCGACCTGGCGCCGGTGATCGACCAAGGCCGCTTGCGGCCGCGTGGAGATCCGGCCTAACTCAGCCGGACGTCGTGGCGGGTGAACCCCGCGCGGAGGTGCACGCCGTCGTCGTCAATGCTGTGCAGGTCCTCCCACAGCACCAGGAACGAGCCGCGGTGCCGCCATTGCTCCAGCTTCGCGATGGGCCAGGGCGCGTTGAGGTCGCGCCGTTCATACCCCAGGTAGGAGCCGCGCGAATGGGGGCTGACCAGCAGGCCCACCAGCCGGGCCTGCGCCAGCGAAGCCTCCGCCTGCGGCTGCCCGTCCAGCGCGAACCTGGCGTCGATCACCCGCCCCAGCCGGGCGCCGGCGTCGTCGAATACCTTCGCGGTCAGCAGATCACTCAGGATCATGGCGGCCTCCCGGAATCCGGCCGATGATCCGCTGCTGCACCCAGCGTTCGGTCCAGAGCACGTCCAGGTGCTCGCCGCGGATGTTGAGCCGCAGCGCGGTGCCCAGGTCCGCCACGTGCTTCCAATGGATCCGGTTCAGCCGGGAGGACGGCGGACGGCCGCCGAACATGCGCGTGCCCAGCACCGAGCCGGCCAGCAGGTTGGTGATCACCGGCGCCGGCGTGCCCGCCGGAATGCGGCCGGCCGGGATGTCGGAGAGTTCAATATCGTCCGCCACGGTGACCGGCATCTTGTCCACGTCCAGAACCTGCCGGTCCAGCAGATGCATGACGGCGTCGAACATCTTGCCTGCGGGAGTCATGCGCCGGCTCCGGTCAGCAGCATCAGCGGGATGGCGGCGATGGCGGCCACCAGGATGATCACCATGAACAGGAGGGCCGCGAAGTTCAGCACCCGGCCGTTCACATGCTCGCCCATGTATTCCGGGTCGTTGGCCACAATCAGGATGGGAATATAGGTCAGCGGCAGCGCGACCGCGGAAAACACCACGGAGTACTCGGTCACTTTGATCGGATCCACACCGGTGGCCAGCACCCCCATGCCCACCAGCAGGCACAGGATCATCACCAGGTGGAACCGCGCCGCGCGCACCGGACGCCGGAACTTGCCCCAAGACCAGCCGAAGAACTGCGAGAGCGTGTACCCGCTGGCGAGCGTGGTTTCCAGTGCCGCACCGAAGGTCGCCGCCAGCACGCCCACAATCACGAACGCCAGCGCCAGCTTGCCGCCGGCCTCGACCACCGGCAGCACCACCTGGGACAGCGAGGTCACGCCGATTCCTGCCGGCAACAGCACGACGGCGGCGCACGCAGCGATGGCGATGGACAAGAACCCGCCCAGCGGGAAGCCCACCAGCACGTTCAGCCTCGACTGGGACAGATCCTTCACCGTCCACTTCTCCTCCACCGCGCCCGAGGAGAAGAAGAACACCTCGTACGGCGTCATCGCCGCGCCGAACAAGGCGACGGCGTAGTACCAGTACGTCGCTGGCGCCTCGCCTTCCGGCACCGCCGGCTGCGTGGCCTGGTTGAAAAGCTGGTTCCAGTCCGGTTTCAGCAGGAACAGGGCCACCGCGAAGACGATCAACGCCAGGCCCAGCAGGCCCGTCACGTTCTCCAGGATCTTGAACTTCACCCGCCACACCACCAGCCACACGGCCAGACCGGCCACCGGCACCCACGCCAAGTAGTGCACGCTGCTGGCCAACTGCAGCGCCAGCGCCACGCCGCCCACCTCCGCCGTGAGCGTCATCAGGTTGATGAAGAATGACGCCAGCAGGTTCAGCAGCGACGCCCGCGGGCCCAGCCGCTCGCGGATGATCTCGAACGTGGCCCGGCCGCTCACCGCCGCCACCCGGCCGGACATCTGCGCAAAGATACAGATGCCCACCACGCCCAGCACCGTCACCCAGACCAGGCTGAGCCCAAAGCGGGACCCCACGACGGCGTTGGTCACCAGGTCGCCGATGTCCACAAAGCCGCCGATGGCGGTCAGGATGCCGAGCGCGACGCCGAGGATGCTGAGATTGGCCGACGACTTGCCCGTGGCCTGATCCGCGATCGAGCCGGAGCCCTTGCCGCTCACGGCTTGAGCTCCTTGCCCAGTTCCGCCAGCTCCGCCGCCTGCGCCTGCAACTGGTCCACCGCGGCCTGGAAAGCGGAGTCGTCTCCGGTTTGCTGCGCCACTTGGGCGCTGTGCAGACCGCGCAGCGCCGCGTCCAGGTTCTTCAGCACGTTCTGCTGCAGCGCCAGATCGTCGGGCGTCTTCGGTGTCTGCTCGGCGGCACTTTGGTAGGCCGCCGAGCTTTGGTCCACCATGTCCCCGAGGGTGGTCTGCGCCAGCGCGTCCGTGGCCTTGTCCTCGGTTTCCAGCCGCAGCACCATGGCCGCCGCTCCCACTGCCGCCGAAGCCTCCTTGGCGGACTGTCCCAGCGGATCGGACAGCCCGGTGCTGCATGCCGTCACAAGCAGTAGGGGAGCGGTGACCCCCGCAAGCACTCCTATCCTTCGGCGCAAGTGTCCCCTCACTTAGTGCTTCAGCACGCCCCCGAGGAAGGCGGCGGGCCGTTGCATCTCGACGTGCTTCATCAGGCCCTCGAGAAAAGCTGCGGGCCGCTGCATCTCGGCGTGCTTGAGCAGGCCCTCAAGGAAGGTGGTGGGCCGCTGCATCTCGCCGTGCTTGGCGCCGAGCACGACGACGGTTCCGGCGAAGGCCGGGATGACCCATTGCAGCGCCTTGAGCTGCGTCTGCGCAGTCTTCAGCTCCGGCGACGCCGAGGGCGAAGGCTCGGTGGCCCCTTCGGCTCCCTCTTCCGCCAACCGTTCCACCTTCTTGCCGAGCATGCCTGCGTAGAGGGTGACCGCCGCACCGGCCAAGGTCACAGCGGTCTTGATGACGGTGTACCGCATGACCCCTTCCTGCTTGATCACCCGGCCCTTGTTGCCCATCAGCAGGGGCACGCCGGAGGCAAGATGCGCGGCGAACGCAGCGGTTTGCACCGGCGCCCATTTCATCCAGCCGGCACTGGACAATCGGGTGCGCTCGCGCGGGTCCTTGGCGGCGGCGGCCGCTCCGTTCAGGCCCACGGCGCCCATCAGTGAACCGCCGAACCAGGCGGCGGCAGTAAGGTCGTGCACAGAACGGGCCAAGAGATTTCCGGACATTGCTGACTCCTTGAGGGTGTGATGGGTGCCGTGCGGCAGGAACCGCACTAAAGGTCGACGACGTCGTTCTTGCCGACGTCGTCAGCTTTCTTGCCGGTGACCATCCCCTTGGCCAGCTTGAACAGCGTGATCACCTTGGGGGAATCCGGCCTCCAGTATTCGGCTGTGTGCGCCTCGACGTGAATCAACGCAACCGCGGGGTCGTCCTTGCCGTGTTCGAACCACGGTTCCAGCGAGGGACCCCACAGGTCGTCGATTTTCGTCTGGTCGCGGACGATCTTGGCCGTGCCCGAGATGGACAAATAACCGTCCGAGCCGCTGACCGAAACATTGACGTGGGGGTTGCCGCGGATTTCGTCGGCTTTGGGCGAGGGATCCTGCGTCACGAACCAGAGGTCGCCGTCGAACTCGGCTTCCTGCAGTGCTAGCGGGCGGCTGAACAGCTGGCCGCTGGCGTTGACCGTGGTGAGGACGCAGATGTCCGCGTCCTTCAGGATCTTGGCGACTTCCTTGCGTCCTTCATCATCGTTGGCCATGAAACCACCTTCCGTGTCGGGTGCAGGGAATCCTCAGCATACTTTCTAATCTCCGGGGCGCCAATGGTGGGTGCGGAAGATTGTCCGGCCGAAGGTGCGGCCGAAGGGTGCCGCGAAGGTACGGCGAAGGTACGGCGCGAAGGGTGCCGCGAAGACACAGCGAAGGGGTCGGAGCCCGCGGGCTCCGACCCCTTCGCCGGATTGATTCTTCCCGTGCTCCTACGCGGTCCGGACGCCGGCGAGCAGTTCGTCCAGCCGTTCGTAGCCCTCGCTCATCCCGCCTTCCATTCCGGACTGGGCCATGCCATCGCGTGCCTCGAGCGTGGGGTAGACGGAGTGGCCGATCAGCTTGCAGCGGCCGTTGCCGAGGTCCTCGAAGGTCATGAACTCGATGCTGACAACATCCGGATAACCGCCAAACTCGAAGGTCTGGATGGCGAACTCGTTTTCGCGGACCGTGTGGAAGACGCCGGTGAAGGCGTATGGCACGCCGTCGGGGCCGGTGTGCAGGTAGCGATAGCTGCCGCCGGAGCGGAAATCGTAGTGGTCGATCTCCATCTTCATGCCGCGGGGCCCCAGCCATTGCTTGATCAGCTCGGGATCCTTGTGGGCGCGGAAGACCTCGGCGACCGGAAAGTCGAACTCTCGTTCGGTCTCGATAAACGGGACGCCGTCCGGGACGGTGACGGTGAGTGCGTTGCTCATGTTGTGTCCTTGGAGAGGTGGTTGAGCACGGCATCCAGCCCGCGGTACTGCGCCTCGCGGACCAGCCTGTACTGGTCGATCCACGCCGTGAGCGCTTCGAGCCGTGCGGCGTTCAGGTGGACGGGCCGGCGCTGGGCATCCCGGGTGCGGGTGACCAGTTCCGCCTGCTCGAGGACCTGGATGTGCTTCGAGACCGCCTGCTTGGTGATCTCGAAGGGCTCGGCCAGTTCGTTGACCGTTGCCGGTCCGCGGCTGAGCCGGGCGATGATGCGGCGGCGGGCCGGATCTGCCAGGGCCATGAAGGCCCGGTCCAGGAGTGCCTCGTCGCTGCGATCAGTCACGGTATTCAACTTCTTCCTTGATCAACCTTTCGGTTGACTACGAAGTTACTCCTGTGCCCCGGGCTGGTCAAGGGGTGGCGGGCATGCTGCCCCGGCGCTGCCATGGACCGTGCGGCGGGCCGCCGTCAGCTGAACCGACTACGCGGGAGCATCAACCAGCGGCGACCCGGCACACCGGGCACCGCGGCGCCATCATCGCGGTCCGGGGGTGTGACGGTTGGGAGCCCGGTGAATCCTCGGTCCGGTGGGCCGCCGTGCTGCCCGCAGCCGCACCGGCGCTCTGGTTCCTCCGCCGACGCCCGGCGGAGGCGGGAGGAGCGTCAGCCCGGCTTCTTCCGGGGCTACGCTCCTTCTGGCCCGTCGGTAGGCTGCCAGGCCGGAGGTGGCGGAGCGACGGCGCGGTGCCACGGGTCTATAGGCCCGCTGCTCGGGGCCGAACACCAGCACCACAAAAGGGACGAAGGCGAGTACAACGTCGACAACTAAAAGGGTGACTTCCATGGCGAGCTCCTGCCCTTGGCATCAGGGTAGGCGCGGATCTGTCGGCGCACAACAGGGAGTTTTCCAGGGGCCGGAAGCAGCCAGACGGAGTGCCGTCAGTCGGCCTGGTCAAGGGGACGACGGCGGACTTTTCCTTGGCTGCCTCGGCGCCGCAATGGAAGCAGCGCGGTCAGCGGACGGTGACCTGGCCGGCGTCGACGTCCCAGCGGGTGTCCAGCCGGACGTTCTCCAGCAGGCGGCGGTCGTGGGAGACCAGCAGGAGGGTGCCGTCGTAGCCGTCCAGCGCCTGCTCCAGCTGTTCGATGGCGGGCAGGTCCAGGTGGTTGGTGGGTTCGTCGAGGACCAGCAGGTTCACGCCGCGGGCCTGCAACAGGGCGAGGGCGGCACGGGTGCGCTCGCCGGGGGAGAGGGCGCCGACCGTGCTGGAGGCCTGGTCCGCCTTGAGCCCGAACTTCGCCAGCAGCGTGCGGACCTCGGCCTGGCTGTAGTCCGGCACCAGCGCCTCGAAGGCTGCGCCGAGCGGCTGGTCCTCCGCGAGCTGGCCGCGCGCCTGGTCGATCTCGCCGATGGCGACGCTGGCACCCAGGGCGGCAGCGCCGTCGTCGGGCTCTTGATGTTCCAGCAGCAGGCGCAGCAGGGTGGACTTGCCCGCGCCGTTGGGGCCGGTGATGCCGATGCGCTCGCCGGCGTTGACCTGCAGCGAGACCGGGCCGAGCGTGAAGCCGTCGCGGCGGACGGTGGCCTGGTTCAGCGTGGCGACCACGGAACTGGAACGCGGGGCGGCGCCGATGCTGAACTGCAGCTGCCACTCCTTGCGCGGCTCCTCCACCTCGTCCAGCCGGGCGATCCGGGACTCCATCTGGCGGACCTTCTGCGCCTGCTTCTCGGACGATTCGGTGCTGGCCCTGCGGCGGATCTTGTCATTGTCCGGGTTCTTCTTCATGGCGTTGCGGACGCCCTGCGAGCTCCATTCGCGCTGCGTGCGCGCCCGCGCCACGAGGTCCGCCTTCTTGTCCGCGAACTCGTCGTAGGCCTCGCGGGCGTGCCGGCGGGCCACCGCCCGCTCCTCCAAAAAGGCGTCGTAGCCGCCGTCGTACACCGCCACTTTGTTCTGGGCCAGGTCCAGCTCCACCACGGTGGTGACGCAGCGGGCCAGGAACTCGCGGTCGTGGGAGACCAGCACCACGCCGCCGCGCAGGCCCTGCACGAAGGACTCCAGCCGGGCCAGCCCGGCCAGGTCCAGGTCATTGGTGGGCTCGTCCAGCAGCACCACGTCGAACCGGCTCAGCAGCAGGGCGGCCAGCGCCGCCCGCGCGGCCTGGCCGCCGGAGAGGCTGGTCATGGCGGCGTCCGGGCCCACATCCAGGCCGAGTTCGGCGAGCACGGGCGGAATCCGGTCCTCCAGATCCGCCGCGCCGCTGGCCATCCAGCGATCCAGTGCGGCGGCATAGGCGTCGTCGGCCTGCTTGGAGCCGGAGCCCAGCGCCTCGGCGGCGGACTCCATGGCTTCGGTGGCCTCGGCCGCGCCGGTACGCCGGCCGATGTACGCGGCGATGGTCTCGCCGGGAATCCGCTCGTGTTCCTGCGGCAGCCAGCCGATGAACGCATCCGACGGCGCGGTGCTCACCGACCCGGCCAGCGGCGCATCGACGCCGGCCAGGATGCGCAGCAGCGTGGTCTTGCCGGCGCCGTTGGCACCGACCACCCCCACCACATCGCCGGGAGCGACGGTCAGGTTCAGGTTGGCGAACAGGGCGCGGTGGCCGTGGCCGCCCGAGAGGTCTTTGGCCACCAGCGTTGAAGTCATGCCTACCAGTCTAAGGAGCGACGGCGGTGGGTCGGGTTCGGCTGTGGGCTGCGTCGCTGTGGGTTGCGTCGCTGTGGGCGACGGCGGTGGGCCGGGTCAGAGGGGAGCGCGATCGGCGCTGGCTATGCTGGAGGAACCGCGTCGCAGCGCCCCATGCCGGCCAGAGCCGGCCGCGCGCGACGCCTTAGTTGTATGGGCAAGTGTGAAGGCGGGATGCAAAATTTCGGGCATAGTGGCAGCTTACGGAGACTTTGACGCGACAGCGGGCGCGCGAATGCTGGACAGGCTGGCACACCGCGGGCCGGACGGTTCGGGTTCGCGGCAGGTGGGAAAGTCGTGGCTGGGAAGCCGCCAGTTGATGATTGTGGATCGCGAGCACGGGCAGCAGCCGTTATCCGGGCGCGACGGCGGAACGTGGCTGGTGGGCGACGGCGAAATCTACAACTATCGGCGGATCCGCGACCGGCTGGGAGCCGAGCGCTTCAGAACCCGGTCCGATCTGGAGGCCGCGCTGCAGTTGTACGAAGAACGTGGCACCGCCGCCTTCGAGAAGCTGTGGGGACCGTTTGCCTTGGTGATGGCGGGTAGCGACGGAAGGTTTGTGGCCGCCCGTGACGTTCTGGGACTGTCCCCGCTGTACTGGGCGCGCGGGGAAAGGACGGTGCTGTTTGCCTCGGAGATGAAGGCGTTCGACGACGAATGGAGGCCCCTGGTGGAGCCTTTCCCGCCGGGTCATGCCTGGACGCCGGAGGACGGGCTGATTGCTGGTCCGGTCTTCCCGGCAGGCGCCCCGGTGCTGCTCAAGAGCCGGCGCCCGGACGAGGATCCGCCGCAGTGGGTCTTCGACGCCCTGCGCGACACCCTGGTCCGGGCGATCGAACGGAGCCTGGCGGCCGATGTTCCGGTGGGCGTGCTGTTGTCCGGCGGCGTTGACTCGAGCATCGTCACGGCCGTGGCAGCCCAAAAGCTGGCAGAACGTGGGGACACACTGAAGACGTTCGCCGTCGGGCTGGAAGGAAGCGCCGACCTGCTGGCCGCCCGTACCATGGCGGCGGCAGCCGGGACCGAGCACCATGAGCTGGTCTACACCGCCGAGGACGCGATTGCGCTGGTGCCCCAGGTGATTGCCAAACTTGAATCCTTCGACCCCACATTGGTGCACAGCGCGGTGCCGAACTACCTGGTGTCCCGGCTGGCGGCGGAACACGTAAAGATCGTGCTGGTGGGCGAGGGCGCCGACGAGCTGTTCGCCGGCTACACCCACTACGGCCGGCACGACACCGGCGAGGCGCTTCACGAAGACCTGCTGGAGACGATCGAAGGCATGCCCATCGGCGGGCTGCAGCGCGTCGATCGGGTGGCCGGTGCCCATGGGGTGGAGCCCCGACTGCCCTTCCTGGATCTGGACGTGGTGGAGTTGGCCCTGGCGCTGCCGCCGGCCTGGAAATTGACCGGCGCGGAGCGGCCCGCGAAGTGGCTGCTGCGCAAGGCCTTCGACGGGATGGTTCCGGATGAGGTGCTCTGGCGGCCGAAGGAGCAGTTCGGCGAAGGCACCGGCATGAACGACGTGCTCCGGGAACACTTCGAGGCGTCGGTGAGCGAAGCAGACCTGGAGCGGGAGGCCGGCGTCTTGGAACCGTCGTTGCGGACGCGCGAGGAACTGGCCTACTACCGCATCTTCGCCGCTGCGCTGCCGGGAATCGATGCGCAGCGGACAGTGGGACGTTTCGCGGAGGCCTAAAGGCCGGCGGCCGCCCGTCGAGGTGACGGGCGGCCGCCGGTTGGGCGATATGCAGGTTGGCTGCTAGCTCAGCAGGCCCTGCTCTTCCAGCCACTCTTCGGCGACATCGCGGGGATCCTCGCCGTCGTTGTCTACCCGGCCATTGAGCCCGGTGATGACTTCGTTGGTCAGCGCTGCGCTGATCGGCGCCAGAATTTCGGCGATGGCGGGGTGCTCGTCCAAGGTCTCCTGACGCAGGGTCACGGCGCCCTGGTACGGAACGAAGAACTCTTGGTCGTCCTCCAAAACGGTCAGCTCGTTGGAGACAATCCGGGCATCGGTGGAGAAGACTTCGCCGAACGCGCAGGAACCGCCCACCTGGGTGTAGATCAGGTTCAGGTCCAGCTCCACCACCTTGCTGAATTCGAAGTCGTAGGCATCCTCGAGGCCGGGGAGTCCGTCGTCGCGGTTGATGAATTCGCTGGCCGCGCAGACGGCGCCCTGGTCCGGGTTCTTCTTGATGAACGCGGCGGCATCGGTCATAGTGGTGATGCCCTCGGCCTCCGCGAATTCCTTCTTCGCGGCGATGCGGTAAGTGTTTTCGAACGGCGCGGGCTCCAACCAGGCGATCCCGTTTTCGGCGTCCTCCTTCGCCACCGCGGCGTAGAGGTCTTCCGGGATGTCTTCGGTGGTGTGGCCGAGGACATTCACCCAGCCGGTTCCGGTGTAGTCCCAGTAGAAGTCCACCTGGTTCGACTCCAAAGCCTCGCGCACGGTGGCGCTGCCGGAAATGCCGGTCTTGTCCTCAACCGTGGCGCCGGCATTCTCCAGCGCGACGGAAGCAATCTGGGCCAGCAAGATGGATTCGGTGAACTCCTTGGAGCCCGCGGAGAAGTGAGCTCCCGCCAGTTCGCCGTCGCCGGTCGCCTTGGCAGCGTCGCCGCCGCCGCAGGCCGTCAGCAGCAAGGCCACTCCGGCACCCAATGCGGCGAACGCCGTCTTGCGTGAAGTATTCGCTTTCATCATTCCTCTTTCGTCATGCAGGGGATGGTCTAGAGCCCTTTCGGGCGCAGGAAGTCTTCGGCGATGCTCGCCAGATAATCGATCAGCAGTGCCAGCACCGCGGTGAGTGCGGCGCCGACAATCTGGACCAGCACGCGGTTGGTGGAGAGCCCGGCCACGATGATGTCGCCGAGGCCGCCGGCGTTGATGTAGGTCACCAGCGTGGCCGTGCCGACGTTGATCACCAGGGCGGTGCGGACGCCGGCCAAGATGATGGGAACAGCCAGCGGCAGTTCGAGCCGGCGCAGCACCCCTAGCTTGGAGATGCCCATGCCCCGCCCGGCCTCCAGCACGGATTCGTCAACCTGTTCGAGGCCCACCATGGTGTTCAGCAGCACCGGGATGATGGCGTACAGCACCAAACCCACGATGGCCGCTTGGAATCCCAGGAACAGGAAGGCGACGGCGAGCAGCACCAAGACCGCGATGGTTGGAACCGCCTGGCCCAAGGTCAGCAACGTGATCAGGTAGGGGCGGACCCGCCGGGCGGCCGGACGGGTGAACAGGATGCCCAGCGGCACGGCAACGAGCAGCGTCAAGAGGGTGGAGACGGCGGTCAGCTGCACGTGTTCCCACACCGCCGTAGCCAGGCTGGCCGGAGCCAGGGCCCGCGCCTCGATGGTGTCCAGTTCCTGCGAACCGACGTAGAGGTACAGCGCAAGGCAGGCCAGCGCCAAGATCACCGGCATCGTCAAGTAACCCGCCAGGCTGCGGCGTCTTCTGCTGGACGGTGCCTGTTCAAGCGGGTCTTGCTCGCGCACTTTCACTGGTGTTGCGGCAGTAGCCACCTCAGCCGCCCGCCTGTCCCACGTCCGCCAGCTCGCCCAGTCCGGCCCGGGCGCGCGCCACTGCGGTGTCCCGCATGGCGCGGATGGCTTCGTTAATTTGCTCGATGTCCACCACACCCTGGTAAACGCCGTGTGAATCCACCACAATCGTCACGCTGTAGCGGGCGGTAATCAGTTCGTTCAGCGCGTCGGACAGGGTGGCCCGCGGCTCCACCATCGCCTCCGGCGGCAACCCGATCTCGTCCAGCGCCCGGCTGCCGGCGCGGTGCAAGTCGTCCGCACCCACCCAGCGGCGGGGCCGCCCTCCGGCGTCGAGCACCAAAAGCGCCGAGCGGTCGCTGCGGCGCAACTGCTCCAGGGCGTCCGCGGCCGGCACATCGACCCGGACGGTCGGCCACTGCGTCAGCTCGATATCCGCAACCCGGCTCAGGTTCAGCCGTTTCAGCGAAGCGCCGTTCCCGATGAAGTCGGAGACAAAGTCATTGGCGGGCGCGGTCAGGATCTGCTCCGGCGTGTCGTATTGCGCGATCTGGGAGCGGTCTTGCAGGATGGCGATCCGGTCGCCCATCTTGATCGCCTCATCGATGTCATGGGTGACGAACACGATGGTCTTGCGCACCTCGGACTGAAGGCGAAGGAATTCGTTCTGCAGCCGGTCCCGGGTGATCGGGTCGATGGCGCCGAAGGGTTCATCCATCAGCATCACTTCCGGATCCGCGCCCAGCGCGCGTGCCACACCCACACGCTGCCGCTGGCCGCCGGAGAGTTCCTTAGGGTAACGGTTGCGGTACTTCGACGGCGGCATGTTGACCATCTCCAGCAACTCGTCCACCCGGGCGGAGATCCGTTTGTTGTCCCAGCCCAGCAGCTTAGGCACAGTGGCCACGTTCTCACCGATGGTCATGTGCGGGAACAGGCCGACCTGCTGGATGACGTAGCCGATGCGGCGGCGGAGTTGGTCCGGGTCGCTGGTGGTGACATCCTCGCCGTCCAGGAAAATCCGGCCGGAGGTGGGCTCGATGATCCGGTTGATCATCTTCATGGTGGTGGTCTTGCCACAGCCGGACGGGCCCACCAGCACCACGATCTCGCCTTCGTGGATGTCCAACGTCAGGTCGTCGACCGCATAGTCCTTTTGGCCGGGAAACTTCTTGGACAGGTTCTGCAAGCGGATCTTGGGCCGGCTGGGCGGGGTCAGATGGTCAAGCGCGGTCATCGGATTCCTCTGGAAGTAGTCAGCTTGCGGACGGTGTGGAAGAGCAAATCGAACAAGACGGCGAGGACGACGACGCCCAGGGCTCCGGCCAGCACCAGATTGACGGCTACCGGAGTGCCTACCCGGGCCAGACCGGTGAAGATCAGCTCTCCATAGCCCGGCCCCAGTACTATGGCGCCGATGGCAGCGATGCCGAGCAGCACCAGCGTGGTGACGCGGATCCCGGTGATGATCACGGGCCAAGCCAGCGGCAGCTCGATCCTCAGCAGTCGCTGGCTGCGGCTCATGCCCATACCCTTGGCCGACTCGACGATGGCAGGATCGACTTCGCGCAGGCCCGTGATGGTGTTGCGGACGATGGGCAGCAATCCGTACAGCGTCAGCGCGACAACCACGGGCAGGGCGCCCAGGCCCAGCGGCCCGATGAGCAGGATGAACAACGCGAAGGAGGGAACGGTCAGGAAGGCGCCGGTAACCGCGAGGACCACTTCGCGAGGCCGTTCGTGCCGGTAGGTGGCTATGCCCAGCGCAACACCGATGACGGTGGCGAACACCACCGAAGCGCCCACCAGAGCGGCGTGCTCGATGCCCAGCTCCAGCATGTCGTCGGCTCGATTTACGAGGAATTCGAAAAAGTTCAAGCGTCCCTTTCAGCAGACCCAGTCGGAAGCCGGGCGCGACTGTAGACGGCGCGGATGTGGCTTCTGGTGCCGATGTGGCGAATGATGCAACTCTTCATCACTATAGTTGATGCCCGCCGGGGGCCGCGGGGCGGGCCCCGGCCGGCCGTCCGGAGATCAGTCGCGGATCCGCACGGCGGTTTCGCGCAGGAACTGGTCCACCCGGGTGTAGGCGTCTCGGGTCAGTGCCTTCCACAGGCGCATCGCCAGCCGCGGGTCCTGCTCTTCCAGTTCTTCGATCGCCTCCGAGGAAAGCACCATGAGCTCCACCGGGCCGTCCGCTTTTTCCGTCGTCTCCTGCCGGTCTTCACTGCCCAGAGCGAGTTCGCCAAAGGTCATGCCGGCGCTGAGCGTGCTCAGCTTTACCCGCCGTCCCTCTGCGTCCGTGGCGATCGTGCTGATCCGGCCGGAGACGATGAAGTACACCCCGCCAAACCGTTGGCCGACCCGCCGGACGATTTCGCCGTCGTCGTACTTTGCCGGTTCCATCAGTTCCTCAAGCACCGCAATGTCATCCGGATGGAGCGTCCCCAAGGCCACGGAATGCGCCACCGGAACCGAGGTCGGTACGCCCAGCGGATCGCCATAGCGGGCAATCAGCCGGTTCTCGGAGAACTCGACCGCAGCGGTGCGGGTGTCGAACACCGAGACCGGCCGCCCGGTGCCCTCGAAGACCCCGGCAAGCGTGTCTTCCGGGTCGATCAGGAGCAGGTCGCGGTTGTCGGCGGACAGGTTTTCCGCCAGGCGCGTGAGCATGCGCAGGGCCACTCCGCCGACCTCATCCACACGGCGCACGTCCAGGATCACCAGTTCAACATCGTCCGGCAGCGAGCTGATTTCCCGGACCATCGATTCCGTGCCCGCAAACAGCAAGTCGCCGTTGAGCTCGACCAGTTGCGCGCGGTGGCCGTTCTCCCGCAGCACCTCGGCCGACTCATCCGTTCGGCGGATGCCGGAAGGAACGGCCGTGATGTTGTAGCTTGCGCGGATCGCGGAACGCCCTGCACGCGCCGAGCGGACGAAATGCATCTCCATGTCCTCGGACAGCCGCCGGCTGACGGCGATGCCGCGCACCGATCCGCCGTGGTCGTCGAGCGGTGGGGAGAAGACCGCCAGCCCCACCTGGCCGGGCAGCACGGCCAGTGTGCCGCCTCCCACCCCGGACTTCGCCGGCATGCCCACGTGGCTGACCCAGTCTCCGGCGTCGTCATACATCCCGGAGGTCATCATGACCGACAACACCCGTTCCACCGGCCCGATGTCCATCACCTGCTTGCCCGTGACCGGGTTGGTGCCACCGTTGGCCAGGGTTGCGGCCATGATGGACAAATCCCGGCAGGTCACCTGCACCGAGCACTGCCGCAGATAGTTCTCCAGGGTGGTGGTGGGGTTGTCCTCGATGACCCCGAAGGAGCTCAGCAGGTAGGCCAGGGCGTGGTTGCGGTCGCTGTTGCGCAACTCGGCTTCGAAGACCCGGGGGCTGACCTTCAGCTTGCGGCCGGCGAACTCGGAATAGGTATTGACGATCCGCTTGATCGCGGACCTGCCGCCGGAACCCTTGATCATTCCGGTGACCGCCAGCGCCCCCGCGTTGATCATCGCGTTGGCCGGCCGGCCGGTACCTGCGGCGAGCGAGATCTCGTTGAAGGGGTCTCCGGACGGTTCCACGTCCACTTTCGAGTCCACCGCGTCGAACCCCAGTTCGGCGAGGGCGAGGGCATAGCTGAACGGCTTGGAGATCGACTGCAGGGTGAATTCCTTGCGCGTGGTGCCCACTTCATAGACGTACCCGTCCACGGTGGCCAGACAGATGCCGAAATCGGACTGGGTTGACTACCGCGGAGGCCGGGCCGACCAGGTAGGGCGTGCCGTTGCTGAGCTTTGAGACCTCCGCGTGCAAGGCCTGCAGGTAGCTGTCGATCGGTGATTCCATGTCACCAGCGTAAGTGGGCGCGCCGCCTGCCTCGACCGGCGTCCCGGGGCCGGACCCGCCTAACGCCGGGGCCGGACCCGCCTAGCGCCGGGCCGGACCCGCTTAGCTCAGGGCCGGGGTGCCGCGCGGGGTGATGGTCACGGCGGCAACCTCTTCCAACCGGGGGTGCTGGTGGTCGCCGTCGTCCACCACACCGGTTTCCCAACGGATCCTCAGGCCATCGCCGGAAACCTCGAGGCTGGCCAGGTTGTTGTCGAACCAGGGCCGCTTGAGGCCCTTCCAGTCGAACGGCGGTTTCGGGACCTTGGCGCCCCGGGCCACCAGGGCGCCGACCGGGGCGGCAACGCCGTAGGACATGAAGGCGGTGAAGTAGCGCAGGACCCGCGGCAGCGGATTGCGGACGGGGGAGCAGACGGCCTGGACGATCCGGCTGCCCGCGGAGCGCTGGACCTCGGACACGTAGGAGAAGTGGACGTCGCCCGAGAGGAAGGTGACGGTCTCCGGCGCAGGCCCGCGTCCGCCGTCGGCCACCTCCTGCACCATCGCCGCCACCTTCCGGAAGCTGTGCTGGAAGGCCGCCCAGTGCTCCAGATCCACGGCCTGCCGCAGCTGCTCGCCGATGGCCGCCGGAAACTTGCCCCAGGCCCCCTCGCTCAGCGCCTCGTTCCAGGACTCGATATGGTGCAGGCCCCGGGGGAGCAGGAACGGCAGCGAGGTCCCGATCAGCAGGTGCTTGAACCCGCCCTGCAGCTGGCCGTCCAGCCAGGCCATCTCGTTCTGGTCCAGCAAGGAACGCCGCCCCGGCTCCAGTTCGCGGGCCGCGCGAGAGTCCACGACCACCAACCGGGTTTCGCCGATATCGCGTGTGAAGCTCCACCGGTAGGTTTCCGGGTCCCGGTCCGCACGCTCAGCGAACGCCTCCAGCGCATCGGTCAGGTCCAGTTCGGCGTCGCCCGTGTGGTTGGCCACCTGCTGCCACAGCTGGTCCTGGGCACGCTGCTCCGGGGACAGGTTGCCCAGATGCTGGTAGACCCAATAGGACGCCAGTCCGGAAACGATCCGGCCGTGCCACCACGACGTCGCCTCCATCTGCCGCCGCCAGGCCAGCGAGGCGTTCCAGTCATCGCGGATGTCATGGTCGTCGAAGATCATGGCGCTGGGCACGGTGGACAACAGCCAGCGGTTAGCGCCGTCCGACCACGCGAGCATGTACAGGTGGGCGTACTCCTGAAAGTCCTTCAACTCCTTGCCCGGCGGCTCCTTGATATCGCGCCGGGAGCGGATGAAATCCTGCATCGCCTCCGTGGTGGAGTCCGCGTAGACCTGGTCGCCGAGGAAGAGCACCAGGTCCGGCCAGCCGGAGTTGTCCTTGGCCGGGCCCGGCGGGTCCGCCGGGCTTCGGCCCGCATCGTTTTCCGCTTGACCGCCGACATCGTCTGGTGCCTGGCCGGAGGACGCGCGGTGCAGCGCATAGGCCCGCAGCGCGTCCACGCCATGCTTCCGGTTGCCCGCCGCGTCATGCTCGGTGCTGGTGCGGCAGGACCCGAAGGCCAGGCTGAGCGGTCGCCCCGGCGCGAGGGTGCGGATCACGGGAGCCGGGTACGGCGAGTCCGGCTCCGGCCACGCCCGAACGCCGTCGATCTCCAGCCGGTACGGCGCGGCACTCCCGGGCTCCAGCCCGTCAACCTCTACCAGCGCATAGTGGTGGCCGTGGACGGCAAAAGTTCGTGCCTGCCAGGAACGGCCTGCAACAACGACGGCGATGCGGGCGGCTTCTCCGGTCTCCACCCAGATGCTGGCCGTGGTCTGATCCACATAACGCAGCATCGGCCCGAGTACCAGCCGCGGTGAAGCCATGAATCCTCCTGCCCGCTGAGACAGAAACGGTGTGCCCCTGGGCGACACTCTGCCATTATCCGCGGTGTGCCGGAAGGGCAGGATGCGGCAGGCAGGAGGCAGACAGGCAGGCAGGCCGGCGGTCAGCGGTGCGGGTCCGGCGCCACCGGCAGGGCGGGGATCCGGGCCGGATCGGGCGAGGGCAGGCTGCCGTCCTCCAGCGGCAAGCCCTTGCCTGGTTTGTCCTTCGGCCGGTCCGGCATGGCCGGATCGGGCAGCGTGCCGTTCAGCGGCGGCGCTCCCGGCAGGAGGCCGCGGAGGGGCGCGGCCGGATCGCGTTCCGCCCGGTTCGGATCACTCTTGACGGAGCGGTTGCCGCCGGGCGTTTCGGGTTGCTGCCCGGGAGCAATCGAATGTCCCGGGGCAGCAGGGTGGGCCGGTCCCGGGGCGGAATCTGCGTCAGCCGGAGCGTCTGCATCCGAGCCGGCGCCTCTGTCCGGGGCGGTGTCGTCATTCGGCACGGCCCGGTCCGGCGCCGCGGGGATGCCGGCGGGATCGCCTTGCTCGGCGGGGTCGGGGGTTTCGGCTTTACCGGCCGCGGACGGCGCGAAAAAACCGACGACGTTGTGCTTGGCGCACGGCTGGCGGAAGCCCGCAGTGCGCCCGTACACCAGGCTAATCGCGCCCGGGAGGTGAAAGGTTACGCTCCCGTGATTTTTTTTTGCCGGGTTCGCCACCGCCTCGGCCTGACAACGACGGCGGTGCCCCCACCTTGAGCGCTGAGTGCGGCTTCGGTGGGGGGCCTCGCGGCGAGCCATCACGCGCCAGAGGCGCATGAACACGCGCCAGCCACAGTGAAGGACAACCTGCCAGCCACCGTTGTCTCCTAGCTCAGCGCCCGCCAAACACTCTCCAGTCCTGAGCTGCCGCCAAACGCTGTCCAGTCCTGGGTCGCCGCCAAACGCTGTCCTGTCCTCCACAACCTGTGTCGAGGGCTGGGTTGGCCACATCCGTAAACTCACTTCGGTAACTGGCCGAAGCAATCCATAAGCTGTAATTAGTAGCAGTTCCGCTGGCTCCGAGACTGTCAGTGCCGGCGGATAGCCTGTTTTTAGTAGTAGTTCCGCACCATATGTTGGCCACCGGTTTTCGTGTTCCCGGTGGCGTCTGTGGACTCTGTTCCACGACCGCTCGTGTTTGATGTCGTGCCCTGCGGGCATGCTGACGATTGAGGCGCTGAGATGTTGGATCAGGCAGCACCTGGAGTAGCTGAAGGGCCGCCCGCCGTTGGTGCGGCTGGGATCAACGCGTTTGCCCGTTCCTTGGCCAGTCTTGACTTTGACGTTTCGGATGCGGAGCGGATCGACCGGATCACGGCCTTGGAGAACCTCAAGGACGCCGCTGCCGCGGCGCAGGCGAGGGCCTCGGCTGCGCTGGATGACTCCATCCGTTCACGGCGGGCCGCAGCCGGCGTGCCGAAGGACCGGTGCGGCCGCGGGATTGCGAAGCAGATCGGGTTGGCCAGGCGGCAATCTCCGCACCGCGGCGGGCTCCTGTTGGGCGTAGCCAAGGCCCTAGTCAACGAGATGCCGCACACGCTCCAAGCCCTGGAAACAGGACATTTGAATGAGCGGCGTGCCTCTATCCTGGTCTGCGAAACCATGTGCCTGAGCCGTGAGGACCGGGCACGAGTGGATGAAGAACTGGCCGGGAACCCGGCACGCCTGAACGGACTGGGCGACAAAGCCCTGACAGCGGAGGCGAAGCGGGTGGCCTACCGCTTGGACCCGCACTCGGTGGTGAACCGCGCCGCGAAAGCCGAAGCCGACCGACACGTTTCCTCGCGGCCCGAACCCGACACCATGGTCTCGGTCCGCACCTTGTTGCCCGTGGTCCAGGGGGTTGCCGTGATGGCGGCATTGAACCGGGAAGCGGACCGGTTGCGCAACGCCGGAGACCCTAGGCCCCGAGGACAGGCGATGGCGGACACGGTGTTTGAACGCCTCACCGGCGCCTCCACTGCAGATCCGGCGCGCACCGAAATACAGCTGGTGATGACAGACCGGGCGCTGCTGCAGGGCGACAGCGAGCCGGCCTGGCTGACCGGCTACGGCATTGTCCCGGCCCAATATGCCCGCGACCTCATCCGGCTCCCCTTCAGCCCGCCGGGGAAGACCGGGCCGCCCGGCGCCGAACAGAAGGCACCGCCAGCGGGAACTGAGTCTGGTTGGAAGACCGCGCGCGAAGAAGCCCGTCAGGTGAGAATGAAAACTCTCAGGGTCGGCGGAGTGGAGGACGTGTGGGTCCGGCGCCTCTTCACGGCTCCTGGGACGGGCCAGTTGCTGGGGATGGATTCGAAAGCGCGGAAGTTCCCGGACGGGCTGCGCCGGATGATCGTGGCCCGTGACGCATCCTGCACCGGTCCTTGGTGCGATGCGCCGATCCGGCATATTGACCACATCGTCGCGTGGTCGGAAGGCGGGGAGACCACATTGACCAATGGGCGTGGTCTTTGTGAAGACTGCAACTACGCTCATGAAGCCGAAGGCTGGTCCGCCAGAACCGTCCGCGGCGCCACAGCCAGCGTCGCGACCACCACCCCGACCGGCCACGTCTACACCTCCACCGCACCGCCGCTGCCCGGGACTCCCACTCCCGAACCGGAATGGCCTGAACCGGAGCCATCGGATCAGCCCGAGGGCCGGGCGCGGGAAGCCTGGGAAGCGGAGCCGAGCGGAGCCAAGCACACCGCCGGCGCCAAGGGCAAGAGGGAACGGCGAAGAGCGCAACGTCGACGCCGGGCACGACTGATGCGCCGGCCGCACACTCTGCAAGCCAGGGGATAGCTCGAGCGAAACTGACCGGGACAAGAAAATGCCGGTGGCCGGGACAAGAAGTCCCAGCCACCGGCTTGCGGTGATCCCGCTCAGAGTCAGTAGGCCTTGACCCGCTGCTCCACCACCAGGTGGATCAAGGCGAAGGTCTTGTCCTCATCGATGGCCTTCAGGGCGGCTTCGAGGGCAGCGGGCACGTCGGCATCGCGTTCCACCTTGACACCGAAGCCACCGAAGGCCTGTGCCATCAGGGCGAAGTCGGGGTTCTTCAGCTGGGTACCGGAGATGCGCTCGGGGTACCAGCGTTCCTGGTGGGTCCGGATGGTGCCGTATTCCTGGTTGTCCATGACGATGACCAACGGAGTGGCGCCGTACTGGGCGGCGGTCGCCAGTTCCTGGCCGTTCATGAGGAACTCTCCGTCGCCAGCGATGGTCACCACGCGGCGTCCGGGGTAGGCCAGTGATGCAGCGATGGCGGAGGGAACCGAGTAGCCCATCGACCCGTTCCGTGCGGACAGCATGGAGGCGTAGTCATGGGTGGGGAAGTAGCGGTGCGCCCAGTTGGTGTGCTCGCCGGCGCCCAGCGTGACCATGGCGTCGCGCGGCAGGCCGCTGACCAGATTGGCCATCATGGTGTCCATGCGGGCCGGCCCGTCGGTGGGTTCGGCCGGCGGCAGGGCAGCAAACTTCTCCTGCTCGCCGCGCATGCGCTGGGTGAAGTCTTTCCACTCTTCCTTCAGTGGCAGGTCCATCATGACCAGGTCGCGAACAAACACGTCGGGTTTGGCCACAATCTGGTGGGAGACGGGACCGGAGCGTCCGCGCAGCGCCGGGTCGATGGTGACCAGGAAGTTCTTCTTGGACCAGTCCTGGCGGATCAGGAAGCCGTCGGTGATGACGTCGCCCGGCACGGTGCCGACGAAGACCAGCAGGTCCGTTTCCTCGAGCAGGTCGTAGGTGGGCTTCGGCCGGCCGTAGCCAATCGGGCCAACGTAGGAGGGGGAGTCGAAGGGGATGGTGCCCTCGCAGCGCCACTCAACGGCAGCTGCAATGTTGTGCTCTTCAAGCCATGCGGTCAGGGCGCTGGCGCCTTCCTGGGTCCAGTCATTGCCGCCGACGACGAACAGCGGCTTTTCGGCTTCCTTCAAGGCTGCCTTCAGCGCCTTCCAGTCGGTGACCGTCATGCCGCCCTGGGCAACGGGAATGACCGGGTGCAACGTGGCGTCGGTTTCTTCGCGAATGACATCTTCCGGAAGGCCGACGACGACGGGGCCCGGGCGGCCGCTGGTGGCCGCAAACATCGCTTCGGCGACGATTTCGGAGGCGCGTTCGGGGTGGTCCAGGACCATGACGCGCTTGGCGCCGGTGTCGAACCAAGACTTGATGTCGAATTCCTGGAAGGCTTCGCGGTCGCGGTGCTCGAAGGGGATCAGGCCCACGAACAGCACCATGGGGGTGGAGTCCTGCCAGGCGGTGTGCAGGCCGACGTGGGCGTTGGCGGCACCGGGTCCACGGGTGACCATGGCGATGCCCGGCCGCTGGTTCATCTTTCCGTCAGCCTCGGCCATGTAGGCCGCGCCGCCTTCGTGGCGGCAAACAATCGTGTCGATGGTGGAATTGTGAAGGCCGTCCAACACTTCCAGGTAGCTTTCGCCGGGAACGACGTAGGTTCGTTCGACGCCGTGCGCAATCAGCGAATCGACAATGACATGTCCTGCCGATTTGCGGCCGGGCTGCTGCTCAGCTGCGACTGCGACCGCTTCCGTTTGAACCTGTGTCACAGGGAGACCTCTTTCACCTTTGAATCGAACTCAACCGCTGCATTCCTCTCGTGCGGGTGCACGGTCCACGACGAATGCGCTTGAGCAAAAGTACATGATGAGGTGTGTTATGCCACCGTCCCTGTGACACGGCGAGGTAACGAACGTGACGTGGTTCGCATTGGCGAAGGCAGGATTTCCACCCGAAAGTTGGCTTGGCGCGTTGTGCCGGGGGACTGAGTCCGAAGGACGCGGCGCGAAAAGACGCGGGTCCAGCAGCCCCAAGTTGCGATGCATCACCCTCGCATAGCGAGGTCACGGCCGATCCGTCGGATCCGGCAAGTGGTCGTCCGGGCACGGTCTGCAAGCTAATCGGAACGCAGGAGGCGTGCTGGCCACGCTTATCGGAACATCGGAGGCGGGCTGGCCACGCAGGGGGCCTGAGGTACATGATGTCGCACGGGCAGACAGTTTTTGCCCCATGGCCGATCTGGAAGTAGCCGTGAAAAGGCGGCGGCTAGAGGCGGCGGTGGCGGGACGCGAAGTTGACGCCGCCGCGGATGGCGCCCGCCGCAAGGGCGATGAGTCCCAGCATGCCCAAAAACAGGGAATTTACCGCGACTCCGATGAACAACAGGAGGGCTCCGGCAACAGCCCAGAGGGTTCCGGCGCTGATGAGGTGGCCGAAGACCATGATGCCGCGAGCAGACAAGGAGCGGGCGAGACGGGGATCGTCGTTCTCGAGTTGCTGCCCCAGCTTGTCCAGGCGCTGCTGTTCTTCATCCGATAAGGACATTCCGACCTCCTCGGGCTCCGCGGCGCCGCAGATGGTGCCGCCGGACACCCTGTACAAACCAATCTAGTCTCGGGACGCAGTCTGCGATACGGGCCGGAGCAAGCGAAGGGTAATTCGTTACTCGGCGGACATCCCAACTCATCTATTTTCCGGTTTTGCTGGAGACCGACCGCCAGTGGTACCTTGTTCCGGATAAATCTGATTTATTGGCGAGAGATTAGTCACCAAATCAGATGTAATGATGCGTCTGAGGAGTTCTGCCCATGTCTCTGCAATATCCCCCGCTGGTGGTCATGGGTGTCCAAGGATGCGGAAAGTCCACGGTGGGCGCCGCCGTCGCACAGCATTTGGGTCTGGAATTCATCGACGGCGATGATCTGCACAGCGCCGCCAATAAGGAAAAGATGGCCTCCGGACACCCGCTCAGCGACGCCGACCGGCACCCGTGGCTGAGCGCCATTGGCCAGGTCATGGCGGACAAACTGGCGGAGGGAACCTCTGCCGTTGTCGCCTGCTCCGCGTTAAAGCGCAGCTACCGCGACCTCATCCGCTCCTTCGCGCCCGGAACGAGGTTCATCCACCTCACCGGCAGCCAGGAACTGATTGCCGCTCGGATCACCGGGCGCGACCACGAATACATGCCGCCGGCCCTGCTGGACTCGCAGTTCCAGACCCTTGAACCGCTCGGCCGACGACGAGCCGGGCCTGGCTGTGCCGGTCACCGATTCGCCGGACGAGATCGCCGTGCGGGTGGAGACCTACCTGCAGGCAACGGCCGGCTCCGCCGGCGCTTGAAGCTCAACACTCAACTAAACGGATAACCATCCGATTCCACGAAGGACAATGATGACCGAACTTGAGCTCAACTGGACGTTGAGCACGCCCGGCCTCTTGCTTGTCGCCGTGGCAGCCATCGCGCTGCTGCTGGTGCTGATCATGCGGTTCCGGGTGCACGCTTTCCTGTCGCTGATTATTGTCAGCCTGCTCACCGCCGTGGCCACGGGCATCCCGGCCACTGGCATCATGCCGACACTCTTGGGTGGCTTCGGCGGGACGCTGGCCAGTGTTGCCCTGCTGGTCGGGCTGGGCGCCATGCTGGGCCGCATGCTGGAGGTTTCCGGCGGTGCAGAGGTCATGACGCAGGCGCTCATTAAACGTTTCGGCGAGAAGCGCGCCCCGCTGGCGCTGTCCATCGCGTCGCTGCTGTTCGGCTTCCCGATCTTCTTCGATGCCGGCCTGGTAGTCATGCTGCCGATCATCTTCACCGTGGCACGCCGCCTGGGCGGATCGCTGCTGACCTACGCATTCCCCGCAGCCACGGCGTTCTCCGTGATGCATATCTTCGTGCCGCCGCACCCCGGTCCGGTGGCCGCCACCGGACTGCTGGGCGCCGACATCGGACTGGTCCTGGTCCTGGGCCTCGTCATAGCCATTCCCACCTGGTACGTGGTGGGCTACCTGTTCGGCCACTACCTGGGCCGCAAGTTCAACATCCCCGTGCCGGACATCCTCGACGCGCCGAAGGGTTCGATCGAATCCGAGTTCCGCTCCGCGCCGAAGCTGGGCACCATCTTCTTCCTGCTGCTGCTGCCGCTGGTGCTGATCTTCCTGAACACCGGCCTGAACATGCTGGCCACCGCCAAGGTGGTTTCGCTGGAGGACACCTGGGTGCAGGTGCTGCGGTTGCTCGGCGAGACTCCGGTGGCGCTGCTGATCACCGTTCTCCTGGCCATGTGGCTGCTCGGCGGCCGCCAGGGCAAGGAACGCAGCCTGACTGAAACAGTCGTGGACAGCGCGCTCGGCCCGGTCTGCTCGATCATCCTGATCACCGGTGCCGGCGGCATGTTCGGCGGGGTGCTGCGTGCCAGCGGCATCGGCAACGCCATCGCCGAGTCGCTGGATGCGATCGGCCTGCCGATCATTGTGGCGGGCTTTGTGATCGCCGCCGTGGTGCGCCTGGCGCAGGGCTCCGCCACGGTCGCGCTGACCACTGCCGCCGCGCTGGTCCAGCCCGTGGTGATGGGCAACCCCGAGTACAACCCGGTGGAACTGGCCGCGATCGTGCTGGCGCTGGCCGCGGGCTCGGTCTTCGCCGGCCACGTCAACGATTCGGGCTTCTGGCTGGTCAGCCGGTTCTTCCAGATGGACACTAAGACCACGCTGAAGACCTGGACCGTGGGCCAGGCCCTGGTGGGCATCGTCGGCTTCGTGCTGGCGCTGGCCATCTACCTGATCGCCACAAATTTCTAGTACACCTTGATCACCATGGACGGGGCGGCTGCGGCCGTCCCGTCCGCATTTGGAGAGATAAATGACTGTGAATCTGTTCGACATTTCCTCCCGGGTGGCCCTGGTGACGGGCTCCAGCCGCGGCATCGGCAAGGCCATTGCCCGGGGCCTGGCAGCGGCTGGCGCCATTGTGGTGCTCAACGGGCTGGACGAGGAACGGCTGGAAGGCACCCGGGCGGAACTGGCGACGGAGTTCGGGGCGGACAAGATCTTCGCCCGCGCCTTTGACGTCACCAATGCGCAGGCAGCGGCCGACGGCGTGGCCTGGGTCGAGCGCGAAGTGGGACCTCTGTGGGTGCTGGTCAACAATGCCGGCGTCCAGCACCGGGTGCCGATGCTGGACCTGGAGCTGGAGGACTGGGAACGCGTGTTGCGCACCAACCTGACCAGTGCGTTCCTGGTGGGCCGCGAGGCCGCCCGGCACATGATCGAACGCGGCGCGGGCAAGATTATCAACATCGCTTCCGTGCAGACCGACTTGGCCCGTCCGACGATCGCTCCGTACACCGCCTCCAAGGGCGGCATCCGCAACCTGACCCGGGCTATGACCGCCGAGTGGGCGGCCCAGGGGCTGCAGATCAACGCGATCGCCCCGGGCTACATCCACACCGAGATGACCCAGAATCTGGTTGACGACGAGGCGTTCAACAGCTGGATCCTGGGCCGGACTCCCGCACACCGCTGGGGCACCGTGGAGGACATTGTGGGACCGGCCATCTGGCTGGCGTCCGACGCATCCAACTTCGTCAACGGCCAGGTGGTCTTTATCGACGGCGGCATGACCACCGTCGTCTGATCCGGACCGGACCGGACGGAATGGACCGGACTGGGCCGGACCGGAGTGGCCCCGGCCGGACCGGGCCAGACGGACCGCTCCAGGCCTGGGACGCGGCCCCGCGGCACGCGCCGGACCCGGGCACCCAAGGCGGCGCACCGCCGTCGTACTTTTTCAGATTGAAAGGCAGTTCCCATGACATCCCTTCCCACGCAGTCCCTTGGCGTTGTGGCCCACGCGGCCGGAGACCTGCGGGTTGAACCGGTGGCGCTGGCGCCCGCCCGGCCGGACGAGGCAGTGGTGGAAATTGCGTACGGCGGGATCTGCGGCTCCGACCTGCACTACTGGCAGCACGGTGCGGCCGGCGAATCCATCCTGAAAGCGCCGATGCTGCTCGGCCATGAAGTGGTGGGCACCGTAGCGGCGGCCGCGGCCGACGGCAGCGGTCCGGCAGCGGGCACTGCGGTGGCAGTGCATCCGGCAACGCCCGGTCCGGGGGACGGCTCCAAGTACCCATCGGACCGCCCCAACCTGTCCCCGGGCTGCACCTACCTGGGCAGCGCCGCGCGTTTCCCGCACACCGAGGGCGCGTTCGCGCGGTACGTCAATTTGCCCACCCGGATGCTGCGCGAGCTGCCGGAAAACCTGCCGCTGCGCCGGGCCGCCTTGGTGGAACCGGCCAGCGTGGCCTGGCATGCGGTCTCGCGGGCCGGAGACGTGGCGGGCAAGCGGGTGCTGGTGATCGGCTCCGGCCCGATCGGTGCACTGATCATCGCGGTCCTGAAGCGAGCCGGCGCGGCCGAGATTGTCGCCGTCGACATGCACGAGAAGCCACTGGATATTGCCCGCGAAGTCGGCGCGAGCCGGACGCTGCTGGCCACCGACGCCGAGGCGATCGCCGCGGTCGAGGCGGACGTCTGCCTGGAGTCCTCCGGCAACCACTATGGGCTGGCGTCGGCGGTGCGCGGCGCTGCCCGCGGCGGCCGCGTGGTGATGGTGGGGCTGCTGCCGTCGGGGGAGCAGCCGGCGCTGATTTCGCTGGCCATCACCCGCGAGCTGGAGCTGGTGGGTTCCTTCCGCTTCAACGACGAGATCGATGAGGTCATCGCGGCGCTGGCCGACGGATCACTCTATGCGGATCCGGTGATGACGCATGAATACGCCGCGGCCGACGCGCTGGAGGCGTTTGGGATGGCGCGCGACTCGTCGCAGAGCGGCAAGGTGCTGCTGCGCTTCGACGACGCAGAGTAGCTGCCGGGGCGGGCGGGATTCAGCGGTCTAGGCGTCGGTCTCTTCGAACAGCCGGGGCTCGTCTTCCCAGACGCTGCGGACCTCCTCGATGGTCCGGCGCATGATCTGGTCCATCGCCTGCCGGGCGGCTTCGGGGCGGCCGGACTGGATGGCGTCGGCGACGTCCACGTGCAGTTGCAGCGCTTCTTCGTGCGGGTGCGTGGGCATCAGCCCGTAATCGGTCCGGCCGCGCAGTACTTCGGCGATCATCGAGTGCATCTGCGCGAACATCTCGTTGCCGGAGGCCGCCAAGACCAGCGCGTGGTACTGGATGTCCAGCTCCAGGAAGTGCTGCAGATCGCCGGCTCGGCCCACCGCGCGCATCCTTGCGGCGATGGCCATGAGCTCGGCGGACATTTCCTCCGGGGAGTGCTGTGCCGCCAGTTCGGCGGCAGCGGGTTCGACGGCGGAGCGCAGTTCCGTGAGCGAGCGCAACTGGGCGCCCTTGCCGTCTGCGGCCAGCCGCCAGCGGATAACCGACGGGTCGAACTTGTTCCACCGCTCGGGCGGCAGCACGCGGATTCCGATCCGCTTGACCGACTCCACCAAGCCCAGGGACTGCAGCACGCGCACGGCCTCGCGCATCACGGAGCGCGAGACTCCGAGCTCGGACTCGAAGTGCTCGGCGTGCGTGGTGGCACCGGCCGTCAGTTCCCCCGAGACAATACGCTTGCCGAGCGTCTCGATGACGAGGCTGTGCAGGCGCGAACTCATGCGGCCCGAAAGGTAGCGGTCACCCGCTCATTCTATGGTGATCCGCCGTTTGCGTCCCTGCTGTGTAGCCGGATGTCGCCGGAGGCTGCCGGGGGCTGCCGCGGGCAGTTGCGCGGAGCCGGGGTTCCTCGGCGCCGCGTGCCAAAGCCTAGGGCCCGCGCGGTGGAACCATGGGCCCTGGATCGGGGAAAGGGCCGGGTCCGGGGTCCGGCGGCGCAAAGGGGTCCGGGTTCGGTTCGGGCGGCGCCATGGGATCCGGATTCGGTTCAGGCGGGAACGGCGGGCGAGGTCGGGGCTCGTTCGGATCGGGGGTGGGATCCGGCGGCGGGGGAATCGTCACGGCAGCCTCCTTGGGAAGCGGCGGGCCTGTCGGCCTGCTGTCCTGTCACGCTACAACCGCGGCCGGGACGTCTCAAGGGCCAGCGCCGGCTCAGCCGCGAGGACGCGCGATGCTCAGCAGCCGCCGTTCCTCATCCGCTGTCAGTCCGGCGTTACGCGGGCGGTCGGGTCCGGTCGCCAGTTCCCAGGCCAGCGTGTCGGCCAGCGTCTCCGCCAGCGGACGCAAGGCCAGGCCGGCTTCCTTGGCGGCCGCGTTATTGCGGGACGTGAAGCCGGCGAAGTCGGGCAGCGGCAGCCAGAGCGGCAGGGACCGCTCGCCAGCCCAGGGGTTGACGTCGGCGGCCGCCAGCTCGTCTTGGTCCAGCACGAGGACCGGACCGGCGTGGCCCGCAACGCCGCGGGCGACCTCCAAATGCTCGGCCAAGGACAGAACGTCTCCCACCGCATTGAACGCGCCGGTCAGCTGTAGTTCCGCTGAAGCGACCAGCCAGGCGGTGAGGTCGCGGGCATCGATGACCTGGGCGTCCAAGCCAGGCGCATCGGGGATGAGGACGGAGCCGTCGTCGGCCACGGGCCGGGCGAACCGCAGCGGCCAGTAGCCGGTGCGGTCGGTGATGTCGCCGGGGCCGGCGATCAGGCCCGGCCGGACGATCAGGCTTCGGTCGGAACCGAACGCGTTCCGGGCCGCGTTCTCGCAGGCTACCTTCGCCTCGCCGTACACGTCCGGGGAGGTCATCAGGTCAGATTCCAAGGACGGCAGCAACCCGGCGGTTTCGTCCGCCCCCGGGCTTCCATGGTCGGCGTAGACGCTGCAGGAGGACACGAAGGTGAAATGCTCCGCCGTGTCGGCCAGCGCAGCGACGGCTCGGCGGACCTGGCCCGGTTGACGGGAGACATCGATCACGGCGTCCCAGTGCTGTTCCGAGACGGCGTCCAGGCCGTCCGGGGCGTCGCGGTCGGCACGGACCAGCCGTGCTCCGGCCGGAACCGAACCGGAGGTCCCGCGGGCCAGACAGGTGACCTGATGGCCGCGGCGCAGTGCTTCGGCGGCGATTTCATGTCCTAACCAGGCGGTACCGCCCAGGATAAGAATCTGCATGGTGCCCATCGAACACGTGTTTGGCGGCAAGCGCACCTGTTCTTCACCCAGCGCAGAAAAAGGTGCCGGAATTACCTGCCGGTGACTTTGCTCAGCGTCCCGGCGGCCCCCGGTGGGCGCCCCGGCGGTCCCCGGCCAATGTCCCCGGCGGCCCCGGCCAATGTCCCCGGCGCCCTCCCGGCCCGGGCCATCTCCGCTATGCTCCGAAGATGGCTAGACCCGCCGATTTCACACCGCGCATCGATGCCCCGGATCTGGGCCAGATGACCGACGGCGATGCGTCCGCCTTGGTGCCGGAGGGCCACCTGGCCGGCATGAGCTTTGTCGGTGCCGAGCTGGATGGTCGGCGGCTGGCAGGTGTCTCGTTCACGGAGTGCACCTTCCAAGATGTCTCGGTCGACGGGGCCGACCTGCGGGCCGCCGGCTTCGTGGACGTAGCGATCGAGCGGTTGAATGCCCCGGTGTTTAGTGCGCCTCGCTCGCAGTTCCGGCGGGTGGTGGTTGACGGGTCACGGTTCGGATCAGCCGAGGTGTACGAGTCGGAATGGGAATCGGTCGAATTCCGCAACTGCAAATTGGGCTATGTGAACCTGCGCGGTGCCGAACTTCAGGACGTGCTGTTTACCGGCTGCATCCTGGACGAATTGGATCTCGGCGGTGCTACCGCCCACCGGTTGGCCTTCACTGACAGCCGGGTGCGGCGGCTGGACCTGACCGCGGCGAAGCTGAAGCATGTTGACCTGCGGGGCTTGGAGTTGCAGGAACTGGCCGGGTTGGAAGGCCTGCGCGGGGCGGCCATGACACCGTTCCAGATCAGTGAACTGGCTCCGCTGTTCGCCGCCCATTTCGGCATTGTGGAGAAAACGTAGCCGGATTCCACGTAATTGACTCGTCAAATTCACCCACAGTTCAGCGTTTTTCTGTTTGTATGGTTTGTAGTGGACCGGACAGCACACGTCCGGCGAGCAGCAGAAGGTAGATGATGGACCTCCGTCAGGCCGAGCATCCACGGCCCAACCACTTCCTACTCCACATCAGCGACACCCATTTGGTGGGCGGCGACGGCCGGCTTTACGGGGCGGTGGACAGCGAAGCAAGACTGGGGAAGATCTTCGAGGATCTGCAAGACTCCGGTTCCCGGCCCGAGGCCCTGGTCTTTACCGGCGACCTGGCGGACAAGGGCGAGCCGCAGGCCTACGCCAGGCTTCGCAGAATCGTGGAACCGGCGGCAGTGAGCCTCGGCGCCCAGGTGATCTGGGCGATGGGTAACCACGACGACCGCTCCGGGCTGAAGACCATGCTGCTGGACGAGCCCGCCAGCAGCGAGCCGCTGGACCGGGTGTACGACGTCAACGGCCTGCGGGTGATGACGCTGGATTCGACCGTTCCGGGGGCACATTACGGCCGGCTGGAGGACGAGCAGTTGCAGTGGCTGGCCGACGAACTGGCCGAACCAGCACCGCACGGAACCCTCCTGGCCATGCACCACCCGCCGGTGCCCAGCGTGCAGGACCTGTCGGTGCTGGTGGAGCTGCGCGGCCAGGCCGAGCTGGCCGAGGTGCTGCGCGGGAGTGACGTGAACGGGATCATCGCCGGCCACCTGCACTATTCCACCACCGCCACGTTCGCCGGCATCCCGGTGTCCGTCGCCTCGGCGACCTGTTACACCCAGGACCTGGCCGCCGATGCCGGCAGCACCCGCGGCCGCGATGCCGCGCAGGCCTACAACATGGTCCACGTCTACGAGGACACGGTGGTCCATTCCGTGGTTCCGGCCCGCGGCGGGCTGCCGGTCGGACGGCAGGTCACCGCGGCGGAGACCCGGCAGCGGCTGGAGGACGCCGCCGTCGTCATTCCCGACGCCGTGCGGCCGGGCCGGGTCCCCGCCCACCTCTGACCGGCGAGCCGCACACGGGGATCAGGCCCAGGCCGTCGTCGGAGACGCAGGCGTCGGGCGGCACAGTCCGAGCCTAGGCCGCCGGCGCTTTCTCCCACGGTGCGCGGAACGGGAAGTAGCGGGCCAGGAAGTCGGTGACCACGCGCTGGCGCTCCTCGGCCGGGACCTCCGGGAAGCTGCCGTCGTTGAGGCAGAAGAAGTCCCGGTTGCGCTTCTGCAGCAGCTTCTCCAGTTTCTTCAAGCCGGAGTACATGGTGGTGTCCACGTACAGGACCTCGGCTCCGGGGTTCGTCACCGCCCGCCCGGTCAGCAGGGCGTAGTAGTGGTACAGCGAGTTGGTCACCGAGATGTTGTCCTTGGCCCGGAAACGGCTGGCCGCGGTTGACTTGAACTCGTCGGCGAATTCTTCCTCCATCTCCAGCAGCACGGATTTGCGCAGCGGCGCCGCGCAGTGCTCCAGATGCCGGGTGGTGATCCGGCCGAAGCGGTCGTACAGCAGCTTGCGGTTCACCCGGGCCGCGTTCTCGAAACCGGAGCGGTCCAAGTGGTTGTCGCCGAGCCCGATCCGGGTGTCGGCCTCCACGAACTTGGTGATCCCGCCGGGGGAGAAGAACATGTCCGGGCCCACCGGCCGGCCGAAGAACATGTCGTCGTTGGAGTAGAGGAAGTGCTCGCCGAGGCCCTCGATGTGCTGCAGCTGCGCCTCGATGGCCTGCGAGTTGAAGACCGGCAGCACGGAGGAGTCGCGGAAGTGCTCTTCGCTGCGGACCACCCGAATGTCCGGGTGCTCCGCGTCCAGCCACTCCGGCAGCGGCGAGTCGGTGCAGATGAAGATGCGCCGGATCCAGGGCGCGAACATGTAGACCGAGCGCAGCGCGTAGCGCAGCTCGTCGATCTGGCGGAAGCGCGCATCGGCGTCGTCGCCCTCGCCCACCACCGCGTTCTCCATGAAGCTGTTCCGGTACTGCTGGTACTCGCGGTTGTTTCCGTCCACCCAGGAAAAGACGATGTCGATCTCGAAGTCGATGTCCGTGGCATGGTCGGCGAACATGTTCTCGATGGTCGGCCAGCGGTGCCCGTAGCGTTCCACCTCGCCGCGGACGGCCTCCGCGGCCGGCAGCGTGCGCCGGGTCAGCGAGTTCTCGATCGGCAGGTGGATCAGCCCGTTGTCCCAGCGCCACAGCTCCACCTGCACACCGGTGCCCTGGCCGTACCGCAGCCCGCCGGTGGGCTCGATCCGCGGGCGGTACAGCCGGATGGCACGCGCCTGGTCGCCGTCGGCGAGTTCACCGTCGGCCACCAGCCGGGCGGTCTTCTTCTTCGCGTCCATGGTCAGCGAATAGAACGGTTCGGCCGCGCAGGCTGCCACCAGAGCCGCGCGCAGCTGGTCGCGCTGTTCCCAGTTCACCGCCATCACCGGCCGGGCGTCGTTGCCGCGCACCAGCAGGTACGGAATCTGCGCCTGGTCAAGCACCCCGCGGACAAACAGCAGGTCCTCCACCATCGCCTGATGTGGCGTGAGGGAGGTGTTGACCAGTGCGTAAACGCCCTTGACCCTGACCACGTCCCGGCGCTCGGTGAGGCGCACGACGGCGGCGGGAGAGGTAATCTCGACGGCCGCCTCGGGTGCGAGGTCGGGCTCGGGTTCGGCGTAGAACGCGTCCTGTGGTGCAGGCATGCTGGTCATTAAACCTCCGGTAAACGGCGGCGCCAGCCGGGTGTGGGGCTGGTGCCACCCATGGTGGGACGTGGGTGGACGGGCTTACAGGCGGTGCCGCTGCGACGGCGGCGCCGCACTAAGTGTCAGTAAGGAACCTTACTGCGACGGTACATCGAGTTTGGCTGGCCGCGGCACGGGATGTCGCCCGAGTCCGGCCGGCCGGACCGGGCGCCGCCGGGCATCGGCAAGTGTGCGGTGTGCTCACGGCTCACGGGGGCGGAATCGGTGGGCATGGAATCACTTTCTCACCGGCATCGGCTGGCCACAAGGGCCCATCCCGCCGTGATGGGGGCCTGCGGGCCTCCGGTGCGCAGCGGTAGATTTGTAGCACCGGAACCGCGTTCCCAGACCCGGCTCATCCTCAGCACACCTCGACGGAAGCGGGACAGTGGACCAACTGGCACTCATCATCGGACTGCTCTTTGCCACAGTAGTGGCCGTCGGCCTCGGCGAAAGGCTGCGGCTGCCCTACCCGGTGCTGATGCTGCTGTTGGCCGTTGCCCTGAGCTTCATCCCGGGGTTCCCGGAAATCCATATTGCCCCGGAGCTGATCCTCCCGCTCTTCCTGCCGCCGCTGCTCTATGCCACCGCGCAGCGCAGCTCCTGGGCGGTGTTCCGGATCCGCTGGCGCACCATTCTGCTGCTGGCGGTGGCCCTCGTGGCGGTGACCACGGCGGTGGTGGCCGGGGCGGCGTGGCTGATGATCGGCAGCATCGGCCTCCCCGCGGCCATCGCGCTGGGCGCCGTCATGGCACCACCCGACCCGGTGGCGGTGGAATCCGTTGCCGGGCGGGTCCATATGCCGCGGCGGCTGATCACGGTGCTGCAGAGCGAGGGCCTGTTCAACGATGCCGCGGCCATCGTGATCTTCCAGACAGCTGTCGGGGCGGCGCTGTCCGGCGGCGAGATCGGCGTGGGACTGCTGCCCCAGTTCCTGCTGGGGGCTGCCATCGCCGTCGCGCTCGGCATCCTGATGGGCTGGATCACCATGATGATGACCCATTTCGTCACCTCGCTGGTGGCCCGCAGCGCCATTACGCTGGTGGTCCCGTTCGCCGCCTACATCCTGGCCGAAGAACTCCACGCGTCCGGCGTGATAGCGGTGGTGGTGACGGCGCTGGAGATCCAACGGCGTTCCCGGCCGCAGGATGCCGCCGAGCGGGTCACCCGGCGGGCGTTCTGGGATGTGGTGGAACTGCTGGCCACCGGGCTGGCCTTTGGGCTGATGGGGCTGGAGATCCGGCAGGTCGTGGTGGAGGAAGGCACCGCGGTCTTCGGCATGCTCGGCCTTGCCGCAACGGTGTGCGTCCTGGTCATCGCGGTGCGGTTCCTGTGGATGGCCGGGCTGGCCTGGCTGGCCCGCGGCAAGGACGATGCGCTGCCGCCCACGTCCACCAAGGACGTGCTGATCCTGACCTGGTGCGGCATGCGCGGACTCGCCACTTTGGCGCTGGCGCTGGCCATCCCGGTGACGTTGCCGGACGGCACGGCCTTCGCGGGCCGGCACGAGATCCTGGTGGTCGCCTGCGCAGTCTTGCTGGCCACGCTGGTGCTGCCGGGCCTGACCCTGCCCTGGCTGATGCGCGTGCTGAAGGCCCAGGACGGTGGCAGCGAAGAACATGAGGCGGCCCGCGTGCTGGCCGGCCGGGCACAGGAGGCGGCGATCGCCGCGCTTCGTGATTCCGAACTGATGAAGGACCTGCCGGGGGAAAAGGTGGAAGCGGTCCGGCAGCGGATGCACCGGCTCGGCACCGACTTGTTGAGCGCCGGAGGCAAGCACGCGAAGCCGCGCAAGGCCGGCCGCGAGGTGTTGGTCACCGCCCAGACCATTGCGCTCAATGCCGCCCGGCAGGAAGTGGTGGCGGCCCGCAGCGAACCGGACATGGACCCGGAGGTCGTTGACCGCGTGCTGCGGCAGCTGGACCTGCGGACCATCTCCATCCGCTGAAAGCACGACGGCGGAGGGCCGGCTCAGGCGGCAGACCCGGCTTCCTGCCGAGACGCCAGACGGCCGCGCCACCAGTCCACGGTCTCCGCCGCGGCCGTGTCCAGCGGCGTCGGCCGGAGCCCCAGCAGTTCTTCGCTCCGCGCCGAGGACATCACGAACGGGCGCTCGAACTGGTAGGTCATCTCCGCCAGTTCGCGCATCCCGGCGGCGAACGGACCCAGGCCGCGCAGCAACCAGCCCGGGATGGAGCCGACCTTGGGAGCAGGAGTCCCGGCGGCCCGGGCATAAGCCTCCACGATGCCGCGCTGGGTGACGGCCGGAAGGGTCGGGGCATGCAGCACCGTATTCCAGGCCTCCCGGTTGCCGGCGGCGGCAATCATCGCCGCCGCCAGATCCGGAACGTAGGTGAAGGAGTGCGGCAGGTCCGGATTGCCCATCACCCGGATGGTCTTGCCGGACAGCACCAGCGGCACCATGCGCTCGCCGGCGTGCGCGTTGAGCACATGCGGGCCGAAGAAGTCCGAGGCCACCACGCTCACGGTCGGCGTGGCCGACGAAGCCCGGCCGGCCAGCAGCGCGGTGCGCACGCCCCGTTTGCCGCCGTTGGCCCGGCGCGGGCCGTCTTCGGTCATCACCTGATCCGGCCGGTCGTAGGAGTAGAGGCTCTCCGGGAAGACCACGACCGCTCCGGCCCGTCCGGCCGCGGCCAGCACGTTCTGCTCGGCCGTCGGCAGTTCGGCTTCCCAGGCAGCGGCACTGTAGGCGCTGCCGTGGATGCAGTGGAAGATTGCTGCAGCGCCGGCGAAGAGTTCGTCCAGCGCCTCCGGCCGGGACACGTCCGCTGACCGGCGCTCCACCAACGGGTGGTCCGGCCCGCTGCCGGAACGGGTCAGGATCCGCACCCGGTGGCCTTGGCCGGCCAGTTGCTCGGCAATGGTGGTGCCGACCGGGCCGGCTCCGGTGACGATGTAGAGGTTGCTCATGGTGATCTTCCTGTCGATGCGTATCAATGCCATTTGAGAGAGCGGTGCTCTCGAAAACTACTGTGGACCTGCAGGCATCCACTTGTCAAGAGCACTGCTCTCTAAAGTTGACACTGCTCTCGCCCTTCAGGCAGGATCGAGTGCATGCCAGGCACCCCGCGCCAACGCGCCCGAGAGCAAACCATCAGCGACATTGTCCGGATCGGCCGGGAACAGTTGAGCCAAGTCGGCGCCGCGGCGTTATCGCTGCGCGCCGTGGCCCGTGAACTTGGCGTGGTGTCCTCGGCGGTCTATCGCTACGTGGGCAGCCGGGACGAATTGCTGACCCTGCTGGTGGTGGAGGCTTACAACGAACTGGGCGAGGCCGTGGAGCAAGCGGTCGCGGCTGCGGCGGACCGCGATGCTGGTGCAAGGTTCCGGGCGCTGTGCAGGGCGGTGCGGGAGTGGGGCCTGCGCGAACCGGCCCGCTACGCCCTGTTGTTCGGGTCGCCGGTACCCGGTTACCAGGCCCCGGCCGAGCGAACCACCGGTCCCGGCATTCGGGTGGTCGTCGCGCTGGTGCGGCTTATCGACGACGCTTACCGGTCCGGTGCGCTCACGCTGGATCCGGAGGGCTCTGGGCAGCGGCCGGTGCGGCAGGAGCCGCCGGCGCGGGAATCCTCCGCGCAGTATGAGGTGGCTTTGCCCGGACCGCTCCACGATGACCTCGCCGCGATCCGCCGCGAGTTTGGCCTGGCGGCTCCCGACGCGCTGGTGGCCCGCGGCACGCTGGTCTGGACAGCTCTCTTCGGCGCCGTGAACTTCGAGGTGTTCGGCCAGTACGGGCGGGAAACCTTCACCGACCCCGGGTTGCTGTTCGAACACCATCTGGACGTGCTAGCCGGCATCCTCGGCCTGCCCTAACCCGCACCGCGGCCGACCAAGCGTCCCGGTGGTCGACCAAGCGAGCGCCAGCGAGCGCGTGGAGACCCGCGTGGAGACCCAAGCAGATCTCCACGCGGCCGCAAGCGGCCTTGGACGATCACCGGTACGCCAGCCAGCCCAAAGTTCAGCAAAATTTTCCCCGGAGAATCCGCCGGGTGGCATACGATCTGTCCATGCCAGATCTTGCCACGTCCATCGGATTGGTGACCGAAGTGCTGACGTGGGCTGCCCTGGTTCCGGGTGTGCTGCTGCTGTTGGTGGCCGCGGTGCTGCGGCTGGCCGGGATCCGCTGGCACAGCGCCGACGGCGTGGCGTTCGACGACGGACGCCGCCGCGGCGTGCGCTGGTTCGACACCCGGCACGGGTTCCTGGAAGGTGTTTTCCCGGCCGGAACAAGCGCCGATGTGGCGGCCGGCTCGGACGTGCTGGTCTATTACGACGCTCGCCGGCCCGACCGGTGGCAGGTGTCCGAACCGGAGCCGCCGGGCCGGATTGTGCTGCTGCTGGGCGAGATCCTCACCGCGGTTGGCGTGTTATCGGCCGTGGTCGGGCTACTCGTTATGGTGCTGGCCGGTTAATCCAGAACGCTGAAAGCCTCCGCCTTGTCCCTGCTGACCTGCACCATGCTCTGGTCGTCGTCGCAAAGCACGGGCTGCCCGGTGGTGGGCTCCCACATGCCACGTGCTGGACGCCGAGTGGCCCGAGGAGCTCCGCATGCGGTGGTGTATCAGCACCGGCCACGATGGCCGCGACCGCCGGAGGGCCGATGTGGGCCGTTCCCGGCACGCGCTGTCACCCGCTGCAGCCAACCGGCCCCGGTCTGCAAACGGCCGGATTAGCACCGCTTGCGCTCGGCTTCGTTTTGATGCCTACCGGAAGCGGCGGGTAGGGTGGTATTTCGGTGCGCCGGGAAGTCTGGTCGGCAAGTTCTGTTGTCGACCCGTTGTGAGGAGCCATTATGGCTGCCAAGCGTCCTAATCCGTCCGCCTGGCCCAAGGTGCTGGGACGCGGAAGCTATGCCGAAGCGCTGCGAATCGGTGAAATCCTGCGAAAGGAAACGGTTGGTGGCGCCCTGTTGGTGGCCGCCGCCGTCGTGGCACTGATTTGGGCCAACTCGCCCGCGGCGGACAGTTACTTCGCCCTGCGCGACTTCACCATCGGATACGAGCCCTGGCACTTGGAATTGAGCCTGGGAGCCTGGGCAGCCGACGGGTTGCTGGCGGTGTTCTTCTTCCTGGTGGGGCTGGAGCTCAAACGCGAATTCGTTACCGGGGATCTCCGCAGTCCGCGCAAGGCCATGGTGCCGGTTGCAGCCGCCGTCGGCGGAGTGGTTCTTCCCGCGCTCATCTACGCCGCCATCAACGGGGGCAGCCCCGAAACCCTGCGCGGCTGGGCCATTCCGACGGCAACGGACATCGCCTTTGCTGTAGCGGTCCTGGCAGTCATCGGCTCGCATCTGCCCAGCGCGCTACGGATCTTCCTGCTCACGCTCGCGGTGGTGGACGATCTGATCGCGATTGCCATCATCGCCTTCGTCTACACCGAGGAAATCCATACCATTGCCCTGCTGCTGGCGCTGATTCCGATCGCCCTCTACGCCTTCCTGGCCCAGCGGTTCCGCCGCTTCTTCGGTCAGCATCACGTGGCACTGTGGGTGGTTTTGCTGCCCATCGGGATCGTGGCTTGGGCACTGGTCCATGCCTCTGGCATTCACGCCACCGTCGCCGGTGTGGTGCTCGGCTTCACCGTTCCGGTGGTGCGCAGCCAGGCCAGCGGCGGGCCGGAAGCGGGCCCGGGGCTCGCCGAGATTTTCGAACACCGAATCCGGCCGGTGTCCGCCGGTTTCGCGGTTCCGGTCTTCGCCTTCTTCTCCGCCGGGGTCGCTATCGGCGGGATTGATGGTTTTGTGTCGGCCATCGGAGATCCGGTGGCCGTCGGCATCATTGCCGGCTTGGTGCTCGGAAAACCGATCGGCATCGTCGGGACCACCTGGCTGATGAGCAAGCTGACGCGCGCGGAGCTCGACCGATCGATGAAGTGGGTGGACCTGTTGGGTATCTCCATCCTGGCCGGCATCGGCTTCACTGTCTCGCTGCTGGTGGCAGAACTGAGCTTCGGACTGGGCACGCCGGAAAACGACCATGCCAAGGTCGCGATTCTTGCGGCGTCGCTGCTGGCAGCCTTGGCCGCTTCGGTGGTGCTCCGGACCCGCAATCGGCACTACCGGCGGATCGAGGCAGAAGAGCAGGTCGACGCGGACCACGACGGCATCCCGGATGTCTATCAGAAAGATGGCAGCGAGTAGCGGGCCGACGCAATATTCGGCAGGAGAGGTTTTCCGGCCTCCGGCTCCGGCCTCCGGCTCCCGTGTCCCGGCCTCCGGCTCCGCGGGCCCCGACCGACCTTCGCCGCCCGCCGGACATCCGACGTCGTCCTTGCTGCTACACCTACTCATGGCTGTCGGCTTCCCCTAAGGTGGGGGCATGGAAGAGGTCGTCCTGGTGGGTTTCGACGGCTCGGAAACCAGCGGCCGGGCGCTTGACTGGGCGCTGTCCGAGGCACGTTCCCGGGGATGGTCGGTGCGGCTGGTCACCGTGATCTCGTCCGCCGGTGTTGACGATCCGCAGGTGGATCACCAGTACCTGGCGTCCGCTCGGCGCGGCGGGGAAGGCGTGCTGCAGACCGCGCTGGACCGCGCGGGAGCGTTGGGGCTGCGGGCCGAAGGGCACCTGGTCTCCGGCGATCCGAGCGAGGTGCTGGTGGACGAATCGGCATCCGCAGGAGTGGCCGTGGTGGGCAAACGCGGCCGTGGCGGTTTCGCAGGCCGGCTGTTGGGCAGTGTCTCCTCGGGGCTGGCGGCGCACGGGGAGTGTCCCACGGTGGTGGTGCCGGAACGGTGGACGCCCGGGACGACGGCGGCTGAAGTCTCCGACGACGCCGCTGCGGCGCTGCCCGGCGGGCCGGTGCCGTGGCTGGTCCCGTCGCCGCAGGGCGGAACGGACCAGGGGTTGCATCCGCCGGACCCCAACGAAAAGTTCAGCTACGCCGGACAGGTGGTGGTGGGTGTTGATGCTGCGGGCAGCTCCAATCCGGCCTTGTGGGCGGCCGCCGAAATAGCCGGCCGGCACGCCATCCCGCTGCGGATGCTGTCCGCCCGGGCACCGTTCTACCGCGACTCGCTCTGGCTGGACAATGCGGCAGGGGCGCAGCGGTTCCGCGAGGAAGTCAGCGCCGAAATGGACGCTGCGCTGGGCGAGGTCCGGGGCCGGTTTCCGGAGTTGGATGCCAGCTGGAACTTCTATCTGACCAAACCGGCCCAGGTTCTGATTCACGCCACCCGCACGGCCGAATTGATGGTGCTGGGCACGCGCGGCCACGGCGGCTTTCCCGGCTTGTTGCTCGGCTCGGTGAGCCAGGCCGTGCTGCACCACGGAATGTGCCCCATGATGGTGGTTCCCAAAGGCGTGAAGGTCTAGCCGGTGCTGGCGGTACCGGGAGCCCGGTAGCGGACTTCTCCGGCCATGCGCAAGGCGTCGATGGTCTCCTCGACGGTCAACAGCACGGTTGTTTCGAACGCGCTCATGGCGCCGCCCCCGCTGATGGCCAGCGCCACAGCGGCCATGGACACGTTGGACGGGGCCTCCCAGACGGTGTAACCGTCGTGCGCGCCGAAGGCGTACCAGAAGCCGTGAAGCTTCCCGCCGACGGATTCGATGTAGGCCTTGGCGGCTTTTGCCCGGTCCTCGGGGGTGTTGACCATCATGGCCCAGGCCTCCGGGGTGTAGCTGAACTTCGATAGATAGAGGGACATCTTCTTTCCTTTCGAACGGCTCCGCCCGCGGCTGGGATCCGGGTCAGACCTTGGCCGCCCGGCGCCCGCGGCGCAGCGCCTGCGCGAACGTTGACACGGCGTAGCTGGGCACCGCCTGGGCCGCAACGAATCCGTCCGGCCGCACCAAGTACAGTTGCTCCGGATCCAGTGTGGTGTTCCCGTCGCGCGGCAGCACATGCATGGTCAGCCCCAGCGCGGACTGCACATGATTGACGACGGCGGGGCCCGGCTCACCGTAGGAGTGCACCTGCCACTGCAGGCTGCGCAGCGTATCGAAGTTGCTGCCCGCGTACGGCAGCCGCCGTCCGACCACCTTGCCGCGCCGGCCGCCGGCCGCTTCCTTCGCGTCCGCGTCCATCCAGTAGTGGATCCGGGTCTGCGATACGTAGCCGAACATGCGGGAGGCGCCGGAGGTCCGCGGCACCACGCGCGTAACCACCGGGATGAGGAACTGCAGCGCCCACTTACGGGCGGCGATGGCCCACGGCGCGGTCGACGTGACAAACCCGAATACCCGGTCCGTGGTCTGCAGCAGCCGCACCGCGACCGGCCGCCGCTCGGCCTGGTAACGGTCCAGATAGGAGTCCGCGGCCCGTCCACCCAGCACGTCGGCGAACTTGAACGCCAGATTGTGTGCGTCCTGCAGGCCGGTGTTCATGCCCTGCGCGCCCACGGGGGAGTGGACGTGCGCGGCGTCCCCGGCGAGGAATACCGGGCCGTCGCGGAACTGCCCGGCGATCCGGTGATGCACGCGGTAGGTGGAGAACCAATTCGAGGCGCCGTAACCGACGTTGAAATTCCGGGCCAGACGCTCGCGGATGGCCTCCTCCGAAACGTCCGCACCGCCGTCGTTGTTCTGTCCCTGGGTGGCGGCCGAGGCATCGCTGACCACGCCGATGAGCCGCTCGTGGCCGGAACCCGCCATGGGGAAACCCAGCAGGAATTCGTCGATGCCGGCGCGGATATTGACCGAGTCATGGGACAGGCCGCGGACATCGGTGGCATCGCAGACGAAGAAGGTGTGCGGGCTGGTGGAGCCTTCGAAGGCGATGCCGCGGCTGGCGCGCACGGTGGACGAGGCCCCGTCCGCCCCGACACAGTAGCGGGCGCGGACCGAAGCCTCGCCGGCCGGACCCGTCAGTTTGGCCCGGACCGGGTGGTCCGGCTGCTCGCCGCCGTCCACCAGGTCCAGCTCGGCCAGCCGACACTCCCAGAGCACATCGCCGCCGAGTGCCTTCAGATTCCGCAGCAGCAACTGTTCGTTTTTGCTCTGTTCGTAGAACATGACGCCCGGGAACGGCGTGATGCCACGGCCCATTCGACCCAGCGGGACCCGGCCCCGGGGCCGCGGCCCGAATCCGATGATGATGGCCTCCGCCAGGCTTCCTTCGGCCACAATCGTCTGGGCCAGGTCCAGTTGGTCGTAGATTTCCATGCTGCGCGCTTGCACGCCCAAGGCCCGCGATTCCCGGGTGGGGCCAGATTTGCCATCGGCGATGATGTGCTTGATGTCCAGCTTGGCCAGCCAGTTGGCGAGCATGAGCCCGGTGGGGCCGGCCCCGATAATCAGCACGTCGGTCTGCAGTTCGGCTGCCATGGCGGTACCTCCTGAACCGAGAGTACCGCTGGCGGTGCGGCAGCGGCAGGGGGATGGATGCCCTGACCGGCAGGGGCCGCCGGTAGGATTGATCGGTCCCCCTGCAAGAAGATCGGAGCCCATTGGTGCCCACCACGACCGCGCAGCCGGAGTTGACGCCCGAGGAGCGACAGTCCGTCCTGCGGACGCTCAAATCGCCGCGGCTGCTGAAGATCGAAGTGCTCGGCGGTCTGGTGGTTGCCCTGGCCCTGATTCCGGAGGCGATTGCGTTTTCCGTTATCGCCGGCGTGGACCCGCGGATCGGGTTGTTTGCCTCCTTCACCATGGCGGTGTCGATTGCCTTCCTGGGCGGCCGGCCGGCGATGATCTCCGCGGCCACCGGCGCGGTGGCGTTGGTGATCGCCCCGCTGGTGGACAGCCACGGCCTGGACTATCTGGTGGCCGCCGTGATCCTGGCCGGCGTGTTCCAGGTGTTGCTGGCGCTGCTCGGGGTGGCCAGACTGATGCGGTTCATTCCGCGGCAGGTGATGGTGGGCTTCGTCAACGCGCTGGCCATCCTGGTTTTCCTGGCGCAGGTGCCCGAGCTCTTGGGCGTTCCGTGGCTGGTGTACCCGCTGACCGCGTTGGCGCTGGTGATTGTTTTTGGCCTGCCGAAATTGACCACCGTGGTGCCCGCGCCGCTGGTGGCGATCGTGGTGCTGACGCTGATCACGGTGTTCGCGTCCGTCACCGTGCCCACGGTGGGGGACAAAGGCGAGCTGCCGGACAGCCTGCCCGCGCTGTTCTTTCCGCAGGTGCCGCTGACCTGGGACACCTTCGGGGTCATCTTCCCGTATGCCTTGGCGATGGCCTTCGTGGGGCTGCTCGAATCGCTGATGACGGCGAAGCTGGTGGACGACATCACCGATACCCGTTCGTCCAAGACCCGTGAGTCGTGGGGGCAGGGCGCGGCGAACATCATTACCGGCTTCTTCGGCGGCATGGGCGGCTGCGCGATGATCGGCCAGACCATGATCAACGTGCGCGCGTCGGGAAGCCGGACCCGAATCTCCACGTTCCTGGCCGGCGTGTTCCTGCTGATCCTGGTCGTGGCCCTGGGCGACGTGGTGGCGCTGATCCCGATGGCCGCGCTGGTGGCCGTGATGATCTTCGTGTGCTGGGCGACGTTCGACTGGCACAGCATCAAGCCCTCGACCTTGAAGATGATGCCCAAGAGCGAGACCGCCGTCATGCTGGTCACCGTCGTCGCAACGGTAGCGACCAACAACCTGGCCGTCGGCGTGGGTCTCGGCGTGCTGACCGCCACGGTGCTCTTCGCCAACCGGGTCTCGCATTTGGTGACGGTGGAGCGGACGGTGCTGGAGCTGAACGGCGAAGAAACGGCCACCTATGTGGTGGACGGCGAGCTGTTCTTCGCGTCCTCGAACGACCTGTACACCCAGTTCGACTACGCGCTGGACCCGGACCGGGTGGTCATCGACATGCACGCCTCCCACCTGTGGGACGCCTCCACCGTGGCAGCGCTCGATGCGATCACGGAGAAGTATCGCCAGCACGGCAAGAACGTGCAGATCATCGGGCTGAACTCCGCCAGCGTGGCCATGCGCGAGCGGATGGCCGGCAAACTGAACGGCTGACCCGGTGCAGTTGCCCGGCCTTTTACCCGGGCGACCGCGCCGAGTCTGCGACAACGGCGTATTCTAGGGGCACTCCGGTTCGGAAACCGCCGGACTGCGCGACGATGGGAGGCCAGCATGAGCGACCAGCTAACCCGGGACGAGGTAGAGCATTTCGCTGCCTTGCTGGATGCCCGGGAGGCGTCCGACCGGGCACAAGTTGAACGTCTCACCGTGGACATTGCGGAAGTCACCGCGGCGACCCGCGACGTTCCGGCCGACGACGAACACGACCCCGAAGGTTCGACGGCAACGCTGGAACGTGCCCGCGAGGTAGCGCTGCTGGCCAGCACGGAAAAGGCGCTGGCCAACATTGCGGCCGCCCGCGAACGGCTTGAGGCCGGCACCTATGGCCGGTGCACGTCGTGCGGCAATCCGATTCCGCGTGAACGGCTGGAGATCCGGCCGGAAGCGCAGTACTGCGTCAGCTGCGCAGCCAAACACCGCAGCTGACCGGGCGGCATCCTTTAGCACGACGTCGGTGCCCCGCCTTCCACAGGCGGGGCACCGGCGTCGTTGTGCGTTCCTGTGCTACTTTGAGGGAGAAAGTGCGGATTTGATCGATCTGTGGGAGGCCCGTCCATGTTGGCACCGGAGCGGCGGCGCTATCTGCTGCAGGAACTCAGCGTCCGCGAGACCGTGCGCGTCTCCGAAGTGGCCCACACGCTGCAGGTCTCCGAGATGACGGTGCGCCGGGACATCGACGCGCTCGACGGCGAAGGAGTGCTGCGCAAGGTCCACGGCGGCGCCACCAGGCTGCGCGGCACGCAGGAGGCGGAGTCGGGATTCAGCGTGAATCTGGGCCGACAGCGGCAGGCGAAGCTGGCCATCGGCCGGGCCGCCCGGGACCTGCTGCGGCCCGGCGCCACGATCGCCATCTCGGCCGGCACCACCACCTACTGCCTGGCCGGTCTGCTGGCCGGACTGGAGGGGCTGACGGTGGTCACGAATTCCCTGACCGGGGCGGACGTGGCCCGGCGCTCCACCGGCGGCGAGGCGACGGTGATCCTGACCGGCGGCGAGCGCACGCCGTCGGAGGCCCTGGTGGGTCCCGTTGCCACCGCGGCGATCCGGTCGCTGCACGTGGACATCTGCTTCCTGGGCGTGCACGGCATCCATCCCGAGGGCGGACTGAGCACGCCCAACCTGGCCGAGGCGGACACCAACGCCGCGCTCGCCGAGTCGGCCGACCGTCTGGTGGTGCTGGCCGACCACACCAAGTTCGGCCTCCGCGCGCTCGCGCCGATCGTCCCGCTGGCCGCGGTGGACACGCTGATCACCGACGCGGGCATCCCGGACGAGGTCCGCTCCAGCTACGCAGACCTCGGCGTCAACCTGCTGCTGGCCTCCGGAACGGGGGAGCCGGCGTGACGGAACAGAGCGCGCCCGGGGCAAGCACCGCCGTCGTTGTTCCCGAAGGTCAGGCGGTCACAGCGGTGACCAGCACGCGCTTGGCGGACGGCCGGGAACTGCTGTATTTCGACGACGGCGCGTGGCCGGTTCCGCGGGCCGCGCAGGACACCCGGGACTTGCCCGGGCGGCCGCCGGCCGGGGAGCTGCGGTACGACGTGCTGACCGGGGAGTGGGTGGCGCTGGCCGCGCACCGGCAGACCCGCACGTATTTGCCGCCGGCCGACGCCTGCCCGCTCTGCCCGAGCACGCCCGAGTACGCCTCCGAGATTCCGGCCGCGGACTATCACGTGGCCGTGTTCGAGAACCGGTTTCCCTCGCTCGGTCCGGACCTGCTGGCGGTGCCGGAACACCCCGAGTGGGGCCGCGCCTACACCGCCGGCGGGCGCTGCGAGGTGGTTTCCTTCACCTCGGCGCACACCGGCTCGTTCTCCGGACTGGACACCCGCCGGGTGCGGACCGTGATCGACGCATGGGCGCACCGGACCGCGGCCCTGAGCGCTCTGGACGGGACGGCGCAGGTGTTCTGCTTCGAGAACCGCGGAGCGCAGATCGGCGTGACGCTGCACCACCCGCACGGACAGATTTATGCCTATTCCTACCTGCCGCCGCGCGGGGCCGTGATGGCGGCAGCCGCGCAGCGGCACTTTGCCGCTTCCGGAGGGCGGGAGACGCTGACCGGATCGGTGCTGGCGAAGGAGCGTTCCGACGGCTCGCGGATGGTGCTCGAGGGCGAGCATTTCAGCGCCTACGTGCCGTTCGCCGCGCGCTGGCCGCTGGAGGTGCATCTGGTGCCGCACCGGCAGGTGGCCGACCTGGCCGGCCTCACCGGCGCCGAGCGGGACGAACTGGCGGAGCTGTACCCGCAGCTGCTGGGCCGCTTCGACGCGCTCTACGGCAGCCCCACTCCCTACATCGCCGCGTGGCACCAGGCGCCCGTGGATCCGGCGCTGCGCGAGTCGGGCTACCTGCACCTGCAGCTGACCTCGCCGCGCCGGGCGGCCGACAAGCTCAAGTACCTGGCCGGGTCCGAGGCCGCGATGGGCGCCTTCATCAACGACACGCTGCCCGAACAGGTCGCCGCGGCGCTGCGCGAGGCGGCCAGCGGGAAGCGTGCGGACGCCGGGAGTGGGAGCGGTGCGGCCGGCGGGAGCGGGAGTTCTGCGGTCCCCGGGAGCGGGCAGTGAGCGCCGAAGCGTTGGCCGCGCGCACCGCGGAAGCCTTCGCCTCTCGGTTCGGCCGCGCGCCCGCGGGCGTGTGGGCGGGACCCGGACGGGTGAACCTGATCGGCGAGCACACCGACTACAACGGCGGCTTTGTGCTGCCGTTTGCCATCGACAAAACAACGACGGCGGCGCTCGCCGTCCGTGCCGACCGCACCGTTCGGGTTGCCTCCGCCCTGACCGGGACCGAGCCCGTGGAAATCGATCTGGACGGCCTGCGACAGGGCAGCGTGGCCGGCTGGGCGGCTTATCCGCTGGGCGTGGCCTGGGCGCTGGAGCAGGCCGGGGTGCGGCTGCCCGGATTCGACCTGCTGGTGGACTCCGACGTGCCGGTCGGCGCCGGGTTGTCGTCGTCCGCCGCGCTGGAGTGCGCCGTGGCGGTGGGCCTGGCGGAACTGGCGGAACTGGCGGAGCTGGATGGACCGAGCGAACCTGTCGGCGGGGCTGAGACGGCTGGCAGGGGAGGGCCCGACAGGCGGGCGCTGGCCGCCGTCGGACGCCGCGCCGAGAATGACATGGTGGGCGCCCCCACCGGCATCATGGACCAGTACGCCTCCCTGTTTGGTGCGGCCGGATCCGCCGTCTTCCTGGACTGCCGCAGCGAAGAGGTCGAACTGGTACCGCTGGAGTTGGACGCCGCCGGCCTGGTCTGTCTGGTCATGGATACCAAGGTTTCGCACGCCCATGCCACCGGTGACTATGCCAGCCGCCGCGACTCCTGCACCCGGGCCGCGGAGGCCTTGGGTGTGCCGCTGCTGCGCGACGTGCCGCCCGACCGGCTGCCGGAAGCAGAGCAGTTGCTCGACGATGAGACCTTCCGCCGCGCCCGGCATATCGTGACCGAGAACCAGCGGGTGGTGGAAGCCGTCCGGACGCTGCGCTCCGACGGGCCCGCGGCCATCGGCCGGCTGCTCGACGCCAGCCACGTTTCCATGCGCGACGACTTCGAAATTTCCTGTCCCGAGCTGGATCTGGCCGTGGACACCGCCCGGGCGAACGGCGCCCTGGGCGCGCGGATGACCGGCGGGGGATTCGGCGGTTCAGCCATCGCCCTGGTCCCGGCGGGGGAGGTGGATGCGGTGCGGGATGCGGTCGTGCGGGCTTTCGCCGCCCGGGGTTTCCGGCAACCGGAGTTGTTCACCGTACGTCCGGCCGACGGGGCCCGCCGGCTGCTGTAGGTCGTCCCGCACTCCACCACGATCGACTGCTCAGATAACGCCCTTTTCGAGCCTGAAAAGGGCGTTATCTGAGTAGTCGATGGGCGAGGCACGCGAACGGGAGGTGCGCCGCGCGGCGCGGGGGTCAGGCCAGGTGCGCCGCGGTTAGGCGGACTGGGCGGCCTTGAGCTGTGCCTGCAGGCCCGCGATCAGCGCCTCGAGCCCCAGTTGGAAAGCGGCGTCCGCCGCGGACCCGGCGGTTCCGGTTTCCTGCGACCGCACGGCGGAGGTGAAGACCGGGTTCGCCGCGGCCAGCTCGCCGGACTCGAAGATGTCGGCGGGCGCGGTCACGTCGAAGGCCGAACCGAAAATGAAGGACTCCAGGGCCACGATCGCCGGCACCACCTGCGGCTCCGGCCAGCCCGCCTGCAGGAAGCCGGCGGCGACAGCCTCATACATGGCCAGCGTGTGCGGAGCGCCGGTCACGGGCAGCACCGCAATCACCGGAATCAGCGGGGCGTGATGGGTGAAGACGTCGCGGTAGGACCAGGCCCAGCGGCGCACGGCATCCGGCCACGGCAGTTCGGAGAAAGCAGCCACGTCGACGCGGGCCATCAGGTGGTCCTGGAGCAGCAGCAGGACGTCGTGCTTGGAAGCCACGTGGTTGTACAGCGCCGACGGGGCAACGCCCAGGCTTCGGGCCAGGCCGGACATGGTGAGTCCCTCATAGCCGCGCGCTTCGATCAAGCCAAGCGCCGCCGTCGTCATCAGTTCCTTGGACAGCAGCTTCTCGGTAGGGCGGCCGGCCGGTCTATGTCCGTTCGAGGTAGGGGCAGGGGCATCGTCGGGCGCCGAGCGTGCTGTCACGACAAACTCCTTCTTCCTTGTCCGCTCGGGGCTGCGGCGGTACAACCCGTGTAACCATCCTACGCACCGCTTTTCAATTTCCTGTGGCGCCGGTTACAGTTGTCGCATAAATGAATGCAGTTCATTTAAGCGGAGGCCGGAAAAACCCGAGGTCCGCAGCAGTACGAACGGGAGTTGAGCAACAGTGAGCAAGTTGAAGCGGGACGTAGTGGTGATCGGCGCCGGGCCTTCCGGACTGACCGCGGCGCGCGATCTGAAGCGGGCAGGCATGTCCGTGGCGGTGCTGGAGGCACGCGACCGGGTGGGCGGGCGCACCTGGACCGATGTGGTGGACGGCGCCATGCTCGAGATCGGCGGCCAATGGGTGTCGCCGGACCAGACGGCCCTGCTGGAGCTGCTCGGCGAGCTGGGCCTGGAGACCTACAGCCGCTACCGCGAGGGCCAGAGCATCTATCTGGACCCCGCCGGCGAGGCCAAGCGCTACACCGGCGCCATGTTCCCGGTCAGTGAGTCCACCGAGGCGGAAATGACCCGGCTGATCAGCCTGCTTGACGCATTGGCGGCCGAGGTGGGCGCCGAGGAGCCGTGGGCGCATCCGCGGGCGCGTGAACTGGACACCATCTCCTTCCACCACTGGCTGCGCCGGCAGTCTGCCGATGAAGAGGCCTGCAACAACATCGGCCTGTTCGTGGCCGGCGGCATGCTGACCAAGCCCGCCCATTCATTCTCCGTGCTGCAGGCGGTGCTGATGGCCGCATCGGCCGGCTCGTTCAGCAACCTGGTGGACGACGACTTCATCCTGGACAAACGCGTACTCGGCGGCATGCAGGAGGTATCCGTCCGGATGGCCGCCGAGCTGGGCGAGGACGTACGGCTGGACGCTCCGGTGCGCACGCTGCGCTGGAACGACGACGGCGTGACGGCCGTCGCGGACGGCGTCACCGTGGAGGCGAAGTATGCCGTGATGGCCGTGCCGCCGAACCTGTACTCCCGGGTCTCCTTCGAGCCGCCGCTGCCGCGCCGGCAGCACCAGATGCACCAGCACCAGTCGCTGGGCCTGGTGATCAAGGTCCACGCCGTCTATGAGACCCCGTTCTGGCGGGCCGACGGCCTCTCCGGCACCTGCTTCGGCGCGGGGTCGGTGGTGCAGGAGGTCTACGACAACACCAACCACGGGGATTCCCGCGGCACCCTGGTCGGCTTCGTGAGCGATGAAAAAGCGGACGCCATGTTCGAGCTCAGCCCGGAAGAGCGCAAGGCCGCGATCCTCTCCGCCATCGCCGACTACCTGGGCCCGGCGGCACTGGACCCGGTGGTGTACTACGAGTCCGATTGGGGCTCCGAAGAGTGGACCCGCGGCGCCTATGCCGCGAGCTACGATCTGGGCGGGCTGTCCCGGTACGGCAAGGACCAGCTGGCGCCGGTGGGGCCGATCTACTGGTCCTGCTCCGATCTGGCCGGTGCTGGTTACCAGCATGTGGACGGCGCCGTGCGGATGGGACACGCGACAGCGGGCCGCATCCTTGCGGAAGATGCAGCAACCCGCGGCGAGCTGGCCGGTGCGGCCGGACGGCAGGGCTAGGGGCGTGCGCCGGTACGTGGTTGCCTACACGGCAACCGACAGCGGACGCGAAGCGGTCAACCTGGCGACGGCGTTGGCACGCCGGCAGGGCGGCAGCCTGGACCTGGTCATGGTGCTGCCGGAGTCCTCGCCGTACTCGGGAGCCTACCCGAGGCCGGAATCGGGGTACGACTCGATTCTCTCCGACCAGATCCGGGAGTGGCTGGCAGAAGGGCTCAGCCTGGTTCCCGACGACGTGACGGCCCGCGCCCATGTGCGCCCGGCCGAATCGAACGCAGAAGGCCTGATTGCCGCCGCCGAGGAATTCGGCGCCGCGCTGATCGTGATCGGCGCCGGACGCAACAGCGTGTTCCGCCGCTTCAGCGTGGGAACTGTAGCCAGCGGCTTGCTCCATGCCTCGACGGTGCCGGTGGCACTGGCACCCAGGGGCTACCGCCGCTCCGAGCCGGTCACCCGGATCACGGTCGGGGTGGGTAACCGGGCCGGCGCCGACGACGTGCTGAACGTCGCCCTCCAAGCGGCCGAGCGGCGCGGACTGGAACTGCGCTTGCTCTCGCTGGTGGCCCTCGATTCGTCCGACCCGGACGCCGCCTCACGCGCCGAAGCCCAGCTGAAGGAGCTGCTGGCCCAGGCCGAAGCCACGCTGGCCGGCCAGGTCACGGCCCACGTTGCGCAAGGCCGCTCGATCGAAGACGCCATCGATGCCTTGGAGTGGGACGAAGGGGAAGTGATGCTGATCGGTTCCAGCCGGCTGGCACCGCAGAGCCGACTGTTCCTCGGCGCGACCGCCAGCAAGGTGCTGCGCGCCCTGCCGGTGCCCATGGTGGTGGTGCCTCGCGGCTACCGGGGCGCGCCCTTACCTACTGACAACCCCGGGCTGTCCCATGCTCCGGTTCTTTCCGACGGCGACGGCCAGCAGGAGGCATGACCATGACCAGCACCATTGAACGGGCCGGAAAGACCGCCGGCGGATTGAGCCGCAAGGGATTGAAATCGGGGTCGGTCGGCCTGCTGGGCGCCGTCGTCATCGGTGTCTCCTGTATTGCCCCGGCCTACACACTGACCGGGGCGCTCGGCCCCACCATCGCCGAAGTGGGCGTGCACCTGCCGGCGATCTTCCTGGTCGGCTTCATCCCGATGCTCCTGGTTGCCCTGGGCTACCGGGAACTGAACAATGCCATGCCGGACTCCGGCACGTCGTTCACCTGGGCCACCCGTGCCTTCGGTCCCTGGGTGGGCTGGATGGGCGGCTGGGGGCTGATCGCCGCCACGGTGATTGTGTTGTCCAACCTGGCCGCGGTGGCGGTGGATTTCTTCTACCTGATGCTCGCCCAGGTCACCGGCAACGAGGCGCTCGCGGGCCTGACCAACAACCTCCCGCTGAACATCGCCACCACCTGGGTGTTCATCGGGCTGGCCTGCTGGATCTCCTACCGCGGCATGGAGACCACCAAGACCTTCCAGTACGCGCTGGTGGCGTTCCAACTGGTGGTGCTGATCTGGTTCGCGGTAGCCGCCTTCGGCCATGTGTCCGGCGGAACGGCGTACAGCGCGCTGGAAATCTCGGCCGACTGGTTCAACCCGTTCGGCGTCGAGTCCTTCTCCGCCTTCGCCGCCGGAATTTCGCTGTCCATCTTCATCTTCTGGGGCTGGGACGTCACCCTGACCATGAACGAGGAGACCAAGAACCCGGAGAAGACACCGGGCAGGGCGGCAACGGCGACCATCCTGGTCATCGTCGTCATCTACATGACCGTGGCACTGGCCGTGCTGGCCTATGCCGGCGTGGGCACCGAGGGACTCGGGGCAGGCAACCCGGACAACCAGGAAAGCATCTTCGCCGCACTGGCCGGGCCGGTCATGGGGCCGTTCGCCATCCTGATGTCGCTGGCCGTGCTGAGCAGTTCGGCGGCCTCGCTGCAGTCCACGTTCGTCTCGCCGGCCCGGACCATGCTGGCCATGGGCCACTACAAGGCGCTGCCGGCCGGCTACGGGAAGATCAGCCCGCGGTTCAAGTCGCCCAGCTACGCCACCGTGGCCGCCGCGATCGCGGCCGGCGGGTTCTACACGGTGACCCGGGTGCTGTCCGAGAACGCGCTGTGGGACACCATCACCGCGCTGGGCATGATGATCTGCTTCTACTACGGCGTCACCGCGCTGGCCTGCGTCTGGTACTTCCGGGCCGATGCCTTCGCCTCGCTGCGGAACTTTGGGCTGAAGTTCCTGGCGCCGCTGCTGGGCGGGATCATCCTGCTGGTGATGTTCGTGCAGACCGCGGTCGACTCGCTGGACCCGGGCTACGGCTCCGGCTCTTCCATCGGGGGAGTGGGCCTGGTGTTCGTGCTCGGCTGCGGCGTGATCCTGCTCGGGGCAGTGCTGATGGTGCTGATGTACCGGCGCAACCCGGAGTTCTTCCGCGGCGCCACCCTGCGCAGGGGAGTCGCGGCGGACGACCTGGCGGACCGCTACTGACGCATCGACTAACGACGGCGGTGCCGCACCCTGCGGGGTGTGGCACCGCCGTCGTCTGCCGGCCGATGGGTTATCCATGGCCCCCGGTTGGCTTGGTGGCTACAGTGGCACCAAGGTGCAAGGAAGGTGCCCATGATTACTGCGGACGAACTCACACCGGACTATGTGGCCGATCTTGCCTCCCAGAACGGGATGACGATCCAGCCGAAATCCGTACGGTTCAATGAGGCCGGGCTGGACTACCTGGTGGCCTTCGCCACGGCCGTGGACGGCAAGAGGTGGGTGCTGCGGATTCCGCGGCGGCCCGACGTCTCGGCCAAGGTCTCGGATGAAGCCAAGATCCTGGACCTGGTCAAGAACAAGATCTCCGCCGCGGTGCCCGACTGGCGGATCCGGAACCGCTCGTTGATTGCCTACCCCGAACTTCCCGGCGAACTGGGCCTCACGGTGGAAGACGGCGAACCGGTCTGGCATTTCGACCGCGAATCACCCGCCTACTGTGCCTCGCTGGGGCGGTTGATCGCCCAGCTGCAGCGGATCAGCGCGGCCGAAGCGAGGGCCAAGGGGGTGCCCGTCCTGACTCCCGCCGGGGTGCGCGAAGAATGGCGGAGCAATCTGGCTGCGGTCAGTGCCGAGTTCCGGATCGCCGACGAGCTGATGGACCGCTGGACGGCCTGGCTCGCCGAGGACAGTTACTGGCCCGACTTCACGGCGTTCAGCCACGGAGAGCTCTACCCCGCCCACTTGCTGTTGGACGACGAGTATGAAATCCGGTCCGTGCTGGATTGGACGACGGCGAGGGTGGGCGACCCGGCGGCCGATTTCAGCCTGCACCACATGATGTCCACGACCCTAGCGTTCGATCTGACCGTGAGGGCATTTCGGGACGAGGGCGGACGCGTCCCGCCGCGGCTCGGAGAACACTGCGTGGAATTGGTGGCGGCCGGCCCGGTGGTCTACGCCATGTATGCCCTGCAGACTGGCCATCCCGATCACCAAGCCGCGGCAGCCGCCCAACTGGATCCGTCCGGCGCCTGAGCTGGCGGCCGAAAGCTTTGCCCCTGACCTGGGGTGCAGGAAGCTCGTTTCCCTGGCGAACGGCGCCGCAGGCTGCGTGCGGGCAAGAAAATGACCGGCGCCCGTTCGCTGGCGCCGGTCATTGGTCTTGTGGGGCTGCTACTTCTTGCGGCCCTTGGTTTTCTTGAGGGGATTGGCCTTGGTGAGCGGCCGGGGCGGAGCACCCTGGGGGCTGGCTGCCGGTGCGGACACCTCGGTCAGGAGAGGTTCCGCCACGATCTGCGTGCTGGCCGCGACGTCCGGTTCCGCAGCGGTGGCGGGAGAAAACGTAGCCAGCGGGGCGGGTGCGGTGCGGGCGAAAGCCGGCCGTGCGCCGTCGTCGTTCGGTGCCGCCTCCAGCTGGAGCCGGGCCGGAGCCGCGGGCAGCGCCGCAAAAATGTAGTCGGCCACCGGTGCCGGGGCAGCGGCACTGTGGACCGTGCTGCCGGCGGTGGACGGAACGGGGCCGATGTCATCGGAATGCTCGAAGAGCGCACCGGTGAACCGGTCCGCGTAGCCCAGCCGCTTGGCAATCAACCAGAGGGACGCGCCGACGATGACCATGGTGGCTACCACCGCGATGCCGGTGCCGTAGATCCGCAGCAGCGCGTTGACCGGGGAGAGGGCGTGGACCGGTGCGGTGTCCAGCAGCCAGACGATGGACCAGAACGCCGCGGTGGCGGCCAGGGTCAGCAAGGGGAACAGCAGACCGGCGGTACGTACTTTCCTGACCAGCAGCTGCCGGGTGGCGGACAGCCGTGAAGAAAGTGAAAGCAGATCGTGTTTGCCACCCTGCTCAAGAGCCTTTGATGACATCGCCTGTCGTGTTCCTTTCCGAATCGGTTCGTGGGGAGGGTTCACCGCGCATCAGCTGTTCGGCGAAACGGGTAAAGAGTCGGGCAAAAGCTTCGCGGTCGTCGTCGGTCCAATCCGCCAGGATCTCGTCGACAACTGCGGCACCGGCCTTGCCGATGTTCCGGTGCATCCGGCGGCCGGCCGTGGAGGCCGTCAGCAGGGTGGCCCGGCCGTCGTCCGGATCCGCCTGCTTGTCCACCAGACCTTTGTCCTCCAGACGGCGGACCTGCGGAGTCATGGTGGACTTGTCCACCCCTTGCTGCGTGGCCAGCTCCGAGACGCGGACCGGGCCCTTGTCGTCGATGTACTCCAGCAGGGCAACATCGGTAGGCGTCAGCCCGGCTTCGCGCGGATCGAACAGCTGTTTCCGCGTCTCGGCATGGGAGGCCCAGCGCACCACCTGAGCCACGGCGTCACGGATCATGACGCCCGGATCGGGCTGCTTGCGGGGGTTGGGGGGCATGCCTCAATCATAGTCCATTCCGTTTGGTTGTGCCAATCAAACCAACTGGCCTGTTCGGGCGTGCATTCGGGAGGGTCGATTCCGGCCTTTCCGGACCAATGAATGTGAGCATGAATCATGGCTTGGGTGTCCGCGCCAGGGGGCCGACGACGGGTGGTGGGCCGGGGTGTCTGGCGAAGGGTTTGGTGGCGGCCCACCAACCGGTTTCGCAGAGCCACAGCAGCAGTGAGCCGGCGGCGGCTGCCGCGAGCACGGGGGAGAACAGGGCGAAGGCAGGCACCAGGACGGCGACCACCGGCCAGTCCCGGCTCCATGCCAGGCACAGCACGGCGGTCAGCAGCGCGGCTCCCGCCAAGGGCAACTGGCCGGCACCGGCCGCTGCGAGCCCGATAGCGGCAATGAACGCCAGCGCCCCCACCCCGACGGACGCCGCCAGCAGCAGCCCGCGGCCCCTCGAATGTTCCAGGTAGGCCTGGACCGAGACGCCGGCCCACATCAGCCGGGCACGCAATGCGGCGACTCCGGTATCCAGCAGCGCGCGGCGGAACTCCTCGTCATAGACGCGGCGCCGCCGCAGCGCCTCCTCGGGCGGCAGTTCGGCGCATGTTGCCATCCGCTGGTCATGCAGCAGGGCCGGGGCCGTCTGCCGTCCGTAGCTGGCGATGAGCCCCCACATCCAGGTGGGCACCGACGCCAGGTCCGTGGAGTTGTACTTGAGCCCGGCGGAGAGATCGTGTGCGGCAATCCGGACGATGGCGGAAGCAGCATCCGCCCGGTAGTAGATGGGCTGCTCCAACTGGAAGCATCGCTTGGTGCGCTGGACCAGATGGATAGCCGTCAGAGGTTCGGTGGCGGCGGCGTCCTGGTAAAACGGCATGCGGCCAGTGTGACATTCGGGGCAGACGTTTCCTATGGGCAGGATGGGGCAACACCCCGCCGCGGCCCGCAATGATGTGGCCGGTGCTGGCGGTCCGGCCGTCCGGCGCGGTAGCGTCCGGAGCATGACCGTGACAGTTGTGGCAGGAAACCCCAAACCCGGCTCCCGGACGCTGGCCGCCGCCGGACAGTTGGCCGAGCAGATCACCGGTGCGCCCGCGGACCACGCGGTGGACGTGGTGACGCTGGGTCCGGGCCTGCTGGGCTGGGGCGATGAGGGCGTGGCCTCTGCCGTCAAGACGGTACAGGGCAGCGAACTGGTCATCGTGGCTTCGCCCACCTTCAAGGCCACCTACTCCGGCGTGCTGAAGTTGTTCCTCGACCAGTTCGCCACCGGCGACGGACTGGCCGGCGTGGTGGCTGTGCCGCTGATGCTCGGCGCCGGCCCGGCCCACGCGCTGGCGCCGGAGCTGCTGCTCAAGCCGGTGCTGGTGGAACTGGGCGCCACGGTCCCGGTCCAGGGCTTGTACCTGAACCAGGAGTCCTGGCAGGACCCGGACAGCAGCGCCGCCTGGCTGGAAAAATGGCGGCTGGTCATCCAGTCGCTGCTCTGATCCCGGGCCGGTTCGGGCAGTTACCTTCGCGGCGACGGCATGGCAGACTCGTGCCATGAGTCCTGTGAGCCGCAAGCGCAAGCCAAAAAAGGTAAAGAACCGGCAGCCCGGCTCCGGCAGGCAGCCCGGACAGGACAGCGACCCGCTGCTGGAGTTGTACGTCGAGCTGGAACGCCCGTTCGCCGACACCCTGGAGACGGCCAGCCCGATCGAAGCCCACTCGCTGGGCGGCTATCTGTTGGATCTGTGGGATATGCAGGACGACGCCGGCCGACAGCGCCGCAACGAGCTGTTCTATGCCTGGCTGGACCTGGCCGAGGACCGCAACGGCCCCGGTGCGGTGCCGATGCTGCGTGCGCTGGCGTTCCTGATCGACCGTCCGGACATGCGCCGCGACGCCGAAACGCTGGCGGACCGGATGGTAGCCGACGGCTTCACCGAACCGGAGTGGGCCAAGCACTCGGTGACAGTGACGGCCCTGCACCGCTATGCGGACGCTTTCGGCGACGAAGCCAACATGCTCTTCGAGTTCACGGCCGGCAACGAAAAAGTCGGCCTGCTGGTGCTGCTGGACGGCAACATTTTCGGCGGCACGGTGATGGAAACCGGGCTGGTGGACGACCCGGCCGCGGCGCTCAAGGACCTGAACGAAGACGCCCAGGAAGAAGGGCTGCTGCTCGACGCCGACGCCGACCTGACCGGCACCGCGCTGGACGCTTGGGAGGGGCTGGACGCCTCGCAGGATTTGCCCGAACACATGGTGGACGAAGACTTCGGCGCCCGCCGCTGGGTGGCCCAGGCCTGGCTGCGCACCATCATCGAGCTGGCGGACGAGACGGAGGACGAGAGCGAAGACTGGCTCTCCGACGAGGACTATGCAGAGCTCGACGACGCCGAGGCCGGTCTCGCACCCGGAGCGGCGCGGCCGGGCGGTGATGCGGAACCGGCCGCCGAAAGCCTGGAAGAGGAAATCGAGGCGCTCCGGCAGGAGGAAATCGACGAGCTGGCCGCCCGCTATCTGCGGGAGACCGGACGCGAATCGGCGTCGGAACGCGGCATGGTGAACCTGATCCTTGGCTACAGCTGGGATTACGACGGCGGACGGCTCACCCGGGTAAGCCCGGTCAAGTTGGATTTGATCAGCGAGACGCTGATGGCGGAAGGGGGCATGGAGCCGGTGGACCCCGCGGAACTCACCGCGTTCCTGCACCGCTGGGTGGACTGGTGCGCCCCGCGCGAAGAACTGTCCGCGCACGCCGTGGCGACCCTGCACCAGCGTTTGGACGGCGAGTAGCAGGACGGCGGCCGGGCGGTTTCGGGGCCGCTCGCCCCGGGAACCGCGCGCCGCGCCGTCGTCAGGAGCGGGTGCCGGCCAACTGGTCCGGATCCGCGCGGTAGCCGAGCACCACGTCCGGGTCCAGTTCCACGGTTTCACCGTTGAGGATGTAGTCCCGCGGCGTTCCGTGCAGCACGTTCAAGGTGAGCCGCAGGATGGTCCCGTGTGCCACCGCGATGATGTTTTGTTCCGGGTAGCTGCGGAGCAACGCCTGCAGCCCGGCGATGCCGCGGACGGCCACGTCCGCCTCCGGTTCGGCCTGGCGCATCAGTTCGTCGATGCGCGGCCGCTCCATGCCGCGCAGCACGGTGCCTTCGATCCCGCGGTAATCGCGCTCGAGGAGGTCCGGGACCGTTTCCGCCAGTTCCAGGCCCACCTGGCTGCCGATGATCTGCGCGGTTTCCACGGCGCGGCCCAAAGGTGAGGACACCAAAACGTCCCAGCCGCCCGCCGACAGCGAGGCACCGGCGTCGTACGCCTGCTCCCTGCCCACGCTGTTGAGCGGCACATCGGTGTGTCCCTGCAGCCGGCCCGCTGCATTCCAATCGGTCTGTCCATGGCGTACCAGTGCCAGCACCCTGCCCCCTTTGTCCGTGGACGGGACGGCCCGCGGAGACGGACGATCCCGCCTACCACCATAGCCCGACGGCGGTCGGCCCCGGCCCGACGGGGGTTTGCCGGCGGCCCGACGGCGGTCAGACCCTGGCGGACGTGACCGGAACCATGGTCGAGGATGCCGCGGCCCCGGCGGGGACGGGGATATCTTTAGGGCGTGGTCAAAGTTGTGGGAATCATCCAGCCGGTCGAAACCAAGGAGTTGTCGGCCGAAGGCGAGTCCTATGCCGACGCCAGAGCCGCCATCGAAGCGCAGGTGCCGGACGGCTGGCGCCTGCTGCAGATCACCGTGCAGTAGCGTGCCGGCCGGAGCAGTCTGTGCCGTTCGGGGCCGGAACTAGTCGCCGAACAGGCCGCGGATGTCGGTGGCGGTGAGCTTGGAGGAGAACATGGCGTCGTCTTCGAGCACCGACGAGATCAGCTTGGCCTTCCGCTCCTTTAACGCCATCACCTTCTCCTCGATCGTCCCGCGGGCCACCATCCGGTAGACCATCACGTTCTTGGTCTGGCCGATCCGGTGCGTGCGGTCCACCGCCTGGGCCTCGGTCGCCGGGTTCCACCACGGATCCAGCAGGAAGCAGTAGTCGGCCTCGGTCAGGTTGAGGCCGAAGCCGCCGGCCTTGAGGCTGATCAGGAACACCGGCGCCTTGCCGTTCTTGAACTTCTCGATGACCTCGGCCCGGCGGCGGGTGGAACCGTCCAGATAGCAGTACTCGATGCCGGCCGCGTCCAACTGTTCGGCGGCCTTCTTCAGGTAGCTGGTGAACTGGCTGAAAATCAGCGCCCGGTGCCCCTCGCCGATGACGTCTTCGAGCTGCTCGAACAGGACGCCGAGCTTGCTGGACGGCACCGATGAGTACTTTGCATCCACCAGCGAGGGATCCAGGCTCAGCATCCGCAGCAGGGTCAGCGACTGGAAGATGGTGAACCGGTTCTTGTCCATGTCCTCGACCAGCCGCAGGACCTTTTGCCGCTCGCGCTGCAGGTGGGTGTCGTAGATCCGCCGGTGCTTGGGCGTCAGCTCCACCTCGAGGACCTGCTCCTGTTTCTCCGGCAGGTCCCGGGCCACCGCTTCCTTGCTGCGGCGCATCATCAGCGGTTTGATCCGGCGGCGCAGTTTCTGCAGCAGCTCGGAGTCCTGGTTGCGTTCGATCGGCCGCTGGTACTGGTCAACGAACCGCACGGCGGACGGGAACAGCCCGGGCGCCACGATGGAGAAGATGGACCACAGTTCCATCAGGTTGTTTTCCATCGGCGTGCCGGTGATCGCCATCTTGAAGGGCGCGCGCAGGTCGCGGGCACACTGATGGACCTTGGTGGCGCGGTTCTTCACGAACTGCGCCTCGTCCAAAATCAGCCCGGCCCAGTCCGTCTCCTGGTAGGCCTCGAAATCCAGCCGGAACAGCGTGTAGGACGTGACCACGACGTCGGCTTCCGCGGTGATTTCCGAGAGCGGACGGCGGCCGCGCACCTGCGTGTCGGTGATGCCCTCGATCTTCAGATCCGGGGCGAAGCGCCGGCTCTCGTGGACCCAGTTGGACACCACGGAGGTGGGCGCCACCACCAGGAACGGGCGGGCGAGCGCCGGTTCGCCGTGCTGCTTGGCATGCAGCAGCAGGGCCAAAGCCTGCAGCGTCTTGCCCAGCCCCATGTCGTCCGCCAGCACGCCGCCCAGCCGGTGCCGCCAGAGGAAGGCGAGCCAGTTGAAACCCTCGGCCTGGTACGGGCGGAGTTCGGCGTCCAAACCGGCGGGCAGGGGAGTCTGTTCCACCGCCTCCAGCGCCAGCAGGCCCTGGACCGAGTCGCGCCAGGTGCGGGCCTGCACCGTTTCGGTGGCGACTTCCTCCAGGTCCTCCCAGAGCGAGGCCTGATAGCGACTGATCTGCAGTTCCCCGGATTCCCGGTCCTGCATCTGCCGGGCCTCGTCCACCAGTTGGCGGAGGCGGTCGAACACCGGCTGCTCCAGCGACAGGTAGGACTTGTCCACCAGCAGCAGCCGCGTCTGCCCGCGGGCCAGCGCCTTGAAGATGTTTCCGAACGGCACGGTGCGGCCGGCGACGCGGACCATGACGCCGAGGTCGAACCAGTCGCTCTCCTCCGTCTCCACCGTGCTGATGGTCAGTTCGGGTGCCTCGGTCAGCTCCTGGTAATCGGGCTTTTCGCCCACAATGTCCACCCGCACACCGTCCAGCTGCTCCAGCGCGGGCAGCGCGTAGCGGGTGAAATCAACGGTGGCCATGTCCCGCAGGGTGCGCGCCGCCGTCGTGCCCACGCCCGGCACCGCCGCGGCGGCCTCCAGCAGGTCCTGCTCGGCGGGCAGGTCGCGGTAGTGGCTGGTGTCCGCTTCGTCGTCGACGGGAAGCCGCAGCGGCTTGTCCCCGTGGCGGTACTCGATGTGCCAGCCGAGCTGCAGCACGTTGCCCTTGCGGTAGGACGCGGTCAGGACCAGCGCCGGGGGAACAATCTCCGGGAAGCTGACCGAATCGTCGCTGCTGGCCACCGCGATGCGCTGGCTGAGCGCCGGGTAGTAGCGCTCCATGAACTGCTCGACGTCGGCGGCCGGCACCGTCAGCGGGGTGCCGGAGAGCAGCAGGTTCGCTTCCTGGTCCGTGACGGGATGCGGGGTGGGAGCCAGCGTGATGACGGTCTGGCCGGCCACGGCGTAGTGGTACACGCCGTGGGTGCCGACGATGCCGGCGGTCTCCGTGGGGAGTTCCCGGCCATCGATCCGCAGCGACGGGGTGAGGACCAGATCGGCGCTTTCCTGGTGGTCTCCGGCGACACCGTCGCGGGCCTCGGTACCCTCTGGCGCCCCGGCCGGCGCGGCGGCCGGGGCACCACCGTCGAGATGGGCGTCCAGGCCGATAACGGCTTGGTCCCGGATCTCGACGACGGTGTCCGCCTTGGCGCCGATCAGCGCGATGCCCAGCCGCTTGGCTTCGGCGAAGAGTTCCCAGAGCAGCGGGCTGCTGAATTCATCGAGGAAGAGCCAGTCGTTGTCTTCGCCGAAGTAGGTCAGCCCGGTGGCCCGGTGCAGCGGCGCGAACTGGCTGAACCAGCGGTGCTGTTCGGTGTCCAGCGGCAGGCCGTAGGTCTTGTAGCTGATGGTGTTCCAGCGCAGTTTGCTGCGGACCCACCGGCCGGTTTCGTTTTGCAGCACGGGGCGGACGCCCACCCGCAGCCGGTTGCCGGCCTTGCGGCTCCAGCTGGGGCCTGATGCGGCGGCCTGCGGCAGGGAGAGGCCGGAGGGCCGGTACTGGCGGTCGTTCCGGCGGCCCGGCTCCATCAGCTCGAACTGCAGTCCCAGCCCCGACGTGCTTTTCGCCTTGGCCTTCGCCGGTTTGCCCGTGCCGCCCTTGGCCCCGTCCGGTGTGCCGCCGATCAGTCCCGCCAGCGAATCCTGCCAACCGGCCGGCTGCGGTTCCGGCTCGCGGGCAAAGGCCTGGTTGGTGATCAGGTGCTTGCCGTTGCTGTTGAGGAGCACGGCGGCCACATGCTTGCAGTCGGAGCCCACCGGACAACTGCAGGAAGCCGAAGCCGGACGCCACTGGCCGCTCGCGCCGGTCTCCAGATAGATCCGGCAGCGGTACGGCAGCGCAGCGGTGCCGATGACTTTGGCGGTCAGGAGGCGGACGGAGGGGTCCCAGTCGAGCTCGGCCACGGAACCGTCGGAGGCATAGATCTTGCCGCGGGCAAAGGCGGCGCCGCCCACCAGCCTGATGATTTCGCTGACGTCAACCAGCGGAAAAGTGTGTGCGGCCATGACCTCCATCATCTCACGATGGAAGCGGCCGCCGGCACGGGCAGGCGAGGCTGTGGACAGGGGGAGGAGGACCGCCAGAGGAGGCCCCGGGCGCCGCCGTCGTGCTCGGCTGCTAAAGCTAGGTGGTCTGGAGCGCCGCCGGTTTCTTGTTCTTGGGATCCAGGATCAGCGCCAAGGCGATGCCGAACATCCAAACGTCCTTGGCATAGGGGGTGCCCTCGGGGCTGGGCCGGACGTTGTCATCGGCCGTCATGCTCGGCGTATTGAAGTACATGGCCAGCAGCGAACCGGAGAACGCGGCGAGACCCAGGCCGGCCAGCCTGCTGGGTACGAACGGCAGCAGCAGCGCCGCGCCCAGGGCGGTTTCGCCGTAGGCGAGCAGTTTGCCGAACTTCTCTGGATCCATGCGCCGCACCTGGGGAAATGCGCGGCCGCCCATCTCCTGCATGGCGGCGGCAGTGTCCGTGTCCAGCTTCTGTTTGCCCAGCCCGGAGTTGAGGATGAACGCGCCGGTGGAGAGGCGCAACGGAATATGGCTCAGTTTCATCGGGAGTCCTCGAATCCTGTGTTGTCCGCTGTCACATCCGAGCCTACGGTTCCGCCGCAACGTCCGCTAGTGCCCGCCGGTGGTCGACCATGTACCCGGTGGTCGACCGGTCTCTACTCGGCGCTGGCGCGCCTGCTTCGACCACCGACAGCGCCAGCGAACGCGTGGAGACCCCTTGAACGCGCGCGCCGCCTATTTCTTGACGGCGCGGACAACCCGGGCCACGGCCCGGCCGGCGGTCCAGACCAAGGGAATCAGCACAGCCAGCAGTGCAACGGTGTTCGGCCGGAACGTCGCGGGCCCGTCGCCGCGCCCGGCGTAGACGCCGACCGGCAGGGCTATGCCGCCGCCGCCACCGCCGGCAGCTCCCTCGGCATCGCCACCGCCGCCGAAACCGTACTGGACCAGGGCCACCGGAACCACCGTATCGCCGCCCACCTGCAACGGTTCTCCGAAGGTCCGGGCAACGCCCAGCGACTTGAGTTGTTCTGCCAGCCGCTCCGGAACGGAGGGGCCGGCCGGTGGACGGTGCTCCTGCCGGGATGACGGGGCAGATTCGGGCGAGACGGATCCAGTTTCTGTGGGCATGGCCACATCCTAGTGGAACGGGTCGAGGCGCTGAATAGCCGGATTACCGGCTGAAGCATTCACCCGGCCAGGAAACCCAGCACGCCCCGGGCTTCCAGGTTCAGCTCCCGGCGCTTGACCCTGACGGCAAGCCGGTAATAGTCCACCAGCTGTTCGCAGAGCACCGGCCACGTCCGGCCTTGCACCGAGCGATGAGCGGCCGCGCCCAGCGCCCGGCGCTTGGTGTCGTCGCCGGTCAGGTCCCGGGCGTATTCGCGCAGTTCGTCCAGGTTCCCGGGCCGGTAGATCCAGCCGGTCCTCGAAGGGTCCACCAGGTCCAGCGGACCGCCGCGGCCCACGGCCACCACGGGCACGCCGCTGGCCATGGCCTCCTGGATGGTCTGGCAGAACGTCTCCGATTCGCCCGGGTGCACAAAGAGGTCGAACGAGGCGACACAGCGGGCCAGCTCTTCCCCGGTCTGGAAGCCGGCAAAGTGCGCGCCGGGCAACCTAGACTGCAGCTCCTCCTTCAGCGGGCCGGAGCCGACCACCACCAGCCGGGTCCCGGGGAGATCGGCCAGCACGGCCAGATCCGCCACTTGCTTTTCCGCCGCCAGGCGGCCCACGTAGCCGATGATCCGTTCGCCGTTGGGGGCTACGGAAGCCCGCCAACCGGGGTCGTACTTGCCCGGATGGAAGCGGGTGGTGTCCACCCCGCGGCGCCAGAGGTGGACGCGGATGCCGCGGCTGCGCAGCTGCTCCATGGCGAACGACGACGGCGCCAGGGTCAGCGTGGACGCATTGTGGATGCTCTCCACCCGCTGCCAGAGCAGTTCCTGCAGCCAGGGCGCACCGTAGCGGGCAGCATAGGCGGGCACTTCGGTCTGGTACACGGAGACGGTGGGCAGACCGAGCTGCTGGGCGGCCTGCACCGCGCGCCAGCCCAGGATGAAGGGGGAGGCCACATGGACCACGTCCGGCCGGAAACTGGCCAGCACCCTCCGGATCCGTGCCACGGTTCCGGCCGCCACGCGCACATTCGGGTAGCCGCGCAGCGGGATGGACGGCAACCGGTAGACCGGGTAGCCCTCCACCATTGCCGGTGCGGTGTCCTCCAGCCACGACGACGTCGGTGCCACCACCAGAACGTCGTCGCCGCGGCGCCGCAGGTGGGCGATGACTTGCAGCAGGGAATGGGTGACCCCGTTCATGTGCGGCAGGAACGATTCGGCGACGATAGCTATCCTCACGCAAGCCAGCCTGCCCGCGGCCGGCAACGAGCAGGCGAGCAGACGTGATCGTGTCGGTGAACGGCGGCCTAACTCCGCTCTGGCAGGGTGGTCGGGTGACCATGGGACTCTTGGCGCTGATCACCGGCGCGATCTTTTTCGGCTCGGTGGCCCAGCGCATCGCGGGCATCGGGTTCGCCCTGCTGGTGGCGCCGATACTGGCCATCCTGCTGGGGCCGCATGAAGGCATCATGATGATCAACATCTGCGCAGTGGTCTCGTGCGGGCTGATTGTGCCGCGCGTGTGGCGGGAGATCGACTGGAATCTGTTGCTGCGGCTGTCCGTTCCCGCCGTCGCCGGTACGGTTGTGGGCTCCTGGCTTGCGGTCCAGGTTCCGGCCGCGGTGCTGTCCACCGTGGTGGGCGCGGTGGTGATGGCGGGGCTGGCCGTCGCGGTGGTGCTGGGCCGTGCTCAGGTCACCGTCTCCGGGCAGCTGCCCAAGGCGCTCGCCGGGCTCGGGTCGGGCCTGACCAACTCGCTCGCCGGGGTAGGCGGTCCGACGGTGAGCGCCTACGCCATCCTGTCCCACTGGCCGCCGCGACCGTTTGCGGCCACGCTGCAGCCCTTCTTCCTGCAACTGTGCCTCATCACCGTCGGCGTGAAGCTGGCGGTGGACCCGGGCAGCGTGCCGCATCTGGCGTGGTGGATGTGGGCGGTCATTGCGCTGGCGATCGTCGTGGGCATCTTCGCCGGCGAACGGATCGGCCGGCGGCTGCGGGACGAACATGCCCGGGCCGCGGTGGTGGTGCTGGCCTTTCTGGGAGCGGCCGGCGCGTTGGCCAAGGGACTGGTGGATCTGCTGGCCTGAGTGCGGCGCCTTTTCCGTTTATTTAAGGTCGAATAGCTAGGGCTGGCTTTATTTCCTAAAGCAGGTATGGTCTGTAGCAAGACATCCCGCTTGAGAATGAGGAGCAAGAATGTCCGGAAAAACTCCTGCGCGCGAAAGCGCAAAGAAGCAAGGCCGAAGCATTAAAGAAAAACGTGCCGAAAAGCGCGAAAAGGCGAACTTGGAGAGCGAAACCATTCCCAAGCGCCGGAAGCGTTAGCGCGCCGGAACCATCGCCGTCGGTGGAAGCGGCGGCCCGGTTGCTGGGCTGACGTTTCAAGGGGGCACGGACCGATGGAGCCGGCAGAACCGTGGTCACACGGTTCTTGCTGACTGGCGGAGCCACGGAAAGAGTCCGCGGAATTAGTCTTCCTGCGTTGAATTTCCGTTGAGTGAATATCCGCCTGCGGGGCGGCCGGATGATTTCAAACGTCATCCGGCCGCCCATTCTCGTTAATAAATGGATATATCCCTGCCGGTGCACAGAAACCCTTTGTGGTTGCCGAAACACGAATAGCGGCTGGTCCGTCTCCGGGATCCAAAACGTCTGGCGTGTCGCCGGTGAGCGGCGTACCGTTCGTCTTGCTGGGGGTCCAACAATTGGGAGGACCAGCGCCATGGAATGGATCCGTCCGGGAGACTCCGGCTACGACGAGGCTCGCAAACTTTTCAACGCGATGATTGACCGGCGGCCGGCCGTCATTGCCCGGTGCGGCATCCCGGACGATGTGGGGGAGGCACTGCACTATGCCCGTGCGCACCAGCTGGACGTGGCTGTGCGGTCCGGGGGCCATTCCGTAGCGGGCATGTCGACGAACGACGGCGGACTGGTCATCGACGTGCGTCCGATGAAGACGGTGACGGTGGATTCCGAGGCCCAGACCGCGACGGTGGGTGGCGGCGTGACCTGGGGCGAGTTCGACCGAGCGGCCCAGCCCTACGGACTTGCGGTCACCGGCGGCCGGGTCAGCACCACCGGCGTCGCCGGCTTCACGCTCGGCGGCGGTTCCGGGTGGATGGAGCGGAGCTGGGGTCTGGCCTGCGACAACCTGGTCTCGGTGGATCTGGTGACGGCGGCCGGCGAACTGGTCACCGCGAGCGAGCGGGAAAACCCGGACCTGTTCTGGGCACTGCACGGCGCCGGCGGAAACTTTGGCGTGGCGGTCTCCCTGACCTTTCGGATGCATCAGGTCGGCGAGCGGAGCTTGTCCGGCCTGATGTTGTGGCCCGTCGAGGCTGCGCCCGACGTGGCCCGCGCGTACCGCGACTTCGCCCCTGACGCGCCCGCGGGAGTGGGCACCGCGCTGGCGTCGGTGATCGCCCCTCCAGAGGAATTCGTCCCGGCCGACCTTCAGAACAAACCCGCGCTCGCTGTGATCTTTGTCCACGCAGGAGAGCGCGAGGTCGGCAAGAAAACGCTAGAGACCGTGCGCAGCTGGGGACCTGCTGCTGACGTCGTGGCGCCGCGGCCGTATGCGGAGTTCCAATCGATGCTCGACGATCAGCCGGACCAGTTCAACTATTGGTCCGCGGAATACCATGACGAATTCCCGGACCCGGCGCTTGACGTTTTCCTCCGCGCCGGCGCCACACTGCCGCATGCGTCCTCGCAGTTGCTGCTGATCCCGTGGGGCGGTGCCGTGGCCGAGGCCGACGGCGCGAGCACACCGATGGCCCGGCGCGACGCCACCTGGGTGAGCCATCCCTTCGCGCTGTGGCAGGATCCCGCCCAGACCGAGGAGGCCATCGATTGGGCGAAGGGGTTCCGCCGCGATATTTCCGACTACGCCACCGGCGGGGTGTATTTGAACTTCATCGGCCACGAGGGACAGGACCGGATTAAGGCAGCCTTCGGGGAAGAGAACTACACCAGGCTGGCCCGGATCAAGCACCGGTACGATCCGACTGAATGTTTTCCGCGGCAACCAGAACATCGAACCCGCTGCCTGAGGCCCCCATACCGGACCCGGCAGCGTGAGCCGAGCCCCGCCGTCGTGCTCTGCGAAAGCACGACGCCGCCGCCCGCCTGCCATGTGCCGATGGCCACGGCGCCGCGTCGCTCAGCGGACGGAGGCAACCGGGCTGGCACCATAGAAGCAATGAAACTCACGTCGCGACCGGGCGGTCAGGCCGGACTGCCGATGCCCCTCTGGCTGCAGGGTGCCTTCGAGTTCTTCCAGTGCGCCCTGCTCTCGGCCCTCGTGGTGCTGCTGCCGCTGGTGGGCGTCTGGTTCGCCGACGGTTTTGACGACCGCAGCTTCGATTCGCTGGCTCGGCTCGGCGGCCAGGCCTGGCTGCTCATCCACGGCGTCCCGCTGGAACTGGCCATCCAAACCGGCGCCAGCTCGGCCGAAACGTTGCGCGGAACGTTGTCGCTGGTGCCGCTGGGACTCACGCTGATTCCGTTCTTCCTGTCCTGGCGGGCCGGACGGCGGCTGGCCCGGGCCTCTTATACGGACCAGCTGTGGCAGGCGCTGGTCGGCGCGCTCGGAACCTACGCTGCCGTGGGCGCAGCGACCGCGTATCTGGTGCAGACCGATGAAGTGGAGATTTCCGTGCTGGCCGGGGCCCTCATTCCGCTGCTGCCGGCGGGGGCGGGGCTGATTGTCGGCGCGTACCGGGAAGCCGGGTCCTGGGCCCGGTTAATCGGCGTCGACGCGGCCGCGTGGGTGGCCCGCACCAGCCAGCATTCCCGCTGGGCCGGGTCGTACGTGTGGGCCGCCGTCCGTGCCGGGCTGCTGGCGGTGTCCGCTGCCGTGGCGCTTTCGGCCCTGCTGCTGGCGGTGGACCTGGGCCTGCACTGGGCCGAAGTGGTGGAAATCTACGAACAGCTCAGCCCCGGCATCATCGGCGGCGTCGTACTGACGGTGGCGCAGTTGGGACTGGTGCCCAACTTCGTGGTGTGGGCGCTGTCGTGGAGCTCGGGGGCCGGATTCGCCCTCGGCTCCGGCAGCTCCATTGGCCCGCTGGCCACCACGGTGGGACCGATGCCCGCCCTGCCGGTGCTGGGCGCGCTGCCGTCCGGCGAGCTGACCTACGGGCTGGCCGCCCTGGCCGTGCCGGTGGTAGCCGGCGTGCTGGCCGGCTGGTGGTTCCTGCGCGAGGGAGAGAACCATTTCGACGAGTGGCTCTCCATCAAGATCCGGGCCCGCTGGTTCACGGCCTCCGCGTCCACGCTGCTTCTGGGGCTGTTCATTGGTGCCGTCGCCGGAGCAGCGGCCGCCGCGCTGGTATGGCTGTCCAACGGTTCGCTGGGTATCGGCCGGCTGACCGAGATCGGGCCGGACCCCTTGTGGACCGCGCTGTGGGTTGCCGGCGAAGTGGCGCTCGGGACCATGATCGGCCACGCCGTCGCGCCCTGGTTGGAGCGCGAACCCGCCCGGGCCCGCAGCCGGAAGTGAACTACGGGTTCAACAGGTTGGTGAAGTTCATCAGCTTGTCCTCATAGGTGCCCAGGCATGCTTCGCGGGCCGACTGCGTGACTGCCAGCTGATTGCAGTCCTCGAAGGCAGCGGTCAACGGCCAGAACAGCACCTGTGCCAGCGTGGTCAGCAGGAAGAACGCACCGGCACCGATGGCCAGCACATAGGTGATCCGGAGCGTGCCCGGCAGCCCGGCGCGCACCGCCTTGACCAGGCCGATCACGGCCACCACAATGCTCGCCACGGCCAGCGCCGGAGCCACCGCTTTCCAAGGGAGCGGCAGAGCCGTGGCTAGGAAAGTGGAGGCCAGCAACAGCAACAGCGCACGGACAAAGAGCCCCGCCGACTTGATCTGTTCCTCGGTCGGCTCCGGGCGCGTGGTCTGCTGCATGGATTAAGCCTAGGCGAGAGGGACGCATAAAGTTGATTCCATGCGCATACTGGTCCTCGTTTCCGGCTCCGGCACCAACCTGCAGGCCGTCATCGACGCCGTCCGCGACGGCCGGCTGGATGCCGAGATCGCCGCGGTGGGCAGCGACGTTCCCGGCTGCCGAGGGCTGGAACGTGCCGCCGAGGCGGGCATCCGGACCTTCACGGTGGCGCCCGCCGGCTTCGCCACACGGCCCGAATGGAACCGCGCCCTGGAAGATGCAGTTGCGGCCTATAGTCCGGACGTGGTGCTGCTGGCGGGCTTCATGCGGATCCTCGACGCCGAATTCGTGGCCCGCTTCGAGGGCCATCTGGTTAATACCCACCCGGCCCTGCTGCCGTCCTTCCCGGGCGCCCACGGCGTGCGCGACGCCATGGCCTACGGCGTTAAGATCACCGGCGTGACCGTGCACTTGGTGGATTCCGGCGTCGACACCGGCCCCATCCTCGCCCAGGCCGCGGTGCCCGTTCTGGAAGATGACACCGAAGAGTCGCTGCACGAACGGATCAAGGTGGAGGAGCGGCAGCTCCTCGTGGAGACCCTCGCCAAGTTCGCCTAGGCTCCCTTGAACAACGACGCCGGTGCTCGCCAAGGGGCGCCGGCGCGGTGTTCTTGCGCCAAGACACGCGATATTTACCTGCTGCTGTCAAGGGCGGCGACTGCTTTCCATCCGTTGCCGACCAAACCTGTGGAAAACCTCCGCACCTCTCGATGCGTCTGGTTAGACTGACTCGCACCAAGCGTCCAGCCCGTCCAGCACCCGGGGGTCTGAGTGAGCCAGCAGCCAACACTCATAGCTACAACGCGCGCCCGAATCACCGTTCTCCTCATCACCGCGGCAGCCCTCGCCCTCTCAGCCTGCACCGGCCCGGCCGGTGCCGAGCCCTCCGCAAGCCCCGCGCCTGTTGCTTCAGCGTCGGCCGGCGAGTCACCAACGCCCAGTCCAACGTCGCCACTGCAACATACAAGCCAGCGTCGGAAGACGGTCCGGCCGAGAACGTTCCCGTTCCAGAACTGCCAGATGAAGCAGCCACTGAAGAGCCTGCAGAGGACTGAAGCATTCATCCGCGTATTGGTTTGAGACGATGATCCTATGCCTATGAAACGGGCGACCTGGGACCGATGAAGACGATCACCGGTGGCGGTTGTACGCTTGTAAGAAGCGGTTCGACGGACCGTTGAAGCCTGGACAGCGATGGTCGATGGATGGTGGGAGGAGAAGTTGAAGCTGACCGGCATATCGAAGACCGATTTGAAGCAGACGTCGGATGGCGAGTATGCACATTCTCTTCAGCACGCAAGAGGCTCTGACGTTCTATCTGCGACGGATGCATCATCGAGATCGAAGTCTGACGGTATTCCTCGAGCCATGTCTGTGGATCGCCACAGTGAATAGCGACGATGGGTGGCGATGAGCGTTGAACGGCCGGAGAGTGAAGCCGTCGGTGCGATCTGCGAATCGACGGCTGGCTGGAACGTTCGTGCTTTGCCTGATGTTACTGGTGCTGTATTCGTGTCATCGATTTCCTCGCGCGCTCGACCGGCCGACATTCGCTCGATCTCGATGGAGACAGATCGAAGCGTCGGTGCGGAGTCGGACAGGCAGTGCGCGAGCGAACGCCTGGAGCGAGGCATCCGGATCCGAGTGCGATTCGGTTCGAGCCACAGTCTGTCCGCAGACGAAAGTACGAGCCGTTGTGCGTCCCAGATCTGATCGAATGTCTCGATTGACATGTGTCCCGTCAACGCGGAGTGTTCTGTCGGTGCGGACGGTATGCTCATGCGGATTCTTGAAGCGCCGGCGGGTCAGAGTCCGCCACAGTGGGTGGATACAACTAGGACCATCTGTCAGTACTCAGATAGGCCTCTGGAAGCCACTGCAGATGGTGGTGATGAATTGCCGGTGGTGACGATTGAGTTCTTCCGGCGGTTGCCGATCGCTCCATCGGGGCTGTCCGTTGAGCCTGTGCCGCATACTTTGATCGGAGCAGAAACCAACGTCTATGCGAGTCCGAATGAGCAGACGTTCAATGAGGACATTGATGGTTTTGATGTAACCGTTCGCGCGATTCCCACCTCCTATACCTGGAGCTATGGTGATGGCTCCTCGTTCGGGCCGACAAGCCAACCTGGAGGGCCGCTCCCGCCTGATCGATTGGGGGAGAAGACGGCTACAAGTCACCGATATACGGAGACCGGTGACGTTCAGGTCTCGTTGACGACCACGTATAGAGGTGAGTACTCGATTAATGGCTCGGACTGGATAGCGATTTCGGGTGAAGCGCAGATAGATAGCGCTACCGTGGCTCTCAGCGTCTGGCGGTCAGTGGTGAATAACTACGCAGACAATTGCCTGGAGAATCCGGAGGGTGCTGGTTGCTAAACCCGTTGTGAAGTCTGGTGTGATCTGCCACACCTGAAGCACTCTTTTCAGAGTTTCGGTCACATCGCGGCGATAGGGTATGTGACGGTGCTGACGCCGCCAAGATGCGAAGACGTCGGCCCCCTCTCATTCCGTTATCCCAGGGGAGACCATGAAGAAGTTGATGATGTCCGGCGCCATGATGACGATGGCAGCTGTTGCGCTTGTGGGCTGCGGCAGCGACGCCGGGTCGGATAAGGCCGCCGTGAGCAACAAGCCGGTGTCGGCAACCACCGAAGCGCCGGCGCAGAATGTCCGGACGCCGGAGAAGAACGACCGGATGGCCGAGGACACCGCCCAGGGCTTGGCGGCCTTCACGTATTACTACTTCGATGCCAAGAACTATGCGATCCAGACCGGCGATGCGGACCTGATGCGTGAAGTCGCACCTGATTGCGCCAGTTGCATGACCGAGGCCGACGCCATTGAGGCTGTTTACGCCGACGGTGGCTGGATTGCCGGCGGACAGCCGAAGGCTCTGAACGTGGTGGCACTGGAAGATGCCAAGGACGACGAGGGTAACCTCAGCGCAGTGGTGCCGTACATGGAAGACGCCCGCACCACTCTGGACAAGGACGGCAAGACCGTCGAGTCCACCGAATGGGATTCGGACGGAACCACCCTGACGGTGACCGCCAACTACGCCGACGGCGGATGGTCGATGGTGTCTGTCGACGAGACGCCGGACGCCGGACTGCCGGAGTAAATACAGATCCGCTACCCGTGCGCCCTTCCGCCTGATGGCGGAAGGGCGCATTCGGGTTGGGGAGCCAGAGAGGCGGCTGCCCGTATTAGAGAAGTTCGGCGCCCTTGGTCTCGGGGGAGAAGCGTGCCATCCACAGCACCGCGAACAGCACCAGGACACCGGCTATGGCGAACGACCACGCGAGGCCCAGATAGGGCCACATGACCGATGCGAAGATGAGCGGGCCGAAGCCGGCGCCAACACGGGAGAACGTCGAGGCCCAGCCGAAGCCGGACCCGCGCAGTTCGGTGGGGTAGAGCTCGGAGACGTAGGTATACAGCACGGGAATCGCGATCTGCACCACCATCCCGTAGACCAGCAGCAGGGCCACCACCGCCGGGGGAACGTCGATGAGGAGTGCGACGACGACGAGCGCCAGCGCCGACAACGGACCGGTGATGGCGAGGATCCACTTGCGCCCGGTCTTCTCGACGAAGTACGCGGCGATGATGACGCCCACCAAGCCGACGGCGGCCATGCCGGCCGTGGTGAGGAAGGCTCGCGCCGCGGCGAATCCGGCGTCGATGAGGATGATCGGCATCCAGGTCAGGGCCAGGTAGTAGACCAGCAGGATGCTGAAGAAGAGGGCCCAGGCCGCCGTCGTAATTTTCCAGTTGAATTTCCAGACGGCTTTGAACTGCACCAGGACGTTGACGGCGGACAACCGCGGTGCCTCGCTTGCTTCGGGCAGCCGCCATTCGCGAACGGTGCCGCCGGTGCGCTCGATCATGCCGTTGATGACTCGTTCGGCCTCCGCCGTGCGGCCGCGGCTGACCAGGTAGAGCGGGGACTCGGGCACCGACCTGCGGACCCAGAAGACCAGCAGGGCGGGCAGCACCATGATCAGCATGGTGAAGCGCCAATCGGCCACGGTGGCCATGATGATGGCGGAGACGAAACCGCAGAGCGCCGCGCCGACCGGCCACCAGCCGTCCATCGCGGTGAGGACGCGGCCGCGCAGCCGGCGCGGGGTGAATTCGCCAACCAGCGCGTAGTCAACGGGTACACAGCCGCCCAGTCCGAAGCCGGCGACGAACCGGAAGACGCAGAACCAGACGATGTCCGGTGCGAAGGCCCCGCAAACAGTGAAGACCGAGAAGACCAGCAGCGTGGCGGTGAACGCCGTCTTGCGGCCGATGAGATCGGCGATTGACCCCCAGATGAAGGCACCGAGGGCCATGCCGATCAGATTCGCCGTGCCGATCCAGGCGGCTTGGGCCGGAACGAGGTCCCAATGGTCGGACAGCAGCGGGATCAGGACACCGTTGAGCGTGACGTCCCAGGCATCGAACATGAAGCCGAGTCCGCCGAGCAGGAAAATCTTGCCTTGGACCCGCCAGCGCCAGGGAAGATCCTGCACCACCTGGTCGCCGGTGGGCAGGGAAGCGGTCTGCGTCATTCAGGGCCTTCCAACGGAGTTGCTACAAACTTTAGTCGCCTCGGGCCGGTTGCCAGTCGCCGGTCGCGGGTCGCCGGGCCCGGCCCAAGCCGCTGCCCTCCCGCGAGAACATGGCGAGCAGGCGGTCAGGGGCGGAAGGCCATCAGTAGTCCACGATCCGCCCGAACGACGGCGGTGCGTGCGGCGTGCGTCCGCAGACGATGCGGCCGCGCAGCCGCTGGAAGATGTGCGGCGCCAGATCCAGGGCGGCGGCGAAATCCTGTTCCGAGGTGAAGCCGCCGCGCTTCTCCCTGGCCTCGACCGCCTTCTGGGCGAGTGCCCGGGAGAATCCCGGCAGGGTCTCCAGTTCGCTGGCGGTGGCAGTATTAACGTCGACGGTTTCGGCGGCTGCGGCGGCACGCGCCGAGACGGCAACACTCGCCGAGTTCGAACGCGGTGCAGATATCGCGCTGGCAGGGGCCGCAGAGCCGCGGCGCGGCGAGCGAGACTTCCCGGACGCCCCGGCTCTCGGCGCATTGGCCCTGGTGCCTGACCCGCCACGGGTGGTCGACTTGCCGTTGGCTCCGCGGGCCCGGTCACGCGGCTGGCGCCGTCTGTTTAGTTGGCTGCCGGATCGCGCCCGGACGGTGCGACCCGTGGTGCGGGACGGCTGGGCTGCGGCGCGGTCGCGGTCCCACTTGAAGCGCAGGTACTCGGGGTTGATGGCCACGGCAAAGCTGCTGCCGGCCAGCCAGCAGGTTAAGAGGAGCCACGTTGCGACTTCGTCCTGCACCCCGGTTCCGTCAAGCAGCGCCAGGGCCACTCCGCTGAGGGTGATGTGGACCAGACCGATGATCCACCACAGCGGCCGCTTGGCCCGCGAACCGACCACCAGCAATGCGGCGCCGCCCAGGAACCCGAAGGTCCCGGCAGGCACCAACACCCAAAGGCTCTGGCGCAGATTCCAGCCCAGGGTGGGTTGGGCAGGCGCCATCAGTAATCCACCGACCTTCCGAAGGACACCGGCTGGGCCGGCGGGAGCTTGCAGACCAGGTGCGGACGCAACACCACCAGGTCGGGTTGTGAGATCCCCAGTGCGGCGCCGAAGTCTTCCACCGAGCGGAACGGTCCGCGTTCGTTGCGCAGCCGGACGGCCTTGCGTGCCTTGTGCCGGCTGATTCCGTTCAGCTTCTGCAACGCTGCCGCAGACGCGCTGTTGATGTCCACGGGATCGGCCGGGGCCCGGGAAGACCCGGCGGCGGGGGACTGCGCAGGGCCGGCGTAGTAGCTACTGGCATCGAAGCCGGGATCATTGAGGATTTCGGCCGCCCTGCCTGGGAGGCGCGGCGCCGGGGCTGTGCCGGCAGGGTGCGCGGCCACGGTTCGGGAACCACGGCCGAAGATCGCTCGGGCGGTGGGACGCGCCGTCGTTGTTTCTGTCCCAACGTCCGCTGTTGCGCGGCGGATGAGGGCGGCCCATGCAGTACCGGAGGATCGGGAGGCCAGCTCCCAGCGGTCGCGGAGCCAAGCCGGATTGATGCCCAGCGCATGCAGGGAGCTGATGGTCCACAGCAGGATGCGGGCCGGGCCCCCGGCTTCCGGGTTCATGGTCAGCGAAACCACCAGCACCACCAGGTAGAAAGCGCCGGCAGATATCCACGCGGCGCGGCGGGCCAGCAGGCCGATGACTAGGAAGCCAGCCCAGCCCAGGAACCCGGCGCCGAGCAGCGGCGGCAGCAACCACAGGCTGCCGGCCACCAGCCAGAGGACCGGCGGCCTGCTTGTCCGGCCGGTGATGGCGGGGTAGTGGTTAGCGGCGGACATTCAGGACCATGGTGACGCTTTGGTCTTCTTCAACGGTTTCCGATGCGAGTTCCAGGCCGGCGGTGTGCGCCCGTTCGCGCAGCTTCCGGACCACCGCGTGCTGGACCCTTCGGGCGTAGGCATCGTCGATGGCCTGGACGATTTCCGCCGCGCGTTGCCGGTCAACGTCCGCACCGCTGAAGTGGACCTGCCAGATGCCTTCGGCGTCGCGATCGAACACGGCCGTCGCATCCGTCCAGGCGGCCTCGATGGAGTTCTCCGCGGCATGGGTGACTTGTGCCTGCGTGTCCGCCAGGGCAGCCTGCAGCAGATCCAGGTCCTTCATGCGTGTCCGCACCTGGACCTGTGGCACCGATTCAACGTCATCGGCCTTATTCGTTTCGTGGTTCTTGGCCTTGTTGTCGATGGCGGCATTGACGGCGGCAACTGCGGCGATGGCGGCCGGGATGAGCAGCACGGAAACACTCATGGGGTTTCTCCTGATCGGGCGCCGGCCGTGACCGGGCGGGGCGTGATGGTGGGGACAAAAGTGCGGCCGGATGCGGTGCGGCCGCTGGCAATGGCTCGGGCTGCGCCGGGCCGGTCGGTGCGGGCGCCAAGGTCGGCCAGCAGGGCGTCCAATTGGTCGTCGGAGGCCCAGCCGTTCAACCCGATGGTGCCGTCGGGGGCAACACGGATTTCGATCCGGTCCGGCTGGGCGCCGACGTCCTTCAGCAGGTCCCGGTAGCGGCCGGTCAGCGCGGTCAGGCCCTGGTTGGTGGAACCGATCCACGGCCGTTGCAGGTCGGGCCGGTCCTGTAGGTAAGGCCCGTCCGCCAGCAGGTCGGTGGCAGCGAGCAGACCGGCGATATCCTCGCGGTCGGCCGACCAGCGCTGCAGATCCCGGTGCAGGTAGCCGGTGAACGTCATCACCGACAGCCCGGCCTCCCGGAAGGAACGTGCGACGACGGCGCTGGCCGCCGCCTGCTCGAAGGGCTCGCCGCCCAGCAGGGTCAGCCCTTGGGATCCGGCGGCGCGCGCCTGGTCCACGAGCCCGGCGGCGAATTCGCTGGTCGGGACGAGGGCTGCGCCGCGGTCGGCCCAGAGGTGCGGGTTGAAGCAGCCGGGGCAGCGGATGGAGCATCCTTGCAGCCAGAGCGCAGCCCGCCGGCCGGGTCCCTCGGCGTCGGTGGCCGGAAGGAACCGCGCATACCTGATGTTCCCGGCGTCGGTCCGCGCCGGGACTGCGCCGTTGTTGATCCGGGACTCCGGCACCAGTCCGGCCAGCTGGTCGGGCGCAGCGGGGCTAGTCTGCCGACTCATTGTGTACGTAGTCGCTCGCCGTGACCGCGCTGCGGGCGTAGTCCTCGGTGTAGGAGCTGGAGACGGTTTCGGCCTCCAGCAGGTCTTCCAGCACCGTGATGTAGTCCAGGCAGTCGCTGCCGAAGATGTTGCGGGTTTCGGCCGCCACGGTGCCGTCGGGTCCCACCGTGACAATGAGTTGTTGCTGCTCCATCGCTTCTCCTTCGGTGTCGGGTGCTGTCTAGAAGTCCACGGTGCGGCCGCCGCGGACCGGCTGGCCCGACGCTACGGCCGGCCGGGGGCCGGCGGGTTGCAGCGGATCAGCCGCATGCCCGGTACCGGTGTCCAGATCCTCGCTGCCGGTGGCACCGACCGCCCGCAACGCCGCCCATTGCCGGATGGCGCTGACTTCCTCCGCCTGGGTGATGGCCAGCGGGATCATGTTGGCCACGGCACGCTGCAGGTCGGCCAGCAGCACATGGCGGTGTTCGGCGTAGGCGTCGAAGAGCGCGGCGATCACCGCCTGCTCGATCTCCGCACCGGAGTAGTTCTCCGACGCTTCGGCGAGGAGTTCGACGGCGGCCGGATCGTTTGCGATGGCGCCCAGCTGGTTGGCCGGGGTGCTCTGGCCGGCCATCTGGATCTGCCAGATCACCCGGCGTTCGGCGTCGCTGGGCAGGTCGACGAAGAAGATCTCGTCGAACCGGCCCTTGCGCATGAACTCCGGCGGCAGCCGGTCGATGTTGTTGGCGGTGGCGACGACGAACACCGGATGGCGTTTTTCCTGCATCCAGGTCAGGAAGGACGCGAAGACCCGGGCGGAGGTGCCCGAATCGCCTTCGCCGTTGGTGCCGGCGAAGCCCTTCTCGATCTCGTCGATCCACAGGATGGCGGGGGAAATGGCTTCGGCGGTGGCGATGGCGTTCCGCATGTTCTGCTCGCTGGAGCCCACCAGCCCGGAGAAGACCCGGCCGATGTCCATGCGCAGCAGCGGCAGCCCCCAGCCCGAAGCCATCGCCTTGGCGGTCAGCGACTTCCCGCAGCCGGGGACGCCGGTGATCAGCACGCCCTTGGGGGAGGGGAGGCCGAAGTCCGCGGCGGCATCCAGCCAAGAGCCTTGGCGCTTGGCCAGCCAGCGCTTGAGGTTGTTCAGTCCGCCTACCTCGTCCAGGCTGATCTTGACGTCCACATAATCCAGCAGCCCGGACTTGCGGATGGTCTGGCGCTTTTCGTCCAGCACCACCCGGACGTCGTCGGCGGTCAACTCGCCGTCGTCGACCATGGCGCGGGCAAAGGCGTTCTCGGCTTCCGCCATGGTCAGGCCGAGCGCCGCCTGGACCATGTTCTCTTGGTCGGCTTCGCTGAGCGCTACCTTGATCCGTCCGCCGTCGGAATTTTGCCTGATCATGTGGGTGAGCATGGCCCGGATCTCGGCATGGCTGGGCAGCGGAAAGTCCACCAGCGTGACGGATTTGTCCAGTTCGGGCGGAATCCGCAGCAGCGGGGCCACGATGACCAGCACCCGCCCGGCGCTGCCCTGCCGGAAGGCGGCGGAGATCTCGCGGACCTTCCGGACCACTTCGGGGTCCGCCGGACGCTGGTCCGTGCCGAAATAGGCGTGCAGGTCGAAGAAGATAAAAACGCCGGGGTCGTGCGTGCCGAGCACCCGGTCCAGGGCCCGCGCCGGGGCGGTGGTGTTGGACTGCTGGCCGTCGCTGGGGGAGATCAGCCCGCTGCTGGCATTCCAGGTCCACACCGGCCGAGGGGTGCGGAGGGCTGCGGCGCACTTGAGCACTTCGGCGTGCACGCGTGCTTCTTCGTGGCTCTCCACGTACAGCACAGGGATGCGGGCCTTGAACGCCTGGTCAAGCGTTTCGGCAAACGACATGGGTGTCTCCCCTTGAAGGAACTGAATCGGGATCTGGCTCTACTTTAGGCACAGTTCAGGCGCGGCCCTCAGCGTCCCACGCGGAAGCTCCATTGGCCGTCGGTGGTGTCCACCAGGAAATACGTCACCGGGTACGGCTGCCAGGAAAACCTGGTGGAGCTATTGCCGATCTTGTTGACCACCAAGTTCCGGCGTGATTCCTGCCAGGTGTAGACGGCGATGTTGGATTCCCCCTTGTAGGTGAATTCGGCCAGCACTTCCTCGCCCTCATAGCGCACCAGTGCCGGGCCGTAGCCGGAGACCGTGCCGCCTTCCAGCTCGGCGTAGGGGACCGGCCGGACCTCCAACTGCCAGTCGCCTTCAGCGTCGATGGTGAGGGTGAACTCGTCCCGGGCCGGGGCCAGCAGCGCGGTGGCTGGTTCGTTCCGGTCGGCAGAGTTGTAAAGGAAGTGGACCGGCCACTTCGGGTTGTCCGGGTCGTCCACCGCCACGCTGACATCGACGCCGCTGGTGACGACGACCTCGAACGGGCCGTCGTAGTCGGCCGGCCGCTGGTAGTCGATGGTGGCATCTCGGGAGCCCGAATAGCTGCCCGCCCGGTCCGATTGCACCGGGGTTTGGTCCTCCCGCGCTGCCCCTGTGCTGCCGGCAGCACCGCCGTCCCCGTCAGTCCCGTCGTCCGCGTCGCCTCCGGGGGCAGGCGCGCCACCGGCGTCGGACTCTGCTGCCGGTTGTGCCGTTGCATCTGCCGGCGCAGCTGCGTCGCCGGCGGCGCCGAACAGGTGCGGCAGCAGCCGTGGCGCGGCAAAAGCCATCGTTCCGCCGAGGATCAGCAGCCCGACCAGCCACACCGCCAGTGAAAAGCGGCCGATCCGCAGTGCCGCGTCCTCCGCCGCCGGTGCTGACATGTTCTTCTGTTCTCCTTCTGCTGCCTTCATGAGGTTACCCACACCGCGGACCGGCTTCACAGTCGGGGCCGGAGAGCGGCCCGGCGCTAGACTTGAAGCATCCCCGAAGCCATCCATCCTTGGAGATTTGCGTGAGCTTGAAGCAGCTTGACCGTGTTCCTATTCGCCGTGCGTTGATCTCGGTGTACGACAAGACCGGGCTGGAGGAGCTGGCGCAGGGCCTGCACGCCGCCGGGGTCAGCATAGTCTCCACCGGCTCGACGGCGAAGAAAATCGCCGCCGCCGGCGTTCCGGTCACCGAGGTCTCCGAGATCACCGGCTTCCCGGAATGCCTGGACGGCCGGGTCAAGACCCTGCACCCGCGCGTTCACGCCGGTATCCTGGCCGACCGCCGGCTGGACGACCACGTCCGGCAGCTCAAGGAGCTCGACGTCGAGCCGTTCGACCTGGTGGTGGTCAACCTCTACCCGTTCGTGCAGACCGTGAAGTCCGGTGCCAGCCAGGACGACGTGGTCGAACAAATCGACATCGGCGGACCCTCGATGGTGCGCGCCGCGGCGAAGAACCATCCGAGCGTGGCGGTGGTCGTCGACCCGGCCCGCTACGGCGACGTGGTGGAGGCTGCCGCGTCCGGTGGCTTCGACCTGAAGACCCGCCGCCGGCTGGCATCGCTGGCGTTTGCGCACACCGCCGCCTATGACACCGCCGTGGCCAAGTGGACCGCCGAGCAGTTTGGCGACGACGCCGAGGCTGCCGAATCCGGCTCGGCCGAGGCGCCGAAGTTCCCGCCCTACGCGGGCCTGGCGCTGGAGCGTTCGGAGTCGCTGCGCTACGGCGAAAACCCGCACCAAGCCGCCGCACTGTACGTGGAGGCCGGCGCGGAGCCCGGCATCGCCCAGGCCGTGCAGTTGCACGGCAAGGCCATGAGCTTCAACAACTACGTGGACGCCGACGCCGCCGTGCGGGCAGCGTTCGATTTTGCCCAGCCGGCCGTGGCCGTGGTCAAGCACGCCAATCCGTGTGGCATCGCCGTTGCCTCCCCGGGCGCCGCGGATCCGATCGCCGATGCGCACGCCAAGGCGCACGCGACCGACCCGGTGTCCGCGTTCGGCGGCGTCATCGCAGCGAACCGGACGGTGACCGCAGGCATGGCGAATACCGTCAAGGACATCTTCACCGAGGTGGTTGTGGCCCCGGGCTTCGATCCGGAAGCGGTTGAGATCCTGGCGAAGAAGAAGAACATCCGCCTGCTTGTCCTGCCCGAGGGCTTTGCCCGGGACACGGTCGAATACAAGCAGGTCTCCGGCGGCATGCTGCTGCAGGCCTCGGACCGGATCGATGCCGACGGCGACGATCCCGCCAACTGGACGCTGGCCGCCGGCGAGGCCGCGGACGAGGCGACGCTTGCCGATCTGGCCTTCGCCTGGCATGCGGTGCGCTCGGCGAAGTCCAACGCCATCCTGGTCGCGGCCGATGGCGCGGCAGTGGGCATCGGGATGGGCCAGGTTAACCGGCTCGATTCCTGCCGGCTGGCCGTGGAGCGGGCCAACACCCTCGGCGTGGCGGTCGGCGGCGGAGCCGACGCTGCCGGCGGCGCGGCCAATGTGCAGGACGCCGGAGCACCCGAGCGGGCCCGCGGCGCCGTGGCGGCCTCCGACGCCTTCTTCCCGTTCGCCGACGGGCTGCAGATCCTCATCGACGCCGGCGTCCGCGCCGTGGTCCAGCCGGGCGGATCCGTCCGCGACGAGGAAGTAGTGGCGGCGGCCCAGGCAGCCGGCATCACCATGTACTTCACCGGAGCGCGCCACTTCTTCCACTAGCAGGTGCCGTCTCCGGCGGCTTCCGCCCGGGAACGGATCCGGGCACGGTAGGCGAAATGCTTGCCAGCACAGTGCCGGGCACATAGGTTCAAGAGGAACCGGTGTGTCCGGCACCGGCGTTTAAGGGAGGCACACTGTGCTGGCGATGCAAACCACGGCGGCGGCGGGAACGGGCGACATCTGGCTGGGCGTGGTGATTGTGGCGGTCATCGTGGCCGCTGCCGTGGCCTTCTTCATGGCCTCCAAGCTGCGCAAGCCGCGTTCCTATGAGTCGGCGGACCGGCATGAGGCCGTGCGGGAGGCCGAGGCAGCCCGGCCGGGCGGCGGCGGCAAGGACACCCACCTGGAACAAGGCAACGCCGCGCACCGCTCGCAGGTCTTCGGTCCCGGCACCGGCCTCTGAGCCAAGCCGCCACCGGAAGGCGGGGCGCCGCCGTCGTGCTTGGGGCGCGGCGGGGGAGCGACCCGCAGGAAGGTGGCATTGGCCCGCGCTGTGCCGGCCCACGGCTGTTCTGCATGAAGGGTGCGCGTCTTCGACCGGGACCGTTTCAGCCTCCTCGGGTAAATTGGAGGAGTTGAGTAAACACTGAAGACCCACTTTTTGCAGGGAGACGCCTCACCCATGGCCAAGATTATCTATACCCACACCGACGAAGCGCCGATGCTGGCCACGTATTCGTTCTTGCCGATCGTTGAGGCCTACGCCTCCACGGCGGGTGTGGAAGTGGAGACCCGCGACATCTCGCTCGCCGGCCGGATCATCGCCGTTTTCGGCGACTACCTCACCGCGGAGCAGCGGATTGGCGACGCCTTGGCCGAACTGGGCGAACTGGCCAAGCAGCCGGAAGCCAACATCATCAAGCTGCCGAACATCAGCGCCTCCGTGCCGCAGCTGAAGGCGGCCATCAAGGAGCTGCAGGGCCACGGCTACGCACTGCCGGACTACCCGGACGATCCCTCCTCCGACGAGGAGAAGGACATCCGCGCCCGCTACGACAAGATCAAGGGCTCCGCGGTCAACCCGGTGCTGCGCGAGGGCAACTCGGACCGCCGCGCCCCGCTGTCGGTGAAGAACTACGCCCGCAAGAACCCGCACAGCATGGGTGCCTGGAGCGCCGATTCCAAGACCAACGTGGCCACCATGGACGCCGACGACTTCCGCTCCAACGAGAAGTCCGTGGTGATGCCGGCCGACGGCAAGATCAAGATCCAGCTGGTGGCCGAGGACGGCACCGTCACCGTGCTGAAGGACTCCTTCCCGGTGCTGGCCGGCGAGGTCATCGACGGCACCGTGATGCGCGCCGCCGCCCTGGACGAGTTCCTGGCCGCGCAGGTTGCCCGCGCCAAGGAAGAAGGCGTGCTGTTCTCCGCGCACCTGAAGGCCACCATGATGAAGGTCTCCGACCCGATCATCTTCGGCCACGTGGTCAAGGCCTACTTCTCCGAGCTGTTCGAGACCTACGGCGGCAAGCTGGCTGCAGCCGGCCTGAGCCCGAACAACGGCCTGGCCTCCATCCTGAACGGGCTGGATGCGCTGGATCCCGAGGACCGCAAGGGCGTCCAGGAGCTGATCAACAAGGGCCTGGACCAGGGCCCGGCCATCGCCATGGTGGACTCCGACAAGGGCATCACCAACCTGCACGTCCCCTCCGACGTGATTGTGGACGCGTCGATGCCGGCCATGATCCGTACCTCCGGCCACATGTGGGGACCGGACGGCCAGGAAGCCGACACGCTGGCCGTGCTGCCGGACAGCTCCTACGCCGGAATCTACCAAGTGGTGATCGACGACTGCCGCGCCAACGGAGCCTACGATCCCACCACCATGGGCACCGTTCCCAACGTGGGCCTGATGGCCCAGGCCGCCGAAGAATACGGCAGCCATGACAAGACCTTCGAGATCCAGGCCGCCGGCACGGTGCAGATTGTGGACGCGGCCGGAACCGTGCTGATCGAGCACCAGGTGTTCCCGGGCGATATCTGGCGCGCCTGCCAGACCAAGGACCTGCCCATCCGCGACTGGGTGAAGCTGGCCGTGACCCGCGCCCGCGCCAGCCAGACTCCTGCCGTGTTCTGGCTGGACGAGACCCGCGCGCACGATGCCAACCTGATCGCCAAGGTGACCGAGTACCTCAAGGAGCACGACACCGAGGGCCTGCAGATCGAGATCATGTCCCCGGTGGACGCCACCGCCTTCACCGTGGAGCGCATCCGCAAGGGCGAGGACACCATCTCGGTGTCCGGCAACGTGCTCCGCGACTACCTGACCGACCTGTTCCCGATCCTGGAACTGGGCACCAGCGCCAAGATGCTCTCCATCGTGCCGCTGATCAACGGCGGCGGCCTGTTCGAGACCGGCGCCGGCGGCTCCGCTCCGAAGCACGTGCAGCAGCTGCTCGCCGAGAACCACCTGCGCTGGGATTCGCTGGGCGAGTTCCTGGCCCTGGCGGTGTCCTTCGAGCACCTGGCCACCAGCACGGACAATGCCCGTGCCCAGATCCTGGCCGACACGCTGGACGCAGCCACCGGGACCTTCCTGCTGGAGAACAAGTCGCCCAAGCGCAAGGCCGGCGAGCTGGACAACCGCGGCAGCCACTTCTACCTGGCCCTGTACTGGGCACAGGAGCTGGCCAAGCAGACCGCCGACACCGAGCTGGCGGCGGCCTTCGCCGGCCTTGCCTCCGAGATGGCCCAGAACGAAGAGGCCATCGTCGGCGAACTCAACGCGGTGCAGGGGTCCCCGGTGGACCTGGCCGGCTACTACCGGCCGGACGCGGCAAAGGCCTCCGAGGTCATGCGCCCGTCCGCCACGCTGAACCGCGTTGTGGCCACGCTGACCGAAGCGCTCTAACCGGACCCGGGCGGCTTCGCCCGGCTCCAGGCCCTGAAGAACGACGGCGGCCGGCGCACCTTCCACGTGAAGGCGCGCCGGCCGCCGTCGTGCTGTGGCAGCTCAGTCCGCGGCCGGGACGGCGCGGTCGTTGGCATAGCTCACGCCCAGCTGGGCGCGCACGCCGTCGAAGAGCCGCATGGTGTCCACGGTGTCCGCCCACGGCATCGTGGGGCTCTGCTGCAGGCCGGCCTGGATGCAGCGGGTGACCTCGCGCAGTTCAAAAACGTAGCCGTGGCCGACGGTCGGGAAGGTTTCCACCCGCGCCTCGCCCAGATGCGGCTCGATGGTCAGCTCGGTGGGGTGGTGCAGCGGCGCGTTGCTCCGCAGCCAGCCGCCGGTGCAGGCCACCGTGGCCGTGCGCGGCGAGGCCGCCTGCAGTGAACAGGCCAGCTGCGCCTGCGCGCCCGTGCCGTAGCTGAGCGTCATGGCGTTCTGGGCGTCCACGCCGTCGTCGTTGACCAGGCCGGTGGCGGAGACCGTCTGCGGGAAGCCCAGCGTACCCAGCGCCCAGGTCAGCGGATAGACGCCGAGGTCCAGCAGCGCACCGCCGCCGGCGGCGGGGTTCCAGAGCCGGGCCGCCGGGTCGTAGACGGCAGGAAACCCGAGATCGGCCTGCACCCAGCGGACCTCGCCGAGCTCGCCGGAGGCCAGGATCTCCCACGCGCGGTTAATGATGGGCAGGAACCGCGTCCAGACCGCTTCCATCAGGAACAGTCCGCGGTCGGCCGCCAGTTCGGTCAGCTCGAGTGCCTCCCGCGCATTGATGGTCAGCGACTTTTCACACAGCACGTGCTTGCCGGCTTCCAGGGCACGCCGGGCGATCCCGTAATGCTGGCCGTGCGGGGTGGCCACGTAGACCACGTCCACCTCCGGATCGGCGAAAAGCTGGTCGTAACCGGCACCGGCATCGCCGTCGAAATAGGCGGTGGCGAAGCCGAAGCGCCGCTGGAAGGCCACGGCGTTGGCGTGGTTGCGCGAGCTGACCGCCTGCAGCACGGCGTCCGCCAAGCGGGTGAGGTCTTCGCTGACCAGGGTGGCGATGGCTCCGGTGGACACCACGCCCCAGCGCAGCGGCCGGCCGGTGGCCTGGAGCGGGCCGGGCGAGCCGGGCGCGAGACAGGGCGGCGGCGCGATGCGGGGCAATTGTGTCATGGCTCCATCTTGGCCGCCTACCGGTTGGGGCGTCCATGGGGAGTGGTCAACCTTTGTCCCATCGCTCCCGCGCGCCAGCTGTGCCCTACCGGTGCAGACCTATGGGTGATACAAAGTAAGCAGGCTCAGTATTTCCGACACTACGAGGAGGAGCAGCACATGGATACCGGAATGATTGTCGGCATCATCGTCGCGATAGTTGTACTCCTGATCATCATTGGAGTCATCGTCTTCTTTGCTCGGAAGCGGAGCACGCAGCGCAAGCTCGAAGAGCAGGAAGAGCAGCGCCGGCAGGCGGCGGAGATGCGGCAGGGCGCGCAGGCAGCGTCGGTGGAGGCGCGGGAGCGTGAGGCAGACGCGATGCAGGCGCAGGCCGAGGCCCAGCGCGCGGACGCCGAGGCGGAGCGGGCCAAAATTGACGCCGAGCGCCTGCGCCAGGACGCCGAGCTCCGGCAGCAGGATGCGCAGGGAATCCGGCGCGAGAGCGAGGACGCGCTGCGCAAGGCCGACGACCTGGACCCGGACATCAACACCAAGGACCGTGACAGCAGGTCGGCCCGCCACAACGACGGCGGTGCCCAGGGCGGCGACGCCGGCACCGGCCGTCGGACAGACACTGATACGACCCGTGGCACGGATCCGGGCGTGGAAACCACCCGCGAGGGCGATGCTTCTGCAGCACAGGGCGACCAGGCCGGCCGCCCCCGATCGACGACCCGCGGTACACCGACGACACACGGCATACCGATGACCCGCGCCGCGGCGAAGGCGGCAGCCACAGCATCTAGGCGGAAGTTGGCCCGTCCGCCGTCCGGCCTTGCTGAGCATTGGCAGGATACTCAGCAGGCAGCCGGCCGCGGCTGCCAGGCGGATGAGGACGACGGCGCCTGCTCCCGAGGGGGAGGGGGCGCCGCAGCGTGGCCGTGCGCGGTCAGCCCTTGACCGAGCCGCTCATCAGGCCGCCGACGAAGTACTTGCCCAGGATGATGTAGACCAGCAGCGTGGGAAGCGAGGCGATCAGCGCGCCGGCCATCGATGCGGCGTAGTCGGTCAGCTGCCCGCCGGCCAGGAAGCTCAGCGCGATGGTGACCGGGCCGTTGGAACCGGAGGAGAAGAACGCCGCGAACAGGTAGTCGTTCCACGCCGAGGTGAACTGCCAGATCAGCACCACCACGAAGCCCGGGGTGGAGATCGGCAGGATCACCGAGGCATAGGTGCGCAGCAGGCCGGCGCCGTCCATCCGCGCGGCTTCGATCAGTTCGGACGGAACGGATTCGTAGTAGTTGCGGAAGATCAGCGTGCAGATGGGCAGGCCGTAGACGATGTGCAGCACCAGCAGCGAGGGGATGCCGTTGGGCACCCCGAGGCCCTGCATCAACTGGGTCAGCGGGATCATCACGGCCTGGTACGGAATGAACATGCCGAACAGGATCAGTGTGAAGACGACGTTGGCATAAGGGAACCTCCAGCGCGAGAGCACGAAGCCGTTCATCGAGCCGAGGAAAGCCGAGATGATCGACGCCGGAACGACCATGGCGAAGGTGCGGCCCAGTGCCGGGGCCAGCGTGTCCCAGGCCTTGGCCCATCCCGCGGTCTCCCACGTGGTGGGCAAGAGCCAGGCGGTGGAGGGATCGGCGTCGGACGGCCCCTTGAAGCTGGTGATGAACAGGACGTAGGCCGGAATCAACACCACGAACACGAACACCAGCAGGATGGCGTATTTCAGCGTCCGGTTCATTTTCTGCCGGCCGGTGCGCGGCGCCGGCGGACGGGGCGTGGCGACCTGGACGGGCGGCGGGACGGTTGCGGTGGTCATCAGCGTTTCTCCTGCCGCGAGGTGTAGACGAGGTAGGGCACAACCACCAGCGCCACGAGCACCAGCATGATGGTGCCGATGGCGGCCGAGTCGGCGTAGTCGCTGCCGATGTACTTGACCCACATCATGGTGGCGGGGACCTGGATGTCGTACGTGTTGGCGTCGGGAACGATGGCGCGGATCAGGTCGAACAACTTCAACGACATGTGGCCGATGATGATCACGGCCGAAAGCATCACCGGGCTCAGCTGCGGGAAGATCACGTGCCGGTAGAGCTTCCATTCGCTGCAGCCGTCGATCCGCGCCGCTTCGCGCAGTTCCTCCGGGATGCCGCGGAAGCCGGCCAGGAACAGGGCCATCACGTAGCCGGAGAGCTGCCAGATGGCCGGCACGGCGATGGCGGCAATGCCCCAGTTGGGGTCCGACCACCAGCTGTTCTGCAGGAAACCGAGCCCCACGCTGTCCAGCAGCCGGTTCAGGCCGGTGGTGCGCTCACCGCCGGACTGATCGGTCTGCAGGCTGGAGAGCAGCCAGCGCCACACCACGCCGGAGGCGATGAAGGAGACAGCCATCGGAAAGAGATAGACCGAGCGGAAAAACCCCTCGCCAAAAGCGGGACGTTCCAGGATCCAGGCCCAGAGGAAGCCGAAGACCAGCGTGCCGGCCAGGAACACCACGGTGAGCAGGAGCAGGTTGCGCAGCGCGTGCTGGAAATCTGCGTCCCCGAACAGCCGGAAGTAGTTCTCCATGCCCACGAAGTCCGACGACGGCCGGGCAGTGTGCTGGTTCGTCATCGAGATGCGGACGTTCTCCGCAATCAGCGCATAGACAAAGACGGCCAGCAGCACGAGCGTGGGGGAGATCAGGGCCAGTGCCGGGCCCCAGGTCTTGACTTTCTTGAACATGAATTCTCCTTGTGCCGCCGGCACACCGGGTGGGACGTGGAAGGGCGGGCGCGGTGGTTCTGCCGCGCCCGCCCGTCCGGGGGTGTCCTGGTTACTGCTGGAACTTCTCGGCGATGGACGCCGCGGAGTCCTGCAGCGCAGCCACGTCCTGCGGGCCGCCGAACTTGCTCACCGCTGTGCTCAGTTCGTTCAGCCAGGCCACGGGGACTGCGGCGCCGTGGGCCAGCGAGGACACAATCGTGTCGGACGAGAAGTCCTCGATGGCGCTCTTCTGGTACTCGCCGAACTTGTCCGCCGGCACGTCCGTGCGGGCCGGGATGGACCCCTTCGCCGCGTTGAAGGCCTGCTGGCCGTCGACACTGGAGATGGTCGTCAGCCATGCCTTGGAACCGTCGGCGTTCGGCGCGTCCTTGGGCAGCGTGAACGAATCGGCCAGGAAGTCGAAGACGCCGTCGGTCCCGGGGGTCGGGAAGTAGACATAATCCTCGCCGGGCTTCTTGCCGTCCTGGGAGAACTTGGCCTCGGCCCAGTCGCCCATCACGTTGTAGGCGGCTGCGCCGTCCTCCACCAGCTGCGTGGCCGGACCCCAGTCGCTGAGGGTGTCCCGGTCGGAGTTGGTGTAGCTGAGCGCCTTCTTGTAGTTCTCGATGGCCTTGGTCACGTCTGCGCCGGCCCAATCCGTGGTGCCGTCCCAGAGGCCGTTGTAGCCTTCGGCTCCGAGGCTGGCCAGCAGGATGTTCTCGAACAGCTGTACCTGGGTCCAGGTGCCGGCCACGGCCAGCGGGGTGGCCCCGGACTCCTTGATCTTGTCCATGTCCGCGAACCAGGCGTCCAGGTCGGCCGCCGGCTTGGCCGGATCCAGTCCCGCCTTCTTGAGCACGTCCACGTTGGCCCACACCACGTTGGCCCGGTGGATGTTCGACGGAACGGAGTAGATCTTGCCGTCAACGGTGAGGCGGTCCAGCAGGTCCTTCGGGAAGGCCTCGTTTAGCTTGGCTTCCTCGTAGAACGAGGTGAGGTCCTCGAGCTGGTCGGCGGCAATGTAGTCCTGCAGCTCGGCGCCCGCGTGGGCCTGGAACGAATCCGGTGGATTGCCCGACTTCAGGTTCGCGGCCAGGACGCTCTTGGCCTGGCTGCCGGCGCCGCCGGCTACGGCAAGGTTGTCGAACTTCAGGTTCGGGTACTGCTCGGTGAAGATGTCCACCAGTGCATCCAGCCCGACCTTCTCGGAACCGTCCGCCCACCAGGTGAAGACTCCCACCGAACCCGACGCTTCTGAGGGGTTGGCATCCTCAACCGCGCTTCCACCGCCGCAAGCGGACAGGAGCAAACCTGCAGCCGCAACGCTGGCGAGCATAGCTATGCGTCGCATAACGCCTCCATCAATCAACAGTCTGTGGCCACGGGGTCTGCAATGACCCGCACACGGATGTGTGGCTTGAAGGAAGTTAACTCTGTCACACGCCTTGTCGTCAAGAGTTGAACGCAAAGCGTTATCCAACTGCGGGCTGGCCGCGCGCTCAGACGAACGGCAGTTCGGCCTGTTGCAGCACCAGCGTGGCGGCTCCCAGGGCCTCGGCACGGCTGCCCAGCGTCGACATCGCCAGGTCCGTTGACTCGCCGACGATCGGGACCACATGGCGCAGCAGTCCGCGCCGCACCGGGTCCAGCAAGATGCTGCCGAGGCCGGTGAGCGGGCCGCCGACCACGATGAATTCGGGATTGAGCAGGTTGCAGACGTTGGCCAGTGCCCGCCCCACCGCCAGCCCTGCATCCTCGATCACGCGGAGGGCGGCAGGGTCTCCGTCCAGGGCGATCCGGACAATGTCCTCGGTGCCGATTGGGGCGTTGCGGCCGTGGCTGAGCAAATCGATCATGGTGGACGTGGACGCGACGGTCTCCAGGCAGCCGCGGTTGCCGCAACGGCAGATGACGCCGTGTTCGGCCACGGTGGCATGGCCGATCTCGCCCGTGACGCCGATGTGGCCGTAATAGAGTTCGCCGTTGAGGATCAGGCCTGCACCGATGCCGGATCCAATTTTGAGGAACGCAAGGTTCTGGGCGTGCTGGTACGGGCCCCAGCTGACTTGCGCGAGCGCGCCCAGATTCGCATCGTTGTCCACGAAAACGTCGGCGCCGAAGCGTTCCTGCAGCCGGGCCAGCAGGTTGATGCCCACCCATTCGGGCAGGATGGCGCCGTGGATCACGGTGCCGGTCCGGCGGTCGATCGGCCCGGGGATGCCGGCACCGACGCCGAGCACCGCGCCGGGGGAGACCGAATGTTCATCCAGCAGCCGCTGGACCAGCCGGGCGGCGGCGTCGATGCCCTGCTCGGCGTCGTGGCCGAGGGGAAGTTCAACGGCGTCGGCGGCAAGCAGCCGGTGGTCCAGGCTGACCAACACCACCTGCACGTGCCGGCGGCCGAAATCCACTCCGACGGCGACGGCGCCGCGGCCGTCGATCCGGACCGACAGCGCCCGGCGCCCAGAACTGGTGGTCGGTGCGGTGCTGACCAATCCGTCTTCGGCCATGGCCTTGACGATGTTGGACACGGTGGCGGTGGACAGTCCGGTGTGCCGGGACAGCTCCGCCTGCGTCAGCGGACCGCGGGCCATCAGCGCCTGCAAGATCCGTTGGCTGTTCCGCTGCCGCAGGGCGCCCTGGGAACCTGGCCGGTGCTGCGCGCCCGGCGGTACGGAGCGCGACGAGGCAGGCGAGGCATCGGGGGCGGACGGCGGATCGGCTGACATACTCAAAAGAGTGCGTCAGCCGCGACTTGTAGTCAAGAAGTTAACGCAACGTCGCCCTGAATGCGTCGCCCGACGTTCTTGTACGGAGCCGGTCCGCGTGGAGCGGCTACTGCTCGCTGGCGTCGTCGATCGCGTCGCGGTGCAGGGCAGCCAGTTCCACGTAGCGGGAGGCATTGTCGAGGACGGATTGGTACTCTTCCTCGGTCAGTTCGCGGCGGACCTTGGCGGGGACGCCTGCAACGAGGGAGCGCGGCGGAATCTGCATCCCTTCCAGCACCACGGCGCCGGCGGCGACCAACGAACCTTCGCCCACGACGGCGCCGTTCATGACCGTGGCGCTCATGCCGATCAGGCAGTTGTCCTCGACGGTGCACCCGTGGATCACGGCGGCGTGGCCGACGCTGACGCCGGCGCCGACCGTGCAGGGGAAACCGGGGTCGGCGTGCAGGACCACGTTGTCCTGCAGGTTGCTGCGTTCGCCGACCCGGATCGGAGCGGTGTCACCGCGGACGCTTACGCCATAGAACGCGCTGGAGTCGGCGGCCAGCGCCACGTCCCCGCTGAGCGTGGCCGTGGGGGCAACGAAGGCGGACAGGTCGACGGCCGGCAGCATGCCGGAAATGGTGATGATGTGGGCCATGGCACCAGCCTAGTCAGTCGGCGGCGCTTCAACCGGTTCGTGACGGACGTGCCGTGCTGGTATCTGTCCCGTCAGGGTTTGGTCACAATGAAGAACTGGTAGTGCCGGCCAGTTCCCGGCCGGTCCCAGGTGGTGAAGCCGGAGACCAGTCCGTGTTCGCCGAAGAGCCGGCGGACGGTTTCGTCGCGGCGCCTGCTGAAGAAGCGGTTCTGCTGGACCTCGTCGTCAGCAACGATGACCTCCTCGTCGTCGCCGGACCAGAGTCCGACCGCCAGCGGAGCGCCCTCGGCCAGGACGCGCATCGCCTCGGCCAGCACGTCCGGCAAGTCCCGGTCGGGAATGTGCAGCAGCGTGCTCATCGTCCAGCCGGCCGAAAACGTGCCGCTGGCGAAGGGCAACTCGCGCGCCGATCCGACCACCGCGTCCAAATGCTTGGCGCGGGCCATCCGGACGTTTTCCTCGGACAGGTCGATGCCGGTGTAGTGGATGCCCGCCGCCTTGAACGCCAGCCCGTCCGCACCCGTGCCGCAGCCGATCTCCAACACGCTGTGCCGGTGCGCCGCGACGAGGGACGCGATGAACGCCTGCCTGGCCTCGTCCCGCTTCGGATCCCGGCCGCGCCGGTCGCGGGCGGGGGCTTGGCGGTCATAGAACGCCTTCAGCTCCGGCTCGTGGTTGCCCATCCGTCGAGATTACGCCCCCGGTGGGCCGCGGCACAGGGCCGGGCACCGCCGTCGTGATCAAGCGGAGAGGGGCCGGACTAGTTGAAGACGACGGTGCGGTTGCCGTCCAGCAGCACGCGGTGTTCGGCATGCCACTGCACCGCGCGGGCCAGCGTGCGGGCTTCGACGTCGCGGCCCAGCGCCACGAACTGCTCGGCGGTGTGCGAGTGGCGGACCGGGATGACTTCCTGGTCGATGATCGGGCCCTCGTCCAGGTCGGCGGTGACGTAGTGCGCGGTGGCACCGATCAGCTTCACGCCGCGGGCATGGGCCTGGTGGTACGGCTTGGCACCCTTGAAGCTGGGCAGGAAGGAGTGGTGGATGTTGATCGCCTTGCCGGTGAGTTCGGTGCAGAGTTCGTTGCTGAGCACCTGCATGTAGCGGGCCAGGACGACCAATTCCACATCGTGTTCCGCGACGAGGTCCAACAGCGCGCGCTCGGCCTGCGGCTTGGTGTCCGCCGTGACGGGAATGTGGTGGAAGGGGATGCCGTAGAACGCGGCGAGATCGGCCAGATCGGGGTGGTTGGAGACGATGGCGGGGATCTCGATCGGCAGCGTGCCGGAGCGCTGCAGGAACAGCAGGTGGTTCAGGCAGTGTGCCGACTTCGACGCCATCAGCAGCGTGCGCATCTTGACGCCCTCGCGTCGCAGCTTCCAGGTCATGCTGAACTCCTGCGCCACCGGCTGCAGCCGTTCATGCAACTCTGTGTAGGACTGGTGGGTAGCCACCGCGACGCGCATGAAGAAGCGTTCCGACTGCGGGCTCTCATACTGCTGCGATTCGGTGATGTTCCCTCCGGCCTGCACCAGGGCGCCGGCAACGGCATGCACTATGCCGGGACGGTCCGGACAGGAGAGCGTGAGGGTGTAAGCGGTGGGAGAGGCGGCGTCAGTCACGAGTCCTAGGGTACCGGCTGGGGTTCGGCATCGGCGGCAAGACGCTTGGTGGCCGCGATGGCGGCGGCGCGGCCGGCGCGGGTGGCACCGACCGTGGACGCAGACGCGCCGTAGCCGACCAGGAAAAGGCGCGGTTCCTTCACCACGGAGACGCCGTCCTCGGCCATCATGATCCCGCCGCCGGGTTCGCGCAGCCGCAGCGGCGCCAGGTGGTCCAGCGAGGGCCGGAAACCGGTGGCCCAGAGAATCACATCGACGTCCGCGGTGGACCCGTCGCCGAATTCCACGCCATGCTCCGTAACGCGGGCCAGCTTGCCCCGCGAGACGAGGACGCCGGCGTCAATGCCCCGTTGGTAGGTCTCGGTCAGCGGCAGGCCGGTGGCGGCAACCACGCTGAGGGTGGGTAGCCCGGCACGGGTGCGCTCGTTGACCCGCCGTTCCACGTCCACGCCCCATTCCTTGTCGAACGGGGTGGCGGTGAAATCCGGGGCGCGGCGGGTGGACCAGAGCGTGTCGGCGCCGGCGGCATCCAGTTGCAGCAGGAACTGCAGCGCGGAGGTGCCGCCGCCCACCACCAGGACGCGCTGCCCGCGGAACTCGTCGGCCGACCAGAAATCCCGGGTGTGCAGTTGGCGGCCGCGGAAGGTTTCCTGCCCGGGGTAATGCGGCCAGTACGGCTTGTCCCAGGTTCCGGTGCCGCTGATCACCGTGCGTGCCCGCCACTCGCCGCCGGTGTCGCTGCGCACCCGCAGGAGGGCACCGTCGTCGTCAATCGAGGTGACCCGGACGGGGCGGTGCACGGGCAGCTGGAACTGCTGCTCGTAGGCACCGTAGTAACGGCGAACGACGGCGGAGGACGGCTCATGCGGATCCGGAGCCCCCAGCGGCAGGCCGGGGAGGTCGTGCAGTCCGTGCGCGGCGTCGAAGGTCAGCGAGGGCCAGCGGTGGCGCCAGGCACCGCCCGGGCCGTCGTTGGCATCGAGCACCACGAAGTCGCGCTCCGGAACCAGCCCGCGGCGGGCCAGCTGGTAGGCGGCGCTCAAGCCAGCCTGGCCTGCGCCGATCACCACGGTCTGCAGCTGAAGGCCGCTGCCTGTTGCCTGGTCCGCCACGATGCTCCTTCTCGATTGTTGACACTTCAACTTCTATGGACTGCAACGGCGGCGTGCAGCGGGGTATTCCGGCGTGGGCCGGAGTGCGGGCGGCGGGGTGTTCCGGCGCGGGTCGGGCGCGGGCGGCGGGGTGTTCCGGCGCGGGCCGGGGCGCGGGCGGCGGGGTGTTCCGGCGCGGGTCGGGGCGGAACTCGGGCGGCGGGGTGTTCCGGCGCGGGTCGGATCCAGGAAGCCGTTTCCTCCCAGCCTCGTTGGCGCTAGGGTGGCAGCAGCGATGACGGAGGGCCGTGCCATGACGCATCTTGATCGTCACCACCCGCTGCGCAGCAACCCCGGACGGGTCCTGCTGGCCGCCGCACTCATCATGGCCCTCGCCGGCTGCACCGGCGGCAGCAGTTCAGGGCCGAGCGCAACCGACGGCACCACCCAAGCGCAGGGCGGCGAGGGAGGGGCATCGGGGGGAGCGCAACCGGGGGGAGCGCAGCCGCCCGGTGGTATTCCGGACATCGTGCAGCGCGTGCAGCCGTCCGTGGTCACCATTTTCACCAAGGGCGGCCTGGGCAGCGGCGTGGTCTATTCCAAAGACGGGCTCGTCCTGACCAACGAACACGTGGTCGGCAACAGCACCAAGGTGGAAGTGGCCTTTGCCGACGGGCAGCGCAGTTCGGGGCAGGTGCTGGCGACCGACGCGGTGTCCGATCTGGCGTTGGTGCGGACCGGACGCAAGGGGCTTCCGGCCGTCGCGTTTGCACCGTCGTTGCCGCGGATCGGTGAAGTGGCCGTGGTGATCGGTTCGCCGCTGGGCTTCGAGAATACCGCGACGGCGGGCATCATCTCCGGCCTGCACCGTTCCATTCCCGGCTCGTCCTCGTCCAGTCTGGCGCTGGTGGACTTGATCCAGACCGACGCCGCGATCAGTCCCGGCAACTCGGGCGGCGCCGTCGTCAATGCGCAGGGTCAGTTGGTGGGCATCAGCGAGGCCTATATTCCGCCGCAGGCAGGCGCGGTGTCGCTGGGCTTCGCCATTCCCGCCGCAACCGCCAAGGAAGTTGCCGGGGAACTGCTCAAAAACGGCGTGGCCAAGCACGCCTTCATGGGACTGGCCCCTGCCACCATTACGCCCGAGATTGCACAGCAGTTGGGGATGCAGCATGCCGGCGGCGTCGTGGCGCTCAATGTGACCAACGGTGGTCCGGCCGACAAGGCGGGAATCCAGCCCGGAGATGTGCTGGTGAGCGTGGACGGAGAGGCCCTGGAAACGTCCGAGGACCTGCTGGCCGTCCTTCGGAAGCACGATCCGGGCGATGTGGTCACCGTGGAAACCCGCCGCGGCAGCGACACCAGCACGGTGAAGGTCACGCTTTCCGACCGGCCGACGGGATGACCGGCTGTTAGGATTGGCTCGCTGCGACTGGCGTTAGGTGGGACACCACCAGGAAGCGGCAGCAGGGACGGAGACCCTCGATCGCCGCTCCTGTAGATGTAGACCACGGATCGCACGCCTGGGACGTAAGGTCACGTTTGGGCCGGAGTGTGTCCGGGGCTGGTAACGCGTCATGCATGCGGTACCTGCACCCGGTAATCTGGCCTGTAGCAGTGAGATAAGCCCACCACCCAGGAGATTCTCCCCGTGACTTCCACGCCCTCTGTGACCGATCTGCCGTTGTCCCAGGTTGATCCCGAAATCGCCGCTGTGATCGATGCCGAACTCAGCCGCCAGCGCGACACTCTTGAAATGATCGCCTCCGAAAACTTCGCGCCGCGTTCGGTGCTCGAAGTCCAAGGCTCGGTCCTGACCAACAAGTACGCCGAGGGTTACCCGGGACGCCGCTATTACGGCGGTTGTGAGCACGTAGACGTCGCGGAAAACCTGGCGATCGAGCGGGCCAAGTCGCTCTTCGGCGCGGAATTCGCCAACGTCCAGCCGCACGCCGGCGCCCAGGCCAACGCCGCGGCGCTCTCCGCCCTCATCCAGCCGGGCGACAAGATGATGGGCCTGTCGCTGGCGCACGGCGGGCACCTGACGCACGGCATGAAGCTGAACTTCTCCGGCAAGCTCTACCAGGTGGCCGCCTACGAAGTGGACCCGCAGACGTTCCGGGTGGACATGGACAAGGTCCGCGAGCAGGCCCTGGCCGAGCGCCCGAACGTGATCGTGGCCGGCTGGTCCGCCTACCCGCGGCAGTTGGACTTCGAAGCCTTCCGTTCCATCGCCGATGAGGTCGGAGCCTACTTCTGGACCGACATGGCGCACTTCGCCGGGCTGGTCGCCGCCGGGCTGCATCCGAACCCGGTGCCGCACTCGGACCTGGTCACCTCCACCGTCCACAAGACCTTGGCCGGTCCGCGCTCCGGCGTGATCCTGGGCAAGGAAGCCTTCGCCAAGAAGGTCAACTCCGCGGTGTTCCCGGGCCAGCAGGGTGGCCCGCTGATGCATGTGATTGCGGCCAAGGCGGTGGCCTTCAAGATTGCCGCCGGCGAGGAATTCAAGCTGCGCCAGGAACGCGTGCTGGAAGGCGCCCGGATCCTGGCCGAGCGCCTGACCGCCGCCGATGTGGCCGAGGCCGGTGTCTCGGTGCTGACCGGCGGCACCGACGTGCACCTGGTCCTGGTGGACCTGCGCAACTCCGACCTGGACGGCAAGCAGGCCGAAGACCTGCTGCACGAGGCCGGCATCACGGTGAACCGCAACGCCGTGCCGTTCGACCCGCGCCCGCCGATGGTCACCTCCGGCCTGCGCATCGGTACCCCGGCGCTGGCCACCCGAGGCTTCGGCTCCACCGAATTCACCGAGGTCGCCGACATCATCGCCACCGCGCTCAAGGGCGGCGCGGACGTTGCCGCGCTGCGCGCCCGCGTGAAGAAACTGGCCGACGACTTCCCGCTGTACCCGGGCCACGAGGAGTGGTGATATGAACCTGTACTCAACCCCGCCGACGTCGCGCGTGCTGGACGGCAAGGCCACCGCTGCGCAGATCAAGAGCGAACTTACCGAGCGGGTCTCGGCGCTCAAGGCCAAAGGGATCGTGCCCGGCCTGGGCACCGTGCTGGTCGGCGACGACCCGGGCAGCAAGTGGTATGTGGGCGGCAAGCACAAGGACTGCGCCGAGGTGGGCATCGAGTCCATCCGACGCGACCTGCCGGACACCATCTCGCAGGAGGAACTGGAAGCGGTCCTCGACGAGCTGAACGCGGATCCGACCTGCACCGGCTACATTGTGCAGTTGCCGCTGCCCAAGCACATCGACACCAACCGCATCCTGGAGAAAATCGATCCGGCCAAGGATGCCGACGGCTTGCACCCGATGAACCTGGGCCGGTTGGTGCTCAACGTGGGCGGGCCGCTGGACTCGCCGCTGCCGTGCACCCCGCACGGTTGCGTGGAGTTGCTGCTCCGGCACGACATCGAGCTGGCCGGCAAGCGCGTGCTGGTGGTGGGCCGTGGCGTCACCGTGGGACGTCCGCTGGGGCTGCTGCTGACCCGCAAGACGATTAACGCCACGGTGGTCCTGGCCCATACCGGAACGCTGGATCTGGCCGCGGAGCTGCGGGAGGCCGACGTCGTCATTGCCGCCGCAGGCATGCCGCACATGATCAAGGCAGTCGACCTCAAGCCCGGCGCCGTGGTGCTGGACGTGGGCGTGAGCCGGGTCGAGGACGAGGACGGCAAGGCCCGGGTGACCGGCGATGTGGAGCCCGAGGCCCGCAACGTGGCCAGCTGGCTCTCGCCCAACCCCGGCGGCGTCGGCCCGATGACCCGCGCCATGCTGCTGGCCAACGTGGTGGAAGCCGCGGAGCGCCAGGTCCGCTAAGCCGCCGAGCGTCAGGCACGCTAAGCCGCCGAGCGCCAGGCACGCTAAGCCGCCGGGCGTCGGGCACGCTAAGCCGCCGGCAAGGCCACAGGAAGGCGGCATCCCAGTCCGGGATGCCGCCTTCTTGCCGATTCCGGGCACCTTGCTGGTATGGATGACGTTGGCCGGCTGCTTGGCCGCAGGTGGTGCGGGCCGCCACTTGCTTGCCGCCGGGTGCAACGCCGACGACAATCGAGTGGCAGAAAATGGTCACGATATCCAGTCCGGAGCAGCCATTTTTCGCCACTCGATGATCTGTGGACAACGTCGGCGCCGAGAGACCCGGCACGGACATAATGTCCGCATGGAACCGGAACCCCCGACATCGTCGAACAACCCAGGGACGGCACGGGGCTTGGAGCCAGTGTCTGAAGGTCCGGGACGGCGCAAGCCCCGGTCCCGCCCCGGGGAACGCCCGGTGCTTCAATCCTTGCCCGCCCACTTCCAAGATTCGGCGTTCACCATCGCTGACGGACACAAGTTGGGCCTCAGCCGGACCCAATTGCGCCACCCGACTTTGATCAGCGTCGGTCACGGAATCCGAGCCTTCCGGTCCGCTGACTTGGATCTGGCAGCCAAAGTCCGTCCATTCACGCGCCTGAACGGTGCAAGCGCCGCCTCCCATGACACGGCAGCACGCCTCTGGAACTTCCCGGATCCTGAACGCCGCCCGTATGACCGGCGCGTCCACGTCTCACGCCCCAGCGGCGGCGGACGCATGCAGCGCCCGGGCGTAGTCAGCCACCGTTCGCGCATCCTGCCCGGAGAGGTCACCATTGTGGACGGGATATCCCTGACTGCCCGGATACGTACCTGGCTGGATTTGGCGGAAGCTCTGGATCTGGACGACCTGGTGGTGATTGCGGACTACCTACTGCGCAATCCCCGGCCGGAGTTCGAAGGCCGGGCGGAGGCGTATGCCACCCGGGAAAAGCTTGAGGAGATGCTGCGTCGCCACCCCGGAAAGCGGGGGTTGCGGAAGGCCAGGGAAGCGTTGGCCCTGGCCCGTGTGGGAGCGGACTCGCCGCCGGAAACCAGGCTGCGACTGGCCATGGCCCGTGCCGGCTTGCCGGAACCCGAGGTGAACCGGCCGATCAGGAACCGCGACGGCGGCATCCTGCATTCCCCTGACCTGTCGCTTCCCGAATACCGGATCGCCATTGAGTACGAGGGCGAAGGCCATGGCAACGCAGACCAGATCGCCCGCGACATTGAGCGGGAAGAACGCGCACGGGCCGCCGACTGGGATGAAGTGCGGATCTCCAAGCGGCACATGGCGAACGGCGGCAGACGTGCGGTGGAGAAAATCATCGCGGCGCTTCAGCAGCGTGGCTGGAACCGGCAGGATGCAGCCTGATCGTTCGCCGCCGCGGACCTATGACCTGCAGCCGTAGCCCCTAACCGTTGCCGGGCGTGCTGCCCGAGTGTCCGCGGTGGAGACAGGCGACGCAACTGAGTTCCGGCAGCGGCTGCAGGTCCTCACAGAGACGCGGTCGCCAGCAGGCGCGAACAAAAGAGCGGACGAAAGAGCGGACCGCAGCGGCGGACAAAAAGGCGGGCGTCCTGCCGGAATCGCTTCCGGCAGGACACCCGCCTGATGAGATGACTAGCGGCGCTGGATCAGCGCAGCCCGTCTGTTCAGACGCCCACCTTGACGGCGTCGTCGGTGGAGATGCCGCGGCGCTTGTCGAAGACCGTGGCGCCGACTTCCTGCTCGGCCTGGTTGTTGATCGAGAGGTCGATGCCCGGGCGGTCGCGCAGGATCAGCACGGCGACAATGGAGATGACGGTCATGCCGAACAGGTACATCGAAACCGAGCTGCTGGCCCCGGTGGCGTTGATCAGTGCCTGGGCGATAGTCGGAGCGAACGCGCCGCCGAGAATCGCGCCCAAGGCATAGGCGATCGAGACGCCCGAGTAGCGCACCGAGGCCGGGAAAATCTCGCTGTACCAGGCGGCCTGCGGGCCGTAGCTGAGGCCGAGGCCAACGGTGAACATGCCCAGCGCCAGGTACAACATCCCGAGGGAGCCGGTGTCGATCAGCATGAACAGCGGGAAGACGGTCAGCAGCTGCGCGCTAAACCCGATCAGGTAGGTGCGCTTGCGGCCGATTTTGTCCGAGAGGATGCCGGCGATGGCGGTGAAGATGAACCACATGGCGGAAGCGAACGTGATGGCCAGCAGCACGTCGGTGCGCTCCATGCCCACGGCGTCGCTGGTGGCGTAGCTGGGGATGAAGCCGCCGGTGGCCATGTAGCCGGCGGCGTTGTTGCCGGCGAAGACGAGGGCAGCCAGGATGACCAGCAGCCAGTGCTTGCGGAACAGCTCGACGACGGGGACCTTGGTCTGCTGCTTCTTCTCGGCGATCTCCTTGAACACCGGAGACTCGTCCACGGAGCGGCGGACCAGGTAGCCGACCAAGATCAGCACGATGCTGACCAAGAACGGAATGCGCCAGCCCCATTCGAGGAAGGCGTCGCCGGGAGCGATGACGCCGGTCATCAGCGTCATCACGCCCGAAGCCAGCAGCATGCCCAGCGGCACGCCCAGCTGGGGGAAGGAACCGGCGCGGCCGCGGCGATCGCGCGGAGCATGCTCGACGGCCATGAGGACGGCGCCGCCCCATTCACCGCCGGCGGAGATGCCCTGCAGGATACGCAGCAAGAGGAGCAGCACGGGTGCCAGGACGCCAACGGTCTCGTAGGTCGGCAGCACACCGATCAGGGTGGTGGCAGCGCCCATCATCATCAAGGTGATCACCAGCATGGCGCGGCGGCCGAGCTTGTCGCCGTAGTGGCCGGCGAGGAAGGCCCCCAGCGGCCTGAACAGGAAGCTGATGCCGACGGATGCGAAGGCCAGCAGCAGGCCAATGGACTCACCGGCCGGCTCGAAGAACAGGTGCGCGAAGACCAGTCCGGCTGCGGTGGCGTAAATGAAGAAGTCGTACCACTCGATGGTGGTGCCGATGATCGTGGCAAACGCGACGCGACGCTGGTTCGCGGTCGATGAGTGCCCTGATACTGCAGTGCTCATGGTTTCCTTCAGGAACGGTCACGTCGAGGAGCTCGGCGTGGTGATGATGGTGCGAAGGCTGACAGGAACGACGACGCCGGTGGCTCGCCGCCGATCGTTTCCGCGGTTGGGAACCGATCGTGAACGGTTGGTTGCGCCGTCGCCGATGGGATCCTCCATCTGTGACGAGCGCAACTATTGAACTTATCACTCATTGTGACACGCCTTACTTCTATTGGTAAACTTCAGAAAACCGATAAACATCTTTGACCGGACTGAAGAATCATGGCCGACTTCACCTTGCGGCAACTTGAGCTTTTCGCCGCCCTGCCCGATCACCCGACGCTTAGTTCCGCTGCTGCGAGCCTGCGCATCTCCGAGTCCGCGCTCTCCCAGGCCATCACGGCGCTGGAGCGGGCTGCAGGTGAACAGCTGTGTGTGCGGCGGAAGGCGCGCGGACTGCAGCTGACACCCTCGGGGCAGTTCTTTGCGCAGCGTGCCCGCCAGCTGCTGCGCGATGCCGACGGGCTCATCAACGACCTGACCGGTGCCGGCGGCGAGCTCAAGGGGCCGGTGCGCCTGGGCTGCTTTGCGAGCTTTGCCAGCACCGTCCTGCCTGCGGTGCTCGACCGGCTGCCGGAAGAGTACCCGGGGATCAGCGTAGAAGTCACCGTCGGGTCGCATGACGAGCTGCTCCCTGCGCTGGATGCCGGCCAGCTGGATCTGGCCATGGTCTATGACATGGAACTTCCGGCCGGTTATCACCAACGCACGATTTACCGGACCGAACTGCAGGCGGTGCTGCCGCCGGAGCACCCGCTGGCCGCCCGGCCAACGGTGGATCTGGCAGACCTGGCCGACGAACCACTGATCATGTACGAATCGAGCCCCAGCACCGCCAACACCTACCGGGTCTTCGCGGACCGAGGGCTTCGACCGCGGATCGTGTCGTCCATGCCGCAGGTGGTGCTGGTGCAGGCCCTGGTCGGCCGGGGACTGGGCTACGCGCTGCTGATGTCACGGCCGGAAGCTCCGGCCGTGACCGTTGAAGGCAGGAACGTGGCGGTCCGCCCGCTGTCGCCGCCGGTATCCCGGACCACGATGTGCGCCATTTGGCCCGAAACCATGGTCCTGAGCCCGCGGGCGGAGGCAGTGCTGGGCCACGCGGTGCGGGCGCTCAGCGGCGACGCCGACTGACGCACTCCCGCGCGACGCTCCCGCGGCCGGGGTGGACCGTTGGGCTGCGTGTCTGTGCTGGACGTGTGCCGTGCCGTCCGCGCGGAGGCGTCAAGCCGTTTCGCCCGCGCGGAGGCGTCAGGCCGTGGCGCGCTCCCGCGGCCACGCTGGACGGTGCCGGAGGCGGGGAGGCATCGGGCCGTGCCGCCCGAGCGGCCACGCTGGACGGTGCTGCCGCGGCCGCGTTAGACGGTGGCGGGTTGTTGTTTGGAGTAGGTCTTGAGGTCGAATTCGGGGTCGGCGGCTTGTTCGGGGGTGAGGCTGCGGCCGGCGGCGAGCAGGCGGCGGGCGGCCATGTGGTCGGCGGGCTGGTTGACGGACTCGACCGCGGCCAGGGTGCCGTCGCGGAAGCAGAACACGGAGAACTTCTCTTCTGCCGGGTTTCCGCGGAGCACGGTCTGGTCGCCGGGGGCTGACCAGGCCGGCGATCTGCAGGCGCAGCGGGCCTTGGTTGGACCAGAACCAGGGCAGGTCGGAGTAGCCATTGGACTCGCCGCCGGATCGGCTACCGGGCTCGGCTGCAAGCTGGGCACTGGTACCGACGATGGCGCGGGCGGCGTGACGGGCCTGGTCGGTGGCGTTCTGCACGGATTCCAGCCGCGTCCGGGTCCCGGCGTGGGCGTTCGGGAAGGATGCGCAGTCGCCCAGGGCGTAGATGTCCGGGTCGGAGGTGCGCAGCGACCCGTCCACCACGATGCCGTTCTCCACTTCCAGGCCGGCGGCCGCCGCGAGTTCGGTGCGCGGGGTGACGCCGACGCCGACCAGCACCAGATCCGCCGGATAGCGCTGCCCGGTGGTGGACACCGCGGCGGTGACGTGCCCGTCGTCGCCGTCGAACGAGGCGATGCCCTCGCCCAGCCGGAGGGTCACGCCGAGGCGCTGGTGGGCGTCGGCGAAGAAGCCGCTCATCACCGGGGTCAGGGCGCGTCCCATCGGCCGGTCGGCGTATTCCAGCACGGTGACGTCCAGGCCGCGGGCGCGGGCGGCGGCGGCGAACTCCAGGCCGATGAAGCCGGCGCCGATCACGACGACGGAGCGCACCGCGTCGAGGCGGGCGTGCAGGGCCTGGGCGTCGGTGAGGGTGCGCAGGCCGTGGATGCCGGCCAGGTCCGCGCCGGGCACGGCGAGTTCGCGGTTGGCGGCGCCGGTGGCCAGCACCAGCTTCGAATACGCCAGCGTGGTGCCGTCGTCGAGGGCGACGGTCCTGGCCGCGCGGTCGATCGAGGTGACGTGCACGCCGAGGCGGGCATCGACGTCGTTGGTGGTGAAGAACTTTTCCGGGCGCAAGCGGCAGCGGGACCGGATCCTTGCCGGCGGCGAGGTAGTCCTTGGACAGCGGCGGCCGCTGGTACGGGTGGTGGGGTTCCTCGCCGAGCAGCGTGATCGGGCCGGTGTAGCCTTCCTTGCGCAGCGAATCCACCAACTGGATGCCGGCCTGGCCGTTGCCAACAACCACCACGTTTTCAGGGTCAGTCATCGAGTTCATGGAGGGCCTTTCGGTATGGGACGGCCGGCTGGCCGCGGCGCCCGGGTCAGTTCTGTTCGTTGGGAAGGTCGACGTCGATGCCGTCCACGCGGTCTCCGGCCGTAAGCCGGCCGCCCGGAGGGCTGCGGCGGTCGCTTAGATCTGGTCGTCGGGGACGTCCACTTCGATCTGTTCCAGGTCCTCGCCAACAGCGATCTGGCAACCGAGCCGGCTGCGGGTCTCGTCGCGGGGGCCCGCGGTGCACTCGAGCATTTCTTCTTCATCGTCGCTGATCTCGGGCAGCCGGTCGAGGTACTCGGGCCGGACGTAGACGTGGCAGGTGGCGCACATGGCCTGGCCGCCGCATTCGCCGACGATGCCGTCGACGCCGTTGGTGACGGCGGCCCGCATCAGCGAGGTGCCGGGGTCGACGTCCAGGACGTCAACGTTGCCGTCGGAGTGGTGGAAGCTGATCTTTGCCATGGGGGTGCTGTCCTTGCTGTAGGTGTGGAGAGGGGGAAGTAGGGCTCGGGGTTTAGCCCCAGAGCACCGGCATCTTGGTCATGCCGCGGAAGACCCAGCCGGCGTCCACCGGCGCGTTGTCCGGGTCCAGCCGGAGGTTCGGCAGCTCGCGGAAGACCTGCGGCATGGCGATCTGCGCGACCGACGCCCGGGCTACCCAGGCGCCGGCACAGAAGTGGTTGCCGCCGCCGAAGGCCAGATGCGGCTTCTTCTCCCGGTTGATGTTGAACGACTCCGGATCCTCGAAGACCGCAGGGTCGCGGTTGGCGGCGCCCACCACGATGCCGAGCCGGGCGCCGGCCGGCAGCTGCACGCCTTCCAGCACCGTGTCCTGCCTTACCTCCCGCGGGTACATGCCGATGGGTGCCACCCAGCGCACGGATTCTTCGAACGCCCGGGCGTACAGTGTCTCGTCGGCCAGCACTTGGGCCAGCTGATCCGGGTTGTCCAGCAATGCCCAGACCGTGGTGCCCAGGACATCGCGCGGTTCGTTCAGCCCGCCGCCGATGGTCATCTTCATGTTCGCCCGGATGGCTTCGAGCGGGATCGGCATCGACGTCATGCCGGAGAGCAGGCTGGAGTCCGGGTTCTTGCGCAGGTAGGGCAGGATCTCGTCGATCGCGTCGTCGACCTCGTTGTAGGACTGTTCCGACTTGGCCCACACTTCGGGATCGTCGGCGTAGTTGCCGGTGCCGTCGATCATGGTCTGCGACCAACGCTGCATGTCTTCCTGGGTGGCGTTGTGGAAGCCCATGATCAGGCGCAGGTTTTCCGCCGCGTAGGGAGCGGCATAGTCCCAGATGAAGTCGGCGCCGGATCCCGCTGCCTTCAACTGCGCCAGGTACTTGTCGCTGTTGGCCTGGAAAATGGCGTTCCAGTGTTCCTTGATCGCCTTGGGCCGCAGCACGTTGCCATAGGACTTCCGGTCCACGTCATGCTCCGGGTCGTCTTTGCGCAGCATCGAGTGTCCCATGGCCCGCTTCATCAGCGAGTTGGTCTCGTCGGCGGAGAAGCGCTCCTGGTCCTGTTCGATCACGTGGCAGGCCTGGTAGCTGGTGACCATGTACCGGTTGACCGCGGGCACCCAGTGCACCGGGGACTCGGCGCGCAGCTTCTGGTAGATGGGGTACGGGTTCCGGTAGAGATCCGGGATGGTGACCCAATCCGCGGTGGGAACCGGGTGGGCTTCGGTAGCTGCGGTGGTCATGCTCGGTCTCCTGGCGTGTAGCGACCGGGACCTGCATCCCGGTTTCCGGCTTCCCTCTCACCGAGGTGGCGTGAGGTGTATCTCGACTCAGTGTGACAGCAGACATATCCGCCGGTAAAGTTCCTATTTTGTGGAAATATCCACCGAAAATGTTTGGTTTCTCGCCGACATCAGGAGGTTCGCGTGGTCCGGTACACCCTGCGTCAGCTGACGTACTTCGTGGCGGTGGCCGACGCCGGCACCATCGCCGCCGCTGCGGACGAACTGCATGTGTCGCAAACCGCGGTGGCTGCGGCGGTGAAAGAGCTCGAGCGGATCTTCGGCACGCAGCTGACCGTCCGGCGCAAGGCGCATGGAGTCAGCCTGACGCCGGCGGGCCGGCAACTGCATGCGCGCGCGGCGGCCTTCCTGCGCGAAGCCGAGGAACTGGAGCTCAGCACCAGCAGCGGCGGGGGAGAGCTGGCGGGTCCGCTGGTGGTGGGCTGCTATCTGACCTTGGCGCCGACCATGCTGCCCGGGCTGCTTGAATTCTTCGCCGCCGAACACCCGAAAGTGCAGCTGGACTTCGTCGAAGGCACCCAGGACGCCGTCCAGGACAAACTGGTGGCGGGCGAACTGGATCTGGCCATCGTGTATGACATGGACCTGCGGCCCGGACTGGAGTCGGTGCAGCTGGACACCATGCAGGCCTACGCGCTGTTGCCCGCCGGCCACCGGTTGGCCGGCAGGGAAGCGGTGGCGCTGGCGGAGCTGGCCGAGGAGCCGATGATCCTGCTGGATGCCCCGCCCAGCAGCCATCACACCATGGCCGTGTTCCGTGACGCCTCGGTGGTGCCCCGGATCCGGTACCGGACCACGGACTTCGAGCTGACCCGTTCCCTGGTGGGGCGCGGCATCGGCTACTCCGTGCTGGTGCAGCGCCCGGCCGGCGACACCACCTACGAGGGCAGCCCCTTCACCGCGCTGCCGATCGAGCCCGCGGTCCGCCCGGTGAACGTGAAGATCGTCTGGCCTGAAGGGATCAGGCTGACCGACCGGGCTGCAGAGATGGTGCGGTTTGCGGTTGAGGCTCATGCGCCTCGTCGTGGTGGATCCGGTCGCTGAGTTCGCCCAGCGGCTGGCCGCCGCCGCCCCATTGCCGGGCGATGATTTCGGCCGCGATGGACACCGCGGTTTCCTCCGGGGTCCGTGCGCCAAGGTCAAGCCCCACCGGGCTGTGCAGGCGGGACAATTCCTCGCTGGTGAGGCCCGCTTCGCGCAGCCGCTGCAGGCGGTCGTCGTGCGTGCGCCGCGAGCCCATCGCGCCCACATAGGCGGCCTTGCCCCCGCGCAGGGCAACCTCCAGCAGCGGGACGTCGAACTTTGGGTCGTGGGTCAGCACGCAAATGACCGTCCGCTCATCCAGCAGGTCCTGCTGCAGTTGCTCGGTCAGATACTGGTGCGGCCACTGCACCACCACTTCGTCCGCCTCCGGGAAGCGCGCCCGGGTGGCGAAGACCGGCCGGGCATCACAGACGGTGACCTGGTACCCCAGGAAGGTTCCCATCCGGGCCAGCGCCGCAGCGAAGTCGATGGCGCCGAAGACCAGCATCCGGGGCCGCGGCGCGAAGCTGCCGAAAAAGATCCGCATCCCCTCGCCGCGCCGGTGTCCGTCGGGCCCATAGGTCAGCGTGGAGTTCCGGCCCGCGGCCAGCAGCCCCAGGGTGTCGTCCGCGACGGCGTGGTTGACGCGCTCGGTGCCCAGGTCGCCGTCGAAGCCGTCCGGACGGACTACCAAATGCCGCCCCAGCCACGCCGGGTCCGGGTGCTCAATCACCGTGGCGATGCCCACCGGACGGGAAGCGGCGATATCGGCGGCGACCTCGTCGAGTCCGGGAAAGGTGCCACGGGAGAGCGGCTCCACGAAGACGTCGAGGATCCCGCCGCAGGTCAGTCCCACCGAGAACGCCTCGTCGTCGCTGATGCCGTAGCGCACCAGCGCGGGCTGGCCGCTCGCGGTCACTTCGGTGGCCAGCTCGTAGACCGCGCCTTCCACACAGCCCCCCGACACCGAGCCGATGGCCTCGCCGCCGGCGGTGACCGCCATCGACGCGCCCGGCGGGCGGGGTGCGGACTTGAAGGTGCGGACCACAGTGGCCAGGCCCGCCGTTTCTCCTGCCTGCCAGCCGGGCAGCAGCTGTGCCAAAACGTCACGCACGGTCACACGCCTCCCGACCGCAGCAATGCCACCGCTTGCCGACGTCCCGAGCGGCGGCCGGCCAGATGTGCCAGCGCCGCCGCAACCACCACCAGGCCCAGCACCTTGCCCGGACTGCGCAACTGGTCGGCGAGCACCTGCCTGGCCAGGGCGAGACCGTCAAGGCTGCTGTCGCCCTGCCGTGCGGCCGGCGCCGCAGCAGGGGCGGGGGAGGAGGACGACGGCGGTGCGGCCGGCTCCGTTTCGGCCGCGGACCCGGGCTTTGCCCCGGCAGGGGACGACGGCGGTGCGGCCGGCTGCGTCTCGGCCGCGGACCCCGGCTTTGCCCCGGCAGGACGACGGAGCCGCCGAGGGCGCAGACGTGGGGGATGAAGTCGCGGCAGATGACGATGTTGCGGAGGCCGGTGCGGACGCCGGCGCGGACGCCGGGGCGGATGAAGCGGGCGCGGCGCCGGTCCCGGTGACGGACCCCTTGGCCTCCTGCTCCTTGATCATCTCCTCAAGGTTCTTGGTGAACACGGCCAGCATCTGGTCCGTGACGCTGCCGATCACGCTCTTGCCCATGGCCGCCGCTTTGCCGGACAAGGTCAGGTCGGCGTTGACGCTGCCCTCGGTGGCAGCTCCGGATTCGGACAGCTGCATGGTCACGGTCGCCTCTGCGGCGCCTTGGCCCCGCGTTTCGCGTGCCTTCCCCTGCAGCGTTGCCCGCCGGCCTGCGGCGTCGCGCTCCAGCACATGCAAGGTGCCTTTGTACTGCATGGTGACCGGCCCCAGCTTCACCTTCATGGCCACCTGGTACTCGTCTTCGGAGGTCTTTTCCAGGATCTGCGCTCCCGGGATGCAACCGGCCACCCGTTCGAAGTCCATCAGGGTTTCCCAAACCGTCCCGATCGGTGCGGTGACGGAGAACGTGCGTTCAAGCTGCATTACCGTGTCCTTTGCCTGGTGAACTGGTGGGTGAACTGCGGGCCGGAGCCCTGGCTGCGGTCGGAGCGGATGGCCGCGGCCACCTCCGACAAAGCGGTGTAGCTGTGGCCGCTGACGAACGCGTCGCAGTAAGGCAGGGCGGCCGCCATGCCGCCCGCCAGCGGTTGGTAATCTACCGCCACCTTACGGGGATTGATCCAGATGATCCGGTATGCCAGCCGCCGCAGCCGCTGCATCTGCGCGGCGACCTCGGCGGGATCGTCTTGCGCCCAGCCGTCCGACATGATCACCACCACGGCGCCGCGGGCCATGCCCTGGCGGCCGTAGTCGTCGATGAACCGGTGCAGGCTTTCGGCAAGACGCGTGCCTCCGGCCCAGTCCCGTACCTCGGCGGCGGCTCGGGCCAGCGCGATGTCCGGGTCGCGGACGGCCAACTGCCGGGTGAGCCGGGTGAGGCGGGTGGAAAAGACGAAGGCTTCCGCCCGGGCTCCCGCCGCCGCGCCCTGCAGCAGCGAGAGGAAGACCCGGGTATAGGACTCCATCGAACCGGAGACGTCGCACAGCAGCACCAGCCGGCGGGGCTTGGGCCGCCGCTGGGCAAAGACCAGGCGGGTGGCATCGGGTCCGTTGCGCCGGGCCGTCCGGGCGGTGCGGCGGATATCCAGCCGGGAGCTGCTGCGGGCCGATCGGCGGGTCCGGCGGCTGTCCCGGACGGGAGTGGAGAGCACGATCCGGCGGACCAGTTGCCGCACGACGGCGGTCTCCTCCTCGGTCAGCTCCGCAAACGATGTGTGGTGCAAGCGTTCCTGGCCCGAAGCCATCAACAGCACCGATTCGCGCGACGGCCCCGCGCCGGAGCCTGCTCCGTCCAGGCCCGGGAACACGCCCGGCGGCAGGGCCGCCTGGGGCACCGGGCGGTGGTCGGAGGGGCTGCTGGCGCCGGTGGGCCGCTCCGTGGCGCCTTCGCCCGACCACGGCGGATGATTCGGATCGCCGCGGTGTTCAGCCGGATCCGGTACCCAGCCGGCGGCGCCGCCGAACACGGCGGCGAACACGGCGTCGAAGACCGGCAACTGCTGGCGGTCGGAGACCAGCACCACGCGGCAGGCCCAGTACAACGTGGTCCGGTCGGCCGGCGGCAGCAGGCGCAGTGCTTCGGCCAGCCGGCCGGCACGGTCCGGCGAGGTGGGCACCCCGGCGCGGCGCAGCGCCGTCGTGAGGCCGGCACAAAATGCCGCCGTGTCCACGGGGTGCGCGCCGCCGCTGATGCCACGCTCAGTCATGGCTGCCGACCAACCATGCGGCACCCCGGGCGGCGATGAGCTCAAGGTCATCCCGGTTCTTGAGCACCGAGCCCCAGGTCCGTTCGGCGCTCGCCGCGTCCAGCCGGTCCGCGCCCAGCAGGCTGAGCGCGGACACCCAGTCGATGGCCTCGGCGATGCCCGGGGGCTTGACCATGTCCACGGTCCGCAGCCGGGCGATCGCGGCCGCCGCCTGCAGCGCGATGGATTCGGTGCTGGACGGGACCCGGCGCCGCACGATCTCGGCAATTCTCTCCGGGGCCGGATAGTCGATCCAGTGGTAGAGGCAGCGGCGCGTGAGCGCGTCATGCAGGTCGCGGGTCCGGTTGGAGGTCAGGACGATGATCGGCGGATGCACGGCACGGATGGTTCCCAGCTCGGGGACGCTGACGGCCGCCTCGGCGAGCAGTTCGAACGTGAACGCTTCGAACTCGGCGTCCGCGCGGTCGATCTCGTCCAACAGCAGTACGGCCGGCCGCGGTCCCGGGTGCTCGATGGCCTGCAGCAGCGGGCGGCGCAGCAGGTATTTCTCGGCGAAGAGGTCAGTTTCGGCCAGTTCGCTGTGCTGTACTTCCGCCAGCCGGATGCCCAGCAGCTGGCGCTGGTGGTTCCACTCGTACAACGCTTCGCCGGCGTCGATGCCCTCGTAGCACTGCAGCCGGTACAGGGGGGTGTCCAGCACCTGGGCCAGCGCCTTGGCGGCTTCGGTCTTGCCCACCCCGGCTTCGCCTTCGAGCAGGATCGGCTGCGGGAGCCGCAGGGCCAGGAACAAGGCGGTGGCCAGGCCCGTGTCGGCCACGTAGTCCACCGCGTCCAGCGACGCGATCAGCGATTCCACGTCGGGAATGCGGTTCCGGACGTCCGCCCGGCTGCCGTCCTGCGCGTCGGTCCGCGCCGGCGAGGTCATGGCGTGCTCCGCAGCGCGGCCAAGACCTGCCGGTAGTCGTCCTCGGTATCCACGTCCAACGGGACGGGACCCGGGATGGCGACCTCGGCGACGTCGGCGGCGCGTTCTTCCAGCAGCTTCCACACCGCCTTATCACCGTGCAGCCGGGCCAGCAGCGGGAACAGCGAGCGGTGGAACGCGAACGGGTGGCCCACGCCGTCGTCGTAGTGGCACACCGCCAGCGGCGCGTCGCCCCGGGCGGCGAGCAGCGTGTGCACCGTGGCCGGTGTTACTCCGGGCTGGTCGCCGAGCAACAGCACCACGGCTTCGGTTTCCGGGTGCAGCGCCGGAATGGCCGCCGCAATCGAGGACGAGCAGCCGTCAGCGTAGGCCGGGTTGTCCACCACGTCGCAGCCGCTGGTATCCACGGAACGGCGCACCGCATCGCCGGCCCCGCCCAGGGCCAGGACGATCTGGTCAAACCCGGCTTCGCGCGCGGTGCCGAGCACGGCATCGAGCAGCACGCCGTTGCCGTAGGGCAGCAGCTGCTTGGGCCTGCCGAGCCTGCGGGATCCGCCGGCGGCGAGCACCAGGGCGGCGATACGTTGTTCAGGAGACGACGGCATAGTGCTCCGGATCCTTGAGGAACGCGGCCCGGCAGCCGGCGGAGCAGAAGTACACCGTATTGCCGGCGTGTTCCACATGCAGCGTTGCGTGGATGGCCGGAACCGTCATGCCGCAGACCGGGTCCAGCGCGGTGGCGGGCTCCGCCGGGTCCGCTCCCGCCGTGCCAGATTCCGCCGTGCCAGATTCCGCCGGGTCCGCTCCGGCCGCGCCCGATTCCGCCCCGCCAGATTCCGCCGCGCCCGATTCCGCCCCGCCGGATGCCGACGTCGGCGCGATGCCGTCCGTCCCGCCCGCCGCCGTCGTCGGAGGGGCGGCCGCTGCGGCGCGTTCAGAGACCAGCTCCGCGAGGATGGCCAGGGCCGTTTCTTCCGGTGTGCGGGCGCCCAGCGCCAACCCGGCCGGGCAGTGTACCCGGGACCGAAGTTCCTCGTCCACGTCCAGCGAGGCGAGCACGTCGTTGCCGCGGCGTTCGCTGGCCACCAGCGCAACGTAGGGGACCGAGGCCTGCAGCGCCGCGGTGAGGGCAGCTTCTTCCTCGCGGCCGTGCGAGGCGACGATGAGCGCCGCATCATCGGGCCGGGGTTCCGCCGCGCTGCCGGCCACCAGCTCCGGCTCGAAGCCCAGCACCGCCCCGAGCGCGGCCAGTGCCTGCGCAATCGGGCTGGCGCCCACCACCACTATCCGTGCTGCCGGCAGCTGCGGCTGCAGGAAGATTTCCACCGAGCCGCCGCTGAGGCACGGATTCGCCACCGTGACCGCTCCTTCCTCCTGGTTGCGGACCGGCTCGCCCGGCATCACCCGCAGCAGCAGCGGCTCGCCGGAGGCCAAGGTCCGCAGGCCGTAGTCGCGCACGGAAGCTTCCACACAGTTCCCGCCCACGAACCCTTCGATGGCGCCCCCGGCCAGCACCAGCGCGGTGTCGCCCGCGCGGGCGCTGGTCGGATGCTGGGCGCGGACCACGGTGGCACGGACGAAAGGTTCCCGCCGCCTGCTCAGTTCATCCGCCCTGGCGGCCAGGGCCGTCTCACGCTGCGGCATGTCACACCGGGGGTCTCGGCCGGCCCTGCATGGCCTCCCAGACGCGGGCGGGGGTGCACGGCATGTCCATATGCGTGATTCCAAACGGCGCCAGCGCGTCGACGACGGCGTTGACGATGGCCGGCGGAGACCCTACCGTGGCGGATTCGCCGATGCCCTTCGCGCCAATGGGATGGTGCGGCGACGGCGTGACGGTGAAACCGGTCTCCCAATCCGGAACCTCCATCGCCGTGGGGATCAGATAGTCCATGAAGGAGCCGCCCAGGCAGTTGCCGTCCTCGTCGAATTCGATGATCTCCATCAGCGCCATCCCGACGCCGTCGGTCAGGCCGCCGTGGACCTGGCCTTCGATGATCATCGGGTTGATCCGGGTGCCGCAGTCGTCCACGGCAATGAACCGGCGGACTTTCACGTGGCCGGTGCCGGGGTCCACGTCGACCACGCAGATGTAGGCGCCGAAAGGGAACGTCAGATTCGGCGGGTCGTAGGTGACCTCGGCGTCGAGGTTGCCGTCGATTCCTTCGGGCAAGGTCATCGTGCCGTGGGCCCCCAAGGCGATTTCCGCCATCGTCTTTCCCGCGCCCGGGTCGCCCTTGACGAACCAGCGGCCTTTCTCCCATTCCAGATCCTCGGGCCGGGTTTCGAGCATCGCGGCTGCGATAAACTTCGCCTTCTCCCGGACCTTGCGGGCCACCAGCGCCACCGCGCCGCCGCTCACGGGCGTGGAGCGGCTGCCGTAGGTGCCCAGGCCGAACGGCGTCTGGTCGGTGTCGCCGTGCACCACCTCGATGTCCTCCGGCGGGATGCCCAGCTCCTCGGCCACGATTTGCGCAAAGGTGGTTTCGTGGCCCTGCCCCTGCGATTGCACCGACAGCCGGACCACCGCCTTGCCGGTCGGGTGGATCCGCAACTCGGCGCCGTCGGCCATGCCCAGGCCAACGATGTCGAAGTGCTTGCGCGGGCCGGCGCCGACAGTCTCGGTGAAGAAGGAGACCCCGATGCCCATCAGTTCACCGCGCTCGCGCTTCTCGGCCTGCTCGCGGCGCAGCTCCTCGTAGCCGGCCATCTTCATGGACAGCCGCATGGCCGGTTCGTAGTTTCCCGAGTCGTATTCCCAGCCGGTCTTGTTGGCGTAGGGGAACTGTTCCGGCCGGATGAAGTTTTTCAGCCGCAGTTCGGCCGGATCCATCTCCAGTTTGCGGGCCAGCACGTCCACCATGCGTTCCACCAGATACACGGCTTCGGTGACCCGGAAGGAACAGGCGTAGGCCACGCCGCCTGGTGCCTTGTTCGTGTAGACGCCGGTGACCTTGCAGTACGCGGCCTGCAGGTCGTAGCTGCCGGTGAAGATGCTGAAGAAGCCGGCCGGGGTCTTGGTGGGCTGGGCGGTGGCGTTGAACGCGCCGTGGTCGGCCAGCACATTGGTCCGCAGCGCCAGGATCTTGCCGTCCTTGGTGGCGGCGATTTCCCCGCGCATCAGGTAGTCCCGCGCGAAGGAGGTGGACATCAGGTTTTCCGAGCGGTCCTCCACCCACTTGACCGGTTTGCCGGTGACGATGGACCCGACGACGGCGAGGACGTAGCCCGGATAGATGCCCACCTTGTTGCCGAACCCGCCGCCGATGTCCGGCGAGACCACGCGGATCTTGTGTTCGGGAATGCCGGCCACCATCGCATACAGGGTGCGGTGCGCATGCGGCGCCTGGGTGGTCTCGTACAGGGTCAGGCCGCCGTCGATCGGATCGAAATCCGCCACCGCACCGCAGGTTTCCATCGGCGCGGGGTGAACCCGCGGGTAGACCATGTCCTGGGCGACGACGACGTCGGCCGCGGCGAACGCCGCCTCCGTTTCGTCCGCATCGCCGATCTCCCAATCGAAAATGTGGTTGTCGGTGCGGCCGGCGAGGTCGTCGCGGATGACGGGAGCATCGGCGTCGAGCGCTTTCCGGGCGTCGATGACCGGCGGCAGGATGTCATATTCGACATCGATCAGTTCCAGCGCGTCCCGGGCGGCGTAGCGGTCTTCGGCGACCACGAACGCGACTTCCTGGCCTTGGAAACGGACCTTGTCGGTGACCAGCACGGCCTGCACGTCCGCGGACAGCGTCGGCGCCCAGGCAAGGTTCAGGGCTTCCAGGTCCTTGCCGGTAATGACGGCCTTGACCTTCGGGTGCGCCAGCGCCTCGGACGTGTCCATCGAAACCAGCCTGGCGTGCGCCACCGGGGCGCGCAGGATCGCGCCGTGCAGCATGCCCGGCAGCACAATATCGTCAACGTAGCGGCCCTTGCCGCGGACGAAGCGCGGATCTTCCTTGCGCTGGATCCGTCCGAATCCGATGGGCCGGTCCTTGTCTCCCGCGGCCGGATTGCCCGGACGGGCGCGGTCTCCCGGGCCCGGCGACGCCAGCCGCTCCTGGATGGTGGTCATGCCGTCACCTCTTCAGCTTCACTTGAATCGGCCGCGTCCGCCGCGGCAGTTTTGCCGCCGGGATGGGCCGCTGCCCACTGGATCGAGCGGACGATGGTGGCATAGCCGGTGCAGCGGCAGATCTGGCCGGAGATCGCCTGCCGGATTTGGCCGTCGTCGGGATGCGGGTTCTTGTCCAGCAGGGCCCGGGCGGTGAGCATCATTCCGGGGGTGCAGAAACCGCACTGCAGGCCGTGCTCCTCCATGAAGCCTTGCTGGACCGGGTCCAGGCCGCCGTCGCCGGCCAGCCCTTCGACGGTACGGATCTCATGCCCGTCCGCCATCGCCGCCAACACGGTGCAGGACTTCACCGGCTGCCCGTCCATCAACACCACGCAGGTGCCGCAGTTGCTGGTGTCGCAGCCCCAATGGGTTCCGGTCAGGCCGAGTTCTTCGCGGATGAAATGGACCAGGAGCACGCGCGGTTCAATGTCGCGGGTCACCTCGTTGCCGTTGACGCTCATGCTGATCTGCATGGTTCAGCCTTCCTGTTCTTCGGATGCGCGTGCGCAGGCGCGGCGGAGCACCCGGCGGGTCAATTCGTCGGCCAGATGCCGTTTATAGTCCACGCCGCCGCGCTGGTCGGCGACGGGCTCGCAGGCCGCGGCGGCAATCCGGCCTGCCTCGGCGAAGAGGTCGTCGTCCGGCCGCCGGCCGCTCAACAGGTCGCCGATCCCGGCAACCGTGCCGTCCAGGCCCACCGCGGTGAGCCCCACGGCTGACTCGTCGATGGTGCCGTCGGCCGCCAGCGACACGGCGGCCCCGGCCGATGCGGTGGCCCAGTCACCGACCCGGCGCTCGACCTTTTCATAGGCGCTGCTTGATCTGGCGCGGATCGGGAAACGCAGTTCGGCCAGGAGTTCGTTCTGCCCGACGGCGGTCTCGTACGGGCCGCGGTGGAACTCATCCATGGAGACGACGCGCTCGCCGGCCGGACCACGGATCACGGCCTCGGCGCCGAGCACATCGCAGACGGTGGAGAGATCTTCGGCCGGATCCGCTTGGCAGAGCGAGCCGCCGATCGTGCCCCGGTTGCGCACCACCGGGTCGGCAATCACCTGCTCGGCATCGGTCACGATCGGGAACAAGCGCGCGACCTCGGGCGACTCCAGGAGCGTGGTGTGGCGGGTCAGGGCGCCGACCCTGAACACGTTCCCTTCGCGCAGCATGAAGTCGAGTTCGGCCAGACCGTTGATGTCGATCAGCCACTCCGGCCGCGCCAGCCGGAGTTTCATCATCGGCAGCAGGCTGTGCCCGCCGGCCACCAGCCGGGACTCCGGCCCGTGGCGTTCGAGCAGGGCCAGCGCATGGTCCACGTCGCTGGCGCGCACATAGTCGAATGGAGCAGGAATCTGCATGGTCTACCCCTCAAAGACACGTCACCCTCACTGTTGAGGGGCCCCCATGAGGCACATGTTGCTCCTTGCCCCGAGGGGTGTCAAGATCCTCATAAGCGAAAGGTTATGACCGGCGATGTCCATGACTTTGAACCAGCTCAAGGCCTTTGCCTTGGTGGCACGGCTGGGTTCGCTGCGGGCCGCTGCCGCGGAGTTGGAGGTCAGCGAGCCGGCGGTCTCAGCCGCGTTGGCCGCGCTGCGCCAGGATCTGGGCGACCCGCTGTTTGTGCGGGCGGGCGGCGGCATCGCGCTGACGCCGGGTGGCCGCGCGCTGGCGGCTCATGCCCAGGAAATTGTGGGGCTCGCCGACCACGTGCGCCGCGAGGTGGCCCGGGCCGAGGCCGCGTCCGGCAGCCTGAGGGTGCTGGCCACCGCGGATTTTGCCGAGCACGCCGCCGGACGGTTGATGGATTACTACACCAAGCGGGTGCCCGGGGGCACGGTGGACGTGGTGGTGGAACCGGCCGCGGACATCGCGGCCCTTCTCGCCAACCACGCCTACGACATAGCCCTCGGATCCCGGCCGCAGCCGCCGCAGCATCCCGCGCTGGAGGTGGTCCCGTTCCTGCGCTACCAGCGCGTGCTGGTGGCATCGCCCGGCCATCCGCTGGCACGGGTGGAGGGAGAGGAACTGGCCGGTCAGTTGCTGGCCCATCGCTGGTTCACCGGCCCGGCCGGCCTGGATGGGCTGGATCTGCACCGCTGGCTGACACCGCTGCCCGGCACCCCGGAGCCCATCGAGATGTCCAGTGAGACCAGTGCCCTGGCCGCTGTCCGGTCCGGCGAAGGCATCATGCTGGCGCTCGAACACATCGTCCGGCCGGAGTTGGCCGGCGGCTCGCTGGCGCGGCTGCCCGCCGCCGGCACCCCGCTGCCCGGCCTATGGTGGGCCAGCACGCTGGACCATGGCCGGGCCACGGCCGCTGCCCGGACGCTGCAGCGTATTGCCGGCACGGCCCAGGCCACTGCCGCCATGGTGGCGCCGGGAGGGCCACGGGGCCTGGCCCGTCGCGGCTCGAAAGTGCACGTGGCCCTGTGGAGTTGAGCAGACATGACCCCGATTGACTTTCCTCAATCAGTGATGTGATTTAGGCTATAGCAGTGCCTCAAACATCTCTTTCACATCGGTTGCCGCAGCAGGCCCCCGCCGCCGTCATTTCCGCCCGGAATGTGGTGAAGACCTATGGGGAGTTCAACGCCGTCGACGGAATCTCGTTCGACGTCCAGCCGGGGGAGTCCTTCGGGCTGCTCGGTCCGAACGGGGCGGGCAAGTCCACCACCATGCGGATGATCGGCGGCGTCTCGCAGCGGACCTCCGGCGAGCTGAGCATCATGGGCCTCGATCCGGACCAGCACGGACCGGAGGTGCGCGCGCATCTGGGCGTGGTGCCGCAGCAGGACAACCTGGACGAGGAACTGAAGGTCCGCGACAACCTGATCGTCTACGGCCGCTACTTCGGCCTGCCGTACTCCTACCTGCGGCCCAAGGCCGACGAGCTGCTGGAATTCGCTCAGCTGACGGACAAGGCCAAGGCAAAGGTCGATTCCCTCTCCGGCGGCATGAAGCGGCGCCTGACCATTGCCCGGTCGCTGATGAACGATCCGAAGGTGCTGCTGCTGGACGAGCCCACCACGGGCCTCGATCCGCAGGCGCGCCACATTCTCTGGGACCGGCTCTTCCGGCTCAAGGAAGCGGGGGTCACGCTGATCCTGACCACCCACTACATGGATGAGGCAGAGCAGTTGTGTGACCGCCTGATCGTGGTCGACAAGGGCAAGATCATGGCGGAAGGTTCGCCGTCGGCGCTGATTCGTGAGCATTCCACCCGCGAGGTCCTGGAACTCCGGTTCGGTTCCGAGCGGAATACCACCGTGGCGCCGGAGCTGGGAGGCATCGGGGAGCGGCTGGAAACGCTGCCCGACCGAATCCTCATCTATGCCGACGACGGCGAGGCGGCGCTTGAGCAGGTGTCGAACCGCGGGCTTCGCCCGATCACCTCGCTGGTGCGGCGCTCCAGCCTGGAGGATGTCTTCCTCCGGCTGACCGGCAGGAGCCTCATTGACTGAGCAACAGCCTTCGCAGGTACCCGGCGGGCAGGAGGCGGAAGCCGCCTCGCAGGCCTCGGCCGAGTCCGCTGCCGCCGGCCACATCCCGGCGCCCGAACCCGACCCCGCGGCCGCCGCAGGGTCGGTGGATGCCCGCATCCCGGCGCAGCTGACCCTGCGCGAGGTCGACGCGCTCACCCGGCCCGTGACGGGCCTGCGCTCGCCGCTTTCACCGCTGCAGTCGGCCGAGCGAGCCCGCAACTTCGGCTCCTTCTACTACATGGAGCACTGGCTGCGGCAGTTGCGCGGCTACGGCTGGACGGTGCTGATGACGGCCGTCGGCACGCCGCTGGTGTACCTCTTCGCGATGGGCGTGGGGCTGGCCACGCTCGTGGACGCCAACACCAACGTCTCGCTGGACGCCGGCAACGGCCAGGCGGTGCCGTACCTGGTCTTCGTGGCCCCGGCGCTGCTGGCCACCGCCGCGATTATGGTGGCCAGCGAAGAGAACACCTACTCGGTCATCTCCGGCTTCAAATGGCGCAAGACCTACTACGGCCCGAACGCCTCTCCGCTGCAGAGCCAGCAACTGGTCAACGGGCACTCCATGGGAGTGCTGGCCCGGTTGCTGCTGACCACCGGGCTCTACTTTCTGTGCCTGGTCCTGTTCGGCGCGGTGGTTGAACCGACCGGCTGGGTGATGATCTTTACCGCGGCGCTGGGCGGGATGTCCTTCGGGCTGCCGCTGATGGCGTACTCGGCCAGCATCGAAGAGGATCGCGGCCAGTTCGCCCTGGTGCAGCGGTTCATCGTGATGCCGCTGTTCCTGTTTTCCGGCACCTTCTTTCCGCTGGAGGCTATGCCGCTGCTGGTCCGCTGGATCGGCTGGATTTCCCCCTTGTGGCATTCCACCGAGCTGGGCCGGGTGCTCAGCTACGGCTACGCGGAACCCGTCTGGCTGACGGTTCTGCACGTGGCCTATCTGGCCGTCCTCTGCGTGGTGGGCTGGATCTTCGCGCGCCGCGTCTACATCAGGAGGCTGGGCAAGTGAGCCAGCACATTGTTACGCCGCAGCTGCGGCTGGAACCCTCCCGCCGGCCGCTCGGTTCCCTCTACGCCGGCAATGTCCGCGCGGTCTTCTCCCGCGGCGTGAAGGCCACCTGGGGCACCAACTGGGCCATCATGGTCAGCGGTTTCGTGGAGCCGGTCCTGTACCTGGTGGCCATGGGCATTGGCCTGGGCTCTCTGATCGGCACCGTCACCGGCCCCGGCGGGACGGAAATCGGCTACGCGAACTACATCGCCCCGGCGCTGCTGGCTGTCTCGGCGATGAACGGAGCCGTGTACGACTCCACCTGGAACGTGTTCTTCAAGCTGCATTTCGCCAAGCTCTACGAGGGGATGTTGTACACGTCGCTGGGGCCATTGGATGTGGCGCTGGGCGAGATCCTGCTGGCACTGCTGCGCGGGGCGCTCTATGCCACGGGGTTCACCGCGGTGATGGGCGCGATGGGCTTGATCACCTCCCCGTGGGCGCTGTTGATGATTCCCGCCGCCGTGGTGGTGGCTTTCGGCTTCGCGTCGTTCGGCATGGCGATCACCAGCTATATGAAGACCTTCCAGCAAATGGATTGGATCACCTTCATCATGCTGCCGATGTTCCTGTTCTCCGCGACTTTTTACCCGTTGAGCGTTTATCCAGAGCCAATCCAGTGGCTGATCCAGGCGCTGCCGCTCTGGCACGGGGTGGAAATGCTGCGCCAGCTCAGCGCGGGCATCTTCACCGGCGCCATCCTGGTCCACGTGCTGTACTTCCTGGTCATGATCGTGCTGGGGCTGATCCTGAGCACCGGCCGGCTGCGGAAGCTCTTCCTGAACTGAGATGGACGCGGGAGCAGGCACCCGATCGGCACGCGCCACCCGGCGCGTCACGCTGTGGGCGGAGTCGGCGCACGCGGGCGCGCGGATTTGAGAGAATAGGCCCATGCGATCTCTTGGCCCCGAGTCTTCCTCTGTTTCGTCCGCCGGCTCATCTTCCGCGCGGCAGTTTCCGCTCAAAGCCGGCAACATCAGCATGGCCGTGCTGGTGCTGGTCTTCCTGGTGGCAGTTGTCTTCGCCGCCAACGAAAACGACGTCATCGGCTGGATCGTCGTCGCGATCTCGCTGGCCTGGCTGATCCTGGCCGCGTTTGTTGTCTTCAGCGTCCGCGGCGCCACCCGCAAGGCCAAGGAAAAGCTGGCCAGCGTGCAGGCCGACTACGCCGGCCGGGTGAATCCTGCTCCCGGTGGTGGCACCGCCGTCATTGATGAACAAGTGTCGCGCGCCAACGCGGTGCGGGACGAAAAGCTGGACCACAGTTTCAAGATCATCCAGGTCCAGGCCAAGGTGATCCGCGACTACCGCGGCAAGGACGAAGGCATGGTGGACCGCGCACTGGAAACGGTGGAAATCACCGCCCACAACGGCCGCGGCATGATCCATAAGGAAGAGGACGGCGGAACGGTCACCGGCACGGTTGTCAGCTGAACGGACGGGTTGGGTAAGGTAGTCGGGTGACTTTGGCAACCGTTTCCACCGCATCGACCACTTCCCGCGACGCAGCAGCCGGACTGATTCAGGCAGGCAAGACGCTGCGGATCGCCAGCGTCAACGTCAACGGCATCCGCGCCGCCTACAAGCGTGGCATGGCCGATTGGCTGGCCGACCGGGACGTGGACATCCTGTGCCTGCAGGAAGTGCGGGCGCCCGACGCCGTCGTGCGCGAGTTGCTGGGCAGCGACTGGCACATCCTGCATGCCGAGGCGGAGGCCAAGGGCCGCGCCGGCGTCGCTATCGCTTCCCGGGTTGCGCCGACCGCCACGCGCAGCCATATTGGCGACGAATACTTCCTGTCCTCCGGCCGCTGGGTGGAGGCCGACTTCGCCGTGGAGGGCGTCGACGGCGACAAAACCCTCACCGTGGTCAGCGCCTACGTCCATTCGGGCGAGGTGGACACCCCCAAGCAGGTGGACAAGTACCGCTTCCTGGACACGATGACCCACCGGCTGCCGCAACTGAAGGCCGAGCGGGACTACGCCCTGGTGGTCGGCGACCTGAATGTGGGACACACCGAACTGGACATCAAAAACTGGAAGGGCAACGTCAAGCGGGCCGGATTCCTGCCCGAGGAACGGGCCTACTTCGACCGGTTCTTCGGCGAGGAGATCGGCTGGCGCGACGTGCACCGCTCCCTGGCCGGCGCCGTCAGCGGTCCCTACACCTGGTGGTCCTGGCGCGGCCAGGCCTTCGACAACGATTCGGGCTGGCGGATCGACTACCAGGTGGCCACCCCCTCGCTGGCCAACCTGGCCACCGCGGCCGTGGTCGACCGTGCCGCCACCTACGATGCCCGCTTCAGCGACCATGCACCGCTGGTCGTCGACTACCAGTTCTAGAAAGCATTCCGATGAGCACAGGAACCACAGAACCGACCCACACCGCCATGGCGGACAACGGGCAGGCAGGGCCGCCGCAGGCTACGCGCCCCCGGCTGCTCTCCGGCATGCAGCCCTCGGCCGACTCGCTCCATCTGGGCAACTACCTGGGCGCACTGGTCAACTGGGTGAAGCTGCAGGACGAGTATGAAACGTTCTTCTTCATCCCGGACCTTCATGCCATTACCGTGGACTACGATCCGAAGGACCTGGCCCAGCGCACCCGGGTCACCTGCGCGCAGTACATTGCCGGCGGCATCGACATTGAGCGCACCGCGCTGTTCGTCCAGTCGCATGTTCCCGAGCATGCCGAGCTGGCCTGGGTGCTCAACTGTGTGACCGGCTTCGGCGAGGCGTCCCGGATGACCCAGTTCAAGGACAAGACCCAGAAGAACGGTACCGACGCCGCCACCGTGGGCCTGTTCGCCTATCCGGTGCTGATGGCCGCGGACATCCTGCTTTACCGCCCCTACGGTGTGCCGGTGGGGGAGGACCAGCGCCAGCACCTGGAACTGGCGCGGAACCTGGCCCAGCGGTTCAACCACCGTTTCGGCGAGACGTTCGTGGTGCCGGAAGCCGTCATCCCCAAGGAGGGCGCGAAGATCTACGATCTGCAGCACCCCACCGCGAAGATGTCCAAGTCGGCGGAATCGCCCGCAGGCTTGATCAACATCCTGGACAACCCCAAGCAGGCCGCCAAGAAGATCAAGTCGGCCGTCACCGACGACGGCACCGAGATCCGCTTCGACCGCGAGGCCAAGCCGGGCATCTCCAACCTGCTCACCATCTACTCCACGCTCACCGGCAAGAGCATCGCGCAGCTGGAGCAGGAGTACCAGGGCAAGATGTACGGGCACCTGAAGGTGGATCTGGCCGACGTCGTCGTCGGGGCGCTTGCCCCGGTGCAGGCCCGGGCCCAGGAGCTGCTGGACGACCCGGCCGAACTCGACCGGCTGCTGGCCCGCGGGGCCCAGAAAGCCCGTTCAATTGCGTCGGCTACACTCGCTGATGTGTACAGCAAAGTAGGCTTCCTGCCCGCCGGAGGCGGACTTTAGCCATGGGCCAGCAGGACCAGGACAGCATCGCCCGTGTGGAGCACGACGGCGGTGCTGACCCGGGTGCCCGGCCCGCGGTCGGGAGCGTCGGAGTGGTCATCGGGATCCCCGAACCCATGGCCAGCGAGCTGCGAGGCTGGCGCGCGTCGTTCGGCGACCCGCTGGCCGCGGTGATACCGCCGCACATCACCCTGGTCACCACCACCCCGGTGCACGACTGGGACGAGGCCACCCACCACGTCCGCTCGGTTGCCCGCCAGCAGGCTCCCTTCACGCTGGCCATGTGTGGAACGGGCAGCTTCCGTCCGGTCTCGCCCGTGGTCTACCTGGGCATCCGGGACGGATTCGAGGACTGCGTCGAACTGCACCGAAAGCTGCAGTCGGGGCCGCTGGAACACGAACTTGAGTTCGATTTCCACCCGCATGTGACGGTGGCCCAGGATGTCAGCGAAGCGAGTATGGACTCGGCTGAGAGCAAGCTCGCCGGTTATGACGCGGCCTTCCTCGTCAGTAGCATGGGCCTCTACGAGCACGATGCGACGGGTGTGTGGAAACTACGGGAAGAGCTGACCTTTGGTGCCGAATCCGCAGGAGAAGGCTGAGGGCAGGCCCGATCCGCTGCAACGGCAGCAAATGGTCCTTGCCGCGTTACGGCTGCGTCGGGACGCGGGGCGGGCCAGGCGCGAAGGCGGCCGATGGAAGGGCCTGCTGGCCAGCGTCCAGTATCGGCTGGCGCAGCTCAACTCTTGGCGCCTGATGCGGGTCTTCATCCTCTATGGGCTGAGGCACGGGCCGCTGCTGGCCGCCGGCTGCGCCTATAACCTGTTCTTCTCTATGGCGGCGATGCTGCTTGCCGGATTCTCCATTCTCGGCCTCGTGGTCTCCGGCAACCGTGAATTGCAGCTGGCCATCATTCGGGTGGTGGACCAGACCACGCCGGGACTGATCAACACCACTGGTGAAAAGGGTGGGGGACTGGTCACACCGGAGCAGCTCTTCTCGCAGGGCGGGGCCTTCGGCGTCAGCTTGATCATCTCCACGGCGGTGTTGATCTGGACCTCGCTGGGGTGGATCGCCGGGCTGCGCACCGGAATGCGCGGCATCTTCGACCTGCCGCCGTTGAAGACCAACATCGTCCTGGTCAAGCTCAAGGACTTGGGCACGCTGCTGATCCTCGCAGTGGCCTTGATCGTGACGTCGGCCCTCGCCGTCGTGGCCAATAGGGCCCTGGGCTTGGTCGTCGATTGGCTTCACTTCGAAGGCGCCGCTGCTGTGCCGTTGACACGGATCGGCGGCATCCTGATCATGCTGCTGCTGGACATGGCGGTGGCAGTGGTCCTGTTCCGCATGGCGTCGGGCATTCGGATGCCGCGCCCGATCATGCTGCAGTGCGCCCTGATCGCCGGCGCGGGCAGTACCGTGCTCAGGTACTTCTCCTCGCTCCTCTTGGGCAATGTCGGCAACAACCCGCTGCTGGCGCCCTTCGCCGTCGTGCTTGGCCTGTTCGTGTGGTTCTACCTGCTCAGCCAGCTCTACATGGTCGCCACTGCCTGGGGAGCTATTGGCAAGGCGGACGCGGTGGCGAGGCATGCGCTGGCGGGCGGCCGGGGCAACCGGTCGCTGCGGCGGCGGGCGTGGCGCCTGCGCCGGCGGCCCGGGAAAGGGACGCGTCGGAACGACGGCGCAGCGGCCTGAGCGCCGCAGCCGCCTGATAGCGCCGCAGCCGCCTGACAGCGGCATACCGGCAAGCACGCTCAGGCGGCATCGGACGCGCACGGCAGAAGACGTTAAAACGCCGGTGGCGCCGACTCCTTTGCGGAATCGGCGCCACCGGAGGCAGTCCCGGGGAATCCCGGTCGGACTGCCGGAGACGCTAGATGGAGCGGCTGAGAACGGCCTGCTTGACCTCGGCGATGGCCTTGGTCACCTGGATGCCGCGGGGGCATGCCTCGGTGCAGTTGAAGGTGGTGCGGCAGCGCCACACGCCTTCCTTGTCGTTCAGGATCTCCAGGCGCATGTCACCGGCATCATCGCGCGAGTCGAAGATGAACCGGTGTGCGTTCACGATCGCGGCCGGGCCGAAGTACTGGCCATCGGTCCAGAACACCGGGCACGAGGAGGTGCAGGCCGCGCAGAGGATGCACTTCGTGGTGTCGTCGAACCGCTCGCGGTCCTCCTGCGACTGCAGCCGCTCGCGGGCCGGCTCATGGCCGCCGTTGATCAGGAAGGGCATGATCTCGCGGTAGGACTGGAAGAACGGCTCCATGTCCACGATCAGGTCCTTCTCCACCGGCAGGCCCTTAATCGGCTCCACCAAGATCGGCTTGGACGTGTCAAGGTCCTTCAGCAGGGTCTTGCAGGCCAGGCGGTTACGGCCGTTGATGCGCATCGCATCGGAACCGCAGACGCCGTGCGCGCAAGAGCGGCGGAAGGAAACCGAACCGTCATGCTCCCACTTGACCTTGTGCAGGGCGTCCAGCACGCGGTCGGTGCCGTACATGGTGAGCTTGAACTCGTCCCAGCGGGCTTCCTCGGAAACCTCGGGATCGTAGCGGCGAACCTTCAGGGTGATGTCGAAGCTGGGGATTTCGCCGCCGCCGCCGACACCGGGAGCCAGCTCGACCTTTGACGGTCCTTCAGGAATTTCGGTCGGGGTGGTCATTAGTACTTCCTCACCATCGGTTCGTAGCGCGTGAATACCACGGGCTTGGTATCCATGCGGATGCCGGCCGTCTGATCGGTGACGGCTTCGGGATCCAGGTAGGACATGGAGTGCAGCATGAAGTTCTCATCGTCGCGCTCCGGGAAGTCCTCCCGGAAGTGGCCGCCACGGGACTCCGTGCGGTGCAGCGCCGCCACGGCCATCACCTGAGCCATATCCAGCAGGAAGCCGAGTTCCACGGCCTCCAGCAGGTCCAGGTTGAAGCGCTTGCCCTTGTCCTGGACGCTGATGTTCTTGTAGCGCTCACGCAGCGAGGCGATCACGTTCAGCGCCTCGGTCAGCGACCTCTCATCGCGGAATACCTGAACGTTGGCGTCCATGGTGTCCTGCAGTTCCTTGCGGAGCTGGGCCACCCGCTCGGTGCCGTTGGCGGTGCGCACCGTTTCAAGCATGTTGACGGTGTACGCCTCGGCGTTCTCCGGCAGCTCGACGAAGTCTGCGGTCTTGGCGTACTCGGCGGCGTTGATGCCGGAACGCTTGCCAAAGACGTTGATGTCCAGCAGCGAGTTGGTGCCCAAGCGGTTGGAGCCGTGCACGGAAACGCAGGCAACCTCGCCGGCGGCGTACAGGCCGGGAACCACGGTGTCGTTGTCCTGGAGGACTTCGCCCTTGATATTGGTCGGGATGCCGCCCATGGCGTAGTGCGCCGTGGGGAATACCGGCACCGGCTCGGTGTAGGGCTCGACGCCGAGGTAGGTGCGGGCAAACTCGGTGATGTCCGGCAGCTTGGCGTCGATGTGTGCCGGCTCCAGGTGGGTGAGGTCCAACAGCACGTAGTCCTTGTTCGGACCGCAGCCGCGGCCTTCGCGGACCTCCAGAGCCATGGACCGGGCCACGATGTCACGAGGTGCCAGGTCCTTGATGGTGGGGGCGTAGCGCTCCATGAAGCGTTCGCCGTCCGCGTTGCGCAGGATCCCGCCTTCGCCGCGTGCCGCCTCGGACAGCAGAATGCCCAGGCCGGCCAGACCGGTCGGGTGGAACTGGACGAACTCCATGTCCTCCAGCGGCAGGCCGCGGCGGAAGGCGATGCCCATGCCGTCACCGGTGAGGGTGTGGGCATTGGACGTGGTCTTGAAGACCTTGCCCACGCCACCGGAGGCAAAGATGATCGACTTTGCCTGGAAGACGTGGATCTCGCCGGAGGCCAGGTCATAGCTGACGACGCCGGCGGCACGCTTCTGCTTGTACGGCGTGCCGTCTTCGCGAACGGCGTCTTCCTCGACCATCAGCAGGTCCAGCACGTAGTACTCGTTGTAGAACTCCACGTTGTGCTTGACACAGTTTTGGTACAGCGTCTGCAGGATCATGTGCCCGGTACGGTCCGCGGCGTAGCAGGCGCGGCGCACCGGCGCCTTGCCGTGATCGCGGGTGTGCCCGCCGAAGCGGCGCTGGTCAATCTTGCCTTCGGGCGTGCGGTTGAACGGCAGGCCCATCTTTTCCAGGTCCAGCACGGCGTCGATGGCTTCCTTCGCCATGACTTCGGCGGCGTCCTGGTCCACCAGATAGTCGCCGCCCTTGACGGTGTCAAAGGTGTGCCATTCCCAGTTGTCCTCTTCGACGTTGGCCAGTGCGGCACACATGCCGCCCTGGGCCGCGCCGGTGTGGGAACGCGTGGGGTACAGCTTGGTCAGTACTGCCGTGTGCGCGCGCTGGCCTGATTCGATGGCCGCGCGCATTCCGGCGCCACCTGCACCGACAATGACGACGTCGTACTTATGGACCTGCATACTGGATGCTCTTTCTGTTGAACTGAAGTTTGTCGCCGCTTCAAACCCGCGGCGAGGCAGCGGAACCGCGTTCTACGCGGACCCGGTTACGGTGCCGGGCAGAAGGACGGCAGCAGCTCGGCGCTGGCGTTGGCCGGGCACGGATCAAAGGTGAAGATCACCAGGGTGCCGAGCACGATGATGACGGCAGAGGCCACGTACAGGACCGTCTTGAACCAGAGGCGGGTGCTGTCTCGCTCCGCGTAGTCCTCGATGATGGTGCGCACGCCGTTGGTGCCGTGCAGCATTGCCAGCCACAGCATGGCCAGGTCCCAGACCTGCCAGAACGGGTCGGCCCACTTGCCGGCCACGAAGCCGAAGTTAATGGCGTGGACGCCGTCGCCGAGCATCAGGTTGACGAACAAGTGGCCGAAGACGAGCACGACCAAGATGAGGCCGGAGAGCCGCATGAACAGCCACGCGTACATCTCGAAGTTGCCCTTGCGCCCCTTGTGACGGGTGTACTCGGGAGCAATGCGGGCGCTGCGGGGGGTCTGGATTTCAGAGTTGACCGACATGAGTTACTGACCCCCGTTGAAGGCGAACGTGAAAGCGAGCGTGAGGTGGCGGATGAGGAACGGAATCATGACGATGACCGCGAGGCCGACGACGCCCCACAGAAGCTTGGCCTGGTTCTTCGGGCCCTTCTTCCAGAAGTCAATAAGGATGATCCGCAGCCCATTGAACGCATGGAAGACGATGGCTGCCACGAGCCCGGCTTCCAAGACGGCCATGATCGGGTTCTTGTACGTGGCCATGACCGCGTCATAGGCGCCGGGCGATACCCGGACCAACGCGGTGTCGAGTACGTGTACCAAGAGAAAGAAAAAGATTGAGACGCCCGTGATGCGGTGTCCTACCCAAGACCACATGCCTTCACGGCCGCGGTATAAGGTCCCTGCTGGTGTCTTCGACACTGAATTACCCTCCCTGCATCGCAGAGGCGCAGCGTGGCTTCCACGCAAGAGTTGACGCCGGTGCGAGAGCGCTCTTAGCTCAAGACTAATCTAGGCTTCGCTGTGGGCTTATTCAATTTAGGAACCGGCCGGTGTGACCTTTTTAACAACGATCGGCGAAACCGCGGCGTCAGCGCCGTAATCCGCGCAATTCCGGCGGTATACGAAACTGGATCGTGCCCTCATTAAGTATTTCCGATCCGGCTGGTGCTGATCAACTGCCGACGCCCTCCGAAATCAGCCTCGGGATGGAGGCGCCCGCCATGGCGGGGGATTACCGTGGAGAGAGTGAAGACTCAAACAACAGGCCGGGGCTCGGCCGATGATGCCGTGCTGGATCGTTTCTATGCGGTGATCCCGGCCGGCGGTACCGGGACGCGGCTGTGGCCGCTGTCGCGGGCGGCCGCACCGAAATTCCTGCATGATCTGACCGGTTCCGGGTCAACACTGATCCGCGCCACGTATGCCCGCTTGGAGCCGCTGTGCCACGGGCGGACGCTGGTGGTCACCGGCAAGCTGCACCGCCAGGCGGTCTGCGCACAGTTGCCGGAGTTGGAAGATGCCAACCTGGTGCTGGAGCCGGAACCGAAGGACTCGGCGGCTGCCATCGGCCTGGCCGCGGCGATCCTGCACCGCCGCGATCCGCGGATCATCATGGGCTCGTTCGCCGCCGACCAGGTGATCACCCCCGTGGAAGATTTCCAGCAGGCGGTGCGTGAGGCCGTGCATACCGCGGCCGAAGGCTACATCGTCACGATCGGAATCACCCCGACCCACCCGGCCACCGGGTTCGGTTACATCCGCTCCGCCGGGGCACTGCAGGTGCCCGGCGCTCCGAACGCGCATGCGGTGGCAGAATTTGTGGAGAAGCCCGACGAGCAGGTGGCGCGCGGCTACCTGGCGACCGGGGAATATTCGTGGAACGCGGGCATGTTCGTGGCCCCGGTGGACGTGCTGCTCAAGCACCTGGAAACCAACGAGCCCGAACTCTTTGCCGGGTTGACGGAGATCGCCGAGGCCTGGGACACCCCGGAGCGCGGCGCGGTGATGCGCCGGGTGTGGCCCGGCCTGCCCAAGACGGCCATCGACTACGCGGTGGCCGAGCCTGCGGCGGCCGCGGGCGACGTGGCGATGATCCCCGGGTCCTTCTCCTGGGACGACGTCGGCGACTTCGCCGCCATCGGGCGGCTGAACACCGCCAGTGAAACGTCCGGGCTGACCGTGCTCGGCGACGGGGCGCGGGTCTTCGCGGAGTCCGCCACCGGCGTCGTGGTCTCCGATACCAAGCGGGTGATTGCGCTGATCGGCATCGACGACGTCGTTGTGGTCGATACCCCGGACGCACTGCTGGTCACCACCAAGGAACACGCGCAGAAGGTGAAGTCAGCCGTGGAGCACCTCAAAGCCAGCGGCGACACCGACGTCCTGTAGCGGAACGGGACGCGGGACAGCCGACGAAAGTTACGCCGAAAACGCCGGTGGCCGGCGCACCTCCGCAGTAGGCAGGCGTGCAAGTCGCTAGAGTGCAAGTGTGCAGAAGATTTCAGAAACTCCGACGGCCAATCTCAATATCGGCGTCTGGGCATCGCCGCTGCTGGATGAACTGAGGCACTTCCGCCGGGACCTGCACCAGCATCCGGAGCTGTCGCACAAGGAATTCCTCACCACGCAGAAGCTCGCGGCGCGATTGACGGCCGCGGGATTGGAACCGCAGCTGCTGGACGGCACCGGCCTCTTTGTGGACGTCGGCGAAGGTCCGCTGGCCATCGGCCTGCGGGCGGATATCGATGCGCTGCCGATCCTGGAGGAAACCGGCCTGGAATTCGCCTCGGTCCATACCGGCATCAGCCATGCCTGCGGACACGATATCCACACCACGGTGATGCTCGGTGTAGCACTGGTCCTGCGCAAACTCGATCTGGAAGGCGAGTTGCCTGCCCGCGTTCGGGTGATTTTCCAGCCGGCCGAGGAAACCATGCCCGGCGGGGCCCTGGCCGTGATTGAGCAGGGCGTCCTGAACGGCCTGCCACGCATCCTGGCGCTGCACTGCGACCCACGGATCGACGTCGGACTGGTCGGCACCCGGATCGGCGCCATCACCTCCGCCTCCGACACGATCCGGATTCAGCTCAACGGCCGAGGCGGGCATACCTCGCGCCCCCACCTGACCGAGGACTTGGTGTTCGCGCTGGCCGAGATTGCTGTCAGCGTCCCCGCCGTCATCAACCGACGGATCGATGTTCGCAGTGCGGTCTCCCTGGTCTGGGGGCAGATCCAGGCCGGAGCGGCTCCGAACGCCATTCCGGCAGTTGGCTATATGGCCGGAACCATGCGTTGCCTCGACGGCGAAGCATGGCAGGCCGCCGGCGAACTGGTGGACGAGGTGGTTAACCAGGTGGCGGCCCCGTTCGGCGTGGACGTGAAGCTGGAGCACATCCGCGGGGTGCCTCCGGTCATCAACACCGAGCGGGAGACCACGCTGATCGAGGCCGCGGCCCGGAGCGAGTTGGGTGAGGACGCGGTCACCCTGACCCCGCAGTCGATGGGCGGCGAGGACTTTGCCTGGATGACGCAGGAAGTGCCCGGCGCCATGATGCGGCTGGGGACCCGGACACCCGGGGGCGAAACCTTTGATCTGCATCGCGGCGACTATGTTCCGGACGAGCATGCCATCGGGGTGGGCGTCAGGGTGATGGCCAAGGCGGCAACCTTGGCTGCGCGGCGCCACCGGGATGTCGTCGCTGGAGCTACTCAAAAGTAACAACTTTCGAACAATCCCGGCGAGCCCGACCCTGTTTCGCCACCCGTTGGCCGGCGGCCCACTACTGTAAGCTCATCAACTGTGCACCTGCAGGCCAGGTGTGGTACCACGCGGAGTACAAGGCAGGCGCCGCACAACCTTGTGAAGCGTCCATTGAACTGCTGCCGTGGGCTGACATTCTTTTACGGAGGACAATTGAAGACTTCACTGCGCAAGATTAAGCGCGGCACCGGCCTCTCTGCCGCAGTGCTCGGCGCATCCGCCCTGGTCCTGGCCGGCTGCGGCGCTCCGCCGGCCGAGCAGGGCGCCAGCGGCAGCCCGGCAGCGGAAGACACCGGATACCTGGGCTGCATCGTCTCCGACTCTGGTGGTTTTGATGATCGTTCGTTCAACCAGTCCAGCTACGAAGGCCTGAAGTCGGCCGAGAAGGACCTGGGCATCAAGACCAAGGAAGCCGAATCACAGGCCGAGACCGACTTCGGCCCGAACGTCAACGCCATGGTGCAGGCCGAGTGCAACAGCATCCTGACGGTCGGCTTCCTGCTGGGCGACGTGACCAAGGAAGCAGCGGCAGCCAACCCGGAGACCAACTTCGCGATCGTCGACTACAGCGATAAGGAGTTCTCCGATAACGTCAAGCCGATCATCTACGACACGGCCCAGGCGGCCTTCCTGGCGGGCTACGCAGCAGCGGCAACCAGCGAGACCGGCAAGGTGGCCACCTACGGCGGAATGAACATCCCGACCGTCACCATCTTCATGGACGGGTTCGCCGACGGCGTGGACTACTACAACAAGCAGAAGGACGCCAAGGTCGAACTGCTGGGCTGGGACAAGAAGTCCCAGAACGGTACCTTCGTGGGCAACTTTGAGGATCAGGGCAAGGGCAAAACCAATACCCTGAACTTCATCAACGAGGGCGCTGACATCATCATGCCGGTGGCCGGGCCGGTTGGCCTGGGCACCCTGGACGCCGTGATGGAGGCCAACGCTGATGGCAAGGACGCCAAGGTGGTCTGGGTCGACTCGGACGGCTACGAGACCGCCGGCAAGGCGGAGGAGTTCATCCTCACGTCCGTGATGAAGTTGATGGGCACCGCCGTCGAGGAAGTCATCAAGACCGACACCGAGGGCAAGTTCGACAGCACCCCGTACGTCGGCACCTTGGAGAACGGCGGCGTGGCACTGGCTCCGTTCCACGATCTCGACGCTGCCGTCTCCGACGAGACCAAGTCGGAACTGGACACCATCAAGAAGTCCATCATCTCCGGCGAGATCAAGGTCGAATCGAAGGCCAGCCCGCAGCAGTAAGCGTGAAGCGGACCGCCGTTCTTCGTACCGGACATCGGTGCCGAGGACGGCGGTTCGTGCTGTCAGCGGCCGAAGCGGTTTAGGCTAGGCACAGCTTGGGGGCGGGCACCGCCCGAAACCATGCCGGATGACGACCGTCGTACCTACGGACAAAGAACAGGTGGGTTGGGGTTTGAAGCTCGAGCTCAAAGGAATCACCAAACGGTTCGGTTCCCTGGTAGCCAACGACCACATTGACCTTGTGGTCCAGCCGGGCCAGGTGCACAGCCTGCTCGGCGAAAACGGCGCCGGGAAGTCGACACTGATGAACGTCCTTTACGGGCTCTACGAGCCGACCGAAGGCCAGATCCTGGTGGACGACAAGCCGGTGACTTTCAACGGACCGGGTGACGCCATGGCGGCCGGCATCGGCATGGTGCACCAGCACTTCATGCTGGTCCCCGTCTTCACCGTTGCGGAAAACGTGGCGCTGGGCAACGAGGCCACGAAGGCCGCCGGCATGTTGAATCTCGACGACACGCGGACCCGGATTAGGGAGATTTCGGACCAATACGGTTTCCAAGTGGATCCAGACGCCGTGATCGAGGACCTACCGGTCGGGGTGCAGCAGCGGGTGGAAATCATCAAGGCCTTGGTGCGGGACGCCGAAGTGCTGATCCTGGATGAGCCGACCGCTGTCCTGACGCCCAAGGAAACGGATGAACTGCTGGGCATCATGGGCCAGCTCAAGGCCGACGGCAAGGCCATCGTCTTCATTTCGCACAAGCTGCGCGAGGTCAAGGCCGTTTCCGACATCATCACGGTGATCCGCCGCGGCAAGGTCGTGGGCGATGCCCCGGCGTCGGCCTCCACCACGGAATTGGCGGAGATGATGGTGGGCCGGGCGGTCAGCCTGACGCTGAACAAGGAACCGGCGCAGCCGGGAGAAGAAACTTTCACCGTCACCGACCTCACGGTGCGGTCGGCCACCGGCCAGCGCGTGGTGGACGGACTCAGCTTCGGCATCGCCCGCGGCGAGATCATGGCGGTGGCCGGTGTGCAGGGCAACGGGCAGACGGAACTGACCGAGGCCATCCTGGGCCTGCAGGACCATGTCTCGGGTTCCATCCGGCTTGAGGGCCGCGAACTGGTGGGGAAACGGGTCAAGGACATCATTGAAGCCGGGGTCGGCTTCGTGCCGGAGGACCGCAGCGTCGAAGGCCTGGTCGGTACCTTCTCCGTGGCGGAGAACCTCATTCTCAACCGTTATGACCAGCCGCCCTTTGCCCGCGGCCTGGCCATGAAGCCGGCAGTGATCGCCGAAAACGCCGAACACTACATCGCAGAGTTCGACGTGCGGACGCAGTCGGCGGAGGCCGCCGCTGGCACGCTCTCCGGTGGAAACCAGCAGAAGGTGGTGATGGCGCGGGAGCTCTCGAGGCCACTAAAGCTCTTCATCGCCTCGCAACCGACCCGCGGTGTTGACGTGGGCTCGATTGAGTTCCTGCACAAGCGGATCGTCGCAGAGCGCGACGTCGGGACGCCGGTGCTGATCGTGTCCACCGAGTTGGACGAAGTGCTGGAGTTGGCCGACAGGATCGCCGTGCTCTATCAGGGCCGGCTGATGGGGATCGTCCCCGCGGGCACTTCGCGCGGCGAGCTGGGCCTGATGATGGCCGGTATGAACGCGGAAGATGCGCTCGGACAGCAGGCGCTGGCCGAAGCAGGGCAGTCAGACGTCGAAGGAGGCGAAGAATGAGCGTGGACGAGACCGGCAAGCAGACCAGAGAGCGGCCGGAAGGCGACGGCAAGCCAGCGGTCGACGGCGATGCGCTGCGGCTCGCGGCAGCCGCCGAGCTCGGCGATGGCACGCAGGCTCCGCCTGCCGTTCCGGCGACGGGGGCCAGCCTGCAGCCGGAGTTGCGCGGGCAGCAGACCGTGATGCAGCGGATCGTCACCGGCAATGCCCTGGTGTCGGTGCTCGCCGTCGTGCTGGCGTTGATCGCCGGCGGCCTGCTGATCGCACTGACCAACGAGGAAGTGGCCAGGACGTCCAGTTACTTCTTTGCCCGGCCGCAGGACATGTTGGGCGCGGCCTGGACGGCGGCGTCGGAGGCCTATATCGCCCTCTTCCAAGGGTCGGTCTTCAACGCCAACGGCTCCACCTTTTCCCGGATGATTTTCCCGCTGACCCAGACGCTGACCGTGGCGACGCCGCTGATTTGCGCTGGTCTGGGCGTCGCGTTGGCCTTCCGCGCCGGGTTGTTCAACATCGGCGCGCAGGGCCAAATCATCATCGGCGCTACCTTGGCCGCCTGGGTTGGCTTCAGCTGGCACCTGCCGGTGGGCCTGCATTTGCTGCTGGTCATTCTGGCCGGCATCGTGGGCGGCGCACTCTGGGGCGGCCTCGTCGGCCTGCTGAAGGCCAAGACGGGCGCCCATGAGGTGATCGTGTCGATCATGCTTAACTATGTGGCCATCAACCTGGTGCTGTACCTGCTGACCATTCCGGCATTCCAGCGCCCGGGGTCCACCAATCCGATCAGCCCCAAGCTGGACGAGTCGGCCATGTACCCGCCGCTCTTCGGCGACACGTTCCGGCTGCACTGGGGCTTCATCGTCGCCATCCTCGCCACTGTGTTCGCCTGGTGGCTGCTCAACCGCTCGACGATCGGCTTCGAGTTGCGCGCGGTGGGCTCCAATCCGCATGCCGCCCGCACGGCCGGCATCAGCGTGACCAAGGGCTACGTCATTGTCATGGTGCTCGCCGGTGCACTTGCCGGACTGGCCGGCACCGCCCAGGTTGCGGGCACCGAACAGGTATTGACTGCCGGTGTGGCGGCCAGCTTCGGCTTCGATGCCATCACCGTGGCACTGCTGGGACGTTCGACGCCGTGGGGAACGTTTGCGGCCGGCGTGCTGTTCGGCGCCTTCCGCGCTGGCGGCGTCACCATGCAGACCAACACCGGCACCGCGATCGACATTGTGCTGGTGGTCCAGTCCTTAATCGTCCTGTTCATCGCCGCTCCGCCGCTGGTCCGGGCAATCTTCCGACTGCCTGAACCGGGCCAGCTGACTGCAAAACCCCGAAAGACCGCAAGCACCGGAGGTGCAGCATGAGCACGGCTACTGCCACCGAACCGCAACAGGGTTCAGCCGCCACGGATATCGTGCGGAACTGGAAGACCCCGGTCATTCTGGCCGTGCTCTCCGTCCTGGCGCTCCTGGTCTTCGCCATCGGCGCGCCGCACAACTCCGTCACCTTCCGGCTCTCGGCTCCCAACGACGCGTTGGTGTTGCCCGATATCGTCGTGTCGGCCGTTGTCACCGGCTGGGTCACCGCCGTCCTGATGTTGGCCGCCGCCGTCTGGTCGTTCCAGTTGGTCCGGTCCGGCCGCAAGGTCCCCGGCTGGCTGGTGGCCGTTTTTGCCGTGCTGTTCATTGTCGGTTTCCTGACCTGGGTGGTGGGCAGCGCCCGCACACCGAACGTGGCCCTCTACGGGCTGCTGGCTGGTTCCTTTATTTTGGCCGTGCCGCTGATCTTCGGGTCCCTCTCCGGCGTGCTGTGCGAACGATCCGGCGTGGTCAACATCGCCATCGAGGGGCAGTTGCTCTTCGGTGCGTTTTCCGCTGCGGTTGCCGGTTCGCTCTCCGGCAACGCCTTCGTTGGTCTGGCCGCAGCGGCGGTCGGCGGCGTCATGGTGTCGGCGGTGCTGGCTGTGTTCAGCATCAAGTACATCGTCAACCAGGTGATCGTCGGCGTGGTGCTCAACGTGCTGGTATCCGGCCTGACCGGATTCCTGTTCTCGACCGTGCTGTCCGCCGATCCGGCCAGATGGAACTCGCCGCCGCGCCTGCCGATCATCAGCATCCCGGTGCTGTCCGACATTCCGGTGATCGGCCCCATTCTGTTTGAGCAGTCGGTGGTCGGCTACCTGATGTACATCGCGTTGGCCGTCATCTACGTCGGCCTGTTCCACACCAAGTGGGGCCTACGGACCCGCGCGGTCGGCGAGCACCCGAAGGCCGCCGACACGCTGGGCGTGAAGGTCAACCGGATGCGGTTCATGAACGTGTTGCTGGCCGGCGTCGTGGCCGGATTCGGCGGCGCCTTCTTTACCCTCGTCCTTGTCTCGAGCTTCGGCCGGGACATGACTGCCGGGCAGGGCTACATCGCACTGGCGGCGCTGATCTTCGGCCGCTGGAATCCGCTCGGGGCTTTCTTCGCCGCCCTGCTGTTCGGGTTCGCCACCAATCTGCAGTACGTGCTCAGTGCCCTCGGCTCCACGGTGCCGAACCAGTTCCTGGCCATGTTGCCCTACGTGGTGACCATCTTCGCGGTCGCCGGGCTGGTGGGCCGTGCCCGACCGCCGGCCGCCAGCGGCGTGCCGTACATCAAGGGTTGAGCGATGGAACCAACGACGGATCACCCCATGGGCATTGACTGGGACGCCCTCCAACGGGCCGCGGCGGACGCCATGCGGCGGGCCTACGTGCCGTATTCGGGATTCCCGGTCGGCGCGGCGGCGCTGACCGACGACGGGCGGATTGTGTCCGGCTGCAACGTGGAAAACGCCTCCTACGGGCTGACCTTGTGCGCCGAATGTTCGCTGGTCAGCCAGCTGAACATGACGGGCGGCGGCAAGCTGGCGGCCTTCAGCTGCGTGGACCGGGACGGCAACGCACTGATGCCGTGCGGCCGGTGCCGGCAGTTGTTGTATGAGTTTCGGGCGCCCGGCATGCTGTTGATGACTCCGGCCGGAGTCAAGACCATGGACGACGTGCTGCCGGACGCCTTCGGCCCGCAGCACCTGGCCTGATAGGCCGGAACGGATCAAGTGAGGGACTGGGTATGATCAAAACTTTCGACGCGGTGGACATCATCCGGACCAAGCGCGACAAGGGAACACTGAGCCAGGAGCAGATCGCCTGGACCATCGATGCCTACACCCGCGGGGCCATCGCCGACGAGCAAATGTCCGCGCTGAACATGGCCATCCTGCTCAACGGCATGGACCGGGAGGAGATCGCGCACTGGACGACGGCGATGATCGACTCCGGCGAGCGGATGGACTTCGCTTCCCTCGGCAAAGCGACGACTGATAAGCACTCGACCGGTGGAGTGGGGGACAAGATCACCCTCCCGCTGGCGCCGCTGGTGGCCGTTTTCGGCGTCGCCGTGCCGCAGCTTTCCGGACGCGGGCTGGGCCACACCGGCGGTACCTTGGACAAGCTGGAATCGATCCCGGGCTGGCGGGCGCTGCTCACCAATGAGGAGATGATGAAACAGCTGGCGGACGTCGGCGCGGTGATCTGCGCGGCCGGCTCCGGTCTGGCCCCCGCGGACAAAAAACTCTATGCGCTGCGGGACGTGACCGGCACGGTGGAAGCGATCCCGCTGATTGCCTCCTCGATCATGAGCAAGAAGATCGCCGAAGGCACCGGCTCGCTGGTGCTGGACGTGAAGGTCGGCAGCGGTGCCTTCATGAAGGATGAGAGTGACGCCCGCGAACTGGCCGAAACGATGGTGGCCCTGGGCAAGGACGCCGGCGTGAACACGGTGGCCCTGCTCACGGATATGAGCACCCCGCTGGGGCTCACCGCGGGGAATGCCATTGAAGTCGAAGAATCGGTGGAAGTGCTCGCCGGTGGCGGCCCCGAGGACGTGGTGGAGCTGACGGTCAAGCTGGCCGAAGAGATGCTGCAGGCGGCCGGCGTGGCCGACGCGGACCCGGCGGCTGCGCTGCGGGACGGCCGTGCGATGGATGTCTGGAAGTCCATGATCCGTGCCCAGGGCGGGGACCCCGACGCGCCCTTGCCGGTGGCCCGGGAATCCGAGGTGGTCTACGCGCCGGCAGACGGCGTCCTGGTCCAGTTGGACGCCCTGTCGGTGGGCGTGGCGGCCTGGCGGCTGGGGGCCGGCCGTGCCCGCAAGGAGGACGCCGTGCAGGCCGGCGCCGGCGTGCGGATGCATGCCAAGCCCGGAGCCACGGTCCGGGCCGGCGAACCGCTCATGACGCTGCTGACCGACAACCCCGAGAGGTTCGACCGGGCCAAGGAGGCGCTGCGCGACGCCGTCGTTATTGCTCCCGAGGGCAGCCGGCCGGACCGCCGGCTGATCATTGACCGGATCGCCTAAAGGCGCCGTGACACCGTGACAAGCCATCTCGTCCTGCACCTCGCCGGATCGGGGACCGCACCGTTCCCCGATCTGCGGGCAGCCGCCCGCACGGCGCGCAACGCCCGGACCGAACTCCCCGGCACCGGGATCGAAGTGGTCGTCCAGGGCCCCTGCGTCCGCCAGTTGGTCGCGGGCACGGAGTGGGCAGGGGAGGCTGCAGCCCTCATCGAGGACGGTATCTCCCTCGCGGCCTGCCGCAACAGCCTGCGCTCTGCCGGAGTCGATGAATCTGCGCTGGCGCCCGGCGTCAAGGTCGTGCCTGCCGCTGTGGCCCATCTTGCCCGCTGTCAGTTCGACGGCGCTGCCTACATCCGCGTCTAGGAAATCCGGCAGAACCAGGACATGGGCAGCAGCGCCCCCAGCTGAAAACAACTGGGGATAGCTGTTTATAGATTCGCTGGATAAACCTCTTCCGGGTCCCACCAGCACCCGGCTACGATGATGTGTGCGGCCGGAGCTCGGGGGAAGCTCCGGCGCACTGCAGGGTCTGCGGCGTTGACCGATGGGGGCCCGGTCAGGGAATTACCCGATAGCGGCACCAAATGCGGCATGGCATCGTTGGACTTAGACATCCAGCGGACAGGAACACCTCGTGCAGACTTTCATGGACGCGCTCAGCGTCTTCATCATCGACGCGGCAGCACAATGGTGGATCTACCCACTGCTCTTGGCGCTGTGCCTGATTGACGGCATCTTTCCGCCGGTTCCCAGCGAATCGGTCGTCGTCGCACTGGCCGCCATCGCCGTATCCGCCGGTGCGCCCAACATCTGGCTGGTTGTCGCCGTCGCCGCGGCGGGCGCCATCGCCGGCGACAATATCGCCTATCTGATCGGTCGCAGCATCGGGGCGGACCGCTTCCGCTGGATGCAGCGCCCGCGCGTTGCCGCGGCCTTCGCCTGGGCTCGCCGGGAACTGGACCGGCGCGGCGCCCTGCTGATCCTTGGCGCCCGCTACATACCGGTGGGTCGCGTGGCCGTCAACATGACCGCCGGCGCCACCAGATACAACCACCGCAAGTTCGTCCTGTTCTCCGTGGTGGCCGGCATCTCCTGGGCCTTGTACTCGGTGGCCATTGGGGCGCTGGCGGGCCAGTGGTTCCACGACCACACCCTGCTGGCCGCGGGCCTGGCCATCGTGCTGGCGCTGTTGCTGGGCCTGGCACTGGATTATGCCATCAAGCTGGCCGGCCGTCGCCACGCCGCACGGCTGCGCGCGGCAGCCCAGGCCACGCACAGCAGTGCGGAGCCGGCCGGGGCCGGGCAGCAGGTTGCCCCTGACGACTTCCCGGCCGGGAGTGCAGGTGCCGCAGCGCACCTCCGGCGTCATCCCGGGGACCAACCGCCGGAATCCGGTTCCCGCACGGTGCGCTTCGAGCCGTATCTGCCCGTCGCCGTGCCCGTCCGCAACCGCACCCGGGCCGCACTGGACGATTGACGAGGCCGGCAGAAGCCGAGCCGGTTCAGGCAAGCCATCTGCTCGCGTAAGGTGGTGCGTGTGACTGAGCCTGATTACTCCGAAGACACCGCAGCCGACATGGACATCGATATCCGCAGCCTGCCGAAGGTATCGCTGCACGACCACCTGGACGGCGGCCTGCGTCCGGCCACGATCATCGAACTGGCCGCGGCCGTGGGCCACGAACTGCCCTCCACCGATCCGGTGGCCCTGGGCGAGTGGTTCCGGGAGTCGGCAGATTCCGGCTCGCTGGTCCGCTACCTGGAAACCTTCGATCACACCGTTGCCGTGATGCAGACCAAGGAAGGCCTGTTCCGCGTGGCCCAGGAATTCGTCGAAGACCTGGCCGACGACGGTGTGGTCTACGGCGAGGTCCGCTGGGCACCCGAGCAGCACCTGGCCAAGGGCCTGACCCTGGACGAAGCCGTCGAAGCCGTCCAGGCCGGGCTGGAGGCGGGCGTGGACGCCGTCGAGGCCAGCGGCCGGCCCATCCAGGTGGGCCAGCTGATCACCGCGATGCGCCATGCCGACCGCTCGCAGGAGATCGCCGAACTCGCCGTCCGCCACCGCGACCGCGGCGCCGTCGGCTTCGACATTGCCGGCGCCGAGGACGGTTTCCCGGCCTCGCGCTTCAAGGACGCGTTCACGTATCTGGCCGAACACCAGTTCCCGGTCACCGTCCACGCGGGCGAGGCGGCCGGGGTGGACAGCATCGCCGATGCACTGGTCAGCGGCCGGGCACTGCGGCTGGGCCACGGCGTACGGATCGCCGAGGACATCCAGGTGGACTTCGCCCCGGACGAGGAGGACGGCGAAGAGGTCGGGATGGTCACCCTGGGCCGGGTCGCCGCGTGGGTCCGCGACCGCGGCATCCCGCTGGAGTGCAGCCCGTCGTCCAACCTGCAGACCGGCGCCATCTCCGTTTTCGGCGACGGCATTGAGGCCCATCCCTTCGACTTGCTCTACCAGACCGGGTTCAAGGTCACGATCAACACGGACAACCGGCTGATGAGCGGGGTCACGCTCTCGGACGAGTACGAGCTGCTGGTGGAGACCTTCGACTACGATCTGGACGACCTGCTGGAGATCACGCTCAACGCCGCGGAAGCCGCCTTCCTGCCGCTGGAAGAGCGCGAGGCGCTCGTCGAGTACATCGGCGAAGGCTTCCGCAGCCAGCTGGACTGACGGGACCATGCCGCAGGCCGGCCAGACACCAGCACCGGGACGGCGCTGCGAAAGCACGACGGCGGAGCCCGGCCCCGGTTGGGCGGTTCCCCGGCTGCTCGAGGTCGTGGCGCAGCTGCGCGAACACTGCTTGTGGACGGCCGCGCTGACGCATGAATCGCTCGTCGAGTACCTGGTCGAGGAGGCCCACGAGCTGGCCGAGGCGATCGAAACAGGCCACACCGGCCGCGCCGACGTGGCCGAACTCAGGGGCGAACTGGCCGACGTGCTGTTCCAGGTGCTGCTGCATGCCCGGTTGCAGGAAGAACGCGGCCACTTCGATTTCGACGCCGTGGCCGCCACGCTGACCGCCAAACTCATCCGGCGGAACCGGCACGTCTTCCGGCCGGACGGCTCCCTGCAGGAGACGTTTCCGGACACCGTCGCGGAGATCGTCGCCAGCTATGACGCGGTGAAGGCCGCGGAGAAGCCGGAGCGGACCACGCCGTTCGAGGGCGTTCCGACGTCGCTGCCCGCGCTGACACTGGCGGCGAAATCCTTGGACCGGGCGCGCCGCGCCTCGGCGGTCGACCAAGGCGCGCAGTGCCCCGCCCCGATCGTCGACCAAGACGCGCAGCGCTCCGCCCCGGTCGTCGACCAAGGCGCGCAGCGCCGCGTGGAGACGCAGCCGGAGCGCGACAACGCAGGCCCTGCCGCGACGGGAGAGCAGCCGCCAGCGGATTTCCGCGCGGACTTTGAGGGTCTGGGCCGATCACCGGGAGAAGCCGAGGTCGGCGAGGCGCTGTTCGCCGTCGTCCGCCGCGCCGCGGAAGCCGGCGTGGACCCGGAGCAGGCTCTCCGGGCCGCCGTCCGGCGTTTCCAGCAGCGCGTAACGGAAGAAAACTCCACCGGCTGATCTCGATTAGTCTTAAGCCGGACCTTGCGGCCGGCTGTTGCCGGGCCCGCAGACATTCCATCTTTCGTTCCAACGAACAGGAGCTACTCCATGGCGCTGATCGATGCCATCCACGCGCGCGAAATCCTTGATTCCCGCGGCAACCCCACCGTTGAAGTTGAGGTGCTGCTGACCGACGGCTCGATGGGCCGCGCCGCGGTTCCGTCCGGCGCCTCCACCGGTGCCTTCGAGGCCGTCGAACGCCGCGATGGCGAGAAGGGCCGCTACCTGGGCAAGGGCGTCAGCCAGGCCGTGGCCGCGGTGCTGGACACCATCCAGCCGGCACTGGTGGGCCTCGACGCCACCGACCAGCGGCTGATCGACCAGACCATGCTGGACCTGGACGGCACGTCCAACAAGTCCGATCTGGGAGCCAACTCGATTCTGGGTGTCTCGCTGGCCGTGGCATCGGCAGCCGCCGAATCCGCCAACCTTCCGCTGTACAAGTACTTGGGCGGACCGAACGCCCACGTGCTGCCGGTCCCACTGATGAACATTCTCAACGGCGGCTCGCACGCCGACTCCGACGTCGACATCCAGGAGTTCATGGTGGTGCCGCTGGGCGCCGCAACGTTCTCCGAGGGGCTGCGTTGGGGCGTGGAGGTTTACCACAGCCTCAAGACCGTGCTGAAGGAGAAGGGCCTCTCCACCGGGCTGGGCGACGAGGGCGGCTTCGCCCCGAACCTGCCCAGCAACCGGGCCGCGCTGGACCTGATCACCGAGGCGATCACCCGGGCCGGCTACACGCCGGGCAAGGACATTGCCTTGGCCCTGGACGTGGCGTCCTCCGAGTTCTACCAGGACGGCGCCTACCAGTTCGAGGGCAAGGCCCTGACGGCTGCGGAGATGAGTGCCTACTACGCCCAGCTGGTGGCGGACTTCCCGCTGGTCTCCATCGAGGATCCGCTGGACGAATCCGATTGGGACGGCTGGGCCGCCTTGACGGCCGAGCTCGGCGACAAGGTGCAACTGGTGGGCGACGACCTGTTCGTCACCAACCCGGAGCGCCTGCAGCAGGGCATCGATGCCAAGACCGCCAACTCGCTGCTGGTCAAGGTCAACCAGATCGGGTCGCTGACCGAAACCCTGGAGGCCGTGGCCCTGGCCCAGCGCAATGGCTACACCACCATCACCTCGCACCGCTCCGGCGAAACCGAGGACACCACCATCGCCGACATCGCCGTGGCCACGAATGCCGGCCAGATCAAGACCGGCGCCCCGGCCCGTTCGGAGCGCGTGGCCAAGTACAACCAGCTGTTGCGGATCGAGGAAGAGCTCGACGACGCGGCACGCTACGCCGGTCGCAGCGCTTTCCCGCGTTTCACGGCGTAGTTCGGCCCAACCCTCGGTAATGTCTTAAGCGGGGCCCGGCTGTCAGCCGACGCGGGCCCCGCTCGACAACCACGGTGAGGAGCCTCAATGTCCACCCGACGCCCCAACATGCCGCGGGCCAACCGCCCGGCCGGCGGTGGGCCTTCGCAGGGCAGCGGCCAGGGGGATGCCAAGGACACCGATCGCCGGGAACCTGACGCCGGAAAAGTCATTCGGGCCGACTTTGGCCGGGCGGCGCCGGCCGCCGCGGCCCGGCCTGAGGCCGGCTCCGGCTCAAGCTCCCCGGGCATAGCGGGGGCGGCCCATCGCCGGAAACCGAAGCCACCGGCAAAGCCCAAGCCGGCGCCGTCGGAAGCCCGCGCCGCCGAACGCCGGCAGCTGTCCGAGGGAATCAGGCAGCCGGCCACGCCGGCGCACCGGGAGCACCGGGAACCGGTGCAGGAGGTGCCTGCCGATGCCGTCCCGGTGCCAGCGAAGGCATTCTCCGGCCGGCTGCTGGCGCTGGCGGTGGTCTTGGTGTCCATCACGGTGCTGCTGGCGCCGTCGGTGCGGATTTTCATTGAGCAGCGGGCGGAACTGGCGGCGCTGCAGGCGGACATCGCCGCGAAGAAAGACTCCCACCAGCAGCTGACCAAGGAGCTGGCCCGCTGGGACGACCCCGCCTACATCAAGCAGCAGGCGCGGGATCGCATATTCTATGTAATGCCGGGGGAGAAGCGGTACATGGTCACCGGCGCGGAAGGGCTGGGCGAGTCGGACGAACACGCTTCCGCGACCGCGCCGGAGGACTTGCCGTGGGTCGACGCCCTGTGGAATTCGATGACTCGCGCCGCTACGGACGCGCCCGCCGCCCGCTGACATCCCGGCCACCGAGGCTGCCGGACCACGGGGCACGCTGCCAGACCAATCGCAGGACCAGGAAGGACTGAGCCATGAACGCCGCTCAGCGCACACCCACCCCCGAAGACCTCGACACGCTGAGCCGCCAGCTCGGCAGGCCGGTCCGCGATGTGGTGGAAATCGGGGCGCGATGCGTCTGTGGAAACCCGCTCGTCGCCACCACCGCGCCGCGGTTGGGCAACGGCATCCCGTTCCCCACCACCTACTACCTGACCCACCCGGTCATTACCTCCGCGGTGTCCCGGCTGGAAGCGGCCGGGGTGATGACGGAAATGACCGCGCGGCTCGAGAGTGATCCCGAACTGGCCGCGGCGTACCGGCGCGCCCATGAGGAGTACCTGGCCGCGCGCAACGAAGTGGGCCGCCGGTCCGGCATCGGAGAGGTGCCCGAGATCGCGGGCGTCTCGGCCGGCGGCATGCCCACCCGGGTCAAGTGCCTGCACGTCCTGGTCGGCCATTCGCTGGCCGCGGGTCCGGGCGTGAACCCGCTGGGCGACGAAGCGCTTGAGGGCATTGCCGAATGGTGGACCGCGGACCGCTGCTATTGCGCCGGCGCCTGGGACGTTGAAGGTGCCGCGCCCGCTCGTGATCTGAGCCGTCACACCCGGACTCAGGGCCTGTCGGCCGACGAGCTGGCCGCGAAGAAGGCCAGACGGTCCGGCAGCAAGGATTCCTCCGGCGGCACCGACGCCGTCGATCCTCACATTCCCGGCGCAGCCGGGGGAGCGGAGTCCTCAATGGCACGTGTCGGAGCCATAGATTGTGGCACCAACTCGATCCGACTGCTGATTGCCGACGTGCAGGACGGCGGGCTGAGCGACGTGGTCCGGGAGATGAAGATCGTGCGGCTGGGGCAGGGGGTCGACGCTACCGGGGCGCTTGCTCCCGAAGCGCTGGAGCGGACATTCGCCGCGGCGGAGGAATACGCCGTGCAACTGCGCAGCCACGGGGTCGAAAGCCTGCGTTTTGTCGCCACCTCTGCCACCCGAGACGCGGCCAACCGTCAGGTTTTTGTTGACGGCATCCGCGACCGACTCGGCGTGGAACCGGAGGTGATCACCGGCCGCGAAGAGGCCGAGCTGTCCTTCACCGGTGCCGCCAGTGTGCTGGCCCCGACCCCGGGAGAGAAGGTGCTGGTGGTAGACCTCGGCGGCGGCAGCACGGAGTTCGTGCTGGGCACTGCCGACGGCGTGCTGGCCGCGCTGAGCACGGATATGGGCTGCGTGCGTTTCACCGAGCGCTACCTGCGCTCGGACCCGCCCACTGCGGGGGAGATTGCCGAAGCCGTGGCCGACGCCGAGCAGCATCTGGTGCGCGTGCTGGACGAGGTGCCGCTGGCCGACGTCGACCGGTTGGTGGGAGTGGCGGGGTCGGTCACCACCATCACCGCGCACGCCTTGCAGCTGGACCAGTACCGCCCGGAGGCGATCCACGGGGCTCGCTTGGACGGTGCCCGACTGGATGCCGCGTGCACCTCCTTGCTGCAAATGACGCGGCAACAGCGTGCAGCGCTGCCGTACATGCACCCCGGGCGGGTGGACGTCATCGGCGCCGGCGCGCTCATCTGGCGCACCGTGTCGCGGCGGCTGGCGGCACTGACCGCCGGACGCGTAGACGGCGCGACGTCCAGCGAACACGATATTCTTGATGGAATCGCCCTGAGTGCCGCCAGTCGGCTGCCCACCCACCGAGCCCCAGGGACCTAGACTGCTTACCGAAGGGACACCCATGCGCCACCGCGAAAGTGAACGGCCCAGCAGGCGCGCGTCCGCCGCGAAGGCCGTGTCGCTGGGCTCGGCGATTGCGGTGCTCGCCTCGCTGATGCTGGCAGGACCCGCCCACGCCGACTCCACTCGGGACAAGGAATACTGGCTGGACTCCTACGGGATCCGCGCCGCCTGGGACGAGTCGCAGGGTGAAGGCGTGAAGGTCGCGGTGATCGACAGCGGTGTTGACGGCACCCACCCGGACCTGAAGGGGGCCGTGGTGGGCGGCACGGACGCCTCCGGTTCTGGCGATCCCGACGGCCAGCGCGGCATCGGACAAACCCCCGAGCACGGCACCCTGGTGGCGACCCTGCTGGCCGGGCGTGGGCATGCCCCGGACAAAGACAAAAAGGACGACAAGAAGGACAAAGAGTCCAAGCCCAAGGACAAGGGAATCGGTGCCGGCACCGACGGCGTGATCGGGGTGGCGCCCAAGGCGCAGATCCTGACGGCCTCCACCTGGCTCGGAACGCCGAATCCGTCCGGCATCGGTGTTGACGAGCAGATCCCCGCGGCCGTGCGCTGGGCGGTGGACAACGGCGCCCAGGTGATCAACATGTCGCTGACCAGTTCCAGCACCTCCTGGCCGGAGAGCTGGGACGCCGCGTTCCTGTATGCAGAACAGCACGACGTCGTTGTGGTTGCCGCGGCCGGCAACCGTGCCGGCGGGACCGAACAGTCCGGCGCTCCCGCCACCATTCCCGGGGTCCTGACCGTGGCGGGGCTGAACCGCGACGGTGAAGCCAGCCAGGAGGCCTCGGCCCAGAGCATCGTCATTGGTGTGGCCGCGCCGGCCGAAAACCTGGTCGGCGGACTGCCCGGCGGCCTCTACGCCGGCTGGTCCGGCACATCGGGTGCCACCCCGTTGGTCTCCGGCGTGGCCGCACTGATCCGCTCCAAGTACCCGGACATGAGCGCGGCCCAGGTCATCAACCGCATCATCAGCACGGCCAAGGACTCGGGCGTCCCCGGGCACGACCCGATCTACGGCTACGGCATACTGAACGCTGAAGCGGCGCTGAACGCCGAAGTCCCCGAGGTGGCAGCCAACCCGCTGGGCTCGATCGCCCAGTGGATCACCGTGCACCGCCGCGGCGCGGTCGCTGCGCCGGAATCGCAGTCCCCTGTGCAGTCCAAGGCAGCGGCCCCGGACATTCCGGAACCGACCACCCCGGTGGCGGTCCCGCCGCGCACCGAGAACTCGGTACTGCCGGCCATCCTCGTCTTCTCATTCGGCGCGCTGATCGCCGGTGTCCTGGTGTTGGGTGCTGTCCAGACGGTCCGGGCACGTCGGGCCGCGGCGGCAAAACAGGCCGTCGAGGACGCGGACACGGGCTTCATCCCGCCGATTCGGGGCGGGAACCAGAAACCGATCAAGCGCTGATTCCGCGGTCCGCCCACTTCGTGAAAACTTTCACAAAAGGCGTTACACTTGACCCATGGCAAACACTGAAGCTTACTCCGATCGCCCGCGCGTCCTTGTGGTCGGCGGCGGCTATGTTGGTCTCTACGTCGCGCTGAAGCTCCAGAAGAAGGTCAAGCGGCACGGCGGCATCGTCACCTTGGTGGATCCGCTGCCCTACATGACCTACCAGCCGTTCCTGCCCGAAGTGGCCTCCGGCAGCATTGAAGCGAGGCATGCCGTGGTCAACCACCGCCAGCACCTGCAGGACACCGAACTCATCACCGGCAGGGTCACCTCCATCGACCATGCCGCCAAGAAGGCCGTCATCACCCCCGCGGCGGGCGAGGCATTCGAGCTGGACTACCGCGACGTCGTCGTTGCCGCCGGTGCCGTTACCCGCACCTTCCCGATTCCTGGGCTGGCCGAAGCCGGGATTGGCCTGAAGACCATCGAAGAAGCCGTGGAACTGCGCAACAAGGTGCTCGAGCGGATCGAGACCGCCTCCCAGTTGCCGGCAGGGGCGGAGCGGACCCGCGCGCTGACGTTTGTTGGCGTCGGCGGCGGCTTCGCCGGCATTGAGGCCATGACCGAAATCGAGGACCTGGGCCGCGCTGCCGTCAGGAAGAACGGACGGCTGCGCCAGGAAGACCTGCGCTTCGTGCTGGTCGAGGCGATGGGCCGGATCATGCCCGAGGTCACCGAAGAGCAGGCCAAGTGGGTCGTCGAGCACATGCGCTCCCGCGGCATCGAGGTCATGCTCAACACCTCCCTGGCCAAGGCAGAGGGCGGCGTGCTGGAACTGATCAACATGCCGGACAAGACTCCGGCCGAGACCTTCGAGGCGGACACCCTGCTGTGGACCGCGGGCGTGCAGGCGAATCCCGTGGCACGCAGTTTCGGCTTCCCGCAGGACGAACGCGGCCGGATCAAGGCCGATGCCACCCTGCAGATCATCGACGAGAACGGCCCGATCGACGGCGCCTGGACCGCCGGCGACGTTGCAGCCGTGCCGGACCTGACCGGCGGCGGGGTGGGCGGCTTCTGCGTCCCGAATGCCCAGCACGCCATCCGCCAGGCCAAGCGGCTTGCCAAGAACATCTACGCGGCCCGCTGGGGCGTGGGCAGTGTCAAGCAGTACAAGCATAAGAACCTGGGGGCCGTCGCCGGCTTCGGCATCAACAAGGGCGTCGCCAAGATCATGGGCATCAAGCTCAAGGGCTGGCCGGCATGGATGGCACACCGCGGCTACCACGGACTGGCCATGCCGACCGTGGAACGCAAGATCCGCGTGATCTCGAACTGGTTCTGGGCTATCTTCCTGGGCCGCGACACCACGCGCCTCGCCGATCTGCAGACCCCGTACCGCCAGTTCCGTGAGGCCGCTTCGCCGCAGCCTCGCCCGCAGGCTGCCGCTGCGCCGAAGCCGGCAACAGACGCCAAGGGCACCGGGTCGGAGAAGGAACTCGCGTCCACCGGCCGCTAAAACACCCGTATAGCGCAGCAGGCCCGGCTACCGCATGGCGGTGTCCGGGCCTGCTGTGTTATGACCGGAGGGTGCCGCATGGCATGTCTTGGTGCTGACCAGGACAGAACAACCGGGGGACCCATCGAGTACCCTTGGTAGGTGCAGGAAGGCCCCGCCCCCGTAGTCCAATGGCAGAGACAACCGACTTAAAATCGGTCCAGTGTGGGTTCGAGTCCCACCGGGGGTACCGAAACAGTGTGACGAGCGTTACAAGGATGTAACCCAAAACGCTTATTTTCAACAACGATTTGGACTAGTTTTCTCTGTAATCAGGAATACCTGGTAGCGCATCAAAGGTTTACCAACCTTTCGATCGAGGGGAAAACATACATGACTGCCACACGAAACGCTGTGCTTTTCGGCACCGGCGGCAACTCCGCGCGGGCGGGGAAGTTGGCCGCGCTCGGATTGGGGATCGCATTGTTTGCCTCGGCCTGCGGCGGGGGGTCTTCCACGCCGTCAGGGTCCGGCGGGGGAGCTTCGTCGGCACCGGCAGCCGCGTCAGGCCTGGTCTGTCCCGGACCTAGCGCGGGCGGGGGGCCCACGAGTGGTGCAACCGGAAACCCGGCGGACGTTCCCAAGTCCAAGGGCTCCACGGATCAACCGCTGAAGATCGGCACCCTGCTGCCAACCACCGGAACCTTGTCCTTCCTGGGCCCGCCGGAAATCGCGGGTGTCAAGCTGGCCGTGGACAAGATCAACGAAGCCGGCGGCGTGCTCGGCAAAGACGTGGCAACTGTCCAGCGCGACTCCGGTGACACCACCACCGACATTGCGACGCAGTCCGTGACGGACCTGCTCAGCGAAAAGGTCAACGCGATCGTGGGAGCGGCCTCGTCCGGCGTTTCCTTCACGGTGATCAACCAGATCACCGGCGCAGGCGTTCTGCAGATTTCCCCGGCGAATACCTCGCCGGACTTCACCACGTGGGACGACAAGGGCCTGTACTGGCGAACCGCCCCGTCCGATGTGCTGCAGGGACGAACTCTCGGCAGCTACATGGTGACCTGCGGCGCCCAGACACTGGGCATGATTGTGCTGAACGATGCCTATGGAACCGGCCTGGCGGAGAACGTCAAGAAGGCCTTCGAAGGCGCGGGCGGCAAGGTCGTTTCCACGGAGATGTTCAACGAAGGCGATTCGCAGTTCAGTTCGCAGGTTGACGCCGTCGTCAACGCCAAGCCCGACGCCTACGCGCTGATTACCTTCGACCAGATCAAGTCGATTGCACCGTTGCTGCTGTCCAAGGGCGTCAAAGCCGACCAGATGTTCCTGGTGGACGGCAACACCTCGGACCTGAGCAAGGAGCTGGACCCGGGCGCCATGGCCGGGGCGCAGGGCACCATTCCCGGCACCTTCGCCAAGGAAGAATTCCAAGCGGCACTGGCGAAGGTCGACGACAAGCTCAACTCCTACTCCTACGCTGGCGAGTCCTACGACGCGGTGAACCTCGTGGCGCTGGCCGCCGAGGCAGCCGGAAGCACCAAGGGCGCGGACATCGCCAAGGAAATGCAGGCTGTGTCCGAAGACGGCGAGAAGTGCTTCGACTTCGCCGGTTGCGTGACGCTGCTGCGCAACGGCAAGAATATCGATTACGACGGCATCTCCGGACCGATCTACCTTCGACAAGAACGGTGACCCGACCGAGGCCTACATCGGAATCTACCAGTACGACGAGAAGAACGTACCGAAGCCGAAGCTGGAGGAGTTCGGCAAGCTGTAGGCGGCTCCGCGCCACTCGCACCGATGCAGAGGGTCCCGGCCACACGGCCGGGGCTCTCTGCTGCGCCCGAGGCACGGGCGCTTGGTCGGAGCATCCGGGACCGCCCCAGGGGCAAACGACGGGGCCCATGGGAGGGCCCTCTGGCGCAGAGGAGGGACCAACGACGGCGGCGCCCGCCCCGGGAAGGGCAGGCGCCGCCGTCGTACGATCCGGTTGGAGCTGCTCAGGCGGTGTCCGCCAGAGTACCCAGGTAGAGCTGGATGACCTTCGGATCCTTGAGCAGTTCGCGCCCGGTCCCGGTGTAGGCGTCCTTGCCTTGGTCCAGAACGTAGCCACGGTCGCAGATCTGCAGGCAGCGGCGCGCGTTCTGTTCCACCATGATGACCGAGACACCGGCCCGGTTGATCTCGTGCACCCGCAGGAAGGTCTCGTCCTGCTTCACCGGGGAGAGGCCGGCCGAGGGCTCGTCCAGGAGCAGCACCGCCGGATTCATCATCAAAGCCCGGCCCATGGCCACCATCTGGCGTTCACCGCCGGAGAGCGAGCCGGCCCGCTGCGCGCGCCGCTTGGCCAGGTCGGGGAAGATGCCGGCGACAAAGTCGAACCGCTCCTTGAAGTCCTTGGGCCGCTGGAACATGCCCATTTCCATGTTCTCTTCGATGGTCAACGTGGAAAAGACGTTGTTGGTCTGCGGAACGAACCCGATGCCGCGGCTGACCAGCTTGTTGGCTTTCAGTCCGGTCAGGTCCTGGCCGCGGACCACCACGGTGCCGGAATGCACTTTGACCAAGCCGAACATTGCCTTCAGCAGCGTTGACTTTCCGGCGCCGTTCGGCCCGATAATGCCAATCAGTTCGCCTTGGCGGGCCTCGATGCTGCAGCCATTGAGGATGTTGACGCCGGGCAGATAGCCGGCCACCAGGTCCTTCACGACGACCACGGCTTCCCCCGCCGCTACGTTGGTCGGGCTTGGCTCCGCCCGGTGCGCGTTCATGCCTGGTCCTTCCGGTTCGGGTCTTGCTCGGCTTCGCGGGACTCGTCCCGGCTGGAATCGTGTTCGCTGATGTGGCTGTGCAGGACTCCCTCGTCAGCCGTACCCACTACCGACTCGGCGTCCTGGGCAAGTTCCTCCGTCAGCGCTTCGACCCCTTCCGCGTCGCCGAGGTCGACATCGTGGTGGGCACCGAGATAGGCGTCAATCACGGCGGGGTCCTTCATGACGACGCCGGGCGGGCCTTCCGCCACGATCCTGCCTTCGGCCATCACCACTACCCAGTCCGCGATGTGGCGGACCATATGCATGTCGTGTTCGACGAACAGCACGGTCATGCCCTCGGCCTTGAGGTTCTTGACGTGATCGAGGAGGGACTGGGTCAGGGCCGGGTTCACCCCGGCCATCGGCTCGTCGAGCATGACCAGTTTGGGCCGGACCATCAGGGCCCGGGCCATTTCCAGCAGTTTGCGCTGGCCGCCGGAAAGCGAGGCTGCATAATCGTCGCGTTTGGCGTCCAGCTTGAATTTGACCAGCAGATCCTCGGCCTGTTCGGTAATTTCTTGTTCCCGGGGTCCCCAGATTTTCTTGAAGAGGGCCTTGAACAGGTTCTCGCCGGACTGCCCCGTGGCCCCCAGCCGCATGTTTTCAATGACGGTCAGCTTGCCCATGACTTTGGTCAACTGGAACGTGCGGACCATGCCCATGCGTGCCACTTTGTAGGAGGCCACTCCTGCCAGCGAGTGGCCTTCGAAGGACCACTCTCCGGTCTGCGGGATGTCGAATCCGGTGAGCAGGTTGAACAGGGTGGTCTTGCCGGCTCCGTTCGGGCCGATCAGCGCCGTGATCTGGTGCCGGGGGATCTCCAAGTACTCCACGTCCACGGCGTTGACACCGCCGAATTGGCGCGTGACGTTCTTGGCCACGAGGATGGGATCGCGCTTGCGGCAGCCGGGACCTGGTTCGTCGGCAGCGATGGGTCGCGCGTCGGTCATGTACTCGTTCGGTACGGATGATTGGTCCGGGGCGGCGGTGCCGCCTCCTGCCGGGATGCGGTCTTGTTCGCTCATGCGAATACCAGCTCTTTCTTGTTGCCCAGCACGCCTTGGGGCCGGAAAATCATCAACAGCATCAGAGCGACGCCGACCAGGATGTACCGCAATTGCCCGGCCTGGGTGGTGGTCAGGAAGGTGATGTAGCCCGCCTCGATGGCCCCATAGAGCAGTCCTTGGGTCAGTGAGAGCACCACCCAAAAGATCATGGCGCCGACGACCGGGCCGAGAACAGTGGCCATGCCGCCCAGCAGCAAACAGGTCCAGAGAAAGAACGTCAGTTCAGTCTGATAGTTGGCCGGTTGGACCGCTCCGCGGGGGAGTGTGAAGATCATGCCTGCAAAGGTGCCCAGCAGGCCGCCGAAAATCAGGGACTGCATCTTGTAAGAGTAGACATTCTTGCCCAAAGACCGCACGGCATTCTCGTCTTCGCGGATGCCCTTCAGGATCCGTCCCCAGGGGCTGCGCATCAGCAGGAACACCAACAGGCAGCAGAGTGCCACCAAGGTCCAAGCGACCACGCGGATCCACACGTCCCGCTCGTTCATGCTGGTCAGGCCGAAATTGTAGGTGCCCCGCGGGAACGGGTTCATGGCGTAGAACCCGCCCTCGAACGCGGCCAGGCCGTTGGCAGAACCGGTGATGTCGGTCAGTTCATTGGTGGTGACCACATAGCGGATGATTTCCGCGGCCGCAATCGTGACAATGGCCAGATAATCGGCCCGCAACCGCAGGGTGGGGATGCCCAACAGCAGCGCAAAGATCACCGAGCCGACGACCGCAATCAAGACGCCGACGGCGAACGGGACGTCCCACAAGAGGGTGGGGATGGCGAATCCGTAGGCGCCAATGGCCATGAAGCCGGCTTGTCCGAAGTTCAGCAGCCCGGTAAAGCCGAAGTGGACTGCCAAGCCGAGCGAGGCCAGGGCATAGGCCGCCGTCGTCGGGCTGACGATCTCGCCGAGTGCGTTGGTGAATATGTTGAGGAAATCCATGGTGTTGCCTTCCTAACCCACGCGCTCTCGACGGCCAAGGATCCCCTGTGGCCGGAACAGCAGGACGACGATCATGATCAGCAGGGCGCCCACGTACTTCAGGTCTGCTACCAGCCACAGCGTCGATAGTTCGACGAACAGTCCGACAAGGACCGAGCCAACCAAGGCCCCGAACACGGTGCCCAGTCCGCCCAAAATGACGCCGGCAAAGACAAGCAGCAGGATTTGCTGGCCCATATTGAAGGTGACTCCGGGGCGGTAATAGGCCCACAGGATGCCTCCCAGTGCCGCCAATATGCCGCCCACTGTCCAGACAATCCTGATGACGCGGTCAACATCGATGCCGGACGCTGCCGCAAGCGCGGGATTGTCGGCAACCGCGCGGGTTGCCTTGCCCAGGCGGGTCTTGAGCAGCATCAGGGCGATCAGGACGATCACCACCAGACTGACAACCAGCGAGATCAGCGTGTTGCGGCTGATCGAGATGCTGCCAAGTTCGAGGATCGGGCTACTGGCCCCGGGAAGTTGTTGAGTGGCGCCGCCGAAGTTGAACAAGATGGTATAGCGCACGGCCAGGGCCAAGCCGATGCTGATGATCATCATGGGGATCAGCGCAGTACCCCGGCGCCGCAGCGGCTTCCAGAGCCACGCGTCCTGGACCCAGCCGAAGGCCCCGCCGAAGACGACACCCAACAACAGCGCCAACCAGATCGGAAGACCCGCCACGGAGAAGCCGAACATCACGACTGCCCCAAGCGTGACCATCTCGCCGTGGGCGAAGTTGGTCAGCCCGGTGGTGCCGTAGATCAGCGACAGGCCCACTGAAGCCAAAGCGAGCAGCAGGCCAAAGCTCAGCCCTGCAATCAGCCGTTCGACGAAGATTTCGCCGAAACTGGCGCTCTGGACCACAATGCCTTCGCCCAGCGGAAAGACGGCGGCGGCATTAGACGTGTTGGTGAAAGTGACTTCCCGCGGGTTTGGCGTTCCGGCGGCCAGTTTCACGCCCTTCGGGAAGGTGGAGACATCTACCTTGACTTGGTAAGTTCCCTGGACCGGAACTCCGATGGACCAGGTTCCGTTTTCTCCGGTGGTCGCCTCGCCGCTGAACCCTTCCCCGGTGGCCGTGATCCGCACTCCCGCGACCGGCCCGTCGGCATTTCGCAAGACGCCGCTAATCCTGTTTTGAAAAGGTTCGGCAGGCGCCGATGACGTTGCACCGGGTGTTGGTTCTGCTGAGGTGGTCGAAGCCAGTGAGGGGGGAGCGGACAAGATGATCCCCGTGATGATCGCCAGCAAGGCGAGTAGCGTCCCCAATGGCCGAATAAGCTTCGGCATCGCTATCAAAATATGAACCTCCACAGTGTGGGGTGGTCCGCCGGATTACCGGCAGGCACTGACCAGCGTCTGTGACGAGAATCACTGACGTGTCGTTTATGTTACCTGCGCCACAGATGCTGGCGAGGGCGGTTCTGTCGCGATCAGGTAACAACTGTGAAGCAGTTGTTAAGTAAAGGTAAAACGTTGGGGCATGAGGGAGCAGGCTGGCTACAGGAAGGGGGGCCGCGCCGACAGGAGGGGAGCCGTGCCGACAGGAAGGGGCCGCGCCAACAGGGAGGGCGGCCGGTAGGTCGGGGCTAGAGGTAGAGGCCGGTACTCCGGTCCGCTTCTTCCGGTTGGGATACGGCGTGGATGTCGCGTTCGCGAAGCAGGGTGTAGTCGGAAGCGTTGACCTCCACTTCCGCGCGGTCTTCCGGATCGAAGAGCACCCGGTCGCCGACCGCGACCTGGCGAACCTGCGGGCCGACGGCAACTACCTCGGCCCACGCCAGTCGCTTGCCCATCACTGCGGTGGCCGGAATGACGATTCCGGAGGAGGAACGGCGCTCGCTGCTGTCCTGGTCCGGGGCCACCAGAATGCGGTCGTGGAGCATCCGCAGCGGAAGTCTGTCCTGCGCGGAGGATCGGGGCTTGTTGGAAGGACTGTGCGAAGTCACCGCAGCAGTCTACCCGCGGCGGGCCCGCCCGAGGCAGCGGCGGGGCAGCGGCATGTCGGTATCGCCGCGTGCGGAGAGTGCTCGGGCGCGGGGCAGGAATTTTCTGCCGTGGCATTCGTTGGGATTGGTAGTGTAATCAATAGCTCGCCCCCTGACGATGGAGGACAACAAGATGGCAATCGGAGGAAATCCGGTTTTCAACAACCCGAGGGCATTCCGCGGCGCACCCGCAGGATCTGCCGCAACTGGTTCGACCGTGCTGGCCGGCCAGACGCAGTTGACCAGCCAGCAGTTGCAGGACCTGTACAACCAGCCGTCCGCCAGCCCGGCCCAGACCGGCCGGATGACGTACGACGACGTCATCATGAAGACGCTGGCTTGCCTGGCGCTGGTGGTCATCGGCGGTGCCATCGGCTGGATGTACCCGATGCTGATGATCCCGGGCATGATTGCCGGCCTGGTGCTTGGTCTGGTCAATGCCTTTAAGAAGGAACCGTCCAAGGGCCTGATTCTGGCCTACGCCGCGGCCGAAGGCCTGTTCGTCGGCGGCCTGTCCATGTTCATCGACGGCATGTACCCGGGTGTCGCCCCGCAGGCCGTACTCGGCACCGTGTGCGTCTTCGCCGTTACCTTGCTCCTGTTCAAGAGCGGCAAGGTGCGCGCCACCCCGAAGGCAATGCGCTTCTTCATGATCGCGCTGCTCGGCTACGCGCTGTTCTCGCTGGTGAACCTGGGCCTGATGTGGTTCGGCGTGCTGGACAACCGGTGGGGCATGCGCGGCGCGGAGATCGAGATCATGGGCATCGGCATCCCGCTGGGCGTGCTCATCGGCCTGTTCGCCATCGGCCTCGCCGCCTTCTCGCTGATCGTCGACTTCACCTCGATCGAGCAAGGCGTCAAGCAGGGCGTGGACCGCAAGTACTCCTGGACGGCCGCCTTCGGCCTGACCGTGACCTTGATTTGGCTGTACGTGGAGATCCTCCGCCTGCTCGCCATCCTGCGCGGCGAGGAGTAGAGCCGCCGCTTCATCCCGACCGACCCCGGCCCAGCGCCGGGGTCGGCTGTTTCAAGGGAGCACCCGGTACGGTGGAGCCTATGACGCGCGAGCGCAACCAAGCAGCGACCGGAGAGCAATTCGAACTACGGCGGGCCGGATCGCGGGCCGTGATCACCGAGCTCGCAGGCGGGCTGCGGCTATTCGAAAAGCACGGTGTGCAGCTGACCGAGACGTTCGATGAAGACCGGATCCCGCCCTCGGCCTGCGGCATCCTGTTGGCGCCGTGGCCCAATCGGGTGGCCGGGGGACGATGGATGCTGGACGGCGCCGTTCAGCAACTGGACATCACCGAGCCGGCCCGCGGCCACGCCATCCACGGGCTGCTTCGCAATACCGGGTACCGGCTCGTTGAGCGGACCGAGTCCAGGCTGGTGCTGCGGGCCGAGATCTTCCCGCAGCACGGGTATCCCTTCCGGCTCAGCCATATTGCCGAGTACGCCCTGGATCCGGCCGGCGATCTGGCCGTGCGGCAGGAGCTGCTGAACGGGTCCAATGCGCCGGCGCCGGTCGCGCTGGGCGCCCATCCGTTCCTTCGACTGGGCGACGAACCTGCCGACCGGCTGACGCTGACCGTACCCGCCGCGCGGTTCTTTCCGGCGGACCCGCAGAGCATGATTCCGACGGAAGATGTCCCGGTCCAGGAGCATACCGATCTCCGCCAGGGAGCCCGGCTGGCGGACCTGGCGATGGACCGCGCCTTTACCGGGCTGTCCGCTGGGCCGGGCGGCCGGGTCCTGACCACCCTGGCTTCCGACGACGGGTCGATGGTCGGACTGTGGCAGGCGGAAGCATTCCAGTACGTGCATATTTTTGTCACTTCGAAGTACCCGGGCAGGGAATGTGCGGTGGCGGTCGAACCCATGACGGCGCCGGCGAACAGCCTGAATTCCGGTACCGGGCTGGCATGGCTGGACCCCGGCGGCTCATTCGGCGGCAGCTGGGGGATTACGGCGCGGCTTCACTGAACACATGTCTGGCTGACAATATGAAACTATTGGGTTTATGAACCGGTCCTTCCCCGAAAACCGTCCCCTGCCGGCGGGACGATCGGCCGGCACCGACGGTCGGCACCACGTTCGCGAGGACGTGCCCTACGCGCTGCGGATCAGCGCGGCATGGGCATGGCGGGTAGGCCTGATCCTGGTTGTCGGCGGATTGTTGGTCTGGCTGCTCAGTTTCGTCTCGCTGCTGGTCATCCCGCTGATGGTCGCGGCCCTGATCGCCGCCCTGATTTCACCCGTGGTCCGGTTCCTGCGCAAGGCCAAGGTGCCCAAGAGCCTGGCCGTGGCCATCACCATTCTCGGCTTCCTCGGGCTGATCGGCGGCGCTCTCTCCCTGGTCGGCCGGCAGCTCTACATCGGCTTCAGCGAGCTGTGGGACCAGGTGCTGCAAGGAATTGGCCAGGTCCAGGGCTGGCTGACCAACGGGCCACTGCGGCTCACCAACGAACAACTCAACTCCTACCTGAACGAAGGCTTGCAGCAACTGCAGAGCAACAGCAGTGCGATCTTTTCCAGTGCCCTCAGCGTGGGATCCACGGCCGGGCACCTGTTCACCGGTCTGCTGCTGACCATCTTCGCGCTGATCTTCTTCCTGTACGACGGCGACCGGATCTGGCGCTTCATGGTTGGCCTGTTGCCCAAGAAGGCCAGGGCGGCGGGCAACGGTGCCGGCCGCAAGGGCTGGACGTCCATGGTGCAGTACATCCGCATCCAAATGTTCGTTGCCTTCGTCGACGCGGTGGGAATTGGTGTCGGCGCCGCCATCATCGGTGTACCGCTGGCGCTGCCGCTCGGCGTGTTGGTATTCCTCGGCTCGTTCATCCCGATCATCGGCGCGCTGGTGACCGGTTTTGTCGCCGTTCTGCTGGCACTGGTGGCCAACGGCTGGGTCAATGCCCTCATCATGCTCGCCATCGTGCTTGCCGTGCAGCAGCTTGAGGGACATGTGCTGCAGCCACTGGTCATGGGCAAAGCCGTGTCGCTGCATCCGTTGGCAGTCGTGCTCGCCGTGGCAGGCGGCTCGATGGTCGCCGGAATAGCCGGCGCACTTTTTGCCGTGCCGCTGCTGGCGATCCTCAATTCCGTGGTCAAGTACATTGCCGTCCGGGGATGGGAAACAGACCCAGCATTGGGGGCGCCTCCACCGGTGGAAGAGCCCTATATGGCCCCTGAACCGGCGTTGGCTACGTCCGGCCCAGGCAACCCGCCAGAGCCCTCAGAACAGGAACCCGTCCGCCGACGCCGCGTCCAGCTGCGCAGAAAAGAGTCCGACAAGTGACAGCCACCACTCAACTACCCGTCACACTGGATGACGTCCAGGCAGCCCGGAAAGTCCTTGACGGGGTCATTGCGAAGACACCGATCGAACAATCCCGCGCGCTGGGCCGGATGGTCGGTTCCGACGTCTTCTTCAAATGTGAGAACCTGCAGCGCGCCGGTTCCTTCAAAGTCCGCGGCGCCTATGTCCGGATGGCGGGGCTGACCGACGAGGAGAAGGCACGCGGCGTCGTGGCCGCCTCCGCGGGAAACCACGCCCAGGGCGTGGCGGTGGCTGCGGCGCGGCTTGGCATCAAGGCCCGTATTTTCATGCCGATGGGGGTGGCCCTGCCCAAGCTGGCTGCCACCCGCGGCCATGGCGCCGAAGTGGTCCTGCATGGCCACAACGTGGACGAAGCACTCGCCGAGGCCGAACGCTACGCGCAGGAGACCGGCGCGGTGTTCGTCCACCCGTTCGACAGCCCGGACATCATCGCCGGCCAGGGCACGCTTGGCCTGGAGATCCTGGAACAGGTCCCCAACGTGGACACCATCGTCATGGGAGTCGGCGGCGGCGGGCTGCTGGCCGGAGTCGCCACAGCCGTCAAGGCTAGGGCCAAGGAGCTGGGCCGCGAGATCAAAGTCATCGGGGTACAGGCGGAAAATGCCGCCGCCTATCCGCCGTCGCTGGCCGCGGACGCGCTGGTTCCGCTGCAGAAGGTGTCCACCATGGCCGACGGTATCGCCGTGGGCCGGCCGGGGCAGCTGCCGTTTTCGATCATCAGGGAACTGGTCGACGACGTGGTCACCGTCAGCGAAGACGCTCTGGCGCGCGCACTGATCTTCTTGATCGAGCGGTCCAAGCTCGTGGTGGAACCCGCCGGCGCCGTCGGCGTGGCCGCCCTGATGGAAGGCGTCATCCCGAACCCGGGAACCACCGCGGTCATCCTCTCCGGCGGAAATATCGACCCCATGCTGATGCTTAAGGTCATCCAGCGAGGCCTGTATGCCTCCGGCCGTTTCATGTCCGTCCGGATCATGCTCGATGACCGTCCCGGTTCGCTGGCGCAGATTTCGCGGATCATCGCGGAGTCCGACGCCAATGTCACCCGCGTGGACCATACCCGGATCGGCGGCTCCATCAGCATGGGCGACGTGGCCATCACCATCGACATCGAGACCAAGGGCCACGAGCACTGCGAACTGGTGCTCGGGAGCCTCCGCGCCGAGGGCTTCCAGCCCGTCGTCGTCCACTGACCCGTGGCCCGCAGCCGTGCACTTCGCCCCGCCCAGGCTCTGGCAGGAGCCGTGGCGTTTGCGGTGCTGCTCTGGGTAGCCTTCTTCGTTAATCTGGCCGCCGGCGGCTACTTCAGCCTGCTGCTGGGGATCGCGCCCCGGCGGCTGGATGGGCTGGACGGTGTGCTCTTCGGCCCGCTGCTGCACGCTGACACCGGCCACCTGTTGAGCAACACGCTCCCGCTCCTTGTGCTCGGGTTCCTGACGCTGCTGGAAGGGATCCGGCGGTTCCTGGTGGTGCTCGCCTGTAGCTGGCTGGCCTCCGGGCTGGGGGTCTGGCTGACGGGTGCCGGGCTGACGATCGGCGCGTCGGGCCTGGTCTTCGGGCTGTTGGCCTACCTGATGGTGCGCGGCTTCTACAACCGCAGTTGGCGGCAGATCCTGCTGGCCGTGGTCATCTTCATTTTTTACGGCTCGGTGCTGTGGGGCGTCCTGCCGACGGCGATGCCCGGCATCTCCTGGCAGGCGCACCTTTTCGGGGCGGCCGGCGGGGTGGTCGCCGCCGTGCTGCTGCGCCGCCGCAGGCCCGCTCTCGACTGACCGTTCGGGTTTCCAGCGCCGGCCGCCGGCCATCGAACGTGCAGACGCCGAAGGCGGGTTCCCGCAGGAACCCGCCTTCGGCGTCTGTCAGTGCGCTTGATCAGCCGGCGTAAGGGGTGGCCGAGATGATGTCCACCGAGATCTCTTTGCCGTTCGGAGCGGTGTAGGTGACGGACTCGCCGGCCCGCTTGCCGTGGATGGCCGCGCCGAGCGGGGACTTTTCGCTGTACACGTCCAGATCGGTTTCGCCGGCAACCTCGCGGCTGCCGAGCAGGAAGCGTTCGGTGTCGCCGGCGACCTTTGCCTCGATGACCATGCCCGGCTCCACGACTCCGTCATCTGCCGGCGCCTCGCCCACGTGGGCGTTCCGCAGCAGGTCGGTGAGCTGGCGGATCCGGGCCTCGGCCTTGCCCTGTTCTTCCTTGGCTGCGTGGTAGCCGCCGTTCTCCTTGAGATCCCCCTCGGAGCGGGCCTGTTCGATGCGGTCGACGATCTCTGCCCGGCCGGGGCCCGAAAGGTGATCCAGTTCAGCCTTCAGGCGGTCGTAGGCTTCCTGAGTGAGCCAGGCGACAGGTGCGCTGGAAGTGGACACGTAGTTCTCCTTAGTTGCTGCCGGAGCCGCTGGACGCGGACCGGCACGGTGGCACTTTGCACAAAAGGCCGCCATGCCGGCGGCCACTTGATGCAAAGACCCCGCCATGTTGGTGAACCATTTCGTTCTGGGATGTTCCCAGTTCACCAGGTAGGCGGGGCGGAATGTATTTGCTCAATTGTAGTCAGCCGACGCCGGTTTTCCCAATAACAAGGTGGTAAAGGGTGTTTTCCCTCGGTTCCAGGGGAAGTCGCGGGCTCGGGCGGACGGACGGGATAGAGCGGTGGCGCGGACCGCTGCGTCAGTTGTTGGCGCCGGCGGCCCAGCAGCTGTCCACGCCGCCGGAGACGGCCAAGGATTCAGTTCGCAGTTGGACGCGGTGTGCCGTGGTTCCGGCGGTCGTTGCCTCGGCGGGACCGATGGTGGCCACCTTCCAGCCGACGACGGCGTAGTCGTCGCTCAGGGCCTTGACTGCGCACTGGACGGTGGCCTCCGGATCCTTGGTGAGCTGGAAGTCCACGGTCATGTGCCCGGCGTCGGCCACCGCAAAGCCGACGTCCTTGCTGTCAATCTGTGCCTCGTTCTGGCCCAGGGCGAAGAAGCCCGCGGCGACAACGGCGACTCCGAGGGCGCCGCCAGCCAGAGCAAGTTTGGCGCGGCGGGACAGCGACCGGCGCGGTGTGCCGTAACGGTTGGAAACAGTTAAGCTGGAGGATGTCTGAGGAGTACGGGGGCCTGCGGTGCTCACGCCCTCAAGTTTATCCTCCCGCCCATGCAAGATTTCCCAGGAGTAGCCACGTGAGCTTCGATCCAGCCCAGCCGGCGCAGAGTGACGGCCTGCGCCTGCTGGCGGTCCATGCCCATCCGGATGACGAATCCAGCAAGGGCGCGGCATCCATGGCGCGTTATGCCGCCGAGGGTGTCGAGGTGATGGTAGCTACCTGCACCGGCGGTGAACGCGGAGACATTCTCAATGCCGAGGCGGCCACGGATCCCCACGCGCACCGGGACCTTGCCGGGATCCGCCGGCGGGAGATGGCGCAGGCCGCGGCCGAGTTGGGTGTCCAGCAGCGCTGGTTGGGCTTCGCGGATTCCGGCCTGCCGGAGGGGGACCCGCTGCCCCCGCTGCCGTTCGGCAGCTTCGCTACGCTTCCGCTGGAGCGGGCCGCAGCCCCGCTGGTCAAACTGGTGCGCGAGTTCCGGCCCCATGTAGTGATCAGTTACGACGAGAACGGCGGCTACCCGCACCCGGACCACATCATGGCGCACAAGGTGGCGGTGGAGGCGTACCACGCCGCCGGCGACCCCGAGCGCTACCCGGAGGCCGGCAGCGCGTGGGAGCCGCTGAAGCTCTACTATGACCGCGCTTTCAATCCGGAGCGGTTCCGCGCGCTGCACTACGCCTTGGAGGAAGCAGGGCTGCAGTCGCCCTACGCCGCGCGGCTTGCCGCCTGGCTGGAGGCCGACGCCGAAGGCCACCAGCCGCCGATGCCCAACCACCGCACCACTACACAAATCGACTGTGGCGACTTTTTCCGCCATCGCGACCGCGCGCTGCTCTCGCACCGGACCCAGGTGGAGCCCGCCGGATTCTTCTTCGCCGTCTCCGAGGAGATGCAGCGGACTGTCTGGCCGTGGGAGGACTTCTCGCTGATCCATGCACGGGTGGAGACCAGCGTGCCGGAAACGGATTTCTTTGCGGGCATAAGATAGTGCCTGCAGCCAACCAGCGCCGGAGCCTCGTGCCCCGGACGCACCCAGAAAGAGACTGAATTTGCCCCTGATCCAGATCCTTGCCGCCGTCGCCGCCGGTGCCGGCGAGCCCACTCTCCGGCCCGGACTCGACGCGGACCAGGTTTCGCCCGGGCCGTGGGGCTTTTTCTTCACCTTTGCCTTGGCGGCCGTGGTCTTCGTCCTTATCTGGGACATGACCCGGCGCATCCGGCGGGTCCGCTACCGATCGCAGCTGGAAGAGAACGTTAACGCCGGCGCACAGCAGACCCGTGCGGGGTCATCCGGTCAGGCCGGCTCTGCCGAGGTCGGGGCGGATCACGATGCCGAGGGTGAGGCGCCGGCGACCGGCGGAATGAACGAACCCGACCGCGGCTCCGGCCGCCCGGACCGCGGCGACTGACCGTGGCCGGTCGCCTGCGCTCCGAGGCCTCGGCCTACCTGCGCCAGCACGCCGGTAACCCCGTTGACTGGTGGCCATTCGGCGACCAGGCCTTCGAACAGGCACGTCTGCGCGACGTGCCTGTTTTTGTTTCGGTGGGTTATGCGGCCTGCCACTGGTGCCACGTGATGGCGGGGGAGTCCTTCGAGGACCAGGCCACCGCGGAGTATTTGAACGAGCACTTCATCCCGGTCAAGGTGGACCGGGAAGAACGTCCGGACGTGGACAGCGTCTACATGTCCGCCACTCAGCTCATGACCGGGCAAGGCGGCTGGCCGATGAGCGTGTTCGCGCTGCCGGACGGCAGGGCCTTTTACTCCGGCACGTACTTCCCGCCGCGGCCGCAGCCGGGCCAGCCCTCGTTCCGTCAGGTGCTGCAAGCGGTGCATGAGGCCTGGGAACAGCGCCGCGGGGCCGTCGAGACCACCGCAGCGTCGGTGGCGCAGGCGTTGGCGCAGGCTGGGGAAGCGAACCGCGGGCTCCTCGGTGACCTCTCCGTGGAGTCGGGCGGCGGCCTACCGCTGCCCTCCGGCGGTAACCCGTTGCCGTCCGACGGCGTAGGGGGGCCGGTACGGCTGCCATCTTCCGAGGCCGTGGGCGCGGACCGCCAAGCAGTCCTCGAAGAAGCCGTCGAAGTCTTGTCTGGCCAGGAAGACACAGTCTTCGGCGGTTTCGGCGGCGCGCCCAAATTCCCGCCGTCGGCCGTGCTGCACTTCCTGCTCCGGCATGCCGGAGCGTCCCGCTCCGAATCGGCGGAACTCGCCGCCGGGTTGGCCGCCCGCACGCTGCTGGCCATGGCCAGGTCCGCGTTGTACGACCAGCTCGAGGGTGGCTTTGCCCGGTACACGGTGGACCGCCGGTGGACGGTGCCGCACTTCGAGAAAATGCTCTACGACAACGTCCAGCTGCTGCGCGTTTACGCCCAATGGGCCGTGCAGTCGCCGGCGGGGCCGGAACGGGAACTGGGTTGCGCCGTCGCGGCGGGCACCGCCCGGTGGCTGGTGGACCGGCTGCAACTGCCCCACGGCGGCATCGCCTCTTCGCTGGACGCCGACACTATCGTTGACGGTGTCCACCACGAGGGTGCAACCTACTTGTGGTCGCCGGCGGAGCTGCGCGAGCTGCTCGGAGACGACGACGGCGGCTGGGTCGCGTCCGCTGATGAGTGTGGGCGAGCGTGGCAACGTCACTGCCACCCGATCGACGCTGCATCCCGGGCGCCCGTTGGAACCGGACGAATGGCAACGCTGGGTGTCGCTGCGTCCGGTACTGCTGGCGGCCCGACAGCAGCGGCCGCAGCCGGCACGGGACGAAAAGGTTGTGGCCGGCTGGAACGGGCTGGCGGTGGCGGGGCTGGCCGAGGCAGGAGAGCTGCTGGGCCGGGCCGACCTCACCGAGGCCGCCGTGGCGGCGGCCAACTACGTGCTTTCTGTACATCTCGACGACGGCGGCCGGCTGGCCCGTGTCTCGCACGGCGGTTCGGCGCAGCGCTTCGAAGGGTTGCTGGAAGACTATGCCGGCTGCGCGGAGGGGCTGTTCTCGCTCTACGCCGCTACCGGGGAAGGCCGTTGGTACCACGCCGCAGAGGCGCTGGTGCTGCGGGCGGAGGCGGTGTTCCTGCGGGACGGCACGCTCAGCGACCAGGCTGTCCCGGCCGCCCAGGTGGCGGCTGCCGCCGGAGCCGTTCCCCCGGCTGACCCGCTGGAGAGCGCCACGCCCAGCGGCACCAGCCTCTTCGCCGGTGTGCTGGCCACGTACGCGGCCTACAGCGGCTCGGTAAGGCACCGCGAGCTGGCGGGCCGGTTGCTCGGTTATCTGGACCGGATCGCCGCCCGGGCGCCACGGGCCGCAGGGTGGGGGCTGGCTGCTGCGCAGGCACTCGCGGCCGGACCGGTCGAACTGGCGGTGACCGGAAACCCGGCAGCAGCCGCGGATCTGATCACCGCGGCGCGCGCCAGCGGCAGTCCCGGCATCGTCGTCGCCCGCCGCGCAGCGGACCCGGGACAGGACGAGGCGGCCCCGCTGCTGGCGGACAAGCCGGTTCCGGCGGCCGGGGTGCTGGCCTATGTCTGCCGCGGGATGGTGTGCCGCCGCCCGGTGGCAACGCCCGCCGCCCTGCTGGCAGAGCTGGGCGGGGCAGGATAATAAAGCGGCGAACGGCCCCGGATGTCCGCGGCTGGCGTCAGCCTGCGGAGCCTAGCACCGCGATCATGATCGCGATGTAGTGGCACATGAAAGCCACCACGGTGAAGGCGTGGAAGAGTTCGTGGAAGCCGAACCACGTGACCGAAAAGTTCGGCCGCTTGATCCCGTAGATGACTGCGCCGGCAATGTAAAAAGCGCCGCCCGCGCAGATCAGTAGCGCGGCAGGGGCACTGGCAGCGAAGAAGTCGGGCAAGTAGAACAACGCCGCGAGTCCCAACGCGCAGTAGACCGGGACATAGAGCCAGCGCGGTGCGTGCGGCCAGAGCACCCGGAATCCGACGCCGGCGATGGCGCCGGCCCAGATGAGCCAGAGCAGCACCGTGGCCTTCGACGGTTCCAGCAGCGCCCAGGCCAGCGGCGTGTAGGTACCGGCGATGACCAGCATGATGTTGGTATGGTCCAGGCGCTTGAGCAGCAGCTTGACCTGCGGGCTCCAGTTGCCGCGGTGGTACACGGCGCTGACGCCGAAGAGCAACAGCCCGGTCACTGCGTAGACCGCGCAAGCCCATTTTCCGGCGGCGGTGGGCGCGAGCGCTACGAGGACAATCCCGGCAGCCAAGGCCAGGGGAGCGGCGCCGGCGTGCAGCCAGCCGCGGAACTTAGGTTTGATATTGAGAGCGTCGGCAACCTGCTCGACGGCCCGTTCGACCGGTCCGTCCGTCGCCTCCATCCGCGCGGTCGAGCCGTTGTGATCGCGCCGGTATCCCGACGGCCCGGGCGCAGCACGCTGTTCGCTCATGCGCATATTCTAGCGGCCGAACCACTCTTGTTACTCACCAGTAACTAGAGAGGTGTACGGGACCGGCTGGCCGGGAGGATAGAATTCGAAGTCGTGAATGGGCGATCAGGAAGGCAAGGTGCTGTGTCTCTTCCCGGCGTCCTCTACCGCCTTTACGAGCGTCGCCTGCAGCGTTCACTGGTACCCGGCCGCATCCCGGGCCACATCGGCGTGGTGGTGGATGGCAACCGGCGCTGGGCCAGGCTGGCCGGAGCGCCAACGAGGGAAGGGCATCAGGCCGGGGCCGACAAGATTCTCGAGTTCCTCGGCTGGTGCGGGGACCTGGGCATCAAAGTAGTGACGCTCTACATGCTGTCCACGGACAATATGGGCCGCTCGGAAGGCGAATTGCGCGAGTTGCTGGGTGTGATTGGCAACACCTTGGACCGGTTGGGCGAGGGCAAGAATGTTCGTGTTCATCCCGTCGGTGCGCTGGAGACGCTCCCGGCCGACCTCGCCGCCAAACTCCGCAGCTTGGAAAAACAGACCGCTGCTGTGGAGGGGGTCCATGTCAATGTGGCGGTGGGCTATGGCGGCAGGCGTGAAATTGTCGACGCGGTCAAAGGCCTCTTGCGCCACGCTGAAGCCGATGGCAAGAGCCTGGCCGAGGTCGCCGGGGCACTCACCGTCGACGATATTTCCCAGTACCTCTACACCAGCGGCCAACCAGACCCGGACTTGGTCATCAGGACCTCCGGCGAACAGCGGCTCTCGGGCTTCCTGATGTGGCAGAGCGCCTACAGCGAGTATTACTTTTGCGAGGCGCTGTGGCCGGACTTCCGGCGCCTCGACTTCCTGCGGGCGTTGCGTGACTACGCCAGCCGGCAGCGCCGCTTCGGCGCCTGAGGCGGGCCAGACCGGGCAGGTGGCGCATCGGCGTCGTCCGGTTCATCCAAAATTCGCAGAAACGCCTTCGTCCGGGCTCTTGTGCGGGCGAATTACAACAGCGTAATTTGGAACCATCAGTCAGCAATCCGCAGATTGATCGGGAGGCCACCAGTTTGATGCGCACAGCGAAAGCTGCATCGGGGGAGGCCGGTTCCGGCCTGGTGGCCTACCGTCCGCGCCCCGCTTCACATCAGTCGGAGCCGCCGTGCTCCGGACGGGAGCCTGCATGACCGCCAATCAGAACCAGCGACTCGCCGCCATGACCGGACCCGGGGAGCAGCCCGCAGCTGCCACCGCGTCCGGTCGTGCTGTTTCCGCCGGGGAACCGGAAACAGCGCGTGCGTCGTACATCCTGGACACCTCCGTGCTGCTGTCCGATCCCCGGGCACTGCTGCGGTTTGCCGAACATGAAGTGATCCTGCCGGTGGTGGTGATCACCGAACTGGAGGGCAAGCGGCACGATCCGGAACTGGGCTACTTCGCCCGCAAGGCACTGCGGCTGCTGGACGACCTGCGGGTCGAGCACGGCGGCCTCAACCATGCCATCCCGCTCGGCGCGGAGGGCGGCACGCTGCGAGTGGAACTGAACCACATCTCGCCCGATGTGCTGCCGGCCGGATTCCGCGGCGGGGACAACGACAGCCGGATCCTGGCAGTGGCCAAAAACCTGGCCGACGAGGGCCGCAACGTCACGGTTGTTTCCAAGGACCTCCCGATGCGGGTTAAGGCGTCCGCCATGGGGCTCCAGGCCGATGAGTACCGCAATGAGCTGGTCAAGGATTCGGGCTGGACCGGGGTGGCCGAATTGGATGTGGCCGACGACGACGTCAACACGCTGTACGGGCACGAGCCGGTTTTCATTCCGGCGGCGGCGGAAATGCCGGCCAACACCGGGCTGGTGCTGCTGTCCAGCCGCGGGTCGGCGCTCGGCCGTGTCGGCGCGGACAAACAGGTGCGGCTGGTCAAGGGCGACCGTGACGTGTTCGGCCTGCACGGGCGTTCGGCAGAGCAGCGGCTGGCGATCGACCTGCTGATGGACCCGGAGGTCGGAATCGTCTCACTCGGCGGCCGGGCCGGAACCGGGAAATCCGCCCTGGCGCTCTGCGCCGGACTGGAAGCGGTGCTGGAGCGGCGCGAGCACCGGAAGGTGGTGGTGTTCCGGCCGCTGTACGCAGTCGGCGGCCAGGAGCTGGGCTATCTGCCGGGTTCCGAATCGGACAAGATGAATCCGTGGGCGCAGGCGGTGTTCGACACCCTCGGCGCGCTGGTCTCCACGGAGGTGGTCGAGGAAGTCATGGACCGCGGCATGCTGGAGGTGCTGCCGCTGACGCATATCCGCGGCCGCTCCCTGCACGACTCCTTCGTCATCGTGGACGAAGCGCAGTCCCTGGAGAAGAACGTCCTGCTCACGGTGATGAGCCGGATCGGCCAGAACTCCAAGATTGTCCTGACCCACGATGTGGCGCAGCGGGATAACCTCCGGGTGGGCCGGCACGACGGCATCGCGGCAGTCGTGGAAACGCTCAAGGGACATCCGCTCTTTGGCCACGTCACGCTGACCCGGTCCGAGCGCTCGGCCATCGCCGCACTGGTGACCGAGTTGTTGGAGGGGTCGGAGATCTAAGCGGCCGCTGTGGCCATTCCGAAGAAGCGGGCTGCCGGATGGTGGCCCGCTTCTTTGAGTCCTCGGCCCGGGCGCCGCCGGATGCCCGGCCCGGACTGGGGCTATGTCGCGCCGACGGACGGAAGTGTCACAGCGACTCGGGTTCCTGCACCCGGGGCGGATTCGATCAGCAAGGTGCCGCCGGCATCGTGCACCGTATCGCGCAGGATGCGGAGGCCGAGGTGGCCGTCCGGCTGCGCCTCGGCCGGACTGAAACCGTCGCCGTCGTCGACAATTTCCAGTAGCACGGCATCGCCCCAGTCCGTCAGCGATACCCGAACCAGTTGGGCGTGGGAATGCTTCGCGGCGTTGGTAACTGCCTCCCGTGCAACGCGGTAGAGCAGGGCAGGTTGGACGATGGCCGCCGAGGCGGAGGCATCCATCTCCAGCTGCCAGTCCGACCCGCGCTTCCGGACCAGATCGCCTAATCCATCCAGGGCCACTGGCAGGCCCACAGCCGAGAGGTCGGGCGGATACAGTGCCACGGTGATCCGGCGCAAACTGCGGATGCTGCCTTGAACAATGTTCCTCGCCAGTGCCTGGAAGTCACGGTCTGGCCTTGCCTGCTGCTGTTCGCGGGATTCCAGGCTGTAGGCCAGCGCGGCCAGATCCTGGATCACATCGTCATGCAGGGCACGGGCCAACCTCTGGCGTTCATTATCCGAGGCGGCGATGGATTGCTGGAGCAACCGACGGCGGTCTTCACCGTCTTTTTGCATTCGCCGGGCCATGCGGATAGCCGGAGCCAACTGGAGCAGCTGCAGCAACGCCAGAGCAACCAGGACGACGGGCAGGACGCCGAGCATCTCGTCCTCCATGCGGTTGATCTCGTCCGGCGGGTAGTACAACTCGAAGATGTACTCGCTGCCGTTGCCCCCGGTCGCCTGTACGTAGACTTCGACGAATTCGCCGTGGTCTAGCTCAAAGATGTTGTCCTGCCGGCCCGGCGTGCCAATCATCGAGACGGGAGTCCCGCTCTGCAGCTGGGCCACCAACTGGTCCGGAAAGTCGAACTGCTGTCCCACCAGTGGGTCAAGATCCGAATAGAGAATTGTCCCGTCGACATCCCAGATCTTCACCCGGATGACGTGGCCGTCGCGAACCAGCGGGTCAACTTCGCCGTCCAGTTCGCTCACGGCAGCGGCATCACCGGCCAGCATCGCATCAGTGACCTTCGGCGCAAATTCATGCTCGACTATCAGCCTGGTTCGCTCGGCAACGTGTGCCAGCGCTTGGTCAACCGCCAACGACCGGGCAACCACGACCACGGGAACCGCGACAATAATCAATGCCGCCAGCCCGGACAACGCGAAGCGCCGCAAGGCCGCCTGCATTTCCGAGCCGTTCCTTCTGCTGCCTTCCCTGGCGTCCGGGAGGACCCTGCGCCGGATCCGGGTAGTGAGGTCAACGGTCATGGCCGGCACCCAGCAGTTCCAGCCGCTGCGCCGTGGCGACGGCTTCAAGCTGCGAATGGGCGCCGAGCTTGGCCAGGATCGACTTCACATAGCCTCGGCACGTGTGCTGGGAGATGCCCAGCGTCCGCGAATTCGTGCGAACGTCGTAGCCGGCGGCCATGAGGGCCAGCACCTGACGCTCGCGGGCGGTCAAAACCGGGGCGCCCGGTGTCTTGGCAGCCTGCGGGCGGCGGTTCTGGCTGAGGATGGCGGGGTAGACCACCATGCTGCCGCTCGTGGCGTGCCTGATCGTCTGCAGCAGAGTGGACAGCGACCCGTCTTTGGGCAAAAAACCACACAGGCCGGATCCGGCGGCCCGGGCAAGAATATCGGGCGACGGGTTGCCGGTCAGCAGGATGATCCGCGTATCCGGGGCAGCCGCCAGGATCTGTTCGGCGGCGTCCAGCCCATCTCCGTCGGGCAGGTGGTAGTCCATGATCACCACGTCGGGCCTGGAGCGCCGGCACAAGACAACGGCTTCGTCGACGCCGGCGGCATGGCCGACATTGATCAGGTCCGGTTCCCTGCCCAGCGCATCAGCCAACAGCTCCGCGAAAGTGGTGTGGTCATCCACCACGGCTACGCGGAGATTACGCTCAATCCCCAAAGAGCTCATATTTCCCCAACTCAAGACACGAATGACTTGACCCCACTATGAGTATGCATGGACTGTGAAAGGTTGTACAGGTTTGCACAGTCCATGCCTCGTGAGGCTCATCCGGCCATGAGCGCCTTGGTCAGGAAAGTTTTGACGATGTCACCGGCCGCCACATAGTGCGATTCGATCGGAACAGAAGCCAGTCGAGGTGCCGGCTGCGTGCGGGTGGCAGTCGGCGCCAGCCTTTCGTTGAGTACCAGCAGCGCCGCCAGTACCTCGGAGAGGCCGGACTCGGCCGTGGCGGACAGCAGACGGCCGTACACCTCCTGCAAGGCAGGGCCCGGGGAACAGCCGAGTTCGTCATTGAACAGGCGCCGGCACCGGTCGTAGGCCTGCAGCCCATCGGCGTGGCGGTTGCATTGTTCCAACCCGACGATGAGGGCCGCCCAGGCGGCTTCATTCAGCGGAGCGGCAGCAACGCAGCGCTGTGCCCAGAGCACTGCCTCATCCGAGCGTCGCAAGGCCAACGCAGCCTCCGCCGCCAACAGTTGCGCGTGCAGAACCATCCCGGCGTGCTCGGCCCGTGCCTCCTCCGCCCATTCCGGAGTCAGCTCATCACCTAGCAGCGGCCCGGACGCCAGCGAGAGCGCGTCGGTCAATAACGGATAAGCATGGGCCGGAGTCGCGAATTCGGCGGCGCGGAGCAGCCGTTGGAACCGGTACAGATCGACGTCGACCAGCTCCCGGTCGATCATGTATCCGCCGTTGGCGGTGCGCAGCGGCCCGGACTTCGCGCAGCCAGGCTGCAAATTGCGGCGCAGAATGCTGACGTAGCTTTCCAAGGTGGCCAAGGCTTCGCCCGGCGCCCGGCCGCCCCACAGCATGTCCACCAGGCGGTCTTTGGACATCGGCGACCCGACATTCAACAGCAGGATCTCCAGTACTTGGCGCGGCTTTGGTCCGCCGAGCTTCTCTGCCGTCAGGACTGTATTTCCGCGCGAGATTCTCAAATTTCCGATCATTTGGACCGAAACGGGCATGGCCCGTCCACTCAATTGCTCCACGATTCCCCCTCGATGGATGCACCCCCCCAATGAGTGCACAACCATAGTGTGCTGGCATCGTGTCGGCGGGACAGCCCCGGGTGGGGGAGTACCACACCCCCAATTTGCGGGGGTGCCGGTACAGTGCCGGGTTTTCCCAAGGACTCGCGGCGATTCTGTAACCGTGACCCTGAGGCCTGCGGCGCGGCGCACGCAGGCCCTGCGCGGCAGCCGCAGACCGGCCGGGGCTCACGCCGCCGGGCCCTGGCCTCCATCCCCCCAAGCCAGGGCCCGGTCCGGCAGTGGGCAGAGCAGTCAGGCCGGATGCGGCCGGACGGGCCAGGGAATGTGCTCGCGCACATCGGTGAGGTTCATGCTGACCTCCAGGAACAGGTCATCCAGCATGTACTCATCCACGCCGAGGATGGTGAGCGAATGCCCGCGTCCCTGCTGCGGCCCGTCCAAGGCGACAGCGGAAACACAAATGCCCGTGCGCCAGTCGATCCGCACGCGACTGCGGCCTTCCAAAAGCAGCGGGTGGTCCGCGTCGTACGGCCGATACGTGAGGTTGGGCGAGACGATGGCCTCCAGCGTATGCCGGCCCCCGTGTTCGGTTTCGCTCAGTTCATGGATCTCGACCGGGTTGGCGAAGGGAGCTTCATAAGCCACCGGAGCGCTGCCGGCCAGCTCCACCGGATCCAGCATCGCCGACCAGCGACCGTTGCCGAAGATAGGTTCCCCGTAGGCGGCCTCGGGCCGTCGGCGGACCAGATCGATGCCATTGAAGACGGGCGTGACCAGGTGCGGCGGCAGCAGCCAGGACTTACGTGTCGCACTGACGTAGAAGCCGTCGCGCGAGTCGTTGATGCCGGTGGTGCTGTAGAGCAGTTGGCCGTCGCCCGATTCGACCCGGAGGGCGCCCGGGCGCCGGGTCCAGGCGCGCAGCATGCCGGCAGACGGGTCCCCCTCCGGCGCGCCGGGGTTGACCGCGCGCAGTTCGAACCGCAGCGAGTCCCACTTCCACGGAGAGGACCGGCAAAGGCACCTGAAGATTTCCGCATTGCCGGCGGAGTCGCCGGCTCGCAGCACGCTCCCGCCGTTCATATCCACAGTGTAGCCGCCGGGGCACGCCTGCTGGCCCGGCGTGCAGTAGGTTGGGTCCATGGTCGAGGAATTGGTGCTGCTGTGGCCCGACCATACGCTGGCATTCTGGATGCTGCTGGCCGCTGGCACGTACCTGTTGGTCGTCGGGACCGGGTTGAGCTGGATCGATCTGCGCACGCACCGGCTGCCGAACCGCATCGTGTTTCCGGCCTACGTCGTCTCCTCGGTGCTGCTGCTCGCAGCCGCGCTTGCCGGGCACGACGGCGGTGTCTTCTGGCGGGTGCTCGCCGGTGGTGCCTTGCTCTGGGCCTTCTACTTCACGGTCCGATTCGCCTATCCGGCGGGCATGGGCTTCGGCGACGTCAAACTGGCCGGTGTGCTGGGAATGTATCTGGGCTATCTGGGTTTTGAGTACCTGCTGTGGGGAACGTTCGCCTCGTTCCTGCTGGGCGCAGTGTACGGATTGCTGCTGGTGCTGCTGCGGCGCGGCAGCCTGCGCAGCCACATCCCGTTCGGGCCATTCATGGTTGCCGGAACGTGGGTGGCGCTGCTGATGCCGACGTAGCGACGTAGGCTTGCATGATGCCCACTCCCGATTTCATCCTGCGGCTGCGCGAAAAGATTGGCCACGACCTGCTCTGGTTGCCCGGCGTCACGGCCGTGGTACTGGATGACCGAAACCGGGTGCTGCTGGGCCGCCGTGCGGACAACGGGCGCTGGACGCTGATTACCGGAATTCTTGAGCCGGGGGAGCAGCCCGCCGTGGGCGTCGTGCGCGAAGTCCTGGAGGAGACGGGGATCGTGGCCGAAGTTGAACTGTTGGCCGAGGTCTACGCGGGCGCCCCTATGCAGTTCGTCAACGGAGACCAAGCCCAGTTCCTGACCTTGAACTTCCGGTGCCGGCGCCTCAGCGGCCACGCGCAAGTCAACGACGACGAGTCGGCCGAGGTCGGCTGGTTCGGACTGGATGAGCTTCCGGAGCTGACCGACTACCATCGGGCCAGACTGCAGGCAGCGCTGCGGGCCACGGGCATCCCGGAGTTTGTCCGCTGAAGCTATTGGATGTCCGAGTCGGGCGGCGGCAGGACCACCTGCCGGTCTTCGTCGACCGATTCGACGCCCTCGATCTCGACCAGGGCAGCGCGCTGTCCTTCCGGGAGTGAGCCGGTGATCATGCCCAAGGTGGAGAGCACGTTCTCCACGTGCATGCCGCCGGCCGTCAACTGCTCGGCAATCCGACCGGTATCGGAGAGGTAGTCATGGCGCACCGTAACGGTGATCTGCATACCACCCATGATAGGTCTCCGGCGACCGGCCGGGGGAAGAAATTATTGCGGGGCAAGCACCAGCCCGGCGCCGACGTCGACCGAAAGCAGGGGCAAGCGCTCGGCCTCCTGGACCAAGGTGGCCCACAGTTCCAGGCCTCGCCGGCCCGTAGCCTGCGCCCACAGTGCCGCCACCCCGGCAGCATGGGGCGTCGCCATGCTGGTTCCGCTGATGGTGTTGTAGCGCTTCGGCATGGGCCACGACGAGTACACCTGAACGCCGGGGCCGGCGCAGTCCACCTGCCCGCCGCGCAGGGGAAGGCTGCGGGCCGAAAAGAAGGCGATCTCGAGGGCTTGGTCCAGGGCTGCCACTCCCATGATGAACGGACTGTTGGCCGGGGAACCCACGAATCCGAATTCTCCCTTCCGCCGGTCCGCATTATTGCCCGCCGCGGCGACAATCAGGGATCCTTGTTCCAGCGCCCGGCTTCCGGCAGCTGTGTAGGGTGGGTGGATCTGTGCCACATCGGCGCCCAGTGACAAAGAAATCACGGCGCAGCCGTTGCCCACGGCCCAGTCGATCCCTGCCAGGATGCCCGCATCGGTGCCGGAGCCGGCGTTGCTCAGCACCTTTCCAGCAAAGATCTCCGCTTCGTGGGCCACCCCGTAGCGGGGACCAGTACCGGGGACTTTCGGGCCGCACGCGACCCCGATGCAGTGCGTGCCGTGTCCGTGCCCGTCCTGGGGCGGCTCGCCGGTGACGAAGGAGGCTTTGGTCACGCCGCGACCGGCGAAATCCGGATGCGAACCATCCACGCCAGTGTCCAGTACGGCGACCCGCACGCCTTGTCCCGTATAGGGGGACGAGACGGCCCTGGTCGCTTGCAGGCCCCAGGTGAAGTTGTTGTTGTCGGCGAAATCCGCGGGTGCGGACGCGCTGTCCCGCCCGGTGTGCGGGCCCGCCGCGAGGCGTCCGGCCAGGTCAGCCACGCCGTCGCGGTAGCCGGCAACATAGTCGTCGGCCGATCCCAAAACATCGTGGATGAGTTCGGGCGAGACCGACAGGACCCGGTGTTTGTCCGCAGAACTCACTTGCAGCGCCCCGATTTGGTCCGGGGCCGCGTCGACTACGGCGATGCCCAGATTAGCGAACAGCGTTGCCTCTGCACTGGAGGCCGTCTCCGGATCCACTCCGCGGGTGCCGAAGTCCCGGCTGTCCGTCACGTGGGTCAGGCCTGCTGCCTCGGCTAAAATCCCGGCACAATCATCTGAGCGGTCGGCGAAGACGACGATAAATCGTCCAGTGGTTTTCGGTTGGTCCGGTAGTGGGTAGTCGGCCGTCCTCGGGGACGGGGTCTGCGAATCGCCAATCATGGAGACCTCCTGGACATTCTTCGGCACGCCCCCCAAAGCACCAGACGGCGGCCGCAGATCCGGCCTCCACCGCCCGCCCCAGGGGGCGCGTGTGCGCCTCATCCTAATACCAGCAACCCACAGCACAAGCTACTTTCAATCGTTTCAGCCCGGTAAGGGCCAAAATCGCAGGAAGGCCTCGCCCTGACGGACGCAGCACGCCGAAAACCGCACCGCCGGTGGTATGCGGCAGGGCGCGGGGCCGAGAAGCGAAAGGGCGTCCCGGCCGTAGCCGGAACGCCCTTGAGGCCCGCGTGGGAGCCGGGTACTACTTCGCCTGCGGCGGCACCGTCATGGACAGCACATCCAAGGCAGAGTCCAACTGCTCTTCGGTCAGTTCGCCGCGCTCCAGGAAGCCCAGGGCCACAACGGACTGGCGCACGGTCAGGCCTTCCTTGACCGAGTGCTTGGCGATCTTGGCGGCGTTTTCGTAGCCGATGTACTTGTTCAGCGGGGTCACGATCGAGGGGGAGGCCTCGGCCAGGAAGCGGGCACGCTCCACGTTGGCGGTCAGCCCGTCGATCATCTTGTCCGCCATGACCCGGGAGGTGTTGGCCAGCAGGCGGATGGACTCCAGCAGGTTGGCGGCCATCACCGGGATGCCCACGTTCAGCTCGAAGGCGCCGTTGGTGGAGGACAAGGCGATGGTGGTGTCATTGCCCACCACCTGGGCGGCCACCATGATGGCTGCTTCGCAGATGACCGGGTTGACCTTGCCCGGCATGATCGAGGAGCCCGGCTGCAGATCCGGGATGGCGATCTCGCCCAGGCCGGTGTTGGGGCCGGAGCCCATCCAGCGCAGGTCGTTGTTGATCTTCATGAACGCGTAGGCGATGTTGCGCAGCTGGCCGGAGGCCTCGATCAGGCCGTCGCGGTTGGCCTGCGCCTCGAAGTGGTTGCGGGCCTCGGTCAGCGGCAGGCCGGTGTCGGCGGCCAGCAGTTCGATCACGCGCTGCGGGAAGCCGGCCGGGGTGTTGATGCCGGTGCCGACGGCGGTGCCGCCCAGCGGGACCTCGGCCACGCGCGGCAGCGAGGCTTCAATGCGTTCGATACCGTAGCGAACCTGGGCGGCGTAGCCGCCGAACTCCTGGCCCAGCGTGACCGGGGTGGCGTCCATCAGGTGCGTGCGGCCGGACTTCACCACGTCCTTGAACTCCTCGGCCTTGCGCTCCAGCGAAGCGGCCAGGTAGTCCAGCGCCGGGATCAGCTCGTTGATCAGCGCGGAGGTGGCTGCCACGTGCACCGAGGTCGGGAAGACATCGTTGGAGGACTGCGAGGCGTTGACGTGGTCGTTGGGGTGGACCGTCTTGTCGCTGCCGGCATCCCTCAGCGCGCGGGTGGCGAGCTCGGCCAGAACCTCGTTGGTGTTCATGTTCGAGGAGGTGCCGGAACCGGTCTGGAAGACGTCGATGGGGAAGTCGCCGTCGTACTGGCCGGTGGCTACCTGGTCGGCGGCATCGGCGATGGCCTTGGCCAGCTCACCGTCCAGCACGCCCAGTTCGGCGTTGGCGGTGGCGGCAGCCTTCTTGATCCGGGCCAGGGCCTCGATGTGGGCACGCTCCAGCGTCTTGCCGGAGATCGGGAAGTTCTCGACGGCGCGCTGGGTCTGCGCACGGTAGAGGGCGTTGACCGGAACCCGGACCTCACCCATGGTGTCGTGTTCGATGCGGTATTCAGCAGAAGTCATGGCTCCAAGCTTAGGCCCGCCGCGGCGCCGGTTCCGAATCGTGTTGCGCGGCTGTCGGCCGGGCGGCGTGGGCGTCTCTGCCCGGCGGCGACCGACCCGCGCCGGGTCTAGAGCGCGCCGTGTCCTGCGACCAGGTCGGCGCGGCCGTCCGCCAGCCGGTACGCGACTCCGACCACGGCCGTCCGGCCGGCTTCGACGGCCTCCGAAATGGCGCGTGAACTGTCCAGCAGGCGTTCGGAGGACTGGCGCACGTTTTCGATCACCATGTCGTTGAGGTCGTCGTGTCCCGCACGCCGGGCAGCAAGGACCGACGGAGAAATCCGCTCCACCAGGTCGCGCAGGCCGCCGCGCGGCATCACGCCGGTATCTATCGTGTCCTTGGCGGCGGTCACCGCGCCGCAGCTGTCGTGGCCCAGGATGACGATCAGCGGGACATTGAGCACATCCACGCCGTATTCCAGCGAGCCGATCACCGCGTCGCCGAGGACATGCCCGGCGGTGCGGACCACGAAGGCATCGCCCAGTCCCAGATCGAAAATGATCTCGGCCGCCAGCCGGGAATCGGAACAACCGAAGATGATGGCGTAAGGATTCTGCTCGTTGACCAACGAACTGCGGCGGGCGGCGTCCTGATTGGGGTGGACCGACGTGCCGGCAACAAAGCGGGCATTGCCGTCGAGAAGTTTTTGCCAGGCCTGGGCGGGAGTCAGTGAGGTGGGCACGAAGCAACCTTACTGCTTTGTGTTGCCCTCACCGTGCATTCGCGACGCTTTGGGGGCTTTGGTTACTTGCTGTCCAGCGCTTTGACGACGGCGGTGGCGAGCACATCGAATTCGTCCAGCTCGGCCGTGCCGCTGAGGATGACGGTGAATTTGCCGCGCTTCAGCACCAGGCTGCGCTCGCCTTGGCCGGCATCGCGGAGTTCCCAGTTGGCGCCGGCCTTGCGGTCACCGGTCACCGGTGCGTTATTCGTTACCTGGCCAATCCAGGTGGGATTCGCCTTGTTGGTCTGGATCAGCCCGATGTACTGCTCGCCGGGCGTGAGATAGCCGACCTCCCAGGCCGGTACCTGGGCCGTGCCCCCGGTATTCCACCGGGCGTAGTTGGATGTCCAGCCCTCCGGAAGGTCAACGGCGAGCGGCCGGTAGCCCGCGGTGGATTCGGCCTGGAGCGCGACGCCGGGCACGTCAATATTACGTTTGTAGACATCGGGCTTGCTGCCCGGGTTCAGGAACATCACCGGCAGCAGCACGGCAAGCGTGAGGCCCACGGCCAGCAACATGCCGACTACCGGTGCCTTCGCCCGGTTGGCCTGCTTGGCCGTCAGGACAGGTTTGACGGGCAATTCAGCCGATCCGGCCGGTTCGATCGATTCCTCGGGGCGTACTTCACTCACCGTTCCATGATCTCAGATACCCGCCTCCGGCGCGCACTCGGTCGGCCGTCCGGCGGCCGGACGCTGACCCGGGCGAGCTGGATCACCGGGTGCTGGCGACTATGATCAAAAGCAATGGAAGATGTCCGCAGCGCAGATTCATCCACCACGGCACCACAGCCGGTGTTGTCTGAAGAGCTACTCGAAGATGAGGTCGAAGTGTCCCACGAAGCCCAGGCTGATCCCTTTTCCAACTTCCCGCCGTCGATGCGCGTCGGTGACAATGAGCCGGACCGCAACCTGGCCCTGGAACTGGTGCGCGTCACCGAAGCCGCTGCGATTGCCGGCGGCCACTGGGTGGGTTACGGGGACAAGAACGGCGCCGACGGCGCGGCCGTGGACGCCATGCGGGCGTTCCTGTCCACCGTCAGCTTCAACGGAGTGGTGGTCATCGGCGAGGGCGAAAAGGACGAAGCCCCGATGCTGTTCAACGGCGAAAAGGTCGGCGACGGCACCGGCGCCGAGTGCGACGTCGCCGTGGACCCGATCGACGGCACCCGGCTGACGGCGCTGGGCATCAACAACGCGCTCTCCGTACTGGCTGTCTCCGAGCGCGGCACCATGTTCGATCCCTCGGCCGTGTTCTACATGGAGAAGCTGGTCACCGGCCCCGAGGCAGCCGACCTGGTGGACCTGCGCCTGCCCATCAAGCAGAACCTGCACCTGATCGCCAAGGCGAAGAACAAGAAGATCAACCAGATCAACGTGATGATCCTGGACCGAGACCGGCACAAGCCGTACGTGGAGGAGATCCGGGCGGCAGGCGCACGCACCAAGTTCATCATGGACGGCGACGTGGCCGGCGGCATCGCAGCCGCCCGTGAAGGCACCGACGTGGACGTCCTGATGGGCATCGGCGGCACCCCGGAGGGCATCGTCACGGCCTGCGCCATCAAGTCTTTGGGCGGCGTGATCCAGGGCCGGCTCTGGCCCACCAGCGACGAGGAAAAGCAGAAGGCCATCGACGCCGGCCACGACCTGGACCGGGTGCTGACCACGGATGACCTGGTCACCAGCGACAACTGCTTCTTCGTGGCCACCGGCATCACCGACGGCGACCTGCTGCGCGGCGTCCGGTACAAGAACCACAAGGTCCTGACGCAGTCGATCGTGATGCGCTCCAAGTCCGGCACCATCAGGTTTGTCGAGGGCGAGCACCAGGAATACAAGTGGGAGCGCTTCGAGCGGAAGTTCTAGCGGACCGCCACACCGCAACGCGGACGGTCTCAGCACAACGAAAACCCCGCACCGGCCCAGTGGCTGGTGCGGGGTTTTCGCGGCTTCCCTGCGGGTTGGCCTGCAGGGCGGGCCAGCTGGGACCTGTCAGCGGGGCAGCTTGCCGCGCAGCTTTCGAAGGGCCGGCACGACGGCGGTGCGCACCCTGTCTGCCGCGGGAACGACGGCGGTGCGCGCCTTCTGTACCGCGGGGCCGGCCGCCTCGCGGGCCGCGCGGGTGAACAGGTAGGCCCGGTACATGAGCTGGTTGACCGGCAGGTCCCAGCTGCCCGGGTAGCTGACCTCGTAGCCGCCGAACGAACGTTTGAACCGCGAGAACCCGGCCCATTGATGGTCGGGCTCGTCTTCCGGGCTGACGCCCCACATGTCGAAGCGCTCGATGCCTGCAGCCCGGGCATCCATCATCATGGTGACCACCAGCGGAATTCCGGCATTGAGCTTGCGGTGGGCGTCGTCAGCCGCGGCGTGCGCGTAGACCCGGGTCGATTCCGTGTCGTAGGAGAGCGCCGCCGCGATCGGCTTTCCGTCCAAGCGAGCGGTGAAGATTTTGGCCGCGCCGGCCGGGACCAGGTTCCGGGCAGCGTGGCGCAAGTAGTCATCGGACTGGGCCTTGAAATCTGCGCGTTCGGAAACGTCGTGCAGGAATTCCAGGAGGATGCCGATGTCTTCGGGGTCGGAGGAGACGTCGAAGCTGACGCCCTTTTTGTGGATGTTGCGGTAGAGGTTCCGGCTGGTGCTGCGCATGCCGGCCAGCAACTCCTCTTCCGGCTGCTTGAGGTCCAGCATCCAGGTCAGCTTCGGCTGGACATCCACCGGCGCCTTGACCAGACCCAGTGACTGCAACGCCGCCTGCGGCCGTTGCCCGAGGTCGGTGCCCACCGGTTCGATCCGGACGTAGTGGGCGTGCTGCTCGGCAGCCAAGCTGCGCAGTGCGGCCAGGGCGCGGACCAGGCCAGCGTGGTCTGCCGCCGCGGGGCCATACGGTACATACAGGAAGCGCCCCAGCGGCGTCTTTTCCATGATGGCCAGAAAAGCCCAGCCGTCTCCGCTGCGTTCGAATACCTCTTTGCCCAGGCTCCGTTGGAAGCGGGCCCACGGCTCGGACTGCAGGATCGAAGCGGTCAAAGTGTTGCTCCCGTTCGTTGTTCGTCGAATTCATGTGTGCTGCCCGAAGTGGTGACCGCAAACAGCACGGCACCTGCCTCCGTTCCGCCGGCCGGATGGACGTTCACCGGCTGTTCGGCAGCGGGAATGAAGGCGGCCTCGCCGCGGCTGATCGTCAGGTCGGACCTCGGCGAGTCCAGCAGCACGCTCCCAGAGACCGCCAGCACGATGGTGGGACCATGCTGGGCCAGCGGGACGGGGCTGCCGCCATCGGACAATTCAATGCGCTGGAGTTGGAATTCGGCAAATGGCGGGCAGTACAGCTCCTGACCCGCATCGGTGGTGGTCCGTTCCACGAACGGTGGTGTGATCGGCCGGAAATCGGTGATCTTCACCAGCTCCGGCACATTGATGTACTTGGGCGTGAGTCCGCCGCGCAGCACGTTGTCAGAGGTCGCCATGACCTCCACGCCGAGCCCCTGCAGATAGGCGTGGATGTTGCCGGCCGGCAGGCAGAGAGCCTGGCCGGGGGAGAGATTGACCAGGTTGAGCAGCAGCGAGATCAAGGCGCCGGGATCGCCCGGATAGAGTTCTGCCAGACGGGCGGCAGCTGCGTATTCGCTGCCCAGGCTGCCGGCCGGTGCGGCCGCCAGCACCCGGGCGGTGTCCGTGGCCAGCCCGGTGGAACGGTCGCCGCCGTCGAGCAGGGCCACGAAGGCGCCGCGCAGTGCCGCTTCCTCATCGCCGTTGTCCAGCAAGTGCAGCACGTCGTCCAGCAGGTCAAGGGCGGCGCCGGCGTCCGCCAGCTTCGGCCTCAGGCCGGCCAGCAGCCGGGCGGCGTCGCGCGGGGGACGGAAACCGCACAGCGCCTGGAAGTCGCTGAGCGCAAAGATCATCTCCGGCTTGTGGTTGTCATCCCGGTAGCTGCGCTGCGGGTCGTTGAAGGAGATGCCGGCGGCGTTCTCCGCGGCGTATCCGGACTTTGCCTGCTCCAGCGTGGGGTGGACCTGGAGCGAGAGGGCCGAATCGGCGGCCAGGACCTTGGTCAGGAACGGCAGGGTGGCGCCGAACAGGCCCAGCACCGGTTCGCCCAGGGTGGCGCCCGGATTCTCCTTGATGAATTCGTCCAGCGGCCGGCCGCCATCGGCCAGCTGCACCGTGGAGGGAGAATCGGGATGCGCACCGATCCAGAGTTCGGCTTCCGGGCCGCCGGACGGTTCCCGGCCGAAGAGCTCGGCGATCGCCGTCGTCGAACCCCACGCATAGGGTCGCAATACATTGGTCAACCGGTACATCTTGAAGCCTCTTCCTCGTCCGTGTGTGCAAAATGATCCTGCCGGAACAGCCTGGCGGCACCCCGGCGGTCCGAACCGTCATCCCGCCCGGCCCGCCCCGGCCTCACCGGAAAGCCAAAATCAGGGCAGCGAGCACTTGCCGTTGTCGGCCAGCAGGGAGCCGAGCGTAGCCGTATCGCCAATCTCGGCCAGCTGCTGGAGGTACTCCTCGGTGATCTGAGGAGCGGCCGCCGCGGGCGTGTCCGCCGGTTTCGGCGTCGACTTCTTCGGCTGCTTGGCACCGCCGGAGCCACCGCCGTCGTTCTTGGCTTTCTTTTCAGTCTCCGTTTCCTGGCTGAACAGTTTCTGGACCCGTGAGTGGATCTGGGAGAAGTCCGGGTAGGTGACGAAGTTGTCCGCCGCCGTGCCGAAGTCCGGCGGACCAATAGTCAGCCGCTGCATCTTCTGGTCCTTGGCCTTGAGCGCCAGCGAGACGAAACTGCCCAACTGGGAACTGGGAATATCCGTTTCCACGACCTGCTCGCCGGCCTCGGCCAACTGCTGGAAACGGGTCAGCACCGTGGCCGGGTCCAGTTGGTTGACCATCGCCGACATCACGCACTGCTGGCGCTGGACGCGGTCGTAGTCGGTGGCAAACTCACGCGAGCGGGCGTACCAGAGCGCGTGATAGCCGTCCAGCTTCTGGATGCCCGGGGCGATCCAGCCCTTGGGCGGGTAATGCTGGTTGGTGCCCGGAATGGTCCTGTTGGAGATGGGCACCCAGCCGCCGGCGTCCACGGTGATGCCGCCCATCGCGTTCACCAAGGCCTCGAAGCCGCCCATGTCCACCAGGGCGTAGGCCTGGATGTCGATGCCCAAGATGCCGCTGACGGCGTCCTTCATGGCTTCCGCACCGGGGTCCTTGGCACCCGGGTAGCGGTCGGCATGGTTTTGCTCCACGTCCACGTACAGGGCGTTGATGATGCATTCGTCGCCGCAGTTGAAGCCTTCCGGGTAGACCGCGTGCATCGGGGAGTCGGCCGGGAACGGAGCGTTCTGGAAGTTGCGCGGAATGCCGAACATGACGGTGTGCCCGGTCTTCGCGTTCACGCTGACCACCTGGATGCTGTCGGGGCGGAGCCCGACCCGTCCCGCGCCGGCGTCGCCGCCCATCAGCAGGAAGTTGTAGCGGCCGTCGACCGGGTCGAAGGCCGGCCGGGTTTCGAAGATGGTGCCGAAGGCATTGCGGCTCACGTTGAGCAGATAGGCGGCGTAGCCCAGGCTGCCGCTGGTGAGCACCATCAGTACGGCCAGTGCCACCGCCACCGCGGGCTTGGCTCCCGGGGCCAGCAGGCTGGGCCTGATGATGCGCAGCGTGTTCAGGAACAGGAAGGCCCAGAACAGCGCCAGCGCGGCCAGCACCACCACCAATACCAGCGAGCTCCAGCGGCCGGTGGCCAGGTTCACCAGCAGCGGCCAGTCCACCAAGGCCACAATGCCGGCCGCCAGGATGGCCGCCCAGACCAGAAGCGTCACGGCCAGCGCGCGCCGGCCCAGGGCACGGTCACCGGCCACCACCTGCGCGCTGCCGGGGATAAGCAAGGTCAGCAGCAGCAGGACGAAGGCGCGTTTGGTCCGCACGGGCGCCGAGGCGTGCTGCGGGTAGCGGACCGGATCCGTCACTCCGCGGGCCGACGGGCCGGGGGGCCGCGTGGTCGGCTGGGGACTCACCGGCTAGGCCCCGCCGGAGCCGGCGACGCGTTCGCGCAGGGCGGCTCCCTTGTCGTAGGCGGCCTGCCGCAGGCCGGAGGCGAACTCCAGCAGGGCAGGCTGCAGCCGTTCGGCCAGCCCATCGCCGCCGGCGGCCAGCATGCGCACGGCCAGCAGCCCCGCGTTGCGGGCTCCGCCGACGGACACGGTGGCCACCGGAACGCCGGCAGGCATCTGCACGATCGAGAGCAGCGAGTCCATGCCGTCCAAATACTTCAACGGCACCGGCACGCCGATCACCGGCAGCGGAGTCACCGAGGCCAGCATGCCGGGCAGATGCGCGGCACCGCCGGCGCCGGCGATGATGATGCGCAGGCCGCGGGTATGGGCTTCCCTGCCGTAGCTGATCATGTCTTCCGGCATGCGGTGCGCGGATACGACGTCGGCCTCGTAGGGGATGCCGAATTCTTCCAGCGCCTGTGCGGCGGCTTCCATCACGGGCCAGTCGGAATCCGAACCCATCACGACGCCGACTATCGGCTTTTGGCTCATGGCTTGCCTTCCTGGGGATCCACACCGTCACGGATGATCGAGGCAACACGGTCCGCGCGCCGGCGCAAATCCTCCACCTGCGACGCGTCCCGGCCCACCACGTTAACATGGCCGATCTTGCGGCCGGGGCGGACCGACTTGCCGTAGCCGTGGACCTTGACGGCCGGCTCGGCCGCCAGCGCGCGCGGGTAAGCCGAGAACAAATCAGTGTTTGCGCCGCCCAGGTAGTTCTTCATCACGACGACGCCGCCGAGCACGGCGGTATCGCCCAGCGGCAGGTCCAGGACCGCCCGCAGATGCTGCTCGAACTGGCTGGTGACGGAACCGTCCTGGGTCCAATGGCCGGTGTTGTGCGGGCGCATGGCCAGTTCGTTGATCACGAAGCCGGCACCACGGCCGGGTGTAGCGAACAATTCGGCGGCCATGACGCCGGTCACGCCGAGCTCGTCGGCCAACTGCAGCGCGGCCTGCTGGGCAGCCTCGGCGACTTCATCCGGCAGATCCAGTGCGGGCGCGATCACTTCATCGCAGACCCCGTCCACTTGAATCGTGTGGACCACCGGCCAGGCCCGGGCTTCGCCGGAGGGCGTCCTGGCCACCAGCGCCGAGAGTTCCCGGCTGAAGTCGACCTTCTCTTCGACCAGCAGTGCGCCGCCGGTAAACCAGTCGGCGGCGTCGGCGGCCGCGGCGGCATCCTGGATGATCCGCACGCCCTTGCCGTCGTAGCCTCCCCGCGGCGTCTTGAGGACCACGGGCCAGCCGGTCCGCTCGCCGAAGGCCACGAGTTCGTCGACGGTGGAGACGGCATCCCAGGCCGGGTTCGGCAGCCCCAGCTTGTCCACCACCTCGCGCATGACCAGCTTGTCCTGCGCGTGGATCAGGGCGTCCGGATGCGGCTGCACATTCACGCCCTCGGCGATCAGGGACTGCAGGTGTTCAGTCGGAACGTGCTCGTGGTCGAACGTCAGCACGTCCAGGCCCTGGGCGAAGTCGCGCAGTGCCTGCAGGTCCCGGTAGTCGCCGACCGGTGCCTTGGCCACGGCGGAGACCGCCGAGACATCCTCGGCTTCGGCCAGAACCCGCAGTTCAAAGCCGAGTTCTACCGCACAGGGGGCCATCATTCGGGCGAGTTGGCCGCCGCCCACTACACCGATAACTGGAAAACTCACCCTGTCAGGTTACCGAACCGACTCTGGCAGAACTGCATTGCGGACCCCCGCGCCGGGATGTCCTAGGTAACGTCCAGTCTGGGGCAATACAATGATGCGTTGGCCGGCACGATTCCGGCGCCAGAACGAAAGGGCTCTTCCTTCGATCATGAATCGAACTATTTCCGAGCGCATCAGCGGCCTGGTTTCCCTCTTTTGGCGGGAAGTCGCGAAGTTTGGCACTGTCGGCGGGATCGCCTTCATCGTGGACAACGGCGTGTACTGGTGGCTGATCAACGGGCCGATGGAAGAGAGCGTGGTCAAGGCCCGCTTTGTTTCGGCCTCCGTCGCGACACTGTTCTCCTGGGTGGCCAATCGCTATTGGACGTTCCGCCACCGCCGCCAAGCGAACGCGCTGCGCGAACTCGTGCTGTTCGTCGTGATCAACGTCATCGGCATGGTCATTTCCGCAGGCTGCGTGTGGATCGTCCGGTACCCGCTGGAGGTCACCGAACCCACCATGCTGCTGTTTGCCGGTATTTTCGGTACGGTCCTGGCCACTGTCATGCGGTTTTTCGCCTACCGCTTCCTGGTGTTCAACGCGGAACTGGACGCCGAGCCGGAGTTCGCCGACGACCGGGAAATCTTCGAAAGCCAGCACGGCCAGCACGTGGCGACGGAGGTGCCGGCGGACTCGCCCGAGGTGGACGGGCCGCAGGCCTCCGGCACCACCAGGAGCTAGACGGCACGGAGCGCCGGCACGCCCGAAACCCGCGCGGACGCCGGTGAGTGGTTCCGTCAGAGCCGGGCGCTGACCCGTTCGCTGTCCAACAAGCGCTGGGTCACTTCAACGTCCGCGTGCACCAGGACCACGGTGCCGCCGCCCTGCCACGTCGCCAGGGCCTCGCGCAGCACCTCGGGCCAGTCGGTCTGCGCCGGTACCAGGAGGATCCGGGCCGGTGCCGGCTGGCCGAGCAACTGGCCGAAGGTGAGGTCTCCGCCGTCGTACTCCAGGGCCACGCCGTCGGCCGCCAGAGTGTCCAAACCCAGGTAGGCGTCCGCATAGGACCGGACTTCCGCCGCGTAGTCCAGGACGCCGTCGGGCAGTTCCCCCGGCCAGCGCAGCTGGAGTGCGCCCAGGGCCACCAGTACCTGGTGCGTGCTGTCGCCGCTCAACAGCTCCGGATCGGCCGAGACCAACACGTCCGGGGCGGGTCCTGCCGGGTCCAGCCGGACGGTAGCGCCGGCCTGCCATGCCGCCAGCGCCCAGACCAGCGACCGCCAGTGCGGATCCATCCGCAGGCCCACGGTTGTTCCTTCGCCGGCGTCCAACTCCTCGGCCAGCAGGTTGGCGGTCTTGGCCACCCAGTTGTCCATGACGCGGCCGGACAACTCGACTCGATCTCCCGCCGGTCCGTACCAGACCAGGCAGGGGGAGGAGTCGGGGCGGAGCCGGGCGAGCAGGTCGGCAATGCTGACGGAAGGTTTCACGGTGTTCCTTTGGGGCGGCTGGTGCGGGTGGCGGACACCTGTCGCGGCGCGGCGGTGGCCGGGGTTTCGTTAGCTGTTGGAGGTGTGGTGTGCGTCACGACGGCAAGATCTTCGCGTGGCGTGCCCCGTTTTGGGCCCGCCTTTCTCTAAGATTCCCGCCGGCACTTGACTTGAACCGGATTACACCCGTGTAATTAGGTATTAAACGTGTAACAGCATTCTCGTATTCGGCGCTGAGATCCAGCACTGGAGTCGAACTTAGCACCATGCTGGTACAGCAACACCGGGAGGGCTGATGGGGCAGGCAGAACGTATTGCGCACCGGCGGGAGCTAGAGGCACAGGCTTCGGCATCGCAGGGATCGCGCGGCGTACCGGCAGATTGGTATGTGGATCCGGCTGATCCGGCGGCGGCAGAGCGCTTCCGCGAATCCAGCCAACAGACGCTCGAGGACGCGGCAACCGCGTTCCTGGCGGCACACGAAGCGTTGGCGGAGGAGCCCGAAGCCGAGGTGCTGGAGCTGTCCGCTCCGCGCTTGCTGCGGGAACCGGAAGCCGAACCTGCGCAGAAGCCGCTGTGGATCGGATTGCCCGGTTTCGGTACCGGCTACGAGGATGAGGGCGAACTCGGCTGGCAGGCCGATGCCCTCTGCGCGCAGACAGATCCGGAGGCATTCTTCCCGGAGAAGGGCGGCTCCACCCGCGATGCCAAGAAGGTTTGCGGCGCGTGCACGGTGCGCTCGCAGTGCCTGGAGTACGCGCTGGCCAATGACGAGCGGTTCGGCATCTGGGGAGGGCTGTCGGAGCGCGAGCGCCGCCGGCTACGGAAAAGAGCGCTCTAATTCAGCAGCAAGTTCGCGTTACCGCCGTTGTTGTAGCCCATAACGGCGCGTCATACCTACCGCAGACCCTGGCCGCGCTGACTCAGCAGACGCGGCCAGCCGATGCCTATCTTGGCGTCGATACCGGATCGTCCGACGCGTCCGCGGACCTGCTGCGCACCCAACTGCCCGCCGGGGCCCCAGTGACATCGGCTTCCGGCCGCGCCGGATTCGGTGCAGCCGTGCGGGTGGGGCTGGCCGAGCTGCCCAAGCACACCGAGGAAGGCCCCGCGGTGCAGGAGTGGCTGTGGCTGCTGCACGACGATTCCGCCCCGGCACCGGACGCCCTCGAGGAACTGCTGCTCGCCGTGGAAACGGCGCCTTCCGTCACCATCGCCGGCTGCAAGCAGGTGGACTGGGACAACCCGCGCCGGCTGGTCGACGTGGGCCTGACCGTGAGCCGCTGGGCCGAACGGCTGACCATGATCGACCTGGATGAGCTGGACCAGGGCCAGTACAACGGGCGCAGCGACTTCTTCGCCGTCAACTCCGCTGGAATGCTGGTGCGCCGCGACGTCTTGGACCAGCTGGGCGGGTTCGACTCGGCCCTGCCCGGGACCGGCGATGACCTGGACCTGTGCTGGCGGAACCGGCTGGCCGGACACAGGGTGGTGGTAGTGCCGACCGCCACGGTCCGCCACGCCACCCGGGCCAGCGACCACACCACCGCCAAGGCAGCCCGCAAGGCTCAAATCTATCTGCGGCTGAAGCACGCGGCGTGGTGGAAGGTGCCGTTCTTGTGGATCGGCGCCTTGCTGGGCGGGCTGTACAGCTTCTTGGCGTCGGTGGTGGCCAAGGACCCGATGCACGGCCTGCGGCAACTCGGCGCCACCCTCGTGGCCCTCTTCCGTCCGGTCGGATACTTTGCCTCGCGGCGGCAGGCGGCCAAGACCCGCAGGACCTCGCGGGGGATAGTGCGCTCGCTGATGGTGCCGCAGCGCGAGGTTTGGAACTACCGCCGTGCGCTGGCCGAGTCCCTCCGCCCCGAACTCGCCGCCGGCGTGGTGGGGGACGGCTCCGGCACGGATGCCGGCAGCAGCGACCAGCCCACCGGCGGGTCCGATGACTTCGCCGCGCTGGCGGCGCCCGCGCGGACCTGGGTCGGCACGGGGCTGGTGGTTGCCGCCGTCGTGCTGGCCATCGTGTCCGCGGTGGGCATGTTCGACTTCTTCGGGGCGCCCGCGCTCGTCGGCGGCGGCCTGTTGCCGGTATCCGCCACCGTCGCCGAGATCTGGCACAACGCTTCCAGTTGGTGGGTCTCGCTCGGTTCGGGAATGTCCGGGCACGGCGACCCTTTCGGCTACGTGCTGGCAGTCCTGGCTTTGCTCGGGCTGGGGAACGGATCCGCCGCCGTCGTGGCCTTGGTCATGCTGGCCATGCCGTTGGCCGCCGCCGGGGCCTGGTTTGCTGCCGGGGCCCTCACGCAGCGGCGCGGCCTGCGTTTCTGGGCCGCCATTTTCTGGGCGAGCGTTCCCGCGTTCCAAGTCGCTTTGGGCACTGGACGCCTGGGTGCGCTGATAGCCCACTTGCTGATCCCTTGGGCCGTGCTCGGCCTGTTGCGCGCCACCGGCTCGGCCGTCCAGCGCGTGGATGCCAACCGCCCGCTGCTGCAGCACGAGACCGTGCACAAACCCGGCATCAACGGGAATCCCTCATGGACCGCGGCGGCGGCCGCCGGGCTCTGCCTGGCCGGCATCACGGCGTCGGCGCCGGCGTTGCTGCCGGTGGCCGTTGTCTTCGTTCTGATCCTGGTGCTCTCGCTGGGCCGCCGGGCCAAGACCGTCTGGTGGTCGCTGGTCCCGCCGTTGGCACTGGCCCTGCCGATGGTCATCGCCGCACTGAACGAACCGCGCGCGCTGCTGAGCGACCCCGGCCTGCCCCTGGCCTTCAACGCCGCCCCGCTCTGGCAGCAGATGATGGGCTTCCCGCTGGCCTTCGGACCCGCCGACGGACTCGCCGGAGCCGGACTGCTGGAAAACCTGGCCAGCGGGCCGTGGGCGCTGGTTTACGCACTGGTCGCGGCCGTGCCGATGCTCGCGCTGGCCGTAGCCGGCGCGGTCCGGGGCGACGGCGCCGCCCGCGCACGACTGCTCTGGCTCGGCGCCTTCCTGGCGCTGGCGGCTTCCTATGGCTCGTCCATGCTGGCCACAGCGGTGGCGCCCGGAGCCGTGGTCACACCGTTTACGGGTCCCTTTGTCTCCGTGGCAATGTTCCTGCTGCTGGGCGCGGCATTGATCGCCGGAAACCGAATGCAGCTGGGCATGGACTCGTGGGGCCGGTCGCGCAGCGGCCTGCGGCGCACGGTGGCGGTGGCCGCCGTCGTGCTCCTGGGCCTGGGGCCGGTGATGGGCCTGGCGCACTGGCTGGTGCCCCAGTTCACCGGCTACACGGCCTCCACCGAGGCCCGTGCACTGACCGATTTCGGCACGCAAATGTCCATAGCGCCCGGCGCAGACCGCACGCTCCCGGCCACGGCCGCCGATCGGGGAACCGGGCCGGAGCAGGCGCGCGCGCTCGTGTTGACCGCCGGCACCGGTGGCACCGTGACGGCGGCAGTGATGCACGGCAGCGGAACCACCTTGGACCAGCTCTCGGCCATTTATGCTGCACGGTCGCTGAACGGTCCGCTGACCGAGGCCGAGGTGGGGGCCGACGACGATGCCGACGCCGAACTGCGCAACACGGTGGCCGTCATCGTGGCGGGCACCGGTGTGGACCCGCGGCCGTCGCTGGTACGCCTCGGGGTTGACTTCGTGGTGCTGCAGGAATCCGACACGGCGGCCGAACTGCTGGCCGGCCGCATCGACGCCGTTCCCGGGCTGACCTCGGTGGGACGAACCGATGCGGGATGGCTCTGGCGTGTTGTCGGTACGACCGCCGACGACGGCACGGAGGCCGGCGCGCAGACGGCGCGGGTGCGTTTGGTGGATGCCAACGGCACGCTGCTTCAATCCGTTCCGTCGGACTGGACTGCGGCGGCAGGCGAGATTCCCGCCGGCGAGTCCGGACGCCGGCTGATCCTGGCCGAGCGGAAGGATCCGGGCTGGACGGCGACGTTGAACGGCCAGCGGCTGGAGGCATCCGAAGACGGCTGGGCCCAGGCCTTCGAGGTCCCCGCCGCCGCAGGGACCGTGAAGATCGGTTATGCCAGCCCGTGGTCCCCGTGGATCGGTATCCTGCAGGTGCTCGCCATCGGGCTGACCGTCCTGCTGGCCATCCCGATTCCGGCCCGCCGGAGGTTCACGCCGCGCCGGATCGACCACATCAAAACCACCGGGACCGATGCCAGCGCCGCCGAACTGCAACGTGCAGCTTTCGAAGACCCGGATGACGGCGCCACGGCAGCCTTGGCCGGAAAAGGACAGCAACGATGACCGAGACAGGCGGCCGCGGTGAGCAGCCGGAGGCGACAGATGCAGGGGCCGGGGCGGCCTCGCGCGGAGCAGCCGAAGACGGCGTGAGACCCGACCAGGGCGCGGCCGCGGAGACTGCCCGAGCGGCCGACGGTGAGCCGGTTCAGCCGGAAGCAGTTGTGCCGGCCCGGTCGGCCGACGTCGCGCCTGCCGAAACGGCCATTGCCGAGCCGGCCGAGACCGAGCCCTGGCCAGCCGAGGCCGCACCCGCCAAGCTGGCCGAGACCGAGCCGGCCAAGCCAGCCAAGCCAGAGCCCGCGCCAGCCGAGGCCGCACCGGCCAAGCCAGCCGAGCCCGAGCCGGCTAAACCGGCTGACGGCGAGCCGGCTCAGCGGGAAGCAGTTGTGCCTGACCAGCCGGCCGAGTCCGTGCAGCCAGTCGATCGCAAGGCCGCCCGGCGGGCCGCGCGGCGGGACCGCACCCGTGATGCCGCGGCCGGCAAGCCAAAGGTACGGTCGAACCGTGCCGCCGGACCCGGTGCAGGGGGCGGCGGGCGGCGGACCCTGGGCGCCATCGCCGGAGCCGGCATTGTGCTGCTGACCGGTGCGGCGGTTGCCGCCGGCAGTTTGGCGGACGCGCCGGGTGCCGCCACCGAGCTGCCACCTGTTTCCGCCGCCGTCCCGGCCGGCGACTACACCGCGGTCTGCCCGGAGCCACTCCGGTTGCTGGATTCGGCCGCCGAGGCCACCGATCCGCAATTCAGCCCCGTCTCCACCACGGCGCAGACCAAGGCTCGGGCCCTGGTGCTCAGCGACCTGAGCGGCAACGTCCCCGGCAGCGAGTTGACCGAACTCGGCAAGGGCACTCCGCTCAAGCGCATCGCCGAACCGACGGCGGAGTCCTCCGGCGAGACCAAGGTGGTTGCATCCGTGGTCTCCGGGCAGGAGCTGTCAGCGCCCACCGTGCTGCGGGCCGACCCGGTGGGGGAGACCACCGCGCTGGCCGGTGCCGCGATGACCTACCGGGCCTCCGACGGCGACCTGCGCGGCCTGGCCGCGGCCAACTGCATGGCACCGGCCAACGATTTCTGGCTGCTCGGTGCCTCCACCACAGTGGGCGCCACATCCGTACTCAAGCTGCACAACAGTTCGCAGACCCCGTCCTCGGTCAACCTGGAACTGATCTCCGGCGAGGGACAGATCCAGGCCGCCGGCACCCGGGGGCTGCTGGTGGCACCGGGAGAATCCCGCTCCATCGTGCTGGCAGGCCTGGCCGCCAACCAGGAATCACTGGCCGTGCGCGTCCAGTCCTCCGGCGGCCCCGTGACCGGCTTCATCCAGCAGAGCGTCCTGCGCCAGCTAACGCCCGGCGGCGTCGAACTGCTGCAGGCATCGGCCCCCGCCGGGACGCGCCAGCTGGTCACCGGAATCACCGTGCAGGATGACAAGCTCGCGCGGAAGATCCGCGAACAGGACGGCTATCAGAACGCCGCGCCGGCACTGGAGGTGGCAGTCCCGGGCGTGACCGACGCCGTCCTTGAAGTGCGGGTTATTGGCTCGGACGGACCGGTCAGCCTCCCGGGCGGCGGCGTCATCACCGCGGCCGCCGGCAGCATCACCAGAGTTCCGCTCGATTCATTGCCCGGCGGCACGTATTCCGTCGAGGTCAGCTCCGATGTCTCCATCGCGGCCGCCGCACGCGTCAGCAGGGCAACCGAGGAGGGAGCGCCGGTGGACTTCGGCTGGGCGCCCGCCACCGGCCGGCTCGGCAGCAACCACCTGGCAGTCGTCCCCGGCGGCGTCAGCTCCCGGATGGCCTTCAGCGCGCCGTCCGGCGACGCCCAGCTGGAACTCACCCCGGTAGATCTGGACGGCGGGCTGGGCAAGAAGCAGACCGTCAAGGTTCCCGCCGGGACCACCCTGACGCTGAATCCCAAAGCCGACGGCGCCGATCCTGCGGCGTTGTTGATCAGCGCGTCGGGCGAGGCCGTCTACGGTGCCCAGACGCTGACCAACGGCAATTCAGCCGACATTGCGGTCCTTCCGGTGCCCGCAGGGACGCAGGCGCAGAACGCCGTACCGGTCAACATCGGGTACTGACTCAACGACGTCTCGTCTAGGGGCGGGTCCGGCCGTAGCCAGGGTCGACGGCTTCGGGCGCCATGTTCAGCAACTGCGCGGTCTGCTCCACCACGACGTCGTGGATCAGCTCGGGCAGTTCCGCCCGCAGCCGGGCTGCCATCTGCACCGGATGCCGGAAAACGGTCACCACCGCCGGACGGCCCGGAGCGGCCGGCGTGAAGCTGCCCAGTGGCGCCGCTTGCCCGCGGGCCAAGAGTTCTTCGAGATGCGGCGGGATGTCCTCGACCACGAATTGGGCTGCTTCGATCCGCTCGCCCCAGAAGTACTCCAGCCGCTCGGCAGACTCGGAAACCCACTGCTCGAATTGTTCCGGCCTGGTCAGATGACCCGGCAGATGGGCGGGCAACAGGTCGCCGCGCAGTCCGCGGCCCCGGCGGTTCCGGCGTCGTGCGGTAAACGGACGGCGCCAGCCACCGCCGTCGCCACCCAGCGAAACCGTCAGTGATGGTCCGTTTTCCATATACCGACTTTAAGCCCGGCAGCGCGAATTCGGCACTGGCCGGCAGCGGAGCGCCGGAAGCGCCGGGAGCAGCGGCCCCCGGAGAGGCCTGATTGTGACCTAATCTTTCCGCGCCTGCCCGTGCCGGTGGCCCGGAAGCAGAGCGGCCCGGAGTAGGATTCTTTCTCGTGGGATCCATTCGTCAATGTTCACGCTCGGCCTGTCAGCGGTCGGCCATCGCTACTTTGACGTACGTGTATGCAGATTCCACCGCGGTGCTTGGCCCGCTGGCAACCTACGCAGAGCCGCACTGCTACGACCTGTGTGCCGAACACGCCGCGCGGCTGACCGTTCCCCGCGGCTGGGAAGTCATGCGGCTGGCGCTGCCCACGCAGGCACCGGCCCCCAATCCTGACGATCTGTTGGCCTTGGCCGACGCAGTCCGCGAAGCCGCACGCACTCCGGACGTCCCCGATGAGCTGCCCCAGCCGCGCGGGCAGCGTGAGCCGCTCGAGCCGCCGGCCGGTGCTGCCGGCACCCGGCGCGGGCATCTTCGCATTCTGCGCGGGCAACCGTAGGACGATACGCTGGGAGGCGGGCAGCCAGCAGTCCAGGCAACCTGCTGCCCGCTGCGAGCCCCGCCCCGCCGTCCACCGGACGCCGGCGCAGCCGAAGCCGCTGATCGACCGAAGGACAACATTCGCATGGCACATCTGACATCCGAGCTGCTGGCGGTCCTGCGCTGCCCGGCGACCGGTTCATCCCTGGTGCAGGAGGGCGACGAACTGGTATCGACCGGCCGCACCGACGCGGGTGACCGGCTGCGGTACGCGATCGAAGACGGCATCCCGGTGCTGTTGCCGCAGGCCGCCCCCGGCACCGACGCCGCCACCCCCGACGGCCCCGCTGACAACGCTTAGGAGCATGACTGTGACGATCGATTACAAGGTCAAGGACCTCTCGCTGGCCGCCGCCGGCCGGCACCAGATCCGCCTGGCGGAGCACGAAATGCCGGGGCTGATGGCGCTGCGCGAAGAGTTTGGCGCCACCCAGCCGCTGGCCGGCGCCAGGATCGCCGGTTCGCTGCACATGACCGTGCAGACCGCGGTCTTGATCGAGACCCTGACCGCACTCGGCGCCGAGGTCCGCTGGGCATCCTGCAACATCTTCTCCACCCAGGACGAGGCCGCCGCCGCCGTCGTCGTGGGCAAGGGCACGCCGGAAGACCCGCAGGGTGTGCCGGTCTTCGCCTGGAAGGGCGAAACGCTCGAAGAATACTGGTGGACGGCCGAGCAGATCCTGACCTGGCCCGGCGCCGCGGAAAACCCCGACTTGGGGCCCAACATGATCTTGGACGACGGCGGCGACGCCACACTGCTGCTGCACAAGGGCGTGGAATTCGAGGCGGCGGGCGCGGTGCCGTCGGCCTCCGCCGAGGACCCGCACGAGTACAGCATCATCCTGGATGTGCTGCGCGCTTCGCTGGCCAAGGACCCGCAGAAGTTCACCCGGGTGGCCGCCGGCATCCGCGGCGTCACCGAAGAAACCACCACCGGTGTGCTCCGCCTCTACCAGCTGGCGGAGCAGGGCCAGCTGCTGTTCCCGGCGATCAATGTCAACGATGCGGTCACCAAGTCCAAGTTCGATAACAAGTACGGCATCCGCCACTCGCTGCCGGACGGGATCAACCGCGCCACCGACGTGCTGATCGGCGGCAAGACGGCCGTGGTCTGCGGCTACGGCGACGTCGGCAAGGGCGCAGCCGAGGCGCTGCGCGGCCAAGGCGCCCGCGTTGTGGTCACCGAGGTGGACCCGATCTGTGCCCTGCAGGCGGCGATGGACGGCTACCAGGTCACCACCTTGGACAAGGTGGTGGGCGAGGGCCACATCTTCATCACCACCACCGGCAACAAGGACGTCATCATGGCGTCCGACATGGTGAGGATGCGGGACAAGGCCATCGTCGGCAACATCGGCCACTTCGACAACGAAATCGATATGGCCGGCCTGGCCAAGGTTGCGGGCGTGCAGAAGGTGGAGATCAAGCCGCAGGTCCACGAATGGGTCTTCGACGCCGGCTCCGACGCCGAACGCTCCATCATCCTGCTGTCCGAGGGCCGGCTGCTGAACCTGGGCAACGCCACCGGCCATCCGTCGTTTGTCATGAGCAACTCCTTCGCCAACCAGACCATTGCGCAGATTGAACTGTTCACGAAGCACGGCAAGCCGGCCGAGGGGTCTGCCACCGGCGAGCCCGAGTACGCCAAGCAGGTCTACGTGCTGCCGAAGGTACTGGACGAGAAGGTCGCCCGGCTGCACCTGGCCGCACTCGGCGTCGAACTCACCGAACTGACCAAGGAACAGGCCGAGTATCTGGGCGTGGACGTGGCCGGCCCGTACAAGTCGGACCACTACCGCTACTGACCTCAAAATAAACAACGACGGCGATGGGCACCTCAGGGAGGTTCCCATCGCCGCCGTCGTCCGCGGGATGGTTACCGGATTGTTGGACGGCCGCGCCGCGCCATGGCCCGACGCAAGCCGCCGGGCGACCTACCATGGAAGCAGGGCCGCGCCGTGCCCGGGCGGCGCGCACCATGCCGTGAGGTCTCGAGTTTGGGTTGGGATGACTGAGGAAATAAAGAAGCGCAAGGGCCTGAAGATTGCGCTGCTGTGCATCGTCGGCGTGCTGCTGGCTGCCGCGGCGGCCGTCACCGCGGCCACCGTGGTGTCGCCCACCTTTGCCGCGCAGCTCGGACGCATGCTGGCCGTCGCACCCGCCGAGCGCCCGGGATTCTCGGAGCCGGTCACCAAGGCGATGTCGGTCGGTGTCTCCCCGAAGGACAAGGCCGTGGAGGTCAACCCGGCCACCGTCCCCACCATCACCGCCAAGAACGCCTCCATCAAGGACGTGGTGCTGGCCCCGGCAAAGGGCGGCAAACCGGTCGCCGGCGAACTGTCCACCGACGGCAGCGTCTGGAAAGCCACCCAACGGCTGGACTTTTTGACCAAGTACGACTTCAGCTACACGCTGGTGGACAGCACCGGCGCCGAGACCGCCAAGCAGCAGAGCTTCACCACGGTACTGGCGCCCAACCAGGCCGACGGCTGGATGTACCCGCTGGACGGACAGCACGTGGGCATCGCGCAGCCGCTGGAGTTCAACTTCAGCGAGCCCGTGCTGAACAAAAAGAAGGTGGAGGCGGCCATCAAGATCACCACCTCCGCCGGACAGAAGGGCAAGTTCTATTGGTATTCGGACACCAAGGCCCGCTACCGGGCGGCCAAGTACTGGGCGCCCAACAGCACCGTCACCGTGGACATGAAGCTCTTCGGCGTGGAGTTCGGCAACAAGATGATCGGCATGAACGACGAGAAGATCACCGTCAACATTCTGGATGACCGCCGGGCCATCGTCGACAACAAAACCAAGACCATGAAGATCTATGTGGGCGGCCAGCTGGCCCAGACCTTCCCGGTCACGCTGGGCGACGCCAACTGGCCGTCCAGCAAGGGCATCCACCCGATCATGGACATGCACAAGTCGCTGCCGTTCAACCCGCGCAGCATCGGGCTCAAGCCCGGCGATCCCGACTGGTACGAGCCGTTCAACGCCAAGTACGCCAGCCGACTGAGCAACAGCGGCGAATTCGTCCACACCGCGCTGGACCCTTCGGCGCTGGGCGTGCGGAACATCTCGCACGGCTGTGTGGGGATGTCCGAGGCCGGCGCCCGGTACTTCTACGAGACGATGCGCACCGGCGACATCGTGGACATCCGCAACACCGACGGCGGCTTCCTGGACCCGACGGACGGTTTCGGCGACTGGAACGTGGACTGGAAGACCTGGACTTCGCAAGACAAGGGCTAGCCGGAACTTCCGCCGGGACCCGCTGCGCGCGGTTCTCGGCGGAACGGAACACTCTGCACGCGGGACTCTGCCAGCGGGACCCGCTGCGCGCGGGACTCGCGTTATGGAACACTCTGCGCGCTCTGACAGCGGGACGCGCCGCGCGGGATTCGCGGAACGGAACACTTTGCGCGGGACTCTGCCAGCGGGACCCTCTGCGCGCGGGACTCGCGTACGTTATACGCCACATTGCCTCAGGTCACCGTGCCGGAAGTCCGCACTTGCGCTAAAAACAGCCCCGAATATGCTCAGTTGCGGGTGGCAGACCACTTGGCTGGCTCCGATGTGGCGCCGAGTGTACGCGCTAAGCTCGGAAACACCTAGTACCGCGCGTAACCCTGGCGGCGTACCGCGCGCAACCCGGGCGGCCAAGCCGCCGTTCTGAAGCGGACAGGCGTCCCTAGTCCTGGAACGGCAGCGAGTGCAGCCGGGCGCCACGTTGGACGGCGCGGTCGTGCTGCCGGGACAGCCGGGAAAAGTCGCGTTCGCGCCGCTCGGCCATCACCGCCAGCAAGTACATTTCCGGCGGAGTCCCCGCCGGCGGCGGGGGAGAGACGTAGCCGGAGGCCTCATTGGCCAGGGCCGTGGCCAGCCTGGCCCGGGAGGCCGGGATCATCTTGGGGGCTTGGGACAGGAACTGCACTACCCTGCGGGCCAGTGGTTCCGGCAGCCGCCCCATGTCCGCCAGCTTCACCCACGGCTCCAGCTGCGGGGGGATGTCCGGCAGGAGTCTCGGCATGACCCCGACGCGCTCCCGCATGCTGTAGGTTCCGGCCAGGAGATCGCCCAGCCGCTTGGACCTGTCGTTGAAAAGGGCAGCCATGAAGGCCACCGAGCCCAGCAGCAAGTACAGTTCGAAGACCGCCAGCAGACCCCGGATGAACGCATGCCGGAAACGGATGGCACCGCCGTCGTCACGAACAATGCGCAGGCCCATGATCCAGCGGCCGAGCGACTTGCCGCGGGTCAGCGTTTCGACGGCAATGGGCACAACCACCAGGAAGAACAACACCACCGTGATGGCCAGCGCCCGGGACGCGGCGGCGTCGAAGCCGACATCCAGGGTTTCGGCCAGCAGCACGAAGGCGGCAATCAGCAGGGCCACGTTGGCCAGCACATCGATCATTGAGCTGAGCGCGCGGACCCCGAATGACGCCGGCCGCAGCTCCAGCACTACAGCCTCGCCGGTGATGACGTTGCTCATCGGACCCCTTTCCCGGGCGGCCTGTGCCGCCTGGTTCCACTCTATCGATCCGCGCGCCGGGCGGCCGCCGTCCGGACCGTTGGCCCGGGCCGGCGCCGGATAGGCTAGGGGTGTGGATATCGATGCCTTCGCCGCGGTGCACCAGCACGATTGGAAGCGGCTGGACGAACTGAGCGCCAAGCGCAGGCTCACCGGCGCCGAGGCGGATGAACTGCTGGTGCTCTACCGGCGCACCTCGACCCACCTGTCGATGATCCGCTCGGTGGCGGCCGAAGGCCAGTTGTCGGCGGCTCTCTCCACCCGGCTGTCCCGCGCCCGCACCCGCTTCACCGGCGCACGCTCCAATTTCGCCCGCGACGTTGCCGAATTCTTTGTGCTGTCTTTGCCCGCCGCGTTCTACCGGCTGCGGTGGTTGACCGTCATCATCGGCGCCGTGTTCATCCTGGTCGCGTGGCTGTTCGGCGCCTGGGTTGCGGGGAACCCGGAGGTCATCAAGGCGATAGGTTCGGACGAGCAAATCCGGAAGTACGTAGAAGAAGATTTCGTCAATTACTACTCGGAAAACCCCAATGCCTCGTTCGCCGGCATGGTCTGGACAAACAACGCCTGGATCGCTGCGCAGGCGGTGGCCTTTGGCGTCACCGGGCTGTGGGTGCCGTACATCCTGTTCATGAACGCCCAAGGCGTCGGCATGGCCGGCGGCATGATGGCGGCCTACGACCGGCTGGACGTTTTCTTCCTCTACATCCTGCCGCACGGGTTGATGGAAATAACCGCGATCTTCATCGCCAGCGCGGCCGGCCTGCGGATCTTCTGGTCCTGGGTCTCGCCCGGGCGTCTGACCCGCACCGCATCGCTGGCCCGGGAAGGCCGGTCGCTGATCACCGTGGCCCTGGGGCTGGTCCTGGTGCTCTTCATCTCCGGCCTGGTCGAGGGCTTCGTGACGCCCAGCCCGCTGCCGGACTGGCTGCGGCTGGGCATCGGCGCCCTGGTGCTGGCGGCGTACTGGGCCTACACCCTGGTGCTGGGCCGGCGGGCCTACCTGGCGGGGGAGCGCGGTGACCTGGGCCGGTTCGACGCCGGCGAGACCGCCGTTACCGCCTAAAAGCCGGGACGGCGCGCGCCCGGGGTGGCAACCGCGAAGCGCCGCCGGCCAACGGTAGTCTCATAACCAGATAGGCCAGCGGTACAGAAAGAGGCGACGGACGTGGCAGTCGAACAGACGAACCCCGGAGACGGACGCAGAGCCCGGACAGTGTCCGAAGAGGCCACCGGCGTCGAGCCAGAGCGGGCTCCCGCACCTCCGGTTCCAGCAGCCAACGGCCGCTTTCGGGACGGAGCCAACACCCTTCCCATGCGGCGGCCCAGCCGGCTGCCGGATCTGAGCGCGGTGCGGCAGGGCGCTGGGACGGCGCCCGACGGCGGTGCTCCCGATGGCGCCGGAACCGAACCAACACCGGTGGCTGCGGCGCGGCGCCCGGACCACAGCGAGCCGGCTGCTGCGCCTACGGCTGCGGCGTCAGGCTTAGAGGGTCGGAGGTCCGACGCCGGCACCGCCGGCTCAGGCTTGGGCAGCCCTGCCGGCAGCAGCCCTGCCGGCACGGCCGGCTCAGGCTTGGGCAGCCCTGCCGGCAGCAGTGCGGCCGGCACGAACAGCGAAGTGCCGACCGTCCGGAAACCCGTGCCAGCCGCACCACCGGCGCCGCCCGCCGGGTCGGCCGCCCATCGGTGCCCGCAAGGTCGACCACGCCCGCCGACGGCGGCGATGCGAACCCTGCGACCACCGCGCTCTCGGTCCGTCCGCCCCGCTCGGAGGTGGTGCGCCGCACCACGGCACGCGAGGAGGCAGTGAACGCCAAGCCCTTGGCCGGACGCATCCTGCAGGCGGTGCTGGCCGTGCTGTTCCCGCTGCTGCTGATCATCGGGGCCATCCGGCTGGTGGCCACGCCGCTGTTCCTCTGGGCCGAATACCACCGCCCCGGTTTCCCGGCCGACAGCTTCGGCTTCAGCACCGATGACCGGATGACCTACGGTTCCTATGCGGTGGACTACCTGCTGAACTTCGCTGGCCCGCGGTATCTGGGCGACCTGACCGGCCCGAACGGCGGCAGCCTCTTCCTTGACTCTGAGGTCAGCCACATGGCCGACGTGAAGGGTGTTTTCCTCGCGACCATGATTGCCGGAGCGGCCATGCTGATCCTGGCCGTGGTGTGCGTGGCCTACCTGGCCCGCCGCTACCACGGCGGTATCCGGCGCGGCCTGTTCGCCGGATCGGCTGCGACGCTGCTCCTGATCCTGATCTTGGGCGTGCTGGGCGCGCTTAACTGGCAGCAATTCTTCACTGACTTCCACCGGATCTTTTTTGCCGACGGCACCTGGACCTTCTACGTGGACGACACGCTGATTCGCCTGTTCCCCGCGCAGTTCTGGATGGACTCCGGAATCGTCATCGCCCTGCTGGTGCTGATGGTGTCCTCGCTGGTACTGACACTGACCTGGCCGACCCGCGGACGGCGGAATCGCAGCGCGGCCGCTGCCGAAGAACAGCGCCGCAGGCACGAACTGCTGCTCGCCCGGGAGCAGGACCAGACGGCGTAAGGCTGGAGGCCCGCCCGGCCGGTTGCTGCGGCCGGGCGGCTTAGCGGCTCAGCTGTAGAGTCCGTCGATCTGGCCGGCGAAGTCCTCCAGCACGATCATGCGCTTGAGCTTCAGCGACGGCGTCAGGTGCCCGGAAGCTTCCGTCAGGTCCTGCCGCAAAACGTCGAACTTCCGGATCTGCTCCGCCCGCGAGACCAGCCGGTTGGCGTGGTCCACGGCTTGCTGCAGCTCGGCCCGCACCGCGGGATCTTCGGCCGCTGCAGCAAGGTCCATCGGGCTGCGGCCGGCGGCGGAGAGCCAGCCGGCGAGTCCCTCCTCATCCAGCGAGACCAGCGCCGCGATGAAGGGGCGGCCTTCGCCGACCACCAGCGCTTGGGAGACCAGCCGGTGCTCGCGCAATGCGTCCTCCAGCGGACCCGGTGCCACGTTCTTGCCGCCGGCCGTCACCAGCAGATCCTTCTTCCGACCGGTGATGGTGAGGTAACCGTCGTCGTCCAAGGTGCCGAGGTCGCCGGTGCAGAGGTAGCCGTCCCGGAAGAATTCAGCGTTGGCAGCCTGGTTGTTGTGGTAGCCGGGGGTGATGCCGATTCCCTTGAGCAGGACTTCGCCGTCGTCCGCGATCCTGATGCTGGTGCCGGGCAGCGGCAGGCCCACGGTGCCGATCCGGTTGGCCCGCGGCAGGTTGACCGCGGCGGGGGCGGTGGACTCGGTCAACCCGTAGCCTTCCAGCACCGGCACGCCGATCCCGGTGAAGAAATGCGCCAGCATCGGGTTCAGCGCCGATGCACCGGAGACGCTGTACTCCACGTGGCCGCCGAAGGCCGCCCGGAGCTTGCCGTACACCAGCTTGTCGAACAGGACACGCTTGGCCTTGAGCGCCAGGCCGGGGCCGGCACCGGTGCCGCGGGCCTGCGCATCCCGTGCCTGAGAGTAGGCGACCGCCGTGTTCGCCGCTGCGTCGAAGATCCTGCCTTTGCCGCCGTCGTGAGCCTTCTGCCGGGCGGTGGCGTAGACCTTCTCGAAGACCCGAGGCACCACCAGCAAGAAGGTGGGCTGGTAGCTGGCCAGGTCCTCGATCAGCTCGGCCATGCTGGAGGTGTGGCCCATCTTGACTCCGCCGGCGAGGCAGATCACCTGCACAGCCCGGGCCAGAACGTGGGCCAGCGGCAGGAACATCAGCGACTTGGCATCCGGGCGCTTCAGGATCTCCGGCAGGAACTCCACCGTGTTCACCGCCAGTTCCGCGAAGTTGCCGTGGCTGATGATGCAGCCCCGCGGCCGTCCGGTGGTGCCCGAGGTGTAGACCAGTGAAGCCGCGTCCTGCAGGCCGCGGGAAGTACGGCGCAGTTCAAGTTCTTCGTCGGTCACTGCGGATCCGGCTGCCGTCAGCTGGGCCAGTCCGTCGCCGCTCCCGTCGAGCCGCCAGACCGGCAGCTCGGCGGCCAGCCCGGACATGGCCTGGCGCACCACGGCCTCCTTGGCAGCATCCTCCGCGAACACCATTTTGGCCGCGGAGTCCTGCAGAATCCACTGCACCTGGAGCGGGGAGGAAGTCTCGTAGATGGGGACAACGACGGCGCCGGCGAACCAGCCCGCCAGATCCACCACCGTCCACTCGAAGCGGGTCTTGGACATCACCGCAACGGTGTCTCCGGCGCCGATGCCGGAAGCCATGAGGCCTTTGGCCAGCGCCGCGACCTGTCCCAGCAGTTCGGCTGCCGAGACGTCGGACCACGAGCCGTTGCGCTTGACGGCGTACAGCGCCCGTTGCGGGTCGCGCTGGTGCTGTGCCACCAGGAGGTCCGTGATGTTCGACCCGGCCGGCATGGCTGCCAGGAGTTCTGTTACCGCTTCGCGCACTTCGTGCTCACTTTCTGCATCCGGAAAAAGTCGTGTGGTCTTGCCGGGATCAGATCCAGCTCGGCATCCACATCCGCCAGCGCCACTGGTTGTAATCGATCAGCTCTGCGGTCCAGACCGGCAGGAAGAACGCCGAGACCAAGAGGGCCGCCGCCACAAACAGCCCGACCACCAGTACGCCTTGGCGGCGGCGCCAGGGCGGGTCCGTCGGCCGGCCCAGTGCCAGCCCGAGGGTGTAGGTCAGCCCCAGCACCAGGAACGGCTGGAAGGAGATGGCGTAGAAGAAGAAGGTGGTCCGCTCCGGGTAGAGAAACCAGGGCAGGTAACCGGCCGCCACTCCCGCGAGGATGGCACCCGCGCGCCAGTCCCGCCGGCCGGCCCAGCAGAAGAGCAGCACCAACAACGAGGCGGCCGCGGCCCACCAGATCAGCGGATTGCCGACCACCGTGACCGCTTCCGAACAGCGGTTGACCGCATGGCAGGCGCCATGGCCGGCTTCTTCGGAATGGTAGTAGAACGACGTGGGGCGGCCCATGAACAGCCAGGTCCAGGCGTTGGATTCGTACGGGTGCTCCGAATGCAGCCCATTGTGGAAGGCGTAGGCGCTGCGGTGGTACTCGGCCAGGGAGCGCAGCCAGTCCGGCAACCAGCCCCAGCGTTCGGAAGGGTTCGACGCCGCCCAGTTCCGGTCGTAGGCATTGTCCGAGCGCAGCCAGCCGGTCCAAGATGCCAGATACGTCAATGCGGCAACAGGAATCACGGTGAAGAACGCCGGGACACCGTCGCGGAGCACGCCGGCCGGGACCCACTCCGTGATGCCCGCGGCGCGACGCGCGCTGAGATCCCAGAGCACGCACATGAGGCCGAACACGGCGACGAATGCCAACGCGGACCACTTGGTTCCCACTGCCAGGCCCAGGCAGACACCGGCGGCCAGCCGCCACGGCCGCCAGAGTACCCACGGGCCGTACAGCAGCCGTGCAGGGTGGGGCACGCCGGACGAGCCGGCGAGCCGAGCGATTTTGGCGGCCAACCGGCGTCGTCCGTCGCTTCGGTCCAGCAGCAGACAGCCGAACGCAGCGACAATCCAGAACATCAGGAAGATATCCAAGAGCGATGTCCGGGAGTGGACCAGATGGTGGCCGTCGATGGCTGTCAACAGACCGGCTACGCCGCCGAGCGCCGTCGACTTGAACAGAGTCTGTGCGATCAGCGCGATGATCAGGATCGAGAGGGTGCCGGTCAGCGCGGCGCCGAACCGCCAGCCGAAGGCGTTGTCGGATCCAAAGAGCCACATGCCCGCGGCGATCATCCACTTGCCGACGGGCGGGTGCACCACATACTCGGGGGTGTCCAGCAGTACGCCCGGATTGCCGGCGTTGAAGGAATCGTTGGCGTTGTCGGGCCAATCGCGTTCGTAGCCGGACTGCAGGTAGGAGTAGGCGTCCTTGACGTAATACGTTTCGTCGAACACCAGTGAACCCGGTTCGCCCAGGCGGTAGAAGCGGAGCACGCCGCCAAGGACGGCGATGAGCACGGGAAGCAGCCAGGCCCAGATGCCGAACTGCGCCGGGACGCCCAGCAGGCGGCGCTGCAGCACTGCCTCGGTGAAGGCCCGCCCCGGCGATTCCAGCCAGCGTCCACGGAGGGCTTCCGCGGCAGGGGCAGGCGTGGGGTGGGTCACGGCCCTCATGTTACCGGCCAGTAGGTCAGTGGGTGTGCCGCGCCACCGTATGGGTTGCCGGCCGCCCGCGGGCGGCCCTCGCTGCGGTGGGGCACATACCGACTCTATATAAGGTGCCGGCGAAACCAGTGATGAAACAGGGACGGGGTGCCGGCCAAAGAGGCCGACCGGCGCGGGCGGCACGGCTGAACGGATCGACCCACCGGGCGCCCTTCTGGGCTCCCGGCCGCCGGGCTGCGGGTAGGGTTGTCCATGTGAATGAGCGGGAGGCTGGCGGTCCGGCATCGGGGCAGCCGGGGCAGATTGTGTTGGCGGGGACGCCGATCGGCAATGTTCGTGACGCCTCGCCGCGGCTGGTCGAGCTGCTCCAGACGGCCGACGTGGTGGCCGCCGAAGACACCCGCAGGCTGCACAAACTGCTGCAACTGTTGGGCATCACGGTCAGCGGAAAAATCATCAGCTACCACGAACACAACGAGGCAAGCCGCACCGCCGACCTGCTGGAACTGGTCCTCGGCGGCAGCACCCTGGTGATGGTGACCGACGCCGGCATGCCGGCGGTCTCCGATCCCGGCTTCCGCTTGGTCGAGGCTGCCGTGGCGGCGGGAGTCCTGGTTACCGCCGTGCCCGGCCCCTCGGCCGTGCTCACGGCGCTGGCGCTGTCCGGGCTGCCCACCGACCGCTTCACCTTCGAAGGGTTCCTGCCCCGCAAACAGGGGGAGCGCGCGGCGCGGCTGACGGAGCTGGCAGCCGAGCGGCGGACCATGGTGTTTTTCGAGGCACCGCACCGGCTGGCGGCCATGTTGCGCGCCCTCGATGCCGGGTTCGGTCCGGAACGACGGGCGGCCGTGTGCCGGGAACTGACCAAGCTGCATGAAGAAGTGCTGCGGGGGCCGGTCCGCGAACTGCTGGAGTGGGCCGAAGCAGGGGACGTGCGCGGCGAGATCGCCGTGGTGGTGGCCGGCGCTCCGGAGGCAGCACCTGAACGGCCCGAAGACCACGTGCAAGACGTCAACGCCCTGGTGGCCCAAGGCGCCCGGCTTAAAGAAGCCGTGGCCGCCGTGGCAGCCGATGCCCGGATCAGCAAGCGGGAACTGTACTCGGCAGTGCTGGCCGCCCGTTCCGACACCGCCGGCTGAGCGGCGCGGCGAGAGATTCCGCCGTCGTCACATAACGCCTTTGCACCCGTTCGATGCAGAAGGTGCGGGGCGGCCGTTGGTATTGTCGATCTGCACAGTAGGGACCGTAGAACGTAGTGCACCTTCGCATTTACACCCGTGAAGCGGAAACCTACTGTGAAGGAAACCGGGCCCTGCGCCCACGGACTCAATCCTGAACACTTGGAGGCACCGCCATGGCTGAAACCGCAGCCCGCGAAGCAGAACTGCTCGCCAAAGTACCCACCGGCCTGCTGATCAACGGCGAATGGCGCGACGCCTCGGACGGCGGCACCTTCGAAGTGGCGGATCCGGCCACCGGCAAGGTGCTGGCCACCTTGGCGTCCGCCACCAGCGAGGACGCGCTCGCCGCCCTCGACGCCGCCGACAAGGTGCAGGCTTCCTGGGCCCGCACCGCTCCGCGTGAACGCGCCGAGATCCTGCGCCGGGGCTTCGAACTGGTGACCGAGCGGGCCGAGGACTTCGCCCTGCTGATGACCATGGAAATGGGCAAGCCGCTGGCCGAATCCCGCGGCGAGGTAACCTACGGCGCCGAATTCCTGCGCTGGTTCTCCGAAGAGGCCGTCCGCGACTACGGCCGCTACCTGACCACGCCCGAGGGCAAGAACAAGATCCTGGTCACGCGCAAGCCGGTCGGCCCGTGCCTGCTGATCACGCCGTGGAACTTCCCGCTGGCCATGGCCACGCGCAAGGTCGGCCCCGCCGTCGCCGCCGGCTGCACGATGGTGCTCAAGCCGGCCAAGCTCACCCCGCTGACCAGCCAGCTCTTCGCCCAGACCATGATGGAAGCGGGCCTCCCGGCCGGCGTGCTGAACGTGGTCTCGTCCAAGAGCGCGTCCGGGATCTCCGGGCCGCTGATGCAGGACTCCCGCCTCCGCAAGGTTTCCTTCACCGGTTCCACCCCGGTGGGCAAGCAGCTGCTCAAGGACGCGGCAAACAACGTGCTGCGCACCTCGATGGAGCTCGGCGGCAATGCCCCCTTCATCGTGTTCGAGGATGCCGACCTGGATAAGGCCGTCGAGGGAGCCATGGCTGCCAAGATGCGCAACATGGGCGAGGCCTGCACCGCGGCCAACCGCTTCCTGGTCCAGGCTTCCGTGGCGGAGGAATTCACCACCAAGTTTGCCGACGCCATGAAGGCGCTCAAGACCGGTCGCGGCACCGAAGCAGACACCACGGTGGGTCCGCTGATCGACGGCGGCGCCCGCGACGACGTGCACGCCCTGGTCACCGCAGCAGTGGAAGCCGGCGCGTCCGTCAGCACCGGCGGCGCGCCCGTTGAGGGCGACGGCTACTTCTACCAGCCGACCGTTCTGGCCAACGTTCCGAACGACGCCGACATCCTGCGCAGCGAGATCTTCGGCCCGGTGGCACCGGTGACCACGTTCGAAACCGAAGAGCAGGCCATCGCCCTGGCCAACGCCAGCGAGTACGGTCTGGCCTCCTACATCTACTCGCGCGACGTGAACCGCATGTTCCGCGTCTCCGAGCAGATCGAATTCGGCCTGGTGGGCTACAACGCCGGCGTGATCTCCAATGCCGCCGCGCCGTTCGGCGGTGTGAAGCAGTCCGGCATGGGCCGCGAAGGCGGCGCGGAAGGACTGGACGAGTACACCACCGTCCAGTACATCGGCATCGCGGATCCCTACGCCAAGTAGCTCGGTTCGTCCCGCCGGCCGTTCGCTCCGGACGGCCGGCGGCTGAACAACGAGGCCGGCCAGAACAGCCCCGCCAAGCGCCGCCGCCAGCCGGCCCGCTCTTGGAGCCTGCCCTTGACGGTTTCCACATCCGTCCACCGGGCGGCGTTGTCGCCGTCCGGTGCCGGCGTCTCCGGAGCCGCATACGCCGCCCGCTCGTATCCGGCCCGCAGCCGGGACAAGGCGGCGGAAGACGGTCCGGCGACCACCCCGGCGTCGTCAAGTCGCTGCTGGAAAGCCCGCGGAGTCTCCGTTGCCGCGGCCGCCCAGCCCAGGTCCTCTGCGGTGTCCACCGCTTCCGCCCACGCGGCGACGGCGGCCCTGCGCCCGGTTCCGCCGGCGGCCAGCGCCGCCCGGCGCCGTGTGGTACGACGGCGGCGCAGCGCCAGCGGCGCCAGCAGAAGGCCCAGCACGATGGCTGCGGCCGCCGTAGACCACAGTTGGCGTGACAGCACGTCGTCCTCCGCCGCAGCCGGCGAGTTCGGTTCCGCCGGCTCTGCCGCGGCGCCGGTGGCCGGCCGGGGCTGGCCCGTGGGCCGAAGGACGTCGTCGGCCTGGGTGGGGGAGGCGGCGGCGGATTGCGCCCGCGCGTAGGCCGGCAGCACGCCGCGTGACGGGGTCGGCTCGAAGGAGACCCAGCCCACGCCGCTGAAGAAGAGCTCAGGCCAGGCGTGGGCGTCCCTGGAATCGACCTCGAACTCCTTCAGGTCCGCGCCGGGGCCGTCCCCGATGACATTTCCGGTGGGCCGCCCCGGTGCGTAGCCCACCGCCATCCGGCTCGGGATGCCCGCGATCCGGGCCATAATAGCCATCGTCGCGGCGTAGTGGATGCAGTAGCCGGACTTCTCCTCCAAGAAGGCCGCCACCACATCGAAGCCGCTCTGGTCGTAGCCGCCGTCAACGGGCGCCTGTTCGGAGTACACGAAGCCGGGCGCCCGCAGAAACGTCTGGATCGCCATGGCCTGCTCGTACGGGCTGTCCAGTCCGTCAAGCACGGTCGCGGCCGTATCGGTGATGATGGCAGGCATGCGGTCCGGAAGTTCGGAGAAGATCGGATCAACCACCGCATTCTTCACCGGCTTGGCGGCCCGCAGCACATCCCGGGTCAGCTGGGGTTTGACGCTGCGCACTTCGTAGTCCTGGTTGGCGGTGGTGGTGCCGGACTCTCCGCGGATGTTGAGCGTGCTCGGATCCCAGCTCCACTGACCGCGGGCGCCGGAGACCTGCGCCGGGGCGTACGGTGCCAGCAGCCACGGACTGGTGAAGGAAGCCGTGCTGATCAGCGTGGTGGTCACCTTGCCGGCTGCCAGCAAGTCCTGCACGCCGGGCACGTCCAGTTCGTCGATTCCCGTGCGTTTGTTGCCCCCGAACGCACTGGGGCTCCAACGCGCACCGGTCAGGTTCTCCAGCGTGACCGAGCGCAGGTACAGCGGCTCCTCGGCATCGGTGGCATAGGTCATCCGGCCAAAGGCGCCGGGCCGCCGGAGGTTATCGCCCAGGCTGACCACCGGATTCAGTCCGGTCGGCGAACCCCAATTGAGCCGCGACCCCTCCGGGAACAACCCGGACGAGAAGCCCGGAATGGCCAGGGGGAGCACCAGCGCTGCCGCCAGTCCGGCCGCCGCGATGCCCGAGGCACGGCGGAGCTGCTCGGCCGACGCCAGGCTGCCCCTGCCTGCGCCGTCGGAGGCCAACCAGTGGGCGGATCCCAGCAGCAGCAGATAACCGGCGGCGGCGGCCAGGAAGCCTGCGGCGCCGATGCTGTTCGGTTTGATCATGGCCGGAACAGAGGCCAGACCGAGCAGGCCCAGGCCGCTGATGGCAGGCATCTGCAGCGGGACGGCGAGGGTGTCCACCAAGAGGGCGATCAGTCCGACTCCCACGCAGGCCGCCAAAGCAATGCCGGGGTTGACCAGCACCGGAGCCACCTGCGAGACCACGGTGTCCCGGGCTTCCTCCAACATGGGGTCCAGGGCCGCGAAGGTGCCGGGGCCGGGGATGACGCCCAGGAAACTGTACGGCGCCAGGAACATTGCATTCACCGACATCACCATGGCGGCAAGGCCCAGCAGCGCCCCGGTCAGCGGGGGCCAGGCCAGCCGCCGGGCCACGCCGGTGGCAGCCTCGATGGAACATACCGTCACGGCGACCTGGAACAGCCAGCTCCAGCCCTCGAGGACACCGTGCAGGTTGGCGGCGGTGAGCAGGACTGCAACGGCGACGGCGGTGCTCATCAACCACGGCGCGAAGCCGGGGGAGGGCGGCCGGCTGCCGCTGCGACCCGGTGCTCCGGGGGCGCGGCCGGCGGTGGGCCGGTCCAGCATGACGGTCACGGCGCCGCTCCCGTGCCCACCGGTTCGATCCGGTCGCGCAGGTCGAAGTGCGCCCAGGCGGCCGACACGGAGGCTTTGGGGCTGACCGCCACGGTCCGCCAGCCGCCGGCGCGCAGCAGGTCCATCGACGCCCGCGCGAGCTGCGGCCGGTCAGTAACGATCAGGGCGAAGGCATGCGAGCCGAATTCGGCAGCCGGGGCCAGCCGGCGCGCTTCGTCGCTGCTGATCTGGCCCAGCACCGCGACGAGCGGCCCCTTGTATTTGTGCGCCGCCAGTTTGTCCATCAGCCGGTCCCCGAAGGCAGGCGCCGTCGGATGCCGGTCGGACTTGCGGTGGTCTTCGGCCAGGCCCAGGGCAGCCAGCCCTTCGGCCAGATCCTGATAGCCCGAGGGCCCGTCGAACTCCTCCTGTCCGGGCGACGGCGCGGACGGGGACTCCCGGACGGCTGCCGCGGCGTGGATGTCGAGGAGCCGGACCGTGTAGTTGCGCTGGAGGAAGTCATTCGCGGCCGAGGCCACGGCCGTGACGGCCCACTCAAAGGCGGGCGAGGTGTGCAGCAGGTCGCCGTGCTGGCTGCCGCCGTCGCCGAAGGACGGCATCAGGCCGGTGCCGAAGGCCGACGCGCGCCGGTCCAGCACGATCGTCGCTTGCGGGGTGGTCACCGATTCTTCCTGGCGGACCATGAGCTCGCCGTGCCGGGCCGTCGCTGCCCAGTGGACCCGGCGCATCGGATCCCCATAGCGGTATTCGCGGGTCATCACGTCGTCGTCGCTGGGATTGGCTTGCCGCCGGGTGCTGGCCGTGCCGTCGGAACCGCGCGCCCCGGTGAGCGAGGTGGCGGGCAACTGCACGGGGGCCGGCGTTACCACCAGCGGGCTGGTTCCGCCGAGATGGTGCCGGCGGTTGGCCAGCCCAAACGGGTCGGTGAAATCGGCCGTGACCGGGCCGATGGCGAACAGCCCGCGCTGGTTGGAGCGGAGCTTGTATTCGTAGATGCTGGCTCCGGAACGGGACGGGTGCCGCGCCGGGAACCGGAACGACGGAGCCTTGCCGAATCGCGGTGCCAGTTGCTCCTCCATGTACACGAGTCCCGACACGCCTCCGCTGCGCCGCACCGTCAACTCGACCTGGGCCAGCACGCCGGTTTCGACGGCGGCGGGCCGGAACTTCCGCTCCACGGTGAACTGGGGTTTGAGCAGCACCATCGCCGCCGCGGCCAGCAGCGGCAGCCCGATCAGGAACACCCCCAGCGTGAGCAGGTCGCGGCGCCCCAGCACCTGCGCCAGCAGCAGCACCAGCGTGCCGGCCGCCAAGAACCCCCAGCCGCGCAGCGTGATGTACCGGGTGGGCAGCCAGCCGAACGCGTCCATGTTCGTCAGGGGGATACGCGGCGGGATTCGCCGCCGACCGGGACCCTGGCCACCACCGACGCCACCACGCTTGAGGCGTCTTCGCCTGCCGTTACGGCTTTCCGGTCGAGGATCAACCGATGGGCGAGCACGGCCTCGGCGACGCTGGCCACGTCGTCGGGAAGGACGAAGTCGCGGCCGTTCAAAGCCGCCGTCGCCTTGGCCGCCCGGAGCAGCTGGAGCATGGCGCGCGGGCTGGCCCCCAGCCGCAGATGCGGATGGTCTCGGGTGGCCCGGCCGATGTTCACCGTGTATTCCTTCACCGCGGGTGAGACATAGACATCGCGGACGGTGGCGACCATGCTGCGCACCTCGTCCACGGTGACGACGGGACGGACTGCCACCAGCGGAGAGACGGACTGATGGGTCTCCAACATGTCCATTTCCGCCCGCAGATCCGGGTAGCCCATGGAGATCCGGGCCATAAAACGGTCGCGTTGGGCTTCCGGCAGCGGGTAGGTGCCTTCCATCTCGATCGGGTTCTGCGTGGCGATCACCATGAACGGAGTGTCCAACGGGTAGGAAGTGCCGTCCACCGTGACTTGGTGTTCCTCCATGCATTCGAGCAGTGCCGACTGCGTCTTGGCCGAGGCACGGTTGATCTCGTCGCCGATGACGATGTTGGCGAACACCGGTCCCGGCCGGAATTCGAACCGGTGCTTGTCCTGGTTGTAGATGGAGACACCGGTGACGTCGGAGGGCAGCAGGTCGGGCGTGAACTGGATGCGGTGCACGCTGCAGTCGATGGTCTTGGCCAGTGTCTTCGCCAGCATGGTTTTGCCGACGCCGGGCACGTCCTCCAAGAGCAGATGCCCCTGGGCCAGCAGCACCGTCAACGCCAGTCGTGCCGCCTCCGACTTGCCGTCGATGACAGTCTCGATTGCGGCCCGGATCCGCCCGCAGGCGTCGTGGAACTCGGCCAGCGGGAGTCCTTCACCCTGCGGCCCCTCAGCCCTGTCGGAGCGGATGGTCCCGGCCTCTGCCATGTCCTGCTGTGTATCCATGAAAGTACCTTCCGGTATGCCTTCCCCGAGGGCCGGTTGTCTCAACCCTACTTGCTGCCTGTGTGATGCGGTAGACACATGAAACGTTTGTTTGATACGTCCCCGGACCGCCCGCGGGACCGCGGCCAGTGCTTCAGTAGGCTGGAACCATGCCCACTCTTCCAGCCGCCGTCGCCGGCGAAACGCCCCCCGCTTACACCGTCGGCAGCACCGCCGACGGCACAGCGGCCCAGACGTCTGCCGTGCGCAGCCCCACCGAGGGGGACGGCCGGCGTCGTCGTCTCAGCTATCCGCCGGCTCCCGAGCCGCTGCCGGTCCCAGTGATGGACAACCACACCCATCTGGACTTCCGCGACGGACCCGTGTCGGTCACGGTCCGGCAGGCGATGGACGCCGCCGAGGCGGTCGGCGTCGCGGGCGCCGTCCAAGTCGGCTGCGACCTGGAGTCCGCGCGCTTCACGCTCCAGGCCGTGCAGGCCGAGCCCCGGCTGCTGGGCGCGGTGGCCATCCATCCCAATGATGCGCCCCCGCTGGCCGAAGCCGGCACGTTGGAGCGGGCCTTGGCGGAGATCGAGGCCATCGCCGCGCACCCGCGCATCCGGGCGATCGGGGAGACCGGCCTGGACTATTACCGGACGCAAGCCGGCGGCCGGGGAACCCAGCAGGAGTCGTTCCGCCGCCACATCGACATGGCCAAGCGGCTGGGCCTGGCGCTGCAGATCCATGACCGCGACGCGCACGAGGACGTGGTGCGGGTGCTGCGCGAGGAAGGCGCGCCGGAGAAAGTGGTCTTCCACTGCTTTTCCGGCGATGCTGCGCTGGCCAGGATCTGCAATGACAACGGTTGGCACATGTCCTTCGCGGGCACCGTCAGCTTCAAGAACGCAGCAAACCTGCGCGAGGCGCTGGCCACGGCCGAGCCGGCGCTGGTGCTGGCCGAGACCGATGCGCCGTTCCTGACCCCGCACCCTTACCGGGGGCGTCCCAACGCCAGCTACCTGGTGCCCTATACCGTGCGTTCGATGGCGCAGGTGCTGGACAAGGACCTGGCGACGTTATGCACAGAGGTGGCGCAGAACACGCAGCACGTTTACGGCTCGTGGCAGAGCGAATGACACCACGGTGTTTTTCCTAGCCAGCCCGGGGAAACAGGAAAAGACGGCACCCCCGAGCCGGGGTCCGCGCGGTGCCGCTTGGGCTACCCGTATGTAGCCCGGCTTGTCGCCATGTCACGTTTCGATTACGGTAGGGAGCTAATGGCCGGGGTCGGGGAAGGCATCCGGACATTGTCGCACCGGTAGCGGTTGCAGTTGGACGTTCCGTTCGTACGCCCAAACAGCCGCTGCAGGTGCTGCCTGCACTCGCATCGTGCCGTGGGAATCGGCGCGCTCTTGGCGTGTGTCTTTATGTCCCCGTGCCCGGAAGCTGCAACAGATTCGGGAACCGTGACAAACGCGCTGAAGAACCGCTGGGTGAAGATCGCCGGCCAGGTCGTCGTCATGACCGCACTGGTCCTTGGGCTGGTTGCCTTCGTGGCCAACAACAAGTCCGTGACGCTGACCGTTGACGGCCAGGCGAGCACCGTTTCCACGTTCGGCTCCACGGTGGCGGATGTACTCGCCGAATCCGAGGTCGAGGTGGGCGAACGCGACGACGTGACCCCCGCGGTCGGCGAGGCTATCTCCGACGGCGCCAGCATCGAGGTGGTCACGGCCAAGCCGGTGAACGTGAACGTGGACGGCGACAGTTCCACGGTCCACACCACCGCCGCAACCGTCCGGGAACTGCTGGACGAACTGGACGTCACCGACAAGTCCGCCCTGTCGGCACCGCTGACCGCGGAACTGGCCTCGGTGGGTGGGGTCACCATCTCGACGCCGAAGCATGTCACCATCGCCGTCGACGGCAAGACCCGCAAGGAAGTTTCCACCGCGGCGACCATCGGCGACCTGCTGCAGGAGCATGACATCAAGGTCCGCAAGGACGACAAGCTCTCCGTTGCTGCCAAGGAGCCGGTGGAGGAGGGCACCAAGGTCAAGGTGACCCGGATCGACCGCAAGCAGGTCGAAGAGACCGAGTCCATTGCGTTCGGCACGGACGAGACAACCAACTCCTCCATGTTCAACGACGAGGAAAAGGTCACCCGTGCCGGCGAGGCCGGTGAGCGGGTCAAGGTCTACGAGATCGTGCTGACCGACGGCAAGGAAACCAGCCGGAAGCTGGTCAAGGAAAAGGTCACCCGCGAACCGGTCAGCCAGAAGATCACCGTGGGCACCAAGAAGCGCCCGGCCAAGGTCAACAACGCCAACGTAGGCGGCGCCTGGCAGGCGCTCGCAGAATGCGAGTCCGGCGGCAACTGGTCCATCAACACGGGCAACGGCTACTCCGGCGGCCTGCAGTTCAGCGCCAGCTCCTGGTTGGGCGCCGGCGGCGGCAAATACGCCCCCTACGCCTACATGGCCACCCCGGCGGAGCAGATCGCGACCGCCGAAGTGCTGCGCGGCAACGGCGGGTGGGGCCACTGGCCCGCCTGCGCCTCCAAGCTGGGATTGCTCTAAGCATCCCCGTCAGCTACTTCGCCCCTCTCGGGCCCGGGCATCACCGCCCGGGCCCGAGAGGCGTTAAGCCCGAGAGGCGTTAAGCGGGCGGGGGCCGCCGCGGCGGCGGGCTCCGGCCCGATACGATGGCACAGTGACAGAACCACATTCCACTCCCGGCACCGGATCCCGGCAGAACAACGGGGAGGCCGCGGCCGCACCCGTCAGGCCGTTGCTCGGGGCCGCCGACATCCGCAGGCTCGCGGCCGAACTGGACGTGCGTCCGACCAAGACCCTCGGCCAGAACTTCGTGATCGACGGCAACACCATCCGCCGGATCGTGGCCACCGCCGACGTTGTCCCCGGCGAGACCGTGCTGGAGGTTGGTCCCGGCCTCGGCTCGCTCACGCTTGGACTGCTGGATGCCGCCGGCCATGTGGTCGCCGTCGAAATCGACCCCAAGCTGGCCGCCCGTCTGGAGCAGACGGCATCCGAATGGCGCCCCGATGCGGCAGGCCGGCTGGACGTGGTGCTGGCGGACGCGCTGCAGGTCACCGAACTGCCGAAGGCGCCTGACGCGCTGGTCGCGAACCTGCCCTACAACGTTGCCGTGCCCGTGGTCCTGCACCTGTTGGAGCACTTCCCGTCGCTGCGCCACGGCTTGGTCATGGTCCAGGACGAGGTGGCCGACCGGCTTGCCGCCAAGCCCGGTTCCAAGATCTACGGCGTGCCCAGCGTGAAGGCCGCGTGGTACGGCAGCATGCGCAAGGCAGGGGTGATCGGCATGAACGTCTTTTGGCCGGCACCCAAGATCGCCTCCGGCCTAGTCGAGTTCACCCGCGGCGAGCCGCCGGTGACCCGCGCCCCGCGGCGCGAGGTGTTCGCCGTCATCGATGCCGCCTTCGCGCAGCGCCGGAAAACACTGCGGGCGGCCCTGGCCGGTTGGGCCGGCAGCGCGGCACGGGCGGAGGAAGCGCTGCGCCAAGCCAACGTGGATCCCAGCGCGCGTGGGGAAGTGTTGGACATTGCCGCCTTTGCCCGGATCGCGGAATTCAACCACCCGCTCGTCGGCTAGGAAGATGGTGGCACGGTGATGAGCAGAACACGTCCGGTCCGCGTGATGGCGCCGGGAAAGATCAACGTCTCCTTCCGCGTGGGCGGTCCCCGGCCGGATGGCTATCACTCGGTGGCCAGCGTTTACCTGGCGCTTTCCCTGTATGAGGAGGTCACCGCCACGGCCCGCGACGACGAGGCGATCACCGTCAGTGTGCGCAATGGCTCCGGCCTGGACTTTGACCTGGACGGCATTCCGCTGGATGCCTCCAACCTGGCGGTGCAGGCCGCGGAACTGATCCGCGAAACCTCCGGCCACCCGCAGGGTGTGCACCTGGACATCACCAAGCGGGTCCCGATCGCGGGCGGGATGGGTGGCGGTTCGGCCGACGCCGCTGCCGCCCTGGTGGCCTGCAGCGCGCTCTGGAACACCGGCTACTCGCGCGACGAACTGATCGGGCTGGCCGGCGGGCTCGGCGCGGACGTGCCGTTCGCGCTGCACGGCGGGGTCGCCGTCGGGCTCGGTGTCGGGGACCGGCTGACGCCGGCGCTGGCCCGCAGCGAGATGCACTGGGTGCTGGTCCCGGCCTCGTTCGGCCTGTCGACGCCCAAGGTCTATGCCGTGGCCGACGACCTGCGGGCCCGCCGCGGCCACGTGCCGGCCGAGCCCGAGCAGGTTGAGCCGGCGATCCTGCAGGCGATGCAGTCCGGCGACGTCCACCAACTGGCGGGTTATTTGCATAATGACCTGCAGGAGGCGGCCATCGAACTGGCACCCGAGCTTGCCGATATCCTTGAACTGGGCCGGGCCGAAGGCGCGCTGGCCGGCCTGGTTTCCGGTTCCGGCCCCACCGTGGCGTTCCTGACCGCAGGCCGGCAGGAAGCGGCGGAACTGGGGCAGCGGCTCTCGGACGTCGCCGGCGTGGTTGCCCTGCCGGTCCGCGGGCCGGTACACGGCGCCCGCATCATGGCCTGACGGCCGGTTCCGCACGCGGGCCGGCCAGCGGTCCGCCCCGCACAACCTCACAAGCAACAGAAAGCAGCACCCTTGGTCCACTTGCTCGGCGCAGAAAACGTCAGCGTCTCCTTTGCCACCCGCACCATCCTGGATTCGGTGTCCCTCGGCCTGAACGAGGGCGACCGGATCGGCATGGTGGGGCGCAACGGCGACGGCAAGTCCACCTTGATGCGGCTGCTGTCGCAGCGCAGCACGCCCGACGACGGCCGGGTCACCAAACGCGGCGACGTCAACGTGGGCTACCTGGACCAGCAGGACGTGCTCGACGGGGACCTGCCGGTCGGCGTGGCGATCGTCGGCGAGGCAGCCGAGCATGAGTGGGCCTCCAACCCGCGGATCCGCGAGATCATGGAGGGTCTGGTGGGCGATGTCGACTGGCATGCCACGGTGTCGTCGTTGTCCGGCGGGCAGCGCCGCCGGGTTGCCCTGGCCAAGCTGTTGATCGAGCCGCATGACGTGATCATGCTCGACGAGCCGACCAACCACCTCGACGTCGAGGGCGTGGCGTGGCTGGCCCGGCATCTGAAGACCCGGTGGCGCCCGAATGAGGGGGCCTTCCTGGTGATCACCCACGACCGCTGGTTCCTGGACGAAGTGTGTACCCGAACCTGGGAAGTCCATGACGGCGTCGTGGACCCGTTCGACGGCGGCTATGCCGCCTACGTCCTGGCCCGCGCCGAACGCAACCGCACGGCCGCCGTCGTCGAAGGAAAACGGCAGCAGTTGGTCAAGAAGGAACTCGCCTGGCTGCGGCGCGGCGCCCCGGCCCGGACGGCGAAGCCGAAGTTCAGGATCGAAGCCGCCAACGAACTGATCGCCGATGTCCCTGAGCCCCGGGATGCGGTGGCGCTGAACAAGATGGCCACCGCCCGGCTCGGAAAGGACGTGCTGGACCTCGAGCATGTCTCCTACACCCCGCCGCCCCGACCAACGGACGGCGACGGCGGATCCGGTCCGCTCTTCGACAACATCACCTTGCGGCTGGCGCCGGGCGAACGGCTCGGCCTGGTCGGCGTCAATGGGGCGGGAAAGACCACCTTGCTGCGGCTGCTGAACGGCGAGATCCAGCCCTCGGCCGGCAAGGTCAAGCGCGGCAAGACGGTGCAGACCGCCATGCTGACCCAGGAAGTGCGCGAACTCGATGATGTCTTGGATCTGCGCGTGGTGGAAGTGATCCAGCGCGAACGCCAGGTCTTCAACATCGGCGGACGCGAGGTGTCGGCCAGCCAACTGGTGGAACAGCTCGGCTTCTCGAAAGAGAAACAGTGGACGCCGGTGCGCGATCTCTCCGGCGGCGAGCGGCGGCGGCTGCAGTTGCTGCGGCTGTTGGTCGGCGAGCCCAACGTGCTGATGCTGGACGAGCCCACCAACGACCTGGATACGGACACGCTGGCCGCGGTGGAGGACGTGCTGGACGGCTGGCCGGGCACGCTGGTGGTGGTCTCGCATGACCGCTACTTGCTGGAGCGGGTGACCGACCACCAGATGGCGCTGCTCGGCGACGGCAAGCTCCGCGGCCTGCCCGGGGGAGTGGACCAGTACCTCGAGCTGCGCGAAGCATCGCTCGCCGGAAAGTCCTCGCCGGCTCCGGCAAGCGGCGGCGGCGCCGAGCAGGCTGCCGGCCCCGTTCATAGCGAGGCAGACAAGCGCCAGGCCAAGAAGGACCTCAACCGGATTGAACGCCAGCTGGGCAAACTGGGCCAGCAGGAGGACAAGCTCAAGGAGCAGATGAACACGGCCGGTGCCAAGGCCGACGTCGATTTTTCCGGGCTGGCGGAGCTGAACCGGAAGCTGCAGGAGATTGCCGAGGAGAAGGAAGGCCTGGAGCTGGAGTGGCTGGAGGTCTCCGAAATCCTCGAGTGAGCCCTAGGCAGACCGGCCGGTGTTTCCCCAGAGGCCGGCATCGCGGATGGACTGCTGCATCTTGGTGGTGGCGGACAACAACGCCTCCCGTTCAGCATCGGACAGCGGGTCGAAGACGTTCTCCCGCACAAAGGTCACGTGGCCGGGCGCGGCCTGACGGATGGCGTCCCGGCCGGCCGAGGTCATCGAGATGTTGAAACCGCGGGCGTCGGTGGCGCACGTGACGCGCTCCACCAGCCCGCGGGCCTCCATCCGCTTGAGCAGATGGGAGAGGCGGCTGCGTTCCCAGCCCAATTGCTGCGCAATGTCCCGGGCACGCATGACGCCGTCGTCAGACTCCGAGAGCGAGGCCAGCACCGAATACTCCACACCGGACAGGTCGGAGTCCCGGAGGAGCTGGCGGTCCATCGCCGATTCAAATCCCCACAGCAGCTCGCGGAAGGCGCGCCAGACTTCCTGCTCATGATCGTTCAGCCAACGGGCGTCGGAGTTCACGGTGCGCCTTTCTCTTCTTTGGTTGACATATCAAGTTTCCCTATTGCATGATTGACGTGTCAACAAAACGATGACGTGTCAACAGTAGGGGCGCGTCGGGACCAGACCTCGAAGGGGTTCATTACATGACCAAGATCGCCATCGTCACCGGCAGCACCCGTCCGGGTCGAGTCAACAAGCAGGTTGCCGACTGGGTTCTCGCCCAGGCCGCCGCCCGCACCGACGCCGAGTTCGAGGTTGTCGACATCGCCGACTTCAACCTGCCCCTGCTGGACGAAGCTTACCCGGCCGCTTACCAGAACTACCAGAACGACCACACCAAGACCTGGTCGGCCAAGATCGCCGAGTTCGACGGCTTCATCTTCGTCACCGGCGAGTACAACCACACGGTCACGCCGGCCCTGACCAACGCCCTGTCCTACCTGAACGTGGAGTTCAACAACAAGGCCGCCGGCATCGTCTCCTACGGTTCCATGGGTGGCGCCCGCGCCGCCGAGCACCTGCGCAACATCCTGTCCGAACTGCAGATCGCCCACGTGCGCAACCAGGTCATGTTCTCGCTGTTCACCGACTTCGAGAACTTCGCCGACTTCAAGCCGACCGAACAGAACGCCGGCACCCTGGCCCCGATGATCGACCAGCTCATCCCGTGGACCAAGGCCATGGAGTCTGTCCGCGCCGCCGCTGTCGCTGCGAACTAACCTGCGGACTCCGCGGCCCCTGGCCGTTTGACGTTCCGCATGGCAGGGCGCTCCGTGCCTCCCGGAAGGGAGGTCGGGGCGCCCTGCCGCTGTTAAGCTAGTCCCGGTTAGCTGGTTCCCGGCCTGCGCGGACTGGCGGTCTGGGCGGACTGACGGCCGAGGCAAAGCCCGTCAGGATCGGTAGAAGGAGGGCCTGCGTGGACGCAGGGAACGCTGCGGCCGGCCGGCCGGGCAAAGCGCGCACCCGGCAACGGCTGCTCGACCATTTTGATGAGGCCGCCTCCCTCGCCGGCTTCCGCCTGGATGGCGACCAGCAGGAGGCCGCCCGGTTGCTGGCCGACGCCGGCGCCAGACTGACGGCAGGTGCACTGCCGCTTCCGGGCACACTACCCATCCCGGGCCGGCGCCGCGGGCTCTATCTGTGGGGCCCGGTGGGACGGGGCAAGAGCTGGCTGGCCCAACAATTCTTTGACGCCCTGGACCTGCCGAATAAGAAGCGCTGGCATTTCCACGACCTGTTCCGCCAACTGCACGCCCACCGGCGCGATGCGCAGGACCCGGCCACCCGGCCGCCGGGTACCAGCGCCGTCGATATGGCCATTGACGCGCTGCTGCGGGACTGCACCCTGCTGGTTGTGGACGAATTCCATGTCCACGATCCCGGCGACGGCCAGCTGCTGGCGCGGCTGCTGCGCGAGGTCCACCGCCGCGGCATCACGCTGGTGGCCACGTCCAACTATCCGCCCGAGCGGCTGATGCCCAGCGAGATATTCCACGCCCTGTTCGAGCCGACCATCGCATTGATCCGCCGCACCATGCACGTTGCCTCTCTCGCCGGCCCCGTAGACTACCGCACGCTGGCTACCGTGCGGCCCCGGGGCCAGAATAACGACGGCGGTGCCCGCCCCATGCGGTTCAGTGACGGTGCCATGGTGCTCGCCCCAGGGGGACCCAGCGACCCGCGGATCGCCGAAGCGGGTCTTGACTGGCCGTCCGCGGCCGAGGCCCAGGAACTGCGCCCGGGAAGCCAACCGATTCCAGTCCTCCGGTGCACCGTGGATGAAGCGTGGTTTGATTTCCAAGACCTGTGCGAAGGTCCCACCGCCGCCTCCGACTATCTGGCGCTGCTGCCGCACTCCGCGCACTGGGTTATTTCAGGAGTGCCACGTCGCGGGGAAATCAGCATGAACGGCTGGCAGCGCTTGAGCAATATCGTGGACATCCTCTATGACGCCGATGTGCCGCTGACGCTCATCAGTGCTGAGCCGCTGGACCTGGGGCAGTCAGCCAGCCCGTCGGCGGTGGACATCTCCCGGATTGCCAGTCGGCTGCGCACCCTCGGCAGCGTTGGCGTCGGCGGCTGAATCGCCGGCCCCAACGGGTGCCCCCGGCCGAGGTCCGTGGTCTTCGGGCCGTTCGGAATCACCCGCCGTAACCTGGCATTCACCGTCCGAGGGCACTGCTAGTCTTCATTCATAATGTCAGGGGGACCGGGACGACGCCGGGCCGCGTTCAACGCAGGAGGAATCGCCGTGCGGAACGTTGCACGTGAGCTCGGGACAGCAGGTCGCCCAACGGTACTGGTCGGCGCAACCGATGCCGCAAGCCGGGAGTTCCTGCGCGAAGTCCTCGAAGCAGCCGGAATGACCGTGTCCGCCTTTGCTACCGCTGCACAGGTTTTGGACGAGCTGCAGCGAAATCCACCGGATATCCTGCTGGTGGACGCCGGCGATATGTCAGTGGCAGGGATGGAAGCCGTTCGACGACTGTCAGACCGCCAGACCGGGAGCCAATGGCGAGTGATGCTGATGGCTACCGAAGACGAATTGCCGCTGGTTGAACGCGGTTATGAAATGGGCGTCTCGGATTATCTGATCAAGCCGCTATCGGCATCCCATGTGGTCAACCGGGTGCGCGTGACGCTCGCCAGGTCGGAACACCGGCGCCGTGAGCGCAACGGCGTGGCTGTCCTCCGGGACCAGATCCGGCGCGTATCCGAGGCTATCCGCAGCACCAACCATCCGGACGAGATGATTACCCTGGCGCTGCGCGGGATCGGCGCGGCCTTTGAAGCGGACCAGGTGTGGATCCGCACCTTGGACGACGAAAGGGTGCCGCACACGGACGCCGAGTGGGCCAGCGAATCCGCCAAGGACACCATGGCCATGCCGCACCGAACCGAGGAGCAGGTGCTGCAACTGGCCTCCGCTCTCTGGACCAAGGGCAGCGTCCTCACATCGGCGGACGACGGCAGGATCGACATTGCAGAACACCCCGACCTGGCCGAATGGTTTGCCACGGCTCGGGGGAAGGCGTCGTTGCTGGCGCCGCTGGGGCAGGGGCCGAAAGCGTTCGGACTGATTTGCCTGATCCGGCAAGGGCAGCCACGCCCGTGGTCACCGGCCGAAATTTCGCTGCTGCAACATGTGGCCGGGAATCTGGCCCACGGGCTCATCCAAGGGCACTTGATCACGGCCCAGCAAGAAGTCGTGGAAAAGCTCCGCGAACTGGATCAAGCCAAGTCGAACTTCGTGGCAACGGTCAACCACGAACTCCGGACCCCGCTGACGTCGATCACCGGCTACCTGGAACTGGTGCTGGACGGGGATGCCGGTGAAATACCGGAGTCCGTGGCCCGGATGCTCAAGGTGGTGGGGCGGAATGCCACTCGTCTGCGTGAACTGATCGAAGACATGCTGACGCTCTCCAGAATGGATTTCCAGAGCAGCGGACTAAAGACGGAGCCGGTGGACCTGCCGCAGTTGCTTCGTATGGTGTCCACCGCTCTGGAGCCGGCGGCCCAGGCCAAGAACGTCACTGTCGTAGGCGAGGGGCTGGACACCCGGCTTGCCGCCGACGGAGATGCCAAGATGCTTGAACAGGTCTTCGCCAACATCATGTCCAACGCCGTCAAGTTCACCCCGCAGGACGGGACCGTATGTGTCACCGTCGGTTCCGGCACTGACCACGACGGCGGTGCTCCCTGCGCGATTGTGACGGTCGCCGACAGCGGGATCGGCATCCCGGAGGACGATTTACCGCAACTGTTTTCCCGTTTCTACCGGGCGTCCAACGCGCACGCCATCCAAGGCACCGGCCTGGGCCTGGCGATCGTCAAGGGGATGGTGGACCAGCACCGCGGCAGCGTTTCGGTCGAATCAACCGTCGGAGTCGGCACCACCTTCACCATCACCCTGCCCCTGTCAGCCGACGGCGGCCAGCACCACGCTGCCGAATCCACCGGCGCTGTCACCGTTTCTTAAAGCACAAAGGCCGTGGCACACATCCGAAGATGCATGCCACGGCCTCAGCCGAAGAGCGGAACCTACTCCGCCTCACTTAAGAACTTAGTGCGGCCAGATGCCCGCGTTGAGTGGCGACCACCGCCATCAATGGTCTTGGCACTGGATGACGTGGATCCAGCCGTAGCGAATCTGCCGCTGCGGCAGGTGCCGCAGCACCGACTACTGCCAAGGACGGCTGCAACCAGGACGGATGCAGAAAACTTCTTCATCGATGGCTCCCTCATTCATTTTTATGCATTGGTCTCGCAAATCCATGCACGATAGTGACCACTGCTAAGTGTACATAGCGCAGTACGTAGGAGCCAGAGGTGAAACGACACATTTCTTCGCTCACCGAATGCAGTCGACACTCGCCAGCAGAATATGATCGAAGAGCAGGTCGTCTGATCTAGCCGCTGGCACACCTGATGCATGGAGGAACGCACATGGACTGATAGCACTGGAGCGGGCGATGGCAGTGTCTGCTTGAGCTGCGTGCACGAGAAGCGTTCGCGCACGCGGGACTATCGAGATGCGGCCGAGCTAGCGCCAGAAATGCGCCGAGCAGGCTGCCGATGCCGGAGATCAAGGCACGTGGTGGCATATGACGTTCTTGCAGGCTGAATGCTATCGAGATTTGGGGACGCAACACGACTGCATCGACACAGCCAATGTCCTCGAGGCCCATTCGCTGACGGGAGCCTCGGCGGAACTGATGTGCCGCGTGCTGACCCTGCTCTCCGTGTCATTGCTCAGGTAGTGGGTGACGCTGACTGAGGCACTTGAGATGCTCGAATCAGCGGTGCGACATGAGCGAGTCCAAGCTGACCTGCGCAGGAGATGCAGATCGATGCCCTAACGCGCCCTCGTAGCGGCATTGGCGAGAGCGATCGAATCGATGAAGCTTGGGAACAGTGTCACCGCCTGGTTCGGCTCGTTGGACTGTGTCGACTGACTCGCAAATGGCCGGCAAGGGGTACTGGGCTGTGGGCAATGTAGCCTTCCTCCGACAGGAGCCGAGACGAAGGCGTGCGTTACCACCAATTGGCTGCGGAGCATCTATCGCCATCGAACGACCTTGCGCTTTGGGCATGGTTCAATCGGGCCTCTGGCAGCCATGCGTCTTGCTGCGGGTATCGACGACACGGAAACGGCTGATTGCATCGATCGTGCAGAACTGGCTGCTTCGATCATCGGCATCACCGATGATGTACGTCGTCTGAATCAGATTGAACCGGGCCCATTGGCATCTTCTCAGCAGGGTGAAGTTGCTGGAAGCCGTGCGACTGCTGGCGCCAATCTGCGCTGAGTCCCGATCGATGGCGCATCAGACGGCAGGTGAGGCCAACTCGCTGCTAGGTAAGGCACTGCGCGAACAGGGTGATTGTGATGCAGCGCTGCGCCACTTGAAGGATCAGCCAGGCCTACTTCGATCAGGCGGGCGCCAAAGATCGTGCTGCCCAGGTTGCGGCGGAAATCGCAGGATTTCCTCAAGCCTCATGAATGGATTATTCGTCGTGTCATTGGGCGTGTCATGAACAACGTTCGTTTACGCTATGAACAAATGGTGGAAGCCGTTGCGGTGTTGAAGCAGTAAGTTCTGAATTTGTTGGATGGGAGCGCACGCTCCCTTCGAATCGTTGGGGAGCGGATGCACGTGTTAGGTCATGACTGGCCCGAAAGGGTTCTGCGAGCGGTATCTAACGACGACGCGGCTGCATGGGCCGCGTAGTCGGTGCGGCCCCTGCCGTTGCTGCCGACATCAGCCGTACTGGGGATGGAATCATCAGCGTCGACCTGCCGCGAGGGGCAGCCTTCACGGATGAAGTTGCCGTCAGCACCTCCTCACGGCTTCAGGTGTTTTCCGGCGGCCAGCCCTGCCGCGTACTCATGCGATTGAAGGGCGTGGCTTCCATCTCGCGGATGGCTCGGTCCATGCTCGGCCGGCAGACGAATGCGTCCGCCATTGCTTTAGTCGGCGAGTCGCCCGTGGACCGGATGATAGCTAATTTCGTGCTGGGAACCGAACCCACTGAATGCCCTGTCCGGTATTTCGACTCCGAACCGCAGGCCCTTGAGTGGCTGGAACGGGATAATGCCGCATAATCCCGACCCGCGGCTCCAGCGGTTGGTCGACGGCATGGTTAGCTTGGCCGGCGGCGACCTGACCACACGGGTTGAGCCCTCGGCAGCACGGGACGAGATTGACGCAGTGATCACCGGCGTCAATCTCCTGGCTGAGGAACTGGAGCTGAGTTACTCAGAGCTGGAACGGCGCGTTGAAACCCGCACCGCGGAGCTGCGCCAGGCTCATCGGGACATGAGCCGTATGGCACTGACCGATGCCCTGACGGGTCTGGCCAACCGTACCGCCTTGGCCAATGAGATGGCCGCCGCCCTCGAGGACGCACGGTCCGGCCAGCGGACCCCTGCGTTATTGCTGCTGGATCTGGATTCCTTCAAGCAGGTCAACGACAGTTTTGGCCACGATGCCGGAGACCGCGTGCTGACGGTGGTGGGGAACAGGCTTCGGTCCATTGTGCGCGATATAGACACAGTGGCGAGGTTGGGCGGAGATGAATTCGCCATCCTCTTGCCGCGTGCCACAACGGATCTCGCGCTTCAGGTTGCCCACCGGATTCTGGGGGTCCTGAACGACGACATTCGACTCGACGAACTGACCGTGTGGCCGCAAGCCAGTATCGGTGTGCGGGTGGCAGATACAGGGCAGAGCGCGCAGAGCTTGTTGCTCGACGCGGATACAGCCATGTATGAGGCGAAGAAGGATCCGCAGAACCGCATCAAGGTCTTTCAGTCCCACATGCTCCAAGCGCGGCAGCTGCACAACCAGATGGCGTCTGAGCTCCGCGGGGCCATAGCCACCGGGGGCTTTGAGCTGGAATACCAGCCCGTGGTGGATCTGAGCAATGGTCGCCCCGTCGGTGTGGAAGCACTGGTGAGGTGGAACCATCCGGTCCGGGGCCGCGTGATGCCCAGCGACTTCATTCCGATGGCCGAACAGACCGGCCTAATTATTGATCTGGGGCGTTGGACTCTTTCTGCCGCTGCGCATCAGTTTGCCGAGTGGTCGGCCGAATTGGATTTGGACCCGGGGTTCCAAATCCGAGTCAACCTCTCCGTAGCCGAGCTGCAGCGTATCGATCTGGTGGACCATGTGCGCGGCGTCTTGAGGGATTCCGGGATAGCCGCCGAGTCGCTGGTCCTGGAAATCACAGAAACCGGCTTGGTTACCGGCGGAGAAGTCGAGACCTACTCGCTGCTCGCCCTGCGCAAGCTGGGCATTGGGATCGAAATCGATGACTTCGGCACCGGCTACTCATCGATCAGCTACCTGCGCGAGTTGCCAGTGGACCTGGTCAAAGTCGACCGTTCCATCATTGCCACGCATTCAGCCGACGGATCGCAGCAGGAGTTTATCGCCGCGGTGCTCCAGCTCATTCGTGCGGCAGGCCTCGATGCGATTTTCGAAGGAATTGAGACACAGGAGCAGGCCGAACAGCTGCGTGATTTGGGTTGTGCAGGGGGCCAAGGGTTCTACTTCAGCAGACCCGTGTCAGCGAAGCGGATCGGCCAATTACTCCGCAGCGGGGCGCCACTCCCGGCTGTAGATGCAGTGGACGCAGACCTCACCAGCATGGCGTCTTCGGCGCTTCCCGAATAAGCCGCCCCGAGCAACGGCCTGACGCCTAACGGCCGACGGAAGGCCAGCGCGGCGTGGACCAGCTCCACCAGACGGTGGCAACCTAGCTCGCGGACGGCCGATAGCAGCATGAGGTCTTAGGCAAACGACACCGGTCCGACGCCAAGTCGCATCGGGGTCGGAAGTCGTGGCAAAATGGACACTTGTGCCGAGGAGGCGATCCTGCGCGGCACATTCCGCCCTGGTGTAATGGCAGCACCCCAGCCTTTGGAGCTGTGGAGTATAGGTTCGAATCCTATGGGCGGAACGATCACCGGCCGGTGAACGTGCGGTGTTGGGGCAGATAAGATGCCGTTAACCCCATAGTTCCGGCTACACCGGAATCAGCGCAGCGAGGAGTGCCACTTAGTGAGCCCCCAAGACGTCCACGAAAAAAACGTCAAAACAGCTTTATCGCCGGCAGCGGTCATCGTTCTGGCCGCGGGGGCGGGCACCCGAATGAAGTCCAAGAAGCCGAAGATCCTGCATGAGATCGGCGGCATTTCCATGGTGGGCCATGCGCTCGCCGCAGCCCGCGGGCTGGCACCCACGGTGCTGGCCGCCGTCGTACGCCACGAGCGGGACCGCGTGGCGGAACACATTGCCGCGCTGGACCCGGACGTCCTGATTGTTGATCAGGACGACGTCCCCGGAACAGGCCGGGCGGTGGAGGTGGCGCTCGAGGCCCTCCCGGCCGGACTGGACGGAACCGTGGTGGTCACGTACGGGGACGTTCCGCTGCTGACCAGCGACCTGCTCCGGAACCTGGTCGCCGAGCATGCCTCCAGCGGCAACGCCGTCACCGTGCTGACTGCGGTCCTCGATGATGCGGGCGGATACGGCCGGATTGTCCGGGCCGCGGACGGCAGCGTCCAAGGGATCGTGGAACACAAGGACGCCACCGAGGAACAGCGGGCCATCCGCGAAGTCAATTCCGGCATCTATGCCTTCGATGCGACAGTGCTTCGCGGTGCACTCTCCAAGATCACCACCGACAACGTCCAGGGCGAGAAGTACCTCACCGATGTGCTGTCACTGGCGCGGGCCGACGGCGGGCGGGTGGCCGCCGTCGTCACCGCCGACCGTTGGCAGGTGGAGGGCGCCAATGACCGGGTCCAGCTGGCAGCCCTGGGCGCCGAGCACAACCGGCGGATCCTGGATGCTGCCATGCGCTCCGGCGTCAGCATCGTGGACCCGGCGACCACGTGGATCGATTCGACAGTGACATTCGGGACCGATGTGACGCTGCTGCCAGGAACCCAACTGCACGGGTCCACGCATGTTGCCTCGGATGCGGTGGTGGGGCCGGACACGACGCTGAAGAACGTGACCGTGGGCGACGGCGCCTCCGTGGTCAGGACGCACGGTTCCGACTCCGAGATCGGGCCCGGCGCCACGGTTGGCCCCTTCACCTACCTGCGACCCGGCACCGTGCTGGGAGAGAAGGGCAAGATCGGCGCATTCTATGAAACCAAGAATGTGACCATCGGCAAGGGCGCCAAGCTGTCCCATCTTGGCTACGCCGGGGATGCAGAAATCGGCGAAAACGCGAACATCGGCTGTGGCAACATCACGGCCAATTACGACGGCGAAAAGAAGCACCGCACCGTCATCGGCTCCAACGTGCGCACCGGGTCCAATACGGTTTTCGTCGCCCCCGTGCAGGTCGGTGACGGCGCCTATTCGGGCGCCGGTGCCGTCATCCGCAAGGATGTGCCGGCCGGTGCGCTAGCCATCAATGTTGCGCCACAGCGGAACCTGGAGGGGTGGGTACAGAAGAACCGGCCCGGCAGTTCCTCCGCGGAAGCCGCCTCACAAACCTCCTCCACGCAATCTCCAACTGTAGAAAGTGATCCTTCATGAGCGGAATCAAGGCACAGGGCGAAAAGAGGCTGGTACTGGCTTCTGGACGTGCACATCCTGAACTGGCGCAGCAGATCGCCAAAGAACTGGACATCGAACTGCTGCCCACGTCCGCCTACGACTTCGCAAACGGCGAGATCTATGTGCGGTTCGAGGAAAGCGTTCGCGGTACCGACGCCTTCGTCCTGCAGGCGCACCCCGCTCCGATCAACGAGTGGCTGATGGAGCACCTGATCATGGTGGACACCCTTAAGCGTGCCTCGGCGAAGCGGATCACGGTGGTGGCTCCGTTTTACCCGTACGCCCGGCAGGATAAGAAGCATCGCGGCCGCGAGCCGATTTCCGCGCGACTGGTGGCGGATATGTACAAGACGGCCGGCGCCGACCGGTTGATCTCCGTGGACCTGCACACCGCGCAGATCCAGGGATTCTTCAACGGACCCGTCGACCACCTGATGGCCATTCCGCTGCTGGCCGACTACGTCCGCACCCGGGTGGACCTGGACAACGTGACGGTGGTTTCCCCCGATACCGGCCGCGTGCGCGTCGCCGAACAGTGGGCCGAACGCCTTGGCGGGGCGCCGCTGGCCTTCGTGCACAAGTCCCGCGACGTCACCGTGCCTAACCAGGCGGTGTCCAAGCAGGTCGTGGGCCTGGTTGAGGGCCGCACCTGCGTTCTGATCGACGACATGATCGACACCGGCGGAACCATTTCCGGAGCCGTCCAGGTCCTGATGAACGCCGGTGCCAAGGATGTCATCATCGCGGCCACGCACGCAGTGTTCTCCGATCCCGCCGCCCGCAGGCTGTCCGAAAGCGGAGCCAGGGAAGTGGTGGTCACCAACACATTGCCGATTCCGCCGGAAAAGAACTTCAAGGAACTGACGGTCCTGTCGATTGCCCCGTTGATCGCCCGCGCGATCCGGGAGGTCTTCGAGGACGGCTCGGTCACCAGCCTGTTCGACGGCAAGGCCTGACCACGGACCCTGTGGCCGGCTGAATTCCACCGCCGGCAAGGCTCACCGTGAGGGGCCGACGATGCGGAGCCTGACGAGATTCGGGCCAGCCTCCGCGATCGTCGGCCCCTTTGTCATGTTTCGGCTTCGCCCGGGGCCGGCGGTCCGGCTCGAACCCGGGATGGACCCAGGCCGCCGCCCTGATTTTTTGATGCGAGAGCCCGGCTGGTAAAGTTGAGCCATTGCCTAGGCGAGGGAGAGCCGGAACCGACTCTCCGTTATCGACGGTGGCTAGCAGCTTCGCTTCTCTGCACTGGTACCGGTGCGGCGGGACGGTCTCTAGGCACCCGCCCTGAACCATCCAGCACAAGGAGAACACCATGTCTGACCAGAAGCTCGCGGCTGAAGTCCGCAACGAATTCGGTAAGGGCGCAGCGCGCCGCGCCCGCCGCAACGCACAGATCCCCGCCGTGATCTACGGCCACGGAGCAGAGCCGCTGCACGTCCTGCTGCCGCAGAAGGCCACCACCTTGGCGCTGCGGACCGCCAACGCCCTGCTCACCTTGGACGTTGACGGGAAAGAGCACCTTGCCCTGGCCAAGGACATCCAGCGCGATCCGATCGCCCAGATCATCGAGCACGTTGACCTGCTGACCGTCCGCAAGGGCGAAAAGGTGCACGTGGACGTCAACATCCACGTTGCCGGTGAAGTCGCAGCCGGTGCCGTCTTCGATCTGGAAGAGTTCACCGTTCTGGTCGAAGCCGATGCGACCGCACTGCCTGAGACGCTGACCATCAACGTTGAAGGCCGCGAGGTTGGCGAGCACGTCCACGCCTCCGAGATCGAACTGCCTTCCGGAGTCAGCCTGCTGATTCCCGAAGACACCGTGATTGCTACGGTTTCCGCGCCGGCAGTGGCCGAGCCCGAAGCCGAGACGGCCGAAGCCGCAGCACCGTCCGCCGAAACGCCGGCCGAGTAAACAACGCTTCGTCGAGGCCCCCGGTGACTGCTTTCCGCATTCGCCGGGGGCTTTGGTCTATCCCTAGGAAAATCGTTAATCTCCTCCACCGACCAAGGAGCACCTTCCCTGTGAGCAGCGACACCTGGCTGATAATCGGTCTGGGAAACCCCGGCCCTGGATACAGCGGTAATCGGCACAACGTCGGCCAGATGGTCCTCGATGAGTTGGCGGCTCGGATCGGCGGTTCGTTCAAGTCGCACAAGACCCACTCCCAGATTTTGGAAGGGCGTCTGGGCATCGGAGGGCCGCGGGTGGTGCTGGCCAAGCCGCTGACGTTTATGAACCTGTCAGGCGGGCCGACGGCGGCGCTGTCCAAATTCTTCTCGATCGCACCAGACCACGTGCTTGCCTTGCACGACGAAATAGACATTCCCTTCAACACGATCAAGCTGAAGATCGGCGGGGGAGAAGGCGGCCACAATGGCCTTCGCGACATGTCCAAAGCACTGGGCACCAAGGACTATTACAGGGTCCGCATTGGCGTGGGCCGCCCGCCCGGGCGCATGGATACGGCCGACCATGTGCTGCGCGATTTTTCCACGGCCGAAAAGAAGGATCTGCCGTTCCTCGTGGACGACGCCGCAGATGCTGCCGAACTTCTGCTCCGCGAGGGGCTCACGGCTGCGCAGCAGAAATACCATGGCACCGCCAAGCAGGAGTGAGCCCACCGGCGTCACAGACTCGCCGATTGGATCGTTTCATCGCGATTGCCTAGAATCGAGTTAGCCATTTCTGGCTCCCTGAGCGGGGGCCGACGATGGGCGGCTTATGAGACTGGGCCACCCCCCATCCCATCGTCGGCCCCTTTCCAATGTCCGGCGACCAACTATCAGCGCCGCTTCGCAAAGTGACGAGGGGCGCGGGGCCTGCAGCGAATCTGCGCCAGGCGCAGGGCGTATCCGCTGAACGTGTAGCCCTGCATGAGCTCGCTGGTTTGTGTCGTCAATGTACCGCCGTCGCCCCTGAAATTTGGCCCTGTTGGGATTGGAATTTTGCAGGTACGCTAAGCAACAGCCAGCAGGGAGGCTCATCGAGCGGGGGCCTGCGGCTGCGTTGATCACATTGTGGATCCGGACTTGGGGGTTCGGGTTGAGCAATAACGGTTTCTTGGGGGGACCGGAATGACCAAGCTTAATTTGTCGTGGCCTTTCTCCGGCCGCGCAGTTCAGGTCGAGGCTCTTCAGTCGCTGCTGTCTGGACGACGCGGCGTCGTGGTAGTCGGCGATTCTGGGGTGGGGAAGACCGCACTGATCCAGCATGTCCTGCGGCGAGCCGGAGGCCAGGCACATATCGTGCATCTGCGCGGTTCTGCTTCACTCGAAGGAACGTCCTACGGCGCGTTTAACGTTATCCTCAGCCGGCATCAAGCGGAGTTGGCACATCCGTTGCGGATCCTCGGAAGCATCTCCGATGCAATCCGGACAGACGCGGCAGGCTTGCCCGTCATTATGTTCGTAGACAATGCCGAATCCCTCGACAGCCGTTCCGCCCTGACGGTTGCCCAGTTGGCCGCAGCGGGCATCGTGACTCCCGTGGCCGCGGTTCGCGATCTGACCCAAGCCCCGGAATTGCTGCGTATGTGGACTGACGGCGCACTGGAGCGACTGGATCTGGAAGGGCTGTCTCTGAAGGAATCCCGGGACATGCTCGCCGATGCTTTCGAAGGCCCAATATCTGAACCTGTTGTCGTGCAATTGTGGGGCGCGTCAAACGGAAATCCTATGCTTCTTCAGGCGCTGGCAGGTGAGCAGCGCGACTCTGGCCATCTGTTGCAGAGCGACGGCGTGTGGGTGTGCCGCGATGAACTAATCGAACATGGCGGCCGCATCGCCGAAGTGGTTGATCTCAGTCTTGGACAGCTCACGGTGGCCCAGCGTGACCTGTTGGAAGTGTGCGCGTTGGCGGAGGAATTGCCGCTGGAGGTGGCTAACGGGCTGGCGGGACAGGATGGAGTGGATCAACTCGAGTCCCACCGGTTGGTCAAAATCAGGGTGGCCGACGGGCCTGTCCTGACCATGGGCAGTCGGTTCCTCAGCGAGGTCCTCCGCGACAATGTGCCTCCCGGGCGGGCTAACAGGCTGCGTGAACGGCTCGAGGCCCTCACAGAGGCCACAGACTTGACGCTCAACGGCAGACTCGCCCACACCCTGTGGCGGATTAGGTGCCGGATGGAGACGGACCAGGGGCTTGCCTTGGAGAGCGCCCGGCTGGCGAACCGATTAGGGAGATTCGAGGCATGCCTGCGGATTCTCGGTTCCTTGGGGAACAGGCGTCGTGATCCGGAAGTCGCCCTGGTTCAGCTAGTTGCGCTGGTAGGTTCTGGACAGCAGAGCCGGGCCCGTCAGGTGCTTGAGTCGCTCGATGCAGTGCACTTCGACCTCAGTTCACAGGTGGAACTGGACCTTGTCACGGCGCAACTAGCCAATGACAGCGGAGACTATGAATCAGCCCAGCGCGCAGTGGCTGCTGCAAGAGCCAGGATAACGAGCGGCCGGGCCAGCGCCGTCAGCGCGGAGCTACGCCTTCGGATCGAGCTGGCAGCAGCTGAGCTATTGGCGCGTGATGGTCAACATGCGTCATCGATTCCGGGATTGGAGCAGCAGGTTCGACGGGATCCGCCATGCAATGGCGGGGAACAGGCACTACGTGCGAGCTGTCTCCTTGCCGAAGCCATGGCGGTGGCCGGCAGAAACGAGGATGGGTTGCAGCTTGCCCAGACACTGGTGGAGCGAATCAAGCGGGAGGGACATCCCGACCTGCTGGAATCAGCAGCCAGGGGCCTGTCCGTCGTCCGCCTCACTGCCCGGGAGTGGCATCGCCGCGATACTGTTTCCGCTGTCGGTCAGTCTCCTGAGGCTGCGCAGAGGCGAACCATCCCCAGTGCAACTTCAGGCGTGGCGGAAGGCGTCATGGAGGTGCATTGCGGCCGCGCGGCTCAGGCTTTGAAGACGCTCCGCCCCCTTGTCAGCCAGCTCCGACTGTATGATCCTGACGGTCTCGTCGGTATCGCTTCCGCTGCGGCCGCTTATGCGAGTTGCTTGTACGGCGATTTAGAAGAGGGTCGCAAGTATCTTCGCCATGCTCAGGAAAGCCGGACCATCCACAGCAGGGCCGCCTGGATCTTCAATTGCGACAGGGACTACTTTCTGGCCATGGCAACTGCCTCGTTCTCATCCAAAGATGTGGCCGCGGCGAAGCTGCTCGAACAAGCCGACCAACACCGAGTACGGGGAGCGCTGACTGCTGAACTTTTTGCCATGAGTGGTGCGGTCCGCCTCGGAGACTCCTCTGCCGCGGAAGAGCTGGCCATAAAGGCCTCTGTTGTCCAAGGCGCATTCGCCCGGCTCTGCGAGCACTATGGCAAAGGGCTCGCAGGCGGCGATCCTGAGCAACTTCTGTTGGCTGCCGAACATGCACACCTGATCGGGAATGATCTTTTTGCCCTTGACGCTGCCTTAGCTGCGGTCTCGCTGGCGCAGGACGCCAACGACAGGGCGAGAACATCAGCGGCGAGGGCACGGGCCCAGCAGTACCGCTCACTGTTGGGCCCGGTCGGCCTTCAGGGTGAACCACACACCCCGCTCACGGCGAAGGAAATGGATATCGCCCGGCGCGCGGTCGGCGGACTGACGAACCGTCAGATCGCCGATGAACTAGTAGTGTCCGTGCGGACCATTGAGAGCCATTTGTACCAGATTTACGCCAAGCTGAATGTCCGTGGCAGGTCGGAGCTCGCTGATGTGCTCGAGGTGTCCTCCAGATGACCCCCTTCGGCGCTGGGAACGATTCATTGATCGGCCGCGCTGTTGCTCGGAAGGAACTCCGGGAAAGTCTGGACTCAGACCTGGTGAATGGCGCAGTGATCGTGGCCGATGCAGGGATGGGGAAGTCCGCGCTTGTCCGCCACGTTGTCAGGAACCCAGCGGACGGAACACTGCCCCTCTGGATCCAAGGGTCCCCGGTTCTTAAAGCTGTTCCGTTCGGTGCGATGGCGCCGCATTTATTCCTCGAGGCCTCTGCAGACTCTCTGTCAGCACTCACGGTCCTGCGCGGCTTCCGCGAGTTCTTGGAGATCTCAACGGATTATGGCGTCCGGCCGGTGGTGGTTGTTGATGACGCGCAGTATCTTGACGCGGACTCCGCATTGCTCCTCGCCCAGCTGACCGCAGCCAAAGAAGTGCGGCTTGTGGTGCTCACACGGTCGATAACAGGGTTACCGCATGACCTGCTTGCATTGAATAAGGACGGTCTGCTGCGTCGGGTCGATCTTCTGCCGATGACGGCCGCAGAGATACAGAGGTTATGCGCCGCTCATGTGGGAGGCGATGTGCTGCCGTCCACAAGTCGCTATTTCCACGCCGCGGCGCGGGGTAATCCTATGCTCGTGAAACTGCTTGTTGACCGTAGTCGAGGCGTTGGCCACTTGCTGGAGCGCAACGGGGTATGGGTGCTGTCGGGAGCACCTCCCAAGCCAGGCCGTCTGATTGGTGACTTGGTGCAGGCACAGCTGTCCAGCAGGACTGTATCGGAGCGGATGTTGCTGGAGACCGTTGGCCTGAGTGAACCTGTGCCGCTCTCGGCTCTGCTAGCACTGGGTGACCCGTCGGCGGTGGACGCCTTGGCAAATGACGGACTGATTACCCATCAAAACTGCCCGACTGGCCTCACTCAGCTAACGCAGCCGATGGTCGGCGAGGTCATCCGCGACACCGTACCCATTGGACGCCGCATGGCCCTGCGGAACGCTCTGACACTGGTTCTTAAGCCGGAGGATGAACCCACCGAACGGACAATCCGCTGGGTTGAGTGGGCGCTCGACTGTGGTAAACCCGTGTCCTCCAAGCGCCTGCTACGCGCGGCAGCAGAGGCCAACCAACTGTTCGAACCGGACTTTGCCATTCGAGCTGCCACCAAGGTATCGGACCCGGAGCTGATGGTGGAGACGACAATTGAACTTGCCCGCGCGAAGATGCTCCGAAACGAACTAGACGCTTCGGACGAACTTCTCAGCGGCCTCATGTCTGCTGCGGCGAGCCTGAAAGCGGCTGAAGCTGTGGCATGGACATCGGCGCAGCTAGCCTTTGCGGCGGGGAAACCGAAATCGCGTGTCAGCAGATTTGCCTTGGAATGTCGCGCCGCCATTGAACGCATAGCCGAGGATCCGGATTGCGCTGCTAGCGCTGAGCAGCTGGATGATGCCCGGCTAAGCACTAAAATACTGGAACACTACGCACTTAACTGCGAAGGCCTTTACATAAACACGCTGGCAGAATTGACTGCCGTGGCCGAGAACAACGAGATTGCACCGGTCAATAGAATGCTGGCGCTGGCATTGGTGGGCGAGGCTCTGGGGTGCTCGGGGAAAACGGAGTCAGGAATTCGCGCCAGTAAAGAGGCCATGCAAGTGTTAGGCTCCGGCGGCCACACCACGGCGGTTCATGTCGGACTGGTAGTTCGTCGTCACCTTGAGCTGCTGCTCTTGGGTGGCAGATGGGAAGAGATCGAGGACGTCTTCGCCTCGTATCCGTTCACCGAACCGCGGGCCTGGAATCACCTTGGTGGCACAATCGGTCTGACTCAGGGAAGGGTGCTGTGCCGTCAAGGTCGGTTTGAACAGGCTTTGCCACAAATAGGCATGAGTATCGAAGCGTTGCGCCGGCATGACATGGAACAACAGTTGCCGCTGGCCCTGGGCTTGGGAGCATATGCCGCAGCGGTCTGTGGGCAGCGGGAACTGGCAGAACTCCGCTGCGCCGAGTTCGAAGGGCTTCGTGCCGGCGGTCATGCCCACACGTTGATGCTCGGCCGCTGTTACGTCGTGGCGGCACGGGCCGCCATGGACGACAATTCCTCGGAACTCATGGAATTGGCGGACCGGGTGGCAGGCCAAGGCATGGTCGCCGTTGAAGTTCACGCACTTGAGCTGGGCCTGCATCTAGGCATCCCCGACATACTGCGCAGCCTTCTCGACACTCCGCTCGATATTGAGGGGATGGACCGCCGCATTCTGGCCCGGATAGCGAAAGCCCATGCTGATGGGAACATTGAAGCCATGACATCCGCTGCAGCCAATGCCAAAGACACCGGCTTCACGCTGATAGCAGCCGCTTGTCTGGACAATGCCCTCGTGTGTGCCCAGGACCTGCCCCGCCATCCGAGGCTAGCCACATTGCGCCGAGAAGTCATTGCTGCCAGACAGGAACTCTCGGAGGTCACGAAGCCGGTGCCGGCCAAGGCGGCAGGAGCGCTGCCGGAACTGACCCGCAGGGAGTCGGCGATTGCAGCACTTGTTCGAAGCGGCGCTTCGAACAAGGAAATCGCCAGTGAGCTCGCCGTGTCCACCCGAACGGTGGAAGGCCATCTCTATCGCATGTTTTCGAAGCTGGGCATCAGCCGACGAGAAGAACTTCCGAAACTGATCGGTAAGTAATAGCACTATGGCGGCGGGCTGCTGAGCGCCGGGCTTGCCCTGACAGGTCGCTGGTTATTTGGTGAATCGTACTTCCGAGTACCCATCCGCGGGTACTGAGTGGGCGCCCCCAGCTGGCTAAAAGACTTCGGGCAAAACCCAGTGGTCAGTACTCGTGAGTGCCCATGACAGGGTCCGTAGGCTTCAGGACACGAAGGACTTCTCAAACGGTTTTGCTGTTTGTTGAGGTTTAGCTGGGGGTTCAGTTGGGGTTCGAAATGATAGATCGTCTTTCCGTGGGAAAAGTGCGGCTCGGCCGCTCTCCCATCGGTCATCGCGCGTGTTCCGCCAGCCGGTGGGGAAATCCCTCCGCGGGGAGCACTCGGATCGCCCTGCCCGCTGCTGCACAGACGCAGCCACGCCGCGCCAGGGCCCCTTATACGGAGCCGGCGGCGCATGGGCTTAAGTTTGGAGCCCTGCCCCCAGCCGCCGCCGGCTCCTTCCACATCCAGACCGGGACGCCGCCCCGGTTCCAGATCTCGATGCTCTGGCTGAGGGAGAATCGTTGTGCATAGTCCTACGACCCTGACCCGCGAATTTGGCTTTCCCTTAGCCGTCTCCCGACCGCAGAAAAAGGCTGCGGTCCATTCAGGAGTCCCGTGGCGGCGGCGCTACCTGTTGATGCTTCGGCTCACTGACGGCTTACTGATCGCCTCGACGATGGTCGCTTCGACTATCTGGCTGAACGCGGCTTCGCAGGAGCCGACGGTGAGAACCTTCTTCGGCCATCCTGCGGCCGCGGTGTTCATCGCCGTGGTGTGGTTCGGCATGACTAGCTTGATGCGGACCAGGGACCCCAGATTGATTGGTGTCGGCGCAGGTGAGTACAAGCGCGTCGTCGACGCCAGCGCAGTGACCTTTGGGCTGGTGGCTGTTTGTTACGTGTTCCTGGACTCTCCTGGCCCGCGGGGATTTTTCTTGCTGACCTGGCCCGCGGGGCTGATCTTGCTGTTGGCGGGCCGATGGGCCTGGCGCAACTGGCTTAATTACCAGAGTCGTTTCGGGCACTACCTATCCAAGGTCATCGTGATGGGCAACCGCGAGGACGTGCGGTACGTCGTGGCGCAAATCGCCCGGAAATCGGGTGCCGCCTACGACGTCGTCGGTGTGGCCTTGGAAGGAAAGTTGAAGTTCCCAGCGCTGCAGGTTGGTAAGAACGCCGTGCCCGTCCTGGGGAATCTGGATTCGATCCAGGACGCCGTGGCCGCCAGTGGCGCTGACGCGGTTATCGTCGCAGGACAGTTGCACCGAGGGAATGGGTACATCCAGCGGCTCAGTTGGGAACTGGAGAAGACCTCCACGGAACTTGTGGTGGCCTCCGCTCTGACCAACGTTGCCGGTCCGCGCATCCGTGTCCGGCCCGTTGAGGGCCTGCCTTTGATGCATGTTGAACTTCCATCATTCACAGGAGGCCGGCACGTCATCAAGCGTTGCCTTGACGTGCTCGGCTCCCTCAGCGCCCTGATCATTCTTTCCCCGGTCATAGCCATGCTGGTGGTGGCCGTGAAGTTGGACAGCCGCGGTCCGGGCTTCTTCGTCCAAGACCGCGTGGGTAAGGGCGGGCAGACATTCAGGATGTACAAGCTGCGCTCGATGGTGGACAGCGCAGAAGACGAACTCGCACAACTCAAGCATTTGAACGAAGGCAACTCAGTCCTCTTCAAGCTTCGGGATGACCCCCGGGTTACACGGGTTGGCCGCTGGATCCGGAAGTATTCGCTGGACGAGCTGCCGCAGCTCTACAACGTTTTGCGTGGAGACATGTCCCTAGTGGGTCCGCGCCCGCCCTTGCACGAGGAAGTCAGCAAATACGAGACCCACACCCATCGTCGCCTCTTCATCAAGCCCGGATGTACCGGACTGTGGCAAATTAACGGTCGATCCGATCTGGACTGGGAGGAGAGCATCCGGCTCGACCTCTACTACGTAGAGAACTGGTCGGTCCTGGGGGACCTGATCATCATGTGGCGGACAGTGAAAGTCATGCTGAATCCGGTGGGGGCGTACTGATGCGAAGAAGCGGGGGAATCATGGCCGCCGCGGCGCTCATCGCCGCGTTGACCGCTTGCTCCAATGCAGGGGCCGTGGCAGGTCAGCAATCTGGACCTGAAGCCGCGGGCGGCGCTTCGGCCTCGCCATACGCGGACCCCGAGCCGAGTCCGGAAGCAGGGGACCCTGAAGGCCCACTCGGGGGTCCGGCCTACGAGGCAAAGAAGCCTGGATTCGTCATGGTCGATCGCGGGAACGGCGGTAAGCGGAAGCGCGTAGCGGTTTCGGCCGCCCGTTTTGACCACGCAGCGAAGTACGACGACGGGGTTACCGTTTCGACCGGCGGCTTCAGCCAGGGGGTGGTCACCGAAAAGGGGGCAGGCGCGGTGACGGGAGCAACATACGTCCGCTTCACGGTGAGGGTCAGTAACGGATCGGCGGCCACACTGGATCTATCGGCCGTAGTACCGACCATGGTCTACGGACCCGATCAGGTGCCGGCCGCGCCGCTTTACACCGGCGTTGAGGTGGCGGATCTGGTGGGCAAGGTGGCTGCCGGCGCTTCGGCGGAGGGGACATACGCCTTTATGGTTCCGGAGGACGCAACGAAGACGGAGCTGTATCTGGACATCAACGGCACGCATACTCCGGTCTCCTTCACGGGCGACCTGCCGTGATCTCGAGACGGATTTCCGGTTCTCTGGCCGGCGCCCTGTGGGCGTTGGCCGCCCAGGGCAGCCAAGCCGTCGGCAGCTTCCTCCTCATGGCCCTCGCGGCCAGGACGCTGGAGATCGAAGACCTGGGCAAATTGGGCGTCTTGTACGGCGTGCTGGTGCTCTGCGCAGCGACGACCAGCGGCTTTGTCGGAGACTCCCTCACGGTACTTGACCGGACGGACAAACGACTCCGGGCCGGCATGCAACTGTGGTTGCTCACTTTGAGCTGTGCCTGCGGAGTCCTTGTGCCGGCCGTTAGCTTTACCATCGGCTTCGTGTCCGGGATGGAAGCGCTCCTGCTCGGTCTGGCCGTTGCGGCCTACCTTGTCGAGGATGTGTTGCGCCGACTGCTGATGGCGCATCTAGGCTTTGCTCGGATCGTCGTGATGGATCTGTCGGCCACGTGCGTCGCACTGTCAATAGTCTGGCTGCAGAATGTGAACGGGCACCCGTCGCTGACCGGATACCTGGCCGCGATCGCCTGCGGCCAGTCGGCGGGAATAGTTGTCGGAGCGGCACTGGTACCTAGGCCCGACGGCTACCTGGTGCGGTTCAGGGGGGCGGATTGGCAAGCCGTTGCCGCGTACGGATCCTGGCGAGCGGCCCAGCAGATGCTTCGACCGGGCCTGATGACGGCCATGCGGCTGGCGCTGATGATCCTGGTGACGCTCGCTGCGACCGGCCAGCTGGAGATTGCGCGCATTTATGCGGCCCCCGCCATGCTTTTTGTCGGCGGGATTTCTTCCTACCTCTTCGCTGCCTACGCCAAAAACAGGGCATCCACGGTTGCTGCGCTCCTGGCTCAAGCAGACCGTGCCTTACTCATCGTGCTGGGCATTACTGCCACAGGCGCGGCAGTTGCGTTGTGGGCGCTGCCCGTTGCCGGGCCGCTGGCAACCGGTCAGACCCCCGACTTCCTCGCAGTCGCCGGCTGGCTGGCCTATGCCGCCTCGGTGGCCATCGTCTCTCCTTACGGAGCATTGGCTGCCATTAAAGGGAGCGCCAAGCGTGTTTTTGCTCTGCGGTTGGCTGACACACTCGTGTCGCTGGCCTGCGTTGTCCTTATTTTGCACCTAACCGGGGACTTCGCACTGGCACCGTGGGCGGCAGCGCTGGGTTCAGCCCTCGGCGGTATTGCCATTCGACTTCTTTTGCTGGTTCCCCTGAAGCGGGATGAGATGCAGAAGGCCCACATCAGTCCGCCGTACGAAAGGCAGTCGGGTACGCATGTTTGAATCCACACGGAATTTGCACGCACACCAAGGCGCATCCGCGGTGCGGGGAGGTATCCGGCGGAGCCAGGGGCTCCTGATCGCCGCAGCCATGCTGGCCAGCTTGTTTGCTGCGGCACCAGCCCACGCGGCGGAGCCACCAACGGAGGGCATCACGCTGCCACAGACGGTGAGCGCGGACGTTTTGCCGACCCCTCAAATCAATGGTGTCGTCTGGAGCACGGCGGTCAACGGGAACACAGCCTATGCCGTGGGCAGCTTCACCCGGGCCAGGCCCTCAGGGGTTGCAGCCGGAGGCGCAGGCGAAGTCATCCGGAATAACGCCATGGCATTTGAGATCACCACCGGGAAGATCCTGCCGTGGAACCCGAATCTCAACGCCCAAGGTAAAGATGTGCAGATTAGCCCGGACAAGACGCAAATTTTTGTCGGCGGGGACTTCAGCGCCGTCGGAGGCCAACCGCGCAGCAAGATTGCAGCCTTCGATCTCGGCACAGGGGCCCTTCAAAGCTTCGGCACAAGCGTCAGCGGTCAAGTGGAGACCATTTCTATCACCCAGAGCACGGTCTACATCGGCGGCTCCTTCGGCAGCGCGGGAGGTCAGCCGCGGCAGAATGTGGCGGCCCTCAACCGTTCCAACGGCGCGCTCCTCCCGTGGGCTCCTACCGCGAACAGCATCGTCCACGGTGTCATCGCCGCGGCCGACGGCAGCCGGGTTGTCATCGGAGGCCGGTTCCAGCAGCTCAATGGCGAGCGCAAAATCGGCATCGGGGCCGTGCACGGGATCACGGGTGCGTCCCTGCCCTGGAGCAGCACTCCGATTCCGGAAACCCGAGGTACTGACACGTCTTGGGTGACCCAGATGATCGAAAAAGACGGCGTCGTCTACGCCGGAGCAAACGGAATGGGCGGGCACTGGTTCGACGGCCGGTTCGCAGCCGACTTCAAGACCGGCGACCTGATCTGGCTGGACAATTGCTACGGCTCCACCTCTGATATCGCCGTGATGGACCAAGTCATGTACAGCGTCTCGCATGCTCACGATTGCTCCTCCTTGGGCGAGTTTCCGGAAGAGGACCCGCAGGTCTGGAAGCGGGCACTCGCGGAAACCACCTTTGCTACCGGAACCGATCAGGCACCGCCGGGTAGCAACAGCACGTACTCGGGCCAGCCCGTCCCCACGTTGCTCCACTGGTATCCCGCACTCAACACCGGTTTCTTCACCGGCCAATACCAGGGCGGCTGGGCTCTGGCGAACAACGACACCTATCTCGTGGCCGGCGGAGAATTCACGACGGTGAACGGCGTTGCACAACAGGGGTTGGCCGTATTTGCTTCCCGCAACGTCGCGCCAAACAAGATCCGGCCGGAGTACACCACCGATCTCAAACCGTCGACCGCATCCCTCTCGGCCGGATCGGTGCGCGTCGCTTGGCCCACCACCTGGGACTATGATGACGCAACACTCACTTATGAAGTCCTGCGGGACAACAGCCTGACGGCCATCGCGACCCTCAACGAACCCTCGATCTGGTGGAAGAAGAAGTCCGTCGGTTTCATTGACACCGGACGCACACCGGGAGCCACCCACACGTATCGGATCAGGGTTAAGGATCCCTTCGGCAATGAATACATCGGTCCGAGGTCCGCACCGGTGACGGTGACCTCCACGGCACCCAACCCTTATGGCGACACCATCAAGGCGGACGGCGCCTCGACCTACTATCCGCTGAACGAGGCCTCGGGCACCGTTGCTTTCGACCACGCCGGGTTTAACGACGGCGATGCCGGCGCCGGGGTGGACCGCTCCGTCGACGGGGCGGTCCCAGGCAACACCGCCTCAAGCTTCAGCGGCGCCGCCACGGCATCGATTGCCACGCGGAACTTTGCCGAGGCACCGGACACATTTTCGGTGGAAACCTGGTTCCAGACCACGTCAAACAGTGGCGGCAAGATCGTCGGCTACGGCAATACACGTACCGGTGAGTCGGGCAGCTATGACCGTCACGTCTGGATGGATAATTCCGGCAGGCTCTGGTTCGGAACATGGCTAGGTTATGCCGCCACGGTCAACTCGTCGAAGAGCTACAACGACGGCCAATGGCATCAGTTGACTGCCACCCTGGGTTCCAAAGGCATGGCCCTCTATGTCGACGGCGTGCGCGTAGCCGAGCGCTCGGACGTGACATCGGGGCAGAAATACGGTGGCTACTGGCGGATCGGCGGCGACAACCTTAATGGCTGGCCAAACCAGCCGAGCTCGAACCGCTTCACCGGCAATCTCGACGAAGTGGCGATCTATCCGACTGCGCTTGACCGCCTGACCGTCGCCGAGCATTATCGGGCCAGCGGGCGTACGCCGGATATCGCCCCGGTGCCGACAGACGGATACGGGGCGGCAGTCTTCCGGGACGATCCGTCACTCTACTGGCGACTGGAGGACCCCAGCGGACCAACCGCAGCAGACACCAGCCTGTCAGCTAACGCAGCCAGCGTGCTGGGCGGGGTGACCGCGGGAGTGCCCGGTGCCATGACCGGTCCGGGGGGCAAAGCCTTCACCTTCGACGGCTCCAGCGGCATGGCCGCTGCCAGCAACTCTGTCAGCAACCCGAGGGTCTACTCCGCGGAAGCGTGGTTCAAGACGAGCACCGTCAGCGGCGGCAAGATCATCGGCTTCGGTAACTCGAACAGCGGGCTCTCCAATAGCTACGACCGTCACGTCTATATGCGCGACGACGGAAAACTGATCTTCGGCACCTATACGGGCGCGATCAACACCATCACTACCGAACGCCCGTACAACGACAACAAGTGGCACCATGTGGTGGCGACCCAGTCCGAGGCCGGCATGAAGCTCTATGTGGACGGCATGCTTGCCGGCACACATCCGCAGACTGCAGCCGAACCTTACACGGGATACTGGCGCATCGGCGGGGACCGCGTCTGGGACGGGGCCTCCAGCGGCTATTTCGCGGGGACCATTGATGAAGCCGCGGTATATACGACTGCCCTGACGCTGGAGCAGGTCCAGACGCACTACTCATTCGGCGGAACTTTGAACAAGGCGCCGGTCGCAGACTTCAGCACCGTCGTCGACGGGAAGAATGTTGTCTTCGATGCGCGGGACTCAGCCGATGCAGACGGCTGGATCGTCACCTACCGATGGGACTTCGGCGACGGTACGACGGGCGAAGGGGCAGGCATCCAACACCTCTATACCGAGGCGGGAACCTACACCGTCACCCTGACCGTCACTGACGACGCCGGCGCAACCGCCAGCAAGCAGTCGGGAGTGACCACGGTCCGCCCGAACGAGGCTCCGACGGCGGCGCTGACCAGCACTGCCACCGGGCTGCGGGTCGCCTTCGACGCCGCAGGGTCGGCGGATGCCGACGGCTCGATAGCCGGCTATGCGTGGGACTTCGGCGATGGTGCTTCCGGCACCGGCGTCAATCCCCTCCACCGGTACAGTGCCGACGGTGAATACCAGGTCACGCTGACTGTCACAGACAACGACGGCGCTTCGGCTGCTGCCACCATTCAGCTGGCCGTGGTTAATGCAGGGCCGTCCGGGGCATTCAGCTTCAGCACCGATGGGCTGGATGCTACGTTCGACGCGGGCGCATCGGACGATCCGGACGGCGAGGTCGCCGAGTATGTCTGGGACTTCGGTGACGGCAGCGCCGGCAGCGGCAAGACGGTCTCGCACCGCTATGCGAAGGCCGGCAGTTATGATGTCGTGCTGACCGTGACCGACGACCTGGGAGCCAGGAGCACGCTGACCCAGAGCGTGACCGTCAACGAGCCCGAGGGGCCTGGCGCCGTCTTCAGCAAGGAGGTCACCGGCAGGAACATCCGGTTGGATGCCTCAGGATCCAGCTCGCCCAACGGCACGGTGACCGGCTACGTGTGGGACTTCGGCGACGGCAAGAGTGCCGAGGGAGCCACGACCAACCACACCTTTGTTGCCGATGGCACGTACACGGTCACCCTCGTGGTGACCGACAGCAACGGCGGCACCGGGAGTTACACCGAGGACATCACCGTGGCCAATGCTGCTCCCGTAGCCGTTTTCACGTCCACGGTGGACGGGTTGGACGTCGGCTTGGACGCCACCGATTCCAGCGATCCGGATGGCACCGTGGAATCCTACGTCTGGGACTTCGGTGACGGCGGCCAAGGAACAGGGGCGACGGTCAAGCACAAGTATGCAACTGCAGGCGACTACGAGGTATCCCTGACCGTCAGCGACAACGCCGGTGCCAAAGCAACGGTATCCCGGACGATTTCCGTGGAGGCCAGCCAGGCACCGCTCGCTTACGGCCAGGATGCGTTCGGCCGCAGCGTCACCGGCGGCTGGGGACAGGCGGACCAAGGGGGATCCTGGCAGCGTGTCGGGTCGGCGGCTAACTTGAGCGTGGTTGACGGCCAAGGCCGACTCCGGATGGGCAGTCCCGGAGCGGGCCCGAGCATCACGCTGCCGGGAATCGAGGCCAGCAACACGGAGATCGCGGTCCAACTCGGTAACGATAAGGCGGCCACGGGCGGCGGCGTTTACAACCACATCGTCGTCCGCGAGGTGCCGGAGGTGGGCAGGTACGAGGCCGCAGTCCGGTTCCGTGCCAGCGGCCAGGTGGCGGTGAGCCTGTACCGCGTGCTCAACGGCGTCGAGACGGTCATCGCCAACGAGACGGTCATTTCGGGGCTGGCGGTCCAGCCAGGGGAGTTGCTTAACGCCAGGGTGCAGGCCACCGGGACCTCGCCCACCCAGATAAAGTTCAAGATTTGGGGCCAGGCCTCCTCGGAACCCGCGCAGTGGCAGTTGACGGCTTCCGACTCGTCCCCGGGCCTGCAGGTGCCGGGGCGGATCGGAGTGGGAGCCTACCTGTCAGGCTCGGCTATCAACGCACCGGTCCACTCCCTCTGGGACAATCTCTGGGTGGGCCAGGCTCGGGCTGAGTGATACCACCGCACGCACCCCGCCGGCCGGTCGTGGATTCGCACGGCCGGCTGGCGGTACAACGGTGGTGTAACGGTTCGAGAATGCAGCCCGCCGCCGGTGTGCCGCCGGTGCTATGTTGTGTACACCTCCGGTTGGGGCACTGGAAAGGTGGGGGCAATGGAATTGCGCGACTACGGCCGGGCATTTGTCAGCCGCTGGGTCATCATCATTGTTCTAACGCTGGCAGGGATCGGCGGCGCCTTGGCAGCCAGCAGCGCGATGCCCAGGGTCTATGAAGCCCATGCCACCCTTTTCGTGAAGGTCGAAACAGGCTCCGGGTCAGCCTATGAAAGATCCCAGTTCAGCCTGCAGCGGGTCAAGTCCTATCCGAGCTTGGTCAAGAGCCCGGAAGTCCTGGAACCGGTGATCCGCGAACTTGACCTTGAGCTCAGCCTGAGCGAGCTCAGGACAAGCATCGAGGCAGACAACCCGCTGGAGACGGTGTTCCTCAATGTCACCGCCCAGTCAGCCGAACCGCAGATGGCGTCCAATATTGCCAATGCGGTGGCCGAACACCTTGGCCGGCACATTCGGCGGCTGGAAACCACCTCCGGAGACAGCAGGGTTACGGTGGCCCCGGAGCTCACAGTCCCTGCGTCGCCGCCGGCCGGTCCTACCTCGCCGCGGACCACCCTCAATGTGGCGGTCGGAGCCTTGATCGGGTTGTCGGCCGGATTGCTCTTCGCCATAGCGGCCTTCCGGTTGGACTCCCGACTGCGCACAAGCCGTGACGTCCAGTCGGCAGTCGGGATGGCGGTAGTGGGACATCTGCCCCGCTACCGGAGCCGGGCCGGCCAGCCGGGTGGGTGGGCCAGTAACAGCAAGCATTGGATGGCGCACCGCGAACTTCTCACCAACCTGCTGTTGGCAGGACACACGGAACTGCCACCGCTGCTGCTGCTGGTCCCTGCTTCGCCCGGGGCCGGCGCCAGTTTCCAGCGCGGGAATTTCGCGCTGATGGTGGCGGGCATGGGTAAGAACATCTGCGTCTTGGAAACCGACTCGGCACTGTCTCCGGCCTTCGGGGAGGAGCCGGACGGCGCTGGTCTGGCCGAAGTCCTCAGCGGGAGGGCGGACCTTGCCGCCGCCATACGGACCGACGAGACCGGACCGGTCTCCTATATCTTGGCGGGCAAACCTGAGGAAGGGATAGGCCGCAGCCTCGACAGGGCGCGTCAAGCTGTGCCCCTCCTGGACGAACTCAAGGCGCGTTTCGATATGACGCTGGCCGAAAGCGCTGTAACCTCCAGTCCGTTGAACGCGCAGCAGTTGGTTCCCTCCGCGGATCACACGCTCGTCATCTGCCGCTACGGTAAGACCAAAAGGGACGATCTGCGACGGACCTTTGCGGAACTGGCCGCGGCAGGGAATCCGCCCCAAGGGGTGGTCATGACGGGGGTACCATTGCGCAGGCGGCCATCTGCGGTGCCGCTCATCCATCGGGCGGAGGCAGCGGCCGGCCGGCATTCGCGGGTCCGCGACGCTGATGTGAATGCCTAGATCCGGCGCCAAGCCAGTCATCCCATTCGTGATCTGGCTGCTGGTCGTTGTCAGCCTGGTCCGCTGGCGGCAGGGCAGCATCTATAGCGGAGGCGCCGATCCGGTAGTCGTGATCAAGGCACTGATCCAGTGCGTTGCGCTGCTGGTGGCCGTGGTTGTGCTCATCCGCACCCGGGAGCGACAACCGCTGGGTGGGCGCTCGCTGGGCCTGCTGCTGTTGATTGTGGCGGTTTCAGCCATCGGTGCTTACGCGCAGGGGAACACGGAGGCCTCTGCCGTACTGGCCATCCGTGTTGTGCTGTTGGCGGCCACGGTCATCGTTGTGCTGTTGTCGTTCCCGGCCCGGCTGGCCGTGACATCACTGCTGGCAGCCATGGCGGTGGTGGGAGCGTTCAGCGCCATCACCGGCCTCGGGCTGATGCTCTCCGGTGGAAGGCTGGGCGGGGGCATCCCGCCGTTGTCGCCCAACGACATCGCCTCGCTGTGCGGCCTTCCCGCCCTGGGCGTGCTGCACGAGATTGTCCATGGCCGTGCCTCGGGCAGGCTGCTGGTGATTTTCGCGGGACTTTCGGGCCTGGTCCTGGCCACCGGATCCAGGACGGCAATCTTCGCACTGGTCGCCGCGATGCTGGTGGTCCTGCTGCAGGTGCGCAGGCCACCCATCGCCGTCGCCGCCATGGTGCTGGTGGCGGTGCCCGCCATTTTCGCGATCATCGCCTACACACCCACCCTGGCAAATATCGTGAATCGAGGGGACAGCGCCTCGCTGGTCACGCTGAATTCGCGCACCATCAGCTGGGAAGCGGTGTTGGAGATTCCCTTCGACACCTGGGAAAGGTGGGTGGGCAGCGGGCTCTCGGTGAAGCAGATTGCCGTGCTCGGCCAGTATTGGGACGAGCAGGTTTTCGATTCCAGTTGGATTTCGGCGCTGGCCCAGGCAGGACTGGTCGGAGCTGCGCTGCTGGCACTGTGGGTGGCCCGCACCAGCTGGGACAGCCTGCGCACGCCGCAGCGGGGGACCTTCACGAATGGGGCGCTGCTGTTCATCCTGTTCCGTAGCGTGACCGAGAACGGCCTGGTGGATGCCAGCGTCGACTTCGTGGTCTTCTTCACCTTGTCCGTGCTGCTGGAAAAGGCCAGCGCCCGGCCCTTTCACCCAGCAGACCACGGGCCCGTTGGACCGAAGGATCACCTCGCGAAAGCACCATGAGAGCGTGAACCTCGGCGGCCGAGGCTCCGCACGGGTGCAGGGAATCGCCCATCCGGCGGCAGATAGCCCGCACGCTGTGGGCAGCCGCCCTACTGCGAGTACAGGCGGGGCCGGGCGTAAGTATTGCGCGACGTGCAGTGAGTAATCTGTCCGGCTGACTTACGTACCACCCACTCATGTGTGCACAGCTGATTCTTCCTAGGCTGTGCCTTGAGGTAACGGAGCGGTAAACGATCCGTGAATCCGGTTGTGGCCAAGCAGACGCTGCGCAAGGCGTTGATGGCAACAACGTTGGGGATACGTTCTGGGGGATTGGGCATGACTGTAGTTGGCTACGCCGCGGGAGCGTTCGACTTGTTCCACGTCGGGCATCTGAATATTCTTCGCCAGGCGCGCTCGCAGTGCGACTATCTCATTGCCGGCGCCGTCTCCGACGAAATCTGTTTCGCGACCAAGGGGCGCTACCCGCTAGTGCCGCTGCAGGAGCGCCTGGAAATCGTCCGCCACATCACTTACGTGGACCGGGCAGTGGCCGAAGTCTCGCCGGACCGCCTGCAGACGTGGGCTGATGTCGGCTTTGACGTTTTCTTCAAGGGCGACGACTGGAAGGACACCGAGAAGGGCCGCCGGCTAGAGCGGGATTTCGCCACCGTTGGCGTCTCGGTGATCTATTTTCCGTACACCGTGCACACCTCGAGTACTGCGCTGCGACAGGCGCTGGCGACACTCAACGGCACCACGTCTGCCAGAGGCAGACCAGCCAGCGCGGCGGTGAATGATTAGCCCGCTGGCCGGCTGAGCCGCCGCGAAGCAACAGCACAGCTAACTAAGACACAACCATGCTGGGGATGGGGAAATGTCAACATCGAGGGAAGCACGACGGCCGCTGCGCATTGCCCTATTGGGAACGCGGGGAGTACCTGCGCGTTACGGTGGTTTCGAGACCTGCGTGGACGAGGTGGGCCGGCGGCTAGCCGCCCGAGGCCACGAGGTGGTGGTCTACTGTCGGACCACCACAGGTGCCGACGCCACACAACGTGAGTACGCCGGCATGCGGCTCGTACACCTGCCGGCGCTGCGCCGCCGCAGCCTGGAGACGCTGAGTCATTCCGGGCTGTCGGCCGTTCACCTCGCGGCGCACCGCGTGGACGCGGCAGTCGTGTTCAACGCGGCGAACGCCCCGTGGCTGCCGCTGCTGCGCGCCGCGCGGATCCCGGTAGCCACGCACGTGGACGGGCTGGAGTGGAAGCGGGGCAAGTGGGGGCCGGTCGGAAGGAAGTACTATCGGCTGGCTGAATCCATGGCAGTGCGCTGGTCCGACGCCCTGATCGCGGACGCCGCCGGCATCCAGGACTACTACACGGAGCAATTCGGTGCGGCCTCCCGGCTGATCACCTACGGCGCACCCATTATCGGCTCGGGACAGCAGGAGCGGCTGGCCGAACTCGGGCTGGAAGCGGGCCGGTACCACCTCGTGGTAGCCCGCTTCGAGCCGGAGAACCATGTCCACCTGATCGTGGAAGGCTACACGGCCAGCGAAGCGCAGTTGCCGCTGGTAGTAGTCGGCGGCAGTCCCTACGGCGATGAGTACACCCGCCGCGTCAGGGACCGGGCGGACGAGCGGGTCAGGTTCCTCGGCGGTGTGTGGGACCAGGAACTGCTGGACCAGCTCTATGCCAACACGCTGATCTACTGGCATGGGCACTCGGTCGGCGGCACCAATCCCTCACTGCTACGGGCCATCGGCGCGGCGGCACCCACCAACGCCTTCGATGTGAACTTCAACCGCGAGGTCTTGGCCGAGGCTGGCAGCTACTTTTCCACTGCCGCGGCGGCAGCCGCGCTGGCTGTGGCCGCCGAAGCGCAGCCGGAGGCCACCAAGACCCGGGGCCTGCTGGGACAGCAGCGCGCCGTCAACTACGACTGGGATGTGGTCACCGACGGCTATGAACAGCTCTGCCACGATCTGCACACAGGCAGGGCGCGGCAGTCCGGCGGCCGCCGACGTCCAACCGCAGCGGACCGGACTCCGGCAGGTGTGGCATGACCGGCCAGCTGCTCGGGCGGGATCGGCCGGGCTATCTTCAGACAGTCAGGATCCTGGCCAAGGCGCAGAAGACGGTGGCTCCCGGGGCCCCGGCGTATTCCGTTCTAGTCAACCGGCGTGCCGGCAGGTTGCTCGCTGCTGCAGCCTACCGGGCCGGTCTGACGCCAAACATGGTCAGCGCGATCAGCGCGCTGTTCACCTTGTCCGCCATCGTCTGTCTGGCATTCACGCCGGCGGAAGGCCCGGCGGGGCCCGAGGTTTGGGTCGGACTCGTGGTGTGGGGTGGCCTGGCCGTTGGCTATGCCTTTGACTCCGCGGACGGCCAAGTGGCGCGGTTGCGCGGAGGAGGTTCGCTCAGCGGCGAGTGGCTGGACCATGTGCTGGACAGCCTGAAGAACTCAAGCCTGCATCTTGCGGTCCTGGTGTGTGCCTACCGCACGTTCGGATTAGAGGACCCGGTCTGGCTGCTCATCCCGATCGGCTACTGCCTGGTGGACGGGGTGGGCTTCTTCACGATGATCCTCACCGAACAGCTCCGGAAGACTCATTTCCTGAAAGCCGGCGCCGCTGCCACGCCGCGGAGCGGGTCCAGACTGAAATCGCTTGCCCTGTTGCCGACGGACTACGGGATCTTCTGCTTCGTGTTCCTCTTCGTGGGCGCACCTGCGCTATTCATGGGGCTGTACACCCTGTTCTTCGCGGCCAACCTGGCCTACCTGATGCTTGCCTGCGTGAAGTGGTTCCGGGAACTGGGCCGGCTCGATCCGGCGGTCCGTCCTGCCGACGGAGGTGGACGGAATGCTTAATGGCAGCGATGAAACCGAGGCGGGCCCGTCCGAAACCGCCAGCACGGCAGGTGGACGGAGCAGAGGGCGCTGGATCGCTGCGCCCTTGGTAGCTGCCGCGGTAGTGATTGCCGTTGCCGCGGTTTGGTCCGGCTGGGCCGGCCAAAGTACGACGGCGGCGCCGCGTTCGGTTGGCGCGGTGGCTTCCGCGGCGGCAGACCGAGACGCGGCCCCCGACAATTCTGGCCAGGCCGGCGCGACAGGGGGTGCTTCCGACGACAACGCGGACAGGTCCGCGTCCGGGAAGAAGCCTGACGAGGCGAAGTCCGACAAGGCCGGGACAAAGCCGAGTAAGGCGGCAAAGAAATCCGGGCCTGATACAGCGGCCAAGGAACCCACCGGTTCGCTGGCCGTGGCCAAGGACGCCGAACGGGCGGCCACGCCCAAGCCCGTCGCCAGGGCCGTCCGGCTACAGGAGACCGCCGACGTCGCAGGCGGCGTCGCCACGATTTCCAAGCTAGAGGCCATCGAAGCCAAGGCGGAAGGCATTGGGCAGATCGCCGGGCCGGCCATCCGCTTTGTGGTGGAAGTACGGAACACATCGGCTAAAGAACTGAAACTGGATACCGCCGAGATCACCGTGGAGGCAGGCGCGCAAAATCTTCCCGCCATCCGGCTTGACGGATCCGGCACCAAGCTCTTCCCGCTGGAAGTCGCGGCGGGCAAGAGGGCCTCCGGCACCTTTGTTTTCCTAGTACCCGAGGACCAGCGGGGGCAGGTGCGCATTTACCTGAACTACGCTGCGTCCGAGTCTGTGGTTGCGTTCGAAGGCGCAGCTCCAAGAAAGGCAGGATAGCTATGCATACACGCTGGCGCAGGAGCGCCGTCTTCCTATCCTCAGCCGCATTGGCAGCCTCCATAGCCATCGTGGGTGTCCCGTCCGCGACCGCGGACTCACTGCCGGAGAACCCAGCGGATCCGCTGACTCCCGCCACAGTCACTGCCGACCGGCTGCCGACGGCACAGATCAACGGCGTCGTCTGGTCGCAGGTGATTATCGGCAACACCGTGTATGTCGGCGGAAAGTTCACTTCCGCCCGGCCGGCCGGCTCTGCGGTCGGAACCAACGAGGTGGCCAGGTCGAACATCATGGCTTACAACCTCACCACCGGCGCGCTGATCGGTTCCTTCGCCCCGCGCTTCAATGCCCAGGTGCTCACGCTGGCGGCCTCACCGGATGGTGCGCGACTGTACGTGGGCGGGGATTTCACGCAGTTCAACGGAACCACAGCGGTCTCGCGCATCGTGGCGCTGAACCCGTCGACGGGTGCGTTGATCCAAGGCTTCCAGCCGCAGGCGTCCTCGTCAGTTCACGGTATTGTCGCCACGAGCAACACAGTCTATTTCGGTGGCGATTTCAACTTCGTGGGTAGCGTGGCGCGGGGGAAGTTGGCGGCCGTGCGGGCTTCGGACGCCGCCCTGCTGAACTGGGCGCCGCAGGCGGCGGGCGGCCATGTCAACGGACTGGCGCTGTCGCCGGACGCCACCAAGATCGCCGTTGGCGGCGCCTTCACCAGCTTGAACGGCTCAGACCGGCCAGGCTACGGGCTCGGCGTACTGGATACGGCGACCGGAACGCAGTTCCCGCTGCCAGCCAGCGCATACATCCGCAACGGCAGCGACAACGGCTCGATCACCAGCCTGACCTCGGACGGAACCCACTTTTATGCCAGCGGCTACACCTTCGGCCGGATCAGCACACTGGAGGGCGTGGTCTCGATCAGATGGTCGGACCTGGGAACAGAATGGGTCAACGACTGCCACGGTGACACCTACTCGGTCTTTGCGGGCCAGCGCGACCTGATCTACCTGGCCGGGCATCCGCACAACTGTGCCAATGTCGGCGGATTTCCGCAGGAAATCGATTGGGAATGGCGCCGCGGTATGTCGTTCAGCAAGGCTGTGGGCGGCACCATCAAGCGGGAACTGTACGACTACACCAACTTCGAGGGCCTGCCGCGGCCCGAGTTGCAGAATTGGTTCCCGGATATGAACTCCGGTACGTTCACCGGCCAGTTTCAGGGACCATGGTCGGTCACCGGCACCGACAAGTATGTGGTGATGGGCGGCGAGTTCACCAGGGTGAACGGTGTGGCACAGCAGGGACTGGTGCGCTATACGGTGCGCCAGGATGCGCCCAACCAGCGGGGACCGGAAGTCAGCGGGGCCAATTTCACCCCTACGCTTAGCTCGCCGAAGAAGGGGACTGTCCGGGTGCGCTGGCAGGCCAACTGGGACATGGACAACAAGAAACTGACCTACAAGGTGATCCGTGACGGCAACATTGCCAATCCGGTCTATACGACCAGCGCCGCAACGACGTTCTGGGACCGGCCGGGCCTAGCCTTCCTCGACACCGGGCTGGTCCCGGGACGGCAGTACTCCTACCGTATCTTCGCCACGGATCCCACCGGAGTAGAGGTTCGCGGCAACACGGTCACGGTCACCGCAGCGGCGGAAGACCCGGCCGCCAGCGCCTACGCCGCTACGATTAAGGCAGACCAGCCGGCCAACTACTGGCGGCTCGGTGAAACAGCAGGCGCTGTCGGTATCGACCAGGTCGGCAAAGACGATCTCCGGCTGAACGCCGGCATAGCCCTGGGCGCCTCTGGAGCCGTGGCCGGCGATGGGGATACTGCGGGCACCTTCACGGGTGCATCAACTGGCTTTGCCTCAACGACCTCCCGCGTGCAGCCAGCGGACACCTTCAGCACCGAAGTGTGGTTCCGCACCACCACCACCCGCGGCGGGAAGCTGATTGGCTACGCCAACTCGACCACCGTCAACTCGGACCTGATGGACCGCCACTTGTACATGGCCAACACCGGACAGCTGTACTTCGGCGTCATGCAAAACGGTGCGCGGCAGACGGTCAATAGCACGGGCAGATACAACGACGGCCAATGGCACCATGCGGTGACAACGCTCGGTGCGAACGGCATGCAGTTGTTCGTCGACGGACAGGTGGTGGCCCAGCGGGCGGACGTGACCAAGGGCCAGGATGTCATGGGCTATTGGCGGATCGGCGGGGACAGCCTGAGCCGGTGGACCCCGCGGCCCACCAGCGCGTATTTTGCCGGCGACCTCGACGAGGTGGCCATCTACCCGGCTGTGCTCAGCGCCGGCCAGGTCCAGAACCACTACACAGCCGGCAGCACTGGTACGCCGGACAACGCGGCCCCGACGGCATCCTTTACCGCCACGACTAACGGCCTTGGCGTGGCAGTGGACGGGTCCGGATCCTCGGATCCCGACGGCACCATCGCCACTTACGCGTGGGAGTTCGGCGACGGTGCAACGGGCAGTGGAGCGACGGCGTCGCACACGTACGCGACGGCCGGCGCCTACTCGGTGAAACTCACCGTGACTGACGACGACGGCGAGTCGCGGAGCACCAGCCAAGAAGTTACGGTCGACGCCGGCCCGCCGCCGGCGGCAAACATCGCGGCCGACGCCTTCGGACGGACCTTGGCGTCCGGCTGGGGGAATGCTGACACCGGCGGGGCCTGGAGCCTGCGGGGAACGTCCACGCACTTCACCGTCGCGGACGGGGTCGGGCGGATCCGGATGAATACCCCGGGGCACGGTCCGGGCACGTCCCTGAACGCGGTCTCCGCGGCCAGCACGGACACCAGCGTGAGGTTCTCGCTGGATAAGCCCGCCACCGGCGGCGGCATCTATGTAGATGTCGTCGGGCGGCAGGTCGGCACCATCGGGCAGTACATGGCCACAGTCAGGGTGGCCTCCAACGGAGCGGTGACACTGCAGGCCCTGCGGGCGGTCGGCTCCACGGAGACCATACTGCGGCAGGCCACCGTTGCCGGAGTGACCTACCAAGCCGGACAGCAATTGCAGCTGCGTCTGCAGGTCACGGGAACCTCACCGACCACCGTCCGGGCCAAGCTGTGGCCTGCCGGGACGGAGGAGCCTGCGGACTGGCAGGTGTCCGCCACGGACTCGACGGCGGAACTGCAGGTTCCAGGCGCTGTCGGGCTGGGCGTCTACGCTTCCGGCTCCGCCACCAACACGCCGGTTCTCGCTTCGTTCGATGACCTAACGGTGACAGCGGGCAACTGACACCACCGGCGGCAGTGCAAAGCGGGGCGGGACCAAAAGGTCTCGCCCCGCTTGCTGCACACCCCCGGATACGCCGGTCAACAGTCCGATCGAGAGGCCGCGCCGGACCGGCTACCGGAGGGAGCGGAGCTATCTGGCAAAGGCGCCGAGCGAGCGCGTACCGGCCGGTTGACCGGCCAGCTGCGCGATCTCCCCGGGCAAGGGCTGGGCCAACGTGGAGTTCCTGCTCGAGATGATGTCGCCCGGCCGGTAGCCGGAGAGCAACGGATCAGAGCCTTCGAGGTACAGGTGCTGCCGTTCCTGGCCGGTGGCTGAACTGAAGTCGTCCGGGCCGGCGAATAAAGCGGGTTTGCCCGAATCCATCGCCCAGATCACGGCTGGGTCGGGAGAAGCCGGCAAGGCGCGATGGTAGACGTTGCCCAGGGCCGTGACCTCGAGCTCCTTGGCACTGTAGGTCCCGGAATAGTCCTCGACGCAGAGCAGGCAGTCGGCAGTGGAGCCCGGGTTGGAGATGATGTTGTTGCGGATAACGACCGGGCCGTTGATCCAGGTTATGGCCGGGTCCGGGAAAGGCTGCCGCGGATCATGTCCGGGCGTATCCGGGTCGCTGGCACGCCTGCCGTCCTGGACAATATTAATGGTGCGGCCCTCGGCCCTGATGGTGTTGTTCCAGATTCGTACATCGCTGGTGTTGTTGACCTTCAGCCCGTGCCCGGAATTGCCGGCGATCACGTTGTTGACGACGTCGGTCTTGGCCGAAAGTTCAAGGGACAGTCCATGACCGGAGTTGTCCAGCAAGTCGTTCCCGTGGATAGCCGCATCAAAGACCGATTCGTCCAGCCACAGGCCCGGCCCCTCATTGTTCCGGAACACCGAGTCGCTGATATCAATACCGCGGGAGCGGCCCACCTTGACCCCACCCGACACCGGGGAGGTGTTGAAATGCTCGGTGTTGTTTCGCGCTGCCAACAGCCCGGACACCTGCAGCCCATCGGCATAGGTGGCGGCTGCCCCCAGCATCCCGTTGTCCACCAAGGTGACGTTCCGCAGGGAGGCGCCGCCAGCCCCGACAAACAGGCCGGTGGTTGCATTGGCGGCAATGACCACGTCCTCCAGCACTGCATCCGGAGCCTCCACGGTCACCGCCCCCATCTGCGGAACCGAGGTCGCGTACCGGCGGATCCCGACGCCGTGCAGCTCGGATCCGGCTCCCTGGATGCTCAGCGCCCTACCGAGCGTACTGGCTCGGACGGTGCGGTCTTGGGGACTGGAACCGAGGTAAAGGCGGTCGCCGGCATAGTCCACGTAGAAGGTGCCCGCCACGACCTCGGACCGGCTCCCTACCTGCCGCTGGGGGACACCGTCGATCCAGATCTGGTCCGGATGCGCTGCCATGGGGTGTTTGTCGCTGACGAACTGCCAACCCTGCGATGTCCCGTCGGGGGCGCCGCGCTTGTAGGTGGGGCTGGCGTCGAACTCGGTTGTCCACCCGTCGACCACATAGACGCTGCCGTGCCGGGCGAAGCCAGTCACCGGCACGCTGCCGTCCAGCCATACCTCTTCCCCCGGGTAGGACTGAAGGATGAGTCTCTTGCCTGGCGGGATGGTCACGAATTCGTTGTAGTTTCCCGCGCGCAGCACGATGGTTTGGCCGGAGGCGGCCCTGGCCACGGCGGCCCCAACGGTGCCCAGCGGCGCCGCGAGTGTTCCCGCCGCATCGTCCGAACCCTCCGGTGACACCACCAAAGGTTTGGCCGCTGCCGCGGTGGCAGCGGACGCAGCGGAAACTGATGCCGGGTCTTCCCGGCCGGCCGGGGACGGGGCGGACAACGTCGGGGGCAGGCACAGCAGGCCGAAAGCCGTCACCGCTCCGGCGGCCAGATATTTCACTGGCGGTCGGCGGCGCCGGGAGGTGGATCCATCCGTCATCGCAGATCTCCCCGCTCTGGTGGAGGCGGAAGTTGCACAACTTTATGGCCGTTGGCCGCAAGCCGCAACCCTGTCGGCTAGACTGGCGCGCACCGGCTGACCCTCAACGGGTCGGCCCGCTCGAGCGCATCGACGGCGGTACGCAGGTCCCCTGGGGCGGGCGCGTCCGCCCGAACCGAAAGGGCTGACTATGTCCGGCTTCACCGTGCAGCGCGAGGACGACTTCGACTTCCTCAGCAGCGAGTATGACGACCTTTATGCGCTATCCGATGCCACGCCGTTCCAGCACGGTATCTGGCTGGACCGCCTGTACAACGTGCTGGCGCCCGCCCGGGAGGCGGAGAAGGTCATCGTGACTGCCCGGCGCGACGGCGGTGAACTGGTCCTCGTCCTGCCGTTTGTCCGCCGTCGCTTGGGTCCGATCCGTCTCGTGGAGTACGCCGACTTGGGCGTGGCCGACTACGCGGCGCCAGTAAGCGACGGAACCGCTGGCCTCGAAGCTGATCCCTCGATGGCCCGCCGAATCCGCGAGGCCCTGGGTCGGTTCGACCTGCTTCGGATCGAGCGCGTCGCCGACTCGCCCGATCCGCTCACGGCACTGCTGGCCGGGGCCACGAGTGCCAGGCATCTCTACGATACGCACCTGATGACGCTCGCATCCTCCGTAGAAGAGTGGCGCGGCGCCTTGGACGCCGGTTTCGTCCGCCACCTCGACCGCAAGCACAAACGCCTGCGGCCCAAGGGCGAGAAGCGCCTGCTCGAGATCACCGACGTAACCGCCGTCGAGGACCTCATGCGACGCATGCAGGAGTTCCGTGCCGCCCGCTTTGCGGAACGCCGGGGGACCGACCTAGTGCAGGACCCGGACTGCTTTGAGTTCTACTGCGCCGTGGTGCGGGACAGCGTCAAGACCGGCGCGCCGGGGACGCTGTCCGTGCTCGAGGTGGGCGGCGAGCCGGTTGCGATAGCCTTCGACCTGATCGCCCCGGACCGCGACCTGTTCCTTTTAGTGGGCTACGACATGCAACGGCTGCGCAACTACTCGCTTGGCCTGCTGATTGTAGAGGAGCTCGCCAAGGACGCGATCGGCCGCGGGCAACAGTTCTTCGACCTCACCGTCGGGGACGAATCCTACAAGGCGGACTTTGGCGCCCGGCGTCGTCCGGTCTACGAAGTGCGAGTGATCGCCACGCTTCGCGGCCGCACCTATGTGCTGGGCCGAACAGCCTATCTCCGGACGAGACGCGTGGCCAAGAAAACTCTGGAAGCATGGGCGCGGCGCCGTGCGGCCTTGGCCGCGAAGAAGAATTCCTCACCCGCGACGTGACTAAGGCCGGCACGGGCCCGGCGGAGCGAACCGCCGGGCCCGTGCTGGCCGAGGAGCCGGGGGTTACTCCACGACGTTGAAGGTCAGCGTCTCGGTGAACTCCCGTCCGTGGACGTCGGTGGCGGAGACCTCGGCGGTGTGCTCCCCGACGGCGAGGTCAGCAGGCAGTTCAAGCCGCCAGAGGTGCATCGAGCGGTCGGCCAAGCCGCCGCCGTGGACGAACTGCTCCTGGATGGCCGCCGGGTCTGACCACTCGGCGCCGATGAGCGGGGTCTCGCCCTGCATTTGCTGGGTGCGGACGGCCTCGGTGGCGGCGCCGCCGTCCAGCGTGACCTTGACGGTGGACCCGGTGCTGCCCATCCAGAAGTTGGTGGTCAGCCAGGTCTGGCCGGCCAGATCGGTGCGCGAGACCTGCATCGGATTCTCGAGGGCCGGAGCCGTGCCGCGGGGCTTGGTGACGTTCTCGGCGTGCCAGGTGCGGTAGGCCGGGGTGTTAAGGCCCAGGGCCATCTGCACGGTTTCGTCGCCGCCGCGGATGCTGAAGCGTTCCTTGACCTCGGTGTTCTTGATGTCCAGGGTCAGGACGCCGGGCGGGGTGCCGTCCCGCTGTACCGAGGTGGGGTAGCCCTCCTCCAGGACGCGTCCGCCGTACCAGTGGCCCGATACGGCCGGGACCGTCAGGTGCGTGAACGGCAGGCCCGCGTCGCCGACCTCGTCGCGCCAGCCGGCCATGAGGTCTCCTTCGCGCAGGTTCTCCGACATGTGGGTGTGCCCGCCGAGGGAGACGACTTCGCGGCCCTCGAGGATCCGGTAGATCTCCTCCAGCTGCTTGACGGTGTGCGAGTCGCTGTAGAAGAACTCAAGCAGCGGGCTGTGGCCGGCCAGCACTATCACCTGGTCCTGGTGCACCTTAGCGATGTCCGCGCGGAGCCACTCGAGCTGACGCTCGCCGAGGGCGTAGGTGTAGCTGCTCTTCGTCGCGGGGATCGTCGTCGGGTATTCGATGTTGCTCAGGGCGACGACGTGGGCCTTGCCGGCGTCGTACGAGTAGTACTCCGGGCCGAACTGGCTGCGGTAGGTGTCGAACTCGTGCTCGCCGTCGAGGGCATCGAAGTCAAGGTCATGGTTGCCGGGGAGGAAACGGGCCGGACCGTTGAGCATGGCCGTCAATTCCCGGGTCTGCTCGAAGAGGGACAGATCGTCGCCCACAACGTCACCGATGAACAGGGCGCCGCAGCCGGCATAATCGGTGCGTGCCGCCAAGTCGGTGAAGACACCGTTACGGGCGAACTCCACCTCTTTCTGGTTGTAGGTCTGGACGTCGGCACCGATGGCGCAGTGCTGCTCCGGCGACTGGGTGTGCTTGCTCTGCGCCAGCGGGAAGTTCACCTTGTCAGGCAGCGCTCCCGTCGGGGCGATCCCGCCGTACTTCAGCTTCGGCGAGCCTTCGGGCAAATGGTTGTAAAAGAACTGGGCGACGTTGTCCTCGTCCACCGGCACCTGGTAGCCCCGCGGCTGGGTGACGAACACGGTCATGTTGTCGAACGCCGGCAACTGGTAGCGGCCGTGGCTGTCCGTGGTCACGACGTCGCTGCCGTTGGAGACGGTGACACCGCGCAGGCCGGGCTCGTTGACGTCCTGCTTGGAGTTCTTGTTCTTGTCATTGAAGACGGTGCCATCGAGGGTCTGCTGGTCTGCATCCGGATTATGGACGACGTCGACTCCTCCTCGGTAGGCGGAGGCGGCCCAGTCGTTTTCGACGTGGCCGGGCGCAGCGCTGGCGGCGGGACCAACCATGGTGCCGGCGGCCAGCAGCGCCAAGGCGCCGACGGTCAGGCGCAGCGGCCGGGCCAGCCCGGGTCTTTGTAGAGTGGGGGACGAGTGCATGAAATGGACCTCCGGTCGAGTGATGCCGGCCGTTCAGAGTGGCCGGCACCGCCAACTGTTGCCCATGCCAATGAACGCCCAACGACGCGGGAACGATGTCCGCGCCGCCTGCTGGTAACTCGGGCTCGTCGGGAGTTAACAGTTTCGGGTGCCATGGGCCTTGCCGTCGATAACTCGCGGGGCGGCTGTGGCACGTGAAGGTTGGACCGCGTGCTCTGTCCCCCTGCGTCAGCGTCTGCGGCGCGCGCCGGCCGTCCCGGCTATGACTTCCGCGATGCTGTGCCGATACCGGTGCGGAGCGTGGCGTTCGAGGGCGGCGTCGGCGTCGGCAACGGCTGCGGCCCGGAAATGCTCCCAGTCCACGGCCACCCGTTCCAGCGCATCTGCCAGTGCCGCGGCGTCATCCGGCGCCGTAAATTGGGCGCTGGCATAGTGACCGGCGGCCTCGCGAAGCCCGGGGACCGAGCTGGCTACCAGCGGCCGGCAGGCAAGCACCGCTTCCACTGCCGTGTTGCCGAACGACTCGTCCAGCCGGGAGGGAACAACCGCGGCGTCGGCGTCAGCCAAGATGTCCCACGGGTTGGGTTGGAAGCCGTGGAAAAGGACTTCGCCACCCAGGCCCAGCTCGCGGACCCGGCTCCGCAGCGCGTGCTCGTAGTCCTCATAGCCGGGGACCGCGGCGCCGACAATAGCCAGAGTGGCGGCCACGCCGCGCTCTCGAAGCCGCGCCACCGCCTCCACGGCCAGGTCCGGCCCCTTGCGGTGCGAGAGGCGGCCCACGTAGGCCACGCGCAGGCCGCCGTCGAGCGCTGTGCGAGCCTGCCGCGGCCCAGCCGGTCCGGGCACGCCGTTGTACACCACACGGGCTTGGCCGCGCAGCGCCGGCAGCACATGCGCCAAGGTGTCGGCGGTGAAGCGGCTGTTGGCCACGATCCGGTCTGCAAGCAGCAGCGGCAGCGCCGTGGCAAGCTGCAGCCTGCGCGGCGTATGGCGCTCGGCTTCGTGGACGTGGGTCACTGTGGGGACGCGGCTTAGCCGGCCCAGCAGCGGCCATAACGGGACGGCCACGGTGTTCACGTACAGCACGTCGGGACGGTAGCGGCGTATCACCCGCATGCCCGCCCAGAACCCGTAGACGCCCTCGCCTGCCAGACGCAGCAACCCGGACAGCGAGAGCAGGGCCCGGCGCAGCACCAAGGTAGGACAGAACTCCACCAGGGCTCCCCGTCTGATCAGTTCATCCACCAGCGGACCTGGCCGGGGAAGGGCCACCGCCACCCGGTGTCCGCGCTCCAGCAGGGCCTGGACCGTCTCAAGCAGCACCCGGTCCGAGCCGTACAGGTCCGCGGACGGATGAGCCACGAGTACATGCAACGGATGATCGATTGACGTCATAGCATTCCCCTCAGTGCCGGCGCAGGGCGCCTCACGTCGACTGCGCTGGTCGTAGCGGCGCGAAATACGATTCCGGCGCCGCCGGGATGCGGCCGTCGGGGAACAACGCGTCCGCTTGTGTGTCATATTGACGGATCCAGTGTTCCTTCGCCTCGATTCCCTCGTCCCAATGCCAGGGTTCTAACTGGTGCTCCGCGAGGAAGGCAGCGTCCGGTTCCGCAGACTGGTTGTAGGGGAAATCGGAGTAGTAGACCACCCGTTCCAGGAAGGCCGTGCCCAGAGACCTGGCTACTACGTGGTCCACATGCCTGCCGACACCGAGGGGGCAGAAAAGGAGTTCGGCCTGCGTCTGCTCCATCAGCCGCTCCACCTCGCTGCGCAACTGGGCCATGAGCCGGCGGTCGCCGCGTGATATCCGTCCGCGCACAATGTTGAACCGGTAGGTGGGGTAGGTGTGAACTAGTTCCGGAAGGAAGCGCGCCACGTGGCCCAGCGGGCCCGTAGCGGGCGTCCGTCGGCGGTAGATGGCATCGGTGGCGCCGAGGTGCAGATGCTTGACGCCCAAGTCCCGCCACACTGCGAGGTCTTCGGCACGGCGGGCCTCGAAGAGCGCGGCGGCATCCTCCACCTTGGCCAGCCGCATAAAGGTACGTGCCGATCGGGTATGTGGGGGCGGGGCCGATTCGGTGAAAATGGTCGCTACCGTCACCTCGCGGCGCCCCGCCTCGGCTTCAATGAGGGCGCCACAGGACAAGATGGCGTCATCCAGATGGGGCGAAAGGAAGAGCCAGGGCTTGCCGGCGGACCTCGACTCGTGGATGCGCTGCGGGACTGGGGTCACTGGGCCGGCCCTCCGGAAACGGTGAGCGGATGCATGCCTGCCGCCAGCGGGCCGCACACGGGATCCGTAGCCAGATAGTCCCGCAATGCCGCGAAAGCCTTCGGAGGGCTGAAACCGGCGGCTTCGATTTTCGCCAGATCCAGCGCGCTCCGGGCCGGCCGCGGCGCGGCCGGACGGGAGGCGAGATAGTCAGCGGTACTGACGGGGGTCACCTGCTGCGGATCCTTGCCCAGCAAGCGGTAGATTTCCGCAGCGACGTCCGCCCAGCTGGTGACAGGTCCGGAGTTAGTCACGTTGTAGGTGCCGTACGGGGCGCCGCTCTCCAGCAGGTGCAGGGTTCCGGCGGCAAGGTCGCGGGTGAAGGTGAGGTGCCCGCGCTGGTCGTCGACAACTGAAGGGGCGACATTGCGTGCCGCCAGCCCCGCCATGGTGCGGACGAAGTTGGCGCCATCCCCGACCACCCAGCTGGTGCGAACGATGTAATGCTTCGGGGCGGTCGCGGCGGCGGCGTCGCCGGCGGCCTTGGACTGCCCGTAGACGCCCAGGGGTGACGGCGTTTCCGCTTCCGTGTGCGGCTCCTGGGAACCATCGAACACATAGTCCGAGGAGAGATGGATGAGCGTGAGCCGGTGTGTGGCCGCGGTGGACGCCAGCCGCGATACGGCGGTGGCATTCAACTGCCAGGCCAGGCGCCGCCCTTCGCTGGACTCCGCGCCGTCCACGTCGGTGTAGGCGGCGGCGTTGATGATGGCGCGGTAGCCGCTCCAGTCCCGCGATCGGTAGGACTCCTCATGCGTGAGGTCGAAGTCCGTCCGGGTCGCGAACTCCGCTTCCGGCAGCACCTCGCGCAAGGCCCGGCCTAATTGGCCGTCCGCCCCCAGAACCAAGATCCGCCGCGGCTTCATCGGAACCACCGCCGCCAGGCGCGGATGGTGCAGGTCCTTCTCGGACAGTTCGGCCTCGACTAGCGGAATCGGCCAGGGGATGGCGGCAGATTCGTCGCCTGCGTTCAGGTACACATACTCCTCTTGGGACCGGGCGTTCCAGTGGTCGTTGACCAGATAGCTGTACACCGTGTCCGGCTCCAGGGTTTGAAAGCCGTTGCCGACGCCGCGCGGCACGAAGACGGCCCTGTCCGGTCCCAGTTCCAGGCAGAACCGCCGGCCGAAGGTGGGCCCGTCGCGCAGGTCGACCCAGGCTCCGAAGATCCTGCCGGCCGCGACGGAGACATACTTGTCCCACGGCTCGGCGTGGATACCTCGGGTGGTGCCGGCCTTGGCGTTAAAGGAAATGTTGTTCTGAACCGGGCCGAAGTCCGGCAGTCCCAGGGACACGAGCTTCTCGCGCTGCCAGTTCTCCTTGAACCAGCCCCGGTTGTCCCCGAGGACGGGTAGCGATACCACCAGCAGCCCCGGGATCGGAGTCTGCTCGATGCCGTGCTGTGCGGCGCTCACTGGCCGCGGCCCGCGTAGAACAGCTCGGTGGATTCTTTTGCCGCCGACCAGAAGCCGGGCTTGTCCCGGTACCATTCCACGGTGTCCGCCAGACCGGCCTCCAGGCTGAGGAACTTCGGCTCCCAGCCGAGTTCCCCGCGCAGCTTGCTGGAGTCGATGGCGTAGCGCAGATCGTGGCCGGCCCGGTCCGCCACCGGATCGAAGTCGTCGGGGCCTTGGCCCAACAGGCCCAGCAGGATGCCGAGCACCTCGCGGTTGCTGCGCTCGCCGTCGGCGCCGATCAAGTAGGTTTCGCCCGGCCGGCCGTCGTCGAGAATCCGCAGTACGGCGGAGGAATGATCCTCCACATGGATCCAGTCGCGCACGTTGCGGCCGTCCCCGTACAGCTTGGGCCGGCGTCCGGTCAGGATATTGGTGATCTGCCGGGGGATGAACTTCTCCACATGCTGGTACGGGCCGTAGTTGTTGGAACAGTTGCTCAGCGTTGCGTTGACGCCGAAGGAGCGCACCCATGCCCGAACCAGTAGGTCTGAGCCGGCCTTGGTGGACGAGTACGGGCTGGACGGATTGTAGGGTGTGTGTTCGGTGAACCGCTCCGTTCCGTCCAGCGGAAGATCGCCGTAGACCTCGTCGGTCGAGATGTGGTGAAACCGCGTACCGTGCCGGCGCGCGGCCTCCAGCAGGGTGTACGTCCCGATGATGTTGCTGTGCAGGAACGGCTGTGGATCCGCCAGCGAATTGTCGTTGTGGGTCTCCGCCGCAAAATGCGCCACCGCGTCATGATCGGCCAGCAGCCGGTCCACCAGCGCCGGATCGGCCACATCCCCGTGCACCAGGCGGCAGCGGCCCACGGGCAGGCCATCGAGGGAAGCGGCGTTGGCCGCATAGTTCATCTTGTCCACTACGGTTACCTGGTCATCGGTGTGGGCCAGAACGTGGCGCACAAAATTCGATCCGATGAAACCGGCACCCCCAGTTACCAGTAGCTTTCGCATAGCCCCTAATGTAACCACCGTTGCACCGCGCGACTAGAGCTGCAGCAAGATTGGATGAACGCGATGCACGCTCGCGTCCGGCGGCACCGTCCGCATCAGGTCCTTCTGTGGTCCGGTAGGACCGGTCAACGCCCGTAGCGGGTGCTCTCGAGCAGATCCAGGAGGTAGGTGCCGTAGCCGCTCTTAGCCAGCGACTGGCCGTGCCCGTGGAGCTGCTCATCGTCGATGTACTTCATCCGCCACGCGACTTCCTCCGGCGAGCCGATGGGCATGCCCTGGCGGTTCGCAATGGTCCGGATGAAGTTGGAGGCATCGTTGAGGGAATCGAAGGTCCCCGTATCCAGCCACGCAGTCCCGCGGGGGAGGATCTTCACTGTCAGGCGGCCCTGGTCCATATACAGCCGGTTCAGATCGGTGATCTCCAGTTCGCCGCGGGCTGAGGGACGCAGGGTTCGGGCCATCTCGACGACGTCGTTGTCGTAGAAATACAGCCCCGGCACCGCGTAATTGCTTTTGGGGCTTTGCGGTTTTTCTTCGATCGAAACCGCCGTGCCGTTGGCATCGAATTCGACGACGCCGTAGGCGCTCGGGTCCGCCACCCAATAGCCAAAGATCGTGCCGCCGTCGACATTGGCAATGTCTTCGAGCTGCGTGCCCAGTCCGGGGCCGTAAAACAGGTTGTCTCCCAACACCAAGGCACACGCGTCGCCTCCGATGTGCTCCGCCCCGATGATGAAAGCTTCGGCCAGGCCATTGGGCGCTTCCTGCTGCTGATAAGTCAGCGAGATGCCGAACTGGGACCCGTCACCTAGCAGGGCTTGAAATTGAGCCGCGTCCACCGGGGTGGTGATGATCAAAATGTCCCGGATTCCTGCCAGCATGAGCGTCGACAGCGGATAGTAGATCATCGGCTTGTCGTAGACAGGTACTAGCTGTTTGCTGATGCCAAGGGTGATCGGATGCAACCGCGATCCTGTTCCCCCAGCCAGAATTATCCCCCGCATAGCGTTATGTCTAGCGTGAGGGCACCACGTTTGTATAGAGGATGGCCGGTTTCTCTGCCCACGGTTTCCACCCACAGCATGGTTCGCGCCGGGCCGCCGTCGTCGCAGGGCCGCGCAGCGCTACTCCTGCACGGATTCCAGCAGCCCGGCGTCCTCCCGAACAGCGGACAGGGCGATGTCCTTGTAGCCGACCGACTCGAACAGGATCGTGATCCGGTCGGGCTGGGTCCCCATCACGATGCCCGGGCCCCATTCGCGGTGCTTCACCGGCCGCTGGATCTCATACCCCTCCGGCATCTCGGCCTCCCGGGCTTCGGCCACGGCCTCCGACCCGGCCTCGCAGTTGTCACAGTTGCCGCAGTAGCCGTCGGTCTCTTCGCCAAAGTAGTTCAGCAGCCAGTCGCGGCGGCAATGGTCCGTCTCGGCGTAGCCGCGGGCCATTTCGATCCGGGACTCATCGATCCGGTGCCGCGATTCGGCTTCCGCCAGTGCCTGGTCCGCGGCCGACGAGGGGTCCGCCCCGCCGACCGCCCGGTAGCCGTTCCGGTTCACGGCGATGCTGCCGCTGTGTTCCAAAAGATTAAGCAGCCGGGCCTGTTTCCGCTGCGAGAGGCCGGTCTGTTCGCGCAGCGCGGCCGGCCGGAGCGGACCGTGCTCCCGGATGGCGCCAAAGACCGCGGCCAGCTCGTCCGGGTCGGGGGCGCCGCCGGCGAAGAAGCGCTGCAGGCCCAGGTCCTCGGACCGGTAGTGCAACACCGCCTGTGCCGGTTCACCGTCCCGGCCGGCACGGCCGATCTCCTGGTAGTAGCTGTCCAGCGAGTCGGGGATGTCCGCGTGCACCACAAAGCGGACGTCCGGCTTGTCGATGCCCATGCCGAACGCGGAGGTCGCCACCACCACGTCCACCTCGCCATCGAGGAACCGTTCGTGGATCGCCACCCGGTCGGCGGCCCGCCGCCCCGCGTGATAGGCGTCGGTCCGCAGGCCGCGTTCGGCCAACTCGGCGGCATAGCGCTCCGTGTCCTTGCGGGTTGCCGTGTACAGCAGCCCCGGCCCGCCGAATCCGGCCACCTGCTCCACCACGGCTTGGCGCTTGCCGCGGTCTTCGTGGTGCCGCAGCACCCGGAGGTTGAGGTTCGGCCGGTCGAAGCTCTGCACCGTGACGAAGGGCTCCTGCATGCCCAGGCGGTCGATGATCTCCGTTCGGGTATGCGGCGACGCGGTTGCCGTCAGGGCCACCACCGGCGGGTGCTTCAGCCGCTTCACCACCGGCGTCAGGGTCAGATAATCGGGCCGGAAATCGTGGCCCCACGAGGAGATGCAATGCGCCTCGTCCACCACGAACAGCGAGATGTCCAGCTCCGCCAGCCGCTGCAGGGTTTCTTCACGGGCCAGCTGTTCCGGCGCCAGGAACAGGAACTTTGCCTCGCCGCTGGCCGCGGCGTCCCACGCGGCGCGTTCGGCCGACGCCCGCTGCTGCGAATTAACGGCGAAGGCCCGGCCGGCGCCCAGATCGTCGTTAATGGCATCCACCTGGTCGTACTGCAGCGCAATCAGCGGCGAAATAACGACGGCGGTGCCCGGCAAGGCGACGGCCGGCACCTGATAGACGGCGGACTTCCCGTGCCCCGAGGGCATCACGGCCAGCACATCCTCGCCGCGGGCGGCTGCGGCCATCGCGTCCAGTTGCCCCTCGCGGAGGACGTTCCAACCGAACGATTCTTCGGCGACCCGGCGCAGCGCGTCGCGGTCGGGTTGCTGGGGGTGAGTCGGCATGGGGCTCCTGCAGATCGGTTCGAGACGATGCTTTAGGTTCGTTTTTAACCAGCCGGCGGGGCTTTGTATAGGGCAGGTCAGTGCCGCGGAGGGCGGTTCCGGCCGCCCTGCCCCCGGAAACCCGGGCGTCCAGAGCCGGTCAATGTCCCCGGGTTAGGCAGGACTCACGTGACCGGCGGCCGGCGAAGTGGGATGATTAGCGCAGACTTGTCTTGCGTATTGTCGGCTGATGGCACGCGCCGCGTGCGGGACAAACCGGTTCCACCCATCGATCCAAGGAGCACCCCCAGGTGTCTGTGGTATCCACACCCGCAACGCTCAAACATGCCGCCGGCATGATCGACGACGCCGAGGCCCGTCGCATCCGCAACGACTTCCCGATCCTCAACCAGCAGGTGAACGGCTCGCCGCTGGTCTACCTGGACTCCGGGGCCACCTCGCAGAATCCGCTGTGCGTGCTGGAGGCCGAGCAGGAGTTTTACGAACAGCGCAACGCTGCGGTGCACCGCGGCGCCCACAGTCTGGCGGTCTCCGCCACTGATGTTTTCGAAGACGCGCGCGAAACCATCGCCGGTTTCATCAATGCCGGCATGGACGAAGTGGTCTGGACGTCCAACGCCACCGAGGCCATCAACCTGGTTGCTTATGCCTTCTCCAACGCCAGCGCCGGACGCGGCGGGGACGCGGCGTCGCGTTTCGTCCTGGGACCGGGCGACGAGCTGGTGGTCACCGAGATGGAGCACCATGCCAACCTGATTCCGTGGCAGGAGCTTGCCTTGCGCACCGGTGCCACCTTGCGCTACATCCCGGTGGACGACGCCGGTGCGCTGCGCCTCGACGAGGCCGAGCAGATCATCGGCCCGCGCACCAAGGTGCTGGCGTTCACGCACGCCTCCAACGTGCTCGGGACCATCAACCCGGTAGGCACCCTGGTGCGGCTGGCGCGGCAGGCGGGCGCCGCCGTCGTGCTTGATGCGTGCCAGTCCGTGCCGCACATGAGCGTGGATGTGAAGGCGCTGGACGTTGACTTTGCCGCCTTCTCCGGGCATAAGATGCTCGGGCCCACCGGCATCGGCGTGCTGTACGGGAAGGCGGAGCTGCTCAACGCGATGCCGCCGTTCCTGACCGGCGGCTCCATGATCACCACCGTGACCATGGACAAGGCCGACTATCTGCCGTCTCCGCAGCGCTTCGAGGCCGGGACGCAGCGGATTTCGCAGGCGGTGGCGCTGGCCGCGGCCGTGGACTATCTGCGCGAGACGGGGATGGACCGGATCCACGCTTGGGAAGCCGAGCTGGGGCAGCGACTGGTAGCCGGCCTGGAAGCCATCGACGGTGTCCGGGTGCTCGGCCCCGCCGCTGGCGCCGAGCGGATCGGTCTGGCAGCGTTCGATGTGGACGGCGTCCATGCCCACGATGTGGGGCAATTCCTGGATGACAAGGGCATTGCCGTGCGCGTGGGCCATCATTGCGCCCAGCCGCTGCACCGGCGGCTCGGACTGGTGGCGACCACCCGGGCCAGCACCTACCTGTACAACACCACGGCCGACGTCGACGCGTTCCTGGACGCCGTCGCCGGGGTCCGCCCGTTCTTTGGAGCCAACTGACGTGAGCGCGGAACTGCAGCAGCTGTACCAGCAGATCATTCTGGAGCATGCCAAAAAACGGAACGGGTCTCCGTTGGCCGACCCGCCGGAGGGTGACAAGTTCGGCGAGTCGCACATGCTCAATCCCACCTGCGGGGACGAAATCACGCTGCGGGCAGCCGTGCACAACGACGGCGCGGCCACCATCCTCTCCGCCATCAGCTGGGACGGCCAGGGCTGCTCCATCTCGATGGCGTCCGCGTCCGTGCTGACCGATCTGGCGCAGGGCATGGACCGGGAGGAACTGCTGAAAGTGGTGGACAACTTCCGCGAGCTGATGCGCTCCCGGGGCAGCATCGAGGCCGATGAAGAGATCCTCGGCGACGCCGCCGCGCTCTCCGGCGTCTCCCGCTACCCGGCCCGGGTCAAATGCGCCATGCTGGCGTGGGTGGCGCTGGAGGAAGCCCTGCTGGCTGCGAACTGACCGCCGTTAGGCAAAGGGCCGGGCAGCGCATCGTGCTGCCCGGCCCTTCTGATTTCCTCGTTGCTTACCCGGCGAGTCCGCGGGCGCCGATCACCAAGGTGGCAATGCCCAGGATCATGGAGGTGGTTGCCTTCATGAACTCCATGGTGAAGTAGCGGGTCATCGCACCCTTCTCGTCCTTGGAACGGGGATCCTTCGACACGCGGACAAGGTGCGGCGCCCAGACAAGCAGGGACCACACGCCGGCCAGGATCAGTACCCAGGCCAGGGCAGCTGGAATGTTCATTTCTGCGGCTCCCGGATCAGGAGCGGCCGGACAGCCAGGCCTCGGCCTGCTGCGCCTGGATGTTCAGGGCCTTGCCGAGCATGGGTTCGGCGGCGGCGGCGATCTTCCCGCCCAGGAACGGGATGGAGGATTTCACGTCGCCGGTCAGGTCCACGCGGGTGGAGCCCCCGTCGGCAACCAGCTGCTGGACGGCGTTGACGTCCACCGGCGCGCCGGCCACCTTCATGGTCACCTCGGCCGTCCGCGAGCCGTCCGCTGCGGGCGCCTGCCACCGTTCCGTCTGGGTGACGGTGAGCGAGTCGCCCAGCATCTTCTTGGCGATCTCGGGCAGCCGGGCGCTGGGAACCTTGCGGACCACGGTCAGGGTGAAGGCGCCGGACACATCGCCGTCGCGCTGCACGGACTCCAGGGAGCCGCCGACCAACTCGCTGATGTGGCGCAGGAACGCCTCGTCGGTGAACGTTTCGGTGACCTTGGCTGCGGGGTAGGGCAGGGTGGTGGAAGCGCTGAGCGCCATGAAGACTCCCGGAATTTCTCGGAACTGGTTGGGCCAACATCCATCCTACTGTGCGCGGTAAAGTTGGACTCCTGACCCTCAGTTCCGCCGAACTGGAGGGTATTCGTGTTGCGCCCCGACCGGAAGAAGATGGAAACAATGAGCCTGAACGGACTGCGCACAGCCCTCGCCCAGGACGATTCGTTCGCCAAGGTGCGGCTGCAGTCGGCCCGGCCGGTGGCAGAGCGCAGCGAGGACCTGCAGATCGGTGCACCGCCCGGATTGCGGGCAGCGTTGCTGGCGGAGATGGTGCAGGGGTTGGAGGCGGGGTCTCCACGCGGCGCTGGCGCGCCTTCGTCGACCACCGGCGGCGTGGTGCTGGCGGTGACGGCAACCGGGCGGGAGACGGAAGACCTGGCCGCGGCGCTGCGGAGCTACCTGCCGGATGAGTCCATCGAGGAGTTCCCCAGTTGGGAGACGCTGCCGCACGAGCGGCTGTCGCCGCGGTCGGACACCGTGGGGCGCCGGCTCTCGGTGCTGCGCCGCTTGAAGCACGACGACGGCGCGGCGCCGCTGCGCGTGGTGGTCGCGCCGGTGCGGGCGGTACTTCAGCCGCTGGTCCAGGGGCTGGGCGAGCTGCAGCCGGTTGCGCTGGCGGTCGGCGACGAGGTGGCCTTCACCGATGTGGTCCGCCGGTTGTCCGAAGCCGCCTACGCCCGGGTGGACATGGTCAGCCGGCGCGGCGAGTTCGCCGTGCGCGGCGGAATTCTGGATGTCTTTTCGCCCACCGATGACCACCCGGTGCGGATCGAATTCTTCGGCGACGAGGTCGAATCGATGCGCTGGTTCGCCGTGGCGGACCAGCGGTCCTTGGCCGGCGAGCACGTCAAGCATCCCACCCGGCTGTACGCCCCGCCGTGCCGTGAGCTGCTGATCACCCCGTCGGTGATGAGCCGGGCGGCAAAGCTCAAGGACCAGATGCCCGCCGCGGCGGACATGCTGGAGAAGATCGCCGGAGGCATCGCGGTCGAAGGTATGGAATCACTGTCGCCGGTGCTGGTGGACGCCATGGTGCCGTTCGTCGGGGAGCTGCCGCCCGGATCCATCGCCGTCGTTATTGAGCCGGAAAAGGTGCGCACCCGCGCCCACGACCTGGAAACGACGAACGACGAATTCCTGGCCGCCGCCTGGGCCACGGCTTCCGAGGGCGGGGACGCGCCGCTGGACCTGGCGCTGCAGGGGGATCTGGAGCAGGCCGGCTTCCGCTCCCTGGGCGACACTCGCACGGCGGCCGGAGAGCATCAGGTGTCCTGGTGGTCCATCACGTCGTTCAACCCCGACGACGAAACCGTGCTGGACATCGACACCTTGACCATCGCGGCCCGGGAACCCAGGGGCTACCAGGGCGACGTGGCCGAGATGATGGAGTTCATTGGTTCCCGCGTGCGCGACCAATGGCGCGTGGTGGTGGCCACCGAAGGTCCCGGACCCGCCGCGCGCATGGCCGAGCTCTTCCACGACGCGCAGATCCCGGCCACGCGGGTGGAATCGCTGGAGAACGAGCCGCAGCCGGGGATCATCGAAATCACCACGGCCAGCACCGGCAAGGGGTTCGTCTTTGACGGGCTGAAGCTTGGCCTGCTGACTGAGGCCGACCTGCTGGGCCGGGCCTCCGCACGCTCCACCCGGGACATGCGGAAGATGCCGTCGCGGCGGCGCAACGCCGTGGATCCGCTGCAGCTGACCGAGGGCGACTACGTGGTGCACGAGCAGCACGGCGTGGGCAGGTTCATCGAACTGGTGCAGCGCTCCACCGGCGCCGGACCCACCAAGGCCATGCGCGAGTACCTGGTGCTGGAATATGCCGCGTCCAAGCGCGGCGCGCCCGGCGACCGGCTGTTCGTGCCGACGGACCAGCTGGACCAGGTCACCCGGTACGTGGGCGGCGAGACCCCCGTCCTGTCCAAGATGGGCGGCTCCGATTGGGCGAAGACCAAGAGCCAGGCCCGCAAGGCGGTCAAGGAGATCGCCGGCGAGCTGATCCGGCTCTACTCGGCCCGGATGGCGTCCCGCGGGCACGCCTTCGGACCGGACACCCCGTGGCAGCGGGAGCTGGAAGAAGCGTTCCCATACATCGAGACCCCCGACCAGCTGACCACCATCAACGAGGTCAAGGCGGACATGGAGCGTGAAGTTCCGATGGACCGCCTGGTCTCCGGCGACGTCGGCTACGGCAAGACCGAGATTGCGGTGCGCGCCGCCTTCAAAGCGGTCCAGGATGGCAAGCAGGCGGCGGTCCTGGTGCCGACCACGCTGCTGTCCCAGCAGCACTTCGAGACCTTCAGCGAACGCTTCTCCGGGTTCCCGGTCAGGGTCAAGGCGTTGTCCCGCTTCCAGACGTCCAAGGAAGCCAAGGACACCATGGAAGGCATCAAGAACGGCAGCATCGACGTGGTCATCGGGACGCACCGGCTGCTCTCCAAGGAGGTCCAGTTCAAGGACCTGGGCCTGGTGATTGTGGACGAGGAACAGCGGTTCGGCGTCGAACACAAAGAGTCGCTGAAGAAGATGCGCACCAATGTGGACGTGCTGGCCATGTCCGCGACGCCGATTCCGCGGACCCTGGAGATGTCGCTGACCGGCATCCGCGAGACCTCCACGCTGGCGACGCCGCCGGAGGAGCGGCACCCGGTGCTGACGTACGTTGGCCCGTACACCGACCAGCAGACGACGGCGGCGATCCGGCGCGAGCTGATGCGCGAGGGACAGGTCTTCTTCGTGCACAACCGCGTCTCGTCCATCGAGCGGCAGGCGGCGCGGCTACGGGAACTGGTTCCCGAGGCGCGGGTGGAGGTGGCACACGGGCAGATGAGCGAGTCGCGGCTGGAACAGATCATCGTCGATTTCTGGGAGAAGCGGTTCGACGTCCTGGTCTGCACCACCATCATCGAAACCGGACTGGACATCTCCAACGCCAACACGCTGATTGTTGACCGCGCGGACCGGTACGGACTGTCTCAGCTGCACCAGCTGCGCGGCCGGGTGGGCCGCGGCCGGGAGCGGGCGTACGCCTACTTCCTGTTCGACGCCGAGAAACCCCTCGGCGAAGTGGCGCTGGAGCGGCTCAAGGCGGTGGCGGCGCACAACGAACTGGGGGCCGGCATGCAGCTGGCGCTGAAGGACTTGGAAATCCGCGGCGCAGGAAACCTGCTCGGCGGGGAACAGTCCGGGCATATTGCCGGCGTCGGATTTGATCTGTACATCCGGCTGGTCGGCGAGGCCGTGGCGGACTTCCGCGGCGAAACCGAGCAGAAGGTGGCCGACATGAAGATCGAGCTGCCGGTTAACGCCCACCTGCCGCACGATTACGTACCGGGGGAGCGGCTGCGGCTGGAGGCCTACCGGAAGCTGGCGCAGGCGGCCACCGATGAAGCCATCGAAGAAGTGGTTGCCGAGCTCACCGACCGTTACGGCGAGCCGCCGGAGCCGGTGCAGAACCTCGTCGCCGTGGCGCGGTTCCGGGTCCGCGCCCGTGCCGCCGGGCTCACGGATGTGGCGGTGCAGGGCAACTTCATCAAGTTCGCCCCGGCGGCACTGCCGGAGTCCAAGGCGATGCGGCTGACTCGGATGTATCCGGGGTCGCAGGTGAAACCGGCGCTGGACTTTATCCTGATCCCCAAGCCCAAGACCGCCAGGATTGGCGGCCGGGACCTGGCCGACCGGCAGATCCTGGAGTGGGCGCAGGGTGTCATCGACGCGGTGTTCACGGACTAGCGGCAGCGCCTGCTAAACAGCCAGAGCCCCCTGTCAGGCGGCCAGAGCCGCGTAGCGCCCGTCGGCGTCGAGCAGTGTTTCGTGGGTGCCGCGTTCGATGATGCGCCCCGCTTCCAGGACGGCGATCTGGTCCGCATTGCGGACGGTGGAGAGCCGGTGGGCGATGGTGATGGTGGTCCGGCCGGCAGCCAGCCGGTCGAACGCCTGCTGCACGGCGTGCTCGGTCTGGGTATCCAGTGCACTGGTCGCTTCGTCCAGCACCAGCACCGGAGGGTTGCGCAACAGCGTGCGGGCAATGGCAATGCGTTGCTTCTCGCCGCCGGAGAACCGGTGCCCGCGCGACCCGACGATGGTGTCGTAGCCGTCCGGCAGCGCGACGATGTGGTCATGGATCTGGGCGTCCCGCGCGGCCTGCTCGATTTCGGCATCGCTGGCATCCGGTTTGGCGTAGCGCAGGTTCCCGCGCACCGTGGTGTGCAGCAGATACGTGTCCTGGCTGACCACGCCCACGATGCGTGCCAGATCGGCCAGCCGCATGGAGCGGAGGTCCACGCCGTCGATGGTGATGCGCCCCGCCGTCGGATCATGCAGGCGGGCCACCAACGCGGCCAGGCTGCTCTTTCCCGAACCGGTCGGACCTACTAGGGCCAAGGAGGAACCGGCGGGGACGGCCAGGTTCACCTGCCGGAGGGCCGATGTTTCGCTGTCCGGGTAGCTGAAGCTGACATTCTCGAAGCGAACGTGCCCCGCTACCTTTGCTGGGTCCACCGGAGTCGGCGAGGCCGGCTCGGTAATCTCCACCGGCAGGTCCAGATACTCGAAAATCCGCGCGAAGAGCGCCAGCGAACTGGTGACGGTAATGGTGACGTTCATGAGTCCCAGCAAGGGGCGGAAAAGCCCGCCTTGCAGCGCGCTGAAGGCCACCACGGTGCCGATGCTGATGTTTCCCGCGGCCCCGGGCAGGCCGGCGGCGAAGTAGATGACGGCCGGTACTGCGGCGAAGATGATGCTCATGGTGGCCATGCGCCAGCGGCCGGCCAGTTCCGACCGCAGTTCCAGGTCGGTCAGCCGCTCGGATGAGGCAGAGAACCGGTCCGCCAGGTCGTGTCCGGTGCCCAGGGTCTTGCTCAGCTGGATTCCGCTGACCGAGAGCGACTCTTCGATGGTCACATTCATGTCGGCCAGTTCCTGCTGGCGGCGGGCGGTCAGTTCCCGCCGCACTTTGGCCACCCTCCGGGTCAGCACGATTGCCGGCGGCATCACCAGCAGCGAGATCAGCGACAGCTGCCAGGACAAGGCAGCCATGGCTACGGCGGTCGCGACGACGGTGGTCAGGTTGGTGGCAATGCCGGTGGCGGTGGAGGTGACCACGGACTGCATGCCGCCGATATCCTGGGTGATGCGGGATTGGATCTCGCCGCTGCGTGTCCGCGTGAAGAAGCCAACGGACTGGCGCTGCAAGTGGGAGAAGACGCCGGTCCGCAGGCTGTGCATCACGCGTTGGCCCACCTTGGTGGCAATCCAGGTCTGCAGCACACCGAACAGGGCGGTGACCGCAGCGACGGCCAGCATGCCCGCGGTCAGCAAGGCCAGCAGCGGCAGCTGCTGCTGGGGCAGGGCCGTATCGATGACGGCACGCAGCAGGAACGGGGAGGCCATCGCGGCGGCGGAGGAAGCAACAATGATGGCCGTGACCAAAGCCAGCTCTCCCCGGTAGGGACGGAAAAGGGCCACAATCCGCTTGAGCGGAACATGCCGTGCTTGTTCTTTTTCTGCGGCCGTCGGTTCCTTCACGGGACCGCGGCCGGGGTTCATTCCGAATGTTTCCGTCGGAACCACCTCGTTTCATGATGGTGGGGCTGCGACGCCCCGGTATTGCTGAGGTTACCTCACTATGAGGTTACAACAGGCAAACTTGATAGCCTATTCCCGTGGCTGATGAGAACTTACTAGACCTATTCTGGGCCGTGTCGCGCCAACTCAGGAAGGGATCCTCGCAGGGAATGGCCCCGTTGGGCGTGGCGCCGTCACAGGCCCGAGCGCTGCGGATGCTCCGCCACCATGGCTCGCTGCGGCTGGGCGAATTGTCCGAGCGGCTGCGGATAGCACCGCGGTCGGCCACCGACATTGTCGATGGCTTGCAGGAGCGCGGCTGGTGCGCGCGTGAACCTGATCCGACCGACCGCCGGGCCACGGTGGTTGTCCTTACTGAGGCAGGGCGGGAGATTGGCCAGGCCATCCGGAAAATCCAAGTGAGCCATGCTGAGGAATACTTTGCGGCCCTGTCCGACGCGGAACGCTCGGAACTCTCCTCGCTCCTGGGCAAGCTGGTAGCGGCGGAAGGCTAACGCCTAGCGGACGAACATCAGCCAAAAGGCGGCGGCCGAGGCGGCAAGCACGACGGCGGTGCACACCGCCCACGCGGTCCCGCGCCCCTTGCGCCGCTTGGCGCTCGGTGCGGCCGGAGCCTCCGTGCGAACATAGCGGGTTGTTCCACCAGCCTGGCCGGCGGCGGGCGGAACTACCTGAATGAGGCCGGTGCGCAGTTCACGGCGTGCAGGCAAGGGGGTGCCGGAAGGTGCGGAGACCAGCGGGACCACCGGAATCATCCCGGTGGGCGCGGCTGGTTCGGCGGCGCCGGTGCGGACGTCGCGGCGGCGCGGGAACGGCGTGCCGTCGGCAGTGGGGCTCATCAACTCGACTTTCAACCGGGCAACCGGAGGTCAGGGAAGGTAGGACAGCACAGCGGCCCGGTGATCTACACGGGAGGGTGCCTACAGCCATCCTATGTCTGCAGCGGACGGAATCCGGGGAAGCCATGGGTGCGGAACGTCTCAATGCCGCATCATTTACCGCCAACGGCTCATGGAGGGCGTCGCGCGGTCTAACTTCGCGCCGACGGTGCGTGTCTCGCGGGACGGCCCGGGATATGTCGCGCGGATCAGGCAGGGCGACGGAATCCTATTGTGATGGATTTCCCCTGTTTGTTCCCGGGGCCGACGCGTATCCTGACGCTAAGGGAACGGACTATAAAGCCATCGTTCCGTCGTGATCGAAGGAGTGCTTCATCATGGTAGATATGGGCTTGGCGTGGCTGTTCGGCATTTTGCTGTTGGCCATCGTGGCCATGTTGGCCATCTTGGTGGTCCGGGCTTTTATGGGACTGCGCCCCGGCAGCGTTGAAGATGCTGTTGCGGTGGCAGCGGCCGCCGGGAAGATGGAAAGGCCGCACGGACGCAGTACGGCTAGACAGATCCTGGACCAGCGGTTTGCCCGCGGCGAGCTCACAGCGGACGCCTACCGCGAGGGCCTGAGGGTCCTGGGCGAGGACCGTTAGAGCGATCCCGGTTTCCCCGCGGTAGCGACGAACTTCTTGAACAGCGGGCCCAAGTCCTGGCCGGAGATATCCTCGGCGAGCTTGCGGAAATCCTTGGGCGAACCGGAACCGTCCTTGACCCACTGCCGGACGATCTTGGCGAAGTCCTTGTCGCCGACCTCGCTCCGCACCGCATGCAGGGCCATGGCCGAGCGGGTCTGCAGGCTGCTGGAGAACAGGTTTTCCGGCCCCGGGTCGGACACCTTGAACTTCCAGAACGGGTCGGCAGCGTCGATGCCCGCATAAAAATCGAAACTGTCCTGGGCGCTGCCGGGTTCCCGGTCTTCCGCCCAGAGCCATTGCGCGTAGGTTGCCAAGCCCTGGTTGAGCCAGCTGTCCTGCCACCGGTGGACGGGCAACTGGCTGCCGACCCACTGCAGAGCGAGTTGCCGGACGATAAAGGAGTCGCCACTGGCCTCGCTGTAGAAGTAATCCATCGGGTAGATCGGCCTGGACTGGCTCTCCAGCGCAAAACCGAGGTCCTCGACGTTGTCGACGATGCCGCCGGCAGCGGCCAGCGGATATTTGCCGAACACTGAGGAGAGGAACTTGATCGTCTTCGGCTGCTTGTCCAGCGACTGCTGGATCTTATAACCCTGGGACGGCGGCGTGCTGCTGCCGGCCGTCCACTCGTTGTCATTGGCGCGGCTTCCCTTAGGCGCGCCCTGCGGGCTCCAGCCGTCCCACCGGTCGCCGTCGCTGTCGAAAGACGTGGAACCGTCGGCTCCGGCAACCTTGATGTCCTCGACGAAGACGCCGTCGTTCTGTCCGGTGATGTCGCTGGCGTAGGTGATGGAGAGTTCCACGTCCTCGCCGGCGTAGTCCGCCAGATCGAACTCCCAGTGCTCCCAGCCGTCGCTCGTGCCGGTGGCCGCCCACCACTGTCCGGTAGACCCCTTCGCCGAACAGGAACCGGCGCCGTCGTCGTTTTGGTAATGCTTGAGGAAGGGATGCACCTGATGCCATGCAGGGCACGAATGTCCGGTGCCGTTCTCCGCGAATCCGGTGCTGTCCTTCAACGTGGTCCAATTGTCCGCACCGGGCGTGCGGGCCTCGACGAACGCGTAGTCCCAGCCGGGCTCCGTGTCGCGCAGCATCCAAAAAGAGAATTTCGCGCCGGCATCGGGCACGCGGATGGTCCGGGTGAGGCGCTTGTAGCTGGCGTCATCGCTTTGCGACCAGGCCAGGCCGTCGCCGTTGCGCGGAATGACGGTCTTCTTCAACGCCGGATCCATGGCGTCCACGTACCTGATGCCGCCCTTGGTGTAGTCGGCCAGGTTGAAATGCCCGACGGCGATGGTCGCCAGATGCGGCGAGAGCGGCTCTTCAGCCTCCCACTTGTACACCGTGCGGCCGGGCGTCCGGCTGGTTCCGTGCGGCACGCCGTTGGCTACAGCCTGCCATCCGTCCGGAACCGAGATATTGAATCCGAAGCTCGCGGGGTCGCCCGGGTGGTTGTTGACCGGAAACCACGTCGGGGCGCTCCTCGGGTGGCCCGTGACGATGGCTCCGTCGTCGGTGTGGATAAACCCTGCAGGACCTGGCAGGGACAGGGCACGGGGAACACCGGAATACTCCACCGCCACGGTGAAGGTCCGGCCGTCCGGTATGCCACGGGCAGGAGTGATGACAAGCTTGGCGCCCTCATGCTCGAAGCGTGCGGCCAGCCCGTCAACGCTGACGGAATGGACCGTCAGCCCGTCAAGGTCCAGGCTGAAGCTGGCGAGGTCTTGGGTGGCGCGCGCCGTCATCGTGGCGCTGCCGCTGAGCTGATCGGTGGGCGGGTCGTAGAGCAGATCCAGCTGATAGTGCTTCGCGTCGTAACCCGTGTTGCCGGCCTCCGGAAAGTAGGGGTCTCCGATGCTGGCGGCACCGGGTTCAAAGTAGGGCTGGCCCGGGTTTGGCGCAGCCGCGGCCGGAGCAGCGGGCAGCAGCAGGCAGGTGACACCCAGGGCTACACCCGCGGCCAGAAGCCTACTGCGCCGAGACATCTCGATTTCCCCCGATCGGCCGGCGCATCTCGACCGGACCCGCACTTGGCTAGGGTCGGCGGTGTTGGCGCTGGCCATCCACCTAACATGCTCCTGTTTGGGGCCACTGTCAACGGATGCGGCAATGGACCCGTACAGCCTGGCTGTACGGGTCCATTGTGGAAGGCGGAACTTGGAAAAACGCTAGGGGCGTCCGATGCCCTTGAAAGTCCAGCCGGCCTCGCGCCAGGCCACCGGGTCCAGCACGTTCCGTCCGTCCAGGATCTTTTTCTCGGTCACTTGGTTTGCCACGGCCGCCGGATCCAGTTCGCGGTATTCCTTCCACTCGGTCAGGAGCACCAGGACGTGCGCGCGGCCAATCGCGGTCTTCGTGTCCGGTTCGTAGCTGAGCTCCGGGAAGCGCTGCTTGGCATTCGCCAGTGCCTCCGGATCGGTGACCGTGACGGTGGCGCCCTGCAACTGCAGCTGTGCAGCGACGGACAAGGCAGGGGAGTCCCTGACGTCGTCGGACTCCGGTTTAAACGCCGCACCCAGCACGGTGATGCGTTTGCCGATCAGGGAACCTCCGGCCAGCTCGCGGGTCAGTTCTACCACCCGGGTGCGGCGCCGCATGTTGATGGCGTCCACCTCCCGCAGGAACGTCAGGGCTTGATCGGCCCCGAGCTCGCCGGCCCGGGCCATAAACGCCCGGATGTCCTTGGGCAGGCAGCCGCCGCCAAAGCCGACCCCCGCGTTGAGGAACTTGCGGCCGATGCGCTCGTCCATGCCGATCGCGTCGGCGAGTGCCGTGACGTCGGCGCCGGCGGCGTCGCACACCTCGGCCATGGCATTGATGAAGGAGATCTTGGTGGCGAGGAAGGAGTTTGCGGCCGCCTTGACCAGCTCCGCCGTTGCATAGTCCACCACCAGCCGGGGGGTCCCGGCGGCGAGCGGGGTCGCGTAGACCTTGTCCAAAGCAGCCGTGGCGGACTCGCCCGCGGCGCCGGCTGGGACACCGTAGACGAAACGGTCAGGCGTCAGCGTGTCCTTCACCGCATGGCCCTCCCGCAGGAACTCCGGGTTCCAGGCAAGGATTGCCTCCGGAGCGATCTCGCGGACTTCGTCAGCCAACCGTGCGGCCGTGCCCACCGGGACGGTGGATTTGCCGACCACCACGTCACCGGGATTCAGGTGTTCAGCCAGCGATGTGAAGGCGGCGTCGACGTAGCGCAGGTCTGCGGCGTTCTCGCCCTTGCGCTGGGGGGTGCCCACACAGACGAAGTGCACGACGGCGCCCGTGGCCTCCGCCATGTCCGTGCTGAAGGCCAAGCGGCCGGTTTGCTGCGCTTCGCTCAGCAACTCTGGCAGCCCGGGCTCAAAAAACGGTGCCCGTCCCGCCTGCAACTCGCTGATTCTGCGCGCATCCACATCGATCCCGATGACATCGTGCCCGAGTTTGGCCATGGCCGCGGCGTGTACTGCGCCGAGGTAGCCGCATCCGATGACGGAAATACGCATACTGGTCCTTTGTCGTGCGGTGAGGAGACTAGTTCGACTTTATCGCGTAACCGGGCGCCGATTGCGCCGGCGCTCCAGCCAGGCGTACGCCAGCACCGTCCCTAACGCGGCACCCAGCGTGTTGACCCAGACGTCCTGCAGGGAGGCGTAGCGGCCGGGCAAAAACGACTGCTGGCACCATTCGATCGCTCCGGAGAACACGAACGCTCCTGCCGGTGTGAGCCAGCGCAGTCCGGACGGCAGCAACAGGGCGGTCAGTAAACCGAGCGGGATGAACATCACGACGTTGGCCGCGGACTCGATCAGATCGTAATCGAACCAGTCCGGGACCCCCGCGCGATGCAGCGCCGACAGGACCTGCTGGATTAAGCCGTGAGCGGCCGCATCCACCGGAGTGGGCCAGAGGACAACAAGGGCGACGCCCAAGATGTAGGCCGCCAGCAAGGCGGCAGTGAGCATGCGGCCACGAGCCGGTGTGGTACTGAGCCGCATGCGGGTCCTTTCGTGCGGGGTGGACGTGCCGGAAAAGGACAGACAATCGGCCACCATGCTATCGGTGAAGGCCTTTTGCAGGTTCTTTGTTCGTTTCAGCACCGAAACAGTTGCCAACTCTTTTGCAATTGCTTCAGATCGGATAGCTTCCGGGCAGGATCCTGCTGCGGGGATAGCGGGGTCCATATCGCACCCTATGGAGGAACAAGCATGAGAACCCACCGTTTCAGGCGCGGAGCGGCCATCACCGCCGCCACCGCTTTGGCCTTCGGTATCGGGCTGCCGGCCCAGGCCGACAACGGGACGAATACCAGCGCCCTGCGGGACGCCGTCACTGCCGAGAATATCTTCGGCCACCTGCAGGCTCTGCAGGACGTGGCGGATGCCAATGGCGGCAACCGCGCATCCGGCACTCCCGGGTACGAGGCGTCGGCCCAGTACATAGAATCGCAACTGAGGTCCGCCGGATACACCCCGGTGCGCCAGGCGTTCTCCTACGAGCGCTTCGTGCTGAACAGCGCGGACTTCGAGCAGGTGGCCCCGACGCCGACCGTGTATGCGGCCGCAGAGGACTTCCTCGGCATGGACTACTCAGGGTCCGGGGCCGTCACCGCACCGGTAACAGCCGTGGACATTAACCTGGCGGGGGACAGGGCGTCCACCAGCGGCTGTGAGGCCGCCGACTTTGCCGGCTTCCCCGTCGGAAACATCGCGTTGATCCAGCGCGGCACCTGCGACTTCGCCCTGAAGGTCACGAACGCCGCGAAGGCGGGTGCCGCGGGCGTGGTGCTGTTCAACCAAGGCAACGGGGGACCGGACCGGATCGATCTGTTCGGCGGCACGCTGGGCACCCCCCATACCATCCCGGCGGTGACCACCAGCTTCGATCTGGGCGCCGAACTGGCAGGCACGCCAGGCCTTCAGGTTCGGGTCGCGGTGGACGCCGAGATCGTCCAGACGGAGACATTCAACATTCTGGCCGACACGGCGGGACGTGCGGACCGCACCGTGGTGGTCGGCGCCCACCTGGATTCGGTGCCCGAAGGCCCGGGCATCAATGACAACGGCTCCGGCAGCGCGGCGATCCTGGAAACGGCGCTGCAGATCGCGGCCAGCGGCGACGAACCGCGAAACCGGGTCCGGTTCGCCTTCTGGGGCGGTGAAGAGGACGGTTTGCTCGGTTCCGAGTACTACGTTTCCCAGCTCACCAAGAAGGACATCAAGAATCACGCGCTGAACCTGAACTTCGACATGGTCGGCTCGCCCAACGCCGTGCGCTTCGTCTACGACGGCGACGGCAGTGCATTCGGGCTGACCGGGCCCAACGGATCGGCGAACATCGAGCGCATCTTCGAGGACTACTTCGCTTCGCAGGGACTGGCCACGGAGCCGACGGAATTCGACGGCCGCTCGGACTACTTCGCGTTCATCAACAATGGCATCCCCGCCGGCGGATTGTTCAGCGGCGCGGAAGAAATCAAGACCGCAGAACAAGCAGCCATCTACGGGGGCACGGCAGGCGAGGCCTATGATTCCTGCTACCACCAGGCCTGCGACACGATCGCCAACGTTGACCCCATTGTGCTCGAACAGATGGCCGACGCGATTGCGCACACCACGCTGACTTTCGCGGAGACCACGTCGGCGGTGAACGGCACCGCGAAGGGCAACGGCAAGGGAGCCGGCAAGGACAAGATGGAGTTCAAGGGCCACCAGGCCATTCGTTAAGCGTCAGGGCATCTTCCGGCCAGTTGCCGGCGCGGTTTAGGCCGGCAGCTGGCTCAGGGAGGCCGTCTCCGGACGGCCTCCCTTTTCGCCGCGCCGCGGGATGGATACCCGGAACGTGGTGCCGGCTCCGAGCACGCTGCTAAAGGTCAGCGTGCCGCCGTGCGCCTCGGCAATCGACTTGCTGATCGCCAACCCCAGCCCCAGCCCGGGGATGGCGGCTTGCCTGACGGAACTGGTCCGGAAGAACTTGGTGAAGACCTCTGCCTGGTCGGCTTCCGCCATGCCCATCCCGGTGTCGCTGACCTCCAGCACGGCGGCACCGTCGGCTTCCAGCGTCCGCACTGTGACCCGGCCGCCGCCGGGCGAGTATTTGATGGCATTGGAGAGCAAGTTGTCCAGAACCTGGCCCATCCTGCTGGGATCGACCTCGGCCACCAGCCCCTCGGCGGCGTCGATCACCAACTCCACGCCTGCATGTTCCGCCCTCGGCATGGCCGAAGCCACGCTGCCAGCCACGACTTCAGCTAGAGCGGTGCTGCGCGGTTCTATGCTCAGTGTCCCCGACGCCGTGAAAAGCAGGTCTTCCACCAGCTGAAGCAGGCGCTCGGAATTGCGCATGGCAATGTTGAGGGAGTTGGTGACGTGCTGCGGCAGCTGGTCCGCGTCCTCGAGGGCGAGATCCAGATAGCCCATGATGGAGGTCAGCGGCGTGCGAAGCTCGTGCGTGACGCTGGCGACGAACTCCTCCTTGACCGTCAGCGCGTTGACCAGGTCGGTGACGTCGCTGAACGCCATGACAGTTCCGTCGAAGCGGCCTGCATCGTCCTGCATGGGCCTGGCCGTGCACAACATGGCCCGCTGGCTCTCACCGGCGCCGATCCACACCAAGACGTCCGAAAATGCCTCCCCGCGCACGGCACGGCGGATGGGCCGGTCTTCCAGGGCGAAGGGCGTGGTTCGGTCGGCTTCGAAGACCAGCAGGTCGGACTCGTCCGGATTCTCGATTCCCTGGGGCATGGCCACCGAGCGGTCCCGCTGCTGTTGCACGTTGCTCAGGATGTCCTGCCCGTCGGCGTTGGTGACGAGGACGCCCACGGCGACGGCGTTCAAGACGGTATCCAGCCGACGCACGTGGACCTTGCTCTCTTCCAGCAAGGCCCGCAGCTCGCGGTCTTTGCTGGCCAGCGTTTGCTGCTGCGCCGTCGAGCTCAAGGCGAAAACGGACGCTGTGACGGCCACCGTCAAGGTCACAATGGGGATCAGGACCGGACCTACCAATGCCTCAGCCGTCACCGGCCCCGGTCCGGCGAACACCGGGATCCAGATGATCAGCAGCGGCGCAACGAAACTGATGACACGGGCAGCGGCGGGAGCGATCTCCGACCATGCCATCCAGAAAACCGGGAAGACGGCCAGCAGGCTGATACCGGGGAGCTCCGTCCCGCTGCCCTGGCGCAGGAACCCGATGGCGACGAAATCCAGCAGCGGGATCACCCAGTAGGAGGGATAGGGCAGCCGATCCCACGGAACAACGGCACTCAGCATCCACAAGAGGCCGATGCCGGCCAGCCCGCCGGCGAAGTGCGGATTGGACAGCAGATCCGGGAAGAAGGCCGCGGCCAGCAATGCGGTCAGCGCCACGGACAGGCACAGCGGCAGATGGCTCAGCAGCACGCGAGCCCGCAGGGATAGCTCGTGGAACTGCCGGCGTCCGATCAGCAACGACAACAGCGGGCTTGGTGCCACAGACATGTTCGAAGATCCCCTACTCCGGCAGCCCGCCTGCCGGCTGCATTGCGGGACCCGGGCTGGCCATAACCGGTTCAGTATGGCACGGGCACGGCTGTGCGCAGCGGAACCGTCCGGCGTGTGACGCGGGTCGCAGAGGCGGCGCCGGGCGGCCCGGAGCCATCCCCGGGTCAGCTGGCAGCGTGCGGGTCCTGCTGATACACATCCGGCACGCCGTCGTGGTCGGCATCGGCGGTTTCCAACTCCTCGACCTGGCGGTAGTGCCGGTTGCGCGCGCGCAGCAGGACGGCAGCCAGCAGGGCCGAAACCAAGGAACCGGCCAAGACGGCCACCTTCGCGTGATCGTGATGCTCGGAGCCGAGCGCAAAGCTGAGGTCGTTGACCAGCAGCGACACGGTGAAGCCGACGCCGGCCAGCACGGCAACGCCCAGCACGTCGATCCACTTCAGCGAGGGATCCAGGCTGGCCTTGGTGGACTTTGTCAGCACCCAGGTGGTGAGCATGATGCCCAGCGGTTTGCCGATCACCAGTGCAGCGGCAATGCCGATGGCCACCGAGTCGGTGAAGGTGCGGCTGATGCCCTCCCAGCCGCCGAGCGCCACCCCGGCGGCGAAAAACGCGAAGACCGGCACCGCGAACCCGGTGGAGAGCGGCCGGAAGCGGTGTTCCAGTTGCTCGGCCAGCCCGGGGCCGGCGTCCGGGCCGCCGTGCTTCTTGCTGCGCCGCACCGGGACCATGAAGCCGAGCAACACGCCGGCGACCGTTGCGTGCACGCCGGAGGAGTGCATCAGTGCCCAGGTGAGAATGCCGAGCGGAAGCAGGATGACCCAGGCGGCCAGATGGTGTTGGGCGAAGAACTTGGGGAATCTGTGGGTCAGGAACGCGAAGGCGCCCAGCGGGAGCAACATCCACAGCAGGTAGGGCACCTGCACGTCGGAGGAGTAGAAGAACGCGATGATGGCGATGGCGATCAGGTCGTCCATCACGGCCAGCGTCAGGATGAAGATCCGCAGTGCGCTGGGCAGGTGCGAGCTGATCACGGCAAGGACGGCGACGGCGAAGGCGATGTCCGTTGCCGTCGGGATGGCCCAGCCGCGCAGGGCTTCAGGGCCGGCGCTCAGGTTCACGATCACGAAGATCAGGGCGGGTACCGCGACGCCGCCGAAGGCCGCCGCGATGGGGACGATGGCGCGGGCGGGGGAGCGCAGGTCGCCCGCGACGAACTCGCGCTTGAGCTCCAGGCCGGTCAGGAAGAAAAAGATCGCCAGCAAGCCGTCTGAAGCCCAGTGACCGATGCTGAGGTTCAGGTGCAGGGCCTCGATGCCGACCTGGAAGTCGCGGATGGCGAAATAGCTGTCGGCTGCGGGCGAGTTGGCCCAGACCAGCGCCGCCACGGTGGCGACCAGCAGCAGGATCCCGCCGACCGTTTCCTTGCGCAGCAGTTCGCTGATCCGGAGGAATTCGGGATAGCTGCCGCGGCCGAGGATGGTCTTCTGGCCGGGAGGCGGGGGAGTGGCCATGTATGGCTCCTGACGGTTGGTCGCCCTGAGGGCTCGTTCGATGACTCGACGACCAGACTTCCCGTCACACCGTGTGCCAGTTTACACACCCATGGGCCGGTCAGGCGGCGGCACCCGCACTCGCGACCGCGAGGAGGCGCACCGCCGTCGTGGTTAAAGCCGCCGAGCGCGCAGCCAAGGGGCAGATCCTGCCGTGCCCTTGGCTGCGCGCCCGGGAATGCCTGCGTGTTGCCTCAGGCGTTGTGGTGGGTGTCGGAGCGCCCCAAGATCTGCTTGGGAATGAAGAACGCCAGCGTGAACAGGCCCAGCCCGATGGCGAACGCCGGGATGGGGCCGATGACCGATTCCAGGCTGAAGGCATACAAGGAACCGAAAAAGATCACCATGATGACCGCGAAGGTGATGAGATTGCTGACCAGATGTCCCTCGCCCGAATGGGTGCGCTGCTTGGGATGGGCTGCCATGGGGTGTTTCTCCTCGATAGTGCGATGCGGCATCAGTAGCCGCCGGCGGCTTGCTCACCATTAACAATAGCCACTGATGAGCTGGCGCCAATTCGTGTTGCGCCGGCCCGGAGCATGGCGCGTGCATCGTCGATGGAGCGCACGCCACCGGAGGCCTTGACACCGAGCTGCGGCCCGACGGCATCGCGCATCAGCGCAATGTCCTCTGCGGTGGCGCCGCCGCCGCTGAAGCCGGTGGAGGTCTTGACGAAATCTGCGCCGGCCGCGGCAGCGGCTTCGCAGACCATCCGCTTTTGCTCGTCCGAGAGCAGATGGGTTTCCAGAATGACCTTGAGGATGGCGCCGCCGGCGTGGACGGCTTCGGCCACGGCCGCGATGTCCGCGAAGACCGAGTCCCGGTCATTCGCCCGGGCGGCGGCGATGTTGATCACCATGTCGATCTCGTCGGCCCCGTCCAAGTTGGCGCCGCGGGCCTCGTAAACCTTCACGTCGGTCGGCGTAGCACCGAACGGGAAGCCGATGACCGAGCAGGTCTTCACCCCGGTCCCCTTGAGCGTTTTGTGCACCAAGGCGGTCCACAGCGGATTCACGCAGACGGCGGCAAAGCGGTATTTCACCGCCTCCTCGCAGACCGCCAGGATGTCCTCGCGGGAAGCTTCGGGCTTCAGCAGAGTGTGGTCGATGACCGAAGCGATCGACGTCGGGTCGTGATAGGTCTCGCTGGGCGCGGAGCCGGGTGTGCTGTCCTCAGACATGGCCGTCCCTTTCATCTGCAGGGCCAAGGAACATCCATCCTTGCATATCGCGGACACCCGCCGGGGAGCCATGCGCACAGCCCCGCCCGGGAGGGCAACCCGCGGCCTGCCTGTCAGTGCCTGCCGCCCGTCGGATGGCCGTGTTGTTCGGCATCGCGTCGGTGTTCCTCGAGTTTGTCCTCGGCGTCCTTCCGCCGGCGGGCGATGGCACGCTCGTCGTCCGCCGGGCCGTGTTCTTCGGACGCCCGGTGTTCCGGCTTGTCGTCGGGGCTCGAGTGCCTGTCCCGCGAGGCCGGCGAATACTCCTCATCGATGGCCATGGCAGCATGGTCCCACAATCGTGCGCGGTGTGAAAGGTGCTATTCCACCAGTCCGAGGGCTGCGCGGATGTCCGCCTTGATTGCTTGCAATGCCTGTGCGGCCGCGGCGCGCACGGCCGGCAACTGCTCCGCCGATCCGACCGGCCGGATGACCTCCAGATAGCACTTGAGCTTGGGCTCGGTACCGCTGGGCCGGATGATCACCCTGGTCTGGTCCTGGCTGAGGAACAGCATCCCGTCGGTGGGCGGCAGCGCTTGGCTGCCGAGGGACAAGTCCGTGCGGGTCGTCACCGGGGACCCGGCGAATGACGACGGCGGCTGCTCACGGAGCCTGTCCATCATGGCGGGAATCAGGGCAAGGTCCTCTACCCGGACGCTGAGCTGGTCGGTGGCGTGCAGCCCATGCCGCAGGGCCAACTCGTCGAGGGCGTCGAAGACGGTGCGGCCCGAGGCTTGAAGATCGGCGGCCAGCTCCGCGAGCAGCAGGGCGGCGGACATGCCGTCCTTGTCGCGGACCAGATGCGGTGCCACACAGTAGCCCAGGGCCTCTTCATAGCCGTAGACCAAGCCGGGGACGCGCGAAATCCATTTGAAGCCGGTGAGGGTCTCCACATGCTGGGCGCCCGCATCGGCCGCGATCTTGCCCAGCAACCGGGAAGAGACGATGGAATTGGCGAAGACCCGGCTTCGACCGGGCGCGTCATTCTCCGGGGCCGACTGGTCCTGGCCTGCCAAACGCGCGGCCATGTGTGCGCCGAGCAGGGCGCCGACCTCGTCGCCACGAAGCATCCGCCAGGCACCGGTCGACGGATCTTTGGCCGCCAGGGCCGCGCGGTCGGCATCGGGGTCATTGGCAATGACCAGATCCGCATCGACGTCCGCCGCGGTTTCCAAGGCCAGATCGATGGCACCGGCTTCCTCCGGGTTGGGGAAGGCCACGGTCGGGAAATCAGGATCCGGTTCCGCCTGTGCTGCCACCATCGTGACGTCGGTGAATCCAGCCTGCTCAAAGACGGCCCGCATGGTGGCCCCGCCCACCCCGTGCATCGGAGTGAGCACGATCTTCAGTTGCCGCTCGGGGAACAGCCGGGAATCGGCCAGCGCGGTCACGGCCGCTGTGTAGTCGCCGACGATCGTCTCGGGCAGGACCGTCCAGCCTTCCTCGGCCAAGCGGATTGATTCCAAGGCCGGGCGGTAGTCGATCCGGGCGGCAATTTCGGCGTCGTAAGGTGCCACAATCTGGGCGCCGCGACCGCCGTCGTCCACGGCACGTCCGCCCAGGTAGACCTTGTAGCCGTTGTCGTTGGCGGGGTTGTGGCTGGCGGTGACCATCACGCCCGCTTCGCAGCCCAGCGCCCGGACCGCGTAGGCCAGCACCGGCGTGGGCAGGGCCGACGGCATGAGGAAGGTTTCGATGCCCGCGGCGGTGAAGATGGCGGCGGATTCGGCGGCAAAAACATCAGAATTCCGGCGCGCGTCAAAGCCGACCACGGCACGCGGGGTGTACCCGCCGGCGGCGGTGTCCAGCAGGAACCGGGCGAGGCCCGTCGCGGTCCGGCGCACCACCACCCGGTTCATCCTGAAGGGACCCGCGCCCAAGGCGGCCCGCAGCCCGGCCGTGCCGAAGGCGAGCGTGCCGGAGAACCGGTCCGCCAGTTCGGCCCGGGCCGCTGCGGCCTCCGGGCCATCGCCGTCCGCAGCTGCTACCAAGTCCTGCAATTCCCGCCGGGTCTGCGGGTCCGGGTCCGTCTCCAACCAGGCGAGGGCCGCGGCCACGAGGTGGTCGGTTGTTGCGGTCATCTCGCTCCCGTTCATAGCTTGGCGACGATGCCGGCCAGCAGCCGGGAGATCCGCGGGCCTGCGGCGTGTCCCGCCTCGATGACCTCGGCGTGGCTGAGCGGGGTGGCGCTGATACCGGCGGCCAGGTTGGTCACCAGTGAAATACCGAACACTTCCATGCCCGCGTGGCGGGCGGCGATGGACTCCAGCGCCGTGGACATGCCGACCAGGTCGGCACCGATCCGCTTGGCATACTGCACCTCCGCCGGCGTCTCGTAGTGAGGGCCGGTGAACTGTGCGTACACACCTTCGTCCAGGCTGGGGTCGACCTCCCGGGCCACCGCGCGCAGCCGCTCCGAATAGAGGTCCGTCAGGTCAACGAACGTGGCCCCTTCCAGCGGTGAGGCGGCGGTGAGATTGATGTGATCGCTGATCAGCACCGGTGTACCCGGCGCCCATTCCGGGTTGAGTCCGCCGCAGCCGTTGGTCACGACCAGGGTCTTGCAGCCGGCCGCCGCGGCGGTGCGGACGCCGTGGACGACGGCGCGCACGCCCTTGCCCTCGTAGTAGTGGGTGCGTGCTCCGAGCACCAGGACACGTTTGCCGTCCGGGGTCAGGACGGACCGGATGGTCCCCACGTGGCCCTCGACGGCGGGGGCGGAGAATCCGGGAATGTCCGCGGCCGGAATCGTATGCGTGGTGTCGCCGATCAGCTCCGCGGCTTCGCCCCAGCCGGAGCCGAGCACCAGCGCCACATCATGGGCGGAAACACCGGTTTGCTGGGCGAGGAAAGCGGCTGCCTCGGCGGCCAGTTCAAAGGGATCTGTAGTCACAGCCCCTAACCTACCCGGTGCCCAACTGCTGCTGAAAGCGGAACGCGCGGCACCGCCGTCGCCGTCGTGGGCATTCCGAAGTCCGTGGCGGGCCCCGAGGCAGCAGCCCCGAGGCAGCCGCCGCGCTGCTGCATGCCGCGGCGCAGGTTGAGGCCGTGGGGGGCATGAGACAGAATGAAGTGCGTGACTAGCCAAATAGATTTCAGTGCCCCACGTCTGGCGATCCTGGGCGGGGGCCCCGGCGGGTATGAGGCGGCCATGGTGGCCAATTCCCTCGGCGCCAAGGTGACCATCATCGAGCGGCAAGGCCTCGGCGGCTCGGCGGTCTTGACCGACGTGGTGCCGTCCAAGACCCTGATCGCCACGGCGGATGCCATGCGGCGGGTGGCCAGTGCCCATGACCTGGGCGTTCGCTTTGATGAGCACTCGAAGGCTGCCTACGCCGACCTGCGTACGGTGAACGACCGGCTGCTCAAGCTGGCCGAAAGCCAGTCGGCGGACATCCACCACGGTCTGGAACGCGCCGGCGTGCGGGTGATCCTGGGCGAGGGCAAGCTGTCCGGGCCGAACGAGATTGTTGTCAGCACCGATTCCGGGACGCAGACCGTGGAGGCGGACGCCATCCTGCTGGCCACCGGCGCGACGCCGCGGGAGCTGCCCACCGCCAAGCCCGACGGCGAACGGATCTTCAACTGGACACAGGTCTATAACCTGACCGAGATTCCCGAACACCTGATCGTGGTCGGATCGGGCGTGACCGGGGCGGAGTTCGCCTCCGCCTACCGGATGCTCGGCACCAGAGTCACCCTGGTCTCCTCCCGTGACCGGGTGCTGCCCGGCGAGGACGCGGACGCCGCCGCGGTGCTCGAGGACGTCTTCGCCCGCAGCGGGATGACGGTGCTGTCCAAGTCCCGCGCCGCGGGGGTGGAACGAACGGACGGCGGCGTGCTGGTGACCCTGGCCGACGGCCGCGTGGTCGAGGGTTCGCATTGCCTGCTGGCCGTCGGCGGTGTGCCGAACACCGCCGGGATCGGGCTGGAAGAAGCCGGTGTGGCCCTGACCGAGAGCGGCCACATCAAGGTGGACGGCGTCTCCCGCACCACGGCCTCGAACATCTACGCCGCCGGCGACTGCACCGGCGTCTTGGCCTTGGCCTCGGTGGCCGCCATGCAGGGCCGGATCGCCGTGGCGCACCTGCTGGGCGACTATGTCAAGCCGCTGAAGCTCACCCAAGTGGCATCCAATATCTTCACCAGCCCGGAAATCGCCACCGTCGGTGTCACGGAGGAAGACATCGCCGCCGGCCGGTACCAGGGCGACATCATCAAGCTCTCGCTGAACACCAACGCGCGGGCCAAGATGATGAATGTTTCCGACGGCTTCGTGAAGATCATCGCCCGCCGCGGTTCCGGCACCGTGATCGGGGGAGTGGTGGTGGCCCCGCGGGCCTCCGAATTGATCTTCCCGATCGCCCTGGCCGTCACGCAGAAGCTGCATGTGGACGACGTCGCGAACACCTTCACGGTGTACCCGTCGCTGACCGGCTCGATTTCCGAGGCCGCACGGCGTCTGCACGTACATCTGTAGGCGGCAGACCCCGCCGTCATTCCGGCACAAAGTGCGCCAAATTGTCCGACTTTGGGACTACAATCACCAATAAGTATTGGTTGAAACGATGAACCAGAGTAGATCAGTTGGGGGACAAGGAATGAGCGAGCAGCGAACTGCCGTCATAGTGGAGGACGACCTGGACATCAGGGAACTGATCTCGACGGTGCTGTCCAGCTCCGGATTCACGGTTCATACTGCGTCCTCCGGTCTGGAAGGCGTCGCCGCGATCAAGCGCCACAATCCCGACGTCGTCACCCTTGACCTCGGCCTGCCGGACATCGACGGCTTCGAGGTCGCGCGCCAAGTGCGGCGGTTCAGCGACACCTACATCATCATGTTGACCGCGCGCGCCGAAGAACTGGACACGTTGCTGGGCCTGGAAACCGGTGCCGATGACTACCTGACCAAGCCGTTCCGCCCCCGCGAACTGCGCGCCCGGATCACCGCGATGCTGCGGCGCCCGCGCGCCACCAAGGACAACGACGGCGGTGCCGCCGTGAGCGGCTCGACGCCGTCGGCGGACGTGGCCGTAGCCGCCGCTGCCCCGATGCCGGAACCCGTTCTGCAAGGTGCGGGGGTGGGTGGCGGCGGACAAGCCGGCCTGCAGCTGTCGCCGTCGGGCGTCGCCCCGGTTCCGGCCATCGCCGGAGGCGGCACGGCGGTCGCGGTCGCGGCCGAGGCCGGCCTCGAGTCCAGCCTTGCCGCGCCGGTCCCGGCCGCAGACGGCGTGCTGGAGCACAACGGGATCGTGGTGGACAGCCGGTCCCGTACGGTTATCCGGTCCGGACGCGAGCTGGAGCTGACCCGGAGCGAATTCGACCTGCTGTACGCCTTGATGGAAAGCGGGCGCGTGGTGCGGACCAAGGCGGATTTGGTTCGCCGGCTGCGCAACGAGCCGTACAACACCGGCGGCTACATTTCGGACTCCGACGAGCGCACCATTGAAGTGCACATGGCCAACCTCCGCCGCAAGCTGGGCGACGATACCAAGTCCCCGCGCTGGATCAAGACGGTCCGCGGCGTGGGCTACAGCCTGGCACCGAGGCGGTAACCGACTAGGCCGGGTGGTAGCTGCGCAGCTGTGCCGTCGTCGACATGCCGCAGGCGCGCAGTTCGTCCAGCAGCGAGGCAGCCGCATCGAACAGCTGCCCGTGCACCAGTCCTTCGAGATGCTCCGCCATCCGGCCGAGGCGTCCCGCCCCCACCATGCTGCTGGAGATCTTCAAGCTGAGGATGGCATCCATGGCGTCATCGGCGTCGTGCGCCAGCACCGCACCAGACACCCTGCCGTAGCGGTGATCCCACAGCTCCAGGTAATTGTTGATGAAGCGCCGGCGCATGCTGCCGTCGTGGTCGCCGAGATCGGTCGCTAGTTTCTCCAGCACGGCGTCCAGCACCAGCGGAACCTCGGCTGCAACGGCGGTCATGCCGTCGCCTCGGAGCCGGAAGCGGAGGCGCGCCCGGAAGTAAGCATGGGTCTGCACTCCTTTCCAACTGGTTGCGGTACCGAACTACCTCTTATCGTAAGCGATCGCGTCGTCCAGCCTGCGCGAGCGCGCCCAACCTTGGTAACTCTTGAGCGCCAATTGCGCCTGCCGTGGGCTGGCGAAAATTGAGCGAGTCTTTCGCAAACCCCGTGCGGTCCTTAAGCGGCGTCCGCCAGAGTCTTTGTCAGAGGTCACAGGTGCGTCAGGCCTGGACCCCGTCTCCGCAAGTCCACCATCCGCTGGGAACGGCAGCCCAGCACCTTGTGCATCGTCCGGAGGGAGTGCTCCGGCAGCGCGAAGTGCTGGGCTGCTGGTTCTCTACTTTCCCAGCCCGGCCCGCCGCAAGGCTTCGGCCATCGCCGTGTTCGCGGACGCTCCATTACCCGGCTGACGATCATTTCCGCCGGGCTTCTTGCCGTCGCGGCGGCCGGGCCTGCCCCCACCAGTGCCGGGACGTGGGCCTTCCCTGCGGGCATCTCCGGGACGGCCTGACTGTGCCGAACCCTGTCGGCGCGGCTCCCCGGTGGGAACTTCGTCGTCGAGCCGGAGCGTCAGCGAGATGCGCTTCCGCTCCGGGTCGGCCTCCAAGACCTTGACCTTCACCACTTGCCCGGACTTGACCACGTCGTGCGGATTCGAGACGAACTTATCCGACATGGCGGAAATATGGACCAGCCCGTCCTGATGGACGCCAACATCCACGAAGGCGCCGAAAGCGGCCACGTTGGTCACCGAGCCTTCCAGCACCATGCCCGGCGTCAAGTCTGAAATCTTCTCCACACCGTCGGTGAACGTTGCGGTGGTGAAGTGCGGGCGTGGATCGCGTCCGGGCTTTTCCAACTCGGAGATGATGTCAACCACCGTCGGAAGGCCGAAGCTCTCGTCGACGAACTGCTGGGGATCCAGCACGGCCAGGGACTGGCCGCCGCGTGCCGCCTCCGTCGCGGTGGTGCCGGCCGCGGCCAGGATCTTCCGGGCGATGCCGTACGCTTCCGGGTGCACGCTGGACGCGTCCAACGGCTCCGTCCCGCCGGTGATGCGCAGGAATCCGGCGCACTGCTCGAAGGCTTTCTCGCCCAGCCGCGGGACCTTTTTGAGTTCGGCGCGCTTGGCAAAGGGTCCGTTGGCATTGCGGTAGGCGACGATGTTTTCGCTCAACTGCGAGCCGAGACCAGCCACCCGGGAGAGCAGGGACGGCGACGCGGTGTTCAGGTCCACGCCGACCGCATTAACACAGTCTTCGACCACGGCGTCGAGGGACCGCTCCAGCTTGGTGGCGGTGACATCGTGCTGGTACTGCCCGACGCCGATGGACTTGGGGTCGATCTTGACCAGCTCGGCCAGCGGGTCCTGCAGACGGCGCGCGATCGATACGGCACCGCGCAAGGACACATCCAGTTCCGGCAGTTCCGCCGAGGCCAAAGCCGAGGCGGAGTACACGGAGGCACCCGCCTCCGAGACCACAAGCTTCTGCAGCTTACGGGTGGATCCCATCAGCTTGATCAGTTCGGTGGCCAGCTTGTCCGTCTCCCGTGAGGCGGTGCCGTTGCCAATGGCGACGAGCTCGACGGCGTGTTTGTCGGCCAGCCGTGCCAGCGAGGCCAGGGACTCATCCCACTTCTTGGCCGGAGCATGCGGGTAGATGGTATCGGTGGCCACCACTTTGCCGGTTCCGTCGACGACGGCGACCTTCACGCCCGTGCGCAGCCCGGGATCCAAGCCCAGGGTGGCCCGGTTTCCGGCCGGTGCCGCCAGCAGCACGTCCCGGAGGTTGGCGGCGAAGACCCGGACGGCCTCGTCCTCGGCAGCGGTAAACAGCCGTACCCGCAGGTCGATGGCCAGCTTGACCAGGATCCGGCGCCACCCCAGCTGCGCGGTCTGCATCAGCCAGCGGTCTGCCGGCCGACCCTGATCCGCAACGCCCATGCGCGACGCCACCGCGTTCTCGAACCGGCCGCGCGCCTGCGCGTAGTCCTCGGCATCTGCGGGGTTGCCCTCGCTGATGTCCAAGTTCAGCACGCCTTCCTTCTCCCCGCGCAGCAGGGCCAGGACGCGGTGCGACGGGAGGCCGGCGGGGTCCTGGGCGAAGTCGAAGTAGTCGGCAAACTTCTGCCCGGTTTCCGTCTGGCCGTCGCGGACCTCGGCCCGCACCAGGCCCTGCTTCCACAGCCGTTCCCGCAACTCCGATACCAGATCGGCATCTTGGCTGATCTGCTCCACCAGGATGGCGCGGGCGCCGGCCAGGGCATCCGCCGGCTCGTTGATGGCGTGCTCGGGATTGAGGAAGGACGCCGCAGCTGCCAGCGGATCCTGCGAGGGATCCGCCAGCAGGCCAACGGCAAGCGGCTCCAGCCCTGCCTCGCGGGCGATCTGGGCCTTGGTCCGCCGCTTGGACTTGTAGGGCAGGTAAATGTCCTCGAGCCGGGCTTTGGTGTCCGCCGCGTTGACGGCGGCTTCCAGCTCGGCGGTGAGTTTGCCCTGGGCGGCAATGGCCTCCAGCACAGCGCGACGGCGGTCTTCCAGCTCGCGCAGGTAGCGCAGCCGCTCTTCAAGATCACGCAGCTGGGCGTCGTCCAACGTCCCGGTGGCTTCCTTGCGGTAGCGGGCGATGAACGGGACGGTGGCACCGCCGTCGAGCATTTCCACTGCTGCCTTGACCTGCCACGTATTGACGCCAAGCTCCTGGGCGAGCTGGGCGTAGATCCGCGCACTCAGGGCGGCCGGATCAAGCGGAGGCAGTGTGGTGAGGAGGGCGGGCTGTGCAGGCGCGGAGGTTTCGGTCACCGATCCATTGTGCCGTATGGGCCGCCTCCCTTACCTGTCGGGGTAGTAGAAGGCGTAGTCGTCGTAGGGGTCGCGCCAGTTGGATTCGTCGCGGTGGATGCGCCGGACCTTGCCGGCGGAAACCCAAGCAGTCCGCGAGGAACCCTGCGCGTCGATCCACTTCAGCTGCACGTTGGATTGGTCCCAGGAGACCGCCTTGGCATCCAGAGTCGTGCCGCCCAGTTCTACCTGCACGTAGGGTTCACGGCAGTAGGGTGCGCGCACGGTCCGCGGGCGGTTTGCGCCGGCACCCGGGCCACGACCGCCGTCGGTTCTGGCATAGCTGCTGGCGGTCAGCACGTCGACTTTGTTCATGGCGGCAAGAATCTCAGCCGGCAAGGACAGTCTGGGCATCCGCGCAGTCAGCCCCAAGCTCCGTGAGGGCCAGCCGATTCCACCGTCCGCTGTGGCGTGTGCCACGGCAAGTCGCCGTTCGTCGATTCCTCGCGCTCTGTTGGCGCAACCACGCGGGGAAATGGTGATCCACGGCTCATAGCATAGATGTCCACATATTGAAATGAATGTCCGGAGTACGGACGCTTCGGCTTAGAATCTATCCGATATTCATCCGAGCGAAAGCCGTTATTCAATGTCCACACCAGCACCAGTCACCAAGGGAGCGCCGGCCGCGCCGGTGAACTCCCGCGGCCGCGTGATCGTCGCCAGCCTCATCGGCACGTCCATCGAGTTCTATGACTTCTACGTCTATGCAACCGCAGCCGTGCTCGTCTTTCCCGCGCTGTTCTTCCCGAATGCCAGCGGCGCCGTCGCGCTGTTGAGCTCGTTTGCAGTCTTCGGTGTCGCCTTCATTGCGCGCCCGCTCGGATCGATTGTATTCGGACACTTCGGCGACAAGTACGGCCGCAAGGGCACCTTGGTAGCCTCGCTGCTCACCATGGGCATCGCGACCTTCCTGATCGGCTGCCTGCCCACCGCCCAGGTGGACGGCTGGTCCTTCTGGGCCCCGGCCCTGCTGGTGGTCATGCGCTTCGCGCAGGGACTGGCCCTCGGCGGCGAATGGAGCGGTGCCGCGCTGCTGGCCACCGAGAACGCGCCGGCCAACAAGCGGGCCATCTACGGCACGTTCCCGCAGCTCGGGGCGCCGATCGGCTTCATCATCGCCAACTCGCTGTTCCTGTTGTTGAGCATCAACCTGACCAACGAACAGTTCATGAACTGGGGCTGGCGCGTTCCCTTCCTGGCCAGCGCCGTGATGGTGATCATCGGTCTGTGGGTCCGGCTGAAACTGGTGGAGACCCCGGCCTTCCAGAAGGTCGTGGACAAGGGCGAGGTAACCAAGCTGCCGCTGGGCCGGGTATTCAAGACCAGCTGGCGCCAGCTGATCCTGGGCACGTTCATCATGCTGGCGACGTACGTGCTGTTCTACCTGATGACCACCTTCACGCTCTCCTACGGCACCGCTGCAACCAATGTCCAGGACGCCGCGGCCAAGGCCGAGGCAGCCGGAAAACCGTTCGATCCGGACACGTTTGCCGCCGGTCTGGGCTATGCCCGCAATGACTTCCTGCTGATGCTGATCGTCGGCGTGGTGTTCTTCGGAATCTTCACGCTGGTGGCCGGGCCGCTGGCCGAAAAGTACGGCCGGAGGAAGACCCTGATCTGGGTGACCCTGGGCATTGTGGCCTTCGGCTTCCTCTGGGTGCCCCTGTTCGGCGGCGGGTTCGCCGGCACCATGGCGCACCTGATCATCGGGTTCACCCTGATGGGCCTGACCTTCGGGCCGATGGGGGCGATTCTGCCGGAGCTGTTCCCGACCAACGTGCGCTACACCGGCTCCGCCGTGGCCTACAACTTCTCCTCGATCCTCGGCGCTTCCGTGGCTCCGTTCATCGCCGTGGCGCTGTGGCAGGCCGCGAACGGGAGTACCTTCCTGGTGGGCATGTATCTGAGTGCGGCTGCAGTGCTGACCCTGATCGCCCTGCTGCTGAGCAAGGAAACCAAGGACATGGACTACGAGAACCAGTCCAGCTGACTGGTCCGCTGGACACACGGGAGGACCCGCGGCTGGTTGCCGCGGGTCCTCCCGTGTGTCTGGGCCATGGCATTGCTGCCGGACCCGCCCGACCCGCCGGGCCGCTGGTGTAGAAGTGGTCAGGGCAAGCAAAGGCCCGCCGCCCCGTGGGGGACGGCGGGCCAGATACCGCTAAAGGAGCAGATCAAGCGGCCAGAATCAGACGGTGCTGCTCCTCCTGTTCGTGATGAAGCCCCAGATCACCAGCACGACCAGCGAACCAATGATGGCCCAGATCCAGGATGCGAGGCTGAAGAATTCGTTCATATCGACACTCGCGACCATACCGCCGATCCAGCCGCCCAAGAGCGCGCCGATGACACCCAGGATCAGGGTGGCGATCCAGCCGCCGCCCTGCCGTCCGGGGAGGATCAGCTTGGCGATAGCTCCGGCAATCAGTCCAAGCAAGAGGAATGCTAGAAAACCCATGACGTGCATCTCCTTTACGTAGGTGATACTTCATTTCTCCCGGCCAAGCCGGGCCCTGCTCCTTGTAAGCATCACGCTACAGCATAGACAGCCTGCTTATAAGTTCCCGCGCCCACTTGGCGCTAAAACGTGACAGAACTACAACGGCTGATACAGTCCGGCCGGGAAAAGTGCCGCTAGTCCGCGATGGTGGCCAGCACCGCACCGGCGGAGACGGTGTCCCCGGGCTTGGCGGAAAGCCCGGAGATTGTCCCGGCCTTGTGGGCGGTGAGCGGCTGTTCCATCTTCATCGCCTCGAGTACGACGACGAGATCGCCTTCGGCGACCGTGTCGCCTTCGGCTACGGCAACTTTCACAATCGTGCCCTGCATCGGCGAGGCCAGGCCGTCACCGCTTGCCGCGGCACCGGCCGCCGAGCCGGAACGCCCACGGGCGCGCTTGGGCTTGCCATTGGACTTGGCAGCAGATCCGGTGCCTGAGCCGAGGCCGGCCGGAAGCACAACCTCCAACCGCTTGCCCCCGACCTCGACGGTCACGCGCTGGCGCTCACCGTCCTCGTCGGCCGAGGCGGCCGGAGCAGACTGGAAGGCCGGAATGTTGTTCTGGAACTCGGTCTCGATCCAGCGGGTGTGGATGCTGAAGGCCCCTTCCTCGGGGGCGAACGCCGGGTCGGCCACCACGGCGCGGTGGAACGGCAGCACGGTGGGCATGCCGCCGATTTCCATCTCGTCCAGTGCCCGCCGGGCCCGCTCCAGCGCCTGGCTGCGGGTGCTGCCGGTGATGATCAGCTTGGCCAGCATGGAATCAAAGTTTCCGCCGATAACTTCGCCTGCTTCAATCCCGGAGTCCACCCGGACGCCGGGGCCGGTGGGAAGGCGCAGCGTCTCGACCACGCCCGGGGCGGGCATGAAGTTGCGGCCGGCGTCTTCGCCGTTGATGCGGAATTCGAACGAATGGCCGCGGACTTCGGGGTCAGCGTAGCCAAGCTCTTCGCCACGGGCCAGGCGGAACTGTTCGCGGACCAGGTCGATGCCGGTGACTTCTTCCGAGACCGGGTGCTCAACCTGCAGGCGGGTGTTGACCTCCAGGAAGGAGATGGTGCCGTCCTGGCCGACCAGGAATTCGCACGTGCCGGCGCCCTGGTACTTGGCTTCGCGCAAAATCGCTTTGGACGCCGCATAGAGGCGTTCGTTTTGCTCGGGGGAGAGGAAGGGCGCCGGGGCTTCCTCCACGAGTTTCTGGTTGCGCCGCTGCAGCGAGCAGTCGCGGGTGGAGACAACCACCACGTTGCCCTGCGCGTCGGCAAGGCACTGGGTTTCCACGTGCCGCGGAGCGTCCAGGAAGCGCTCGACGAAGCACTCGCCGCGGCCAAACGCTGCGGTGGCTTCGCGCACCGCTGATTCGTAAGACTCGGCGATGGCCTGCCGGTCGCGGACCACCTTGATGCCGCGGCCGCCGCCGCCGTAGGCGGCCTTGATGGCCAGCGGCAGGCCATAAGTATCGGCGAAGTCGAGCACTTCCTGCACGCTCGCCACCGGGTCAGGCGTGCCGGGCACCAGGGGAGCGCCGACCCGTTCGGCGATGTGCCGTGCCTGCACCTTGTCGCCCAGCTGGGAGATGGCGTCGGGGGAGGGGCCGATCCAGGTCAGGCCGGCGTCGAGGACCCGCTGGGCGAACTCGGCGTTCTCGGACAGGAAGCCGTAGCCGGGGTGGATTGCGTCGGCGCCGGCGGCCTGGGCCACCTGCAGGAGCTTGTCCATCACCAGATAGGATTCGGCGGCGGTGTTCCCGCCGAGTGCGAAGGCTTCGTCCGCCAGCCGGACATGCAGGGCATCCCGGTCCGGGTCGGCGTAGACGGCGACCGAGGCAATGCCTTCGTCGCGAGCCGCGCGAACTATGCGGACGGCAATTTCACCACGGTTGGCGATCAGTACCTTGGTGATGCGCTGGGTCATTCAAAGCTCCTTCTATCCTTGAGGAGCCTAGCCTGCTTTTGCGGGAATCGCTCATGAATCATGCCGTTTGTGCGTGTGCAAGGACCGTTCTTTGTAGGACTCCTACAAAACCGTTGGTGGGTCAGCCCCAGAGGTCGGTGATCTGCACGTTGGCGTTGGCCAGCAGCCGGCGCAGAGTGGAGACGGACAGCCCGACGACGGCATGCGGGTCGCCGTCGACCCGCTCGATGAAGGCCCCGCCCAGCGAGTCGATGGTGAAGGAGCCGGCCACGTGGAGGGGTTCGCCGGAAGCCACGTAGGCGGCGATCTCCGCGTCGGAGAGCTGGGCGAAATGCACCGCGGCGGAGGCGACCGCGCCCACCGTGGCACCCGATCCGGCGTCGTGGTTTTCTGGGGCTTCGGCATCAAAGGCGGGCGCGTCAAAGGCGGTGGCGCGGCAGTCCACCAGCCAGTGGCCGGTGTGCAGCACGCCGTGCCGGCCGCTCATCCTGCGCAGGCGTTCGCGCGCGATCTCCGGCTCGTGCGGTTTGCCGTACGGTTCGCCGTCGAGCTCAAACACCGAGTCGCAGCCGAGCACCAGGGCACCGTCGGCGTCGGGAAGTGCGGCCACCGCCTCGGCCTTGGCCCGGGCCAGCAGCAGTGCGGTGTCGTGCGGGTCGGTGACCCCGTAGCTGGCCGTGACGGCGTCTTCGTCCACCTCCGAGACCAGGACCTGGTGCGCGATGCCGGCTTCGGTCAGGAGCTTGGTGCGGGCGGGGGATGCGGAGGCGAGGATCAGGCGAAGGTCGGTCACCCGACCAAGCCTATCCGCTGCCGGAAAGCCAACCTTGCTTAGCGTGTTTCCGCCCTGTGACCTGAGCGTAAAGAACCGCCGCGGTTCTCCGCTGTATCGGTTGCCTGACCGTACGATTTCTGGCGGGAGCTTTCTCCCGCCGGAGAGTACGCCCCGCCCGGGGCGGAAGGGACCCGGCACAGGTAAGGGCCGGTGCACCGTTGGGGGATGCATCGGCCCTCCTGTTTGCCCGGTGATGTCCGGGCTGGGGCACGGTCAGGCTGCCGGAACCGGATCCTCGCCCAGCAGCGCGCGCCGCAGGGTGTCCAGCCCGACGGAGCCGATGTTCAGCGCCTGGCTGTGGAAAGCCTTGATGTCGAACGCGGCGCCCTCACGGCGCCGCCGCTCGTCGCGGATCTCCTCCCAGAGCTTCTGGCCCAGCTTGTAGGACGGGGCCTGGCCCGGCCAGCCGAGGTAGCGGGTGAACTCAAAGTCCAGCTGGCCCTTGCTGATCGCAATGTTCCGGCGCAGGAACTCGTAGCCCTTCTCCGGAGTCCAGGTTCCGGATCCCCAGCGTTCGGGGACCTCGAGCTCCAGATGGACTCCGATGTCGAACACCACGCGGGCCGCCCGCATCCGCTGCGCGTCGAGCATGCCCATCCGGTCGCCCGGGTCGGCCAAGTAGCCCAGCTCGTCCATCAGACGCTCGGCGTACAGCGCCCAGCCTTCGCCGTGGCCGGAGACCCAGCAGATGTTCCGCCGCCAGTTGTTCAACAGCTCGCGGCGGTAGGTCGCCGTCGCAACCTGGAGGTGGTGCCCGGGAACGCCCTCATGGTAGACCGTGGTGGTCTCTTTCCAGGTGGTGAAGCTGTCCTCGCCTTCCGGCACGGACCACCACATGCGGCCGGGCCGGGCAAAGTCATCGCTGGGGCCGGTGTAGTAGATGCCGCCTTCATGGGTCGGGGCGATCATGCACTCCAGCCGGCGCATCGGCTCGTAGATGTCGAAGTGTCCGGACAGCTCGTCCACGGCCTTGTCGGACAGGTCCTGCATCCAGGCCTGCAACTCATCCGTGCCGTGCAGCTGCCGCTGCGGGTCGGCGTCCAGCAGTTCCATCGCTTCCTCGATGCTGGCGCCGGGCCGGATCTGCTCGGCGACGGCTTCCTGTTCCGCGATGATCCTGTCCAGCTCCGCCACGCCCCAGGCGTAGGTGGCCTCCAGATCCACCGCGGAACCCAGGAACCGGCGCGACATCAGCGCGTAGCGTTCCCGGCCAACGGCGTCCTTCTCCGGCGCGGCCGGCAACACCTCGGTTTCCAGCACGGTGGCAAGTTGGCTGTAGGCAGTGGCCGCGGCTTCGGCGGCCGCAGCCAGCCTGTCGCGCAGATCCTGGGAAAGCTCGCCCTCTTCGGCCGCAGCCTGCCCGGCCAGGGTCCGGAAAAAGCCGTCCTCGGCCGCATACGCTCCGCTCTGTTCCATGACAATGCGCACCTGCCGCTTGGCAGCGACCAGCCCGCGGTCCTTGGCCTCGCGGAGGGAGGACACATAGCCGGCGATGGCATCGGGAACGTTGGCCATCCGGCCGGCAATGTTGTTCCAGTCCTCAACGGTGCTGGTGGGCATCAGGTCGAAGATGGCGCGGATGTCCTGGGGCGGCGAGGCGATGTTGTTCAGGTCGGCCAGGTTCCAGCCGGTCTCGTGGATCTCCAGTTCGAGGCCCAGCCGCTCATGCATCGCGTCCAGCGTGACCCGGTCCACGTCGTCGGTGGGTTCCAGATCCTCCAGCCGCCGCAGGGCTTCCCGGGTGACCTCGGCGAAGGCCTCCGCGCCGGCCGGCGAGAAGTCGGGATACTCGGTCTCGTGTCCGGGGATGCCGAGGGAGGTGGCCAGCGATGGATCCAACTCCAGCAAGGCTGCGGTGTAGGCGTCCGCTACGGCGTCGATGGCGGACGGAATGCGCCCGGGCTCCGGGGTCTTGGTCAGTTCAGATGTCTGCTCAGTCACACCGAGAGCCTACCGGCAACCAGTTGCCTTGGGCCACGTAACGCTCCGCCTGTGGACTTTTGCCGCCCCGAAACACGGTCTGCCGGCAGTTGTCATCGGATCGTAGCCGGCCACAGCTGGTCCCTGACACCGCCGGCGCCTAGGTTGGGGTCAACGGTGAGGAGAACATAGTGCGAAGAAGGACGACGGCGGCGCTTGCCGCCTTGGGGCTGGCGCCGGTCGTGATGCTCGGCGGCTGCGCGGCGCCGCCCGAACTGCTGAGAGCGGACGGCGTGGCCAGGGCTGACGCGGCAGCTGGCGACTTTCCGGCCGAAATCGACGCCTTGCGGCGGTCTGCCTTCACGCTGGGGGCAGCCATGCTCGCGGCGGCACCGGCGAAAAACCAGGTGACCGGCCCGGTGAGTCTGCTCTACGCCGTGGCGATGCTTCGCGCCGGCGCCGGCAGCACTACAGCGGAGGAGATGGACAGGGTCCTCGGCCTGCCGGCGCAGAACCTGGACGCTGCCTTGAACTCCTTGCTGGCCCAGTGGGATGAATTCGACGGCGACCCGGGCTCGGTCGATGAGGACGAGCCGCCCGTCAGGCCGCTGATGCACCTGGCGAACGGCGTCTTCGTGGACGCAGAGACGCCGACCGGCGAGGGCTACCTGCGCATGCTGGCGGAGCATTATGGCTCCGGCGTCTACCCGTTGGACTATTCCGATCCGTCGACCAAACAGGCCATGGATGCCTGGGTGGACCACCACACCGGCGGCCGGATCACCGAGGCGCCAGGCGGCTATCATCCCGACAACACGCTAACCCTGCTCAACGCGGTGTACTTCGCGGCTGCCTGGGATCAGCCGTTTGACCCGTCGGCAACGGAGGACGCCGATTTCACCACTGCGTCGGGGGAGAAGGTTTCCGTCCCGATGATGGGAAACCTGGTCCGGGCCTGGTATGCACGCGGGGAAGGTTGGCAAGGCCTGGATCTGCCCTATGGTGACGGGTTCGTGATGCGGCTCGTCCTGCCCGACGGCGGCACCCCGGTCATGGACCAGGCCGGACTGATGGAGGTGGCAACAGCAATGGACAGTGCCGACGACGCCATGGTCATTCTTGAGTTGCCCCGATGGAACCACACGTACCAGCAGGACCTGCTGCCGATCCTGCGCGGGCTCGGACTCGGCGAGACTTTTGGCCCGGCGCCGGACTTGGAAGCCATCCAGCCGTACGCCTCGGTGACCGGGGCGGCCCAGCAGGCCAACATCACCGTCGGCGAAAAGGGAACCATCGCCGCGGCCGTGACTCAGTTGGATGTGATGGCCGGTTCGCTGCCGCCGCAGCCCGATGTGGAGCTTTCCTTCGACCGGCCCTTCCTCTACCAGATCATCCACCTGCCCACCAATTTTCCGCTCTTCCTCGGCACGGTGATGGATCCGCGCTGAGGGGTCGAACGAAAGGGACGCCGTGGCCGTGGGAAGTGCTTCCGTAGCTGTACTACGAGGGTGCAGAGCGAATCCGCCCCGCCGCCGGAGCGACCTAGCGGAAGGTGTGCCGCCAGGCTCCGGGGCCGTGCGAGACGAACGGCCGCAGCAGCGGCCGGCGGGGACGCCGGGGCCGGCGCGCCGGAGTGCCGGCCTGCCCGGAGGACTGGAGCGCGGCAACGACGGCGGTCAGGGCCGCGAGTTCCTCGGGCGTCGGATTCCCCTTGGCCACCGTCAGCAGGGGTTGCTGCCGGAGGGCAGCGGCGCCGTGCTGGGATTCATTGGATGTTTCCGCCGTGTCCACGGCTTCCGACCAGTTGCTCATAGCGGAATGTTCCCGTGCTTCTTATGCGGCATGCTCGCCCGTTTGTCGCGGAGTGCGCGAAGCCCGCGGACCACTTGGAGGCGGGTCTCCGACGGCGCAATCACGGCGTCGAGATAACCCAGCTCGGCAGCTTGGTAGGGGTTGAGCAGCTCTTCCTCGTACTGCGAAATGATCTCCTGCCGGCGGGCCTCGACGTCGCCGCCATCCGCGGCCACGGCCGCCAGGTCTCGGCGGTAGAGGATGTTGACGGCGCCTTGGGCACCCATCACTCCGATCTGCGCCGTGGGCCAGGCCAGGTTCAGGTCGGCACCGAGCTTCTTGGATCCCATCACGATGTACGCCCCGCCGTAGGCCTTGCGGGTGATCACCGTCAGCTTCGGAACCGTGGCCTCCGCGTAGGCGTACAGCAGCTTGGCCCCGCGGCGGATGATGCCGTTGAACTCCTGATCCTTGCCCGGCAGGAAACCGGGCACATCCACCAAGGTCAGGATCGGGACATTGAAGGCGTCGCAGTGGCGGACGAACCGGGCAGCCTTTTCTGAGGCGTTGATGTCCAACGTGCCGGCAAACTGCATGGGCTGGTTGGCGACGATGCCGACGGTGTGCCCTTCGACGCGGCCGTAGCCAATGATCACGTTCGGTGCGTACAGGGACTGCATCTCCAGGAAGTTGCCGTCGTCGACCACGTGCTCGATCACGGTCCGCATATCGTAGGGCTGGTTGGCCGAATCCGGAATCAGCTCATCCAGGCTTAGATCGTCATCGGTGATCTCGAGTTCTTCGTCGAATTCAAGCGGCGGAGCCTCGGCCAGATTGTTCGAGGGAAGGAACTCAAGCAGCTCGCGGACAAATTCGATGGCATCCGACTCATCGGCGGCCAGATAGGCCGAGGTGCCGGTGGTGGCATTGTGCTGGCGTGCTCCGCCCAGCGTCTCCATGTCCACTTCTTCGCCGGTGACGGTCTTGATCACGTCCGGTCCGGTGATGAACATGTGGCTGGTCTTGTCCACCATCACCACAAAGTCGGTCAGGGCGGGGGAGTAGGCGGCGCCGCCCGCGCACGGGCCCATGATCAGCGAGATCTGGGGCACGACGCCGGACGCGGCCACGTTGTTGCGGAAGATGTCCGCGAACATCGCGAGGGATGCCACCCCTTCTTGGATGCGGGCGCCGCCGCCGTCGTTGATGCCGATCACGGGGCAACCGTTGCGCAGGGCGAACTCCTGCACCTTGACGATTTTCTCGCCGTTGACCTGGGAGAGCGAACCGCCATAGACCGAGAAGTCCTGGCTGTACAACCCCACCATTCGACCGTCCACGGTGCCGTAACCGGAGACGACGCCGTCACCGAGCGGCTTCTTTTTCTCCATTCCGAAGGCCGTGGACCGGTGCGTTGCCAAGGCATCGAACTCGACGAAGGAGCCCTCGTCCACCAGCATCTCGATCCGTTCCCGGGCGGTGTTCTTGCCGCGGGCATGTTGCTTCTCGATCGCCTCGGCGCCGGACGGCTGCAGGGACTCTGCCTGGCGGCGGCGGAAGTCCGCAATCTTGCCTGCAGTGGTCTGCAGGTCAAGGTCTTGATCGAGGCTCATGAAATCTCCGGATTCTGCCGAGGGTGTCGGACGCTGGCGGCCTGCAGGCGGTTAAGTAGGTTTCGTACAAAACAGCGGGGCGCAGGCGCGCCGCTGAACCAAGTCTAGTGAGCAGCAGCGGGAGGCCTGCTGTAGGAACCCTACAATTTCGCCGCCACTGCTTTTGGCCGCCACCCGCGTCCAACGGTGTTCGCCATCTGCGATCGACGGCGGCTGACACCTGCGTTCAGCAGCGGCCACCAGCCGTGTGCAAAGGGCGCCTGTCGGAGACTGGAGGATCGCGGCCCGCCCCACGGCGCCTCAGTTGCCTGCGATCAGTAGGATGGAACACATGAGCCAGAGTTTTTCCGACGTCGACCGCCCGGCCCTGGACTTGGACGGTCTCAGCGACGCACTCTGTGCACCCTTGGGGCCGTACCGGAAGCTTGAACTGGTGGAATCCACCGGCTCCACCAATACCGATCTGGCCGCTTGGGCGGTGGCGGACAAGGTGGGCTGGTCGGACCTAAGCATTCTGGTCGCCGAGGAGCAAACGGCAGGCCGCGGCAGGCTGGAACGCCAATGGACTGCCCCGGCCCGCTCGTCGGTGATCGTGAGCATCCTGCTGCGACCCTTCAACCGCGCCGGCAGCCCCGTGCCCACCCAGAGCTACGCCTGGTTCTCGTTGCTAGCGGCCGCCGCCCTGGCGGAGGCGTTGGGCGAGTATGCCCAGCTCAACGCAGAGGTCAAATGGCCCAACGACGTACTGGTCTCCGGGCGAAAGATTGCCGGAATCTTGGCCCAAGTCGTCAACTACCCGGACGGGTCGCCCCCCGCCGTCGTTCTCGGCACTGGCCTGAACGTGACGCTCTCCCGGGATGAGCTTCCCGTTCCCACCGCCACCAGCGTGGCGATCGAAAAGGGTCGGACAACGGACCGGAACATTCTGCTGATGTCCTATGTTCGGATCTTCGCGAAGCGATACCGGCAATTCTGCAACGTCAACGGCGACCCGGCTGCCGAATGGAACGACGGATCCAGCCTGCTCTCGCGGATGCGCGATGTGATGGTCACGTTGGGGCAGCAGGTGCGGGCCGAGCTTCCGGACGGAAAGCAGATCATTGGCGAGGCCTTCGGCCTGGACGCCTATGGTGCCGTTAAGATCCGCGATGCTGAAGGCACCGAACACGTCGTGGCGGCCGGCGACGTGGTGCACCTCCGGCCGCACGAAGGCCCGTAAGTTGATCCGGACCCCCCACTGGATCCGGGAGCCGCGTTGCGGTTAAAACTGGATCCGGGGGAACGCGTGATTGTGATGACGCGGCCGCAGGCCCGGAAGCTGACCTGGCCGGTAGTGGCCGCGCTGCTGGTGCTTGGTGTCGGCTCCTACCTGCTGGGGAACCTGAGCCGCTCCAACCCGCCGGACTGGGTCGTCGAGTGGCACCCGTTGCTGCTTGCCGGACTGGCTGTGGTGGTAGCGGCGCTGCTCTCGCGACTGTTCCTCTTGCCGCTGCTGCGCTGGATCAGTACCCGGTATCTGCTCACCAGCAAGAGGCTCATCGTCCGTCGGGGCATGGGCCGGCGGCATGAGCGCCAGCTGCTGCTGGTGAACATTGCCGAGCTGCACACCGAGCAGTCGATCATCCAGCGAACGCTGCGCAGCGGCAACCTCACGATCGATCTGGGGCACGGGCGGACCAGCCGGCTCGTTGACGTACCCGAGGTCGTCCGGTTCAGGACCTTAGTGGTGGAGGCCATTGAGCAGCTGCCCCGCACCGCCATGTTCGATGGTGTAGACATGGAAACAGAAACCGAGTGGAACAGCTGGGACAGCTGACAGAGGAGGATGCACAGGATGGACATCAGCAGCGCGCAGGATGAACCGCGCCGGCCACCGGTGCCGCGCGATCCCGAGCTGCCCCAACTGCTGCGTCGCGAAGTACCGCTGCCGGCCGCGGACGAGCCGGTGGAAGAGCTGGAAGAGACCCGGCCGGAAGACCCGGAACCCGTCTTGGAAGCCGATCCGGTCCCGGAAGAGGTGCGGACCACCGGGGGACACCCGGCTGGTGAACCCGAGCCGCTGACGTTGTCCATGCCGCGAGTGCCGTTGCCCGCCCAGACTCCTCCTGCCGGCGGCTCCAACGGGAAGGTGGACCGGCAGGCGATCAAGGACCTAGAAGTCCGGCTGCTTGGCTCGGAACGGACCATGAAGCGCCGCGAAGTCGCGGCCGGCGCCGGGGTGTCGCTGTTATCGGCCCGAAAGATCTGGCGCGCCCTCGGCTTCGCCAACCTCGGGGACGAGGATCTTGCATTCACCCAGGCCGACCTGGACGCGCTGACCACCATCATCGACTTGGTCCGCGAGGAGCGACTGACCGAGGAGGCGGCCATTTCGATCACCCGGTCCGTCGGCCAGATGACCGACCGCATGGTGGTCTGGCAGGTCGAGGCCCTGGTGGAAGAGATGGTGCACCAGCGTGGGCTCACCGATGCCCAGGCACGCCAGCGGCTGGTTCATGAGCTGCCCAACCTGATCGATTCCTTGGAGAAGGTGCTGGTCTACTCCTACCGCCGCCAGCTCAATGCCGGGGTGGCCCGCCTGACCGTGCGGGCTGAAGCCGGTATGGGAGCCGGAACCGGCTCGGACGATGAGGACTCGCTGCCCCTGTTGCGCGCCGTGGGTTTTGCGGACCTGGTCTCCTACACCAGCCTGTCCCGCCAGATGAACGAGAAGACGCTCGCCCAGCTGGTCCAGCGCTTTGAGAACCGCTGTGCCGAGATCATTTCGGTCGGCGGCGGCCGGCTGGTGAAGACGATCGGCGATGAAGTCCTCTACATTGCGTCGTCACCGCAGGCCGGGGCTGAAATCTCTCTGGCGTTGGCGAAGGCGATTGGCGACGACGACCTGCTGCCCTCCGCTCGAGTGGCCATGGTGTGGGGCAGGGTCCTGTCCCGCCTCGGCGACATCTACGGCCCCACGGTCAATCTGGCCGCGCGGTTGACAACGCTGGCCGAACCGGGAACCGTGCTGGTCGACGCCACCACTGCATCCACACTCGCCGGCGACGAGCGGTTTGTGCTGATTCCGCAGAAGGTTCGCACCGTCCGCGGATTCGGCGAGGTCAACCCGGTCACCGTTGCACACGGCACCGGCAAAGGCCTGGTCGTCGACTAGCTTCGGCTCGCCGTTCGCTCCCGCCGCCTGATCCGTTCGCGGTCCAGCCGTGCCCTGCGCCGGCGGACCAACACCTTCTTCACCTTGCTGGTTGCTGGCCCGGCTTCGTGCACGGACTCCTGGTGTGTGGTGCCGGGCAGTGGTGGTGCGGTGGAGGTGTAGGTGTGGCCGGTCGGCGTGGTTGTCTCGACGGTGCGGCGGGGCCCGTCGAGGGGTTTGGCGGACCAGCCGTCGGCTTCCTTGGCGTGGTTGCAGCGTTCGCACAGGCCCTGCCCGTTGGCGAGGGTGGTGGGACCGCCCTCGGACCAGGCGACGATGTGGTCGATGTGCCGGATCGGCGCGTCGCACCAGGGACCGCCGCAGGACGCGTCCCGGGCCATGACCATCCGCCGGATCCCGTCCGGGAACTTCCGCGCCTTCGAGTCCATGCCCAGCAACTGCCCGGTCCCGGGCGCGGTATACAGCCGCCTGATCCAGACATCCTCCACGCCGCCGACCTTCAGGGTCCGCAGCCTTTCCTGTTTCGCCAGCTCGCGGGCGGTCTGCCAGCCCGGCTCGGTCCCGGCCGGCGGGGCCTTCTGCCCGGTTCCCGCACCGGGCGGCGCCTTCTGCCCGAAGCCGCTGCCCGGCGGGCCGGGCCGGTTCTGGTCCGGCGGGCTTTGGCCTGCCCGGTTCCCGCCGGCACCTGCACGGCCGGACGCGGCCGGTTCGGGTGGCGGGTCCTGGGGCAGGCGGATCAGGTCGCGGGCGTATTGGGCCGGGACGATGCCGTAGCCGGTGAGCCAGGCCGGTTCGTTCCCGCCCTGCAGCAGCGCCCGGTCGGTCATCACCAGCTGCACTTCCAGCCTGGCCGGGTCGGCGGTGCTGCGGCCGGTGACGCGTTCGAACACGGTATCGGCCATCACCTGCCCCCGGGTCCGGGGGTCCCCGGCGTTGGCCAGCCGGTCCGCTTCCCGGTGCAGCGCGGCCATCACCGCGACCCCCTGTGCCACCGGCAGCAGGGTCCTGACCGAGACCATCACATCGGGTTCGGGCCGGGAGGAGACATACCGGTCCGCTTCGGCCTTCGCGGCCCGCTTCACCACCGCGCGCGCGTCCAGCCGGTAGGCGGCGCGTTTGGCTTCGGCCTCCAACTGCCGGTTCCCCATCCCGTGCAGGCGTTCCGGGTTCCCGGCCAGCTCCTCATCCACCGCGGCCCGGTCCTCGGGGGTCAGGCAGTCGGTTTCAGTGACCAGGATCGCCGCCCGCCGCTCGTTCAGGTACCCCGCCTGAAGTGCTGTGAGCGTGTGTGGCATCTGGTTGACCAGGACCTTGGCCCGGCCCAGCAGCAAAGCGCCCTGGTTCGGGGACTCCCGCCGCGCCAACCCGACCTGCTTGGCGATCCCCTCGCCCTGCCGGGCGGCCGGAACCCCTTTGGCCGGCCCGCTCGGCCCGCATCCGCTGATCCAGCGCGACCATGAGCCTGGCCTGATCCGCGGCGATCGCGTCCTTGGCGTCCTCCCGGGCAGTGATCTGGTCCACCAACTCCGCCGCCGATGCTTCCAAATCGACCGGCGGCAACGAGACCGCCGGGCCGTTGGCAGCGGGCACCCCACGGCCAACAGGCGGCGCCCCGTCGGGTGGTTCAGTTGCTGCCGGATCAAGCATGAGTGCGTCTCAATCTTCAGCGCGCCGCCAAGCGGCGCGGCATCGACTACGAACGGTCGCGGACCAAAGCCCGCAGACGCCACCAGGAAATTCCCAACCAGGTGGCCAACGTTTGGTGCTGAACTGCTACTAAAAACAGCCTATAAGCCGGGTCGGACACTAACGGGGAGTCTTTTACGGGTGTGGTCAACTATCGACTTGCGCAGGCTGTGGAGGACGGGAGGACGGGAGGGCGCGGTACAGGAGGCCAGGGGGCGCGGTACGGGAGGACGGGAGAAGGAAAGGAAGACTGGGATCGGGGAGCCCGGGCAGGCCGGCGATGGATGGTGGAGTTGTAGGGGAGGACTGGAGACAGGCACGGACGGGATGAGAGCGCACATAACGCGGGTGGAGCAACGTCGGGGGAAGTCTTAGTGCAACCGCCCGCAGTTGCTGCGGTCGGGCAGGAAAATATCAAGGGAACAACAAGGGAAGATCAGGCTGCGCTCAAGCGGCGGGCACCGCCGTCGGGCACGAAGAGGGGAGTTCTCCCCATGCCGCGGGTTTACGCCCGCAGGTTATACGTGCAATAGTCGGTAAGGTCCCTTGGCATGCCAAGGGCCGTCTTTGGGTGCCTGCATGCGGGGTCGTTGCCTGCGGCCAGGCCGCAACGAAACGGTGTGTTGACAAGGGAAGAATGACATTGCGGGGGAAAATGTTGGGGTGGACGCGGCGGCGAAAGACGCTGGCATCGACGACGACTTTCTCCGTGGCCACGGCCTTGGTGGTGGGCGGCGCCATCTACTACCAAGGCTTCCCCACGGCTGATGTGGATTTGAACGACGGCGGTGTGTGGGTCACCAACAACGGCCAGGGCATGGTGGGCCACCTGAACTACCAGTCCCAGGTGCTTGACGGCGGTTTCCGGGCCAACAGCGACGGTTTCGATGTCATGCAGAGCGCCGGCACGGTGTTCATGGAAAACCAGGACCAGGCGATGCTGAGCCCGGTCGACGTGGCGCAAATGGAACGCGGGTCGGAGCAGCAACTGCCGGGCACCGCGCAGGTGGCATTCGGCGATCAGCTGCTGTCCATCACCGATACCGTCAAGGGCCAGGTCTGGATCAGCCCGGCCAACGAGCTGGGCTCATTCAACGAGGAGACGGCGGAGCCGCTGCTAACCGATGCCAAGGGCAGCGTGGCGACGGTGTCGAAGCAAGACACCGTCTTCATTGCCGATCCTGGGGCAGGCGAGGTGGTCCGCTTCCAAGTCAACGAAGACGGCATCGCCGAACGCACGGGCGCCGATCGGGTGGACGCGCTGGCCGATGCCGGGGATCTGCAGATAGCCGCCGTGGGCGAGAAATCTGTGGTGTTCGATGCCGAGGCCGGACTGCTGGTGCTGCCGGGCGGCCGCGAGGTCACGTTGCCGGACGCCCGCGGCGGCGCGTTGCAGCAAAGCGGCGACGAGAGTTCGTTTGTGGCCGTGGCCACCGAATCCGCGCTGATCAAGCAGCCGTTGAACGGTTCGGACGCCGAAATCCTGCCGATGGAAGGCACCGGAACGCCGGCGGCTCCGGTCCAGCTGGCGGGCTGCCTGCACGCGGCGTGGGCGGGGATCAACCATTATCTGCGCGACTGCGGCAACGACGCCGACGACCTCGCCCAGCCAATCCAGGGGATCGGCGCGAACGCGTCGCTGGTGTTCCGGGTGAACCGGGATGTTGTGGTGCTCAACGACGTGAACGCCGGCAACGTCTGGCTGGTGCTCGAGAACATGCAGTTGGTGGACAACTGGAGCGACCTGATCCCGCCGGAGCAGGAGAACGAAGAGGACGAAGAGGACTCGGCGGACGAAAATCCGGTCAACACGCTGCCCGACCGGACCGAAGAGAACCGTCCCCCGGTGGCGCAGGATGACACGTTCGGCGTCCGGGCGGGCCGCACCACCACGCTGACCATTCTGGACAATGATTCAGATCCCGACGGCGATGTGCTCACCGCACGCCTGATCGGCGACGGTCCGGGCATCGGCGAGGTGCAGGGAATCTACGACAGTACCGGCCTGCAGATCCTGGTCAATGGGGACGCGGCTCCCGGCCGGCACACTTTTGGCTATGAAGTCGACGACGGCCGCGGCGGCACCGATACCGCACGGGTGGCCATCGACGTCCGCCCCGAGGGCAGCAACCTGCCGCCGGAACCGAAGCGGAAGACCACCATCTTGGTGGAACAGGGCCGCGAAATCAGCCAGAACATCCTCAGCGACTGGATCGACCCGGACGGGGACGACTTGTTCCTGGAGGGAGCGGACAACACCGCAGACGGCGACCTGGTCCGCACCCGGCCCGACGGGCTGCTGACCTTCCAGGACGTGGGCAAGACCTTCGGCAAGAAGGAAGTGACGGTCAGGGTTTCGGACGGTTCCGAAACCACCGAGGACGTGGTGGTTTTCGACGTCCGGCCGCCCGGGCGCACTGCCGCCGCTGGCCAACGCCGACCATTTTTCCGCGACCGTGGGCCAGGAAATCCAGATCGCTCCGCTGAAGAACGACCAGGACCCGAACGGCGGCGAACTGAGGCTGGCCAAGACCGGCTCCGTCGCCAACACCGAGATTGTGCCGGACTATGACGCCGGCACGATCAAGTTCACGGCGGACAAGGCGGACACCTACTACTTCACCTATCTGGTCACCAACGGCCCGTCCAGCACCACAGGCCTGATCCGGATCGACGCGACCAAGGACAACGGCGACGGCGCTCCGGTGGCTGTGCGGGATGTGGCCCTGCTGCCGCAGGGGGGCCAGGTGCTGGTGGACGTGCTGGCCAACGACGCCGACCCGGCTGGCGGCGTCTTGGTGGTCACCTCGGTGGAAGCGGACGGCGCGCCGGTCGCCGTCGAGGTGTTGGACCACAACATTCTGCGCATTTCCGATGTGAAGGGCCTGCATCAGCAGACCACCATCGGCTACACAGTCTCCAACGGCACCGCCTCGGCCACGGGCGAGGTCAGCGTGATCTCCGTGGACGGCTCAAAGAAACGGCTACCGCCTCAGGCCGAAGCCGATACCGCCACCGTGCGCGTTGGCGATGTGGTGACCGTGGACGTGCTGGCGAACGACACCCATCCCAACGGCGAGACGCTGACGCTGGCGGACGAACTTCCGGAGACCCCGGACCCTGCCGACGGCCGCATCTTTACCGCCGAGAACACCGTACGCTTCATCGCCGGGCAGCAGGCGAAAACCGTGTACGCGGTCTACGAAGTGACGGATACGGCCGGCCAGAAAGACTCCGCCCAGCTGCGGATCAACATCCTCCCGCGCGACGACGAGTCGAATTCCCAGCCTGCTCCCAAGAACCAGGAAGCCCGGGCCATTGCCGGTTCCACCGTTCGGATCCCCATTCCGCTCAACGGTATAGATCCCGACGGCGACTCCGTATACCTGACGGGTATCGACAAGGCACCCAAACAAGGCGCGGCGGTGGCCGGGCCCAACTACATCGACTACACGGCATCGGCGCAGGGTGCCGGGACGGACCCGTTCACGTACCGGGTCAAGGACCGGCTCGGCGCCGTCAACACGGCCACGGTCCTGGTAGGCATTGCCCCGGCACAGGACAACAACCAGAACCCGGTGGCGATCGACGACGGGATCAAGATCCGTCCGGGCAGGACCGTCGCCGTGGACGTGCTGAAGAACGACTCCGACCCGGACGGTGACGAGCTCCGGCTGGACCCCGACAAGATCGTCGGCTCGCCGGAGTCGATTGCCGCCAGGGCCGAGGACGGACGCGTTTACCTGACGACGCCCACCGAGGAAGGCACGGTCAACGCCCGGTACACCGTGAGCGACGGCCGCGGCGGCTCCGCCGTGGGCACCGTGACGGTCCAGGTGGATCCGAACGCACCGCTGCAGGCGCCGCTGGCCCGCGATGATCGGGTGGAATCGGCCGACATCAAGGGGCGCACCGCCGTCGACGTCCCCGTCTTGGAGAACGACGAGGATCCCGACGGCGTGGCCAAGGACCTCGAGGTGATTGTGGACGGCGCCTATCCGACGGCGCGCACGGTGGCCGACGGCCAGGTCAACGTACAACTGACCGAGGACGTGCAGCTGATCCCGTACACCGTTCGGGATGTGGACGGGCTGCAGGCCACCGCGGTCATCTGGGTGCCGCCGCTGGGCGAGCAGTATCCGGTGCTGCGCGACAATACTCCGCACGAGGTGACAGCCGGCAAGGAACTGCGGCTGGACCTGAACGAACTGGTGGAAGTCCGCCCCGGCCGCACCCCCCGGATCACCGAGGCGGAGAACATCCGCGCCATCGGCACCAGCGACAACCAGTGGATGGCCGACGAGAGCACGCTCAGTTACAAGGCGGACATCGACTACGCCGGCCGTGGCTCGATCACGTTTGAGGTGACCGACGGCTCGGGCCCCGACGACCCGGAGGGGCTCAAATCCACGCTGACCATCATGACCGAGGTGATTCCGGACGAGGACCGGAATTTCCCGCCGGAGCTGACCACCGGCACGCTGGAGGTCGCCAAGGGCGAAGACGCCGTGAGCTACGACCTGCGGCCGCTGGCCAGCGACCCGAACCCGGAGGACCTGGAGAAGCTACAGTTCGCGGTCGAAGGCGGGACACCGGAAGGATTCGACGTCCGTCTGGAGGGCAGCGTGCTGCGGGTGTCGGCGGATGCCGAGATCGAAACGGGAGCCACCGGCGTCGTCAATTTCTCCGTCACTGACGGACGTTCGGACAAGGTGAGCAGCCGCGTGACCGTGCAAGCGACCGCTTCCACGCGTCCGCTGCCCGTGGCCAACGACGACGAGGTGCCGGACGCGGTGCAGGGCGAAGCGCTGCCGGTGGACGTGCTGGCCAACGACGTCAATCCGTTCCCGGAAACGCCGCTGACGATCGTGAGCGCGGCCGCCGGCAACGGTGGAACCGCGGAAATCGACGGCGAGCGGATCATCGTCACGCCCGGCGCGGACTTCTCCGGCACCATGAACGTTGAATACACGGTGGAGGACAAGACCCGCGAGGGCAGCCGGCAAGCGACGGCGAACATCTCGTTGGTGGTCAAGGGCCGGCCGGAAACGCCCAGCACGCCGCTGGTGGATTCGGTCCGCAACCAAAGCGTGGTGCTGTCCTGGACGGCGCCGAGCGACAACGGGGATCCGATCACCGGGTACACCGTGAATGCCGCCGGCGGGGGATTCAGCCAGCAGTGCGCGACCACCACCTGCACGCTGACCGGCTTGAAGAACGACGTCGAATACACCTTCACGGTGACGGCGGAGAACAGCGTGGGCACGTCGGATCCGTCCGCGGAGTCCGCGGTGGCGCGGCCCGACGTGCGGCCCGCAACGCCGGCGGCACCGCAGCTGAAGTTCGGTGACAAGTCGCTGAGCGTCGCGTGGACCGCGCCGGAGAACGAGGGCTCGGCGATCGAGAGCTACACGCTGGAGATCTCGCCGGCGCCGCCGAACGGCCAGCTGCAGAAGACCGGCCTGACCGGGACCAGCTACACGTGGGAGGGGCTGGAAAACGGCCAGGCCTACGAAGTTCGGGTGCAGGCGCATAACCGGGCGCCGGAGCCCAGCGAGTTCAGTGCCTACTCGGCGTCGGAGGTGCCCGCCGGGCCACCTGCCGCGCCTACCGCGCCGGCCACCGAGCGGGTCAAGTCCGTGGGCGACCAGAGCCAGCTGAAGGTGAGCTGGGCGGCACCGTCCAACAACGGCGGCGAGATCCTCGACTACACGGTGCGCGAATACCAGGGCGGCAAGCTGACCCGGACCTTCCCCGCGGTGAACGCGACCTCACAGACGGTGACGGCGCCCAACTCGGAGACCGCGTACACCTACTCCGTCACGGCGCGGAACAAGGCCGGCTCGGGCGAGGCCAGTGCACAGTCCAACGCCCGCCGGGCCGTCGGTGCGCCGGACGCACCGACGGGTGTTGCCCTGAAGGAAGCGCAGACCGGTGGCGCGGGGCGGACGGTGACGGTGTCCTTCAACGAACTCACCGCCGCGCAGCGCAACGGCGCCCAGGCCGGCGAAGTGAGCTACCGGGCGATCTTCAGCGACGGCCAGACCATGGCCATCTCGAACGGCCAGCAGGTGGGCGGCTTTACCAACGGCAAGGCCGTCAACGTCCGCATCACCGCCGTGGCCAACAGCGACGGCGCGAGCTACTCCAGCGCCCCGAGCGCGGCATCCGCCAATGCGACGCCGTACGGGGCTCCGGGGAACGCAACAGCTTCCGCCACTGGCCAGAGCGGCGAGACTGATAGCCCGCGGGTGACGGTCAACTGGGGGCCGCCCAACACCGCAAGCCACGATGTTGCAAAACTGCAGATCAATGTTGAGGGTAAGGGCTGGGAGAACGTCTCCGTCTCGTCGGGCAGCCGGACGGTGAACGTCGGCCACAGCACCACAGTGGACATCAAGGTCCGAGCCATCAACTCCAAGGGCGATATCGGTGCGGTCGCATCGGCCTCTGCCAGCAGCGGCAGCAAGCCCAAGCCGAAGCCCCCGACCTCGTGGACGCTGCAGGTCGGCGGAAGCCTAGAACCTGGATTCCGCACCTGCATGGACCCGCGGTCCGGGACGAACTACAGTCCCGGGCCTCCGGCCTCGTGCGCGGGCGGACACTGGGCGAACGAGAGAAACGAATACCCCACCCTGGTGACAAATTGCTGGCTCATCCGAGCCGGTACCTATTGGTACAAGCAGGAATCGGGCGGCAAGGCCAAGAACATCGGACTGTACATCAAGGGTGAACACGTCACGCTCGCGGGCGGCGGATCGCACTTGGGCGGCAACCCGCCGGCGGGGATGTCAAAGTGCTCGTAGTAGCCAGCGAACATGGACCGGTTGGCCCGGCTCAACCAGCGCTCCGTAAAGTAACTAGAGGTTTTTGACACTGATGCAAGACGAAGAGAGACCGTGAACAGCATGACGATGACTTCCGAGCAGGCCGAGTGGTTCGCCGAGACGTTCGAGAAGCTAACCGCCAATGTGGGCCAGGCGGTGCTGGGCAAGAACCAGGTGGTGCGGTTGGTGCTCACGGCCATGCTGGCCGAGGGGCATGTACTGCTGGAGGACGCTCCGGGCACCGGCAAGACGATGCTGGCCCGGTCGCTGTCCGCCACGGTGCAGGGTTCGAACTCGCGCATTCAGTTCACGCCGGATCTGCTGCCGTCCGACGTCACGGGCATCACCATTTACGACCAGAAGACGCAGAAGTTCGAGTTCCACAAGGGCCCGATCTTCGCCACGGTGGTGCTGGCGGACGAGATCAACCGTGCCTCGCCGAAGACCCAGTCGGCGCTGCTGGAAGTGATGGAAGAGGGCCGGGTGACGGTGGACGGCGTGACCTACGACGCCGGACGGCCGTTCATGGTCATCGCGACGCAGAACCCGATCGAGCAGGCCGGTACCTACCGGCTGCCGGAAGCCCAGTTGGACCGCTTCCTGATCAAGACGTCAATCGGTTACCCAGACCGGGCGTCGACGGTGGAACTGCTGGGCGGATCGAGTACCCGTGACCGCTCCGCGGCGCTGACACCGATCATCACCCCGCAGGCCGTGCGGGACATGGCGGATCTGGCGGCCACCAACCATGTGGACACCTCGGTGCTGGAGTATGTCTCGCATCTCTGCGAGGAAACCCGCAACGCGGCCGAGTCGCGCCTGGGCGTGAGCGTCCGCGGCGCCCTGGCGATGGTCCGTGCTGCCAAGGTCTGGGCCGCGTCCCAGGGCCGCAACTTTGTGCTGCCGGACGACATCAAGGAACTGGCGCCGGTGGTCTGGAACCACAGGTTCGTGATGGACCCGGAGGCGGAGTTTGCCGGCGCTACGCCGGAGGCCGTGATGTCCCGTGTTCTCGCCGACGTGCCGGCCCCGCAGCAGCGGGTGACGGTCTAAGGCCGTGCCCGAGAATCGATTCCCGCCGGAGCCGTCTGCATGACGGAGACGGCGACCAAGCGGGACACGGAGCAGACCAGCAGGCTCGGCGGCATCGGCGAAACGATTCGCAGGGCAGCCCCGGACAAGTCCAGCTTGCTGCATCCGGCCTCGCTGGCTTCCAAAGCGGCTTCACTCACCGAGCAATACCTGCAGCCGGGCTGGCACCGGGCGAAGAATGCCGCCGGCCGCTACCTGAAGCCGGTACTGGAAACGGTCAGCCCGCTGGGCTGGGTGGTGGCCGGCAGCGCGCTGTTGTTGCTGGTGCTCGGGGCAGCCTTCGGCTGGCAGGAAGCCAAGATCGCGGCGCTGATGGGATTGTTCCTGCTGCTGCTGGCCGTCGGTTTCGTCCTCGGCCGTTCGTCGTACGGGGTCGAATTGGATCTGGCCCGCACCAGGGTTGCCGTGGGTGACCGCGCCGTCGGCAGCGTGGCCGTGACGAACACGGCGGACAAGCCGTTGCTGCCGGCCGCGCTGGAGCTGCCGGTGGGGGCGGCGACGGCGGTGTTCCAGTTGCCGCGGATGAAGGCCGGGCAGGTGCACGAAGACCTGTTCACCATCCCGACGCAGCGCCGCGCCGTCATCGTGGTGGGTCCGGTCCGCTCCGTGCGCCAGGATCCGCTGGGCCTGCTGCGCCGCCAGATGATGTGGACGGAGCCGACCGACCTGTTCGTTCATCCGCGCACCACGGCCCTGGGCAGCTCGGCGTCCGGCTTCATCCGCGACCTCGAGGGACTGCCCACCAAGGAACTGGCCAGCGCCGACGTCTCCTTCCACGCGCTGCGCGACTACGTCCCCGGCGACGACCGCCGCTACATCCACTGGAAGACGACGGCGCGCACCAACTCGCTGATGGTGCGCCAGTTCGAGGAAACCCGCCGCGCACACCTGGCCGTCGCGGTGTCCACCAACACGGAGGAATACAGCTCGGAGGAAGACTTCGAGCTGGCAGTCTCCGTGGCGGCCTCGATCGGGCTGCAGGCCATCCGCGAGCAGCGCAACCTGAGCGTGCTGACCCAGCGGGGCCCGCTGCGCAGCGAAACCGGCCGCATCCTGCTGGATGAAATGACCCGGATCGAAGGCAAGCCGCAGCGTTCCACAGCGGTGGAGCTGGCCCGCAGTACCGCCGAGGCCGTTCCCAACGCGTCCGTGATGTTCCTGGTCGTCGGAGACCGGGTCTCGGCCACCCAATTGCGCCAGGCGTCGTCCGCGGTGCCGGCCGGCATCCGTGCCTTCGCCATCCGCTGCGGTGGCGGGCTCGAGGCCGCGCGGGCAACCATCGGCGACCTGTCCGTGTTGTCGCTGCCCAGCCTGGACGACCTGGCCATCGTGCTCCGGAAGGCCGCCGCATGAACGGCAGCTCAACCGCGACCTGGCTGCCGCGGCCGGGACGCCAGCTGGCCATCGACGCGGGCGTCCTGGTGCTGCTGCTCGGGCTGGGGCTGGCCGGCTTCCACCACGTTTTTGGCGGCAACGGCCGTTACCTGGTGGCGGGTTTCGGCGGCATCGCCGTCGGACTGCTGTTGTCGCTGGCCTGCGCCCGCTACCGGTTGGGGCTGTTGTCCACGGCCACCGCCGGGCTGGGCGCCTACCTGCTGTTCGGCAGCGCCTTCGCCGCGCCCACCGAGGCCATCGGCGGCGTGCTGCCGTCGCTGGAGTCCCTGCGCACGGTGCTGACCGGCTTTGTCTTCGCGTGGAAGGACATCCTCACCGTTGCGCCGCCGGTGGGAGTCTCCGGCGGCATGCTGGTGGTGCCGTTCCTCGGCGCGTTGGCCTCGGCGCTGCTGGCGGGCACCTTGGCGTGGCGCGTCCGCAGGCCGTACTGGCCGCTGCTGCCGGTGCTGGCGTTTTTCCTGCTCGGCATCGCCTTCGGCACCGACGTCCCGGCGCTGCCGGTGCTGCGCGGCGTGCTGCTGGTCGCGGTATCGGCGGCCTGGCTGGCATGGCACCGACACCTGGCCCGCGGCGATGCCTCCGCCGGCGTGGCGGCCGGCCCGGCGTTGGCCGATCCGGCCGCGCACCGGGCGGGGCTGCGGCGCAGGCTGGGCATGGGCGCCGGCATGCTGGCAGGGGCGGTGGTGTTGACTGCGCTGGCCGGCCCCGCGCTCACGGCGCGGGGCGAGCGCGAGGTGCTGCGCGACGTCGTCGTCCCCCCGGTCAATCTCTATGACTACCCGAGCCCGCTGATGGATTTCCGCGGCTATGTGAAGGACCGGCCCGACGAGACACTGTTCACCGTGGCGGGGCTGCCGGAGGGCCAGCGGGTTCGGTTGGCCGCGCTGGATACCTTCGACGGCACGGTGTACAACGTGAATCCGGAAAGCGGCGGCAACTTCACCCCGGTGGGCGACGCCGGCGCGCTGGGTCCGGTGGCCGGCGACAACGCGCGGCTGGACATCCGGATCGAGGATTACCGCGGCGTCTGGCTGCCGGCCGGTGGACGGATCAACGGCATGGCGTTCAACGGGGAGCGGGCCGGCGAGCTGGGCGGCTCGTTGTTCTACAACGACGACTCGAAGACCGCGCTGACCACGCGGTACCTGCAAGCCGGCGATGGCTACTCGGTGGAGACCACTTTCCCCGGCCGCTGGGAAGACGCCCAGCTGGCCCAGTACGACTTCGCCTCCGTCCGGTTGCCGGAACCGGCCCGGGTGCCGGACATCATTGCCGCCAAGGCCAACGAGTTCGTGGGCGAGGCGACGGTGCCGATCGAACGGGTCCGCCAGCTGGAGCGGAATCTGCACGAGAACGGTTTCTTCAGCAACGGCAAGGAAGACGAGGCCCGCAGCCTGTCCGGTCATCACGCCGGGCGGATGGTCCAGCTGCTGGACGCCGAACAGATGATTGGCGACGACGAGCAGTACGCCGTCGCGATGGCGCTGATGTCCCGGCACCTGGGCATCCCGGCGCGGGTGGTGATGGGTTTCTACCCTGATCCGAAGGATGACCGCTCCGGAGCCGACGCGGTGGAGATCAAGGGCGAAGACGTGCACGCGTGGGTGGAGGTGGCCTTCGAACATGCCGGTTGGGTGGCGTTCGATCCCACGCCGGACGAGGATAACGAGCCGACTCCGCCGCAGCAGGAGCCTAAATCCACGCCGAAGCCGCAGGTCCTGCAGCCGCCGCCTCCGCCGCAGGAGCCGGCCGAACTGCCCCCGGACACTGCCCCGGAACCGCAGGACGCCGAGCAACAGGACAAGTCGTTCTGGGACCAGTGGGGCTGGCTCTTCGCCGCGGTGGGACTGGCCGCCATTCCGCTGGCCGTGTTGCTGGCGCCGCTGCTGCTGATCGCCTGGCTGAAGCTGCGCCGGCGCAAGCGGCGGGCCAGCGAAGGCCTGCCCAGCCAGCGGGTGGGCGGCGGCTGGCGCGAAGTGATCTCGCTGGCCACCGACATGGGAGCGCGGGCGCCCGGCAATGCCACCCGGCGCGAGCATGCGTCCGCCCTGGCGGAGCAATTCCCGACGACGGCCGCGGGCACCACACTGCTGGCGCGGCGGGCCGACGCCGCGATCTTCGGGGCCGCCGAGCCCACGGAGGTCCAGGTGCAGCAGTACTGGGATCAGGTGGACCAGTCGCTGGCGGACATGCGGGGTTCGCTGGGCTTCTGGCAGCGGCAGCGGGCCAAATACACGCCGCGCTCGCTGGTGGCCGACGCCAAGCGGCGGCTCGCGCGGCGCGGACGGACCCCGGCCGCGGCTAGAATCCGTACAGTGGACTCACAGGCCGGACGGCCGGAACAAGGCGGGAGCAGCACGTGGCAGCAAGACTGAATCTGGTCAGCGCCTCGGCCGGAAAACGGCTCGGGGCGTGGCTGATCGACAAGATTCCGCCGGCCGTCCTGCTGCTGGCCGCCTACGCCGCTAGTGTTCCCGCGGTGCTGCAGGCCGCGGCCTCCGGCAGCGCCTCCGCAGCCGGCTCGGCGGTGGGCGGGCTGTTCCTCTGGCTCGGACTGGCATCGCTGCTGTCGCTGGCCTACACCGTGTGGCTGTGGGGCTGGGAAGCCACCACCGGCAAGACCCCCGGCAATCTGGTGCTGGGCCTGCGCACCGCCAACGAGGACGGCCATGCTGCCGGCTGGGGTGCCATCTTCCTGCGCGGCCTGATCATCGCCGTCGGCGGACTGGTGTTGGCGGTGGGCGCCGCCGTGGTGGTGGTCTCCAACCTGTGGGACCGGAACCACAAGCGGCAGGGCTGGCATGACAAGGTGGCCAAGACCCTGGTGCTGGATGTGGCGCAGGGCCGCGACCCGCTGACCACCGGCGGGCTGTACGGGCCCGCGGCCTTTGCACCCGAGGGCACCGACGCGCACGCCGGCTTCGCGGGAGCCGCACCGCACGGACAGCATCCCCTCGGGACCTCCCCGGTGGAGGCAGCCCCGCAGCCTTCCGGCGTCATTTCCGCAATCCCGGGATTCGGTGCCGACGTTGACGCCGATGCGGCACCGGTTGCTGCGCCAGTTGCGCCAGCGGCCCCGGCAAGCGCCGTACCGACGCCCGCACCGATCTCTGGTGCCGCGGGCACGCGGGAGGCCGCGCCGTCGTACGCCCTGGCCATGGCGGGACCGGCAGCGGGAGGAACGCCCGCGGGAGCTGCCGGCGCGGACGAGCATCCGGATGAGGAGTTCGCCGCTACCCTGGTCCGCGCTTCCGGCACGCAGGCTGGCCCCTTTACTCTGACCTTCGACGACGGGCGCGACGTGATACTTGAAACGACGGCGCTGATCGGGCGCAATCCGGCGGCAGCTGCCGGCGAAGACATCGACCAACTGATCGACTTCGCGGATATGGGACGCTCGGTGTCCAAGACCCACGTGCTGTTGCGCGTGGACGGCGCCACGGTGTGGGTCACCGACCGGAACTCCACCAACGGCACCGCCGTGACCGGCGCGGACGGTATCCGCCGGCAGTTGGTTCCGGGAGACCCCGTGGCGGCGGCTCCCGGTGCCACGGTGGAGTTCGGCGACCGCAGCTTCACCATCGGAGCGGCATGAGCACGGCATCGGGTGCCGGCGCCATCCGGCTCAATGTCGGGGCCGGCTCCGACCGTGGTTTGCGGCGGATGTTGAACGAGGACGCGTATCTGGCCGACGGCACCATGTTCGTGGTGGCCGACGGGATGGGCGGACACGAGGCCGGGGAAGTGGCCAGCCGCATTTGCGTGGAAACGATCCGCGACTACGTGGCCAGCCACGAGCTGGGCGCGCACGAGCTCGAACAGCTGATTGCCCGCGCCGATGCGCGGATCAGGGCCGCGGCAGCATCCCGCGCGGGCACCACGGTGTCCGGCGCGGCGCTGGTCTCCGAACGCGGCGTGCCCTACTGGCTGGTGTTCAATGTGGGTGATTCCCGCACCTACCGGCTCCACAATGGCAGGCTCGAACAGATCAGCGTGGACCACTCCGAGGTGCAGGAACTGCTGGAGGCGGGACGGATCACCGCCCAGGAGGCGCTGGTGCATCCGCGCCGGCACGTTGTCACCCGGGCGCTGGGCACCGGCGAAGACAACCAGCCGGATTTTTGGATGGTGCCGGTGGAACCGGGGGACAGGATCATGGTCTGTTCCGACGGGCTGACCACCGAGGTCAGCAATGACCACATCTACACCATCCTCAGCTCGGTGCCGCGGCCGCAGGACGCGGTCGATTCGCTGATCCAGGCGGCCCTGCGATCGGGCGGACGCGACAATATCACCGTGCTGGTGATCGACGCCGACGGCCTCCAGGGCGACCCCGAGGACGCCTCGACCGCGCCACGGCAGGAGGATACGACGACGCTGCCCCGGCTGGCGGCTCCCGGAGAGCCGGCCTCGGAGGAGGATGACCGGTGACGGGCCAGACCTACAGCCCGGGGAATTGGATCGGCCTGGTCAGCGGCGGCACCGCCGTGCTCCTCGAACCGGGTGCCGCCGATGACTTGGTGCAGCAGCTTTGGCACGCGCTGGAGTCCGGTGCCACCCTCGAGTCTTTGCTGGGCACCGTCGTGTCCGGCTGTGGCGCCAATCTGTCCGCCATGCCCCAGTTCGGCATCGTCTCCACCGCCGGCGGCACCCATGCGGTGCTCCGCGGAGACGTGGTGGTGTCCGCGGATGCGGACGGGCAGGAACTGAGCGGGCGCGGGGTCTCCAGTTGGACCGAAGGACGGTTGGCGACCGGCCGCGTGACCATTGCCGCCGGATCGGGCGGGAGCGGAACGGCAGACCAGCCGGGACCCTGGCTGCCGCTGCGCGCCGGCGCCGTGCTCTTGGGAATCCTTCGGCTGGGCGAGGTACCTGCGGCACCGGCTGATGGCCCGGCTGCTTCCGTACGGGCTGCGGGCGTCCGCGCTGCCGCCGAACCGGGGCGGCAGGCCGACACAGCGCCGCCGGAGCCCGCCTTTGCCAGGTCCGCGCCGTCCGAGAATTTGGACATGACCGGCATCTACGTGCCGGATGATGAGCCCGACGGCGCTGCCGCCGCCGCCGAGCTAGCCACCGCAGGCGAGGAACAGACCGGCGGCCAGCCGGAACCGGACGCCGCGGCGGCCGTTGACGACCTGGACCAGACGATTGTCCATGCCGCCGCGCAACGTGCCAATTTGCCCACAGCACCGCAGCAGCAGTCCGCCGACCGGGCCGCCCGGGGGAGCACCGCCGTCGCACGGGACTCCCAGGCAGGCCGGACAGGCTCGAAGCCGGCCCAGCCGACGGACCTGATCGACGCCGTCCCCTGGCTGACGCGTTCCGCTTCCGCGGGCGCTGCCCAGCCGGCCGGGTTCGACGAGGGCGACCACGACGGGCAGACGCTGATGCGCAGCGACCTGCCCGATGTTCCGGCCGCGCCCGCGCCCACGACCCCGCCACTGGCATCGGCGCCGAGCACCGCGCCGATGGTGCTGGCCCGGATCTGCCGGGACGGCCACGCCAACCCGCCGACCAGCTCCGCCTGCGCCCTTTGCGAGGCTCCGCTGGACCAGGACGCCCAGGAGGTGCAGCGGCCGGTACTCGGGCGGATGCGGGTGTCCACCGGTGACGTGGTGGAGCTGGACCGGCCGGTGATTGTCGGCCGGCAGCCCTCGGCCAACCGGGTTCAGGGCAGCGTGATGCCGCGGCTGGTTCCGGTGCACAGCGCCAGCGGGGATATCTCGCGTTCGCATGTGGAAGTCAGGCTCGAAGGCTGGCACGTGATCCTGGCGGACCTGAAGTCCACCAACGGCACGGTGCTGCTGCGCGGCCGGCAAGGTCCCCGGCGGCTGGGCCACGGGGAAGCGGTGATGCTGCTGGACGGCGATATCGCGGATCTGGGCGACGGCATCTCGCTGCGCTTCGAGGACCTGCCGTGAGCGTGAAGCGTCCGCCCGCACCGCCCCCGAACATTGATGGTTACCGTTATGTCCGGCTGCTGGGCTCGGGCGGTTTCTCCGACGTGTACCTGTACGAACAGGACCGGCCCAAGCGCCGGGTGGCCGTCAAGGTGCTGCTGTCCGGGCTGAGGACCGAGGATGCGCGCCGCCGCTTCGAATCCGAGGCGAACCTGATGGCGCAGCTGTCCACGCACCCGTTCATCGTCACCATCTACGAGGCCAACCTCACCGCCGACGGACATTCCTACCTGGCCATGGAGTATTGCTCGCGGCCCAGCCTGGAGGCCCGCTACCGGCAGGGGCCGCTGGGCGTGGACGAGGTGCTGGCCCTCGGCATCCAGGTGGCCTCCGCCGTAGAGACCGCGCACCGGGCCGGAATCGCGCACCGCGACATCAAACCGGCCAACATCCTGGTCACCGATTACAACCGGCCGGCGCTGACCGACTTCGGCATCTCCTCCAGCACCGACGCCGCGGACAGCGACGCAGGCATGTCCATTCCGTGGTCGCCGCCGGAAGCCTTCAAGGGCGACGCCGGCAACGGCACCCGCAGCGATATCTGGGCCTTGGGTGCCACGGTCTACACGCTGCTGGCCGGACGGTCCCCGTTCCTGCAGCCCGGCGGAAACAACTCGCAGCGCGACCTGATGGACCGCATTGCCCATGCACCGCTGCCGCCGCTGCGCCGAGCCGATGTGCCCGCATCGCTGGAACTGGCCCTGGCCACCGCGATGGCCAAGGCGCCGGGCTCGCGGTTCAAATCCGCCCACGCCTTCGCGCTGTCCCTGCAGCGGGTCCAGGCCGAACTGAACCTGTCGGTCACACCGTTCGAAGTGCTGGAGGACGCGCCCACCGCGGGCGAGGGGGCGGCCGACGACGGCGAAGCGACCCGGGTCCGCGGGATCGTCTCGATCGACCCCACCGCGGCGCCGGCCGCGGCCGGGTCCGTCTTCCCGGAGCGCACCGAGCGGTTGCCCGCTGGACCGGCCGGACGGCGGCTGGAACTGGAGCCGGAGGGCTCCACCGTCCTGAGGGACTCGGAGCAAGACCTGTGGACGGAATCCGGCGCTCGCCGCCGTCCCTGGGCGTGGGCGGCCGGGGCGCTTGCCGCGGCGGCCGTGGCTGCCGGCGTCATCTTTGTGCTCAACGGGCCGGCGCCGGAGGCGGCGGTGCCCGAGTCACCGGTCAGCCGGGCGCCGGCCAATGCCTTGGAAGGTTTGTCCGGCAACGTGGTGCCGCCCGAGGACCTCAACGGCCGGGTGCAAGGAAGCAAAGCCGTCTTCAGCTGGACCAACCCGGACCCGCGCGACGACGACCTGTTCATCTGGACACCGGTCACCGCACTGGGCCAGGGCGAGCCCGAACGCACCGGCGAACCGAAGGCGGCGCTGCCGTTGGCGGAAAACGACCGGACCTGCATCGAAGTAGTGGTGGTGCGGGCGAACGGCCGGGCCTCGGATCCGGTCCGCGGCTGCGCCGACGACTAGCCACCTGGCCCGCTGGAATAGAGTAGGAAGGCGGGTTCATGAAACGATCAACTCGCATCGACCCGTTCGGTCAACACAACATCAAGGGGGCTACCGGTGGCGGATGTGAGCATTGAGTTCTGCGGGGAGTGGTACGAACCCAAGGACGACGACGTGTTCACCATTGGTCGCGAAGGCGATCTGGAGATCGACGACAATCCGTACCTGCACCGCAAGTTCCTGCAGATCGCGCATTACGACGACATCTGGTGGCTGGCCAACGTCGGATCCCTGATTTCGGCCACCGTCGCCGATTCCACCGGCGGCATGCAGGCCTGGCTGGCGCCGGGCGCACGGATTCCGCTGGTCTTCAGCCTGACGAACATCGTCTTCACCGCCGGTCCAACCACCTACGAGTTGTCCGTCCACGTCAAGACGCCTTCCTTCCGGCAGGAACACCGGGACACGGACGCGGTGGGGGAGACCACCATCGGCCCGGTGATCTTCACCGACTCGCAAAAGGCCCTGATCCTGGCCCTGGCCGAACCCATGCTCAAGCGCGACGGCACCGGGCTGAGCTCCATTCCGTCGTCCTCCCAGGCGGCGGCCCGGCTGGGCTGGCCGCTGACCAAGTTCAACCGCAAGTTGGACAACGTCTGCGACAAGCTGGACCGCGTGGGCGTGGCCGGGCTGCGCGGCGGCGGAGGCAAGCTCGCCACCAACCGGCGGGCGCGGCTGGTCGAACACGCGGTGACCTCCCATCTGGTCACCGCGGCGGACCTGCCGCTGCTCGACGAGCAGTTGGATGCCGAAGACTGAACGCAACGTGCCGCCGCCCGGCGGGGCACCGCCGTCGTCGCCTGAAACGGGCTCCTGGGGCAAGATAGTCAGGTGAGCACAGTCGAAACACCCGCCAGCGAAATCCCGAGCGACGAGATCCGGGACGAATACGAGCAGCTGACCGAGAACGTCCGCAAGTACCGCTACGCGTACTACAACGAGGACGCCCCGCTGGTCTCGGACGCCGAATTCGACGCGCTGTACCGGCGGCTGGAAGAAATCGAGGCGCTGCATCCGGAACTGGTGGCCAACGACTCGCCCACCCAGGAGGTCGGCGGCGAGGTCTCGGCCGCCTTCGCCCCGGTCGAGCACCTGCAGCGGATGTACTCGCTGGAGGACGTCTTCTCGCTGGACGAACTCAAGGCCTGGATTGACCGTGCCACCGCCTCCGTGGCGAACCTGGGCAACGGCAGGAAACTGCGCTGGCTCAGCGAGGTGAAGATCGACGGACTGGCCGTGAACCTGCTCTACCGCAACGGCGAACTGGTCCGTGCCGCCACCCGCGGCGACGGGACCACCGGCGAAGACATCACCCACAATGTGCTGACCATCGGGGACATTCCGCGCAAGCTCACCGGCAGCAACTTCCCGGCCGAGGTGGAGATCCGCGGCGAAATCTTCATCCCCACCAAAGACTTCCTGGCCCTGAACGAACGGATGGTGGAGGCCGGCAAGGCGCCGTTCGCCAACCCGCGCAACTCCGCGGCCGGCTCGCTGCGCCAGAAGGACCCGAAGGTGACGGCGGAGCGGCCGCTGCACATGTTTGTGCACGGGATCGGTGCCCGCGAAGGACTGGACGCGGAAAGCCAATCGGACACCTACGGGCTGCTGAGCGGCTGGGGGCTGCCCACCAGTCCCTACTTCAAAGTGGTGGACAGCTACGAGGACGTACTCGCCTTCATCGAGCACTACGGCGAGCACCGCCACGACCTGCTGCACGAAATCGACGGCATCGTGGTCAAGGTGGACGACTTCGGCCTGCAGCGCGCGCTCGGCCACACCTCCCGCGTGCCGCGCTGGTCGGTGGCCTACAAGTACCCGCCGGAAGAGGTCCACACCAAGCTGCTGGACATCCGCGTGAATGTGGGCCGCACCGGCCGCGTCACCCCCTACGGCGTGATGGAACCGGTGAAGGTGGCCGGCTCCACCGTGGAGATGGCCACCCTGCACAACCAGGATGTGGTCAAGGCCAAGGGCGTGATGATCGGCGACATCGTGGTGCTGCGCAAAGCCGGCGACGTGATCCCGGAGATCGTCGGCCCGGTCATGGCGCTGCGCGAGGCGCAGGATCCGCCGGTCCGCGAGTTCGTCATGCCCACCGACTGCCCGTCCTGCGGCACGCCGCTGGCGCCCGGCAAGGAGGGCGACGTCGATCTGCGCTGTCCGAACGCCGAGTCCTGCCCCGCGCAGTTGACCGAACGGGTGGCCCATCTGGCCGGCCGCGGCGCCTTCGACATCGAGGCGCTGGGCTATGAGGCGGCGCTGGCGCTGACCCGCCCGGCCGAACCCGAGCAGGCGCCGCTCACCAACGAGGCCGGGATCTTCAGCCTCAAGCCCGAAGACCTGGCGGACGTGCGGATCCGCCGCGAGAAGAAGACCAAGGGCGTGCCGACCGGCGAGACCGAACTGGTGCCCTACTTCTACACCAAGGGCACGGCCAAGAAGCCCTCGGTTCCCACGGCCAACACCAAGAAGCTCTTCGAGGAGCTGCAGAAGGCCAAGACCCAGCCGCTGTGGCGGGTGCTGGTCGCCTTGTCCATCCGGCATGTCGGGCCCACCGCCTCCCGCGCGCTGGCCACCGCCTTCGGGTCGATGGACGCCATCCGGGCCGCCAGCGAGGAACAGTTGGCGCATGTGGACGGCGTCGGCCCGACCATCGCGGCCGCCTTGAAGGAGTGGTTCGCCGTGGACTGGCACGGCGAGATCGTGGATGCCTGGGCCGCCGCCGGGGTGCGGATGGCCGACGAGGTGGACGAGAGCACGCCGCGCACGCTGGAGGGGATGACCGTGGTGGTGACCGGCACGTTGCCGAACTTCAGCCGCGACGAGGCCAAGGAAGCCATCATTATCCGCGGCGGCAAGGCGTCCGGGTCCGTCTCGAAGAACACCAGCTACGTGGTGGCCGGCGAGAACGCCGGCACCAAACTGGACAAAGCCGAATCCCTGGGCCTGACGGTCCTGGACGAGGACGGGTTCCGCCGATTGCTGGAAACCGGCACGGCATGACCGGCCAGCGGCCTGCCGACGCCGGTTGGCAGCAAATCCTCTCGACGCTGGCCAGCCATCGGCTGCGCGGACTCTATGCTGCGCTGGTGCTGGGCCAGCAGCCCGAGATGACCGCCAAGGAGCGGCAGAAGCTGCTCGCCTCCGGCCTGGTGATGGACGACGGCGGTGCCCTCACCGTTGCTCCGGACGTCTTCAAGGCGGCGCTGGCGGCGGCACGGACACCGGAGCCGACCGGGCCGGAGCGCTTCCTGTCAGGCGGGCTGGTGGTGCTGCCGCACCGTGCGGCCGACCGGCTGGAACTCTTGGGCTACCTCCGCGACCGCGTCATCTCTGCCGGGGAAACGATGGCCGAAAAGGAATTGAACGCCAGGCTGGCCGTGTTCACCACCGACGTGCCGATGCTCCGGCGCGCCCTGGTGGACTACGGCTTCCTGGTCCGCGAGCCGGACGGCAGCGCCTACCGCCGGGCAGCCGCCAACGGTTGACCACTGGTCGGTCCGATGGGGAGCCTGTTCAGCGCCGGCGGGTATCCGGGTCGAGTGCCTGCAAGGCGCCGCCGGTCACGGCCCCGTAGGCCAGGTGCGGAACGATGTCGCTGATCCAGTCGGTGCGGGACCAGGTCCGTGGATCGGTGATGCCGAGAACGGTCATCGGGCCGTTGCTGCCGGCCAGCGCAGCCGCGGCGGCCGTAACCGAGGTCATGACCATCCCCGGCCGGAACCCGGCGGCGCGTGCCAGTCCGAGGGCGGCGCCGGTGCCGACTCCCACCAGGAGACCCGTCAGCGGGCCGAGCCCGGCGATGCGGTTCGCGCGTTCTTCCTCGGTTCCGGGAATCGTCACGCCGGTGGTGGCGGCCAGCTTTTTCACGGTGGCCTCGGGCGTGCTGCTGGCGGCGCGGGCCCGCCAGACCATGTCCAGGTAGGTGAGCGTGTTGAGAGCGGTGGTGCCGGCGGCACCGGCCACCGCCCCGCCGGCCAGGGCGCGGAGGACGCTCACGGTTGTGGACATGGTGGGATCCGTGCTCATGAAATTCTCCGTTCGTTTCACCCATCCGGCTGTCCGGAACAGCCCCGGTGCTCGTATCATGCTCCGCCAGCCTGCACGCGATCAAGCCCATTGTGGGGCCGGAGGCGCGGGCCTATGGTGGAAAGGTCCGGCAGGAACTCACCGCGGGCGTCGCCGATGACGATGACCCGAGCGTTGAACACTCCATTCCAAAGGCAGCCTTCGGTGCGTGCCGGTGCCCGGAGGAGAGAAGAAGGCCGCTGTGAAAATCGGCGTGGTTGGGGTCGGCGCGGTCGGCGCGGCCACCACCTTGGCACTGCTCCTTCAAGGGCTGGCCCGGGAGATCGTTCTGCTGGATCGAAACGCGGCGAGGGCGCGGGCGGTGGCGTTGGATATGCGGTACGGGGCGCCGCTGGTCCCGCCAGTGGATCTGCGCGCCGGCGGCTATGACGATCTGGCGGGAGCCGACCTGCTGATCGTCACCGCAGGCGTGAACGAGGCCGCCGGCGGCGCCACCGACCGGAACGACCCGGAGGGCCGGCTGCGACTGCTGTCGCGCAACGCCCAGATCTACCGCGAGCTCATCCCGGAGCTGGTGGCGGCAGCCCCGGAGGCCACGATCATGGTGGTCACCGACCCGCCGGACCCGTTGGCCGACCTCGCCCTGGCACTGGCCGGACACGACCGGGTGTTCTCCACCGGCACCGTGCTCGACAGCCTGCGCTTCCGCGTGCACCTTGGTGAGCATCTGGGCGTCTGCGCTGCCGATGTGCAGGCGTTCGTGGTCGGCGAGCATGGCACCAGCGAGGTGCTGCTGTGGTCCTCGGCCACCGTCGCCGGGGTGCCCGTGCTGGACATCCTGACCGCGCGAGGCCAGCCGGTGCAGCAGATCCGCGAGCAGATAGAAAAGGAGATCCGCTACGCGAACATCAACATCATCCAGGGGATCGGCGCCAGCCAGTACGGCATTGGCACGGTGTGCGCCCGGCTGGCAGGGGCGGTGCTTCGCGACGAGCAAGCTGTTTTCACCGTTGCCGCCTACCACCCCGAGTACAAGGTCACCCTGTCGCTGCTGTCGGTGCTGGGCAGGTCCGGAGTGGCCCAGATGCACGAGCCGCGGATGACCGAGCAGGAACGCGCGGCACTGGAGGCCAGCGCTCAGACCCTGCGAAGCGCGGTCGAGACGGTCCGGTGATCGCCGGCGGCCGGAAAATGGGGCCGCACGCCGGCGTAGGCGTTGTCCCCGCCCGCCGCGGTGGGCGCTCTAGGCTTCCGCCGGAAAACGCAGGCGTGACTCGCGTCACCGGCCATGGGAGCATGGACGTGTGGAGCGGCCATGAACGAGTTCTTCGCCGATGGTTTTCCCTGGTGGTTCATCTGGGTTGGCTTCGCCGTGGTCTCCGGCATGGGCCAGCGCGCCAAGCGCGCCAGGCGCCAGCAGGCAAGGAACCGGGCGGGTAGCCAGCGCCGCGAATCGGCCTGGTCGGAGGCGGCCCGGCGCGAGGCGGACCGGCGGAACGCCGCCGCCGCGGCCCACCAGCAGCGGCTTCGCGACACCGAGAAACTGATGGCGGAGCATCACGCGGTCAACGTCCGCTGGCTGGACTACGAGCTGGACGTAGCGAAGCTGATCGACTACCCGATGATGTCCGATGTGCGTGAACCGCTCACCGTGGCGTTCCTGCGCGCCAAGCGGACTGCCGACGGGCTGCTCCCGGTCACCGCGGCGGAAATCGGCACCGACGAGCGGCTGCGCGAATACCGGGAGGCGGTGCGCGCCTTTGAGGTGGCCTTCGACATCGCCGAACGCGAGGCCCGCCGCATCCGGGACCAACATTTCAGCGGGCCGGAGCGGCTGCGGCTGAACACCGCCCGCCGGCTGCTGACCATCGCGGTAGACCGGGCTGCCACCCCGGCCGAGCGGCAACTGGCCTACAGCCGGGCGCGCAAGGAACTGGACGGGCTCTTGGCGCTGCCTGCCGAGGCGCTGGCTGCCCTGCAGCGGCAGGTGAATCCGGAATTGCTGCCGCTGGCTGACCCGCCGGCGGCGCCGAGGCGCGGCGACCGGCCAGAGCAGCGGCCCGGCCACATCTCCGACCCGCAGCCCGGCTGAACCGGACGGATGACCGCATTGGCGCGCACCGCCCGCGGTGCGCGAAACTGGTAAGGCACGCACCGCCGTCGTGCTTCCCCTTTCCCGCGAGGACCCGCACCAGCACATGCACATCACCATCCGCCCTGCCATCGCAGCTGATTACGACGACGTGGCGCGCCTGACGCGCGAGGCCTACCTGGCCGCGGGTCATTTTCCGGCCGCCGACCACCCGTACCTGGTTCACGTCTCCGACGTGGCACACCGGGCCGCGCGGGCCGAGATCTGGGTGGCCGAGCGCGGCGGACACGTCGCCGGCGCGGTGACGCTGGCCCGGGCAGGCGGGGAATATGCGGACATCGCCCGGGAGGGCGAGCTGGAGTTCCGGATGCTGGCGGTCGATCCGGGGCTGCAGCGCTCCGGCGTCGGGAGGGCGCTGGTGGAGGCGATCGTGGCGCACGCCCGGACCCTGGACGGGATTGGCGCGGTCAGCCTGACCACCGGCAGCGACTGGACCGCCGCACACCGGCTGTATGAATCGCTGGGATTCGACCGCGTGCCGGAGCGGGACTGGCCGGTGCCCGGCACGGATATCCGGCTGCTGGTCTTCGTCAAGGGGCTGTAGCCGGCCGCAGCGCCGCCCGCAGCGGGAACGAAGCAGCGGGAAACCATGCCGGCTCAGGGCCGGCGCAGCGTGAACGAGTCGACGAAATTTCCGCCGCCGGCACCGACGAACTCGGCCCGGAGGGAATCGCCGGTTACCCGCAGCTTCAGGAACCCATGCGTGGGCTCCGCGTTCTTCCCGGAGTAGGCGGCGAAGTACGGGGCCTCGACGTCCGAGGTGTTGACGTCGCGCAGCGGCCGCCCGCCGGTGCCGACGGTCGCGAAGACCGTGCCGGCACCGGACTCGAAGTCGGAGTCGGTGTCGGAAATGCAGGCGGTGGCACTGCGGGCGGGCAGCAGCGTTCGACAGCCGGGGCCAAGAGAGAGTTGGTGCGTGCGCTGGTAAAGGTGTTCGTGGCCGTGGAGCACCAGGTCCACCTTTCTGTCCAGCAGCAGATTCGTCACGGCGGTGCCCGGCTCGCATTCGTAGCGGCCCATTGTCTGGCAGGGCAGGTGCGAGGCAACCACGACCCACGGAATGTCCGCGTCACGGGCGGAATCTATGGCGGCGGCCGTCCAGTCGTAGTGCTGGTTTCCGGGCAGGTAATCCCAGCGGCCTGAACCGGCAAAATCCAAGCCCGGCGAAATCATGATCAGCCGCAGCACGGGATCCCGCTGCGGGAGGTCGACGAACCATTGGCGGCCATAGACGCCGTTGATGCCGGGCAAACGCGGAGGCAGGCAGTCCGCGAAGGCATCGATGGAACCGTTCCGCCCGTCGCTTTCGTGGTTTCCGGAGAGCAACTGCAGTGGAATATCCCCGCCCAGCCGGTCGGCGGCAAAGCTGCACCACGCCGATTCTGTACCGGGGCTTCCATAAGACAGGTCGCCGAGGGCCAGGCCGAACTGTGCCTTGCTGCCCGCCATCGCGCCCAGCACATCCGCGGCCGCCTCCCCGTCGCCGAAGTCCCCGGCCGCCGCGAATTCCACCGCCCTGGCGGTGGGATCTGCACTGTCGGCCGGAGCCGAGGCGGCGGCCGTTTGGCTCGCCGTGCCGCGGGCGGTGGCCGGCGGTGCCGGAGCGGCGGAGCGGGGCGGAAGGCTGCTGCAGGACGAAAGCAGAAGCGCGGCCAGGGCTGCCGCCGCCAGTCGAGCCGGATGCATCGGGCCTCCTCGCCGTGGATGGGGCGAAAGTCTAAGCACTGTGCAGAAGGCAGTCAACGTGATCACAGGTCCCCGGCGTCCGATCGTCCCCTCGGCCGTGGCGACTGCCGGACCTTCCCGCGCCGGTAGACTGAACAGGAAAAGCAATCCATCCGCGTAGGAGACTCATGTCTGAGATCAATCGTGCGGCGGTGGCGCATCTGGCGCGCCTGGCCCACATTGAGATGACCGCCGAAGAACTGGACAAGATGGCCGGAGAACTCGACGTTATTGTCGATTCGATCAAGTCCGTCCAGGAAGTTGCCCGGCCCGAGGTGCCGGCGACCTCACACCCGATCCCGCTGACCAATGTGTTCCGCGAGGACGTTGTGGGCGAGACCCTGAGCCAGGAACTGGCACTGGCGAACGCACCGGACGCCGCCGACGGCCGGTTCAAGGTTCCGGCGATCCTGGACGAGGAGTAGGACGCACCCATGAGTGAACTGATTACCCACAGCGCCGCGAAGCTGGCGGAACTGCTGGCCGCATCCGAGGTGTCCTCGACCGAGGTCACCCAGGCGCATCTGGACCGCATTGCCGCGGTCGACGGCGACGTCAACGCCTTCCTGCACGTGAACACCGACGAGGCGCTCGCCGTCGCGGCGGACGTGGACAAGGCCCGCGCCGCCGGCGAAGAGCTGCACGCCCTGGCCGGTGTCCCGATTGCGATCAAGGACCTGATCGTCACCGTGGGCCAGCCCACCACCGCCGGCTCGAAGATGCTCGAGGGCTGGATGAGCCCGTACGACGCCACCGTGATCAAGAAGATCCGGGCGGCGCGGATGCCGATGCTGGGCAAGACCAACCTGGACGAATTCGCGATGGGCTCCTCCACCGAGCACTCGGCCTTCGGCCCCACCCGCAACCCCTGGGACCTGGAACGCATCCCCGGCGGCTCCGGCGGCGGTTCCGCGGCTGCGGTATCGGCCTTCGAGGCCCCGCTGGCGCTGGGCACGGACACCGGCGGTTCGATCCGGCAGCCGGCCGCGGTGACCGGTTCGGTGGGCGTGAAGCCGACCTACGGCGGAGTCTCCCGCTACGGCGCCATCGCGATGGCGTCCTCCCTGGACCAGATCGGCCCGGTCACCCGGACCGTTTTGGATGCTGCGCTGCTGCACGAGGTCATCGGCGGGCACGACCCGGCCGACTCCACCTCGCTGACCGACCCGGTGGGCGCCCTGGTCGAGGCCGCCCGCAGTGGTGACGTGCGCGGCATGCGCATCGGCGTGATCAAGGAACTGCAGGGCGAAGGCTACTCCGCCGGCGTGCAGGCCCGCTTCGACGAGGCACTCGAGTTGCTGCGCGGCGCCGGCGCCGACGTGGTGGAAGTGTCCTGCCCGAACTTCAAGTACGCGCTGGGCGCCTATTACCTGATCATGCCCTCGGAGGCCTCCTCCAACCTGGCCAAGTACGACGGCGTCCGCTACGGGCACCGGGTGCTGCCGGAAGACGGCTCGCTGACCATCGAACGCGTCATGGGTGCCACCCGCGCGGCCGGCTTCGGCGACGAGGTCAAGCGCCGCATCATCCTGGGCACCTATGCCCTGTCCGCGGGCTACTACGACGCCTACTACGGTTCGGCGCAGAAGGTCCGCACCCTGGTGCAGCGCGACTTCGCCGCGGCTTTTGAAACCGCGGACGTGCTGATCTCGCCGACCGCCCCGACCACGGCCTTCAAGCTGGGCGAAAAGCTGGACGATCCGATGGCCATGTACCTCAACGACGTGGCCACGATTCCGGCGAACATGGCCGGTGTCCCGGGCATTTCGGTGCCCGGCGGCCTGGCCGACGGACTGCCGGTGGGCATCCAGTTCCTGGCCCCGGCCCGTGAAGACGCCCGCCTGTACCGTGCCGGCGCTGGCCTCGAAAACCTGTTGGAGGCCACGTGGGGCGGCCCGCTGCTGGCCCAGGCTCCCGCTCTCGGAGGTGTGAAGTAAATGGCTGCAACACAAGAACTGGTCGCCTTCGACGAGGCGATGGAGAAGTACGACCCGGTCCTCGGTTTCGAGGTCCACGTTGAGCTGAATACGAAGACGAAAATGTTCTCCGCAGCTCCGAACGCGTTCGGCGATGTGCCGAACACGAACGTGTCGCCGGTGGACCTTGGCCTGCCCGGCGTGCTGCCGGTGGTCAACAAGTCGGCGGTGGAGTACTCGATCATGATCGGGTTGGCCCTGAACTGCAAGATCGCCGAGTCCTGCTTCTTCGCCCGGAAGAACTACTTCTACCCGGATACCCCGAAGAACTTCCAGACGTCCCAGTACGAGGATCCGATCTGCTACGACGGTTACCTGGACATCGAGCTGGAAGACGGCGAAGTGTTTCGCGTGGAGATCGAACGCGCGCACATGGAAGAGGACGCCGGCAAGCTCACCCACATGGGCGGTGCCACCGGACGTATCCAGGGCGCCGAGTACTCGCTGGTGGACTACAACCGCGCCGGCGTGCCGCTGGTGGAGATCGTGACCAAGCCGATCGTCGGAGCCGGCTCCCGGGCTCCCGAACTGGCCCGCGCTTACGTGGCCGCCGTCCGCGAAATCGTCAAGAACCTGGGCGTCTCGGACGCCAAAATGGAACGCGGCAACGTCCGCTGCGACGCCAACGTGTCCCTGATGCCGAAGGGCGCCACGCAGTTCGGCACCCGCTCCGAGACCAAGAACGTGAACTCGCTGCGTGCGGTCGAACGCGCGGTTTACTTCGAGATCCAGCGCCACGCCGCCGTGCTGGAAGCCGGGCAGAAGGTGGTCCAGGAGACCCGTCACTGGCACGAGGACACTCGGTCCACCACCTCGGGCCGGCCAAAGTCGGACGCCGACGACTACCGTTACTTCCCGGAGCCGGATCTGGTGCCGGTTGTGACCACCGAAGCGTGGATCGAGGAACTGCGTGCCCGGCTGCCGGAGCCGCCGGCCGAACGGCGCAAGCGGCTGAAGGCCGACTGGGGCTACTCGGATGCCGAATTCCGCGACGTCGTCAACGCCGGCGTGATGGATTCGATCGAGGAGACCATCGCCGCCGGGGCCTCCGCGGCGGTGGCCCGCAAGTGGTGGATGGGCGAGATTTCCCGCCGGGCCAAGGAAGCAGAAGTCGAACCGTCGGAGCTGGGCGTCAGCCCGCAGACGGTGGTCGAACTGGACCGCCTGGTGCAGGCCGGAAAGATCAACGACAAGCTGGCCCGCCAGGTGCTTGACGGCGTGCTCGCCGGTGAAGGCAGCCCGGAAGAGGTTGTGGAGAAGCGCGGCCTGGCCGTGGTCTCCGACGACTCGGCGCTGCTGGAAGCGATCGACGCGGCGCTGGCGGCCCAGCCGGAAGTGGCGGAAAAGATCCGTGGCGGCAAGGTCCAGGCTGCCGGAGCCATTGTCGGCGGCGTCATGAAGGCCACCCGCGGGCAAGCCGACGCCGGCCGCGTCCGTGAACTCATTTTCGAACGCCTCGGCGTTCAGGGCTAGTCGGGGGAGGATCAGTGCACAGTTTGGCTCCGGGCTCCGCCCGCGACATCGGACCGGCTCCCTGGCGCGTCATCCTGACGCGCCAGGGCACGCCCACCCGCACGGATATTGGACCGACCCCGCTGGCCTAGCAGGTCTCCCGGTTTCGGCCCTGACGACGCCCCTGCCATGACCGGCGGGGGCGTCGTCCGCAGGCAATCGCCGGCGCCGTAGACCGACCTTGCCGCACGAACGAAGGAAGTACGGAGACAGATGGCCTTGATGCCCGCCGCGGAGATCGACGTCACCAACGACCTGGTGCAGCGGTTGCTAGCCGACCAGTTTCCGGATTTGGCCCGGCTGCCCCTGGTCCGGGTGGCGAACGGCTGGGACAACGTCACGTTCAAACTCGGCGGCGAGCTGGCCATCCGGCTGCCGCGCCGCGAGGCAGCCGCGGACCTGCTGGTGAACGAGCAGCAGTGGCTGCCGTCGCTGGCCCCGGAACTGCCGGTGGCCGTGCCGGCCCCGGTGCGCTGCGGCAGGCCGTCGTCGTACTATCCCTGGTCCTGGTCGGTGGTGCCGTGGCTCGAAGGCCGGGCCGCCTGGCGCCTGCGCGCGGAGGAACGGGCTTCGCTGGCCCCCGGGCTGGCCGCGTTCGTTGCCTCGCTGCATGTACCCGCGGCGTCCGGTGCGCCGGTGAATCCGGTCCGCGGCGTGCCGCTGGCCTCGCGCAATGCGGCCGTCCTGCAGCGGCTGGATTCGGGTGCGGTTCCGCAGCCGGAGCGCGTCGCCGCGCTGTGGCGGCAGCTCTCGGCGCTGCCGGCATGGGACGGACCGGCGCTGTGGCTGCACGGCGACCTCCACCCCGGCAACCTGGTGGTGGACGGCACCCGGCTGGCTGGCGTGATCGACTTCGGCGATATTACCGCCGGCGATCCGGCGACTGATCTGGCCGCCGCCTGGCTGGTGTTCGATTCCGTGGGGCGCCGGGATTTCATCGCTGCGCTCGAATCGCGCACCGATGTGTCGCCGGAGACCTGGCAGCGCGGACGCGGCTGGGCGCTGGTGATGGCGACGGCGCTGCTGACCTCCTCCGACGATAACCGGCTGTTGCGCGGCGTCGGGGAACGGGCGCTGGCCGAGGTGCTCTCCGGCAGCTAGCGGCCGTGCCGGCGCCGCAGTAGCATGACCGGACTGCGCAATGGCTTGGTGGATCAGAGGAGGAGCGATGCCCGGAACCGGTGGGCTGCGGCTGCACGCTACCGTTTTGGGCGCCCCCGACCCGCTGGCCCTGGCGGACTTCTACGGCCGGCTTCTGGGCTGGGAGGTTCGCACCAAGGAGCCGGACTGGGTCACCTTGGCCAATCCGAGCGGCGGTCCCGGCCTGTCCGTCCAGCTGGAAAACGACTACCGCCGGCCGGTCTGGCCCGAGGAACCCGGCGAGCAACAGGTGTTGATGCACCTGGACATCCTGGTCGATGACTTGGCGATGGCCTGCGGCCATGCGGAAGCAGTCGGCGCCGTGCCGGCGGCCTATCAACCGCAGGACGACGTCCGCGTCTACCTCGACCCGGCCGGCCACCCGTTCTGCCTCTTCGAAAACTAGCCCTCTTCGAAAACCAGCAGCGCTCGGCCGCCCACGCTGAGGGTGGGCGGCCGAGCGTCGAGGACGCCCGACTGACTCAGCTGTCGAACAGCCGGGAGCGGATCAGGAAGCGCTTGCCCTCGGGCGCCTCCACGGAGAACCCGCTGCCGCGCCCGTCCACGACGTCCACGGTCAGATGCGTGTGCTTCCAGTACGCGAACTGCTCCCGCGACATCCAGAAGTCAAGGCTGCCGCGGTCGGGAAGGTCGAACGTTCCCAGCAGCACGTCCGCGTCTGCCGTGAGGAACTCGCCCGCCGGATAGCACATCGGCGACGACCCGTCGCAGCAGCCGCCGGACTGGTGGAACATCAGCGGCCCGTGGGTCTCCCAAAGTTTCTGCAGCAACCCGACGGCCGGACCGGTCAGCGCTACCCGGGAAAAATCCTCCCCGGGCAGCGCTGCCGTGGCCTCGAGCGCCGCCTCGTGTTGCGCAGCGGGCGGGCTGGATGCACCCTCCGGCTGCGGTGAAGCAGACGCCATGAGCGGACCTGTCTCTAGAAGAAGCCGAGCTTGTTCTCGTTGTAGCTGACCAGCAGGTTCTTGGTCTGCTGGTAGTGGTCCAGCATCATCGAGTGGTTTTCCCGCCCGATGCCGGAGGACTTGTAGCCGCCGAACGCCGCTCCCGCCGGGTAGGCGTGGTAGTTGTTCACCCACACGCGGCCGGCCTGTATTTCGCGGCCGGCACGGTAGGCCACGTTTCCGTTGCGGCTCCACACCCCGGCGCCCAGCCCGTAGAGGGTGTCGTTCGCGATCTCCAGGGCCTCCTCGTAGCCGGCAAACCGGGTGACCGAGACCACCGGTCCGAAGATCTCCTCCTGGAAGATGCGCATGCTGTTGTCGCCCTCGAAGATGGTCGGCTTCACGTAGTAGCCGTCGGCCAGGTCCCCGTCCAGAATGTTGCGGCCGCCGCCGGTCAGGACCTTCGCCCCCTCCTGCTTGCCGATGTCCATGTAGGAGAGAATCTTCTCCAACTGGTCGTTGGAGGCCTGCGCGCCGATCTGCGTGTCCGTGTCCAGCGGATTGCCCTGGATGATGGCCTCGGTCCGCGCCAGCGCGTCGGCCATGAACGAGTCGTAGATGGAGTCCTGCACCAGCGCCCGGGACGGGCAGGTGCAGACTTCGCCCTGGTTGAACGCGAACAGCGTGAAGCCCTCCAGCGCCTTGTCGTAGAACGCATCGTTCTCGGACGCCACGTCGGAGAAGAAGATGTTCGGGCTCTTTCCGCCCAGCTCCAGGGTGACCGGGATCAGGTTCTGGGACGCGTACTGGCTGATCAGCCGGCCGGTGGTGGTTTCGCCGGTGAAGGCGATCTTGCGGATCCGCGGGCTGGAGGCGAGCGGCTTGCCGGCCTCCACACCGAAACCGTTGACCACGTTGACCACGCCGGCCGGCAGGATGTCCGCGATCAGTTCCATCAGCACCAGGATGGACGCGGGGGTCTGCTCCGCAGGCTTAAGCACGACGGCGTTGCCCGCCGCGAGCGCGGGCGCCAGCTTCCAGGTGGCCATCAGGATGGGGAAATTCCACGGAATGATCTGGCCGACCACACCCAGCGGCTCGTGGTAATGGTAGGCGGTGGTGTCGTCGTCGAGCTGGGAGAGCCGGCCCTCCTGCGCGCGGATAGCGGAGGCGAAATAGCGGAAGTGGTCGGCGGCCAGCGGGATATCTGCCGCCAGCGTCTCGCGGACGGCCTTGCCGTTGTCCCAGGTTTCCGCCACGGCCAGCAGCTCGAGGTTCTCCTCGATCCGGTCGGCGATCCGGTTCAGCACGGCTGCCCGGTCCGCCACCGATGTCTTGCCCCAGGCCGGTGCTGCCTTGTGTGCGGCATCCAGGGCCAGGTCGATGTCTTCGGCGGTGCCGCGTGCCACCTCGCAGAACGGCTTGCCGGTCACGGGGGAGATGTTCTCAAAGTACTGGTTCTTCACCGGGGCGACCCATTCGCCGCCGATCCAGTTCTCGTAGCGTTGCTTGAAGCTGACCGGTGATCCCTCGGTTCCGGGCTGGGCGTAAACAGTCATCTCGACTCCTTCGGCTTCGGTTCCGGACCGCGCTGGTCCGGCAGACTGCACTGTCTGTGGTGATGAGCCTAGGGAAGGCAAGGTTGCATCGAGGTTGCACCCGCGCGTTGGGGCCGGTCAGCTGTCCGCCGCCTCCAGCTGCTCCAAGCGGGCGACGACGCCGGCCCGCCGCGGTGAGCGCGGCGGCAGGAGGCGGAGCGCGGCGTGCCAGGCATCGCCGTCGTTCTTCGCCTCGGGAAGCTGAAGGTAGCGCAGCACCGTTTCCGGCGAGGCACTGCTGAGCACCGACTCGCGCAGCGTGGCGCTGACGTGGTGGCGGAAATCGACGATGCCCGGCGCCTCGGATCCCGGAATGATCTGGCCCTGGTAGAGATCCAGCGCCTGGCGGTACGAGCCGCGGGCCAGGCACTGCAGGGCACGCTGCGCGTCCACGGCCAGCGGTTGCCGCAGCCGGTACGGCCGGGAATCGGGGACCGCGGCCGGGCTGATGCCGGCCAGCAGTTTGCGCAGCCGGACCATCTCGGCCCGCAGTGTTGCGCCGCGGGCGTGCGGGTTGAGCTGGTCGGCCAGTTGCTCGGCGGTCAGGCCGGCCGGGTGCATGGCCATCAGGGTGAGGATCTCGGTATGCCGCTGGGACAATTCGACCCGCCGGCCGGCCAGCTCCAGAATGCCATGGTCCCGGCCCGTGATGCTGAGGCCGGCGGGCTGTTGCCGGGCCCGGCTGCCGGGCGCCGCCTGCAGGCGGATGATCCGCAGCTCGGCCTCGGCCGCGGCCACCGCCGCCCGGACCAGCGACAGCGTATGCGGAGCGGCGGCTTCCTCCCCGCCGGTCAGATCCACCACGCCGAGCACAGCGCCGGAATCCGGGTCGTGGATAGGGACCGCGGTACAGCTCCACAAATGGACCGCTCTGCTGAAATGCTCGGCGCCGGCAATCTGCACCCCGTGGCCCAGGGCCAGGGCGGTGCCGGGGGCGCTGGTGCCCACGGAAGCCTCCGACCAGTCGGTGCCCGGCATGAACATCATGCCCTCCGCGCGTTCCCTCAGCCGGGTATCGCCATCCACCCAGAGCAGGCGCCCGTGCTGGTCGCCGACGGCCACGAGCATCCCTGCTTCATGGCTGGGTTCCACCAGGAGCCGGCTGAAGACAGGCATGATGGCGGCCAGCGGATGGTTCCGGCGGAACGCGTCCAGTTCGTCCTCGGCCAGAACCAGCCGGGCCAACGCGCGGTCCGGATCCGCGGCGTGCCGCAGGGACCGTTGCCACGAGTCGCGGACCACCGGGCGCAGGCCCCCGAAGCGCAGGCTTCCGGAACGGCCGGTCAGCCCGTCCGGATCGAGCCCTTCGTGGGCCTGGTAGGCCCGGTCCTGCACGGGACGGGACGTTGGCTGGGCAGAGTGCGGCACTGGAGATCCCCCTTGTACCGGATCACCGCCACGGATCTGTGGCAGAAGTCACAGTCTAGCCTGCTGCGGTCGGGACGATCCAGCCGAGGGTCAGGCCGGCAGCAGCCGCAGGGGAAGCGACCTGTAGCCCTTCAGCGTGTTGTGCAGGTACGGGACAGGTTCGCCGGTGAGCTCGATCCGCTCCACGTGATGGGCCAGCCAGGTCAGCACAACGTGCATCTCCAGCCGCGTGATGGGCTGGCCGACGCAGCGGTGGATGCCGTTGCCGAAGGCGATCATGCTGGCGGCGTCGCGTTCGACCCGGAAGACGTCCGCATCCGGACCGAACTGGAGCTCGTCCCGGTTGGCCGAGCCCAAAAACAGCGCCAGCTTGCTGCCGGCTGCCAGCTGGACGCCGGCGATCTCGGTGTCCGCGGACGTGGTCCGGTAAAAGGACTGGAACGGGGACTCGAAGCGCAGTACCTCGTTGATGGCCAGCGAAACCATCCGCGGGTTCTCCCGCAGGATGCGCCACTGGTCCGGATGCTCGGCAAAGAGCTTGAGCGCGTTGCCGATGCCGATCACCGTGGTATCCAGACCGGCGGAGAGCAGGGCCCTGACCACCAGCGGGGCCATGTCCGCCGGCAGTTCGCCGCGGTCGACGTACTGCCACAGCTGCTCGCCCATTCCGCCGGGGCTGAGGTTTTCCCGCCGGGTCCGGTCCATCACCCACTCGGGAGTGCCGGCACCTTGTTCGAAGTAGTAGCGGTGGCGTTCGTTTTCCGGGCCGAAGTGGCTGAAGTTCATCGCCCCATGGGCCAGCAGGTTCTCCTCGCGGCCCTCCCGCGGAATGCCCACGGCGTCGCCGAACGCCCGGAGCGGGAACACCTCGGCCAGGTCCTTGACGCCGTCGATCGAACCACGCGCCAGCAGCCCCGGCAGCAGCTGGCCGGCGTAGGCCTCGAAGCCGGCGCGCAGCGCACGCGTCCCCTTGGGCGAGATCACCCCGGCCATGGCGTCCCGCATCAGGGTGTGCCGCGGCGGGTCGGACTCGAGGATGCCCTGCGGCCGCCAGTTCGGTTCCTTCAGCAGGTCCTTGGGGCCCACGCCGGCGGCGGAGATGAAGGTCTCGTGGTCGGCGAGAATGTCGCGGCACTCGGCGTAGCGTGCGAAGGCCGGCACCTGGTACTTCTCCAGCCAGACCGCCGGGCCGGCCGCCCGCATCCGGCCGAACAGGCTGTACGGGTGGGCCAGTACGTCATCCGCGTACGGGTCGTCGGTGATCGCCGGAATCATCTGCTGTGTGGTTGCCACGGCGGGCCTCGCTCACGTCTAAAGGGGAGGAAGAGTGCTTGCCAGCCAAACTACAGCGCCGCACGCGGTCCTGTACTGTGACGCGCTCCACTTCGGCGGAGCTCTTCCGTAGAGTGGGCCTAGTGACCCGGGCCACCGTCCGGGCGGCCGCGTGCTCCCGGCCGGACCGAGAGAAAAGGACAATGCGTGAAGGCGCTCTTCAAGCCCGGCCCACAGGCCGGCTTTGAGCTGGCGGACCGGCCGGAACCGGAACCCGGCTTCGGCGAGGTCAAGATCAAAGTGTTGACCACCGGCATCTGCGGCACCGACTTGCACATCCAGGCGTGGGACGACTGGGCCGCGGGCGCGGTGACCAGTCCGCTGATCCCCGGCCACGAGTTCTACGGCGAAGTCGTGGCCACCGGCACCGGCGTGCGGGATGTGCAGATCGGGGACCGGGTCTCCGGCGAGGGGCACATCGTCTGCGGCACCTGCCGCAACTGCAGGGCCGGCCGGCGGCAGATGTGCATCCGCACGGTCAGCGTGGGAGTGCAGCGCGACGGCGCCTTCGCCGAGTACGTGGTGATCCCGGAAACCAATGTCTGGGTGCACACCGACCCTGACGTCACGCCGGAGCTGGGCGCCATCTTCGACCCGTTCGGCAACGCCGTGCACACCGCCCTGAGCTTTCCGCTGGTCGGCGAAGACGTCCTGATCACCGGCGCCGGCCCCATCGGCCTGATGGCGATTGCCGTGGTCCGCCACGCCGGCGCACGCAAGATCGCCGTGACCGATGTGTCCGCCTCGAGGCTGGAGTTGGCCAAACAAATGGGCGCGGATATGGCGGTCAACGTCAGCCAGACCGGGGTGGCGGAGGCACAGCGGCAGCTGGATTTGGCCGAAGGCTTCGACATCGGACTGGAGATGTCCGGCCGCGGCTCGGCGCTGCAGGCGATGATCGACAACATGACCCACGGCGGGCGGATTGCGCTGCTGGGGCTGCCGGCCGAAGACATCAGCATCGACTGGGCCAAGGTGGTCACGCACATGCTCACGCTCAAGGGCATCTACGGCCGCGAGATGTTCGAAACCTGGTACGCGATGAGCGCCATGCTCTCGTCCAGCCCCGCCCTGCACGCGGCGATATCCTCGGTGATCACGGACGTGCTCCCGGCCGCCGAGTGGGAGCGCGGGTTCGAGATCGCCCGGCACGGTGAAGGCGGCAAAGTGGTCCTCGACTGGACCCGGATTTAGGGGAGGCAAGCATGTACGGAACGCTCAAGGACCAGTTGACTGCCGAACTGGAGGAGATCCGCGGGGCCGGCCTGTTCAAGGCAGAGCGCCGGATCACCACACCGCAGTCCAGCCACATTTCTGCCAGCGCGCCGGACGGCTCCGCCCGCGAGGTGCTGAACTTCTGCGCCAACAACTACCTGGGGCTGGCGGATCACGCGGAGATCATCGCCGCCGCGAAGGCGGCGATGGACGAACGCGGCTTCGGCATGGCCAGCGTTCGGTTCATCTGCGGCACGCAGGATCTGCACCTGCAGCTGGAACAGCAGGTCTCCCGCTTCCTCGGCACCGAGGACACCATACTTTTTTCGTCCTGTTTCGACGCCAACGGCGGGGTCTTCGAGTCCCTGTTCGGCCCGGAAGATGCCATCATCTCGGACGCGCTGAACCACGCCTCGATCATCGACGGCATCCGGCTGTCCAAGGCGGTCCGGTTCCGCTACGCGAACCGGGACATGGCCGAGCTCGAAGCCAGGCTGCAGGAGGCCGCGCAGCTGAACGACGGCGCGGGTGCCAGACGGACGGTTGTCGTCACCGACGGCGTCTTCTCCATGGACGGCTACCTGGCCCCGCTGGAACAAATCTGCGAACTGGCCGGGAAGTACGGGGCACTGGTGATGGTGGACGACTCGCACGCCGTCGGCTTCATGGGAGCCAGCGGTGCCGGCACGCCGGAACATGCGGGCGTGCAGGACAAGGTGGACATCTACACCGGCACCTTCGGCAAGGCTCTGGGCGGCGCGTCCGGCGGCTACGTCTCCGGACGCCGCGAAATCGTGGCCATGCTCCGGCAGAAGGCGCGGCCATACCTGTTCTCCAACTCGGTGGCCCCGGCCATCGTCGCGGCCACGCTGAAGGCGCTGGAGTTGGTGGGTGGTTCGGCCGAGCTGCGGTCCCGGCTGCAGGACAACACGGCGCTGTTCCGGCGCCGGATGGCCGAGGAAGGCTTCGACCTGCTGGAAGGCGTTCACCCGATTGTCCCGGTGATGTTCCACGACGCGGTCCTCGCCGGCCGGACCGCCGAGGCCATGCTGGAGAACGGCGTGTACGTCACCGCCTTCAGCTACCCGGTGGTGCCCAAGGACGCGGCGCGGATCCGCGTGCAGCTCTCGGCGGCCCACACGCCGGAGGACATCGAGGCCTGCGTCGCGGCGTTCGTCGCGTCCCGGCGGGCGGTCCAGGCGGCATGACCCCGATCAGCTGCGACGTCCTGATCATCGGCGGCGGCATCGCCGGGCTCTCGCTGGCCGCAGAACTCGCCGGCCGGGTGCGCGTGGTGCTGGCCGAGGCCGAGTCCACGCTGGGCTACCACACCTCCAGCCGGTCGGCCCGGCAGTTGGTGCCCAGCTACGGCCCGCCGGCCATCCAGCAGCTCACGGTCCGGACCCTGGACCTGCTGCACCGCCTCGAAGGCGAGACCGGCCTGCAGATCCTCAGCCACCGGTCGTTCCTGCTGATCGGATCCGAAGCCGCCGTGAAGGACCACGCCAGCGGCCAGATGGAGTTCATCGACCCGGGCAGCGCGCATGGGTTGAGCCCGGAGCTGCGGCCCGGAGCCTTTGAAGCCGCCGGGCTGGACCGGACATCGTGTGGCTGCCGCACCGACGTCCTGCTGGAGCACCACCAGAGGACGGCGCGGGCCGCGGGGGCGCGGTTCCTGATGGAATCGCGTGTCCACTCGGCCCGACGGCACGGCAGCGGCTGGCAACTGGTCGCCGGCCGGGAGACTGTCGAGGCCGGCATAGTGGTGGATGCGGCCGGGGCTTGGGCAGACCAGGTGGCGGCCCTGTTCGGGGCCAAGCCGCAGGGGCTGGTGCCGTACCGGCGGACCGCGGCGGTGGTGGATGTGGCCCGGCCGTTGTCGCCGCGGCAGCCCATGGTGGCTGCGGCGGACGACAGCTTCTACTACCGGCCGGAGAACGGACAGGTGCTGATTTCCCCGTCCGAAACCGAGCCGAGCGAACCCGAGGACGCCCGTCCGCGGGAGGCCGACGTGCAGCGGGCCATCGCCCACATCGGCAGGAGCACCACCCTGACCATCACGGGTGTGGCCAGGGCCTGGACCGGGCTGCGGACGGAACCTGCCGACGGGCATCCGGTGGTGGGCTTCGATGCCGAGGTCGAAGGCTTCTTTTGGCTGGCCGGGCAGGGTGGTTACGGCTTCCAGACCTCGGCCGGGATCGCCGAACTCGCGGCGGGACTGATTCTGGGAGAGCACGACGGCGCCGGCGACGTTCCCGCTGCCGTCAGCCCTCGCCGTCGTACGTTCCCGCGGTAGCGGGACGCGCCGGGGCGCTGCTAGACGGGCTGTCCGGCGGCCTCGGCCTCGAAGGCGCTGAAGAAGCGCAGCCCCAATTCGCGGGCGCCGGCGGCGTTGTAGTGGATGTGTCCCTCGTCCTGGCTGGCGCCGGTGGGGCCTTCGACGAACGCCGTCCGCGGCCGGAGCGACGGGACGGCTCGATGGGCGGCATCGATGCCGCGGCGTCCCGGATCGCCGGGGAGCCACTCCGGCACCATGCCGCCGATCAGGAACGGCGCCGGGCCCAGATCCTGGCGGATGAGATCGATGATCTGCAGCAGCTTGGCCTGGTACCACGCCTGGGTGGAGCCCAGCACGGCGTCCGCCTCGCCCTGGTGCCAGAGGACCGCGGCCAGCCGGTTGTGCGGGTTCAAGGCCAGCGCGCGGCGGCCGGCGTCGAGCGCGCGATGGAACAGATTGATCCGCGCACCGGCGTTGTCCGGGTCCCAGGAGTAGTCGGCGTTGCCGGTGATCGACGTGCCGCCCATGGCCGCGGGCACCAGCAGCACCTTGCGGCCGGCCGGTTGGGCCAGCCACAGCTGGCGGGCGAATTCGAATCCGGGGCCGACGGCGGGCCGGCCCTCCACCCGCACGCTGGCGACGTGGCAAAGCGGTTCGCTGGCGGTGATGACCTGGCCGCTGAGGGGACCGGAGGCGGCCAGCTGGTCGATGCCGTCCAACTCCACATCGATGGCGGGATCAAAGGGCAACCCGCAGCCCTGCATGTTGGACTGGCCCAGCAGCAGGACCACGTCGTAGCCGGCCTGCCGGGGGTCCACCCGACCGTTCGGGGCGGTCCGCGCCGCGGCGGTGGCCGTCGGGGCCAGCAGTTGGACCAGCGCTCGGTGGGTGGCCGACGTCGGATCGGCGATCAGGCGCGCGAGCTGCTCGTCGCCGGGCACGGCATCCGGCCGAACCGCCGCTGCGGCGCCCGCCGTGCCGAGGATCCCGGCGCCGATTCCGGCCGCGAGGACGGGAACGGTCCGTTGCAGCAGCTTGCGGCGGCTCGGCCGGCCCTCGGGTGTATCGGCGCCCATGCTGCAGGTCCTTCTCCGGTGCCGGCCCCCGATGTTCCCGGCGTTGGTTCCGGTCCGGCGATCCGGAACCAACGGTGTTTCCGGGCACCAGTGTAGTGCCGTCCGGGTCAGTTCAGTGCGCTGCCCGCCGCCTGCTCAACGGCCTCCAGCAGCACGCCGCTGTCCACCAGCACGCGGACGGCCTCGATCTCCGGGGAGAGATAGCGGTCGGTGCCCGGTCCTTCCACCACGGTGCGGATTTCCCGGCGCACGGCGGTCACCGCCGGGGCGCTCTTGGACGAATCCACGCCGCCGTCGCGCATGTCCAGCGCGCGGGCGCTGGTGAGCAGTTCGATGGCCAGCACCCGGGTCAGGCCGTCCAGGGCCCGGCGCAGCTTCAGCCCGGCGGCCCAGCCCATCGAGACGTGGTCTTCCTGCATGGCCGAGGACGGGATCGAGTCCACCGACGCCGGATTGGCCAGCCGCTTGAGCTCGCTGACAATTCCGGCCTGGGTGTACTGGGCGATCATGTGGCCGGAGTCCACGCCCGGGTCATCGGCCAGGAAGGCATTGAGCCCATGGCTGCGGGCGCTGTCCAGGAACCGGTCGGTGCGCCGTTCGCTCATCGAGGCAAGGTCGGCCACGGCAATGGCCAGGAAATCCAGCGCATAGCCCACGGGAGCGCCATGGAAGTTGCCGTTGGACTCCACCCGTCCGTCCACGGTGACCACCGGATTATCGACGGCGGAGGACAGTTCGTAGCCGGCCACCGATTCCACGTGGGCCAGGGTGGCGCGCGCCGCGCCGTGCACCTGCGGGGCGCAGCGCAGCGAGTACGCATCCTGGACCCGGGTGAACCGGTGCTGGCCGTGTTTCTGCTCTTCGATCAGGGCGGAGCCGGCCAGGACGGTGCGCATGTTGGCGGCGGCGGCAATCTGGCCGGGATGGGGCCGGAGCGCGTGCAGGTCCTCGGCCAGCACCGCGTCCGTGCCCAGCAAGCCTTCAATGCTCATGGCAGCGGCGAGGTCGGCCGTCTTGAGCAGCCGGTGCAGGTCCGCCGAGGCCATGATCAGCATGCCGAGCATGCCGTCGGTGCCGTTGATCAGCGCCAGGCCTTCCTTCTCCCGCAGCTCCACCGGTTCCAGTCCGGCGGCGGCCAGTGCCTCGGCCGCGGGTACCAGTTCGCCCTGGTTGTTGCGGACCTGGCCTTCACCCATCAGTGCGAGCGCGCAATGGGCCAGCGGTGCCAGATCGCCGGAGCAGCCCAGGGAGCCGTATTCGCCGACCACGGGGGTGATGCCGGCATTGAGGATCCCCGCATAGGCCTGGGCCACCAGGGGCCGTACGCCGGTGCGTCCGGTGGCCATGGTGGACAGCCGGTTGAGCATCAGCCCGCGGATCACCTCGCGGTCAACTTCGGCACCGGAGGACGCCGCGTGGCTGCGGATCAGGCTGCGCTGCAGCTGCGTGCGCAGCTGAACCGGGATCTGTTTGGTGGCCAGCGCGCCGAAGCCGGTGCTGACGCCGTAGTGCGGCACGTCGTCGTCCACCAGCGCCTCGATCACCTTTCGCGACGTGGCCATCGCGGCGAGCGACTCCTCGCTGAGTTCAACGGCGGCGCCGTGACGGGCTACGGCGACGACGTCGGCGGGGGAGAGCGGTCCGACGGAGACGGACACGGAAACGGTCTGGAGCTGGGGCTGGGACATGGTGCCTTTCAAGCAGTAACGGTCTGGATGGGTGCGGGCGCGTGGGCTAGTCGGCGATCAGTGCATCATAATCGGGGTCATTCTTCAGGACGCCGTACGTGACGGCGGCCGACCCCAGCTTCTGCAGGCCTTCCCGGTTGATCTCCGGGTACCAGCGGGACATCACTACCGTCTCGGCGAGCTCGGGCGTGATCTTGGCGTAGTCCTGGATGACGGAGCGCACCTCGTCGTCGTTCTCCGCAGCGAACTGGAAGGACTTCTCCAGCGCCCGGCGGAACCGCTCCACGAGTTCGGGGTTCTCCTGCATGGTCTGCTCGGAGGTGAAGTAGAAGGCCGAATCGAAGTCCTCGGTGAGGTCGGTCATCGGGCTGGCCACAATCTCGCCGCCGGCTTCAAGGATCTGGGTGCGGAACGGCTCGGTGGTCCAGGCGGCATCGACATCTCCGCGCTCCAGCGCCGCCGGCATGTTCGGGTAGGGCATCTCCACGAAGTCGACGTCGTCCGGGTTGCCGCCGGCCTGCTCAACGGCATTCCGGATGGTGACATCCGCAAAGTTGTTCAGCGCGTTGACGGCTACCGTCTTGCCCACCAGATCGGCCGCGTTCTCGATTCCGGCTGCCGGCAGGGCGGCGACTTCGGTCACGTCCTTGCCCGGGGCGTTGGTGGAACTGGAGCCATTGGAGACCACGGTGATCGGCAGCCCTTTGTCCCGCGCGATCAGCAGCGAGACGACGTTGGAGTAGCCGAACTGGTACTCGCCGGTCATGACCGCCGGGACGATCGCGGCACCGCCCTGGGCCAGCTGGACGGAGAGCTGGATGCCTTCGTCCTCGAAGTAGCCCTCCTGAATGCCCAGGTACACCGGTGCCACGTCCGTGATCGGGATCAGTCCCAGATCCACCTGGTCCAACGAACCGTCGGCCGCCGGGGCCGCGGGCTGCGTCCCGCCGCCGGTCGAGGAGGGGCTTCCGGAGCCGCAGCCGGTCAGCAGCAGGGCACCGGCCAGCACCGCCGTCGAAGCGGTGGCCAGAAGGGGGCGGCGGGCGGCGGGGGCCGCGGACAACAGTTGGGGCATCAAGGTCTCCTATACCTGCCGATGAATGGCATGTTCGTTTCGAGGAGTAAAACGAATCGGCTGTTACCCGAAACTACCCAGCCGATGTGGCGTGGGTCAATACTTTCCGGAAACTTCTTGCCGCTGGATGAAATTGATGTTTTACTGGCTGCAATAAAGCCGGTCTCAATGGAGGAGCAGCATGGTGCAGAAAACGGGTGCGGATCCCACCACCAGGGCGGCCGACCGCGCGCTGGCACTGCTGCGCATCGTCTGTGAGAACGACGGCGTCAAGCTCGCCGACGCGGCCAAGGCCGTCGGCCTGTCCGCCTCGACGGCACTGCGCCTGCTGCGCACGCTGGAAGCCAACGGATTCGCCGCCAAACGCGGCAACGCCTTGTACCGTCCGGGTTTTCGGATGGTGCAGCTGGGCGTGCAGGCGCTCAGCCATGAGTCGCTGGTCGACGCCGGCCGGGATGTCCTGCGTACGTTGGTGGACCGGACCGGCGAATCCGCGTACCTGAGCGTGACCGCCGGCAACGAGCATGGGCTGTACGTGGCCATCGAAGAAGGCACCCACTCGGTGCGGCACGTGAACTGGGTGGGCCGGACCTTCCCGATCGCGGGCAGCGCTGCCGGCGCGGCGCTGAGCGGAGAGGTGGGCCGCGGCGCCTTCACCGTGATGGCGGACAGCGTGGAGGCCGACGTCACCGCCGTCGCGGCTCCCGTCTTCGCCGGAGACAAAGTCGTGGCGGCACTGAGCGTCGTCGCTCCCAGCTACCGCACCACAACTGAGGCGGCAGAAAAATTCGGACTGCTGTTGGCCGAACAGGCCGGCACACTCTTCACCGAGCCGGAAACAACGTCCTAGCCAGAAACCTCCCAGCCAGAAACTCCCACCAGCAACCTCGAGCCAGAATCGTCCCAGCCAGAAAGGGCACAACAATGACGTTCACCCAGCACGATCCCTCCCGCAGCATCAGGGCCTCCCGCGGCACCACGCTGACCGCCAAGAGTTGGCAGACCGAGGCGCCGCTTCGGATGCTGATGAACAACCTGGATCCCGAAGTGGCCGAGCGCCCCGAGGACCTGGTGGTCTACGGCGGAACCGGCCGCGCCGCGCGGTCCTGGGAGGCCTATGACGCGATCGTGAAGACGCTGGCGGACCTGGAAGACGATGAGACGCTGCTGGTGCAGTCGGGCAAACCGGTCGGCGTGCTCCGGACCAACCCGTGGGCGCCGCGGGTGCTGCTGGCCAACTCGAACCTGGTGGGGGACTGGGCCAACTGGCCGGAGTTCCGCCGGCTGGAAGCCGAGGGCCTGATGATGTACGGCCAGATGACCGCCGGTTCCTGGATCTACATCGGCACCCAGGGCATCCTGCAGGGCACCTTCGAGACGTTCGCCGCCGTCGGGGCCAAGCTGCACGAGGCCGGCAGGACCGGTTCGCCCACGCTGGCCGGAACCCTGACCCTGACCGGCGGCTGCGGCGGCATGGGCGGGGCCCAGCCGCTGGCCGTCACGCTCAACGACGGCGCCTGCCTGATCGTCGACGTGGACGAGGCCCGGCTGCGCCGCCGCGTGGGCAAGCGCTACCTGGACGAGGTGGAGACCGATCTGGACACCGCCATCGCCAAGGCCATGAAGGCCAAGGAAGAAGGCCGCGGCTGGTCCGTGGGCTATGTGGGCAACGCCGCCGAGGTGTTCCCGGAGATCCTGCGCAGGCACCAGGCCGGCGAGCTCACCGTGGACGTGGTCACCGACCAGACCTCCGCCCACGATCCGCTGTCCTACCTGCCCGAGGGAATCTCGGTGGCGGACTGGCAGCGCGAGGCCCAGGCCGATCCCGAGGGGTTCACCAAGAAGGCGCAGGCCTCGATGGCCCGGCATGTGCAGGCGATGGTGGAGTTCCAGGATGCCGGCGCCGAGGTCTTCGACTACGGCAACTCGATCCGCGACGAGGCACGCAAGGGCGGCTACGACCGGGCCTTCGAGTTCCCCGGTTTCGTCCCGGCGTACATCCGTCCACTGTTCTGCGAGGGCCTCGGGCCGTTCCGCTGGGTGGCGCTGTCCGGTGATCCGAAGGACATCGAGGTCACGGACGCCGCGCTGAAGGAACTCTTCCCGGAGAACGAACACTTGCACCGCTGGCTGGACGCCGCCGCCGAACGGGTGGAGTTCGAGGGGCTGCCGGCGCGCATCTGCTGGCTGGGCTACGGTGAGCGGCACCAGGCTGGCCTGCTGTTCAACCGGCTGGTGGCAGAGGGCAAGGTCTCGGCGCCCATCGTGATCGGCCGCGACCACCTTGACTCCGGTTCCGTCGCCTCGCCCTACCGCGAGACCGAGGCCATGGCCGACGGCTCCGACGCCATCGCCGACTGGCCGCTGCTGAACGCGCTGACGGCCGCGAGTTCCGGGGCCACCTGGGTCTCCATCCACCACGGCGGTGGCGTCGGCATCGGACGTTCCATCCACGCCGGCCAGGTCTCGGTGGCGGATGGCACGGAACTGGCGGCGCAGAAGCTGGAGCGGTTGCTGACCAACGACCCGGGCATGGGCGTGATCCGGCATGTGGATGCGGGCTATGAGCGGGCCGTCGAGGTGGCGGCCGAGCGCGGTGTCCGGATCCCGATGGCGGACTAGGCGGTGCGGCCTGCGCCGGAACCGCACGCCGCTTAGACACCTCGCTCGTTCCTCGCTCGGCGATGCGCGGCTTAGCGGTTCCGGCCTCCGGCCGTCCCTCACAACTACTCTGCATGCCGGCGGTGCAAACCTACTCGAAGGCCGGCTTCCGGCCACTACAGCTAAACGAAGGAAAGTTTGATCATGGAAACGGTCACCTCGCTCCTGGAATCCATTGCCGATGTCGGGCGGGATGGGCAGCGCGGGGGGTATTCGCGCCCGGTGTTCTCCACCGCTGAGCTGGATTTGCGCGGCTGGTTCATCGAACAGGCCGGGCGCCGCGGACTGGAGGTGGAGACGGACCGCAACGGCATCATCTGGGCGTGGTGGGGCGAGCCGCAGCGCGGCGCGCTGGTCACCGGCAGCCACCTGGATTCGGTGCCCGGCGGCGGTGCCTTCGACGGACCGCTGGGCGTGGCCTCCGCGCTCGCCGCCGTCGACGTGCTCAAGGAGCGCGGCGTGCAGCCGAACAGGCCGCTGGCCGTCACGGTTTTTCCGGAGGAGGAAGGGTCTCGGTTCGGGGTGGCGTGCCTGGGCTCGCGGCTGCTGGCCGGGGCCATCGACCCGGACAAGGCCCGCAACCTGCGCGACGAGCACGGCACCACCTTCGCCGACGCCGCCCGGGCCAACGGGCTGGATCCGGCGCACCTCGGGCGCGACGACGAGGCGCTGGCGCGGATCGGCGACTTCATCGAGCTGCATGTGGAGCAGGGCCGCGGCCTGGGCGAGGACGGCCCGGCCATCGCCGTCGGCAGTTCCATCCTGGGCCACGGGCGGTGGCGGATCAGCGTCGCCGGTCAGGGCAACCACGCCGGCACCACGCTGATGGCCGACCGTGCGGATCCGATGGTCGCCGCCGCGCAGATCATCCTCGCCGTGCAGCAGATTGCCGCCAAACAGCCCGACGCCCGGGCCACGGTCGGACGGATCCAGCCGGTTCCCGGCGGCACGAACGTGATCGCCTCGCGGGTGGATTTGTGGCTGGACGCGCGGCACCCGGACGACGCCGTCACCGCGCAGCTGGTCGAGACCATCCACGGCAAGGCGCAGAAGATCGCCGCCTTCGAGGGCTGCTCGGTCTCCCTGACGGAAGAGTCCTACAGCGGCACGGTGCACTTCGACTCGGCCCTGCAGCGCCAACTGGAGAATGCCCTGCCCGGCGCCCCGGTGCTGGCCACCGGTGCCGGGCACGACGCCGGCGTGCTGGCCGCGCGGGTGCCCTCGGGCATGCTGTTCGTGAAAAACCCCTCCGGCATTTCGCACTCGCCGGAGGAATATGTGGAACCGTGGGACGCCGACGCCGGCGCCGCCGCGCTCGCCGATGTGCTGGAGGCCCTGCTGTGAGCCGTATCTGGTGCGAACGCGCCTGGCTGGGGCCGGCGGGTGTGGCGGACGGCATCCTGCTGGAAACCGACGACGGCGGTGCCATCACCCACGTGGGCACGGCACCGCGGCCGGATCCCGCCGCCGGCGTGCTGGTGCTGGACGGCGTGGTCTTCCCGGCCGCGGCCAACGCGCACTCGCATGCCTTCCACCGTGCATTGCGCGGCCGCACGCATTCCGGCGGGGGAGACTTCTGGACCTGGCGCGAGCAGATGTACCGGGCGGCCGGCGCGCTGACCCCCGGCAAGTACGAGCGGCTGGCCGCGGCCGTGTTCGCCGAGATGGTGGCCGCCGGGTTCAGCAGCGTGGCCGAGTTCCACTACGTCCACCACCGCCCGGACGGCGCCGCGTACGGCGGTGGCGTCGGTGCTGACGGGCCCGGTCGCGACGGTGTTGCAAGCGGCCGCCAGGGCGACGGCGACGACGCCGAGGGCGAGCATGCGATGGAACTGGCGCTGTGCCGGGCCGCTGCCGCCGCCGGAATCCGCCTGACCCTGCTGGACACCTGCTATCTGGCCGGCGGCATCGGCAAGCCGCTGGCCCCTGAACAACAGCGGTTCGGCGACGGCGATGTGCACGCCTGGCTGGACAGGCTGGACTCGCTCCGCAAGGCCGTCGCGGACCGGTTCGACCCGGCCCGGATCACCGTGGGGGCCGCGCTGCACTCGGTGCGCGGTGTGCCCGAATCCGCGCTGCCGGTCATTGCCGACCGGCTGCCGCCGGAACTGCCGCTGCACATCCACTTGTCCGAGCAGCCGGCCGAGAACGAGGCCTGCGTGGCGGAGTACGGCGTCACACCGGCCGGACTGCTGGCGCGGCACGGCTTGCTGTCGCCACGCCTGAGCGCCGTCCACGCCACCCACCTGACTGCCGAGGACATCGAATTGCTGGGCGGCGCGGGCGCCACCGTGGTGATGTGCCCGACGACCGAAGCCGACCTTGCCGATGGGATTGGCCCGGCCCGGGCCTTGGCCGATGCCGGCGCCCTCATCGCACTCGGCACCGACCAGCACGCCGTCGTCGACCCGTGGCTGGAGATGCGGGCGCTGGAGCACGGCGAACGCCTGGCCAGCGGGCAGCGCGGCCGGTTCACACCGGACGAACTCCTGCACGCCGCATCGGCCGGAGCCGCGGCCGCGATGGCGACCCCCACGGCGGGCATCGCCGTCGGCATGGCAGCCGATCTGGCCGTGGTCAACCCGGCCTCGATGCGCACGGTAGGCTCAGATCCCGGCCAGTTGCCGCTGACGGCCACGTCGGCGGATGTCACGGCCGTGGTCGTCGGCGGGGAACTGCTGGCGGTCAACGGCATCCACTCGCGGCTGGGCCAGCCGGCCGACCTGCTGGCCGCGGCACTGAAGGAGATCGCGTGAGCACCGTCATCACCCATATCGGCGAACTGCACACGCAGGACCCGGCCCGCGGCACCGAGGCAGTGCTCCACGATGCTGCGGTGATCATCGAAGGGGAGCGCATTGCCTGGCTCGGCTCCTCGACGCAGGCACCCGACGCCGATGAACAGTTCGATGCCGGCGGACGGGCCGTGTTGCCGGGATGGGTGGATTCGCACTCGCACATGGTCTTCGCCGGCGACCGCACCGCCGAGTTTGAAGCCAGGATGGCCGGACAGTCCTATCAGGCCGGCGGGATTGCGGTCACCACCGGCGCTACCCGCGAGGCCAGCGACTATGAACTGACCCGGCTCCTGCTGGCCCGCGTTGCGGAGGCGGCGGCCGGCGGCACCACGTACCTGGAAACGAAGACGGGCTACGGTCTGGACGTGGAGCAGGAGGCCCGTAGCGCCCGCATCGCCTCCACCGTGGTCGACGAAGTGACGTACCTCGGCGCGCATCTGGTCCCGGACGGCATCGACGCGGACGCGTACACCGACCTGGTCTGCGGCGACATGCTGGCCGCGGTCAGGCCGTACGTGCAGTGGGCGGACGTGTTTTGCGAACGCGGCGCCTTCAACGAGGAGCAGTCGCGCCGGGTCCTCGCCGCCTGCCGCGACGCCGGCCTGGGGTTGCGCGTGCACGGCAACCAGCTGGGCGAGGGCCCCGGCGTTCGGCTGGCGGTGGAATTCGGGGCGGCCAGCGTGGACCACGTGAACTACCTCTCCGACGACGACGTCACAGCGCTCGCCGGTACCTGGGCGGGCTGGGACCGGGCCAGCGGCACGGGGGAGCGCGGCACCGTGGCCACCTGCCTGCCGGCCTGCGATCTGTCCACCCGACAGCCGCTGGCGCCGGGACGGCAGCTGCTGGATGCCGGTGCGGAAATTGCCCTGGCATCCAACTGCAACCCCGGCACCTCCTTCACCAGTTCGATGAACTTTTGCGTGACGACGGCGGTGCTGCAGATGGGATTGAGCGTCCAGGAAGCGGTCCGCGCGGCGACCTACGGCGGTGCCCTGGCGCTGGGCCGCCATGTGGGCCGGGACGCGGACGGGCAGCGGGCGGTGGGTTCAATCGCCGTCGGGCACCGCGCCGACCTGCACTTGCTCAACGCGCCCTCGGCCACCCACCTGGCCTATCGCCCCGGCATGCCGCTGACGGCCGCGGTGTGGCGGGCCGGCGTGAGCTTGGCTGGGAGGGGCTGAGGCCACGCCGCCGGCGCTGGTGCGGTTTTTCAGCCGATGTGTTCGTAGCGGTTGGGGTCTTTGACGTCGTGGCAATGCGCCAGGACCTCGACGGCTCGGTCAGGATTCTGGTCTTTAAGCGCCTGCAGAATGCTGCGGTGATCGTGGATGACCTTGGCCTGGTGATCCGGTCCCTGCCTGTAGGTCAAGGTAATCCTGTGCTGGATGGGGTGGTTCCAGATGGAGGTAATGACGCCGCGCAGGTAGTCGTTGGCAGCGGGCTCCACCAATGCCAGATGGAACGCGCGGCCCAGCCGGAAGAGTTCGTTGCTGTCCTGCGGGTCAACGATCTCCATCTCGTCGATGAGGCCACCGAGCCGCACCAGTTGCTGGGGTGTGTAGGAGCCGATGGCATTCCGGACCGCGAGGGATTCCAGAGCATAGCGGACCTCGAAGACGTTTTCGATCTCCCGCTCGTCGAGCTGGTTGACGATGTAGCCCTTGCCTGGCACGAGGGTGGTCAGTCCTTCCAGCGTCAGCTGGGTGAGCGCATCCCGGACAGGTGTGCGGGACACTCCGTACTGCGAAGCGACGCCCTCCTGGGCCAAAGCTGAGCCTGGCTTGATCGCCCCGCTGATGATGTCGGCGCTCAGCTGCTCATGGACACGGACCGACAACGGTCTCACGTCATTCGGTATCGCAGGCATGGGTGGCCTCCTTCTGTTGTGTGCACTCTAGCGTTTAGCCGGCGCCAGGAACGCGTAGCCAGGCTGAAATCGGGTGAAACGGTAACTTACTGAACCTTTTATCGGAAGTGCTTGACGTCACAGACGAGCTCTGAATACAGTGTATACACACGTGATGGAGGAGAACCGAAAATGTATGTGCTGAACACTTGGTATGTGGCGGCGTGGTCAACGGAGGTCACCCGCAAGCCGGTGCGCCGGGTCATCTGCGAGCAGCCGATCGTCCTGTTCCGGACCCAGGACAACGAAGCCATTGCCCTGGCGGACCGCTGTGCACACCGCGCCTTCCCGCTCTCCGAGGGCCGGACCGTCGGCGATTCCGTGGAGTGTGGCTACCACGGCTTCACCTACGGCCCGGACGGCATGTGCACCAAGGTGCCGGCCCAGACGTCGATCCCGGAACGCGCAAAGGTGCGCAAGTACCCGGTGGTGGAGCAGGACGGCTGGATCTGGGTCTGGACCGGCGATCCGGAACTGGCCGACCCGGCCGACGTCCCGGACACCCACTGGATGGTGGACCCGGAGTGGGCCACCGTCACGCATTCGTACCACTTCAAGTGCCGGGCCGACCTGATCCACGACAACCTGTTGGACCTGACCCATGAGTCCTTCCTGCACCAGACCACGGTGGGCGATGACTACATCTACGAACACGGGATCACCGTCGAGGTCGACGGCAACGTGGTCAGCGTCGACCGCCTCATGCCCTCGGTCGAAGCACCGCCGCTGTACGCCGAAACCATGGACGCCCGCGGGCTGTTCGACCGCTTCCACTGCACGGAGTTCTTCGTGCCGAACCTGCATGTGCTCCACTCGGGCATCACCGGCGAGGGCAAGCCGCGCGAAGAGGGCTTCCTGATCAAGGTGCTGAACGGCATCACGCCGATCGACGCGCACAACTCCTGGTACTACTACGCCTTCAGCCGCAACTTCGCCGTCGACAATGAGCAGGCGACCGAAGACCTGCGCATCGGCCTGGCCACCGTGCTGGACGAGGACGCCACCGCACTGGAGGCACAGGAGATCGGCATGCAGACCCGCCCCGAGGGCGAGTTCGACGTGCTGATCGCCCAGGACGGCGGCGTGGCCAGGGCCCGGCGCATCCTGAGTGCGCTGCTGAAGCAGGAACAGCAGGCGAAGGTTGCGGCCCAGCCGGCCGGCCGCCGGGAGCCGGTTGCTCCCAGGACGGCATAGGGTCCGCCATGTGGATGCTGATCAGAGCCAACCCGCTGGGCGGCGAAACGGCCGCCGGAACGGGTGCCAAGATCTTGGCGGCGTGTCCGGACTCAGCCGAGCGCGGCGACCCGTGGCGGTGGACGGTGCAGCTGGATGAAACTGGCCCCGAGCCCACCGTGGAGCTGGAGGCCGATGCAAACTACATCGCCTCCGAAAGCCACCGCTACACCGGCGGCTATACCGGCACGCTGCAGCGCGGGCCCGGCGAGCAGCTGATCGTGACCGGACTCGGCGGCGAAGCGCTGGTCGCGGCGGAGGACGGCCCGTGGGAACGCTGGTTGCGGGCCGGCGATGTCTTCATTGTCGAGGGCGAGGACGGCGAGGCCATCCGGCTCTCGCTCGCCGCCGGGGAATCCGCCGTCCAAGTCATCACCCTGGCCCCGCGGAAAGCCAAGGTGCTGCGGTGGGTCCCCTGACCGCGGCCGACGCCTTCGTCACTTGCCGCCGGACGCATCTCACTGCTGCGCATCGAAACTGAATTTTCTAGCACCGAGGCACTGGTCGTCTCCTGATCAGTGCGGATATCCACAACCGGACAGTGCCGTCCGGACCATGAAAGGAAAGTCCATGCGTCATTCACTTCACCGTGCCACCCGTCCCTATCTCCTGGCCGGATCCGTCCTGCTGGCCGTCTCCCTGACCGCATGCACCAACGCCTCCGGCGCGGCTACGGGCCCGGCGGACACCGCTGCGCCGGCCGCGACGGGCGCCGGAGTGGAAACCGTCGAGGTCAATGAAGCGGCCCGGAACTTGCTGCCGGAGGACGTCCTGGCTGCCGGAACGCTGAAAGTCGCCTCCGACCCGACCTACGCCCCGTTCGAGTATTACGACACCGACAACAAGACCATGATCGGCTTCGACGTGGACTTCTCCGACGCCGTCGGCGCGGCCTTGGGGCTGAAGGTGGAGCACGTACCGGCAACGTTCGACACGATTCTGGCCGGCCTGGCCTCGGGCAAGTACGACATGGCGCTGTCGGCCTTCTCCGTCACGCCGGAACGCGAGAAGATCGTCGACTTCGTCGAGTACCTCAACACCGGCACGGGCATCGCCGTCGCTCCCGGAAATCCACTGGGCATCTCCATGGACCCCATGAGCATGTGCGGGAAGAAGATCGCCGGCCAGAAGGGGTCCATCCAGTCGATGGAATACCTTCCTGAGTTCTCCAAGGAATGCACGGCCAACGGAAAGGAAGAGATCAAGATCCAGAACTTCCCGGGCCAGACCGACGCCAACCTGGCGCTGGCTTCCGGCCGTGTTGACGGGGTGATCGCCGACAGCGTGCCGCTGGCCTACCAGGGCAAGGAAGCCAACGGCCAGTTCGAACTGGCCGAGGGCGAGGACTACGATGCCGTACCGTTCGGGATTGCCCTGGCCAAGGACACCGGGATGAAAGAAGCCGTAGCTGCGGCTGCGAAGGGCGTCATCGCCGGCGGCTACTACCAGGAAATCGGCGAGAAATGGGACTTCCCGAAGTCCGTCATGATCACGGCCGACGCGCTCGAGGCGAAGTAGGGAAAGAGGGACCAACCCGATGACTGCCGTGACTACCGAAGCCGAGCCGGTGGCCCCACCGGTCGATGGTTACACCATCGTCAAGGCGAAGCACCCAGGCCGCTGGCTGGCCGCAGCCGTGATCTTGCTTGTGGGCGGACTGCTGCTGAACTCCATTTTCACCAACCCCAACTTCGGCTGGGACGTCGTGGCCATGTACCTGCGCGATATTTCCATCGGCAACGGCATCCTCGTCACGCTGGGGCTCACGGCCATCAGCATGGCCATTGGCATCGTGCTGGGTGTGGTCATGGCCGTCATGCGGCTGTCCGTTAACCCGGTGGTGCGCGGCGCGGCCTTCGCCTATGTGCACTTCTTCCGGGGAACCCCGGTGCTGGTCCAGTTGCTGTTCTGGTTCAATCTGGCGGCGCTGTACCCGGTGATCACGCTGGGCATCCCCGGCGTCAACCTGGACGCGAACCAGTTCATCACGCCGATGACGGCGGCGATCCTGGGCCTCGGTCTGAACCAAGGTGCCTACATGTCCGAGATTGTGCGGGCCGGCATACTCTCCGTTGACCACGGTCAGACCGAGGCCGCCGGGGCGCTGGGCATCACCAAGCTGCAGACCATGCGCCGGATCGTGTTGCCGCAGGCGATGCGCGTGATCATCCCGCCCACCGGCAACGAAACCATCGGCATGCTCAAGACCACCGCCCTGGTCAGCGTGATCTCCGTGCCGGAACTGCTGTATTCGGCGCAGATCATTTACGCGCGCACCTTCGAGACGATCCCGCTGCTCATGGTTGCCAGCCTCTGGTACCTGCTGATCACGTCCGTCCTCACCATCGGCCAGTACTACCTGGAGCGGCGTTTTGCCCGGGGCAACCAGCGAAACCTGCCGCCGACGCCTATGCAGCAGCTGAAGCGGTTCTTCGCAACGCATGACGCACTCTCCCTGAAAGGCGGCAAGAAATGACGTCAACGAACCACGCCGAACCGATGGTCAAAGCGAACGGGATCCGCAAGAACTTCGGCTCCAACCAGGTGCTGAAGGGCATTGACCTGCACGTCCAGCAGGGTGAAGTGGTCTGCCTCATCGGCCCGTCCGGTTCCGGAAAGAGCACGTTTTTGCGCTGCATCAACCACCTGGAAGCCATTGACGGCGGCAGGATGTGGGTCAACGGGAAGATCGTCGGCTACGAGCTCAAGGGCACCAAGCTCTACGAGCAGTCCCACAACGAGATCTGCCACAGCCGCTCGGATGTGGGCATGGTCTTCCAACAGTTCAACCTGTTTCCGCACATGACCGTTCTGCAAAACCTCATCGAGGCGCCGCGGCTGGTCCGGAAGGAGCGGAAAACCACTGCCGTAGCGCGGGCGAAGGCGCTGCTGGACAAGGTGGGCCTGAGCGAGAAGGCGGACGCCTATCCCCGCCAGCTCTCCGGGGGCCAGCAGCAGCGGGTGGCGATTGCCCGCGCCCTGTGCATGGAACCGAAACTCATGTTGTTCGATGAGCCGACTTCCGCGCTCGATCCCGAACTCGTCGGCGAGGTCCTGAAAGTGATGAAGGACTTGGCGACCTCCGGCATGACGATGGTGGTGGTCACGCATGAAATGAACTTCGCCCGCGATGTCGCCGACCGCGTGGTCTTCATGGACGGCGGCCACGTCGTGGAAGAGGGCCCGGCCCGGGACATCATTACCAACCCTCAGAACGAACGCACCAAGGCTTTCCTGGCTTCGGTGCTCGCTGAACCGGCCGCCGCCTGATTCCCCGGGGTGAATGCAATCATGAACGAAGAGTTTTTTGACGTCGAAGTCCGGTCGATCACCCGCGAGTCCAACTGCGTGGTGTCTCTGCAGTTGGAACATCCGCTCGGCGAAGAGCTGCCGGAATGGGACGCCGGCTCGCACATCGACGTGCTCCTGCCCAACGGCCTCCTGCGCCAGTACTCACTCTGCTCCGTGCGGACGGACCGGTCCGCCTGGCGGTTGGGCATCCTGCGCGAGCCGGAGGGGCGCGGCGGCTCGGCCTACGTGCACGACCTGCTGCGGCCCGGGACCAAGATCCAGGTGCGGGGTCCGCGCAACAACTTTGTCCTCGCGCCGGCGGACGGCTATGTCTTCATCGCCGGCGGCATCGGCATTACCCCCGTGCTGCCAATGATCCGCGAGGCCGCCGAACTCGGCGTACCGTGGCGCCTGGTCTATCTGGGACGCAGCCGCTCCTCGATGGCGTTCCTCGAAGAGATCCAGGCGCTCGGCGGGGACATCCACATCCACGCCGACGACGAAAGCGGTTTCTACCCGCTGGCCGAGCTGTTGGCGGAGCAGGGCACGGGAACCCACGTCTACGCCTGCGGTCCCGGTCCGCTGCTCAACGTCATTCAGTCGATTGCCGACGGCTGGGAGGACCCCGGGCGCTTCCACTGCGAGCGCTTCGCCGCCACTGGCGATGCCCCGGCAACGCCCGACGGCGACGAAGCGGCCTTCGTCGTCGAACTGGCCGACGGGACGGAGGTCGCGGTGGGAGCGGATGAGTCCATCCTGCAGGCCCTCGAAGCGGCTGGGTTGAGCCCGCTGAACTCCTGCCGCGAGGGAATCTGCGGTACTTGTGAAACGCCCGTGTTGGGGGGCGAGATTGATCACCGCGACTCGCTGCTATCGGATGCCGAACGCGATGCCGGGGACACCATGATGATCTGCGTCTCGCGGTGCAAGGGCAAGCGACTGCTGCTGGACCTGTAGCGAGGGATGGCTGCCGGCGCAACGAAAGCCGATGCGAGGCCGGGGGAGAGCGGAACCTGGATCCGTTCCGAATATCGCCGATCCCGGTTCAGTTGGGATGATGGTGGCTATGGACAAGCAGAAGGTCGTGACCGCGAGTGCGCCGCGCACGCTGGGCTACTACCGGGCGGAAGTTCTCATCGTGCTCGGGCTCTCGCTGGGGCAGTCGGCCGTCTACGCCGTGGTGAAACTGCTGGAGAAGATGACCCGCGCACCGCTGGCCTCGCAGACCACCACGCTGAACCCGGTGCTGAACCAGCGGGAAGTCTTCGATTTTGTGTACCAGATGCTGGGCATAATCTTTGCGCTGGTGCCGGTGGCCCTGGTGCTGTTCCTGCTGACGTCCGCGGGCCAGTCGGCCTTCCGCTCCATCGGATTCACCTTCTCCCGGCCCCGGGTGGACTTCGGCCTGGGTTTCCTGCTGGCGCTGGTGATGGGCGCCGGCACACTGGCCGTCTATGCCGCCGGCCGGGCGCTGGGGATTACCACCGCGATCGTTCCCGCGGCCTTGGACGAATACTGGTGGACCGTGCCGGTGCTGGTGCTGTCAGCGCTGCGCCACGCCATCCTCGAAGAGGTGGTCATGGTGGGCTACCTCTTCAACCGGTTCGCCAAGTTTGGCTGGGGGGTCTGGACCACGATCTTTGTCAGCGCCGCCCTGCGCGGCACCTACCACCTGTACCAGGGGATCGGGCCGGGCATCGGAAACTTCCTGATGGGCCTGGTCTTCGGCTATGTCTACACGAAGGTCAAGAGGGTGATGCCGCTGGTGATCGCGCACGCATTGCTGGATATTGCCGGCTTCGTCGGCTATGCGCTGCTGGGTCCGGCGATCGGGATCGGTACCTAAGTCGGCACTTCGAGGAGGCAGGCAAAGGGCTGCTCTCCCCGGACAGGCAAAAGGCTCCCGGTCCGCCTCATGCGCCACCGTGGGTGGGAGCAAGAGACCAAGCGGGAGCCCTGCGAAAGGCGCGGTTGCCGTGCCGGACGGGACCGGAGCCTTAGAGTTCGACGATGCCGTTCGCGGTTTCGAAGCGGACCGACATGATGCCGGGCGTACCGTTCGGGGCGGTCCAGGCAACCTTGATGTCATCCAGCAGGTCATCCACCGGGGTGCCCAGCCAGTCGGCCACGCGCTCCGAGGAGCCGGCAATGGTCAGGCCGATCAGCTTGACGGTTGCCGGGCGGGCGTTGGACGGGTGGAGCGCCTCGGTACCGTCATCCCAGCGCAGCATGTAGGGAACCTGCGGGTCGGCGATCAGGCCCTTGATGCCGATCTGCTGCCAGCTCAGTTCCTGCCCGTCCGGGAACTTACGGTTCCCGGGAACCGCATGACGGCCCAGCCGCTCTTCGAACGGGGTCAGATCGTCCACTTCCACACACCAGCCCATCCAGCCGCCGCCGGCTTCGGACCGGGCACGCACGGCCTGGCCGAAGGGCGCCTTGTCGGACGCGGGGTGGTTCAGGACCTCCACCACTTCCAGGTAGTGGTGGTCGGTCAGGGGAAAGATCATATTGCGGGTGCCGAAGCGGGGGTGCACCCCGCCCTTGACTGCGTCGATACCCAGAGCTTTGGAAATCCGCTCTGAGGTGGCAGCCAGACCGTCGGGCTCAACAGCATAAGAAACGTGGTCGAAGCGCATACGCATATCTTGGCACTTTGTGAACCCTCTCTCGACTTAGGGTGACCTAAGTCACTGTGTTTTCGTGGTGGTTCTTACCTGAACCCTTGACAGACATGGGTTTGTCGGCGCCCCTGCGAAGCTGGGGAGTGGCCCCGCCGCCGCGGTCATAAGGTGTCATATTCTTGCGGCCGGGCGGGCTCTCCGCCGAGACTGGACACAGGTCATGAGTGCCAGCGTGAAACCCCGGTTTGCTGGCCGGCAACCCTCCAACCGCGGTGGGGTGCCCCGGGTGAAGACCAGGCAGCCGCCATCAGGCGGTGCGCAAGCGCGGGTCACACCCGGGATAAACATGCCGGCACGGCCGGATCCCGGATGACCCCTTCCGTTGAAGGAGTTGAACCATGTCCACTGCAGACTGGTCCTTTGAAACCCGTCAGATCCACGTTGGCCAGGAGCCGGACGCCGCCACCGGCGCCCGTGCGCTGCCGATCTACCAGACCACCTCGTTCGTGTTCCCCAGCGCCCAGAGTGCCGCGGACCGCTTTGCCCTGTCCGAATTGGCGCCCATCTACACTCGGATCGGCAACCCGACCAGTGAGGCCGTCGAAGCCCGGGTGGCAAGTCTGGAAGGCGGCGTCGGCGCGCTGCTGCTGGCCTCCGGCCAGGCGGCGTCCACCTTCTCCATCCTGAACTTGGCCGAGGCGGGCGACCATATCGTGGCCAGCCCCAGCCTGTACGGCGGCACGTACAACCTGCTGCGCACCACGTTGCCCAAGTTCGGCATCGAGGTGACGTTCGTCGAGGATCCGGACAACCTGCAGCAGTGGCGCGACGCTGTGCAGCCGAACACCAAGGCGTTCTTCGGCGAGGTGGTCTCCAACCCGCGTCAGGACGTACTGGATCTGGAAGCCGTCAGCAGCATCGCCCATGAGAACGGCGTGCCGCTGATCGTGGACAACACGCTGGCCACCCCGTATCTGATCCGCCCGATCGAGTGGGGCGCAGACATCGTGCTCCACTCGGCCACCAAGTACCTCGGCGGCCACGGAACGGCCATCGGCGGCGTGATTGTGGACGCGGGCACCTTCGATTTCGCTGCCGATCCGGAGAAGTTCCCGGGCTTCAATACCCCGGACGAGACCTACAACGGGCTGGTCTTCGCCCGCGACCTGGGCGTCGGGAGTGCGCTGGGTGCGAACCTGGCCTACATCCTCAAGGCCCGCGTGCAGCTGCTGCGCGATCTGGGCTCAGCCATCTCCCCGTTCAACGCCTTCTTGATCGCCCAAGGACTGGAGACGCTGAGCCTGCGCATGGAGCGCCACGTGGCCAACGCGCAGAAGGTGGCGGAGTTCCTCGAAGCGCACGACGACGTTGCTTCCGTTGCGTACCTCGGCCTGCCGTCGAGCCCGTGGTACGACCGCGGCCGCAAGTACGGTCCGAAGGGAACCGGTGCCATCGTGTCGTTCGAGATCAAGGGCGGCATCGAGGCCGGCAAGCGTTTTGTGGACGGCCTTGAACTGCATTCGCATGTGGCCAACCTCGGCGACGTGCGCTCGCTGGTGATCCACCCGGCGTCGACCACCCACGCCCAGCTTTCGGCCGGGGAGAGGCAGACCGCCGGCGTGACCGATGGACTGGTCCGGCTCTCCGTGGGCATCGAGAACGTCAATGACATCATCGCCGATTTGGAGGCCGGTTTCCGGGCCGCCAAGGGCTCGGACGACTAGGCAAGCAGGTAGAACGCAGCGTGACGATCGTGCAACCGCAGGAACTGGTGGATCAGGCGACGGACGGCGTCCTGCGCAGGATGCCTGTTGGTGCGCTGGAGCTGGAAGCCGGCGGCTATCTGCCAGAGGTTGTCCTGGGCTATGAAACCTGGGGCACCCTGAATGCGGATGCGTCGAATGCCGTCCTGATCGAGCATGCCCTGACCGGCAGCACGCATGTGGCCCGCGGCGCCTCCGACGAGGACGGCTGGTGGGACGACCTGGTCGGTCCCGGCGCCACCATCGACACGGAGCGCTATTTCGTAGTGGCCGCCAACATGATTGGCGGCTGCTACGGCTCCACCGGTCCGGCGTCGCCGGCACCGGACGGCTCGCCGTGGGGGTCGCGGTTTCCGTTCGTCACCATCCGCGACTCGGTCCGGGCCGAGGCGCGGCTCGCCGATGCGCTGGGCATCCGCCGCTGGCACACCGTGCTTGGCGGGTCGATGGGCGGGGCCCGCGCGCTCGAGTGGGCGGCAACGTTCCCCGAGCGCACGGCGCGCTGCGCGGTGATGGCGTGCGGGGCGGCCAGCACCGCCGAACAGATTGCGTTTGCGCAGGCACAGGTCGCGGCCATCCGGCTGGATCCGCACTTTGCCGGCGGCGACTACTACGGCGGCCCCGCCCCCGAAGCCGGACTGGGCATCGCCCGGCGGATCGCCCACATCAACTACCGGTCGGAGCCGGAACTGGAGTACCGGTTCGGCCGCTCGGCGCAGGCGGAGGAACAGCCGTTCGGCGGCATCACGCCGTCGGCCCGAGGCCGCTATGCGGTGGAAAGCTACCTGGACTACCAGGCGGAGAAGCTGGTTTCCCGCTTCGACGCCAACAGCTACATCCTGCTCACCGAGGCCCTGGTCAGCCACGATGTTTCCCGCGGCCGCGGCTCGCTGGAGCAGTCGCTGGGCGGCCTTGAGGAGACGGAATTCTTCATTGCGGCGGTGGATTCGGACCGTCTCTACTTCCCGGAACAGTCGCGCCAGTTGGCCGAAGCGCTGCCCGGATCGGTCAAGGTGCACACCATCGAAACGCCGCTGGGCCACGACGGTTTCCTGACCGATGTCCGCCAGCTGCACGACGACCTCACCCGGGCGTTTTTCCCGCAGTCCTGACCGCATCAGTCCCTGAACCTTCTCTTCGGGGGCCGTGGCGGTGTGCATTTTCGACTTCTTCGGCCAGCATGGTGCCATCCGTACCGGCAGTCTGAGGGAGGGGAGGGCACCGTGCACGACGACGGGGGCCAAGTCGAGGCGCGGATCCGCCGGTTCATGCTGGAACGGCTGCACCCGGCGGTCTATCCGGCGGCAGTTCCGGTGCGGCTCCAGGCCTGGCCTGTTCCGGGCGAACCGGTCCCGTTCCGGGAGGCGGTCGCGGCCGGCTACACCGAGTTCGCGCTGGGCAGCACCTGGGGGCCGGCCTGGTCCACCAGCTGGTTTCGGCTCACCGGGCAGGTCCCGGCGGAATGGCCGCTGGACGCCGGGCATCGGCCCGAGCTGCTGCTGGACCCGGGGTTCACTCCCGGCATCCCGGGTTTCCAGGCCGAAGGGCTGGTCTACACCCCGCAGGGCGGGATCATCAAGGCCATCGAGCCGCGCAACGCCTACGTGCCGCTAAACGCAGAGCCGGGCGCCGCCGTCGAGCTTTATCTGGAGGCGGCGGCCAACCCGGATTTGCTCGAGAATTTCAACTTCCAACCCACGCCGCTCGGCGACCCCGCCACCGCCGGGCGGAATCCGCGCTACACCTTCCGCCGTGCCGACATTGCGCTGCGGGACGTCGCGGCCTGGGAACTGCTGCAGGACTTTACCGTGCTGGAGCAACTCATGCTCCAGCTCGATCCGGGCCAGCCGCGCCGCGCCCAGATCCTGCGCGCGCTGGAACGCGCCCTGAACGCGCTGGATCCCGCGGACATCGCCGGCAGCGCGGCGGCCGGCCGGGCCGTCCTGGAGCCCGTGCTCTCCGCCCCGGCAGCCGGCAGCGCGCACCGGATCCACGCGGTCGGCCACGCGCACATCGACAGCGCCTGGCTCTGGCCGGTCCGGGAGACCAAGCGCAAGATTGCCAGGACCTTCGCGAATGTCCTGGCGCTGCTGGAGTCGGACCCGGAGTTCGTCTTCGCCGCCTCCTCCGCGCAGCAGTATGCCTGGCTGAAGGAGGATGACCCGGAGCTGTTCGCGCGGGTGGCCGACCAGGTCAGGGCCGGGCGCTTTGTCCCGACCGGCGGGATGTGGGTCGAGGCGGACACGAACCTGCCCGGCGGGGAGGCGCTGGCCCGCCAGTTCATCGCCGGGAAGAAGTTCTTCCACGCCGAGTTCGGCGTCGAGCCTGAGGAGGTCTGGCTGCCGGACTCCTTCGGCTACTCCGCGGCAATGCCGCAGATTGCCCGCGCCGCCGGATCCCGCTGGTTCCTGACCCAGAAACTGTCCTGGAACGAGACCAACACCTTTCCGCACCACACCTTCTGGTGGGAGGGAATCGATGGCAGCCGGATTTTCACCCACTTCCCGCCGGCGGACACCTACAACGCCGAGCTGACCGCCGCCGAGCTGGCCCGGGCGGAACGGCGCTTCGCGGAGAAGGGCGCCGCCAACACCTCGCTGCTGCCCTTCGGCTACGGCGACGGCGGCGGCGGACCGACGCGCGAGATGCTCGCCGCCGCGCACCGCACGGCCGACCTGGAAGGCTCGCCGCGGGTGCAGCTCTCCAGCCCGCAGCGGTTCTTCCGCGCCGCCGAGGACGAATATGATCGGCCGCCGGTGTGGTCGGGGGAGCTGTATCTGGAATACCACCGCGGCACCTACACCTCCCAGGCGCGCACCAAACGGGGCAACCGCCGCAGCGAGCACCTGCTGCGCGAGGCCGAGCTCTGGGCGACGACGGCGGCGGTGCGCGGCGCCGCGGCCTACCCCTACGATGCGCTGGAGCGGGCGTGGCAGACCGTGCTGCTGCAGCAGTTCCACGACATCCTGCCCGGCTCCTCGATCGCCTGGGTGCACCGCGAGGCGGAGGCCAACTACGCACGGCTGGCGGCGGAACTGGCGGGCATGGCCGACGGCTCGCTGCGTGCCCTGCTCGGCCGCGGCAGCGGCAGCGCCGTGGCCAATGCCGGGCCGTATCCGGTGGACGGCGTGCCCGCGATGAGCGCCGTGAGCCAAACCGATCCGGGTGCGGCGTCAAGCGTCGGCATCGAACCCAGCGGCGAGGGCTGGCTGCTGGCCAACGACCTGCTCAAGGTGGTGATCGGTTCCGACGGCCTGATCTCCTCACTGGTGGACCTGGACAGCGGACGGGAGGTCATACCCGCCGGCCTGCAAGCTAATCTGCTGCAGCTCTTCCGCGACACGCCGACCAGGTGGGACGCCTGGGATCTGGACGAGCACTACAAGTCCGTCTGCCAGGAGCTGCGCGAGGTCGATGCCATCGAGGCGTTTTCCAGTACCGTGGACCCCGCCACCGCTCCTCTAGAGGCGGACCGCGCCGAGCAGGCTGCTTTCGGCACGACGCCGGCTTGGGTTCCCTGCGCCGGGCTCCGCGTCAGCCGCAGCTTCGGCGCCTCGCAGGTGGCGCAGACGGTCTGGCTGGAGGCCGGCTCCCGAACGTTGGAGGTCGAGACGACGGTGGACTGGCACGAGCGCCAGCAACTGCTGAAGCTGGCCTTCCCGCTGGACCTGCACGCCGACCGGGCCGCCTCGGAAATCCAGTTCGGCCACGTCTTCCGGCCCACGCACAGCAATACGTCCTGGGACGCAGCCCGGTTCGAAACCTGCGCGCACCGCTGGGTGCAGGTGGGCGAGCCCGGCTTCGGCGTCGCCGTCGCCAATGACTGCACCTACGGGCACGACATCCGCCGGACCGATCCGAGCGCGGTGCCCGCCACCGTGGTGCGGCAGTCGCTGCTGCGGGCGCCGCTGTTCCCCGATCCGCAGGCCGACCAAGGCGAGCACACCTTCCGGACGTCGTTGGTGATCGGCGCCGACATTCCGGAGGCGGTGCGGGCCGGCTACCGGCTCAACCTGCCTGCGCGCCGCGTCCACGGTGTGGGGCCGGGCCCGGTGGCACCGCTGTTCCGCGTGGACAATCCGGCGGTGGTCGTCGAGGCCGTCAAGCTGGCGGAGGACCGAAGCGGCGACGTGATCCTGCGCTGCTACGAGGCCTTCGGCGGCCGGGCGAAGGCCACGATCAGCGCCGGCTTCGGCTTCGCGGGCGTATCGGCCACGGACCTGTTGGAGCGCGACGTGGACGGGGTCCGGCTGGAGTTGCCGGCTGAGCGCTCGGTCAGCTTCGAGCTGCGGCCGTTCCAGTTGCTGACCCTCCGCTTCAGCGGCGCCACCGGACGTGACGACGGCGGTTCAGACCAGTTCCAGCGTGAGGGGCCGGCGTAGGAACGCCGCGTATCGTCCCACGGCACCGTCTACGGCGCGCCGCTCCGCGGGGCTGAACGCGCGCAGCGGCTTGAGCCGCAGCTCGGCGGAGCCGGGCTTGAGCGCGTGTTTCCAGTTGCCGGCCATCGTCCCCTCCAGCAGCAGCACATGCTGCGGCACCGTGCTGCTCAGCGCCGCAGGCGCCGCCCCGCCCAGGTAACCGCGTGTTTTGCTGTAGCCCATGACGTATTCGTCGTAGCACTGGATCAGGTCGGCGCGGGGCGGCTCGTACTCTGCCGTGTGCGCCCCGCAGGCGCTCCCGGCCGCGGGGGAGAACCAGAGCTCCACCCCGTCGGCTTCGGTCCGCTCCAGTTCTTCCTGTCCGCCGGCTTCCAGGCCGCGCCTGATGTCGGCCTGCGGCAGCTTGGACCAGTCGGAGCAGTCCTTCACCGAGGCCGGCCCGCGGCTGGCGAAGTACCGCGCGGTGAGCCGCGCCAGTGCTGCGTCCCGGACAAAGTCGGATTTCAGCGGCGGGACGCGCTCGTCGAAGGACGCATATGTTTGCTGCACGGCGCCGGATTCCGCGGGCCGCGGCGTTCCGCTGACCAGGATCCGGTCCATCTCGGCGTGGAACACCAGATGTCCCAGCCGCTGGCCGCGCACCGGCGCACCGTTCAGCTTCACCCCATCGTCCTGAAGGAGCCCCGCTTCGGTGAGCCGGGAAGCGAGTTCGTCCCGGGTACAGTGCCGGCCGTCAGCGACCGCCGCGGCCAGCACGTCATTGCTGCGCGCGACCGTCGCCGCATCCAGCCCGAGTTGCCGGTCCCGGCCCTTGTTGCCAGCCTTGAGCCGGGGTTCGGAGAGCAGCATCAGCCAGCGCAGATCGTCGCGGTGCACAAAGTGCCAGGTGGGCCGCAGGACGTGCGTGCGAAGGATGGTTCCGGCGGCGATCGCCGCATCGACCTCCGCCGCGTTGTCCCGGGCGGGGCCACCGGTCCGTTGCGCCAGCGACCAGCGGGCGTAGGCATACTCCTGCGACTGGAAGGCGAGGAGCCAGCGCAAGGCCGCCTCGGCGTCGTCCGCGGGATGGTCCCAGAGCCGCTGCGCCCGCAAGCGGTGGCGACGGATGTCCTGGGGACCCGGTTGCTGCATGGCAGGCCGCGTTACCCGGCCGTGCCGGGAGGCATGCCCGGGCCGAAGAACGGGTCGGCGGCCGGACGCTTGGGCAGGATCCCGTCGCCGGAGGACTGGTGCCGGAGCCTGCGCAGCACCCACGGGACCAGATGCTGGCGGGCCCACACCAGATCCTCGGTGCGCGCGGTGCGCCAGCGCTTGGGCGGCAGCGGTTTGGGCGCCTCCGGCTGCAGCGAATGCTCCACGTTGAGTGCGTCCAGCACCATGGCGGCAATGGTGTGGTGCCCGAGCGGAGAGAAATGCAGCCGGTCCGGCGCCCACATCTGCGGCGCCTTCAACTGCCGCAGCGCCCACATATCGGCAATGATCGCGTCGTGGCGGGCGGCCACCGTGCGCAGGTTTTCGTTGAAAATCGCGGCCTTGCCGCGGACACTGCCGATCACCGGGGTGTCGCCCATGTCGGGCGCGGTGAACAGCACGATGGTTGCACCGGAGGTAGCCAGCCGGGAGACGGCCCGATCGATCTTCTCGGCCATGGCGTCCGGATCGGAGCGGGGACGGATCACGTCATTGCCGCCCGCGCAGATGGAGATGAGGTCGGGCTTCAGCGCCAGGGCCGGTTCGATCTGTTCATCGATGATCTGCTGCAGCATGCGGCCGCGGATGGCGAGGTTGGCATAGGCGAAGTCCTCATGGCCGCGGGCCAGTTCCTCGGCCACACGATCCGCCCAGCCGCGGTAGCCGCCCGGGCTGTCCGGATTTGGGTCGCCGATGCCCTCGGTGAAGGAATCGCCAATGGCCACGTAGCGGCTCCAGGGGTGGCCGGCGGCGGCAGCGGAAGATTGCGCTTCGGGACGGGACAAGTTACTCACAGGTACATCTTCCCAAGAAGCGCTGCGGATGCACAGATTTGGCCTATTCAATACCTGAATCATCTTTCAGGAAAGCATGGCCTGCGGCCGAATCTTTGGCTAGTGTGTGAGCTGGAGCGGCCGTCCCGGCTGACCGGATCTCGAGGAGCTGAGATGGAATTGCTGGCGGGAATCACTGCGCGGCGGGTGCCGACCGAGCGGCTGACCTTGAATGTCCTGGAGCGCGCCGGCGACCGGCCGAACGGCATTCCGGTGGTGCTGGTGCACGGGAATGTCTCCTCCTCGCTGTTCTGGCAGGAGACCATGCAGGCGCTGCCGCCGGAATACCGTGTAGTGGCACCGGACCTGCGGGGATTCGGCCGGACAGACACGGCGCCGGTGGACGCCAGCCGCGGGCTGCGCGACTTCGCCGATGACCTCCACGGGCTGCTCGAGGCTCTGCAAGTGGCCCCCGCGCACTTGGTCGGCTGGAGCATGGGCGGGGGAGTGGCGATGCAGTACGCGCTGGAACACCCGGTCCTCAGCCTCACGCTGCAGGCACCGGTCTCGCCGTACGGCTTCGGCGGGACGGCGGGTCCGGAGGGCCGGCGGCTCACCCAGGACGACGCCGGAACCGGCGGCGGGGGTGCCAACCCGGATTTCGTGGCGCGGCTGGAAGCAGGCGACACGAGCGACGACGCACCCGCCTCGCCGCTCTCGGTCTACCGCTCCACCTATGTGCATGCCGGCTTCGAGTCCCCGCATGAGCGCATCTGGGTCGAGTCGATGCTCAGCACCAAGACCGGTCCCGACAACTATCCCGGGGATTCCGTCCCGTCGCAGAACTGGCCGGGCTTTGCCCCGGGGCGCCGGGGCGTGCTCAACACGATGGCGCCGGGGGTCTTCAACACCAGCGCCCTGGTGGATCTGGCAGACAAGCCGGACATTCTGTGGATCCACGGCGATAGCGACGCCATCGTCTCCGATGCTTCGTTCTTTGACCTGAACTGCCTGGGCAAGGCCGGCGTGCTGCCGGGCTGGCCGGGGGAGGAGGCGGCCCCGCTGCAGCCGATGGTCTCGCAGACCCGGGCGGTGCTGGAAAAATATGCGGCCAACGGCGGCCGCTTCACCGAGGTGCTGTTGGAAAACTGCGGGCATTCGCCGCACCTGGAATATCCCGACCGGTTCATTGCCGAATTGACGGCGCAGATCGGCCGCAGCGGCACCGTGGGGTAGGTGCAGGACCGCTACGGGGACGACGGCGGTCCGCCGGCTCGGAGAAACTCAAACTTTCAAGTAACGGCCGTTCTGTGCGATCATGGACGGCATGACTGAAACTACTTATCAGCCCGTGGTTGCCTGGTCCAAGCCCGAGCAGGAACGGGCGGGCACGCCGCTGCTGGTGCTCTTCCATGGCTACGGATCCCACGAGCAGGACCTCATGGGCCTGGTGCCCGGGCTCCCGGAGGAATTCACCGTGGCAGCCGTCCGCGCGCCGGTGGCGATGGGGCCGGGCTTCACCTGGTTCCCGCTGATGCACGAGCCGGACTTTTCGGTGGACAAGGTGACCAAGGCCGTCGGCGACGTGGTGACCTGGCTGGACAGCGTCAAGGGCCAGCACAGCAGCGTTTCGGTGCTGGGCTTCTCGATGGGCATGGCGGTGGCAACGTCGGTGCTGCGCCACCGGCCGGAGGAGATCGCCGCCGTCGTCGGGCTCTCCGGATTCGCCGTGCCGGCCGACGGCAACGGGTTCTTCCGCGACGATGCCGTCAAGGCCATCAAGCCGCCGGTTTTCTGGGGCCGCGACCAGGAGGACCCGGTCATCACCGCTGACAAGATCGAGTTCACCCATGAGTGGGCGAACGAGCACGTGGACCTGACCAAGGTTCTCTACTCCGGCATCGGCCACGGCATCAATGCCCAGGAGCTGTCGCACGTGAAGGAATTCCTGACCTACAAGGTGCTCAACGCCAAGTAACACTCACCCGGTGGTCGATGGAGGCGCGTCGGCGCCGAGTAGAGACCGGTCGACCACCGGGGAGTCGGTTCGGTGGTCGATCGAGGCGCGCCGGCCCCGAGTAGAGACCGGTCGGCCTCGGGGATCTCTGACGGCCGTCAGCCGCGGCTGACGCGCACCGTTTCGCCGTTGCAGCTGACCGTGTCCCCGGCGTGCAGCTGGCGCCCGCGGCGGGTCTCGATCTCGCCGTTCACCTTCACCAGCCCGTTCTCGACGAATTCCTTGGCCTGGATCCCGTCCTCGGCCAGGTTGGCCAGCTTGAGCAGCTGGCCCAGCCGGATCATTTCGTCGCGGATCGGCACGTCATGCATTTCGTCGGAAGCCATGCCTCCATCATGCCTGACCTCGCCCGGCATAAGGTGTCCAGTGTGTCCAGTACCTCGCCGCTTCCGCTGATCCTAAGCCTGCCGCTGGCCGTCGGCACCGGCCTGGCCATCCCCGTGCAGGGGCGGATTACCGGCGCGCTCGGCGCGGAGCTCGACGACGGACTGGCGGCCGCCGTCGTCAGTTTCACTGTGGGGCTGGCGGTGATGGTGGTGGCAACGCTGGTGCTGCCCGGCGGACGCGCCGGAATCCGCCGCATTGCCCCTGCCCTCCGGGAACGGCGTTTTCCGCGCTGGTACCTGCTGGCCGGGTGCCTGGGCGCCTTCATGGTGTTGTCGCAGGGCCTGACCGTTTCGCAGATCGGCATCGCCCTGTTCATCGTGGCCACCGTCGCCGGCACTTCGCTCAGCGGCCTGCTGGTGGACCGGATGGGGCTGGGCCCGGCGGGACGGAAGGCGATCACCGCGCGGCGGATCGCCAGCGCGGCGCTCACCCTGGTGGCGGTGGTCTGGGCGGCGTCGCCGAAGTTCTTGGTCGAGGCCGGCGGCCTCTGGCTGTTGCTGGTGCTGCTACCCCTGGCGGCCGGCTTCCTGCGCAGCTTCCAGCAGGCGATGAACGGAACGGCCAGCGTGCATTACGGCACCCCGCTGACGGCGACCCTGATCAATTTCGCCGCCGGCAGCCTCGCCCTGTGGCTGGCGTGGCTGGTGAAGGCGGCGGTGGCGGGCACGGGCAATCCGCTGCCGTCGGAGTGGTGGTACTACCTGGCCGGGCCCATGGGCTGCATGTTCGTCATCTTTGCCAACATCCTGGTGCGCTCGCTCGGCGTGCTGCTGGCCGGCATCGGGATGATCGCCGGGCAGCTGCTCGGATCGCTCGCGCTGGATGCGTGGTTCCCCGTGCCCGGGACCCTGCTGGCTCCCGCCACCGTGCTGGGCACGCTGCTGGCCATGGCCGCCCTGCTGCTGGCCACCGTGCCGGCGCCGCGCCGGAGGGCGGGGCAGCGGAACCGTGCGGCGGAGCCTTCCGGCACGGGGGCGGCGCCCCGGACCTAAGCGCCACGGCCCTAAGGTAGATGGTGTGCCCATCCACCATCGTCTGCCGCTGGCTGTCGGCCTCCCCCTGGCCGTCGCGGCAGGCGTCTGCATGCCGATCCAAGGCAGGATCAACGGCGCGCTCGGTGCGCGACTCGAGGACGGACTGGCGGCCGCGGTCGTCAGCTTCAGCACCGGCCTGGTGCTGCTGGCAGCGCTCTGCCTGCTGCTGCCGGCGGCCCGCCGCGGACTGCGCCGTGTGGTTCCGGCGCTGCGGGAGCGGAAGTTCCCGCGCTGGTACCTGCTGGCGGGCTGCAGCGGCGCCTTCCTGGTCCTGAGCCAGGCCGAAACCGTTGCACTGATCGGCATCGCGCTGTTCACGGTCGCGGTGGTGACCGGGCAAACCGTCTCCGGATTGCTGGTGGACCGGCTGGGCTGGGGGCCGGGCGGAAGGAGCCCGGTGACGGGTATCCGAGTCATCAGCGCTGTGCTCACCATGCTGGCCGTGGCCTGGGCGGTGTCGCCCAAGCTCATCCTCGGCGGCCCGGCCGGCGCCTGGCTGCTGCCGGTGTTGCTGCCGCTGGCCGCCGGCTTCCTGCAAAGCTTCCAGCAGGCCCTGAACGGGGTGCAGACCATGCACTACCGCTCTCCGTGGCCGGCCACGTTGATCAACTTTGTGGTGGGCGGTGCGCTGCTGTGGGCGGCCTGGGGCATCAAAGTGGCGATCGCCGGCGTGGGCAATCCGCTGCCGACCGAGTGGTGGTATTACCTGGGCGGGCCGATCGGTTGCGTCTTCATCGCGCTGGCGGCCGTGCTGGTCCGTTCGCTGGGCGTGCTGCAAACCGGCCTGGGCATGATTTCCGGGCAGATCCTGGGCTCGCTGCTGCTGGATCTGACGGTGCCGGCGCCGGGCACCGTGATTACGACGGCGACGGTGCTGGGTACGCTGCTGACCCTCCTGGCCGCCGTGCTCGGCACGCTGCCGTGGCGGCGGCGCGATTTCAGAAACGGTTGACGGCACCTCCTGCGGCCGCGACTGCCTCATTCGGGTTCGGGGCAGCGTTTTCGGTAGGCTAACGTTGTAGCTTCGCTATGCGCCGATCCGTTCCCGGAACCGCCGGACGGATCTGTGCCATGACAACCCTCGGACCGCACCCAGCGGCCCTGGAGAGATACGGAGAACCACCTCATGGCAGCAGCCAAATCAGTCCTCGATTCGATCATCTCGCTGGCCAAGCGCCGCGGCTTCGTTTTCCAGGCTGGTGAGATTTACGGTGGATCCCGCTCCGCATGGGACTACGGGCCGCTCGGCGTCGAGCTCAAGGAAAACATCAAGCGCCAGTGGTGGCAGACCATGGTGCGCGGCCGCGACGATGTGGTCGGGCTGGATTCCTCCGTGATCCTGCCGCGCCAGGTCTGGGAAGCATCGGGCCACGTGGACGTCTTTTCCGACCCGCTGGTGGAATGCCTCAACTGCCACAAGCGCTACCGTGCCGACCACCTCGAGGAAGAATACGAGGAGAAGAAGGGCCGGGCGCCGGAAAACGGCCTCAAGGACATCGCCTGCGCCAACTGCGGCACCAAGGGCGAGTGGACCGAACCGCAGGAATTCTCCGGCCTGCTCAAGACCTTCCTGGGCCCGGTGGCCCACGAGGAAGGCATGCACTACCTGCGCCCCGAGACCGCGCAGGGCATCTTCGTGAACTTCAACAACGTGCTGACCACCTCGCGGAAGAAGCCGCCGTTCGGCATCGGCCAGATCGGCAAGAGCTTCCGCAACGAGATCACCCCGGGCAACTTCATCTTCCGCACCCGTGAATTCGAGCAGATGGAGATGGAGTTCTTCGTGGAGCCGGGCACGGACGAAGAATGGCACCAGTACTGGATCGACGCCCGGCTGCAGTGGTACGTGGACCTGGGCATCAACCGGGACAACCTGCGCCTCTTCGAGCACCCGCTGGAAAAGCTGAGCCACTACTCCAAGGGCACCACCGACGTCGAATACCGCTTCGGTTTCCAGGGCTCGGAATGGGGCGAGCTGGAAGGCATCGCCAACCGGACGGACTTCGACCTGTCCACCCATACCAAGCACTCCGGCACGGACCTGAGCTACTTCAACCAGGCCACCAACGAGCGGTACACCCCGTACGTGATCGAGCCGGCCGCGGGCCTGACCCGGTCCTTCATGGCGTTCCTGGTGGACGCCTACACCGAGGACGAGGCGCCGAACGCCAAGGGCGGGGTGGACAAGCGCACCGTGCTGCGGCTGGATCCGCGGCTGGCCCCGGTCAAGGCCGCGGTGCTGCCGCTGTCCCGCAACGAGGACCTCTCGCCCAAGGCCAAGGAATTGGGCGCGGCGCTGCGTAAGAACTGGAACATCGACTTCGACGACGCCGGCGCCATCGGCCGCCGCTACCGCCGCCAGGACGAGATCGGCACCCCGTTCTGCATCACCGTGGACTTCGACACCCTCGAGGACCAGGCAGTGACCATCCGGGAACGCGATTCGATGGCCCAGGAGCGCGTCTCGCTGGACAAGGTCGAAGGCTATCTGGCGGCCCGTCTGATCGGCGCCTGACCCCGGCCACGCCCAAGCATCCGTTACCGCCTCAGGAACCGCCCGTTCCAGGGCAGCGCACCCGCTGAACGCACCCCGCTGAAGGAGAACCATGGCCCAGCTGACCTACCGCGACTGGCGCGAGGACGATGACCTGGCCCTGCTGGAAATCTGGGGCGATCCGGAAACCGGCCAGGCCGGCCACTTCCGGGCGATGCTCCGGCCGTCCGCCGAGCAGCCCTGGTCGCGCTGCATCGTGGCGGAGGACCAGGGCATAGCGGTTGCCGCGGGTGCAGTCTACGAAACCAGCCTGCATCCGGACCGGCTCTGGGTCTACGTTGAAGTTGCCCGCGGGCACCGCGGCGCCGGCGTGGCCCGCGACCTGCTGGCGAGGCTCCGCGCCGAAGCCGAGCAGGCGCCGTCGGGCGTGCGGAAGCTCCGGGCGAAGGTGGAGCCGGAAACCTCCGGTGCCGCGTTTGCCCGGGCCGCCGGCCTGACCCAGATCCAGAGCTCACGCGTGGTGCAGGTATCGCCCGGGGCGCTGCCGCTGCCGGCCCTTGGCGAGACCGGCCCGCAGCTGGAGGAGGCGGCCACCGGGTCGGTGGAACTGACCCGCGCAGTGGCCGACTTCTACAACTCCGTCCACGTGTGGGACCGGGCGGACATGACCGTGGGACGGGCGCAGCAGATGCTGCTCAGCGAGTCCGCGGGAGCCGGCGGCGCGGTGGTGCTGCGCAGCGCGCCCAAGGCCGAGGGCGGCACGATCCAGGCCTTCGCGGTCAGCTACACGCACGAGCGCACCGACGCACCGGCGGACGTGCTGCTGGGCTATGACACCGCGCTGCCGGCCGAAGAAGCCGAGGCGGCGGTGCGTGCGCTGCTGGCTATGCTGGTGGCCCAGTATCCCGTGCAGCTGGAGGTGGACGATTCGATGACCGCCGTGCTGGCCGTGCTGCAGCCGCTGCTTGACTCCGGCCTCGCCCGGCAGTTGGGCCCGGCAACTTCCATCGTCAGCGACTGACCGCCGAACCAAAGGAGCCGTCATGAAGGGTGTGCTGTTCGACGTCGACGGGACGCTGGTGGACTCGAACTACCTGCACGTGCTGGCGTGGTGGCAGGCCTTCCGGCAGGCAGGCCTCGACGTCCCGATGGCTGCCATCCACCGCTGTGTCGGGATGGGCGGGGACCGGCTTATCGAGGAATTGCTCGACGACGGCCGCGACCGGTCCGGGGACGAGCAACTCAAGACCGCGCACGGCGCCGTCTTCTCCACCTACTGGCCGGCGCTGCGCCGCTTTGCCGGAGCCCGGGAATTGGTGGAGCGCGCGGCAGGGGAGGGCCTCGCCGTCGTGCTGGCATCTTCCGCCGAGGAAGCCGAGCTGAAGGTGCTGCGCGCGGTGATCGACGCCGACGGGTCGATCACCGCCGCCACCAGTTCGGCGGACGCTGATAACAGCAAGCCGGCGCCGGACATCCTGCAAGCGGCCCTGGACACGGCCGGGCTGCGGGCAGGAGACACCGTCTTCGTCGGCGACGCCGTCTGGGATATCCACGCCGCAGGAGACCTGGGGATTCCCTGCATCGGCCTCGAGAGCGGCGGAACCCCGGCGGACGTCCTGACCCAGGCAGGCGCCGCCGAGGTGTACCGGAACCCGCAGGATCTGCTGGAGCACTTTTCCGAAAGCGCCCTCGGCCGGCTGCTGCGCTCCTAGGCCTCGGGGACGCCGGGCCTTCCGGCGGCGGCCCGGCCCTTTCGCCCGTGCGGAGATCCACAAGCGTGGGCACCGGTGACGCGGGATTTGCCCGGTTTTGAGAGAATGGACGGGTGACACTTACCGCTGCATCCGAATCGGCCACCCAGCTTGAGCTTCCGCCGCTCAAACTCGGGCCGATCACCGTCGACACCCCCGTCATCCTGGCTCCGATGGCCGGCATTACCAACAAGGCGTTCCGCCGGCTCTGCCGCGAGTACGGCGGCGGCCTCTACGTGGCGGAAATGGTCACCTCCCGAGCGCTCGTGGAACGCAACCGAGAGTCGATGCGGATCATCTCGCACGACGAGGATGAGAAGGTGCGCTCCGTCCAGCTGTACGGCGTGGATCCCAAAACGGTGGGTGCCGCCGTGCGGCTGCTGGTGCAGGAAGACCGGGCCGACCACATCGATTTGAACTTCGGCTGCCCGGTGCCCAAGGTCACCCGCCGCGGCGGCGGTTCCGCGCTGCCGTGGAAAACCGAGCTGTTCACGGCGATCATCCAGGCCGCCACGCGCGAGGCAGCCAAGGGCAACGTGCCGTTGACCATCAAGATGCGCAAGGGGATCGACGACGACCACCTCACCTTTATCGAGGCCGGCAAGATCGCCCGCGACGCCGGCGTGGCCGCCGTCGCTCTGCACGGACGCACGGCCAGCCAGTTCTATTCGGGCCAAGCGGACTGGAACGCGATTGCCGAACTGCGCGAGGCTTTGCCGGACGTCCCGGTACTGGGCAACGGCGATATCTGGAGCGCCGAGGACGCGGTGCGGATGGTGCAGCAGACCGGGGTCGACGGCGTTGTCGTCGGCCGAGGCTGCCAGGGCCGTCCCTGGCTTTTCGGTGATCTGCAGGCGGCCTTCGAGGGCACGGACAAGCGTTTCCGCCCCGGGCTGAAGGATGTTGCGGACAGTTTCTACCGGCACGCCGAGCTGCTGGTGGATTATTTCGAGGACGAGGGAAAGGCGCTGCGGGATATCCGCAAGCATGTGGCCTGGTACTTCAAGGGGTACTCGGTGGGCGGCGAACTGCGGGCCGCGCTGGCCCAGGTGCCCACCCTCGAGGTGCTCCGCGAACTGCTGGCCGAACTGGACGCCGATGCGCCCTACCCGGGAGCAGATGCCGAGGGCCCGCGGGGCCGCGCCGGTTCACCCAAGCGCCCGGCGCTGCCGGACGGCTGGCTCACCAGCCGGGAACTGAACGCGGACCACAAGGCGATGATCGCCGCAGCCGAACTGGACGTCTCCGGTGGCTGAGGCGCGTACCGGCCATCCGGCGCCGCCCACGCCGGGATACACGGACTTCGATCAGGAACGCTGGTACGCGGAGGAACCGAAGAGTACCTACCGCACGCAGTTCGAACGGGACCGGGCGCGGGTACTTCATTCGTCGGCGCTGCGCCGGCTGGGCGCCAAGACGCAAGTGGTGTCCCCGGACACGGACGATTTTGTCCGGACCCGGCTGACCCACAGCCTGGAGGTGGCGCAGGTAGGCCGCGAACTGGGCCGGACGCTGGGCTGCGATCCGGACGTGGTGGACGCAGCCTGCCTCTCCCACGACCTCGGCCATCCTCCGTTTGGCCACAACGGGGAGACCGCGCTGAACGCGGCCGCGCATGCCATCGGCGGTTTCGAAGGCAATGCCCAGACGCTTCGGCTGCTCACCCGGCTGGAGCCGAAGATCCTGCGCCCGGACGGCTCTCCGGCCGGCCTGAACCTGACCCGGGCCAGCCTGGACGCGGCCTGCAAGTACCCGTGGGCCGCGGACGACGCGCCGGTCATCCACGGCAAACGGACCAGCAAGTTCGGTGCCTACGAGGACGACCTTCCCGTCTTCAACTGGCTGCGCGAAGGAGCCGCCGAGCGCCGCTCCTGTCTGGAGGCCCAGGTGATGGATCTGGCCGACGACATCTCCTACTCGGTGCACGACGTCGAAGACGCCATTGTGGCAGGGCGCATCCAGCTCAGGTGGTTGGACAGCGCCGACACCCGCAGCCGGGTGATCGGCTATACCCAGCAGTGGTATCTGCCCACCAGCGACGCCCAGGAGGTGGACGACGCCCTCACCCGGCTGGAGCAATCCGGGGTCTGGGTGCGCGAGGCGGACGGCAGCCGCAAGGCGATGGCCGCGCTGAAGGACATGACCAGCCAGTTGATCGGCCGTTTCTGTTCCAGCGCGATGGAAGCCACCCGCTCCATCTACGGTCCGCAGCAGCTGACGCGCTACGAGGCCGAGCTGGTGGTGCCGCAGGGGACCGCCACCGAGATCGCCGTGATGAAGGGGCTGGCCACCACGTTCGTGATGACCACGGATCTGCGCCAGCCGGTCTACGAGCACCAGCAGGAAATCCTGCACGACCTGGTCAGCGAGCTCCACGCCACCGGGGAGAAGCACCTGGAAGAGCCTTTTGCCTCCGATTGGCGGGACGCCGACGACGACGGTGCCCGCCTGCGCGTGGTGATCGACCAGATCGCCTCGCTCACGGATGTGTCCGCGCTGGCGCTGCACGAACGCCTGATGGGGGCCCACCGGACGCTGCTTTGATGCTGCGCGCACCCGAGCCGTCCTCCACAGGCGCCCGCAGGAACTCCCGCCGTCACCAGCCTGCGGGGGAGGGGCGGCCGATTTGGCACTGCTGCATAACATAGGACTATGGCCGGACTGATTAAACGTGAAGACATCGATGAAGTCCGCCAGCGTACCGACATCAAGGAAGTCGTCGACGGCTACGTCACGCTGAAGTCGGCAGGCATCGGTTCCTTCAAAGGCCTGTGCCCCTTCCACGACGAGCGCTCGCCCTCGTTCCATGTCCGTCCGCAGGTGGGCACCTACCATTGCTTCGGCTGCGGCGAAGGCGGCGACGTCATTTCCTTCCTGCAGAAGATGGACCACACCACGTTCTCCGAGACCGTGGAGAAGCTCGCCCACCGGATCAACTACACGCTGCGGTACGAAGACGGGGGCACCGGCCCGCGCCGGGAAGACGTCGGCAAACGGCAGCGGCTGCTGGATGCGCATAAAGTCGCCGCGGAGTTCTTCCGGGAGCAGCTGCAGACTCCGGGTGCTGCCGCCGCGCGGGATTTCCTGTCCGGGCGCGGCTTCGACCAGGCCGCCGCGGACCACTTTGCCGTGGGCTACGCGCCGCAGGGCTGGGACGGCCTGCTCAAGCACCTGACCGGCCGCGGTTTCAGCCAGGACGAACTGCGCATGACCGGCATGTTCTCCGGCGGTACGGACGGATCCGACGGCAGGAACAGCCGGATCTACGACCGTTTCCGCGGCCGGCTGATCTGGCCCATCCGTGATCTGACGGGTGCGACCATCGGCTTTGGTGCCCGCAAGCTGTACGAGGATGATCAGGGCCCCAAGTACTTAAACACCCCGGAGACGGTGCTCTACAAGAAGTCGCAGGTCCTCTACGGGATTGACCTGGCCAAGCGGGACATCGCCCGCAGCCGGCAGTTGGTGGTCGTGGAGGGCTACACGGATGTGATGGCCTGCCACCTCTCCGGAATCCAAACGGCTGTGGCCACGTGCGGGACCTCCTTCGGAACGGACCACATCAAGATCGCCAGGCGCCTACTGTCCGATGATGGAACCGGCGGCGAAGTGATCTTCACCTTCGACGGTGACGAGGCCGGCCAGAAGGCCGCGCTGCGGGCCTTCGAAGAGGACCAGCGCTTTGTCGCCCAGACCTATGTTGCGGTGGAGCCCAGCGGGGCGGACCCCTGCGACCTGCGCCTCAGCCACGGCGAAGGCGCGGTACGTGAACTGATCAGTTCCCGCCGCCCATTGTTCGAATTTGCGATCAAGGCCACGCTGAAGAAGTTCAACCTGGATACCGTCGAGGGACGGGTCTCTGCACTCCGGGCCGCCGCGCCGGTGGTTGCCGACATCAGGGACCCGGCGATGCGGCCGGGCTACTCGCGTGAGCTGGCCGGCTGGCTGGGCATGGACGTTGAGGATGTCGCCCGCGCCGTGGCCGGTGCCGTCAAACGTGGACAGGCCGGGGCCGCCGGGAAGACGGGCCGCGAGCAGGACCAACCGGGCCGAAGACAGGACTCAAACCGCAGCGGGCAGCAATCTCCGGGACGGGACCGGCAGGGCAACAACCGTCCGTCAGGCCGGGAGGGTGGGTGGAGCGCCGCCGCTCCTTCCCGGCAGCAACCGAACGGCCGTGCCGGGGCGCCGTACGGCCAGGCTGCGCACCACTCCTACGATGCGGGCGGCAATGACGACGGCGCTCCGGCCTACGGGCCGGAAGCCGGCCAGGTTCCCGCACCTGCGCCCGCCTACCCGAGGCCTGACCTGCGCGACCCCGTCGTCCGGCTGGAACACCAAGCGCTGGAAGTGGTCATCCAACAACCCGGCCTCCTCGATGCGAACCAGTGGGAACAGTTCATGCAGGCCCGCTTCCTGGCGCCCATGCACGTGGCCGTTCACGGCGCCGTGCGGGCGGCAGGCGTGTCCGGTGCCACGCCGTCGCAGTGGGTGGAGACCATCCGCCAAGAAGTGCCCGAGGAACTGCGCAACTTCGTCTCCGAACTGGCGGTCACGCCGCTGCCGGCACAGAACGACGACGGACTGCGGCTGTATTGCCGGGGGATCCTCAACCGGCTGCAGGATTTGCAGATCACCCATCTGAAGGCCGACAAGCTGGGCCAATTGCAGCGGATGGATCCGTCCGCAGATCCCGAGGACTTCCAGCGGATCAACCGTGAACTCATGGAACTGGAGATGCAGCGCCGGGCGCTCCGCTCGGAATAGGACCGGGCGGAAGGCCGGTTGTTGGGGCTGGCCATGTTAGGCGTGCCACAAGCCGCCTTCCCGGAGGGTCCACGATTGGCAAGTTCCGGGCTGCATTGAGTATGCTGTTGGAGGTCAAACCGCCGATCGCGGATGACTGCTTTCCCCCGTAGCTCAATTGGCAGAGCATTCGACTGTTAATCGAAGGGTTACTGGTTCGAGTCCAGTCGGGGGAGCGGATACGCCGAATCCCCGCCTTCAATCGAAGTCGGGGATTCGTTGCTTTTCTGGCCCTGACCGTCGAGTCTCGGGATCCTCTCCCCGGCCGCCACTGCGGCGACTGCGGGGCCGGCCCGCCCGCCGCAGTGGCGGGAATCAAGCTTCGATTTCGCTCTGTGTCGGCGGACTGCTAGAGTTTTATTCGCTTCATTCCCCCGTAGCTCAATTGGCAGAGCATTCGACTGTTAATCGAAGGGTTACTGGTTCGAGTCCAGTCGGGGGAGCACAAGAGAAAAGATCCCGCACCGTTGACCGGTTGCGGGATCTTTTTTATGGGGCGGCGTCTACCTGGTTGCTGGCAGCGACCTGCGCATACCAGCGCCCGCTGTCCTTGACCGTCCGCTCCAGGGTGTTGTAGTCGATCCTGGTTAATCCGAAACGTTTCTCGTAGCCCCAGGCCCACTCGAAGTTATCCATCAGGGACCAGCCGAAGTAGCCCCGAAGATCCACGCCGGCCTGGATTGCGCGATGACATTGAACGATGTGGGCGCGCAGGAACTCGAGTCGCTGCGGGTCATGGACCGCGCCGTCGTCCGAGACCTCGTCATCGAAGGCCGCACCGTTCTCCGTAACGTACAGCGCCGTCCCTGCCGGCCCGCTGTATTCGTCCTGCAGTCGCAGGAGCAGCCGGTACAGTCCCTCCGGTTGCACCTCCCAGCCCATCGCCGTCGTCGGCAGGCCGCGGGGAACGGAACTGACATGGTCGGCGGCAGGGTAGGCCGGCGCTACTGGGCGCTCTACCGGCGCGGCATGGGCGTTTTCGACATCCTCACGTGGATGGCCGGTCACCGCTTCGCCGTGGTAGTAGTTGACCCCCAGCGTGTGGATCCGGGTCCGGATCAGATCAAAATCTCCGTCCCGGATCCTGGTCTCCAGTCCGTACTTCTCCACGTCCGCCAGAAAATCTGGCGGGTAACCCCCGTGGAAGATCGGGTCGAGGAAAGCGCGGTTGAACTGGCCGTCGATGCGGCGGGCGGCATCGACGTCGACCTCGTCGTCCGGGTTCAGAGGATCCGCCACAGTGAAGTTCAGGGTGAGTCCGAGCTTGGCGCCCGGATCGCGGCGGCGCAGTTCGTCGACCACCAGGCCGTGGCCGAGGAGCAGGTGGTGCATGGCGGCCAGGGCCTGGGGCCGCGACTGCACCCCTGGCGCATGGACACCTGAGCCGTAGCCCAGGAAAGCCGAGCACCACGGCTCATTGAGGGTGGTCCAGACCCGCACCCGGTCCCCGAGCGCCTCATGGACGTTGAGGGCATACTCCGCGAAGCGGTAGGCCGTGTCCCGGTTGGCCCACCCGCCCTGCTCCTGCAGTGCCTGCGGCAGGTCCCAGTGGTACAGCGTGAGCCAGGGCTTGATGCCCGCGGCGCACAGTTCATCCACGAGCCTCGAATAGAAACCAATTCCGGCCGGATTCACCGCGGCGTCGTCCGGCCTGATCCGCGGCCACGACGTGGAGAATCGGTAGGCGGCCAGATTCAGCGAGGACATCAGGGCAACGTCCTCGCGGTAGCGGCGGTAATGGTCGCAGGCAGTTTCGCCGGTGTGGCCGCCGACGATGGCCCCGGGCAGCCGGCAGAAGGCATCCCAGATGGAATCGGTACGGCCGTCGTGGTCCGACGCGCCTTCGATCTGGTACGCGGCCGTCGCCGCGCCCCACAGGAATCTCTTCGGAAACTGCAGGACCTTGCTCATGGGCTGATCTCCCGGAGGGCGCGGATGCGGACTGCCTGCCAGCCTAAATGGCTCGGCAACCGAACGTAAGCGTTTACGCATATTTTTTGTCCCACGGCACTTCCATGAATGTCCTCCCTACGACTGAGGAGCCGAGCTGGGGCAGAATGATAATTTGATGGTGTGGACACTCGCGCACTACCGACAATGATGGAGGCAGAGCCCATGACCGGTCCGGAAGGCCCCAGGAGCACCGCAACCGGTGCGAAGATGTCGACGGTGGAACTGGCACGGCTTGCCGGCCAACTGACGCCCCGCCAGCTCCAGGACGAATTTTCGCTGGCCCTGCTCGAACTCAAAGGCAAGGGCGTCAAGGTCGGCGTTGCCGCCGGGATCCTCCTTGTGGCCGTGGTGTTCCTGGTCTCCATGGCCATTTCCATCTTGGTGGCGGCGATCATGGGGTTGGCGCTCGTTATGCCAGCCTGGCTGGCGGCGCTGATCGTTGCGGCGGTTTTCCTGGTGGTGGGAGCCATCCTGGGGCTGATCGGATATTCGGCGATGAAGAGGACCATGCCCCTCCTGCCGGCCGAAGCCATCCATGGCGTCAGGTACGACGTCGGTGTGTTGCGTGAGGGCAGCAGCTTCGATCCGGCCACGCTCGAGGAGAAGCCGGAAAAGGCGGCCAAGCCGGAAAAGGCGGAGCGGGAGGAACCCAAGCCGCCGGCTCCGACGCTGGACGAACTGCGTGCCCGCACGTCCGAGCGCCGCGATCACCTGGCGAGCCTCAGGGACGATCTCGGCCGCCGGGTCGACCCCCGTCCCCGGGCGGAGCAGGCCAAGGCCCGCGCGAAGCATGCGGCAGATACCGCCACGGAGCGGCTGGTAGCCAGTGCGGACTCAGTCGGCGAGGCCGCTCCGGAGTTGAAGGAGCGCTGGAAGCCGCTGGCAACACTGGCGGTCTCGCTGACGGCGCTCGGCGTCATGCTTCGGCGGTTGCTGCATAAATAACAAAAACAGTGGTGCCGCACAGCGGCAAGGCAGCCGGCTGCAGCGCAGCCGGCTGCCAAGCGTGGAATGACGGCTGAGGGGAGGGACAGCGTTGAGGATTATCGGTGCCGGTACGCGGCGCGACTTTGAGTACCGTGAACTGCATACGTTCTGGACCGTCCCGAACCTCATCACGGTGCTGCGCTTCCTTGCGGTGCCGCTGTTCGTCTGGTTCATCGCCCGTGAGGCATACGGTGCTGCCACCATCACGCTGGTGGTGTTGGGGTCAACGGACTGGGTTGACGGCTATATCGCGCGGCGCTTCAACCAGGTGTCTTCCGTCGGAAAGTGGCTCGATCCGGTCGCCGACCGGCTGGCGCTCATCATCGTGGCCATCACGTTCGTTGCTGCAGGCATTGCACCGTGGTGGCTGCTGCTGTCCATCATCATTCCGGATGCCATCCTGCTGGTGTTCTCCCTGATCCTTTTCCATGGCAGCCCGGATCTTCCGGTCACGAACATCGGCAAGATCCGCACCGCGTTGCTGCTGGTGGGGACTCCGCTGCTGCTGCTGCACAGGGTTGAAGGCTTCGGCTACGACTGGCTTCTGGCCGTGTCCTACATCATCCTGGCGGCGGGTTGCGCCGGCCATGTCCTCGCCTGGTTGGGTTATATGAGGGCGGCATGGCGGAAATACAAGGCCCAGCGGGCGGCTGTCGGGGACGGGCCAAGCCGTGGTTGAGTCGGGAGCGGTGCTACACCGGCCCCCTGCCGATGGGGCCTCATGGTCTGGTTAGCGATCTTCTGCGCCCTGCTCGGTGCCTTCTTCCTCGCGCTTGGAACGCAGCGCCAAGCCAGTGCGGTGCAGGCCAACACTGGCGGCCTGGCCATGAGCGTGTCCGGCTTGGTGCGGATGCTCCGCAACCCGCGCTGGGTTCTGGGGCTGTTGATGTTGGCCGTCGGCATGGGCCTGAATGTCTTCGCCTTGGTCAGCGCTCCGCTGACCGTGGTCCAGCCGATCGGTGCCATTGCCTTGGTGATCACCACCATCATCAACTCCAAGGATCAGGGGATCCGGCTCAACCGCATCACGGTCGTGGCGATCTCGGCCTGTGTGGCAGGCAGCGCCGTCTTCGTCCTGTTGGCCGTCAACGTCACCGGTGAAAGCCATCAGGTGCGGCCAGATGAGGAACTCTCGGCAGTCCTGCTGCTGGCCGTTGTCATTGCAGTCTTCCTCTCGCTGGAACTCTTGTTCCGGCACCGGCTCAATGCCTTCGCTTACATCCTGGGAGCCGGCATGCTGTTCGGTTTCGTCGCGGTTCTGGTGCGGATCATCGGCCTGCGTTTGCTCGAACCCGGCGGCGGCTTCATCGCCAACGTGCCGATCTATACCCTTATCGCCGTCGCCGCAGCGGGCGGCTTGGGATCCTGGTTTGTGCAGAGTGCCTACGCCAGCGGCCCGCCCGATTTGGTGATCGCCGGGTTGACGGTCATTGATCCGGTGGTGGGCATCTCAATCGGCATTTTCATCCTCGGGGAACTCAGACCCGACGTGGAACCGGTCTTCGCGATCGGCATGGTTGGAGCGGGATTGGTTGCTATTGTGGGGGTCATCGCCCTCTCGAGGCACCATCCCGACGTCCTGCAGAAAAAAGAAGAAGCCCGGCGCAGGGCTCAGGCTCAAGCCTCGGGCAAGAAACCGTAGTCCTGAAGCGCCGATGAAGAACCTGTCACAACGAATCAAGGAGTCCTGCCCCAGGTGAGCGACGACATCGGACCTAAGCCCCTCAAGATCCTGATTGCTGCCGATACCTACCCGCCGGACGTCAACGGAGCGGCGGTTTTCGGATTTCGTTTGGCGACGGCGATGACCAAGCGCGGACACAGCGTGGACATCATCGCCGGGAGAAGCGACAAGGGCCCGACCTTCCTGGAACCGCGTCCGGAGGCCCAAGTGCACCGGCTGCGCTCGCACTCGGTGCCGACGCATGAGACGTGGCGCATCTGCCTGCCTTGGGAAATCAAGCGCGACATCAAGCGGATCTTCGATGAGGTGCAGCCGGATGTGGTGCACATCCAGTGTCATTACATGATTGGACAGGCCACCATCGCCGAAGCGGTGCGACGGGGCATCCGCACCATTGCGACCAATCACTTCATGCCCGAGAACCTTGAACCGTTCCTGCCATTCCCACAGTGGTTCCTGAACATCGTGGCCAAGAATTCCTGGCGCGACATGGGCAAGATCATGGGTAAGGCAGCCGTTGTCACGACGCCGACGCCGCTCGCCGCCAAGGCGATGCGTGATCATGCCTTCCTGCACAAGGTGCTTCCCCTGTCCAACGGTATTGATGCCGCTGCCTATGAATTGGCGCCGGGCGAGACCATCGATAAACCGGAGCACCCCACGGTGCTGTTTGCGGGCCGGCTCGCGGTGGAGAAGAACGTGGATACGTTGATCGAGGCCCTGGCCATGACGGACCCCGCACTGAATGTCCACCTCGAAATAGTCGGCGGCGGCGACGAGCGGAAAAATCTCGAAGGCAGGGTTGCCGCCATGGGGCTGGGCCGACGGGTTTCCTTCCTGGGCCATGTCGACGACGACGAGCTGCGCCGGGCCTACCTGCGCGCTAGTGTATTTTGCCAACCGGGAACCGCGGAACTGCAGTCCCTGGTGTCGCTGGAGGCCATGTCCGCCAGCAAACCGGTGGTGCTGGCCAATGCCATGGCCTTGCCGCACCTGGTGGAGGACGGCGTCAACGGCTACTTGTTTGCTCCCCGCGACCCTGCTGACTTGGCGGCGAAGCTCAATGCGGTCCTCGGGCAGAGCCCGGAGCGGCTTGCGGCGATGGGGAAGGCCAGCCATGCGAAGGCGGTGCGGCACGGCATCGACGAGACGATGGACACCTTTGAGCGGCTCTACCGCGGCGGGTCTGCGGACGATTACCTTAACTAGGCCGCCTTTGCGAGCAGCGCCAGTTTCAACATCGCGGCCTGCATTCAGTAACATCGTAGGGCACGGGGCGGTAGCTCAGTCGGTTAGAGCAAACGACTCATAATCGTTCGGTCGTGGGTTCAAGCCCCACCCGCCCTACCGTGTGCAATGCGGACCGGGTCCGGGAGCCAGCGCTCCTGGACCCGGTCCGCTCTCATGTTGAGACACGCCGAAGCCGGACGGAGGCACCGGGCGAGCGAGCCGGTAGGCCCTAACGTTGCCCCTGCACAGAAATGTGCGGAGCAGCGGGTGACTGCGCCCGCCGTTCCGCACATGTGTGATGGTGGAGTCTTACTCCGGGTGGCTAATAATCGTTGTCGCAGCCCCTGGACCAGCCGTGATCCCAGTGATCGTGGTGGCGGTACCAGCCGTAGTTCCACTCGCAGCGATCATGATGCCGACGGTGCTCGCGATGGTCGCGACGGTCGCCCCTGTGGTCGCCTCTGTGGTCGCCCCGGTGGTCGCCACCGTTTCCGTGGTGGTCGTGACCGAAGCTGTTGGCTGACACGCTTTGAACCGTGCTCGCCGACGCAGGAGCGGCGGTCATTGCCAAGCCCGTGAAGCCGAATGCAGCCACAAGCAGAGAGGACCCGACGATGCGCAGCCTTGTGTTGTCCATGGTGTATCTCTTTTCCATTTTTGCTTCTACGGCGAATGGGTTTCCGCTGTAGTTCCGGACAAGAAAAACGCTACCCACCCCTGTGTGGTGCATCACCCATGCAAGCTTTTATTACGTGGTGAACCGTCGCGACACGCCGAAGGTGAAACGCTCAGTTAAAGGTGCAATGGTGACCGCGATAGGCGGAAATAAGCCTCCCGGTGTGCTCACTTAAACGTACAAAGCACGCCCGAATATTAACGTTCTACCGAGCAACTTCCGGCACCCCCATCGGCCCGAAAACGTCGTGCCACTACGCCCCCTCGTCTCAGTGTGGAGGGGGTAGACCGTTGCCGTGGGCACGTACTTGCGCTATGTTACTGCTCAGTAACTTTGCGGCGTCCGCTGGTGCTGTCTGCCCCGGCACCTGCCTGACTGAAAAGGAAAGCCACTATGGGCCAGCGCGTCATTGATCCGAACGATCTTCCCTACGCCGACGGAGACTTCTACGCCTTCGAGTCGCTGCTCTCTGAGGCGGAACGTGCCCGGCTGCGCGACGTACGAGACTGGCTGGCCAAGGAAGTCCGCCCGATCGCCGTCGACTGTTGGAACCGGGCTGAGTTCCCGATGGAAATCATTCCGAAGCTGGCGGATCTGGACATGGTCAGCCCGGTCCGTCGGCAGGGCTACTCGAATCTGTTCGCCGGCCTGATGCACGCGGAATTCACCCGCGCAGACACCTCCATTGCCACGTTCATGGGGGTCCACGACGGGCTGTTCACCGGGTCAATTGAGGCGCTCGCATCGAAAGAGCAGCAGGACGCCTGGCTGCCGGACATCTACGCCATGAAGAAGATCGGCGCCTTCGGCCTGACGGAACCGTTGGGTGGCTCCGACGTCGCAGGCGGCACGCGCACCACCGCCCAGCGCGATGGAGACAACTGGATCCTGAACGGCGCCAAGCGCTGGATCGGCAATGCGACCTTCTCCGATTGGGTGGTCATCTACGCCCGCGACGTGGCCGACAACCAGGTGAAGGGCTTCCTGGTAGACACGTCCACGCCCGGATACAGCGCGACGAAAATCGAGAACAAGATCAGCCTGCGGACGGTACAGAATGCGGACATCACCCTGGAGGGTCTGGTGGTCTCCGATGACTTCCATCTCAAGGGCGCCAACAGCTTCCGGGACACCAACAAGGTTTTGAAGGTTACCCGGCTCGGGGTGGCTTGGCAGGCGGTCGGGCAGCAGCTGGCGGCCTTCGATGTGGCGCGGCGTTATGCAGTGGAGCGGCACCAGTTCGGAAAACCGCTGGCATCATTCCAATTGGTGCAGGATCAATTGGTCCAGATCCTCGGCAATGCCGTGGCTTCGATGGGCATGATGGTCCGGTTGGCGCAGATGGAGGACGCAGGCCAGGCCAAGGATGAGCACTCGGCGCTGGCCAAGGCGTTCACTACGGCGCGGATGCGCGAAAGCGTGGCCTTGGGCCGCGGCATCCTGGGTGGAAACGGCATCGTTGCCGACTATGAGATGGCCAAGATCTTCGCCGACGCCGAAGCCATCTACTCCTACGAAGGGACCCACGAAATCAATTCCCTGGTCACCGGACGAGCCATTACCGGACTGGCGGCGTTCGTCTAACCATCCGGCACCGGCAGCAGTACCGACGGCCGCAGGTCCATGACGAACTGCAGCGGGTTGATATAGGTCTCGCCTCGGCGCACACCCCAGTGCAAGCAGGCGGACTGGCAATGTCCGCTTTCGGCGGTCTTGCCTACAGGATCGCCGGCGGAGACGGCGTCGCCGGCCTGTAGTTCGGATTCCACCGCCAGCAAGCTGCTGCGCAGCCCGCCGCCATGGTCTACCGTGATCACCCGGCGGTCCACGACCCAGCCGGAGAAGCTGATCCGGCCGTCGGCGGGGGAAAGGACCGTGGTCCCTGCCGGAACGGCCAAATCGACCCCGCGATGCCCGCTCGACCATGGTTCGGGTGGCGGGTCAAAGCCGCGCAGCACGGCCGGTGCCGGGGCGACGGGCCAGTCCCACGGCGGATCGGCTGCGTCTGGGGCCGGGGCGGCCGGACCGGCCGTCAGCAGCAGGATGGCTAAGGCCGCGGCGCCCGCGCGCCGGATAAAGGGTGGCTTCATGCCACCCAGCGTCGCCGCAGACGCAGTCGCGGTGGCGACGCTCGCTCACGGTGTGCGCAAGTGCGCCGGTTTGGCGGCTGTGGAGGACCGGAGCGGGCGGGAACGGCCCGCCTCCTGTAGTACACTGGGCGAAGCAGTTTTCCGTCCATGACGCATGTCCGGACAGAGGCTGACTACGCGTGTCTGAAATCCACCGTCGCAAATTTGCTGCGATGGAATGTGCCCAGGCGGTCCGGAAACCCGGTCCGGGTGCATGCGCCGCCGTGCAGGCGGGGCCGACAGATGCCAGGAGCTTCGCCCGCCGGGCGAGAAGCTGAATAACCGTCTATGAGGCAGCAGTCCAGGCACAGCCGGATGCTGCCGGAAGGAGTGACGACATGCCAGTCGTTACCATGCGCCAGCTGCTCGACAGCGGCGTACATTTCGGTCACCAGACCCGCCGTTGGAACCCGAAGATGAAGCGCTTCATCTTCACCGAGCGCAACGGCATCTACATCATCGACCTGCAGCAGTCGCTGTCCTACATCGACCGCGCCTACGAGTTCGTCAAGGCCACTGTTGCCCACGGCGGCACCGTGCTGTTCGTCGGCACCAAGAAGCAGGCCCAGGAAGCGATCGCCGAGCAGGCCACCCGCGTTGGCCAGCCGTACGTCAACCAGCGCTGGCTCGGCGGCATGATGACCAACTTCCAGACCGTCTCCAAGCGCATCTCGCGCCTGAAGGAACTCGAAGAGATCAACTTCGACGACGTTGCTTCCTCCGGCCGCACCAAGAAGGAACTGCTCCTCCTGCAGCGCGAGAAGAACAAGCTCGAAACCACGCTGGGCGGCATCCGCAACCTCACCAAGACCCCCTCGGTTATGTGGATTGTCGACACCAAGAAGGAACACCTGGCCATCGACGAGGCCCAGAAGCTCGGCATCCCCGTTGTGGCCATCCTGGACACCAACTGCGATCCGGACGAGGTCGACTTCCCGATCCCGGGCAACGACGACGCCATCCGCTCCGTCAACCTGCTGACCCGCGTGGTCGCCGATGCCGTTGCCGAGGGCCTCATCGCCCGTAACAACCGCGCCGCCGGCAACGCCGAAGCTCCGGCCGAGCCGATGGCCGAGTGGGAGCGCGAACTGCTTGAGGGCGCGACCGAAGCACCCGCCGCCGAAGCGCCGGCCGCTGAAGCGCCGGCCGCTGAAGCACCCGCCGCCGAGGCACCGGCCGCTGACGCACCCGCCGCCGAGGCACCGGCCGCTGACGCTGCCGCCGCCGAGGCGCCGGCTGCTGAGACCCCCGCTGCCGACGCACCCGCCGCGGACACCGAGAAGTAAATCCGACTCAACCGGCGGCGCCTTGTGCGCCGCCGGACTTCCGCTGGCGGCAGGGCCCGTTGATGGCCCGCCGCCAGCGGCACCGCACACTACGTATTACGGGAGGACTGGAGTCCAAATGGCGAACTACACCGCTGCTGATATCAAGGCCCTGCGCGAGCGCACCGGCGCCGGCATGATGGATGTCAAGAAGGCCCTGGACGAGGCCAATGGAGATGCCGAGAAGGCCATTGAGCTGATCCGCATCAAGGGTCTGAAGGGCGCCACCAAGCGCGAAGGCCGCTCCACCGCCGAAGGCCTGGTTGCTGCCAAGGTCATCGACGGAACCGTCGGTGTCATGATCGAGGTCAACTGCGAGACCGACTTCGTCGCCAAGTCCGCCAAGTTCATTGAACTCGCTGACAAGGTACTGGCCGTGGCCGTTGAATCAGGCGCCGCCGACCTCGAGACGCTGCTGGCGGCAAACGCCGACGGCAAGCCGCTGGGCGACGTTGTCGTCGAAGAAGGCGCCGTGCTGGGCGAAAAGGTCGTCGTCCGCCGCGTGGCCCGCGTCGAAGGCAAGACCGTCGATGCTTACCTGCACAAGACGTCCAAGGACCTGCCGGCTCAGGTTGGCGTCCTCTTCGCTGTGGACGGCGAGGGTGACTCGGCCTTCGAGGCAGCCCACGACGTCGCAGTGCACAGCGCTGCCTTCGCACCGACCTACCTGACCCGCGACGAGGTCCCGGCCGAGACGGTGGAGAACGAACGCCGCATCGCCGACGAGACCGCCCGCGCCGAGGGCAAGCCCGAGGCCGCCCTCGCCAAGATCGTCGAAGGCCGGCTGAACGGTTTCTTCAAGGAGATCGTGCTGCTGGACCAGCCGTTTGCCAAGGACCCGAAGAAGTCCGTCGGCAAGGTACTGGAAGAGGCCGGCGTCAACGCAACCGCCGTTGCCCGCTTCCGCGTCGGAGCGTAACCTCGGTCCAACCGCCAAGGCGAACTGACTGATTTCAATGACAAGGGGGTGGTCACCAACCGGTGACCGCCCCTTTTTCATGTCCGGATCGGCAACTGACCGCACCGCGCGGCAGTCGCTCAGCCTTCACGTAATCTTTCCCCCAGAACCACGCACGCCGGGAGGCACCATGGAATCCCAGACCACCCAGACCACCGCCGATACCGTCAAGCGCCGCCGTGTGCTGCTGAAGCTGTCCGGCGAAGTATTCGGCGGAGGCAAGCTCGGTGTCGACCCGGACACCGTCCGCGGTATCGCCAAGCAGATCGCCGCCACCGTGGAACAGGTGGAAGTAGCGATCGTCGTTGGCGGCGGCAACTTCTTCCGCGGGGCCGAACTGTCGACGTCGGGCATGGACCGCTCCCGGGCCGACTACATGGGCATGCTCGGCACGGTGATGAACTGCCTGGCACTGCAGGACTTCCTCGAGCAGGCCGGCGTGGACACCCGCGTGCAGAGCGCCATCACCATGGGCCAGGTGGCCGAAGCCTACATTCCGCGCCGCGCCATCCGGCACATGGAAAAGGGCCGTGTGGTCATTTTCGGCGCCGGCGCGGGTCTGCCCTATTTCTCCACGGACACGGTGGCCGCCCAGCGCGCACTCGAGGTGCACGCCGACGTCGTCCTGATGGCCAAGAACGGCGTGGACGGCGTCTACACGGCCGATCCCAAAAAGGACCCGGCTGCCGAAAAGCTGGACACCTTGACCTACGACGAGGCCATGCGGCGGAATATCCGGGTCATGGACCAGACCGCCTTCAGCCTGTGCCGCGACAATAAGCTCTCCATGGTGGTCTTCGGGATGGAGGGCGAAGGCAACGTGACGCGCGCGATTTTGGGTGAGCAGATCGGCACCTACGTCACCGCCTGACGGTCACAGGCCCAGCGGCCGGATAGCCTAGGATGGAAAGCAGAGCCAGGACCGCGGACACCGCGGAGTGAACGAAGGACGTGAAGGAGAGACCGTGATAGACGAGACGCTGCGCGAAGCTGCCGAAAAGATGGACAAAGCAGTCGAAGTGGCCAAGGAAGATTTCGCCACCATTCGCACCGGCCGCGCCAATCCGTCCCTGTTTTCCAAGGTCACGGTGGATTATTACGGGTCGCCGACCCCGCTGCAGCAACTGGCGTCTTTCCAGAACCCCGAGCCCCGCACGCTGTTGATCACGCCGTACGACAAGGCGGCGCTGAACGATATCGAGAAGGCCCTGCGCGAGTCTGACGTGGGGGCCAATCCGGCCAACGACGGCGTGGTGATCCGCGTGGTGCTGCCCGAGCTGACCATGGAACGCCGCAAGGAGTACGTCAAGGTAGTCCGGGGCAAGGCCGAAGACGCCAAGGTCTCCATCCGCAACATCCGCCGCAAGGCCATGGACACCATCGGCAAGATGGTCAAGGACGGCGACGTCGGCGAAGACGAGGGCAACCGGGCCGAAAAGGACCTGGATGCCAAGACCAAGTCGCACACGGACAACGTGGACGAGCTTCTCAAGCGCAAGGAAGCCGAGCTGCTCGAGGTCTGATGAGTACGGACCAGCCTCAACCCGTGGCTGGCGGTTCGCCGACTCCGGCGGCTGGTCCGGGATCGCAGCCGGGCGGGTCCGGCCGGCGTGCCCTGCGCGCCGCCGCCAAGCCTTCCCGTGCCGGACGCAACCTGCCGGCAGCCATCGCCGTCGGGCTCGCGCTCATGGCTGTCGTCCTGGTCGGGCTTTTCCTCCTGCCCGGTGCGCTCGTTGTGGTGGTGGCGGCATTCTCCGCCGTCGGTGTGTGGGAGGTTTCCCGCGCCCTCACGGTGAAGAACATCAAGGTGCCGCTGCCGCCGCTGTTCGCGGGTGCGCTGGCCATGCCCGTGGCCGCATACTACGGCGGACCGGAAGGGCTGGCCTTCGCACTGGTGGTGACGTGCGTCGCCCTGATGGTGTGGAAGTGCCTGGACAGTACCGACGGCGCGGTCCGCAGCGTGCTCAGCGGAACCTTCATCCTTTGCTGGGTGCCGTTCTTCATCAGCTTTGCGCTGCTGTTGCTGCTGGAGGAATCGGGTGCCCTGAAGGTTGCCACCATGCTGTTGTTGGTGGTCTCCAACGACACCTTCGGCTACATCGTGGGCGTACTGTTCGGCAAGCATCCGATGGCGCCCAAGATCAGCCCGAAGAAATCCTGGGAAGGTTTTGCCGGTTCGGTCAGCGGCGCCATTCTCGTCGGTGTCCTGTGCTCGGTCCTCCTCCTGGACTTGCAGTGGTGGTTCGGGCTGGTGCTGGCGGTCGCCACCGTCGCCGCGTCCACCGTGGGCGACCTGGCCGAATCGATGGTCAAGCGGGAACTGGGCATCAAGGACATGAGCAACATCCTGCCGGGCCACGGCGGGGTGATGGACCGGCTGGATTCCATCGTGTTCGCGGCGCCGGTCGCCTACCTGCTGGCATCGCTGCTGGCGCCGGGAGCCGTATAGGCGCGGGCATGCCCCGGAATTGGCGCTCTTCGGACATAGACTGGGCACCGTAGACAAGCGGAACGTTTGAAGGAACAGGAACTCACAGGACACCATGGCGCGACGAACCATTGAAGCCGGCAAGGGCAGTGCCCCGTTCGACCATGTGGACCGACGGGACTTCGGCTACAACGCCCGCCAAGTGGACGACTTCCTCGGCCGGGCCCGGGAGTACTACAACAACCCCGAGCCCGACGACGTCCCGATCACCAGCCGCGATGTGCGGGCCATGACCTTCGATCCGGCCAAGGGCGGTTACGACCCGCGCGCCGTGGATGCCGCGCTCGACCGGCTGGAGGACGTTTTTGCCCAGCGGGAACGCGACGCGCTGATCAGGCGTGAGGGCGAGCAAGCCTGGCTGACGCAGATTGGCCGCACGTCGGCGATGCTGCGCGCCAGGCTGCACCGGGCCCCCGGAGAACGCTTCCGCCGCCCCACGAAGCGGAATGCGGTCAGCTATGACATCGAGGATGTGGACGCACTCTGCGTGGAACTGCTGGGCTATTTTGAGCACGACCAGCCGATGAGCGTGGATGTGGTCCGCCGGGCCGTGTTCCGCGAAGCCAAGGGCAAAGACGGCTACGAGGAAAACCAGGTGGATGCCTTCCTGGACGGCGTGGTCGAGCTGATGGCCTCCATCGACTAATTACCCCGCGGGCGGGGCCACTGCGCGAGCCGGGGTCAATTCGAGTGGCCGGCCTTCCCGGTGCGGAAGACCGGAGCCCGGTCGTCCGTACGTTCGGGCGTGTGCAGCCGCGCCATCACCCGGGCAACCGTCGCCGGCCTGCGCGTGGCGGTGATCCGGGAAACAACCACGGTGACCAGGAAGGCTGCCGGGACGGTCCACGCTGCCGGCTGCCCCAGCGGCTCGGCCCACCCGCCCAGGGCCGGCCCGGCCACAGTGGCCGCCAGCAGCGAACCGCCACAGAGCACGGCTCCGGACACCATGCCTGCAATGGCGCCGATGTCAGTGAGTCCGCGCCACCAGATGCCCAGCAGCAGCAACGGGCAGATTGTCGATGCCGTGAAGGCAAACACCGCGCCCACGCTGCCGGCCAGGCCCAGCGATTCGGTGCCCATCGCAATGCCCAGCGGGACGATGGCGGACAACACCGCGGCCAGCCGGAAACCCCTGACACTGCCGCGGAACAGGTCCTGGCTGACCACGCCGGCGAGCGACACCACCAGCCCGGACGTGGTGGAGAGGAACGCGGCGAAGGCGCCGGCCACCACGCACGCGCTCAAGAGGTCGCCGGCCAGCCCGTCCACAATCCGCCCCGGCAGCAGCAGCACGGTGGCATCGGACTGGCCGCCGCCCGCAAGCCGGGGCGTATGCAGGCGGCCGAGCACGCCGTAGATGGTGGGGAAGAGGTAGAACAGCGCCAGCAGGCCCAGCACCAACTGCGTGGTGCGGCGGGCCGCGGCGCCGTCGGGGTTGGTATAGAAGCGAACCAACACATGGGGCAGGCCCAGGGTGCCGAAAAGCAGCGCGACGATCAGCGAGATATTCCGGTACAGCGATGCATCACCGGAGACGTCCAGCGCCGGGTCGAAGGCCGCGCCGCCGCCGGTGGGTGATTGGCCCGAACCGGTGAGGACCAGCAGGATGAAGACCACCGGGACGGCCAGCGCGGTGAGTTTGAGCCAGTACTGGAAGGCCTGCACAAAGGTGATGGAGCGCATGCCGCCGGTCACCACCGAGAGCACCACCACCACGACGACGACGACGGCGCCGGCCCAGCCCGGCAGGCCGGTGGCGATCCGGATGGTGAGGGCGGCGCCGTGCAGCTGCGGCACAATATAGAGCCAGCCGACCGCAACCACCAGGAGGCTGGTCACGCGCCGGGCAGCGGTGGAATCGAGCCGGGCCGCGGCGAAGTCAGGAATGGTGTAGGCGCCGGAGCGGCGAAGCGGCGCCGAGACGAACAGCAGCAGCATCAGGTAGCCGGCGGTATAACCGACGGGGAACCACAGGGCGTCGATTCCCGAGATCAGGATCAGCCCGGCCACGCCCAGGAAGCTGGCCGCGGAGATGTATTCACCACCGATGGCTGACGCGTTCCACCAGGGCTTGACCGTCCGCGAGGCGACGTAAAAGTCGCCGGTGGTCCGGGATATCCGCAGTCCGTAGATCCCAATCAGCACGGTGGCGGTACACACCGCCGCCACCGCAGCCAGACCGACGGCCGTGTTCACTGCTTGGCCCCCGGCTCGGTCCAGTCCGCCGTCAATTCGCGGAATTTGCGTTCGTTGCGTGCTGCGGCACGGTTGTACAGCGCGGCGCAGGCCAGAATGACCGGGTAGATGCCGACGCCCAGCAGCAGCCAGGGGAGAGGGATGGTGGCGATCGTCAGCGTGGCGGTGACGGGCACCAGTGCAATCAGTACTGCCACGCCCAGCAGGATCAGGCCGAAGCCGGCCGCCACCACGACGGCCAGGCGCAGTTGCGAACGGACCAGGGAACGGACGAAGAGCTCGCCGATTTCGGACTGCTCGGCCAGCTCGTGGGAGAAGGTGTAGCCGCCCGGCGGCTGGGGCGCGGCCGACCGCGGCGCGACGACCCGGACCCGCTGCCGGAAGCCGCCCGACGCGAGTCCGGCATCGGCGTCGGGCAGCGGGGCATCGCTGGCGGGCACGCGGGCGCCGGCGGCGGGCAGTGGGCACCGCCGTCGGGCAAGGGGGCGCCGCCGTCGGACAGCCAGGCCTCTTCGCCACGGTCCGGGCCACCGCTCATCCTCGGGGCCTGACCCGGGTGGCTTCCAGCTTGTCCCGGACGGCGGGCAGGTGCCGGCGGCTGACCGGCAGTTCGGCGCCGCCGACCAGGATGCTGGCCCTGCCGGCGCTCAGCCGCATCTGCTGGATCTGGTCCATCGAGACCAGATAGGAACGATGGATGCGGATATAGCCGGCGTCGGCCCACTGGCGTTCCAGGTCATTCAACGGCACGCGGATCAGGTAGCTTGCCTCGGCCGTGTGCAGCCGGGCGTAGTCGCCCTGGGCCTGCACGTATTTGATCTCGTCGCGGCGGATCATCTTGGTGATGCCGCCCTGGTCCACGGTGATGACTTCCGGCTTGGCCGCGGCGCCGTCCTCCATCAGTTCGCAGATCCGGCGCACCGATTCGGCCAGCCGGTCTGCGCGCACCGGCTTGAGCAGATAGTCCACGGCGGCCAGTTCGAAGGCCTGCAGCGCCTTGTCCTCGTCGGCGGTCACGAACACGACGGCGGGCGGCCGGCTGAAGCGCGAAATCACCTTGGCGATGTCCAGCCCGGTCAACGCCGGCATGTGGATGTCCAGGAAGAGCGCATCGACGTCGAAGCGCTCCAGGGCGCGGAGCGCTTCGGCCCCGCTGGTGGCTTTGTGGATTTCCCCGATCCGGGAATCCTGCGCCAGCAAATACGCCAGGGCCTCGACGGCGGGGGCTTCGTCATCGGCGACAACCACATTGACCATGAGCCACAGTCTATTAGCCAGAGGCGGCGCACGCGGCTCCGCCCCGGCGGGCTTATTCCACCCGGTTGCCGGGCTGGAATTTCGGCACGCGCAGGGTGACCAGCGTACCGGCGCCGGGGGCGGTGTCGATGACCAGGCCGTGTTCTTCGCCGTAGACCTGGCGCAGCCTCACGTCCACGTTGCGCAGGCCCACGTGGTCGCCTTCGGCGTGGCCGGCCAGCACGGCGCGCAGCCGCTCCGGGTCCATGCCCACGCCGTCGTCTTCGATGGTCACCTCGGCGTAGGCGCCCGCGTCCTGGGCGGTGATGGTGATCCGGCCCGGGCCTTCCTTGGCTTCCAGCCCGTGCCGCACCGCGTTCTCCACCAGCGGCTGCAGGGACAGGAACGGGATGACGGTGCTGAGGACCTCCGGGCCGATCTGGAGGCTGACGTTGAGCCGGTCGCCGAACCTGGCGCGTTCCAGCAGCAGGTAGCGGTCGATCGACTTCAGCTCCTCGGCCAGCGTGGTGAAGTCGCCGTGTCGGCGGAAGGAGTAGCGGGTGAAGTCGGCGAACTCGATGACCAGGTCCCGTGCGCGCGCAGGATCGGTGAGGATGTAGGACGCGATCGCGTTCAGCGCGTTGTAGATGAAGTGCGGGCTGATCTGCGCCCGGAGCGCCCTGACCTCGGCCTCCATCAACAAGGTTCGCGAGGTGTCCAGCTCGGCGAGCTCGATCTGCGTGGCCACCCAGGCCGCCACTTCGGTGGTGGCCCGCACCAGCGAAGCCGCCACATGGCCGGTGTAGGCGCCGACGGTGCCCACCACGCGCTCCTGGACCCGGATCGGGGCGAAAACCGCTTCTGGCAGCCCGTGCCGGGCACCGGCATCCGGCGGTACCCGGCCCTCCGGCAGCAACTGGCTGCCGCGGAAGACCTGGGTGCGTCCCGATTTCATCGTCTTGCCGGCCAGCCGCAGGGCCGATTCCGGCGGCTGGCCGGCCCCGTCCCAGCCCAGCACATCGTCCGGGCCGGTCAATACCAATACATCCGATCCCAACAACCCGCGCAGATGCCTGCTGGCCTTGGCCGCGCCGGCCGGCGTCAGCCCGGAGCGCAGGTACTGTCCGGCGAGTCCGGCGGTGTGGAGCGTGGCGTAGGTTGCGCGATCGGCCTCGGAACCCAGGTCCCGGTACGAACGGGTCAGCTTGAACCCCACCAGCGCAATCACGGCCACGGCCACTGCGGCGATGGCGGCGATGATCGCGATGTCCACGGCCGGGCTGAGCATGCTGACAAGCCTAGCGGCAGGCCCGTTCGGCGGCGTGCAACTCGGCGCAGATGAGCGCCATTCACCGCAGCCGGTGAACCGTTGAGCGATGCACCCCGCACGGCTGCTGGCCTCGGGAACCGCCAGCTAGCAGAGTGATCGCAGTCACACCCCGCGTGTGCCCGATGAGGAGGAGAAGATGGGTAACGACCCCAATCCGGACGCCGGCACCGCCGCGGCCGTGGATTTCCGGGTGGTGCAGGACAGTCCGGAGTTCACCGAACTCCGCAGGCGCCACCGTTCGTTTGTGTTCCCGATGGCAGCGGCCTTCCTGCTGTGGTATTTCGCCTATGTGCTGTTGGCCGACTACGCGCACGAGTTCATGTCCACCAAGCTCTGGGGCAATATCAACGTCGGCCTGGTGCTGGGCCTGCTGCAGTTCGTGAGCACGTTTGCCATTACCACCTGGTACGTCCGCTATGCGAACAAGAAGCTGGATCCGATCGCCACTGACATCCGCCACAGCCTCGAAGACGAGGGCGTCGGCCTACCGGAGGACATCAAATGAGGCACGCCGTGAACATTCCGCTGGCCGTCACGGCGGACGACATCAAGGATTCCACCTGGATCAACATCCTGATCTTCGCCCTGTTTGTGGGCGTGACCCTGGTGGTGGTGCTCCGGGCCAGCCGGAACAACAAGACCGCGGCCGACTACTACGCGGCGGGCCGGTCCTTCAGCGGCGGCCAGAACGGTACCGCCATTGCCGGCGACTACCTCTCGGCGGCGTCCTTCCTGGGCATCTGCGGCGCGATCGCGATCAACGGGTACGACGGCTTCCTGTACTCGATCGGCTTCCTGGTGGCCTGGCTGGTGGCCCTGCTGCTGGTGGCCGAACTGCTGCGTAACACCGGCAAGTTCACCATGGCCGATGTACTCTCTTTCCGGCTGCGGCAGCGCCCGGTGCGGATTGCCGCGGCCATCACCACGCTGGCCGTGTGCTTCTTCTACCTGCTGGCGCAGATGGCAGGAGCAGGCGGCCTGGTCTCGCTGCTGATCGGCATCGACTCCAAGGTGGGGCAGTCCCTGGTGATCACCGTCGTCGGCGCCCTGATGATCCTCTACGTACTGGTCGGCGGCATGAAGGGCACCACCTGGGTCCAGATCATCAAGGCCTGCCTGCTGATTGCCGGCGCGTTCATCATGACCATCTGGGTGCTGGCACTGCACGGCTTCAACCTGTCCGAGCTGCTGGGTGCCGCCGTGGAAACCGCCGGCAACCCCGATCTGCTCAACCCCGGCCTGCAGTACGGTGTCTCGGAGTCGTCGAAGCTGGACTTCATCTCGCTGGCGCTGGCCCTGGTGCTGGGCACCGCGGCCCTGCCGCACGTGCTGATGCGCTTTTACACCGTCCCCACCGCCAAGGAGGCCCGCAGGTCGGTGGTCTGGGCGATCTGGCTGATCGGCGGGTTCTACCTGTTCACCCTGGTGCTCGGCTACGGCGCCGCAGCGCTGATCGGTCCGGAAGCCATCAAGGCCGCCCCGGGCGGGGTCAACTCCGCCGCGCCGCTGCTGGCCTTTGCGCTGGGCGGGCCGGTGCTGCTGGGCCTGATTTCGGCTGTCGCCTTCGCCACCATCCTGGCCGTGGTGGCCGGGCTGACCATCACGGCGGCGGCCTCCTTCGCGCACGACATCTATGCGAACGTGGTGCGCAAGGGCCAGGTCGATTCGGCCGGCGAGGTCAAGGTGGCCCGGCGCACGGTGGTGGTCATCGGCGTCGTCTCCATCCTCGGCGGCATCGGTGCCCAGGGCCAGAACGTGGCCTTCCTGGTGGCGCTGGCCTTCGCGGTGGCGGCCTCGGCCAATCTGCCCACCATCGTCTACTCGCTGTTCTGGAAGCGCTTCACCACCCAGGGAGCGGTGTGGAGCATGTACGGCGGCCTGGGCGCAGCCATCGTGCTGATCGCGTTCTCCCCGGTGGTCTCCGGATCCGAGACATCGATGATCCCCGGCGCGGACTTCGCCTTCTTCGACCTGAAGAACCCGGGCATCGTGTCCATCCCGCTCGCGTTCTTCCTCGGCTGGCTGGGCACCGTGCTGGACAAGAACCGCGAAGATGCGTCCAAGCAGGCAGAGATGGAGGTCCGCTCACTGACCGGCGTCGGCGCCGAGAAGGCGGTGGACCACTAGAACAACGACGGCGGTGCGCACCGGCTCCGGTGCGCCGCAGCCACGCGGGCCCGGCAGCTGACTGCCGGGCCCGCGTGGCTTTGCCTCGGCATCAGCCGGAGTGCGCCAGTCGCACCGGTTCCGAAACGATTTTGCCCTCCCGGGTGCTGAGGCCCGGAAGCAGTTCCGGCCGGATCCGGGATGCTGAGTCGAAACCCTCGTCGGCGATCAGTTTGGCGTAGGGGAGCGTGGCGTTGGTCAGCGCATAGGTGGAGGTGCGCGGGACGGCCCCGGGCATATTGGCCACGCAGTAGAAGACCGTGTCATGGACCTTGAACGTCGGATCGGCGTGCGTGGTCGGTCTCGAGTCCTCGAAGCAGCCGCCCTGGTCGATGGCAATGTCCACCAGCACCGCCCCGGGCCGCATCTGGCTGACCATCTCGTTGGTCACCAGCTTCGGTGCTTTGGCGCCGGGAATCAGCACCGCTCCGATCACCAGGTCCGCGGCCAGGACGGCTTCCCGCAGCTCCAACGCGTTGCTGGCCAGCGTCACTACCCGGCCCTGATACTGGTCGTCGAGCTGCTGCAGCCGGCGGATGTTGGTGTCCAACACGGTGACGTTGGCGCGCATGCCCACCGCCACGGATACCGCATTGGCTCCCGCCACACCGGCGCCGATCACTACGACGTCGGCATGCTGGGTGCCGGGGACACCGCCCATCAGCACCCCGCGGCCACCCAGCGGCTGCATCAGCGAGTACGCACCCACCTGGGCGGCAAGCCTGCCGGCGACTTCGGACATCGGGGCCAGCAGCGGCAGCGACCGGTCAGGCAGCTGGACGGTTTCATAAGCTATCGCGGTGGTGCCGCGGGAGCACAGCTCTTCGGTCAGCGCGGGGTCGGCGGCAAGATGCAGATAGGTGAACAGCGTCAGGTCGCTGCGGAGCCGGTGGTATTCCTCCGCAACCGGCTCTTTCACCTTCAGCAGCAGCTCCGCCTCCGCCCAGACGGCGTCGGCCGAATCGACGATGCTGGCTCCGGCCGAGGCGTACTCCTCGTCGGTGATGGAGGAGCCCACGCCGGCCCCTGTCTCCACCAATACGTGGTGGCCGGCGTTGCTCAGCTCATTGACCCCGGGCGGCGTGATGGCGACCCGGAATTCATTGTTCTTGACCTCGCGTGGCACTCCAATGCGCATGGACGGCGTCCCTTCTGGTCGGGCCGCCGGCGTGCGGTGGGGTTGACCACCACCGGGCCGGCGGTACAGGGCTTGCTCGATGGACCGAGCTTACAGCCAGCCGAGCTTCGGCTAGCCGGCGGGACGGGCTCCGCGGGCCAGCAGCGGATCGATCCGGAACGGGATCAGTTCGTGCATGGCCAGCGACGTGTCGGTCCGCTCGACGCCGTCGATGGCCAGGATGGTTCCGTTGATCCGGAACAGGTCCTCGGCGCCCTCCGAGACCACGCGGGCCAGGATGTCCGCCTGCCCGGTGACGCCGAAGGCTTCCAGGACTTCCGGAATGCGGGCCAGTTTGTCGGTGATCTGCTGCAGTTTCGGCTGGTGCACATGGATGTGGATGAAGGCCGCCAGCGGATAGCCCAGCGCGGCCGGATTGATCCGCCGCTCGAAGGAGAGGAACACCTGCTCCTGCTCCAGGCGGGACATGCGTGCCTGCACCGTGTTGCGGGAGAGGCCGAGTTTCTGCGCCAGGGCCACAACGGTCCGCCGGGGATCCTGCGCCAGTGCTCCGAGCAGCCGCAGGTCGGTGCCATCCAGATTCCGCATAATGCGCAGGTTAGCACGCCCATTGCCGGCGGGACAGGGCATAATGCTCAATCCTGCCGCTGATTATTGCGCTACTTGCGGGATGTGAGTAGTGTCACAAACACCTGCGGGCAAAGGTGCCGGCGGGGCTGTCCGGTGCCGGGGATCCACAAGATCTCCCGGCCCTGAAGACGCAAAGGGAGTGGCGCAAGTGTCCTTACCAGGCACGGACCCGACCGGTCCGCTCAATGATGAAAGCTATATCCAACTGCTCGCTCCGGACGGTACGCGGACAGCCAGCCAGGAGTTCGACCCCTGGCTGGAGGATATCGACGGCGACCGGCTTGCCGCCCTCTACCAGGACATGGTGGTGGTCCGCCGGCTGGACCAGGAAGCCACCGCCCTGCAGCGGCAGGGAGAGCTGGCCTTGTGGCCGCCGCTGCTGGGCCAGGAAGCGGCCCAGATCGGTTCCGGCCGAGCCCTCCGCAAGGACGACTTCGTCTTCTCCAGTTACCGCGAGAACGGCGTGGCCTACTGCCGCGGTGTGGACCTGACGGACATGATCCGGGTATGGCGCGGCAACAGGCCTTCCGGCTGGGATCCGTATGAGATCAACATGGCCACCCCGCAGGTGATCATCGGGGCGCAAACCCTCCATGCCACCGGCTATGCCATGGCAGCCAGGTTCGACGGCGACGACGTTGTGGCCGTTGCGTATTTTGGCGACGGCGCCACCAGCCAAGGCGACGTGAACGAGGCCATGGTCTTCGCGGCGAGCTTCCAGGCCCCGGTCATCTTCTTCTGCCAGAACAACCAGTGGGCGATCTCCGAACCGGTCGGTCTGCAGGCCCAGGGCAAACTGTCCGACCGCGCGCCGGGATTCGGCATCCCGAGTTACCGGGTGGACGGCAATGACGTCCTCGCCTGCCTGGCCGTGACCCGCAAGGCGCTCGACCATGCCCGCACCGGCGGCGGTCCGTCCTTCATCGAGGCGGTCACCTACCGGATGGGACCGCATACGACGGCGGATGACCCGACCCGCTACCGCGACGCCAACGAGCTCGAGGACTGGAAGCGCCGCGATCCGATCGACCGGTTGGCCGCCCTGCTGAGCGCCGAAGGGCTGCTCGACGAAGGGCTGCGCCAACGCGTCCAGAAGGCCGCGGACGAAGCCGCCGCCGAGATGCGCGCCGGCTGTATCAACATGCCCGAACCTGCCGACCTTGAACTTTTCGACAACGTCTACACCGCGCCGCACCCGGTGCTGGCACGCCAGCGCCAGCACTACGAGCGCTACCTTGATTCATTCGAAGCTGCCGAAGGGGGCCAGCGATGACCACCATGACGTTCGGGCGGGCCATCAACACCGGGCTGCGCAAGGCCATGGAGAACGACCCAAAGGTGGTGATCCTCGGTGAGGACATTGGCGCCCTGGGCGGGGTCTTCCGCATCACCGATGAACTGCAGAAGGACTTCGGGGCGCACCGGGTGATCGACACTCCGCTGGCCGAATCGGCAATCCTGGGCACCGCCGTCGGAATGGCCTACCGCGGCTACCGGCCGGTCTGCGAAATCCAGTTCGACGGGTTCATCTACCCTGCGTTCAACCAAATTGTCAGCCAGGTGGCCAAGCTGCACTACCGAACCCGCGGCCGGGTCAGGATGCCGCTGACCATCCGGGTGCCGTTCGGCGGCGGGATCGGCGCGGCCGAACACCACTCCGAATCGCCGGAAGCGTATTTCACCCACACCTCCGGGCTGCGCGTGGTGGCGGTTTCGAATCCGCAGGACGCCTGCACCATGATCCAGCAGGCCATTGCCAGCGACGATCCGGTGCTCTACTTCGAGCCGAAGCGGCGCTACCACTCCAAGGGCGAGGTGGAAGAAATTGCGCTGGAGGATGCGCTGCCGATGGACAGCGCACGGGTGGAAGTGACCGGAAGCGACGTGACGCTGGTGACCTACGGTGCGCTGGTCCAGACCGCCCGCGAGGCGGCACAGGCCGCCGAAGACGACGGCATATCGGTGGAAGTCATCGACCTGCGCTCGCTGTCGCCGCTGGACTTTCCCACGGTGGAGTCTTCCGTGCGGAAAACGGGCCGCCTGGTGGTGACGCACGAGGCGGCGCGGACCGGTGGGCTCGGTGCGGAGATCGCGGCCAGCCTGACCGAACGCTGCTTCTACTACCTCGAACACGCGCCCGTGCGGATCACCGGGATGGACATTCCGTACCCGCCGGCCAAGATGGAGCGGCACCATCTGCCGGACCTGGACCGCATCCTTGACGGGGTGGACCGGGTGCTCGGCCGGCCCAACTCGCTGACCGGACTGGAGGACTGAACCCGTGGGGATCAAGGTATTCAAACTTCCGGATCTGGGCGAAGGGCTCACCGAGTCGGAGATCGTCAGCTGGCATGTGGCCGAAGGCGATCCGGTGCAGCTGAACCAGATCCTGGGCGAGGTTGAAACAGCCAAGGCCGTGGTGGAGTTGCCCTCGCCGTTCACCGGCGTTGTTCGTACGCTGCACGAAGTTCCAGGGACCACGGTCAGCGTGGGTGAACCGATCGTTTCCATTGAAGTGGAAGAGCCGGGACAGGACGACGGCGGGAAGGCACCGGGGGTGCCGGTGCCGCAGCGCCAGCCGAACTTGGTTGGCTACGGCGCTGCCGCCGAGAGGAACGGTCGTCCGGCCCGACGGCCGCGCCGGGAGATACCCCAGCCGGCGCCGGCTGCCCCCGTTGCAGGGCAAGGGGCCGACGAACCGGCTGCGGAGCGTCCCCGCTCCACCCCGCCGGTGCGGAAGCTGGCCAAGGATCTCGGTGTCGATTTGGCGCAGGTCGTTGGAACTGGCGACCGCGGGCTGATTAGCCGCAGGGATGTGCAGAGTTTCCACGACGCCCGGTCGGTTGGCCCGGCGGAGGGCCCGGCCGCCGGGGCAGGCGGCGGCTGGCTGGCCGGCGCGGCGGAGGCGGAGACACGCATCCCCATCAAGGGAGTGCGCAAGCTGACGGCCGCGGCCATGGTGGCCAGTGCGTTCACCGCACCCCAAGCGTCGTCCTTCCTGACCGTCGATGCTACGGCCAGCATGGAACTGATCCAGCGGCTCAAAGAGCACAAAGCGTTCGCCGGGCTGAAGCTCACACCGCTGACCATCACGGCCAAGGCGGTGTGCCTGGCGCTGGGGCGCCATCCGGAAATGAACGCCCGCTGGGACGAGGCAGCCGGCGAGATCGTGCAGCAGAATTACGTGAACCTGGGCATTGCGGCGGCTACCCCGCGCGGACTGACAGTACCGAACATCAAGGGCGCGCACCGGCTGGATTTGCGCCGGCTGGCCGAGGCCCTGGGGGAGTTGGCCGAGACCGCCCGGGCCGGCAAGACCGCTCCGTCCGACCTGCGCGGCGGGACCATCTCGATTACCAACATCGGGGTCTTTGGCATCGATGCCGGCACGCCGATTCTCAATCCGGGTGAGTCGGCCATTCTCGCCGTCGGCGCAGTTCGTCGGCAACCGTGGGAGTACCGCGGCGACGTAGCGCTGCGCGAGGTGGTGACGCTGAGCCTGTCCTTCGACCACCGGGTGGTGGACGGTGCACAGGCCGGGCGCTTCCTGGCCGACGTCGGCACCATCCTGTCGGATCCAGGCATGGTCCTGACCATGGTGTAGTCCGTGTGGGCGCTGGTCCTGCGGCGGCGAGCCGCCGGTGCCGCGATTTTCCTGCGGTCGCGTCGTATTCTGGTCCGGTAGCTCAACCATTCCTTACTCGCCGTACGAACGGATTCGGCATGGCCCACGTCAAGGTCGGGGAGCGGAGCTTCCTGCAACTGTCCATTGCTGACGCGGCGGGCCTTGACACGGAGCAGGTTCTCCAGCATCTGGTCTCCAGCCCGTCAGGACTGTCGGAAGCGGCATCCGCCGCGCGACTGGCCGAGCTTGGGCCAAATGCCGTCCTGACCCACCGGGCGAACGGCTGGCTGGTGTTGGGACGGCAGTTTGCCAGCCCCATTCTCATTCTGCTGCTCGTCACCGCGGCTGTGTCGCTCTTCCTTGGCGATGCCACGAACTCGATCGTGATCGGCGTGATCCTACTGGTCAGTGTGGGTCTGGGATTCACCAACGAGTACCGGGCCGAACGCGCCTCGGAAGCCTTGCACAGCCGCGTCGCACACCGGACGGTGGTTCTCCGCGACGGGGCTGCCCAGGAAGTTGACGTCACTGTCCTGGTGCCCGGAGACGTCGTGCATCTCACGCTTGGCGCCATCGTGCCCGCCGACATCCGGCTCCTCAGCACCAACGATCTCCTGTGCGATGAAAGCATCCTGACCGGGGAACCCCTGCCGGCCGCCAAGGACCAGCAGCCAGTGGCGGCGGGTGCCGCCCTGGGGGACCTCACCTCGTGTGCCTTCATGGGTACGGTCGTGCACTCCGGCGGCGGCACCGGTGTGGTGGTGGCCACCGGAGTCCGCACCGAGTTTGGCCGGATTACTCAAGGACTCGGCCAGCGCCAGCCTCAAACCGAATTCCAGCTCGGGCTCAAGCGGTTTTCGTTCCTGCTGCTGCAGGTGGCCGTCGTGCTCACCACCCTGATTTTCATCGCCAACCTGCTGTTGCAGCGCCCGCTCATCGAATCGCTGTTGTTCTCCTTGGCGATCGCGGTGGGCATCACGCCGCAACTGCTCCCCGCCATCGTCGGCACCAGCCTGGCCACGGGCACCCGGCAGTTGGCTGCGCGGAAGGTCTTGGTCAAACGGCTGGTCTGCATCGAGGACCTCGGGGACATGGACATCTTGGTCACCGACAAGACCGGCACCCTGACGGAGGGGCGGATCAGCTTCTCCGGCGCACTCCCGGCCACCTCGGACCTGTCCGGCGACGGTTTGCTCACCCTGGGGTTGCTGGCCACCGAAGCCGATTACACAGAGGCGAAACGCTCCTCCGCCGGGCAAAACCCGTTGGACGCGGCACTCTGGGGCAGCCCCGGGGCAGCCCGCTTCGATCCGGACCGCTTCAAGCGCCTGGATCTGGTTGGCTTTGACCACCAGCGCCGGCGCACCACCGTCCTGGTCCGCGAAGCGGGCGGCCCGACGCACCTGATCACCAAGGGTGCGCCAGAGGACGTCCTTGGCTTCTGCGAGCTGGTCCCGCCCGCGGTGCAAGCCACACTGGATGCACAGTTTGACGCCGGTTCGCGCGTCGTGGCAGTTGCCACGCGCCGGGCCGAGGGACTGGTGAACGTTAGCCCGGAGGCGGAGCGTGGCCTCACTTTGGCGGGCTTCCTCATCTTCCTTGACCGGCCCAAGGACAACGTCAGGGCATCCCTGGACCAGTTGGCAGCGCTGGGCATAGCGGTCAAAATCGCCACCGGGGATAATGCCAGAGTCGCCGAGAGAGTGTGTGCGGATTTTGGCATGGAGTCCGGCGGGACGCTGACGGGCGCGAACATGGAAACGCTTTCCGACGCCGAACTCGTCGCCGCCGCGCGGCAGACGACCATCTTCGCCCGTGTCTCACCGGAGCAGAAGGCGCGCCTTATCACGCTGCTGCGCCAAAGCGGCGGGGCCGTGGGTTTCTTGGGAGACGGAGTCAATGATGCGCTGGCCCTGCACCAGGCGGACATCGGTATCTCGGTAGACAGCGCCACGGACGTCGCCAAGGACGCCGCAGATGTTATCTTGCTGGACAAGGACCTCGGCGTCTTGGCTGACGGTGTCAAAGAGGGCCGGCGGATCTTCGCGAACACCATTAAGTACGTGCTGATGGGAACCTCCAGCAACTTTGGCAATATGTTCAGCGCTGCCACCGCGTCGGTGGTGCTGAGCTTCCTGCCCATGTTGCCGGGCCAGATTCTGCTCAACAACCTGCTCTACGACGCCGGCCAGTTGGCCATCCCGGGGGATCGCGTCGACCGGGAGCAACTCCGCGCCCCGGCCCATTGGGACATTGCCTTCATCCGCCGGTTCATGTTCCTCTTCGGGCCGATCAGCTCACTCTTCGACTTTGCGACCTTCGCCGTCATGCTGATCGTCTTCGATGCCGTACCGGGGGAGTTCCGCGCAGGCTGGTTCATTGAATCGATCGCCACCCAGACGCTCATCATTTTCGCCATCCGGACCCGGCGAGTCCCGTTCCTGCGCAGCCGCCCCTCGGCGGGCCTGATTGCCGCGTCCTTCAGCGTGGTGGCCCTGGGTATCTACCTGCCGTTCTCCCCGCTGGCCGGGGTGCTGGGCTTCGATCCGATTCCCGCGCCGTTCTTTCTGGTCCTGCTGGGCATGGTGGTGGTGTACCTGGTCCTGGTGGAGTTCGCCAAGATGTGGTTCTTCTCCCGCGCCGCGCAGCAGTTGCCGGCGGAGGGGCTACCCATTCGCCGGCGTCACGCTACCCACCACATCGTCAGGCGGGCCTCACGCTTCAGCGCTCCGGTTGCAGTCCAGCGCGCACCTGTCGGAGCGGCAGGGCGGCCGGTCTCCGGGTAGAGCAGGCTCAGGCCAGTTCGAGGATCTCTTCGGTAACCACGGCGCCGCGGGCGTTGGCGAAGCCTTGGGCTTCGCCAACGGTCCGGAAGCCCAGTTTGTGCAGGACCTTGACCGAACCGAGGTTGTCCTTGACCACGCGGGCGCGGATGGGGCGGGCGGTGAATTCCTTCAGGAACGCCTCGACGGCCGCGGTGGTGACGCCCTTGCCCCACTGTGACTTGGCCGTCCAGTAGCTGAGTTCCGGGTACCCCTCGTTCGGGTAGGCCAGCACGCTGCCCACCACTTCGCCGTCGACGGTGACGGTGCGAACGGTGATGGTCTCATCATCGAGCAGGCTCTGCCAGTGCAGGTTGAAGACGCCGCGGTCGGATGGATTCTTGGCGGCGAAGGCGGCCATATGGTTGGCGTCGGGATCCTGCTGGTACTCGAAGAACTCGTCGAGGTCGGCAGGTTCTACAGGACGAAGCTCAATCACAGTAGACCTTTCGGCTAGTTGGTATCTGATACACCCTACTCGGCTTTCAACGCCGCCCATGCCATTTGTTCCAGCAGATTGCGGCGCCAGGTTTCCCGCAGCGGCCGGCTCCGGTGGGTGGAATGCGGCGTCGAGTTGATCAGTCCGAAAGCGGCGTGCGCGCGCACCCGCAGTTGTGCCGCGTCGGCCTCGGGCAGCAACCGCGCCAGCACGGAAACCCAGACTTCCACGTAGGTGCGCTGCAGCGTCCGGACGATGGCCGAGTCGTCGGCAGGAAGGCTGTCCAGATCGCGGTCATGGACGCGGATGACATCCGGATGTTTCAAGGCAAAGTCCACGTGGAAGGCGACCAGCCCGCGGAGCGCTTCCTCGGCGTCGTTCCGGCTGGCCGCCACTTCCTGGCCGCCGTCCAGCAGGTCCTGGCTGACGCCGGTGAGCAGCGCGGCCAAGACGGCATGCTTGCTGTTGAAGTGCCGGTAGACGGCAGGGCCGCTGACGCCTACCGCCGAGCCCAGGTCCTCGATCGAGACGCCGTTGAAGCCGCGCTCGGCGAAGAGCCGGGCGGCAGCATCCAGCAGCGCGGCCCGGCGCGTGGCCTTGGCCCGGCTGCGTCCGGTCTGCCGAATCTCGGCGTCGGCATGCGGTGCGCTCGGCATGGATCGGCTCCCTCGGGCAAATGCTGGTTGAGTGCTAGACAAGACGGTGGGCGGCTATTAGCCTGATTTCAGTTAGTACAGACTAACCAAAATGCGTCTGGCGGGCCAGTTGTTTCTGCTGCGATCGGCGGCGGGCCGCGGGATGCGCGACGGCTTCGGCCAGGAAGGTGTCGATGGAGACACTGGCTTCCCGGGTGGACACTACCAGTGAAAACTTCCGGACCAACGATGTTGCGCAGCGCAAGCTGGCGGCCGAACTTCACGACCGCTTGGCCGCGGTGGCGCAGGGCGGGCCGGAGAGTGCGCGCGCCCGGCACCTGGGCCGCGGCAAGCTGTTGCCGCGGGAGCGGGTGGACACCCTGCTGGATGACGGCAGCCCGTTCCTGGAGATCGCGCCGCTGGCGGCAGAAGGCATGTACGACGGCGATTCGCCCGGCGCCGGGATGATCGCCGGTATCGGCCTGGTCCACGGCCGCCACGTCTTGGTGGTCTGCAACGATGCCACCGTCAAGGGCGGCACCTACTATCCCATGACGGTCAAGAAACATCTGCGCGCCCAGGAAGTGGCGCTGGAGAACAACCTGCCCTGCATCTATCTGGTGGACTCCGGCGGCGCCTTCCTGCCCAAGCAGGACGACGTCTTCCCGGACCGCGAGCACTTCGGCCGGATCTTCTACAACCAGGCGCGGATGTCGGCGGCAAAGATCCCGCAGATTGCCGCGGTGCTTGGTTCCTGCACCGCCGGGGGCGCGTACGTCCCGGCGATGAGCGATGAGACGGTGATTGTCCGCAACCAGGGCACCATCTTCCTGGGCGGCCCGCCGCTGGTGAAGGCGGCGATCGGCGAGGTGGTCACGGCCGAGGAGTTAGGCGGCGGCGAACTGCATGCCCGGACCTCCGGCGTGACGGACCATCTGGCGGAGAACGACCTGCACGCGTTGGAGATCGTGCGCGACATCGTCTCCACGCTCCCGCGCACGGCGCCGGCGTGGGAGACGGCGGCTGTCGAAGCGCCGGCAGCCGACGCGCAGGAAATCTACGGCGCCGTGCCGGTGGACGTGAACGCCGGCTACGACGTCCGCGAAGTCATCGCCCGGCTGGTGGACGGCAGCCGCTTCCATGAGTTCAAGCGGGAGTACGGCACCACGTTGGTCACCGGCTTCGCCCGGCTCCACGGGCACCAGGTGGGGATCGTGGCGAACAACGGCGTGCTCTTTTCCGAATCCGCGCTCAAGGGCGCGCATTTCATTGAGCTGTGCGACCAGCGCGGCATTCCGCTGGTGTTCCTGCAGAACCTCTCCGGCTTCATGGTGGGCCGCGACTATGAGGCCGGCGGCATCGCGAAGCACGGCGCCAAGATGGTGACCGCCGTCGCCACGGCACGAGTGCCGAAGCTGACCGTGGTGATCGGCGGGTCGTTCGGCGCCGGCAACTATTCCATGTGCGGCCGCGCCTACTCGCCGCGTTTCCTCTGGATGTGGCCGGCCGCGCGGATCTCGGTGATGGGCGGCAACCAGGCCTCCTCGGTCCTGGCCACCGTCAAGCGCGACCAGCTGGAGGGCCGCGGGGAGCAATGGAGCGCCGACGCCGAGGAAGAGTTCAAGGCCCCCATCCGGGAACAGTACGAGGCGCAGGGGAACCCGTACTATTCCACCGCCCGGCTCTGGGACGACGGCATCATCGACCCGGTGCAGACGCGCACAGTACTGGGCCTGGCCCTCGATGTCTGCGCCAACAGCCCGCTGCCGGATTCCGCTTTCGGCCTGTTCAGGATGTGAGCGAAGTGTTCCAGACCGTCTTGGTTGCCAACCGCGGCGAAATTGCCTGCCGAGTCATCCGTACGCTGCGCGGCATGGGCATCCGAGCCGCCGCCGTCTATTCGGACGCCGACGCCGGTGCCCGCCACGTGCGCGAGGCCGACGTCGCGGTGCGGATCGGGCCGGCGCCCGCTGCCGAAAGCTATCTGCGCATCGACGCAGTGATCGAAGCGTGCAAGGCCACCGGGGCCGAGGCGGTTCACCCCGGCTACGGCTTCCTCAGCGAGAATGTGAACTTCGCCCAGGCACTGGAGGCGGCGGGCATTGTCTTCATCGGGCCCAACGTCGGGGCCATCGGGATCATGGGGGACAAGATCCGCTCCAAGAACCATGTGGCCTCGCACGGGGTGCCGGTGGTCCCGGGGATCGATGAACCCGGGCTCGACGACGACCGGTTGGTCCTGGCCGCCGAAAAAGTCGGTTATCCGCTGCTGATCAAGCCGTCGGCCGGCGGCGGCGGCAAGGGGATGGTGGCCGTGCAGCGGCCCGAGGAAATGTCCGCCGCGCTCGCCGCCGCCCGGCGCGTGGCCGCCTCCGCCTTCGGCGATGACACGCTGTTCCTTGAGCGGCTCATCGCCCGGCCCCGGCACATCGAAGTACAGGTGCTCTGCGACCAGTACGGCAACGCCATCCACCTGGGCGAGCGCGAGTGCTCGCTGCAGCGCCGGCACCAGAAAGTCATCGAGGAGGCACCGTCGTCGTTGTTGGACGAGGCCACCCGCGCCAGGATCGGCGAGGCGGCCTGCGAGGCCGCCCGTTCGGTGGACTACACCGGGGCCGGCACCGTGGAGTTCCTGGTCTCCGACGACACCCCCGACGAGTTCTTTTTCATGGAAATGAACACCCGGCTGCAGGTGGAACATCCCGTCACCGAACTGGTGACCGGGCTGGACCTGGTCGAATGGCAGGTGCGGATCGCGGCCGGCGAGGCGCTCCCGATGGTGCAGTCCGACGTCGTGCTGAAGGGACACGCGGTGGAAGCCCGGGTGTATGCCGAAGACCCCGCGCAGCAGTTCCTGCCGTCGGCCGGCACGGTGCTGGAACTGGCCGAAGCGGCCGGCGAGGGCGTCCGGGTGGACAGTTCGCTGCTGCCCGGCCTGGCCATCCCTTCCGACTACGACCCGCTGCTGTCCAAGGTGATCGCGTGGGGTGCGGACCGGCAGCAGGCCCTCGCACGGCTGGACGGCGCGCTGGCCGAGACCAGCGTGCTGGGCATCCACACGAACATTGAGCACCTGCGCAGCCTGCTGGCCGACGACGATGTGCACGCCGGGCGGCTGGACACCACGCTGATCGACCGGAAAATCGTGCACCAGCAGTTCCGGCGCCCGCACGACGCGGAACTGGCCGTGGCCGCCGTGGACTGGCTGCTCCGGGAACGGGAGGTGCGCAGCCGGACCGGGGCGGCCGGCCGTGCCGGGTCCGCCTGGCGGAGTGAGGGCTGGCGGTTGAGCGGACCGCGCCCGCGCACCGTCAGCTTCGATCTGGGCGGCGGCGAGCACCGCGAGGTGGCCGTGGCCTGGGCCGGCGAAGCGGCAGCGGGCCCGCCCGGCGGTGCCATAGTCAGCACGGGCGGCGGCAGCTACGCCGTCGTGCCGGACCGCGACGGGCTGGCCGTGGAAGTGGACGGGGTCCGCCGGCCGCTGCGCCGCGCCTTCGGCGAGGACGGCACCATCTGGCTGGGTGAGGCAGGCTGGTCGGCCCGGTTGGCGGTCCGCGGCCGGGAGGCCCGGCTCGCGGACACATTGGCGGAGATCCAGCAGGCCGAGGGGCAGGTTTCGCCCGAGGTGCGCTCGCCGATGCCGGGCACGGTGACCTCCGTTGCGGTGGCCAACGGCGAGCAGGTGTCGGCCGGCCAGCCGCTGCTCACGGTGGAAGCGATGAAGATGGAACACCAGCTGGGCGCCGGGATCGCCGGCGAAGTCAGCATCAACCTGAAACCCGGCGATCTGGTCAAGGCCGACCAGATTGTCGCCGTCGTGCGGGCAGCAGATCCTGTCCCGGAACCCGAGCAGAAAGGGGCATGACCATGCCTGATTTTTCCCTGAGCGAGGACTACCAGGACCTGGTGGAGACGGTCCGCGACTTTGCCCGCGAGGTGGTGGCCCCGGTCTCCGCCAAGCACGACGAGGAGCACAGCTTCCCGTACAAGGTGGTGGAACAGATGGGCGAGATGGGCCTGTTCGGGCTGCCGTTCCCGGAGGAGTACGGCGGAATGGGCGGCGACTATTTTGCGCTCGCCCTGGCACTGGAGCAACTCGGTGCGGTCGACCAATCGGTGGCGATCACCCTGGAGGCAGGGGTCTCGCTGGGCGCGATGCCGATCTATCGCTTCGGCACCGAGGAGCAGAAGCAGCAGTGGCTGCCCATGCTGGCCAGCGGCGAAGCGCTCGCCGGCTTCGGGCTGACCGAACCCGAAGCAGGCTCGGACGCCGGCGGCACGAAGACGCGGGCCGAGCTGGCGGACGGGCAATGGGTGGTCAACGGGCACAAGGAGTTCATCACCAACTCCGGTACGGAGATCTCCAAGCTGGTCACCGTCACCGCAGTCACCGGCACGTCCGAGCGTGCAGACGGCTCGGTCAAGAAGGAAATCTCCACCATCCTGGTTCCCACCGACACACCGGGTTTCACCGCCGAGAAGGCCTACAACAAGGTGGGCTGGAACGCTTCCGACACGCATCCGCTCACCTTGGACAACGTCCGCGTCCCGGAGGAGAACCTGCTGGGAGCGCGGGGCCGCGGCTATGCCAACTTCCTGCAAATCCTGGACGAGGGCCGGATCGCCATCGCGGCGCTGGCCACCGGGGCGGCGCAGGGCTGCGTGGACGAGGCGGTGCGCTACGCCAAGGAGCGCCAGGCCTTCGGCACCAACATCGGCGCCTTCCAAGCCATCCAGTTCAAGATCGCCCGGATGCAGGCCCGGGCGCACACCGCCCGGTTGGCCTACTACGACGCGGCCGCCCGGATGCTGGCCGGCCAGCACTTCAAAACCCAGTCCGCGATTGCCAAGATGGTGGCAGGCGAGGCAGCCATGGACAACGCCCGCGATGCCACCCAGATTTTCGGCGGCTTCGGTTTCATCAACGAGTTCCGGGTGGCGCGCCACTACCGGGATTCCAAGATCCTGGAGGTCGGGGAAGGGACCACCGAAGTTCAGCTCATGCTGATTGCCCGCGAGCTGGGCCTGTAGCCCCGGTGATCGACCAAGGGCCGCCAGGCCCGCGTGATCGACCAAGGGCCGCCAGGCCCGCGTGGAGATCTTGGGCCGTTTGCACTAGACCGAGGAGGACTCAGTGATCAACAAGGTAGTAGCAACCGCCGCGGAGGCGGTGGCGGACATTCCCAACGGCGCCTCGCTGGCCGTGGGCGGCTTCGGTCTGTGCGGCATTCCGGTGGCGCTCATCCAGGCGCTGCACGACGCGGGCACCACTGACTTGGAGACCATCAGCAACAACTGCGGTGTGGACGACTGGGGCCTCGGAGTGCTGCTGGCGGATGGCCGGATCCGGCGCACCATCAGCTCCTACGTGGGCGAGAACAAGGAATTCGCCCGGCAGTTCCTGGCCGGCGAGCTGGAAGTGGAGCTGACGCCGCAGGGCACGCTGGCGGAAAAGCTGCGCGCCGGCGGTGCCGGCATCCCCGCCTTCTACACCGCGGCCGGCGTCGGCACGCAGATCAGCGAGGGCGGCCTGCCGCGCAAGTACGACGCCGATGGCTCGGTGGCCGTGGCGTCGGAACCGAAGGAGGTGCGCAGCTTCGGCGGCGCCGACTACGTGCTGGAGGAATCGCTGCGGCCGGATTTCGGGCTGGTGCACGCGGCCAAGGGCGACCGGCTGGGAAACCTGGTCTTCCACGTCACGGCGATGAACTTCAATCCGCTGTGCGCGATGGCCGGCAAGATCACCATCGCGGAGGTGGAGGAACTGGTGGAACCGGGCGAACTGGATCCGCAGCAGATCCACACACCGGGCATCTTCGTGCAGCGCGTGGTGCTGGCGCCGGACGTGGAGAAGCGGATCGAAAAACGCACGGTGCAGCTGGCCGGCCACGGCACCGGCGCAACCGGGAAGTAGAAGGAGAACGCCATGGCACTAACGCGCAACGAGCTGGCCGCACGCGTGGCCCAGGAGCTGGAAAACGGACAGTACGTCAACCTCGGCATCGGGATGCCCACCCTGATTCCGAACTACATTCCCGACGGCGTGGAAGTCATCCTGCATTCGGAGAATGGCATCCTGGGCGTCGGCCCCTATCCGACCGAAGACAAGCTCGATCCGGACCTGATCAATGCGGGCAAGGAAACCGTGACGCTCAACCGCGGGGCGGCGATCTTCGACTCGGCCGCATCTTTCGGCATGGTCCGCGGCGGGCACGTGGATGTGGCCGTTCTCGGGGCCATGCAGGTGGCGCAGAACGGGGACCTGGCCAACTGGATGATCCCGGGCAAGATGGTCAAGGGCATGGGCGGAGCCATGGACCTGGTCTTTGGCGCCAAGCAGTTGATCGTGATGATGGAGCACGTGGATAAGAGCGGGAACCCCAAGATCCTCACCGAATGCACGTTGCCGCTCACCGGCAGGGGCTGCGTGGACAAGATCATCACCGATCTTGCCGTCATCGACGTCACCGAGCAGGGCCTGGTGCTCCGCGAGACGGCCCCGGGCGTGGACGTCCAGGACGTCGTCGCCGCCACCGGCGCCGACCTCCGGATCGACCAGTTCCAAGCAGGTGCCCGGTGAATACCGACGCAGGGGCAGCGGCGACGCCGTCCGAAGCGGCCGGTGCCCAGAAGGTGATCGTCCAGCGCGGGCTGTACTTCGAGGAGATCGAGGCGGATGTCATCTACGCCCACCGCCCGGGGCGGACCGTCACCGAGGCGGACAACGTGCTTTTCACCACCGCCACCATGAACAACCAGGCCCTGCATCTGGACGCGGCCTGGGCGGCCGAGCAGCCGTTCGGGCAGCGGCTGATGAATTCCATGTTCACCCTCGCCACGGTGGTGGGCCAGTCGGTCGGCCAGCTGACCCAGGCCACCATCGTGGCGCAGTTGGGCCTCACGGATGTGACCTTTCCGCGCCCGCTCTACCACGGCGACACGCTGTATACCGAGACGGTGGTGACCGACAAGCGGCTCTCCAAGTCCCGGCCCGGGACCGGCGTGGTCACCATGCACCACACCGGCCGGAACCAGCACGGTGATGTGGTGGCCACCGTGACGCGCAGCTGCCTGATGTGGACTGAGGACGGCCACGCCGCCGCCATTGCGGGCTCGGAAACCAGCGACGCCGAGCTGTGGGATGGCCGGCCCGAAGGCGGGCAGCGGTGACGGACTTCGAGATGGGGCCGGCCATCCTGTTCTGTCCGGCAGACCGGCCGGACCGCTTCCGAAAGGCCGCCGAACGTGCCGACGCCGTGATCCTTGACCTGGAAGACGCGGTGGCGCCGGCGGATCGTGCCGCGGCCCGGGAAGCCATTGTCGGCCACCCGCTGGATCCGGCCCGGACCATGGTCCGGGTCAACGCGGTCGGCACCCCCGACCACGCCCTGGACCTGGCGGCGGTCGGCCGGTCCGGCTACCGGACCATCATGCTGGCCAAAGCGGAGGACGCGTCGGCGGTGCGGGGGCTGGGGGAGTATTCCGTGGTGGCGCTCTGCGAGACGGCCCGCGGCGTGCTGCAGGCCGCCGAGCTGGCCGGCTGCCCGAATGTCACGGCGCTGATGTGGGGCGCCGAGGACCTGGTTGCCTCGCTGGGCGGCAGCTCCAGCCGGCTCGCGTCGGGGACTTACCGGGACGTCGCCCGGCAGGCGCGCGCGCAGGTGCTGCTGGCCGCCGGCGCCCACCGCAAGGCGGCGATCGACTCGGTCTACATCGACATCGCCGACTTGGACGGCCTGGCCGCGGAAGCGGAAGATGCGGCCGCGTCGGGCTTCGCGGCCAAGGCCATCATCCACCCGAGCCAGGCCGACGTCGTTCGGGGCGCCTACCGTCCGGGCCAGGCGGAGGCGGACTACGCGGCCGCCCTGCTGGCAGCCGCCGCCAACGAACCGGGGGCCTTCCGGTTCCGCGGCAAGATGATCGACGGGCCGCTGCTCAAGCACGCGGAGCTGACCCTGCGGCGGGCCAAGCAGATGAGTTCCTAGCCGCCGGTCAGCAGGTAGAACTTCTCCGGCCGTCCGGCGGCGCCGTACCGCGGCGTGATCCGGGCCTCGCCGCGCGACACCAGATACTCCAGATAGCGCCGCGCGCTCACGCGTGCCAGCCCCAGCCGGCCGGCGACCTCGGAGGCCGACGACGCGGCCCCGGTAGCGTTCAGGTCGGCGATGACGGCCTCCAGGGTGGGCGCGGACAGACCCTTGGGCAGCGGGACCGAGACCCGGGAAGCCGGGATCGTGGCAAGCGGGGCCCCGGCGGGTGCCAGCAGCCGGTCGATGCCGTCCTGGTCCAGCACTGCCGTCTCGCCGCTGCCGCTGATGTGCCGCCGGTGCTCCAGATAGGCGTCCAGCCGGTCCATCAGCACCCGGGCCGTGAACGGCTTGACCAGATAGTGGAGCACGCCGCCCGCCATGGCCGCCCGCACCGTGTCCAGTTCCCGCGCGGCGGTGATCGCGATGACGTCGATCGGTTCGCCCGGCAGGTTCCGGACCGCCCGCAGGACCTCAATGCCGCTCAGGTCCGGCAAATGGATGTCCAGCAGCACCAGCTCGGGGCGAAGGTCCGTAATCATGGCCAGCCCGTCCGCGCCGGTGTAGGCGGTGCCCACCGCGTCGAAGGCGCCGTGGGCCAGCAGGAAGCCGGTGTGCACGCCGGCGACTTCCTTGTCATCGTCGACGACGACGGTGCGGATCTGGCTCATGGGACCGGGGTTCCTTGTGGGCGGGCGTTCGACGGGGTCGGCGAGAAGCTTACCGTGAACGCGGCGCCGCCGGAGGGCGACGGCACAACCCGGGCCGTGCCGCCGCGCCGGGCAGCCACGCGGCTGACCAAGGCCAGGCCGAATCCGCGGCTGCCGGGCAGCGCCGCTTCCTTGCTCGAGATGCCCGGTTCGAAGATGCGCCGTCGTTCCTCGGCCGGGACGCCGGGACCGTCGTCGGCGACCATAATGGTGCAGCAGCCGTCGGCGCCCTGCGCGATGGACACGGTGATGGTGCCCTGCGGCCCCACGGCCTCCATGGCGTTGTCCACCAGGTTGCCCAGCACCGTGACCGGATCCGTGGTGCCGTCCGGCGCCAGCACGGAGGCCGGGTCAATCACCAACGTGATGCCTTTTTCGTCGCAAATGGTGGTCTTGGCCATCAGCAGGCTGGCCGCGTCAGGATCCGTGATCCCCGGAGCCAGTTCGCCGGCCACCACCGAACCGCCGTGCCCGGAACGGGAGATGAAATCCACCGCCTGCTGCGTGCGGCCGAGTTCGAGCAGGCCGGAGATCACGTGCATTTTGTTGGAGAATTCGTGCGCCTGCGCCCGCAGCGCCTGGGTCACGTCCCGTGCACCGTCAAGATCCTGCAGCAGTTGGTGCAGTTCGGTGCGGTCGCGCAGGATGAGCACGCTGCCCACCCGGCGGGTGTCCACCGTGGCCGCGCTGGCCCGGGCCAGCAGCACGCGTTCGCCGGCGAGCACCGTTTCGTCGGCCCCGCCGTTGGCAGCCAGCATCGCTGCCAGCACCGGTTCAAGGATCGTGGTGGCCGGGCGGCCCAGGGCGGCGTCGGAAACATCCAGCAGGCGTTTCGCCTCGTCGTTGAGCAGTGCGATGCGGCCACGGTCGTCGACGGCGACGACGCCTTCGCCGATGCCGTGCAGCATGGCGTCGCGGGTTTCGAGCAGTGCGGCGATCTCTTCCGGTTCGAGCTGGTAAATCCGCCGCCAGACCAAGCGCGAGATGTAGATGGCGCCGGCCGAGCCCACCAGCGCGGCCGCGATGAGCCAGGCCAGCAGGACCGGCAGGTCGTCGTTCAGGTCATCGCGCAGCGTGGACTCCAGCGTCCCCACCGAGGCGGTGCCGATCACTTCAGCACCCGACCGGTCGTAGATCGGTACCTTCACGCGCCATGATTCGCCCAGCGTGCCGGTCTGCCGCCCAATGAACGTCTCGCCGGACAGCGGGATCGACGGATCGGTGGAAACCATCTGCCCGATCAGCGAATGGTTCGGATGCGAGTAGCGGATGCCGCGGTGGTCGGTGACCACCACATACGTCACTCCGGTCGATTGGGCGATCAACTCGGCGATGGGCTGAATGGTCTGGCTGGGGTTGGCGTCGTCGAAGGCCTCCACGATGGACGGCAGTTGCGCTACCGAGCGGGCCACGCCGACCATGCGCCCTTCATAGGCATCGCGGATCTGTTGTTCCTGCATGGAAATGGCGACCGAACCCGCCACCAGCACGACGACGAGCAGGATGAACAGCTGCAGCACGAACAGCTGGGAACGCAGGGACAGGGAGCGGAACACCCCGCCATCTTCGCACGCTGTTAGCTGCACCACAGGAGCCTGTGCCGATGACCACAATGACCAATACGGCCACAATGACCGCATTCTTCCGGTGTGCCGGGCCGCTCTCTACGCTGGGGCGACGGCGTGGTGATGCCCATCACGCCGGTTGGAGGAGGAAGAACCTAGATGAAGCTCGACCGTACGATGAGACGCCGTTCGGCCCTGGTGGCCGCCGCGGCAGCATCTGCCCTGATGTTGGCAGCCTGCGGCTCCACCGGCTCCACCGGCGCCGGCAACAGCTCCGAAGAAGCCGGCATCGACAAGCTCAACATTATTGTCCCGGCGGATCCGGGCGGCGGCTGGGACCAGACCGGCCGTTCCATGCAGAAGGACCTGCAGGAGAACGACCTGGTCTCCAGCGCCTCGGTGGTCAACATCGGCGGGGCCGGCGGCACCAATGGCCTGGCGAAGCTGGCCACGGAACAGGATCCGAACACCCTGATGGTGATGGGCTACGTGATGGTGGGCGCCGTAGAGACCAACAAGTCCGCCAACCGGATCGAAGACACCACGCCGATCGCGCGGCTCACCGAAGAGCCGCTCGTCGTCGTGGTGCCTGCCGATTCGCCCTACCAGTCCATCGATGACCTGATCGCCGACGTCAAGGCCAAGGGCAAGGGCGTCTCCATCACCGGCGGCTCCGCCGGCGGCGCCGACCACATTCTCGCCGGCATGATGCTCAAGGAAGCCGGCATCGGTGCCGATAGCCTGAACTACATCCCGTACTCCGGCGGCGGCGAATCCCTGGCGGCGCTGCTGGGCAACAAGGTCTCCGCCGGCATTTCCGGTGTGGGCGAGTACGCCGAGCAGGTCAAGGCCGGCAAGCTGCGCGCCCTGGCCGTCTCCGGCCCGGAGGCCGCCCCGCAGCTGCCCGAGGTCAAGCCGTTGAAGGAGCAGGGCGTCGATCTGGTGCTGACCAACTGGCGCGGCGTCGTGGCTCCCGGATCCATTGACGCTGCGCAGGCAGAGAAGCTCACCGCGCTGGTGACCGAACTGCACGGCACCGACGCCTGGCAGAAGACCCTGACCACGAACAACTGGGCGGATGCCTTCCTGGCTGGCGAGGAGTTCAACAGCTTCCTGACCGAGGACATCGAGTCGGTCACCGCCACGCTGACGGATATTGGTCTGCTGAAGTAACCATGGGTCCTTCCACTACTGGAGCGGTCCGGGGCGGCAGCGATGCCGCCCCGGTCAAGCCGCTCGGAGAAATCATCTTCGCGGCGGTGATCCTGAGCATCGGGATCGTCGGCTTCGTCGCCGGGGCCGGGATCCAGACGCCGGACTCGGCCAGCGACATTGGTCCGCGGGCGCTTCCGTACCTGGTCTCCGGCCTGCTGGTGGTGGTCGGCGCGGGGCTGATCGTGCAGCTGCTGCGCGGCAAGACCGGCGAGGCGGATGAGGGCGAAGACATTGACCCCGATGTCCGGACCGACTGGCTGACCGTCGCCAAGATGGCGGGCACCGTCGTCGTCCATATTTTCCTGATCATTCCGCTGGGCTGGCCGGTTGCCGCGGCGGTGCTGTTCTTCGGTGCCGCGTGGGCGCTGGGGGCCAAGCCGTTGTGGCGGGCCGCCGTGGTCGGCGTCATCATGGCGCTGGTGCTGCAGTTCGCCTTCGGCGGCTTGCTCGGCGTCTCGCTGCCCGCCGGCGTGCTCGAAGGGGTGCCGTTCCTGAATGGATAATTTCTACGCCCTCCTCGAGGGCTTCTCCGTGGCGATGCAGCCGATCTACCTGCTCTACGCTTTGGGCGGGGTGCTGGTCGGCACCGCGGTGGGCGTGCTGCCGGGCATCGGGCCGGCCATGACCGTTGCGCTGCTGATGCCGATCACCTACAGCCTGGAGCCGACGGCGGCGATCATCGTCTTCGCGGGCATCTACTACGGCGGCATGTACGGCGGGTCGACCACCTCGATCCTGCTCAACACACCGGGCGAATCCGCCTCCATTGTCACGGCGCTGGAGGGCAACCGGATGGCGAAGGCCGGCCGCGGAGCCGCGGCGCTGGCGACGGCGGCGATCGGCTCCTTCATCGCCGGTACCGTCGCGACCGTGCTGCTGAGTTTTGTGGCACCGTATGTGGCGGCGTTCGCCGTGCAGATCGGGCCGGTGGAGTACGTGGCCCTGATGGTGGTGGCGTTCCTGACCGTGGGTGCGCTGCTGGGCGCCTCGGTGCTGCGCGGTCTCGCGTCGCTTGGCCTGGGGCTGTTCCTGGCGTTCATGGGCGTGGACCTGATGACCGGGCAGCAGCGCTACACGTTCGGCAGCCCGTTCCTGGCGGACGGCATCGACGTAGTGCTGGTCGCCGTCGGGCTCTTCGCCCTGGGTGAGGCGCTGTATGTGGCCTCCCGGCTGCGGCACGGGCCGGTCAAGGTCATCCCGGTGACCGGTGGCTGGACGTCGTGGATGAAGAAAGAGGACTGGAAACGGTCCTGGAAGCCCTGGCTGCGCGGAACCTTCATCGGCTTCCCGATCGGCACCATGCCGGCCGGCGGCGCCGACGTGGCCACCTTCCTGTCCTACGCGGCGGAGAAGAAACTGGCCAAGGGCGCGCGCAAGAAGCAGTTCGGCCGCGGCGCGATCGAAGGCGTGGCGGGGCCGGAATCGGCCAACAACGCGGCGGCGGCCGGCGTGCTGGTGCCGCTGCTGACGCTGGGCATTCCGACGACGGCGACGGCGGCAATGATGCTGGTGGCCTTCCAGCGCTACAACATCCAGCCCGGTCCGCTGCTGTTCGAGGTTGAAGGTGCCCTGGTCTGGGCGCTGATTGCCAGCCTGTACGTGGGCAACCTGATGCTGCTGGTGCTGAATTTGCCGCTGGTGGGCATCTGGGTCAAGATCCTGCAGATCCCGCGGCCCTACCTCTACGCCGGCATCCTGGTCTTCGCTGCCCTGGGCGCGTTCTCGGTGAACTTCACGCCGGTGGATGTGTTCGTGCTGCTGGTCATCGGCGTGCTGGGCTTCTTCATGCGCCGCTACGGCTATCCGATCGCTCCGCTGGTGGTGGGCATGATCCTCGGGCCCATTTTCGAGAGCCAGCTGCGGCGTTCGCTGGCCATCTCGCAGGGCGACCCGATGGCCTTGGTGTCCACGCCGATCGCGGCCGGGATCTACATCTCGTTGGTCGTCATCTTCGTGCTGTCCTTCTGGATGAAGAAGCGCCAGCGCGTGATGGAATCGGCAACGCTCGACGGCGACAGCCCGCGGGGCAAGGAGGTCAGCGCATGAGCACGATCGTGGTGGGGTATGTCCCCAACGCCCTCGGCGATGCGGCCCTGGCGGCCGCCATCGACGAGGCAGGACGCCGGGCGGCCAAGCTGCTGGTGGTTAACGCCACCCGGGCAGACCGCTTGGTGGACCCCGGCTACGCAGACGGCGCCGACGTCGCACGGCTGGAAGCCGTGCTGACCGGGGCGGGAGTCGGCTTCAGCATCCGGCACGGAATTTCGGATGGGCTGCCTGCCGAGGAGGTGCTGGACGCCGCCGAAGAGTCCGGGGCGGAGCTGATCGTCATCGGGGTGCGGAACCGCACGCCGGTGGGAAAGCTGCTGCTCGGTTCGACCGCGCAGACCATCCTGCTGTCCGCACCGTGCAACGTGCTGGCGGTCCGGCAACCGTAACGCCGGCCAGGTGCTGCCGCGGGGCCGGCAGCCCTGACGCCGGCCCGGTGCTGCCGCGGGGCCGCGCCCCGCAGCCGCCCGGCGCCGCGCGGCGCACCGCCCGGCCGCGGGCGCCGCGCCGCACACGTTGATGGCCACCGGGTCTCACCGGTGCAGGGTTCCGCCGCCGGGGCAGGGTCCATGGACCCTGCCCCGGCGGATCTACCCTGTCCCGGCAGATTTACCCTGTCCCGGTGGCGCGGGGCTTGCGGGCGTCCCTGAGGTCAGGGATTGCCGTCGAGATGACCTGTTACGGAGGGTCATCTCGCCACGAGGACAGGGGATAGCTTCGAGCGCACCCCTGCAGCCGGTGATCTCGGCGCCAAGAGGTGATTTCGGCGCTTAGGGGTGGTCTCGAGGCCAAGGGGTGGTCTCGGCGCTACGGGAGTGGCCCCGCGCGACGGGTGATCTCGAGGCCAAGGGGTGATCTCGGCCGCGGGCACTCAAGCTAGGTGGCCCGGCGCCGCGACGCTATACGCAGGCGCGATCTCTGCGCCGGGGCCCAAAAGGATTGCCGTTGAGGTGGCCCGTGACGCCGCTCTGGTGCTGGATAATTGACCGCATGGAGTTCCGCGATCCGCCCCACGCCGCCCCGCATCCCGCCCGTCGCAAGGTGGTGTTGCTGGGCTCCACCGGCTCGATCGGTACGCAGGGCATCGACGTGGTGGATGCGGCCCCGGACCGCTTCGAGGTCACGGCGCTCGCCGCCGGCGGGAACCTGGAACTGGCCGCCCGGCAGGCTGTGCACACCCGGGCGCAGGCCGTGGGAGCCGCCGCCGGAACGGTGGACGACCTGGCGACGGCCATCAAGACGGCGGCGGCGGACGCCGGAGTATCCGGCTACTCGCCGGAGCTCTTTGCCGGCCCCGACGCCGCGGCGAGGATCGCCGCCTGGCCGGACGCCGACGTCGTGCTTAATGGCATTACCGGGTCCATTGGCCTGGCGCCGACGCTGGCGGCGCTCGGAGCCGGGCACATGCTGGCCCTGGCGAACAAGGAGTCCCTGATCGCCGGCGGTCCGCTGGTCAAGGAGGCGGCGCGGCCGGGGCAGATCGTGCCGGTGGATTCGGAACATTCGGCGCTGGCCCAGGCGCTGCGCTCGGGCACGGCGGGCGAGGTGGACCGGCTGATCGTGACCGCTTCCGGCGGCCCGTTCCGCGGCTACAGCAAGGAGCAGCTGCGCGGCGTCACCCCGGCGCAGGCGCTGGCCCACCCCACCTGGGACATGGGCCGGATGGTCACCACCAACTCGGCGACCATGGTCAACAAGGCGCTGGAAGTCATCGAGGCGCACCTGCTCTTCGATGTCCCGCTGGACAGGATCGATGTGGTGGTGCACCCGCAGTCGGTGGTGCATTCGATGGTGCAGTTCACCGACGGTTCCACCATCGCGCAGGCCTCGCCGCCGGACATGCGTTTGCCGATCGCGCTCGGCATGGGCTGGCCGGAGCGGGTGTCGGGTGCGGCGCAGCCCTGCGACTGGAGCCAGGCCACCAGCTGGACCTTCGAGCCGTTGGACGAGGAAGTGTTCGGCGCGGTGCGGCTGGCCAAGGAGGCGGCTGCCCGCGGCGGTACCTTCATGGCCGTCTTCAACGCGGCCAATGAAGAAGCCGTGGATGCCTTCCACGAGGGCCGGATCCGCTTCGACCAGATCGTGCAGACGGTTGCGGCCGTGGTGGAAGAGCATGCGCCGTCCGGCGAACCGACCGTGGCCACGGTGCTGGCCGCAGAAGATTGGGCACGCTCGCGGGCCCACGAACGTTTGGCTATGTTGTGACCATTCTGCTTTTCCTTCTCGGCGTCCTCTTCGTGGCGGTCGGCATCGCCGTGTCCATCGCGCTGCACGAGGTGGGCCACCTGCTGCCCGCCAAGCTGTTCAAGGTGCGGGTGACCCAGTACATGGTCGGCTTCGGCAAGACCCTCTTCTCCCGACGGCGGGGCGAGACCGAGTACGGCGTCAAGGCCGTCCCGCTGGGCGGCTACGTCTCGATGATCGGCATGTACCCGCCGGCCAAGGACGGCCACGACGGCGACGGCGCCGTCCGGCGTTCCAGCACCGGCATGTTCCAGCAACTGGCCAACGACGCCCGGCAGGCCGAAGCGGAGCGGCTGCAGCCCGGCGACGAGACCCGGATGTTCTACAAGCTGCCGGTCTACAAACGGGTCATCATCATGCTGGGCGGCCCGTTCGTGAACCTCATCATCGGTACCGTGCTGATCGGCATCGTGCTGGTGGGCTTCGGCACCGCGCAGGCCACCACCACCATTTCCCAGGTCAACAAGTGCGTGGTCCCGGCATCGCAAGCCGCCAAGACCGGGCAGACCGATTGCCTGCCCAGCGATCCCAAAGCCCCGGCCACGGCGGCCGGCATCCGGCCCGGCGATACCGTCACGGCCTTTGACGGGAAACCGGTCACCGACTGGACCCAGTTGACCGCCTGGATCCGGGAGGCGGCGGGGGAGAAGACGCCGATCACGCTGCTGCGCGACGGTAAGGAAATCCGGACCAGCATCACCCCGATCCTCACCGAACGCCCGGTGTTCGACAAGGCCGGACAGCCGGTGCTGAACCGTCAGGGCGAGCCGGTGACGGAGCAGGCCGGCTTCGTCGGCATGGGCGCCGTCACGGCCTTGGTGCCGCGGCCGGCCACCGAGGTGCTCCCGGCGGTGGGCGAGAACCTGCAGGCGATCACCGGCGTGGTGCTGCACCTTCCGCAGCGGCTGGCCGACGTGGCCCAAGCCGCCTTCAGCGATGCTCCGCGCGACCCGAACGGCCCGATGAGCGTGGTGGGCGTGGGCAGGATTGCCGGCGAGATCAGCTCGATGCATGAAATTCCGTTCGAGGCGCGGGCCGCCACCTTGATCGGACTGGTCGGCTCGGTCAACCTGGCGCTGTTCGTGTTCAACCTGATCCCGCTGCTGCCGCTGGACGGCGGGCACGTGGCCGGCGCGCTCTGGGAAGCGGTGCGTCGCGGCGTGGCCAAGCTGTTCCGCCGTCCGGATCCGGGGCCGGTGGACATCGCCAAGCTGCTGCCGCTGACCTACGTGGTGGCGGTGGTGCTGATGGGCATGGGCGCGCTGTTGATCTACGCGGACATCGTCAAACCGGTCAACATTTTCGGTTGACGCCTGCACGGCGACGGCTGGGCTGAACGCGGCCCGCCGGATGCTGCCCCGCCGAAGGACGACGGCGATGGCCGCCTCGGTTGGGTGACGACGGCGATGGCCGCCCGGTTGGGTGACGACGGCGATGCCCGCCCGGGGTGGGTAGCGACGGCGTTTGCCGTCTCGGTTGGGTGACGAGCCGTCATCGGGCTGGGGCGGCCGCGCGGCCGTGGTTAGACTGGCCGGAACCGGCGAAGGGAGCCACACGCCGTGAGCGCAGCACCGCGGACAGTCCGTACCGAATCCAGCCTCCGGGCCGCCAACCGGCCGGCCAAGGCGCGCGGCCGAACATGGGCAGGAACCGGCCTCGCCGGAGCACTGGCGGTGGCCCTCGCCCTGGCCGGCTGCACCGTTCCGGGCGAAGCAAGCGGGCCGGGCTCTCCGGCCGCGTCGAGCGCTGCCGCCCCGGACCGCGTGCAGTTGAACAAGGAAGCAGCCGAACCTCTGGTCCTTGCCGGCTCCGATGCGGACGCCTCACTGGCCGCCAGCCGGGCGTTGTTCGCTTCCAGCCCGGTGGCATTCGTAGCGGCGGCGGACGACGCCAAGGCACTCGCGGCGGCGGAAGCGGAGTCGGTGCCGCTGGGTGTGCCGCTGCTGCTGGCCGGTGACGGCCTGGAAAGCGAGTTGGCGCGGCTCGGCGTGCGGCAGGTCAAGGTCTTTGGGCAGCCGCCGGCGGGGTCCGCCGCGAGCCCTAGCAGTGCGCCGGGTGAAGGCTCCAGCGGCACATCGCCCGCTTCCGAACCCTCCGCCTCCGCCGCGGCCGCCGCGGCCGCCGGGGCCGGTACCGGCTCGGTCGGCGGGATCACGGGTTGGGCCGCCCTGCTGCCGCGTGTTGAGGTGCTGCCGCCGGACGGAGAAGTCAATCTGCCCGCCGGTGCGGCGGAGCCGGCGGACGCCTCGGTCTTGATCGATCAGGACGGCGAGCAGGACTATCCCGCCACGCTGGCAGTAGCGGAGGCGGCCGGCGCGCGCGTCTTCGAGGACCCGAAGGCGGATCCGCGGCAGAGCAGCGCGACCATCGATTTCCTCCGCGCAAAGCCGGAACAACGGGTGCTCGGCATCGGCCAAGCATTCGGCAACAATGACACGTTTGGCCGCCGGGTGCAGGCGGCCTTGGAGGTGCCGGAACTACCCGGCGGGGGCCAACTGGCCTTCCCGTCCCGGCGGATGGTGGCGTTGTACGGACATCCCGCGGGACCCGCCCTCGGCGCCCTCGGCGAACAAGGCATCAAGGAATCCGTCCAACGCGCCAAGAAACTGGCCAAGCGCTACCAGCCGCACAGCAAGGAACCGGTGGTTCCGGCGTTCGAAATCATCGCCACGATCGCCTCTTCCTCGGCCGGCAAGGACGGCGACTATTCGTCGGAGACGGACGTGGACGAGTTGCGCCCCTGGATCGATGCCGCCGGCAAAGCCGGAGTGTACGTGGTGCTGGACCTGCAGCCCGGGCGATCGGACTTCCTGGCCCAGGCCAAGTTGTATGCGGACCTGCTGAAGGAACCGCATGTGGGGCTGGCGCTGGATCCGGAATGGCGGCTGGGCAAGGGCGAGCGGCACATGGAGCAGATCGGGTCGGTCAGCGCCGCCGAGATCAACAAGGTCAGCGACTGGCTCGCGGAGCTGACCCGGCAAAACTCGCTGCCGCAGAAGGTGCTGATCCTGCACCAGTTCCAGTACCGGATGATCTCCGACCGGCAAAAGCTGGAGACCGGACACCCGGAACTGGCCATGGTGCTGCACGCCGACGGCCACGGCAATCCCGGCCAGAAGATGGAGACCTGGCGGGCCCTCCGCCAGGACCTGCCGAAGAATATCCGGATGGGCTGGAAGAACTTCTACGACGAGGACACACCGACGTTCAGCCCCGAGCGCACCTACACCGAGGTGCGGCCGGCGCCCTGGTTCGTTTCCTACCAGTAACGTCCGCCATCCGGCGGCGGGTAAGGTGAAGGCCATGAGTGTTTTCGCCGTTGAATACGTGTATGCCCCCGATTCGGAGGCCGGCCGGGACGAACACCGTCCGGCCCACCGCGCCTGGCTGGGAAGCTTCGTCGACCAGGGCCGCCTGCTGGCCTCGGGCCCCTATGCGGACGGCACCGGCGCGCTGCTGATCTTCACCGCCGAGAGCGAAAGCAGCCTGCTGGATGAACTGAAGCAGGATCCGTTCAACCTCAACAACTTTGTCTCCGGACTGAAAACCACGGAATGGGCGCCCGTCACCGGGGCGTTCGCCGACTACGCATAATCCACACCACTCCCGCCGCACGTGCCATGGCCGTGCCGGCAGGGGATAATGAAATCTGTTCAGCAACTGCCGACCGGCACATGGAGGACGTTTTGACCTCGGTCAATCTTGGAATGCCAGCTTCACCACCGCCTGTCCTGGCGCCGCGCCGGAAGACCCGGCAGATCAAGGTCGGTTCGGTCGGGGTCGGATCGGAATCGCCGATCAGCGTGCAGTCGATGACCACCACGCCGACCACGGACATCAATGCCACGCTGCAGCAGATCGCCGAACTCACGGCGTCGGGCTGCGACATCGTCCGGGTGGCGTGCCCCAGCGCCGATGACGCCGAGGCCCTGCCAATCATCGCGAAGAAGTCCCAGATCCCGGTGATCGCGGACATCCACTTCCAGCCCAAGTACGTGTTCGCGGCCATCGATGCCGGTTGCGCGGCGGTCCGGGTGAACCCGGGCAACATCCGCAAGTTCGATGACCAGGTCAAGGAAATCGCTGCCGCCGCCAAGGCCGCCGGCACCTCCATCCGGATCGGCGTCAACGCCGGCTCGCTGGATCCGCGGCTGATGGAAAAGTACGGCAAGGCCACCCCGGAGGCGCTGGTCGAATCCGCCGTCTGGGAAGCCTCGCTGTTCGAAGAACACGACTTCCACGATTTCAAGATCTCGGTCAAACACAACGACCCGGTGGTCATGGTCCGCGCCTACGAACTGCTGGCCGAACGCGGCGACTGGCCGCTGCACCTGGGCGTCACCGAGGCCGGCCCCGCGTTCCAGGGAACCATCAAGTCCGCCACCGCCTTCGGCGCGCTGCTCTCGCAGGGCATCGGCGACACCATCCGCGTTTCGCTCTCCGCCCCGCCGGTTGAAGAGATCAAGGTGGGCCTGCAGATCCTGCAGTCGCTGAACCTGCGCGAGCGCAAACTCGAAATTGTTTCCTGCCCGTCCTGCGGCCGCGCCCAGGTGGACGTGTACAAGCTGGCCGACGAGGTCACCGCCGGTCTGGAGGGCATGGAAGTGCCGCTGCGGGTCGCCGTGATGGGCTGCGTCGTCAACGGGCCGGGTGAGGCCCGCGAAGCGGACCTGGGCGTAGCTTCCGGAAACGGCAAGGGCCAGATTTTTGTGAAGGGCCAGGTCATCAAGACTGTTCCGGAAGACCAGATTGTTGAAACACTCATTGAAGAAGCAATGAGAATCGCCGAGGAAATGGGTGACTCCGATGGCGAAAATGCTGTCAAGGGTAGCCCCGTGGTTAACGTCAGCTAGCCGGGAGGCAGCGGGTACGGCCGGTGCCGTGCCCGCAGATCCGTATGCCGGGATCCGGCCGCTGGAGCACGCGGACACGGAGCTGCTCTGGGAGCTGGTGCGCGCTGATCCGGTAGCCAACGTTTTTCTGGCCGCCCACCTTGAGTCCGCCGGAACCGCCGGCCCCACCCCGTCCGGGGCCCAGATCCTGGGGATGTACGACGGCGGTGCCCTCACCGGAGCGTGCTGGGCAGGGGTCAACGCGGTCCCGGTCGGGCTGGACGCCGAACAAGGCGCGCGGCTGGGCGCCCATCTGGCCGCCGGCAACCGCCGCATGTCCTCGATTTTCGGCCCTGCCGAAGGCGTGCTGGGCATCTGGTCGTCGTTCCAGCACGCGCATCCGCGGGCCTTCGACGTGCGGCCCAACCAGCCGTTGCTGGAGCTGCGCGGCGTGCCGGCCGTGGCGGCCGACCCGCAGGTGCGGTATTCCACCGAGGCCGATTTCGACGTGCTGGTGCCCGCCTGCGTGGCGATGTTCGAGGAAGAAGTCGGATACTCGCCGCTGACCGGCGGCGGCCAGCATTACCGGCAGCGCGTGGCCACCCTGATCCGGAAGGGCCACTCGCTCATCCGGCGGGACGGCCACGGGCAGGTGGTCTTCAAGGCAGAGCTGGGAAACGTCAGCGCCGACGCCGTGCAGATCCAAGGCGTGTGGGTGAACCCCGCCTACCGCGGCCAGGGCCTCGCCGCCGGGTGCATGGCCGCCGTCGTGGAACTGTCGCGGAAATTCGCCCCGGTCGCCAGCCTGTACGTCAACGACTACAACCACCGCGCGGTGGCCGCCTACGCGTCGGTCGGGTTCCGGCAGGTCGGCACGTTCGCCACCGTGTTGTTCTAGACCCGTTCCGGTTGCCACACCGGGTCAAGGACCCGCCGGCGGAGGCTGTGCCGCTGCCGGCTGTCGCAAGCATGCGCGCGGAACCAGTAGATTAGAAGGCAGTTGTTTTCGCGGGCCGGTGCTGGCCCAAGCCTTGAGAAACGGATTCCTGCAGTGGTTCTTCGCCTGTCCAGCTTGTTCCTGCGCACCCTGCGCGATGACCCGGTCGACGCCGAGGTGGCCAGCCACAAGCTGCTGGTGCGCGCCGGTTACATCCGCCGTGCCGCCCCCGGCATCTATTCCTGGCTGCCGCTGGGGTTGAAGGTGCTCGCCAAGGTGGAGGCGGTCGTCCGCGAGGAAATGGACGCCATCGGCGCGCAGGAGGTGCACTTCCCGGCGCTGCTGCCGCGCGAGCCGTACGAGGCGACCAACCGGTGGACAGAATACGGCGAGGGGCTGTTCCGCCTGCAGGACCGCAAGGGCGCCGACTACCTGCTGGCCCCCACGCACGAGGAAATGTTCACCCTGTTGGTCAAGGACCTGTACTCCTCGTACAAGGACCTGCCCGTCACCCTGTATCAAATCCAGAACAAGTACCGCGACGAGGCCCGGCCGCGCGCCGGCCTGCTGCGCGGCCGCGAGTTCATCATGAAGGACTCCTACTCCTTCGATATTGACGACGAGGGCCTGGACATCAGCTACGACGCGCACCGCCGCGCCTACCTGAGAATCTTCGAGCGGCTGGGCCTGGAAGTCGTCACCGTCAAGGCAACCTCCGGCGCCATGGGAGGGTCCAAGAGCGAGGAATTCCTGCACCCCACCGTGGTCGGCGAGGACACCTTCGTCCGTTCCCCGGGCGGTTACGCAGCGAACGTTGAAGCCGTCGCCACCGTGGCGCCGGAGCCGATCGACTACGCCGACGCACCGGCGGCCGAGGTCAAGGACACCCCGGACACGCCGACCATCGAGACGCTGGTGGCCGCGGCCAACCAATTGGCCCCGCGCGCGGAGGGGGAGTGGACCGCCGCGGATACGTTGAAAAACGTGGTCTTGGCGGTCAAACTGCCCACGGGCGAGCGGACCATCGTGGTCATCGGGGTGCCCGGCGACCGCGCCGTCGATCTCAAGCGCGTCGAGGCGAACATCGGCGCGTTCCTGCCGATGGGCGGCGAAGTCGAGGTCGAAGCAGCCTCCGAGGACGACCTGAAGCAGCACCCCGGCTTGGTCAAGGGCTACATCGGTCCGGGCAACAGCCCGGACGCGGCGGTGCTGGGAACCGAGTCCGCCACCGGGCTGCTGTACCTGGTGGATCCCCGGGTGGTGTCGGGCTCCCGCTGGATCACCGGCGCCAACCTGGACGGCAAGCACGTGTTCGGGCTGGTCGCCGGCCGCGACTTCGGCTGGGACGGCATCATCGAGTCCGTCGAAGTCCGCGAAGGCGACCCGGCCCCCGACGGTTCCGGTCCGCTGGAGGCGGCCCGCGGTATCGAAATGGGCCACATCTTCCAGCTCGGCCGCAAGTACGCCGAGGCGCTGGGGCTGCAGGTGCTGGACCGCAACGGCAAACTGGCCACGGTCACCATGGGTTCCTACGGCGTCGGCGTCACCCGCGCGGTGGCCGCCCTGGCCGAGGCGAACCACGACGACAAGGGCCTGGTCTGGCCCCGCAACGTGGCCCCGGCCCACGTGCACATTGTCGCCACCGGAAAGGGCGAGGAGATCTTCGAGGCGGCCAACAAACTGGCCGAGGAGCTGTCCGATGCCGGCATCGAGGTCATCTACGATGACCGGCCCAAGGTGTCCCCGGGCGTGAAGTTCTCCGATGCCGAACTGATCGGCGTGCCCACCATCGTGGTGGTCGGCCGGGGCCTGGCCGACGGCGTCGTCGAAGTGAAGGACCGGGCCACCGGCCAGGCCGAGAACATTCCGGTGGGCATGGCGGCGTCGCACTTGGCCGCCCTTGCCGGGAAGTGACGTCCGGACTCGAAGAACTGCAGCTGGCCACCCTCGCCCTCGTGGTGGTGGGTGGCTTTGCTGCGGGCTGGGTGGACGCGGTGGTGGGAGGCGGCGGCCTGATCCAGCTGCCGGTGCTGCTGCTGGTCCCCGGGATCAGTCCCGTCCAGGCGCTGGCCACCAACAAGATGGGGTCGATCTTCGGCACCACCACCAGCGCGGTGACGTATTACCGCAGGGCGCATCCCGACCTGAAAACGGCGCTTCCGATGGCAGGCGTAGCGCTGCTGGGCAGTTTCGGCGGCGCCATCGTGGCCACCGTCCTGCCGGCCGAGGTCTTCAAGCCGATCATCGTGGTGGCGCTGATTGCGGTGGCCGTCTTCACCGCGCTGCGGCCGACGGCCGGGACCTTGACGCAGCTGCGGTACAAGGGCGCCCGGCACCTGGGTGCTGCGGCGGGAATCGGCCTGGTCATCGGTTTCTATGACGGCCTGATCGGGCCTGGCACCGGCTCGTTCCTGATCATCGCGATGGTGGCGCTGCTCGGGTATAACTTCCTGGCCTCCAGTGCCAAAGCCAAGATCGTCAACATGGCGACCAACCTCGGCGCCCTGGCCTTTTTCCTGCCCAGCGGTGCGCTGCTGTGGGGACTTGGACTGGTGCTCGGACTGGTGAACATGGCCGGTGGCTATGTCGGCGCCCGGATGGCCGTGACCCAAGGCAGCAAGTTCATCCGGGTGGTCTTTTTGTTCGTCGTCGGCGCCTTGATTCTCAAGCTCGGCTACGACGTGCTGCAGGAGAACGTGCTCGGCCGATAGGCAGCGGCGGCCGGCTCAGGCCGGTGCCGGCAAGGCGTGCGCGGCCGGAAGATCCGGCAGGGTGCTGCCGGCCAGCGTGGAGGCGACCCAGAGCGACCGCACGGCGTCGCCGGCGGCGCCGTCCTGCAGGTAGTCCAGGGCATTGTCCACTTCGCGCGCCACGGCCCATTCCCGGGCGGTTTCCGGGTCCAGCCCGGCCGCCTCGGCCAGCTCCACGCACCGGCGTTGAAGATGGCGTCCGGCGTCAACGGCAGGCAACTCGGCGATCCGGTTCCAGAGCATCGGCGCGATGGCGAATTCGGGCTCGCCGACCAGCGGCTTGGGGTCAATGGCGGCGAATCGGTCCGGGGTGTCGAGGCGGGCCAGGATGTTTCCATAGTGCAGGTCGCTGTGCAGGAGCACGTCCCGGTCCTCGCGCCGGCCCACGCTGCCACGGACCTGGCAGACTTCCAAGGCACACTCCATCAGCCAGGTTGGGAACGGCTTGCCCAGCTCCAGCCAGCGGGCCGGAAGTGTGTCTGTCCATTCTTCCGCCACAGCGGACACCTTCTCGAAGCTGCCGGCCGGGCCGGTCGCTCGAGGCCGCTGCAACTGCCGGGCCAGTCCGCCCCAGATGCCGATGGTGTCCTCCAGTGCCACGGCGGAGAGCGGCCGGCCGGCATCGAGGCGTTCCAACAACAGCACGAAGGGCCCGCGTTCGGCCAGCAGCCGGACGGCTCCGCGTCCATCCCAGAGCCTGAGGGCGCGGGCTTCGCCGTCGGCCTCTGGGTGCGGAAAAGTCAGCTTCAGGACCGCAGCGGAACCATCCGGCGCGAGCACGGGAAAGACTGCCGCAGTCTGGCCGAACCACGGACCGCCGGACGCCGGCCGCAAGTTCCAGTCCAGCATGGCCGCGGCATGGAGGTCATTGAAGCCGCGCAGCCAATCCCGGCCGGCAGCGGAACAGGTCGCGCTGCGGCGCAGTCCCGGGGGTAGGTCTACGTCGGGGTTCACGGGGCAGCGGAAGGGGCGGCCGTCAACTCATCGTCCAGTCCCGGTGCCGGCAGCACCTCACCGGTTGAGGCAGCCAGTTCCGCCGTCGCCTCGGCGAGCCCGGCGACCGCGTGTTCCCGGACCGGCCCGTCGCTGAGCGCGACGAGGTCGGCCAGTGGGGCGAGTGCGTCGTGCTCCGCATCCTGAAGAGCCGGCAGCGGGTCGCTGGCGAACTTGCTGCCCAGGACGTACACCGGTGCGGGCAACGGCAGGTCAAGGCACTCGGCCGCCGCCAGCGACCGCCAATGTTCCGCCGACGCGGTATGGCTGGCAAGCCGGGCGGCGGCAGCCGCACGCTCCGCGCCGGCGAGTCGCGGCAGCACCGTTTCGTAGGCGTAGACCAAGCGTTCCTGGCTGAGCACGACGCCGGCAACGGCCTCCGCCGTCGTCGGTGAGTCGGGTGTTGCCGGCCCGCTTTCATCCTCCCCGGGGGGCGCCGCGGGACAACCTGTCGGCTCCAGCGGTATCTCCGGGTCCTCCCACGGCTGGGCCACGTCGGTTCCGCCGGGCAGCGTCTGCGCCTGGGCGTAGAGGGCGGAACCGATCGACGCCAGCAGCCGGGCGAGTCCTGGATCGGTCTCTCGGGCGTCGGCGAGCAGGCCGCCGGCCAGTTCGGCCAGGTCTTCGGCGCCGGGCTGCCGCTTCGCCGCCGGTTTGCCGGAGTCTGCGGCGGAAGGGACTGCGGGGGTGCCGGCGGCCGCCGGGGAACCCGAGGGCCACGATGTGGTCAGCGTCAGCAGTTCGGCTTGGCGGTGGAGCAGGGCAGCGGTGGGGGAGCCGCCGTCGTCGTGCTCCGCAAAGGCGGCCGCCAGCCGGTCAAGCCCTGCCAAGGCGTCCAGGCGTGCCTGCTCGGTGGCGCTCGGCGGTGGCGCGGACGCGGTGATGCTCGCCACCACGGTGCCGGTGCTGACCACGATCGCCGCGGTGAGCACCAGCAGCGGTATCCGGCGCCATGCCCGGGATGGCGTGGCGCCTCCGCCGTCCCGGCGCGTTGAAGTAGATCCCACAACTGACGATGATGTCACGGCTTTGGCCTCCGCTGCACGGCCCGGGGGCGGCAGCTGGCGGCGGGAGGCCACCAGTCACGGTAAAGTCGCTAGTCTAGAAGTCAGACTCACCAGGACAGGGAGACAGCATGGCCCAGCGGCGCAATCACGGCGGCGTGCCCACTACCGGAGGGAAATCCGGTACCGACACGTTCGCGGAGGCCGCACGCCTGAAAGAGCTGCTGGAACAGGCCGTGGCATCCCACGGATTGTTCCTCGAAGACGTGGAGATCCGGGTTGCCGGAGCCCTCCGGACGATCCACGTGATCGTTGACCTGCCCGAGGACCAGACCGGCGGCGTCGGGCTGGATGCCATCGCCGAAGTGTCGCAGGCTCTCTCCAAGACCCTGGACGAGGATCCGCAGGAGGACGGCCGGCCCTACAGCCTGGAGGTATCGTCGCCGGGGCTCAGCCGGCCGCTGACGCAGCCGCGCCATTGGCGCCGGAACGTGGGCCGCCTGGTCAAGCTCAAGCTGGTGGACGGCGGCGACATCACCGGCCGGGTGCTGGAAGTTGGCGCCGACCGGGTGACCGTCCGGCCGGAAGAAGCACCGAAAAAGGGCATGAAGCCCCGCCCCGGCGAACCGGTCCAGGTGGAATTTGCGAACATCCGCTCCGGCAAGGTGGAAGTGGAGTTTTCCCGGTTGGACGAAGAATTGGCTGCCGAAGCCGACGGCGAGCTGGCGAATGAGGAGGAGGCCTGAGATGGATATCGATATGAGCGCCCTGCGGCTGCTTGAGCGCGAACGCGAAATTCCGCTGGACCTGCTGATCCCCACCATCGAGCAGGCCCTGCTAGTGGCCTATCACAAGTCCCCGGGGTCGATCGAGCGGGCCCGCGCCGAGCTGGACCGCAAGAGCGGACATGTCACCATCTGGGCCGCAGAGCTGGACGACGACGGCACCGTGGTCGGCGAATTCGACGACACTCCCAGCGGGTTCGGCCGGATCGCCGCGAGCACAGCGCGCCAGATCATCCTGCAACGCCTGCGCGACGCCGAGGACGACAACGTGCTGGGCGCTTTCCGCGGCAAGGAGGGCGAACTGGTCTCCGGTTTGATCCAGCAGGGCCATAACCCGCACATGGTCCAGGTGGATCTGGGCACCGTGGAAGCGCTGCTGCCGCCGCCCGAACAGGTGCCGGGGGAGAGCTACCTGCACGGCACCCGGCTGCGTGCCTACGTGGTGGATGTCCACCGCGGCATGAAGGGCCCGTCGATCACGCTGTCCCGTTCGCACCCCGGGTTGGTACGCAAGCTCTTCGAACTTGAAGTACCCGAGATCGCGGACAAGAGCGTGGAGATTGTTGCCCTCGCCCGGGAGGCCGGACACCGGACCAAGATCGCCGTCAAGGCCAATGTGCCCGGGCTGAATGCCAAGGGCGCCTGCATCGGCGAAATGGGTTCGCGCGTGCGGGCCGTGATGACCGAGCTGCACGACGAGAAGATCGACATTGTCGACTTCAGCGAGGATCCGGCGACGTTCATCGCCAGCGCCCTGTCGCCGTCGCGCGTCAGCTCCGTGACCATTACGGACGCCGAGAGCCGTTCCGCACGCGTTGTGGTGCCGGATTACCAACTCTCGCTGGCGATCGGCAAGGAAGGGCAGAACGCCCGGCTTGCCGCTAAACTGACGGGTTGGCGGATCGATATCGTGTCGGACGCTGCCACCGCCGAACAGCGGCGGTAGAAGGTAAGACCAACCAGGCCACGCGCCTGAAACACGCCCGGTTCGTTGGCCGGGCACTGGAAGCGGTAGAATATCCATGGCCGGGTTTCCCGACAGTCACAGACCCATGCAGGCGCGTGCCCACGAGGCCGCGCCGCCGAGGCGGACCTGCATAGGCTGCCGGCGCCGGGAAGACCAGGCCGTTCTGCTGCGGCTGGCAGTCGAGGAAATCGGTGGTGTTGCCACCGTCGTCGTCGATCCTGTCCGCCGCAGACCCGGACGCGGTGCCTGGATGCACCGCGAACCGGAATGTGTGGAGCTGGCCGTCAAACGGCGTGCCTTCGGCAGGGCCTTCCGGGCCAACGTCGACAGCAGTGCCGTTGTAGACCAGCTCCGTGCTCACGACGAGGCCGCCACCAGGCCGGCCCTCGTCACCACAACCGTCCAACCTGAAAGCGGGTCAGAAAACTGATGGAAACCCGATGAGTGCCAAGTGATGAGTACTTCATTGTGCTCCGCCCGCGGTAGTTCAGCCGATTCTGCTGAAAGCCGCAGCAAGAAATAGACGGTTCGTGCCCGGCAGCCCTGCCTCGTGCGGACCGAGACAGGAGAAATGTGGCCAAGGTCCGCGTACACGAGCTGGCAAAAGAGCTCGGTATTACCTCGAAAGATGCAGTCTCCAAACTGCAGGAACTGGGCGAATTCGTCCGTTCCGCCTCATCCACCATTGAGGCACCCGTCGTGAAGAAGCTTCGCGACGCGTTCCCCGCTGCCGCTCCGAAGAGTGAGCCGGCGGCCCCCAAGGCAGCACCCAAGCCCGGCGCAAAGCCCGCTGCGAAGGCAGCACCGGAAGCCCCGGCGGCAGCGCCGGCTCCGGCAGCACCTGCACCGGCTCCGGCTGCACCCGCAGCACCGACTCCGGCGGCAGAAACGGCCAAGCCTGCACCGGCAGCACCCGCTGCCGCCGCGGCTGAAGCTCCGGCCCCGGCCGAAGCTCCGGCGGCGAAGCCCGCATCTGCGGCTCCGCGTCCCGGCAGCCCCGCCGCTGCGCGTCCGGGTGCCCCGCGCCCCGGAGGCCCGCGTCCGGGCAACAATCCGTTCGCCACGTCGCAGGGCATGCCCCGCGGCCGAGGCGGCGACCGCGATGCCGAGCGCGCACCGCGCCCGGGCAACAACCCGTTTGCCACCTCGCAGGGCATGCCGCGCCCGGGTGGGCCGCGTCCTGCCGCAGGCCAGGGCGGTCCGCGTCCGGCTGCGCCGCGTCCCGGCGCCGCCGCACCGCGTCCGGGTGCACCGCGTCCGGGCGCACCCCGCCCCGGTGCCCCGCGTCCCGGTGGTGGACCCGGTGGCGCCCGTCCGACTCCGGGCATGATGCCTAACCGCACCGAGCGCCCGGCCCCGGCCGGCCGCGGCGGTGCTCCCGGCCGTCCGGGTGCCCCGGGCAGCGCCCCGGGCCGTCCGGGAGCCGGTGGAGCGCCGGCCGGTGGTGGCTTCGGCAAGGGAGGCCGCGGTCGCGGCGGTACCCAGGGTGCCTTCGGCAAGGGAGGCGCCGGGCGCGGCAAGCAGCGCAAGTCGAAGCGCGCCAAGCGCCAAGAGCTGGAGCAGATGAGCGCACCGTCGCTGGGCGGTGTCTCGGTACCCCGCGGCGACGGCAACACCGTTGTCCGGTTGCGCCGCGGCTCTTCCATCACCGATTTCGCCGACAAGATCGAGGCGAACCCGGCAGCGCTGGTCACCGTGCTCTTCCACCTGGGCGAGATGGCCACGGCCACCCAGTCCCTGGACGAAGACACCTTCGAACTGCTGGGCGTGGAACTGGGCTACAAGATCCAGGTTGTCTCCCCGGAGGACGAGGAGCGCGAACTGCTTGACTCGTTCGACATCGACCTCGATGCAGAGCTTGAGGCCGAGGGCGAAGACGACCTGGAGAAGCGACCGGCCGTTGTGACGGTCATGGGCCACGTCGACCACGGTAAGACCCGACTGCTGGACGCCATCCGCAACACCCAGGTGGGTGAAGGCGAGCACGGCGGCATCACCCAGCACATCGGCGCCTACCAGATCGACTTCCAGCACGATGACCGTGAGCGCAAGATCACCTTCATCGACACCCCGGGCCACGAGGCGTTCACCGCCATGCGTGCCCGCGGTGCGAAGGTCACCGACATCGCCATCCTGGTGGTGGCCGCGGACGACGGCGTCATGCCGCAGACCGTTGAAGCCCTGAACCACGCGCAGGCGGCCGGCGTGCCGATCGTCGTCGCGGTGAACAAGATCGACAAGGACGGCGCCAACCCGGAGAAGATCCGTGGCCAGCTGACCGAGTACGGCCTGGTTCCGGAGGAATACGGTGGCGACACCATGTTCGTTGACGTGTCGGCCCGCGAGAGCCTGCACATCGACGATCTGCTCTCGGCCGTACTGCTGACCGCGGATGCCGCGCTGGACCTGCGGGCGAACCCGAACAAGGACGCCCGCGGTATCGCGATCGAGGCGAACCTGGACAAGGGCCGCGGCGCGGTGGCAACCGTGCTGGTCCAGTCCGGAACACTGCGGGTGGGCGACGCGATCGTCGCCGGCAGTGCCCACGGCCGCGTGCGCGCCATGTTTGACGAGGACGGCGAATCGGTTATCGAGGCCGAGCCGTCGCGTCCGGTCCAGGTGCTGGGCCTGTCCACGGTGCCGCGCGCCGGTGACACCTTCCTGGTGACCGACGACGAGCGCACCGCCCGCCAGATCGCCGAGAAGCGTGAAGCCGCGGACCGCAACGCTGCGCTGGCCAAGCGCCGCAAGCGGATCAGCCTGGAAGACTTCGACAAGGCTGTGGCGGAGGGCAAGGTCGACACCCTCAACCTCATCCTCAAGGGCGACGTGTCCGGTGCCGTGGAGGCCCTGGAAGACTCGCTGCTCAAGATCGATGTGGGCGAGGACGTCCAGCTGCGGGTTATCCACCGCGGCGTCGGCGCGATCACGCAGAACGACGTCAACCTGGCCACGGTGGACAACGCCATCATCATCGGCTTCAACGTCAAGCCCGCCGAGCGGGTGGCGGAACTGGCCGAGCGCGAAGGCGTGGACATGCGCTTCTACTCGGTGATCTACGCGGCCATCGATGACATTGAGCTGGCGCTCAAGGGCATGCTCAAGCCGGAGTACGAGGAGGCGCAGCTCGGCACCGCCGAGATCCGCGAGATCTTCCGTTCTTCCAAGTTCGGAAACATCGCCGGCTCCATCGTCCGCTCGGGCACGATCCGCCGTAACTCCAAGGCGCGAGTCACCCGCGACGGCAAGATCATCGGTGACAACCTCACCGTCGATTCGCTCAAGCGGTTCAAGGACGACGCGACCGAGGTCCGCGAAGGATTCGAATGTGGTATCGGACTTGGGTCGTTCAACGACCTCAAGGAAGGCGACATCATCGAGACCTTCGAAATGCGCGAAAAGCCGCGCGTCTAGCAGTCGGCTTGCAGCGGGCGTCTGGTGGCTTCGCCGCCGGGCGCCCGTTGTGCCGCCATCATCACGAGAATTGAGGAGGGGTCATGGCAGACCCAGCACGCGCCGCCAAGATGGCCGACCGGATCAAGGTCGTGGTGGCCCAGGCGCTCGAGCGCCGGGTCAAGGATCCACGCCTCGGGTTTGTGACCATCACCGATGCCCGGGTGACCAACGACCTGCAGCACGCCACCGTCTACTACACGGTCTTCGGCAACGACGAGGAGCAGGACGGCACCCGCAAGGCACTTGAATCCGCCAAGGGTGTCCTGCGGTCCGAAGTGGGCCGGAACATCACCGCCCGGCTGACGCCCACATTGGAATTCGTCCCGGACGAAATCCCGGTGAATGCCAGCCATCTGGAGGAACTGTTGCGAACCGCCAAGGCCAAGGACGCCGAGGTCGCAGCGATGGCCGAAGGAGCCGCCTTCGCCGGGGGAGAGGATCCGTACCGCAAGCCCGGTGACGAGGACGAGGACGAATCCAGCAGCGAGTCGCGCCCGGAATAATCATCCACTGCACGACGACGGTGGGCCACCTGCTCCGTGCGGGTGGCCCACCGCCGTTTGTTCTGCCCGTTCCCTCCGGCGTCAGCGCAGCCTGATCTTGATGAGCTTGCCTGCGGGCATTGCTTGCGCGCTGAAGTCAGGCAAGGCGTGGGTCGTGGCATAGAGGCGGTTGTCATGAATCTCCAGGGCACCAGGGGTGGCCGCCTCGAGGAACGTCCGCGCCTTGTGGCGCCCCTTCTCCACCACGGAGATCTTGTTGCCGAACATCTCGGCAACGTAGATGTCGCCCCGGGAACTGACAGCCAGGTTCGTGGCGCCGGAAAAACCGCTGGCCAGCTGGACGACTTTGCCGGTTTCGGAGTGGACCTTGAACACGCGGCCCAAGGCGCCAAGGCTCCCGTCGTCCGGGCTTCCCGGCAACGACGTGACGTACAGCCAGCCGTGCCTGCCGAACTCAACATCCGTGGGCACCGGCTCCAGATAGTACCTCTCGCCCACCACGCAGCCCGGCAGGCCCATGCCCGCGGCCAGCACGGCGGTGACCCGGAAGGACGTCGCCGGCAGCACGGCCACGGTGCTGACCCGCTTGCTGCGCTTGTCCACCTTCAGGATCGCGTTGGCGCCGGCATCGGCCACGTAGATGTAGTGCTTATTGGCGGCGGTTGCGTAGGCATGCGAGTCGATCTGTCCCGTGTACTTGGCCGGGATCCCTGCCGGGATCCGGTCCAGACACTGTCGGTCCCGCACATCGCGGAAGCCGTAGGTGACCCGGCCGTCCGGATTCCGTGTGGCCTCGTAGGCGGCCACATCCGCGATCTTTTTCGGCGCGGCTTGGCGGCCGCCCTCCAGCGACGTGATCCACTGCATGTTCGGCTGCCCGTCCACCCCGCCGCCGCCTTCGGAAAAGTAGACGGTGTCCTTGTAGAGGGAGACGGAGCCGACTTCGGGGCCGCCTGAACTGTACAACGCCTTGGGATCGCTGAGCGGCCGAACCTTGTTCAGGTGGCCGGCAAAGTTCTGGGTGACGAAGAGCCCATGCGGGCCGGCCGCAAGACTCAGCGGGGAAAGCAATCCGTCGGCCCGCGTGCTGGTCGCCGGTGGCTTCGTGCTGTTGCGGTCGGCGGATGCTGCCGGTGCCAAGCCGGTGCTGAGCGATAAGCCAAGCAGCAGGGGCAGCGCAAAATAGAGTCTGTGTCGTTTCACGGATGAGCTCCTGTACGAAGCCGCGAAGCACCTCACATGTCTCGCAGATCGATGGAATGACTGGAGTAAGAGCGCAAGTGATGCCGAGAAGGCGACTGTGCCCGGCCCGCTGACCTTCCCCCTGCTGACATTCCCCTCAGGCCGAGTGCGGCACGCAGTGAGCTCAAGCTAGTGCGGCCGGCAGGGGCTGTCAACGATTCATGCTTTAAGCCGGGGAACGGACCCGCACCCGGGACGCCATATACTGAAAGGCGTGACTTCTGGCCTGCTCCGCTCCGGACTGATACTTGTCGACAAGCCGCAGGGGTGGACCAGCCATGATGTGGTTGGACGCATGCGCAGGCTGGCCGGGACCCGGAAGGTCGGGCATGCCGGCACCCTGGACCCGATGGCCACCGGCGTCCTGGTTATCGGTGTCAACAAGGCGACTCGTCTGCTGACCTATATTGTCGGGGCCAGCAAAACCTACGACGCGACCATCCGCTTGGGCCAGTCGACGGTGACTGACGACGCCGAGGGCGATGTCACGGCCGAGACCATTGCCGCGGCCGTGACGGAACAGCAAATCCATGCAGGCGTCGCCGCGCTGACCGGCGACATCCAGCAGGTGCCGAGCAGCGTATCGGCCATCAAGGTCAACGGCCAGCGCTCCTATGCCCGCGTCCGTTCGGGCCAGGAAGTGTCGCTGCCGGCCCGGCCGGTCACCATCCAGCGGTTCGAGATCCACGGCATCCGGCGTGAGCGTGGCGGCAAGGTGCAGGACGTGGACGTGACGGTCGAATGTTCGTCGGGGACCTACATCCGAGCCCTGGCGCGTGATCTGGGGCAGCGGCTGGGAGTCGGCGGCCATTTGACCGCCCTGCGCCGGACCCGGGTGGGGCCGTTCCGGATCCAGGACGCATCCACGCTGGACCAACTGGCCGAAAACCTACAGCTGACCGCTCTGGATGAGGCCGCCAGAGTCTTGTTCCCTGCCCGTGAACTCAGCACCGCGGAAGCAGACGATGTCTCCCACGGTCGGCGGATTCCGGCCGGGGGAGAAGCGGGCGCCACCGCGGCGTTCGCGCCGGACGGGTCACTGGTGGCGCTGCTGGAAGACACCGATTCGCAGGCAAAGCCGTTGCTGGTGTTCGCACCGGGAAACGAGGCGGCGGACAAATGATCGTCGACGGATTCTTCATCGCGGGTGCCGTTGTCACGCTGCTGGCTGCCGTCATTTGCGTGGTCGCGGCCATCCTCAAACACGGCCCGAATGACATTACGATTCTCTCGCTGGCCGCTGTGGAGCTGTTCCTGCTGGTCTACGCCGTGGCCGGTATCATCCGCCAGGTGTCCGGGGAGACCGTTGCCGGGGAGACCTGGGAATTCTGGGGTTATCTGGTCACCGCGCTGCTGGTGCCGGTCGCGGCCTTCTGGTGGTCAATCACCGACCGCAGCCGCTGGAGCAACCTGGTCCTGGGCGCGGCCGCCCTGACCGTCTTCGTGATGCTGGTAAGGATGGAACAGATTTGGGACGGAGCAATCGCCGCATGAACACCGGCCGGGAACAACAGCCAGCGCAGGGGGCCGGCGACACGAACGAGGTGGCACGCCGGGCCACCGGTTTCGGCCGCCTGCTGGTGGCGGTCTACGGTGTCTTTGCGCTGTCCGCCACCGCGCGGGCGGGCTACCAGATCGCCACCAAATTCGACGAAGCACCGGTGGCCTACTTGCTGTCCGCCTTCGCCGCCGTCGTCTATATCCTGGCGACCATTACGCTGGCCAAATCCGGCATCCGCTCCTACTGGCTGTCCGTGGCCGCCGTGGGCATCGAACTCCTGGGCGTCGTCGCCGTGGGACTCCTCAGCCTGCTGGACCCGGAACTGCTGCCGCAGGACACCGTGTGGTCCGGCTTCGGCCAAGGCTACGGCTACGTTCCGCTGGTGCTTCCGGTGGTCGGTCTTTGGTGGCTCTGGCGGCACCGGCCCGCCGCCGGGCAGAAGCCATCGGAAGATCGTCCATAATGGAAGGGGCCCGGCCCCGGGCCACGCTCGCCCACGGCCCAACCAACGAGGAGTTTACTGTGCACTACTGGAAAGACCTGGCCGACGTACCCCGTGGCTTTGGTCCATCAGTGGTGACACTGGGCAACTTCGACGGCGTGCACCGCGGCCACCAGCAGGTGCTGCGCCGGCTGGTGGAGACGGCCGCCGCCCGCCAGGCGCACGCCGTGGCCATCTCCTTCGATCCGCATCCCTCCCAAGTGCACCGCCCGGACGCGGCCCCGCAGCTGATCATGGGGCTGGAAGACAGGGTCGAGGCCCTGGCCGCCAGCGGACTTGATGGCCTCCTGATGATGACCTACACGCTGGAGCTGGCCGGCGAAACACCCGAGCAGTTCGTCCGTAACGTCTTCGTCGAGGCCCTGGGCGCAACGGCCGTGGTGATCGGACACGATACGCGTTTCGGCAAGAACAACGCCGGCGATGTGACCACCATGCAGGAACTCGGGCGCCAGTTCGGCTTCGCCGTCGAGGTCGTCGACGAATACGAAGCCGATGCGGATGGCGGCGCCGACGGCAGCCGGCGCTGCTCGTCCTCCTGGGTGCGGGAGGCGCTGGCCGCCGGCGATGTGGCGATGGCGGCTGAAGTGCTCGGGCGGACCCACCGGATGCGCGGCGAAGTGGTGCACGGGGACGCCCGCGGCCGCGAGCTCGGCTTTCCCACGGCGAACCTGTCCAAGCACTCATCCGGGCTGATCCCGGCCGACGGCGTGTACGCCGGCTGGCTGGTGGACCAGCGCGGTAGCAGATGGCCGGCCGCCATCTCGGTGGGCTCGAACCCCACCTTTGAAGGGGCCAGCCGCCGGGTCGAGGCGCACGTCATTGACCGGCCGCAGGAGAGCACCGACGACTTCAACCTTTACGGCCAGCAGGTAGTGGTCGAATTCGTGCAGCGGCTGCGCGGCATGGTGGCCTACACCGGCCCCGAGGCGTTGATCGCCCAAATGCACGACGACGTGGCGCGCACCCGAAGCCTGCTTTCGACAGACTGAGCCCGCAACAGGTAAACTTGCCGGTGGATTCGGCTGCGGTCCGTGGCGGCTGTATCCCTCTGTGCTCGGCGTCCGGCAGTCTTTGGCTGCCGGCAGCAGGCACGGAGCCCCCGGTAGCGAAGTGCTGACTCGGGCCTCACGGCACAACTTCTAGGAGTTATTGTGGCATTAGACGCCGCGCTCAAGCAGGAAATCATCAAGGAATACGCCACGCACGAGGGCGACACGGGTTCCCCCGAGGTACAGATCGCTGTTCTGTCCCGTCGCATCTCCGACCTGACCGAACACCTGAAGATGCACAAGCACGACCACCACACCCGCCGCGGCCTGATGGCCCTGGTCGGCCGTCGCCGTCGTATGCTCACCTACCTGCGTGAAACCGACATCACGCGCTACCGTGCGCTCATCGAGCGCCTCGGCCTGCGCCGCTAGTCGGTGAGGGAGGCGGCTCTTCCGTTCATCGCAACGACGGAACAGAAGAGCCGCCTTTTTCCTACCTCGCCCTTTCGGGGCACGGCAGGAGACGGCCAGCGGGAAACCGCTGGACGATAACTACATCAACTGGAGACTTCCGGTATCGCGGCATTCGCGGTCCTCGGTAGTGGCTTCCGGGACGCCCCTAGCGGCAGCCCGTAGGTCTCGATCGAAGACCGGGTGGCGTACAGGCAGGCTGGCCGAGAAGCGGCCTGCAGGTCTGGGCAGATACCGGCGGCCTCCGCACACTCGAAGAAACGGAGGTGACTCTCTTGGAGGGTCCCGAAATTCAGTTCTCAGAAGCGGTCATTGATAATGGCCGCTTCGGCCAGCGCGTGATCCGGTTCGAAACCGGCCGCGTTGCCCAGCAGGCAGCCGGCTCGGCGATGGTCTACATCGACGAAGACACCGCCCTGCTGTCGGCCACGACGGCGGGCAAGTCCCCGCGCGAAGGCTTCGACTTCTTCCCGCTGACCGTCGACGTGGAAGAGCGCATGTACGCCGCCGGCCGCATCCCGGGCTCGTTCTTCCGCCGCGAAGGCCGTCCGTCCACGGAAGCGATCCTGGCCTGCCGCCTGATGGACCGTCCGCTGCGCCCGGCCTTCGTGAAGGGCCTGCGCAACGAGGTCCAGATCGTGGTCACCGTGCTGGCGATCAACCCGGATGTGCTCTACGACGTGGTGGCGATCAACGCCTCGTCCATGTCCACCCAGCTGTCCGGCCTGCCCTTCTCCGGCCCGATCGGCGGTGTCCGCGTGGCACTGGTGGACGGACAGTGGGTTGCCTTCCCGAAGCACTCCGAGCTGGAACGCGCCGTGTTCAGCATGGTGGTGGCCGGCCGCATTGCCGGCGGTGCCAACGGCGATGACATTGCCATCATGATGGTCGAGGCGGAGGCCACCGACAACGCCTGGAACCTGATCAAGGAAGAGGGCGCCACCGCCCCCACCGAAGAGGTCGTGGCCGAGGGCCTGGAAGCGGCCAAGCCGTTCATCCGCGCGCTCTGCGACGCCCAGGCCGATCTGGCCGCCCGGGCCGCGAAGCCGACCGTCGAGTTCCCGATCTTCCGGGACTACGAGGACGATGCCTTCGCCGCCGTCGAGTCCGCCGCCGCTGCGAAGCTGACCGAGATCTTCTCGATCGCCGACAAGCAGGAGCGCAACGACGCCGCCGACGCCTTCAAGGCCGAGGTAGTGGCCCAGCTCGCCGGCACCGAAACCGCCGAGTTCGCCGGCCGGGAGAAGGAAATCTCCGCGGCCTTCAACTCGGTCACCAAGAAGGTAGTGCGCCAGCGCATCCTCACGGACCAGGTCCGCATCGACGGCCGCGGGCTCAGCGACATCCGCAAGCTCACCGCTGAAGTGGAAGTCCTGCCCCGCGTCCACGGTTCGGCTATCTTCGAGCGCGGTGAAACCCAGATCCTGGGCGTCACCACGCTGAACATGCTGAAGATGGAACAGCAGATCGACTCGCTCTCGCCGGTCACCCGCAAGCGCTACATGCACAACTACAACTTCCCGCCGTACTCGACCGGTGAAACCGGCCGGGTGGGTTCGCCCAAGCGCCGCGAAATCGGCCACGGCGCGCTGGCCGAGCGGGCACTCGTGCCGGTGCTGCCGTCGCGTGAAGAGTTCCCGTACGCCATCCGCCAGGTCTCGGAGGCCCTCAGCTCCAACGGCTCCACCTCGATGGGCTCGGTCTGCGCCTCCACGCTGTCCATGCTCAACGCCGGTGTGCCGCTGAAGGCACCGGTGGCGGGCATCGCCATGGGCCTGGTCTCCGACCAGGTGAACGGCGAGACGCGCTACGCGGCACTGACGGACATCCTGGGCGCAGAGGATGCGTTCGGCGATATGGACTTCAAGGTCGCTGGTACCTCGGAGTTCGTCACGGCGATCCAGCTGGACACCAAGCTCGACGGAATCCCGGCCTCGGTGCTGGCCGCCGCGCTGAAGCAGGCCCGCGAGGCCCGGCTGCACATCCTCGGCGTGATCAACGCCGCGATCGACCAGCCGGACGAAATGAGCGAATTCGCTCCGCGGATCATCTCGGTCAAGATCCCGGTGGACAAGATCGGCGAGGTCATCGGCCCCAAGGGCAAGATGATCAACCAGATCCAGGAGGACACCGGCGCGGACATCTCCATCGAAGATGACGGCACGGTGCTGATCGGCGCCACCGACGGTACGGCTGCCGAAGCCGCCCGCGCGGCAGTGAACGCGATCGCCAACCCGCAGATCCCCGAGGTGGGCGAGCGGTACCTGGGCACGGTCGTGAAGACCACCACCTTCGGTGCCTTCGTGTCGCTGACCCCGGGCAAGGACGGGCTGCTGCACATCTCCGAGCTGCGCAAGCTGGCCGGCGGCAAGCGCGTGGACAACGTCGACGACGTGGTGTCGGTGGGCCAGAAGGTCCAGGTCGAGATCACCAAGATCGACGACCGCGGCAAGCTGTCGCTGGCTCCGGTGGTTGCTGACGAGGCTGCAGCTGAAGAAGCAGTAGCCGAAGAGGCCTCGGCCGAATAAGTATGACTGTCGTCGTCCTGCCGCTGGCCGGCAGCATGCAGCATGCCGATGCCACCGAGCTCGGCGGGTCGGACCCCACGCTGATCCACGGCGAACCGGGTGGCGCCATCGTGCGCCGCTCGGTGCTGCCCGGGGGAGTGCGGGTGCTGACCGAAGCAATGCCCGGCCAGCGGTCGGCGACGATCGGTTTTTGGGTTGGTGTTGGCTCGCGGGATGAAGCCGCGGGCCAGCACGGCTCCACCCACTTCCTGGAGCACCTGCTCTTTAAGGGCACCAAACGCCGGACCGCGCTGGATATCGCGTCCGCCTTCGACGAAGTCGGGGGCGAATCGAATGCGGCCACGGCCAAGGAAAGTACCTGCTACTACGCCCGGGTCCTCGACTCCGACCTGCCGATGGCGATTGACGTCATCGCCGACATGATCACGTCGGCGGTGCTGGACCCGCTGGAACTCGAGCAGGAACGCGGAGTCATCCTCGAAGAGATCGCCATGGACAATGACGATCCCGCGGATGTGTGCCACGAAAAATTCGTTGAGGCAGTGCTCGGCGGGCATCCGCTGGGCCGGCCCATCGGCGGCACCCCCGAGGCGATCAAAGCAGTGGCCCGTGACTCGGTCTGGTCCCATTACCAGCGCTACTACCGGCCCGACGAGCTGGTGGTGACCGCTGCCGGCGGGCTGGACCACGAGACGGTCTGCACCCTGGTGCTCGCCGCGCTGGAATCTGCCGGCTGGCATCTTGAGGACGGCGCCGTGCCGGTGCCCCGGCGGCAGACGGCCGCAGCGGCCGTGACCCCGGTCGCCGGCACTTATGTGCACCGCCGTCCGGTGGAACAGGCGAACATAGTGATGGGCTGCCCGTCCATCAACGCCACCGATGAACGCCGCTTTGTCATGAGCGTGCTGAACGCGGTGCTGGGCGGCGGCATGTCCTCCCGGCTGTTCCAGGAAATCCGGGAGAAACGCGGGCTGGCCTACGCCACCTATTCCTTCTCCGGCGCCTACGCCGACGCCGGCTACTTCGGCATGTATGCCGGCTGTTCACCGGCCAAGACCGGCCAGGTCATCGACCTGCTCGGTGCCGAACTGGACCGGCTGGCGGCAGAGGACATTACCGCGGACGAGCTGCGGCGTGCCGTCGGCCAGCTATCCGGAGGCATCGTGATGGCGCTGGAAGACAGCGGCTCCCGGATGTCCCGGCTGGGCCGCGCCGAGCTGGTGTCCGGGGAGTTCCTGGATATCGACGAGTCGCTGGCCCGGATCAAGGCCGTTACGGTCGAGCAGGTCCGCGAGCTCGCCGCCGAGTTGGCGGCGGCACCCCGCATCGTCACCGTCGTTGGCCCATTCGACTCGGCGGCAGACTTCGGCAAATAGCCGGGGCCGCCTCGCGGCCCGTGCCGCTGCCCGTTAGCCGCCGGCAAACGGCGGCAGGATGTCAATCACGTCGGCCGCCTTCAGCGGCGCCTGCCGGTCCTTCCAAGCCACCTCGTTGCGCAGGAAGCTGCTCCGGGCGATCACGGACTCCATCGAGGGTGCCGACGAGCGGGCAGGCTCCACCACCGAGGACGCCGGCGATGCCGTGGGCGCCGCTCCACGGGCGGGTGCTCCGCCCCCGGAGGCGGCAGCGGCCAGCACCCGGTCCTGGCTCTCCGCCGGACTGTGGCGTGCCACGACCTCGCGCAGGAGCTCTTCGAGGGTCGTGCCGTCCGGCAGCTCCAAGGTTTCCTCTTCGAGGCCGGCCGCGGCCTGGGCCGCGCCGAAATACCGGATGATCATCTATCCGCCTATCGCACTCATGGTCCGGTCCGGCTGGACGAAGTCCGCGCCGCCCAGACCCGCATGGTCCATACCGTGGGCCTTGGGTTTGGCCCACATCGCGCCCCGCCACTGTTCCGCCACGGCCTCGTCGTCCGCATCGCTGCGGAGCAGGGCCAGCAGGTCGGTTTCCTCGTGCGAGAACAGGCAGGAACGCACCTTGCCCTCGGCGGTGACCCGGGTGCGCCGGCAATCGGCGCAAAACGGCTCCGTCACCGAGGCAATGATCCCCACGGTGCCGGCGACGACGTCGGGGGAGCGCCGCCGTCGTACTTCCCACCGCTGCGCCGGCGCCCCGTCGCGTTCGCGCGGATCCGGCGCGAGCAGGAAATCCGGTTCCAGCAGGGCGCGGATCTCGGCCGCCGAGAGCATGTTCTGCCTGGTCCAGCCGTGGTCGGCGTCGAGCGGCATCTGCTCGATGAAGCGCAGCTCGTAGCCGCGGTCCACGGCCCAGTCCAGCAGCGCGGGAGCCTCGGCATCGTTGATGCCGCGCATCAGCACCGCGTTGATCTTCACCAGGCCCAGGCCGGCGGCGTCCGCCGCCTCGATTCCGGCGAGCACCCGGTCCAGGAACGGTCGCCGGGTCAGCTGGGCGAACGTCTCCGGGTGCAGCGAGTCCAGCGAAACATTGATCCGGGTGAGGCCGGCCGCCTTCAGCGCGGCGGCTTTCTTCTCCAGCCCCAGCGCGTTGGTGGTCAGCGATACCGGCAGATCCGGGTGGTTCTTCCTGACCGCGGCGATGATGTCCACCAGTCCGGCCCGGACCAGCGGTTCGCCGCCGGTCAGGCGCAGCTCGCGCACGCCCAACCGCTCGACGGCGATCCGGACCAGCCGGACCACCTCCTCGTCGCGGAGGACCTGTTCTTTGGAGAGCCAGTCGAGGCCTTCGGCAGGCATGCAATAGGTGCAGCGGAGGTTGCACTTGTCCGTCAACGAGATGCGCAGGTCCGTGGCCACCCGCCCGAAGCGGTCCACCAGTGACGGGCCCGCGCCCGCGGGGCGCGCAGATGCCGCAGCCGCGACGGCGCCGGGAACCTGCGGCATGCCCAAGTCAACGCTCATACCACGAGGGTACGCGAGGAAGCCCGTTGGTGCAGGGCCGGTCCGCCTGTCGGGAAGGGCAGTCGCGCGGCAACCTGTCGCATTCCGCATTTGAGGAACTAGACTGGCTTTTATGACGCAAATACGCATCTCCGATGCCGCGCGCTTCATGGGTGTCAGCGACGATACCGTCCGGCGCTGGCTCGACGCCGGCACCTTGACCAAGCACAAGGACGCCTCCGGCCGGGCAACGGTGGACGGCGCGCAGCTGGCCGCCCTGGCCCGGGAGCAATCGGCCCTGCCGCAGGACCCCACCGGAATCGGCAGCTCGGCCCGTAACCGCTTTGTGGGCATCGTGACGGAGGTCCTGCAGGACACGGTCATGGCGCAGGTGGAGATGCAGTGCGGCCCGCACCGGGTCGTTTCCCTGATGAGCGCCGAAGCCGTGCGCGAGCTGGGCATCGAGCCCGGCACGGTTGCCGTTGCCGTCGTGAAGGCCACCATGGTGACCGTCGAGACGCCGTCGGGAAAGGACTGACGTGGGACACGCTGCACCCCGGAAGAGCGCCGTGGGGCGGACTGCCCGCGCCCGCCTGCTGGCCGTGCTGCTGGCCGTGCTGCCGGCGGTGCTGCTGGCAACCACGGCGTGCTCGGCGGCGGACCCCGGGCCGCAGCAGGCACCCGCCTCGGGACCGGCCAGCTCCGGCGAGCTGAATGTCTTCGCCGCTGCCTCGCTCAAGGGCGTGCTGACGGACCTGGCCGCGGACTTCGAAAACGAACACCCGGGCGTGGCCGTCCGGCTCAACTTCGCCGGCTCCTCCGATCTGGCCACCCAGATTCTCTCCGGGGCACCCGCGGATGTGTTCGCCTCGGCCAACCCGGAGAACATGGACAAGGTCGCGGCACCGGGCATGGTGGCCGGAGAGCCGGTCACGTTCGCAACGAATGTGCTGCAGATCGTTGTACCCATCGGGAACCCGCACGGGATCCACAAGCTGGCAGACCTCGCGGACCGGCAGATCAAGACCGTGATCTGTGCCCCGCAGGTGCCCTGCGGCGCGGCTACGCACAAGGTGTCCCAGGTAGCGGGCATCAAGATCCCCGCGGTGAGCGAGGAATCTTCCGTCACCGATGTGCTGGGCAAGGTGGTGTCGGGTGAAGCCGACGCCGGCCTGGTGTACGTGACCGATGTGAAGAACGCCCGGGGCGACGTGCAGGGTATCGACTTCGCCGAAGCCGGTGCCGCGGTCAATGAGTACCCGATTGCGCGGCTGGCCGAGAGCGCCAATCCGGACGCCGCGGAGGCTTTCGTGGCGCTGGTGACCGGGCCGGACGGGCGGAAGGCGCTGGCGGACTATGGTTTCGGAGCACCGTAACGGCCCGCCGGAAAAACACCGTGCCCACAGGACCGCCCGGCGCCGGTGCCGGGAGCACGGCGGATCAGCAAAGGACTAACGAGAGACCATGGATACAACGACGGCGGCGCCTGACACGGTGACCACGGCACCGGACACAGCCACCGCGGTGCGCGCTCCCGTGCCGTACTGGATCTATCCGCTGGCCGCAGCCGGAGCCATCTTCGTCCTGTTGCCGCTGGCCGGGATGGCCGCCCGGGTGAATTGGCAGGAGTTTCCACAGCTTGTCACCTCCGAGGCGTCGCTGGCCGCCCTTAGCCTCAGCCTGCGGACGGCCACCGCCAGCACGGCGTTGTGCGTAGTACTGGGCGTCCCGATGGCGCTGGTGTTGGCCCGCAGCAGTTTTCCGGGCCAGCAGGTGCTCCGTTCGCTGGTGCTGTTGCCGCTGGTGCTGCCGCCCGTGGTCGGCGGCCTGGCCCTGCTGTACACCTTCGGCCGGCGCGGGCTGCTCGGCAGTACCTTCGAGGCTTTCGGACTCGAGATTGCCTTTTCCACCACCGCCGTGGTGCTGGCGCAAACCTTCGTGGCGCTCCCGTTCCTGGTGTTGAGCCTGGAGGGAGCGCTGCGCACGGCGGGAACCCGGTATGAAGCCGCCGCGGCAACGCTGGGTGCGCGGCCGTCCCGCGTCCTTCGCACCGTCACGCTGCCGCTGGTGTTGCCGGGGCTGCTCTCCGGGGCGGTCCTGTCCTTCGCCCGGTGCCTCGGAGAATTCGGGGCCACCCTGACCTTTGCCGGCAGCCTTCAGGGCGTCACCCGCACGCTGCCGCTGGAGATCTACCTGCAGCGCGAGACCGATGCCGATGCTGCTGTGGCGCTGTCGCTGGTACTGGTGGTGGTCGCCGTCGTGGTGGTGATGCTGGTGCACCGCAGGTCCGGCTGGGCGCCGGGACTGGGGGTCCGGTGAGCCTGGAACTGACCGCCCGGCTTCCATCCCGCGGCTTCGAGGCGGACTTCGGCGTTGCCGACGGGGAAACGGTGGCCGTGCTGGGCCCCAACGGCGCCGGCAAATCGACGCTGCTCGGCCTGATATCAGGCCTGCTGCGCCCGGCCTGGGGCCTGGCGCAGTTGGACGGCAACGTGCTCTTTAGTGCCGGGCAGCGGCAGCCCGACCGCTGGGTGCCCGCCCACGCGCGCGGCGTCGGCCTGCTGGCGCAGGAGCCGCTGTTGTTTCCGCACCTGAGCGTCACGGCGAATGTTGCCTACGGCCCGCGCAGCCGCGGCGTATCCCGTGCCGCGGCCGAGCACACCGCGCGCCGTTGGCTGGCCGAACTCGACGCCTCCGACCTGGCGGGCCGCCGCCCGGCTGAGCTCTCCGGCGGCCAGGGGCAGCGCGTGGCAGTGGCCCGCGCCTTGGCCGCCGAACCTGCGCTGCTGCTGTTGGACGAGCCGATGTCGGCGCTGGATATCACCGCGGCGCCGGCGTTGCGCAGGCTGCTGCGCAGGGTGTTGCAGGGACGCAGCGCCGTGATCGTCACCCATGAGCCGCTGGACGCCCTGTTGCTGGCCGACCGGGTGGTGGTGATGGACGGCGGCCGGATCGTCGAGCAGGGGCCGGTGCGCGAGGTGTTTGCCCGGCCGCGCAGCGCCTTCGCCGCCGGCATGACGGGCCTCAACTTGGTCACCGGGACCGCCACCGAAACGGGGCTGGTAGACGCCGACGGGGTGCACTGGAGCGGCGAAGCGGAGGCCGGCCTGCGTCCCGGCGACCCGGCCGCGGCCGCGTTCCGCCCTGCCTCCGTGGCGCTGTTCACCGATCTTCCGGCCGGCAGCCCGCGCAACGCCGTGGCGGCCACCGTGACCGAACTCGTGCCGCACGGCGGCCTGGTCACGGTCCGGGCCGGCTGGCTGGCGGCCGAGGTGACGCCGGCCGCGGTGACCGAATTGTCGCTGGCGCCCGGCGACCGCGTGCACTTTGTGGTCAAGGCCGCCGAGGTATCGATCTATGCCCGGTGAAAGCCGCCGGCAGCACCATCGTCCCGTCCGGCGCGTCGCCTAGGATGGCAGCAGAACCTGCACCTGCGGCAGACCGGATCTGGCGGCACCACGGCCACAGCCGGGCTGGCCTGCGCGACAAGGAGGGCCCGTGGCCAAGAGCGTTGCCGAGCACCGCGCCGACGTCGAGGAACTGATTCGCTACGCGGCACGGGCCGGCCTCACGGGCAGCGAGGCCGTGGCGCTGGAGGCGGCCTACGGGCGCGTCCTGGCCGCCGACGTCGCGGCGCCGATGAGCCTGCCGCCGTTCGCCAACTCGCAGATGGACGGCTATGCGGTCCGCAGCGCGGAGACCTCCGGCGGGGCGGATCTGGCCGTGGCGGCGACGATTCCCGCCGGCTATGCCGCGCCGGCGCTGCCGCCTGGCTCGGCGGCCCCGATCATGACCGGGGCCATGCTGCCCGAGGGCGCGGACGCCGTCGTGCCGATCGAGGAAGCCGTGCCGGACACGTTCTTGGCCGAGCGTGACGGACACACGGTCAGGCTCCCGGAAACGCCGGCCGGGCGGTTCATCCGCGCGGTCGGCAGCGACATTGCCGCCGGCAGCCTCGCGCTGGCCGCCGGAACGGTGCTGAAGGCACCGCAGCTGGGGCTGCTGGCGGCCTTGGGCCTGGCTTCGGCCGACGTGCGGCCGCGGCTGCGGGTGCTGTTGCTGAGCACCGGGGACGAGGTGGTGGCGGCCGGGGGAGTGTTGGGCGCCGGTCAGATCTACGACGCCAACAACACCATGCTGGCGGCCTCGCTCCGGGAAGCCGGCTGCGAGGTGGTGGAGAGCCGGATCCTGGCCGATGCGGCGCCCGAGTTCCGCCGCCTGCTGGACGCCGAGCTGCGCCGCCAGCGGGCCGACCTGGTACTGACCTCCGGCGGCATCTCCAAGGGAGCCTTCGAGGTGGTCCGGCTGGCGCTCGAACCCGAAGGCGTGGCTTTTGCCCCGGTGGCCATGCAACCGGGCGGCCCGCAGGGCGCCGGCCGGATCGGCCGAGCGGTGTTCCTGGGCTTCCCCGGCAACCCGGTCAGCTGCCTGGTCTCGTTCGAGATGTTCCTGCGCCCGGCGCTGGGCAGCGTGCTGGGCACCCCGGCGCCGCGCACGGTCCTGCGGGTCCCGCTGGCCGACGCCGCCGACTCGCCCGCGGCCAAGCACCAGGTGCGGCGCGGCCATTACGACGGCGGCCGGGTGCGGCTGGTGGGCGGAGCGGAGTCCCATCTGGTGCACGCGATGGCGCAATCCAACGCGCTGGTTCACCTGCCCGCGGGGGTCGGGCACGCGGAAGCCGGCCAGGACGTGGAAATATGGCTGCTATGAGCGATGCAGAACGACTGACCCATGTCCGCGAGGACGGCACGGCACACATGGTCGATGTCAGCGGCAAGGATGAAACCACCCGGCAGGCCACCGCGCAGGCCGTGCTCGCCACGCGGTCCGACGTGGTGGAACTGCTGGCCGCCGGCTCGCTGCCGAAGGGCGATGCGCTGGCCGTCAGCCGGGTGGCCGGGATTATGGCGGCCAAACAGACACCGCAACTGATCCCGCTGTGCCACCCGCTGCCGATCAGCAAGGTCACCGTGGACTTCTTTCCGGCGGCGGACTCAGTGCGGATTGAAGCGACGGTCAAAACCCGTTCCGTCACCGGCGTCGAAATGGAGGCGCTGACGGCCGCCTCGGTGGCGGCGCTCAGCCTGTACGACATGGTCAAGGCGGTGGACAAGCACGCGGTGATCTCCGACATCAAGGTGCTGGCCAAATCCGGCGGCAAGAGCGGGGACTGGTCGCTGTGAGCGCCCGGACCGCCGGCATCATCGTCGCCTCCACCCGTGCCGCGGCCGGAGCCTACGAGGACGAATGCGCGCCGCTGATTTCCGAATGGCTGGCCGGCCACGGTCTGTCCGCCGGGGTGCCGCAGATCGTCGCAGACGGCGAGCCCGTGCGCCGCGCGCTGCGGAAGATGCTGGCCGCGGAGCCCCGCGTCATCGTCACCAGCGGAGGAACCGGCCTGGCTGCCGACGACCGCACCCCGGAGATCACCGCCGTCGTGCTGGAGCGTGAATTGCCGGGCGTGATGGAAGCCATCCGGGCGTACGGACGCAGCAAGACGCCGCTGGCGGCGCTGAGCAGGGGCGTGGCCGGCACCGCCGGATCCACCTTTGTGGTCAATCTGCCCGGATCGCCCGGCGGAGTGCGCGACGGCTTGGCCGCCCTGGATCCGCTGATTGGCCACATCTGCGCCCAGCTGGAAGGGAACACCGACGCCGGCCATGCGGGGCCGGGGGATACTGGAAGCACGCGGCGGACGGAAGGACAACCATGACCAGCACGGTGTTGTATGCGGCGGTGACCGGTGACGCGATCGACGTCGCCGAGGCGACGGCCGCGGTGGATTCGGCCGAATGCGGTGCCGTGGTCAGCTTCAGCGGCGTGGTCCGCAACCACGACGGCGGGCAGGCCGTGGCTGCGCTGTCCTACTCGGCCCACCCCAGCGCCCAGCGGGTGATCGCGGAGGTCGCCGGCCGGATCGCCGCGGAGCACGACGGCGTCCGGATCTGGGTGGCGCACCGCACCGGCCCGCTGGCGATCGGCGATCCGGCCCTGGTGGCAGCCGTCGCCTCGGCGCACCGCGCCGCGGCCTTTGCCGCCTGCTCGGAGCTGGTGGACCGGATCAAGGAAGAGGTGCCGGTGTGGAAAGAGCAGCACTTCGCCGACGGCAGCACCGAATGGGTCGGCATCGGCCAATAGCGATACGCTGGAGGGCATGACTGAGCAACTTGCGGTGGCCGTGCTGGGCGCCGGCGGACGGATGGGGAGCGAGGCCGTCGCGGCCATCGAGTCCGCCCCTGACCTGGAACTGGTGGCCGCGCTGAAACGCGGCGACTCCCTCGAAGAACTGGTCTCCGCCGGGGCCCGGGTGGTGGTGGACCTGACCACACCGGAGAGCACCGAGGCCAACGTCCGGTTCGCCGTCGAACACGGTATCCACGCAGTGGTCGGCACCACCGGCTGGGACGAAGCCAGGCGCGCCTCGCTGGTTGAGTTGCTGGAGCAGCACCCCGGAACGGGCGTCCTGATCGCACCCAACTTCGCGCTCGGCGCGGTGCTGGCGTCCTCGTTCGCCGCCACGGCGGCCAAGTACTTCGAATCGGTGGAAATCATCGAACTGCACCACCCGGACAAGGTCGATGCACCCTCCGGCACCGCCATCCGCACCGCTCAGCTGGTGGCTGCCGCCCGCGAAGCCGCCGATGTTCCCGCCGGTCCGGACGCCACCACCAAGGCGCTGGACGGTGCCCGCGGGGCGGAGGTGGACGGGGTGCGCGTGCACAGCGTGCGGCTGCGCGGACTGGTGGCCCACCAGGAGGTGCTGCTCGGCGGGCCGGGTGAACAGCTCACCATCCGGCACGATTCGTTCGACCGCGCCTCGTTCATGCCCGGCGTGCTGCTGGGCGTCCGGACCGTCACCGGGCGGCCCGGACTGACCTACGGACTGGACGGGTACCTGGAACTTTCATGAGCAACACTGACAACACGGCCGGCGTGCCCGAGGGCGGCAACGGCGTCGGCTGGTACACCCGGCACGGAGCAAAAATCTGGGTCGGTGTGATCATCGTCCTGCTGGTGGGCTATCTGATAGCCACCCTGCAGCGGGCCTGGCTGATGCTCAGCGAACCTGACCTCGTGGCCAAAGGACTGGGCGTGGCCCTGGTGATCCTGCCCGTCATCGGTGCCTGGGCGCTGAGCCGGGAACTGCTGTTCGGCTCGCGGATGTCCAAGCTGGCCCGGACACTGGAAGCCGAAGGCGGCCTGCCGGTGGACAACCTGCCGCGTACGCCCGGCGGCCGGATTGTCCGGGAAGCAGCGGACCAAGAGTTCCTCAAGTACAAGGCCGAGGCCGAAGCGGCTCCGGAGGACTGGCGCAGCTGGTTCCGCCTCTCCTGCGCCTACGACGCGGCCGGCGACCGGAAGCGCGCCCGGGAGTCGATGCGGCACGCGATCGGCCTCAGCCGCTCCTGAGCCAAATGCTCAGCGGGACCGGCTGCCGGCCGGCCTGAGCGCATCGCGGGTGAGCCGGGACGCCGTGGAGGTCACCAGCTCGAACGGTCCGCGCCAGCCCAGCGCGTGGAAGACCATTCCGACGACGATCGCCGCAACCGCCTGCCACAGGTACACCGGAAGATCCGGGGCGTCCGGGGGCAGCGCGCTGATGAGCCAAACATGGGCGGAGTAGAGGGTCAGGGTCATGGCGCCGGCGCCCGAGAGCGGCAGCAGCAGCCACGGCAGCCGCGAGGCCAGCAGCAGGCAGGCCGCCAGCACCACGGCCGAGGTGCCCACGGTATGCAGCAGATCGAAGCTCGTTCCGGAGTGCGGCGATGCGCCGCCCAGCCACCACCACGAGCCACGCTGCTCGACCCAGCTCATGTTCACCTGGTACACCAGATCGAAGTCCGCCCGTTGTGCCGAGTCGGTGGCTGCCACTTCGGCGTAGCCGCCCAGCCGGTCCATCATCAACCAGGAGCCGGCTTTGGCCGCCACCGCCAGCACCGCGCCCACGGCCAGCAGTCCCAGCTGCACGCCCGTGCGCTGCAGCTCCAGCCGGCCGATCAGCAACCCGGCGAGGAGATAGCCAAGCCACTGCACCACGGGGTAATAGCCGGTCAGGAAGATGTCGCTGAGCAGGGTGGCGGGCGTCAGCAGGTCGTCGAGCATGGGGTTGTGGCTCAGCTCGGCCGGGTCCACGGCAGCTTCCGCCGCGGGGCGCAGCAGGTGCGCCAACACCGGCGAGACGATGATCCACCCGGCGGCCCAGAGCGCCAGCACCCGGCGGCGCAGCTGCAGGAACGGCAGCGCACACAGGAACAGCACGGCATAGTTGACCAGGATCACCGCCACGTTCACCTCCAGGGTGCCCAGCATCATGCCGACCATCGCGATCAGCAAGGCGCGCACGGCGATGCCGCCGCGGTCCGCAGCCAGGCTGCCGCCCTGGTGGCCGCGGCTGCCGCCGGTCAGCAGCGCCAGCCCCACTCCGGCCAGGACCGCGAACAGTGCCGAGGACCGGCCGGACAACACCAGGCCAACGAAATTCGGCTCCGGATCCGTCCCGGCAGTCCAGGGCGCAAAGATGTGGGTCGCCATCATGCCCAGCAGGGCGATGCCGCGGGCGGCGTCGATCCCGGCAATCCGGCGGCCGGTGGGAGCAGGGGGCATGCACCGATATTCTCACAGCGGGCCGGCAGGCCGGGCGAAAAGATCAACGGCCGGCACACGATACCGTGAGGGAATGGACACCTTCGCACACTGCTCTCCGACGGCCAAGGAGCGGCCATGATGGGATTCGCTGTCAATGAGGACGACGGCGTGCGGCTGGCCTTCGAGGACACCGGCAGCGGCGAACCGCTGCTGTTGGTCCACGGAACGGCGTTGTCCAAGGCTGCCTGGCGGGGACTGGGCTACCAGCGGGCCCTCACACCGCGTTACCGGGTGGTCTCGCTGGACATGCGCGGACATGGCCGCAGTGACAAACCGCACAACGATGACGCCTACACGATGGAGCGCTTCATGGGCGACGTCGAAGCGGTGCTGGACGCCTGCGGGCTGCAGCGCGTGCACTACTTCGGCTACTCCTTCGGCGCACGGGTCGGGCTGGCCATGGCCGCGTCCCGGGAGCATCGCCTGCGTTCGCTCACCATGCTCGGCGGCACGCACCGGAGCATGGCCGGCCAAGTCGGCAAGCTCTTCTTTCCCGACTATTTGGAAGCGCTTGAGGCGGGCGGCATGGAGGAGTTCATCCGCCGCTGGAACGAGCGCCGCACCGTGGCGGTGGATCCGGCCACCCGGCAGGCCTTCCTGGCGAACGATCCGGCGGCGCTGGCAGCCTACTTCCGCGCCGGCGAAGAGTTGCCGGGGCTCGATCCGCGCGTCGTCCGGCAGGTCCAGTTGCCGGTCCTGCTGATCGCCGGCAGCAAGGACCATCCCCGGGCGGAGGAGTCGCGCCAGGCCGCCGCCTTGCTGCCGTACGGACACTTTGCCGAACTGCCCGGTTTGGACCACGCCAGCTGCCTATCGGCACAGGCAGACGTGACCGCCCTGCTGACCGGTTTCCTGGAACGGATCCACGCAAACTGCTGACCGGTTTCCTGGAACGGATCCACGCCAACCTCTGAGGCAGAAGCGCTGCCCGGGCCGCGGCAGGCCCGCCGCCACCTCACATGAGGGGAAACTCTGTGTCGCCCCTTGTACAACATTGCTTGATACCGACTCCGGACACGGTAACGTTTTCCCTATGGCTGAGTCTGATGTTCGCGAGTATCCCTTCGGCACCCTGGTCACCGCAATGGTCACCCCCTTCACCGATGAGGGCGAGGTGGACTACGTGAAGGCCGCCGAATTGGCCGACAAACTGGTCCAGGACGGCTGCGACGGACTCGTCGTCACCGGGACCACCGGCGAAACATCAACGCTGACCGACGACGAGAACGAAGCGATGTTCCGCACGGTCGTCGAGACGGTCGGCGGACGGGCCAAGGTGATCGCCGGGTCGACCACCAACGACACGCGCCACTCCATCAATCTGTCCCGGCGTGCCGCCGCTGTCGGAGTGGACGGCCTGCTCATCACCGCCCCGTATTACAACAAGCCGAGCCAGGCGGGCGTCCAGGCCCACATCGAAACCATCGCCTCCGCCATCGGCCTGCCGGTCATGGTCTACGACATCCCCGGCCGCGCAGGCATCTCGATCGCGACGGACACTTTGATCCGGCTGGCTGAGCACCCGCTCGTCGTGGCGCTCAAGGACGCCAAGGCGGACTACGGCGCGACCACCCGCGTGCTGGCCAACACAGATCTGGACGTCTACTCGGGCGACGACGGACTGACCCTGCCGTTGATGGCGGCCGGTGCCGTCGGCGTGGTGAGCGTGACCGCCCACGTGGCCACCCGGCAGTTCCGCGAGCTGGTCGATGCCGCGCTGGCGGGGGACTTCGCCACCGCGCGCCGGCTCCACTTCGAATTGGACCCGGTCATCCGGGCCGTGATGACCCACGTGCAGGGCGCTGTCGCAGCCAAACAGGTCTTGAAGTGGCAGGGCGTCCTGCCCAACTCGGTGGTCCGGCTGCCGCTGGTGGAACCGTCGGAGGCCGACCTCGCGCTCATCCGCGCGGACCTGGCCGAGGCCGGCTGGTCACTGGATGCCCTCAACGCCCGATGAGCCAGTCCACGCTGACCCAACTGCGCACCCCGCCCAGCCTCGAGCCGGGCACGCTCCGGATTGTTCCGCTCGGCGGACTCGGAGAGATCGGCCGCAATATGGCGGTCTTCGAGATTGACTCGAAGCTGCTGGTGGTCGACTGCGGCGTGCTGTTCCCAGAAGAGCACCAGCCCGGGGTGGACCTGATCCTGCCGGACTTCTCCTACATTGAGGACCGGCTCGACGACGTCGTCGGGGTCGTCCTCACCCACGGGCACGAGGACCACATCGGTGCCGTCCCGTACCTGTTGCGGATGCGGCAGGACATTCCGCTGATCGGCTCCCAGCTGACCCTGGCCCTGGTCGAGGCCAAGCTGGCCGAACATCGGATCACGCCCCACACCCGCACCGTCGCCGAAGGCCAAATCGAGCAGTTCGGGCCCTTCGAATGTGAATTCGTGGCGGTCAACCACTCGATCCCGGACGCGCTGGCGGTCTTCCTCCGGACCGCAGCCGGCACGGTGCTGCACACCGGCGACTTCAAGATGGACCAGCTGCCGCTGGACGGGCGGATCACCGACCTACGCGCTTTCGCCCGCCTCGGCGAGGAGGGCGTGGACCTGTTCATGGCCGACTCCACCAACGCCGACGTCCCCGGCTTCACCACCGCGGAGAAGGAAATCGGCCCGGTGCTGGAGCGACTCTTCGGCCAGGTGCAGAAGCGCATCATCGTCGCTTCCTTTTCCTCCCACATCCACCGCGTCCAGCAGGTGCTCGACGCCGCTGCCGCCCACGGCAGGCACGTTGCCTTCGTGGGCCGCTCCATGGTGCGTAACATGAACATCGCCGCCAAACTGGGCTTCCTGAATGTGCCCGAGGGCATCCTGGTGGACCTGAAGAACGTGGAGGACTTCCCGGACGACCGGATCGTGCTGATGTCCACCGGCTCGCAGGGCGAGCCCATGGCCGCCCTGTCCCGCATGGCCAACGGGGACCACCGCATCCTGGTCGGCAAGGGGGACACGGTGATCCTCGCCTCGTCGCTGATTCCGGGCAACGAAAACGCCGTCTTCCGGGTCATCAACGGCCTGCTGAAGCTCGGCGCCGAGGTCATCCACAAGGGCAACGCCAAGGTCCACGTATCCGGACACGCTGCTGCCGGCGAGCTCTTGTACTGCTACAACATCCTGCGGCCCAAGAACGCCCTGCCGGTGCACGGCGAGACCCGCCACCTGATTGCCAACGGACGGCTGGCCGAACAGACCGGTGTGCCGCCGGAAAACGTCTTGCTGGCGGACGACGGGTCGGTCATCGACCTGAAGGACGGCACCGCCCGGATTGTCGGCCAGATCGAATGCGGCTACGTGTACGTGGACGGATCGAGCATTGGCGAGATCACCGACGCCGACCTCAAGGACCGCCGGATCCTGGGTGAAGAAGGTTTCATCTCCGTGATCACGGTGGTCAACCGCAGCACCGGCCAGATTGTCTCCGGACCGGAAATCCATGCCCGCGGGTTCGCCGAGGACGATTCGGTCTTTGACGACATTAAGCCCAAGATCATCAGCGCGCTCGAAGAGGCAGTGGTCAACAACACGGACCACACCACCTACCAGCTGCAGCAGGTGGTGCGCCGGGTGATTGGCACGTGGGTGAACAAGCGGCACCGCCGCCGCCCGATGATCGTTCCGGTGGTCCTGGAGGCCTGAGAGCGGTCCGGCGCAGTTGATCCGCGCGGGCCAAATCCCGCGGATGTGCGGGTTCAGCCGGTAACCTTGCGACTATGGCGACTCGTACTTCCCCTGCCCGAAAAGGCACCCAGCAGTCGCGCGGTAAGGGTACTGGCACTGCTGCGCGCTCCTCAACGGGGCGTTCCAGCAAGACCAAGGTGCTCGATGTGCAGCCCCCGGAGGAGCGGCTCCCGCTGCTGCCGCGGTTGATCCACGGGCTGTGGATGAGCCTGGCCCGTCCGGTGGCCGCGGGCGTCAGGAAACTGGGGCCCGATGTGCGGCCGGACCACGAATTGCGCCGCGACGGCACCGGTTTCTTCCTGCTGCTTGTGGCCGCCTGCGTCGCCACCGTGGAGTGGTGGGCGCTGGACGGCTGGTTCGGGGACGTGGTGCACGCCGTGGCCGGCGGAACCTTCGGCTGGATGGCGCTGGTGCTGCCGGTGCTGCTGCTGATCATGGCAGTGCGCCTGATGCGCCACCCGGAAGACTCCCCGGCCAACAGCCGCATCTCCATCGGCCTGATCCTTTTCCTTGCCTCGGGCTCCGGGCTCGCGCATGTGATCGGCGGCCAGCCCGCCCTGGCGGACGGCTTCGATGCGTTGTGGGCAGCCGGCGGGATGGCCGGCTTCCTGCTCGCGGCCCCGCTGGCGGCCGTCAACCTGTGGCTGCCGGTGGCCGTCTACGGGCTGCTGGCCTTCACCAGCATCCTGATCATGACCGCCACGCCGTTCCGCCACATTCCCATGCGCCTGCGGATGCTCTACGAGCGGCTGATGGGCCAGGACCCGTCGGCCGAAGCGCCGCCGTACCAACCCGGCGACGGGCATGACCAGAGCTACCTCTACGCCGACGAGGCGCCCGCCAAGGAGCGCAAGCCGCGGCGCAAACTCTTCGGCAAGCGCAAAACCGAAGAAACCGGTGCCGACGACGACGGGTTCTACTTCGACGAGGCGTTCGAAACGGCGGTCATCGAAGACAAAGAGCCCGAAGAGCTGCCCGCACCGGAGGAAACGGCTCCGGCCGTGCCGCCGGGCGTACGCCGGCCCACGCAGGCCGAACTGGCCGTCGAAAAGATCAAGCGGGACCAGGGCCTGGTCCCCGAAGGCGCCACCGAAGCGCTGCCGGTGCTGCCCGCCGCCCCGCCGGCGGCCGCCGCGCCCACCGTGCCGTCCAATCCGGTGCAGCCGCAGCCGCCGACCACCCCGATCCCGCAGCGCACCGAGCAGCTGCAGCTGGCCGGTGACGTCGCGTACACGCTGCCGCCGTCCGATTTCCTGCCGCCCGGACCGCCGTCGAAGGAGCGCTCGGAGGCGAACGACGCCGTCGTCAATGCCCTGACCGAGACGCTGGACCAGTTCAAGGTCGACGCGAAGGTCACCGGGTTCTCCCGCGGACCGACGGTGACCCGCTACGAAATCGAGCTGTCGCCGGGGACCAAGGTGGAGCGCGTCACGGCGCTGTCCAAGAACATTTCCTACGCCGTGGCCAGCTCCGATGTCCGCATCCTCTCGCCGATCCCGGGCAAGTCTGCGATCGGCATCGAGATCCCGAACACCGACCGCGAGACGGTGTCCCTGGGCGACGTGCTGCGCTCGAACAACGCCCGCAAGACCGAACACCCGATGGTCATGGGCGTGGGCAAGGACGTGGAGGGCGGCTTCGTGCTGGCCAACCTGGCCAAGATGCCGCACCTGCTCGTCGCCGGCGCCACCGGTGCGGGCAAGTCCTCGTTCGTGAACTCGATGATCACCTCCATCCTGATGCGGTCGACGCCGGACGAGGTACGAATGGTCATGGTGGACCCCAAGCGGGTGGAATTGACCGCCTACGAGGGCGTGCCGCACCTGATCACACCGATCATCACCAATCCGAAGAAGGCCGCCGAGGCGCTGCAGTGGGTGGTCCGCGAGATGGACACCCGCTACGACGACCTGGCCAACTTCGGCTTCAAGCACATCGACGATTTCAACAAGGCCGTGCGCAATGGCAAGGTGGTCCCGCCGGCCGGCTCCAAACGAGTGGTCAAGCCGTATCCGTATCTGCTGGTGATTGTGGACGAGCTCGCGGACCTGATGATGGTGGCCCCGCGCGACGTCGAAGACTCGATTGTCCGCATCACCCAGTTGGCCCGCGCCGCCGGTATCCACTTGGTGCTGGCCACCCAGCGCCCCTCGGTGGACGTGGTGACCGGCCTGATCAAGGCCAACGTGCCGTCGCGGATGGCCTTCGCCACCTCGTCGGTGACCGACTCCCGCGTGGTGCTGGACCAGCCCGGCGCGGAGAAGCTGATCGGCCAGGGCGACGCGTTGTTCCTGCCGATGGGGGCCAGCAAGCCGATGCGCGTGCAGGGCGCCTGGGTTTCCGAATCGGAAATCCACCGGGTCGTCGAACACGTGAAGGGGCAATTGCAGGCGGTCTACCGCGACGACGTCGCCGTTGAGGCGCCGAAGAAGCAGATCGACGACGACATCGGCGACGACCTGGACGTGCTGCTGCAGGCTACCGAACTGGTGGTCACCACCCAGTTCGGTTCCACCTCGATGCTCCAGCGGAAACTGCGCGTAGGGTTTGCCAAGGCGGGCCGCCTGATGGACCTGCTCGAATCCAGGGGAGTGGTCGGTCCGTCCGAGGGGTCCAAGGCACGCGATGTGCTGGTGAAGCCGGATGATCTCGCGGCGACGCTGGCCGCCATCCGGGGCGACGAGCCGGCGGCCGCCGGCGCCGGCGAACCCGCGGGTGCCGACCCGCTGACCGAGGCGCTGGCGGACAACGCCAATGCGAACCATGGGTTCGAGGGGCCGCGCGATCTGGTTGCAGAGGACCTCGATTCGCGGCCGCAGGCGGTGGACTATTACGACGGCGACGAGGACGACGCGGGGTCCGAAGACGCCTGGAACCTGACCGGGAGGTGACGTCCGCCCTCCGGTGGTCGACCAACGGCCGTCAGGCCCGCGTGGAGACCCGCTACGGGTAGCCTTGAACGCGTGACTGATTCAGTGTCCCGGCCCGTGCCCCTGCTCAACATCGCCAATGTCCTCACCACGGTGCGGATCCTGCTGGTTCCGTTCTTCATCTGGTTTCTGCTGGCTGACGGCGGCGCGGGGGGAGTGTTCCGTTGGCTGGCGGTGTTGGTTTTCGCCGTCGCGATCTACACGGACAAGCTTGACGGGGATCTGGCCCGCAGCCGGGGTTTGATCACGAACTTCGGCAAGATTGCCGATCCCATCGCCGATAAGCTCCTGATCGGTTCGGCCTTGATCCTGCTGTCGGTGTTGGGCGACCTGCCGTGGTGGATCACCATCGTCATCCTGGTCCGGGAACTGGGCATCACCTTGCTGCGTTTCGTGGTGATTCGTTACGGGGTCATGCCCGCCTCGCGCGGCGGCAAACTGAAGACCGTGCTCCAGACGCTGGCCATCTTCCTCTACCTGCTGCCGCTGGAGTCCTGGCTGGGACCCTGGGCTGTGTGGGTGGCCTTCGCCGTCATGATGCTGGCCGTCGTCGTCACCGTGGTAACCGGCGTCGACTACGTCGTGAAGGCCGTGAAGCTGCGCCGCGCGTCCCTCGCGGGAACCGAGGGTCAGCGATGAACACCACGCAGGCCGCGGCCGTCGTCGCCGCGGCCATTGCCCGGAAACTGAAGGTGGCCACGGCCGAATCGTTGACTGCCGGAATGGTGGCGGCCGAGCTGGCCACCGTCCCCGGGGCGTCGGGCACGCTGCAGGGCGGCGTCGTGTCCTACCAGAGCACGGTCAAGGCGGCCGTGCTCGGCGTGGACCCGGACCTGTTGGCGCGCGAGGGCGCGGTCACCGAGGCCGTGGCCTGCCAGATGGCCGAGGGCGCCAGGCGAGTCCTGCAGGCGGACCTTGCGGTGTCCACCACCGGTGTTGCCGGACCCGAGCCGCACGGCGGCCGGGAAGTGGGGACGGTGTGGATCGGCGTCGCAACCCCGCAGGGAACGCGGGCCGTCGAGTTCCACTTCGACGGCGACCGCGCCCGGATCCGGCAGCAGGCCTGCGAAGCCGCCATCAGGGAACTGGGCCGGGCGGTCGACGACGAGGCGGCTGTTTTGTCCGGATCGTAGATTTAAGCCCGGGGAACAAAAATATTGATTCAGTAGTTATCAAAGGTGTCAGCAGCTGTTAGGTTGTTGGCCTAGGCTTGAAAGCAGCGGCAGATGCCGCCCACCTTAAGAGGGAGCAAGGCGATACAGATGGTAAAGCAGCCCGTGTCCGTAAACGGTGTTGTCCGTTGGCGTGATGTGGGATTGGCCGAAGAACCCCGCAGGGAGCAGAAGGAGCGCAAAATGGTAGTGTTGCGACACGAAATTGGCGATGTCCTCCGTGATGTCCGGCAGCGGCAGGGACGAACCCTGCGTGAAGTGTCGCACAGCGCCCGCGTTTCCCTTGGCTACCTGAGCGAAGTCGAACGCGGCCAGAAGGAAGCGTCGTCTGAGCTGTTGTCCTCGATTTGCTCGGCCCTGGACGTCCCGCTGTCGCACATGCTGCGGGAAGTGAGCGACCGGGTCGCAGACGCCGAGGGCGTGGTCATTCCCGATACCGTCCCGCAGGAACTCTCGCGTGAGTTTGTCGGCGACATTCCGGACGAGCTGCCCGAGGAACTCCGCGGTTTGGCTTCCGCCCGATACTGACCGAAGACCCTAACGGGCCGGTTCCGCCACTGTGGCGGAACCGGCCCGTTTCTTTGCGTCCGCGGACCCGGTCGGGACGCTGGCGATTCAGTGGACCGGCGGCTCGTTGGCGTAGGAGGCGTTCAGCCGGTCGAGCAGCTGTCCCAGCGTGGACAAGTCCTCGACCGACCAGTCGCCCAGCCGCTCGTAAAAAGCGACCTTGCGGGCAGCCTGCGCCTCGGCCAGTTTTTCCAGCCCTGCGGGGGTCAGGGTGATGGACTGGGCCCGTCCGTCCAATGGATCCGCCTGCTTGCCCACCAACCCCAGTTGCTCGAGCATGGCAATTTGGCGGCTGACAGACGGTTTGCCGACGCCAATGGCAGCGGCCAGCTCCGTGAGCCGCAAGGAACGCTCCCGCTGCAGGATCAGCAGAAGTCCGTAAGCAGCCGGTTCCATGTCCGGATGCACGGTCCGCGCCACCCGGTGGGAGTTCGCCCTGGCTCGGCGCCAGAGTAAGCTCAACTGCCGTTCAAGTGCTTCGATGGCCGTATCGAACCCTGCATCTTCGCTGCCTGTGGCATGGTCTGTCATGGCCTTATTCTAGTGAGCGCCGGGGCCGTCGCGGAGAACCCCGCGCGGACGCGTCACCGGCAGATTGCAGCGTCGAAGGAATCTCGCTGCCCGCCAGTCGCGTCGGGCCCGCACATGAGAAGATGGACGCGTGCGAATCAGTGACTTCTGGCGGTTGATGGACGATGAATTCGGTTCTGCCTATTCGCATGTCCTCGCCGCGGATTTGGTGCTGGGACAGCTCGGCGGCCGGACCGCCGCCGAAGCGTTGGCCGCAGGAATTCCGCCGAAATCGGTGTGGCTGGCCGTCTGCGACATTCAGGATGTTCCGCAGGAGCGGCGTTGGGGCAAGGACCGCGAGCCGCGCGGCTGAGCGGACACGCCCGGCAGAAAACCCCGATATGTTCGAAAGTGTGTTCGGATGCCGCTAAGCTTCTACACAGACCGCCGAGAGGCCGGATTATCCACACGCTCCGCTGCCGATCCCGATTTTGTCCGAGCCGGACGTTACGGTCGGAAGAGTCAAGACAGATAAGGCCCGAGGGCCGCAACAGACTGAGGTGAAGAATGGCCGCACCAGCTGACCGCGAGAAGGCACTGGAAGCTGCGCTGGCGCAGATCGACAAGCAGTTCGGCAAGGGCTCGGTGATGCGTCTCGGCGATGACACCCGCGCCCCCATCGAAACGATCTCCACCAGTTCGATCGCCTTGGATGCCGCATTGGGCATCGGCGGCCTGCCCCGGGGCCGCGTGGTCGAGATTTACGGTCCGGAATCTTCGGGTAAGACCACTGTGGCGCTTCACGCCGTCGCCAGTGCCCAGCGCAACGGCGGAATCGCCGCCTTCATCGACGCCGAACACGCGTTGGACCCTGAATATGCCAAGAAGCTTGGCGTGGACACCGACGCCCTGCTGGTGTCGCAGCCGGATACCGGCGAGCAGGCACTGGAAATCATGGACATGTTGATCGGTTCCGGCTCCCTGGACATCATCGTGATTGACTCCGTCGCAGCCCTCGTGCCGCGTGCGGAAATCGAAGGCGAAATGGGCGACAGCCACGTTGGTCTCCAGGCCCGCTTGATGAGCCAGGCCCTGCGAAAGATCACCGGGCGGCTGAGCCAGTCGAAGACCACTGCCATCTTCATCAACCAGTTGCGCGAAAAGATCGGCGTGTTCTTCGGCAGCCCGGAGACCACCACCGGCGGTAAGGCGCTGAAGTTCTACGCCTCGGTGCGCATCGACGTACGCCGCATTGAGACCCTGAAAGACGGAGCCAATCCGGTGGGCAACCGGACACGTGCCAAGATCGTCAAGAACAAGATGGCGCCGCCGTTCAAGCAGGCAGAATTCGACATTCTGTATGGCCATGGCATCTCCCGCGAGGGCGGTCTGATCGACATGGGCGTGGAGCATTCACTCGTCAAGAAGTCGGGTGCCTGGTTTACCTATGACGGCGACCAGCTCGGCCAAGGCAAGGAAAACGCCCGCAAGTTCCTGATTGACAACCCCGACCTGGCCGATGAGCTGGAACGCAAGATCCGGCAGAAGCTCGGCATCGACGCGGTCCCGGACAGTGGAGAAGAAGGCGAGCCGAAGCTCAAGGCCGTCGACGGATTCTAAATGGCGTTCAGGCACGGACGGAGCGCCGGCCCGACGCCGGACAGTCCGGCGGACCTGGGACCGGAGGCGGATCCTTACGGCGTCGCGCGCTCCATTGTCCTGCGCTCACTGACGCAGTCCCCGAAGAGCCGCGCGCAGCTGGCCGCGAAGCTGGCTGAGCGCGGCGTCCCGGGCGACGTGGCCGAGGCAGTGCTTGAGCGGTTCGAGGAAGTCAACCTCATTGACGACGCCGAGTTCGCCAGAATGTGGGTGCGCAGCCGGTCCCAGTCCCGTTCGTTGGCACGGTCCGCGCTCAAGCGCGAGCTCGCGGATAAAGGGATCGCCGGTGATCTAGCCGAGCAAGCGCTGGAGCAGCTTTCGGCGGACGACGAGCTTGAAGCGGCCCGCAGCCTGGTGCGCCGCAAGATCCGGCCCGACTGGCAGCTCCAGGACCGGGGGGAAAGGGACAAGCATCTGCGCCGGTTGGTGTCCATGCTGGCCCGCAAGGGTTATTCTCCGTCGCTGGCCTACCGGGTGGCGGATGAGGAACTCAGCGCCGCTGGCAGCCCGGAACATTAACCCGCCCGGCGGCACCCGGAGCAGCCCGGCTGCGTGGGCACTGTTATCGTTTTGAGACTTTTCCCAGATTCGGACGCTACCGTAGTGCGACTGTGAGTGCATCGCAGAATGAACGTCGCCAGAAAACCCAGCAACGCCGGCGCAGCCGCAGGCAACGCCGCCTCAGGATCGCCGCAGGCCTGACTCTTTGTTCCGTGGCCGCCGTGGGCGCAACGGGTGCCGCCAGCGCCGTCCGGAAGGGCCACAGCGCTTCGGCGGCTGTGGGATCGATCACAGCTCCCGTGATGGAACTCGTGGGATTGGCGGAGCCTGCCGAGCCGACCAGAGAAGGGGCCGCTTCGCCCCTCCAGGCGGAAGCCGCGGAGGCATCCGCCGATGCCGCAGCCGCGAAGAAGGCGGCGCAGGCGGATGAGGCGCGCCAAGCGGCAGCAGACCAGAAGGCCGCCGCCGCGAAGGCCGCAGCGAAGGAAGCCGCCGATCGGAAGGCGGCAGAAAAACGGGCCGCCACGGAGGCGGCAAAGCAGCGTGCCGCCCAAGAGGCTGCCCAGGCAAAGGCCGCCAAGGAGAAAGCTGCGCCGGCCCAAGCCGCGCGGAACAATCCGGCCGGGGCCAAGGCCTACGCCGAAGGCGCGTTGGCATCCTTTGGCTGGGGCGCTGGAGAATTGGGCTGCTTGGAAACGCTGTGGCACAAGGAATCGGAATGGGACCTCAACGCCACCAACCCCTCCAGCGGCGCGTACGGCATTCCGCAGGCCCTGCCCGGTAACAAGATGGCCGCCGCCGGCGCCGACTGGCAAACAAACGTCCAGACCCAGGTCGATTGGGGACTCGGCTACATCGAGTCCCGGTATGGCTCACCGTGCTCGGCCTTGAACTTCCATCTGGCGAACAATTGGTACTAAACCCGGACCGGCTGCAGATTGTGGCCCGTCCGGTCGCAGGCCGTACCCTTGTAAGGTGAGTTTGACTGTCCCCGCCCCGACCATCGAGCAGCAGCCTGAAGCCCGCACTTACCAGGTGCGCACGTTCGGCTGCCAGATGAACGTCCATGATTCCGAGCGGCTTGCCGGGTTGCTCGAAGCCGCCGGGATGGTCGAATCCCAAGGCGGGCAGGCCGACGTCGTGGTCTTCAATACCTGTGCGGTACGGGAGAACGCCGACAACAAGTTGTACGGCAACCTGGGCCAACTGGCCCCGGTCAAGGAACGCCATCCCGGAATGCAGATCGCCGTCGGCGGCTGCCTGGCCCAGAAGGACCGCGAGACGATCCTCAAGAAGGCGCCTTGGGTGGACGTGGTTTTCGGCACCCACAACGTCGGTTCGCTTCCGACGTTGCTGGAGCGTGCCCGGCACAACAACGAAGCGCAGCTGGAAATCCTGGAATCACTCGACGTGTTTCCTTCGACACTGCCCACCAAGCGCGATGCGGTGTACTCCGGCTGGGTCTCCATCTCCGTCGGCTGCAACAACACCTGCACGTTCTGCATTGTGCCTTCGCTGCGCGGCAAGGAACGCGACCGCCGGCCGGGCGAGATTCTGGCGGAGGTCCAAGCACTGGTCGACGACGGTGCCATCGAAGTCACGCTGCTGGGACAGAACGTGAACTCCTACGGCGTGGAGTTCGGTGACCGCGGAGCCTTCGCCAAGCTGCTGCGCGCCTGCGGCAGCATCGACGGCCTGGAACGGGTGCGTTTCACCAGTCCGCACCCCGCAGCCTTCACCGACGACGTCATCGACGCCATGGCCGAAACCCCCAATGCCATGCCGCAGCTGCACATGCCGCTGCAGTCCGGCTCGGACAAGGTCCTGAAAGACATGCGCCGGTCCTACCGGTCCAAGAAGTTCCTGGGCATTCTGGACAAGGTCCGGGAGCGCATTCCCCATGCGGCCATTTCCACCGACATCATCGTCGGCTTCCCCGGGGAAACCGAGGAAGACTTCCAGGCAACGCTGGCGGTGGTGGAACAGGCCCGCTTCGCGAGCGCCTTCACGTTCCAGTATTCCAAGCGGCCCGGGACCCCGGCCGCAGAGCTGCCGGACCAGCTGCCCAAGTCAGTAGTGCAGGAACGCTACGAGCGCCTGACTGCCTTGCAGGATCGAATTGCCGCGGAAGAAAACGCCAAACAGCTGGGCAGCCGGGTGGAGGTCATGGTGACCGCGCAGCAGGGACGCAAGGCAGGGGAGACCCACCGGCTCTCCGGCCGGGCCCGCGACCAGCGGTTGGTGCACTTCTCCGTGCCCGACGGCGCACCGGCGCCGCGTCCGGGCGACTTGGTGACCGTGACAGTCACCGAAGCCGCCCCCTTCCACCTGATCGCCGATCCGGTTGCCGCGTCGGACTACCAACTGCGCCGCTCGCGCGCCGGGGACGCGTGGGACCGCTCCCAGGCAGACTCCTGCGGGGTACCTTCGACCCCGGGCAGCAAACCGGCCCAGGTGTCGCTGGGCATGCCCGCGCTGCCGGTCCGGCCCAACTGACCGCGATGCCGGCCGAACCCCTGAGCCAACGGGACACCCCGGCGATCATCGCCGTCGTCGGCCCCACCGGATCCGGAAAGTCGGATCTCGCCGTCGAGCTGGCACAGCGGCTGGACGGCGAAGTGATCAACGCCGACTCCATGCAGTTTTACCGCGGCATGGACATCGGCACGGCCAAGATGACAGTGGCCGAACGGCACGGAGTGGCCCACCACTTGCTGGACATCCTGGACATCACGGACGAAGCGAGCGTCTCGGCGTACCAGCAGCGGGCCCGCGAGGCGATCGATGCCATTCACAGCAGGGGCCGCCGGGCCATCCTTGCCGGTGGATCCGGGCTGTATGTCCGGGCGGCACTCGACGCGATCGAGTTTCCCGGCACCGACCCGGCCCTGCGCCGGGCCCTCGAGGAGGAGTTGGCCAGCCGCGGTCTGGAAGCGATGCGGGAACGGCTCCGCGACGTTGATCCAGCCTCCGCCGGCCGGCTGGCCGATGCCCGGCGCATAGTCCGTGCGCTGGAAGTATGGCAGCTGACCGGTCGCCCCTTCAGCTCCTACATGCCGGAGCGGCACTACGTCCGCCCCGCGGTGCAGATCGGCCTCCAGGTGGACCGCGAACAGCTCAAGCACCGCCTTGCCGGTCGTGTTCATGCGATGGTGGAGCGCGGCTTGCTGGACGAAGTCGCCGCGCTGGACCGGCGGGGCCTGCGGCAGGGGCGGACCGCCTCGCGTGCGCTCGGCTACGCCCAGTTCCTGAGGGTGCTCGACGGCGAATGGAGCCAGGACACGGCCGTCGAGGACACCATCGCCGCCACCCGGAAATTTGCGCGGCGCCAGCTGACGTGGTTCCGGGCGGATCCGCGGATCCATTGGCTTGACTGGCAGGATCCGCTGCTGGCGGACAAGGCCGCCGGGCACCTCGCTAAGCTTGAGGCGTGAACAACCCCCTTCCTGACCATTTGTCAGCCCTGTCCGGGCTGTCCTACGCCAAAGGGCACGGAACCGGCAACGACTTCGTGCTGATTGCCGATCCGGACGGGCTCAAGGACATCGACCCCCAGGCCGTCGCCGCACTGTGCCACCGCCATCTGGGCATCGGCGCCGATGGGCTGATCCGTGCCGTGCGTTCAGAGCACGTGCCCGAGGGCCGGGAGCTGCTGGCGGCGGCGCCGGAGGCCGAATGGTTCATGGACTACCACAATGCCGATGGGTCGGTATCCGAGATGTGCGGCAATGGCGTCCGCGTCTTCGTGCACTTCCTGCTGGCCGAGGGACTGGTCGAGCTCGCGGCAGGGGAATCTTTGACGATAGGGACCAGGGCAGGGATCAAGGTCATCCGGCGGTCCGCCAACGGCTACGCCGTGGACATGGGGCCGTGGGAATTCATTTTCCCGGCCGAGGCCGCGGCCCGGGCCATGGACTCCACCGTCAGCGCCGGCGGCCTGGAGGTGCCGCGGCCGGCGCTGTCCGTGAGCATGGGCAATCCGCATACCGTCGTTGCTCTTGCCGGACTGGAAGAACTTGCCGCCACCGAATTGTTCGCGGCGCCGGCGGTGGACCCGGTTCCCGCACACGGAACCAACGTGGAGTTTGTGGTCCCGGCGGAACCCCTCGTCGCCAACGGAGCAGGGCACATCAGCATGCGCGTGCACGAGCGCGGCGTGGGGGAGACACAGTCCTGCGGGACCGGTGCCTGCGCGGCCGCCGTCGCCATCCGCTACTGGGCCGGTAACGGGGCTCCCGACGACTGGCAGGTCGGAGTCCCCGGCGGGACGGTCCGCGTCCGGTTCTTCCCGGCGGTAGACGGGCGCGAACATGTGGAGCTCAGCGGCCCCGCCGTGTTGGTGTCCCGCGGCACCGTGGTCTGACGGCGGCGGTTCAGCCGGCGCGCCGGACGCAAAGCACGCGAAAGGCCTTGGCCGTGCTTTCACGGCTGATGGAGTAGTCCGGCGGCAGTTCGCCCGAAAGCCAGCGCTGCAGCGAGTCCGAGCCCAAATTCTTCTGGACCACCAGCCAGGCCGTGCCTCCCGGGGCGAGCCGGGGCAGCCACAGCAACAACAGTTCGTGCAGTTCACTTTTGCCGATCCGGATCGGCGGGTTGGACCAGATGGTTTCAAACTGCAGCGACGGGTCGACCTCATGCGGCAGACAGGCGTGGACATTATCCAGGCCCAGGGACGCGGCGTTGTCGTTGGTCAAGGCGATGCTGCGCTCGTTGACATCGACGGCCCACACCGTGGCACCGGGGGATTTCAGGCCCATGGTCAGGGCAATCGGCCCCCACCCGCAGCCGATGTCCAGCAGGTTGCCTGCCGGAGCCGGCGGAGGAACCTCGGCCAAGAGCACCGCCGTGCCCTTGTCGACGCCGTCCGGACTGAAGATGCCGCCAGCCGTCTGCAGCTGCCGCGGGCGGCCGTCCAGCTCGACCTCCAGGGTGCGGCGAACCTCGGGTTTGCCTGGTTGCGGGCTGAAGTAGTGCTCTGTTCCCATAATCGGCCAGATTAGTGCGCGTTCAGCGGAATCGGTATCAAGGCGCACCTAAGCTGCGCCGGCTCTGATAGCGTTTACCGCATGAAGAAGTAATGATTGCGCCGCCACCATGCTGTTCCGTTCCCAACGGTACAGCGCGTGCCGTTGGTTGAGATTCCCTTCTCCCCGGCCGCCGGGCAATCACCGTTCCCCGAAAATCTCGGGCAACGCTCCACCGCCGCAGCCGCTCGTACCGGCTCTTCAGGTCCCCGGTGCCGGTTCAGGCCGGCCGCATGAGCAGGCGCCAGCTGCCACGCATTTCCCGCCCCGCAATAACGGGACCCATGCCAGGAGGACTTTTGGCCGATCATCCACAAACCGCATCTTCGGGCTCTACCGCACCCATCCCGGAGGACTACGATAAGACCACGGACATTTCGAAGGAGAGCATGACCACCAACAGCCCCCAGCCGTCGCCGGAACCGGAAATGACGCCGGATGAGATCCAGGCAGTCATCGACCGCATCCTGGCCCGCGACACCGCGGCACGAAGCAAGCCGGGAGTGGGCGGCCGAGCGCAGGCCCTGTCCGAACTAGACGCCGAGCATTCCGAATACGACGGTGACCAGCAGGACTTGGCCGAACGCCGTGCCCTCCGCCGCGTGGCAGGCCTCTCCACCGAGTTGGAGGATGTCACCGAGGTCGAGTACCGGCAACTGCGCTTGGAACGAGTGGTGCTGGCCGGCCTCTGGACCGATGGCACGGCCGCCGACGCAGACAATTCCTTGCGGGAGCTGGCGGCACTGGCGGAAACCGCCGGCTCCGAGGTGCTGGACGGCATCGTGCAGCGCCGGATGAAGCCGGACCCTGGCACTTTCCTCGGTTCCGGAAAGGCGCAGGAGCTGCGGGACATCGTGATGTCCACCGGAGCGGACACGGTCATTGTCGACGGCGAACTCTCGCCTTCGCAGCGCCGCGGACTGGAAGACATCGTGAAGGTCAAGGTCATTGACCGCACGGCGCTGATCCTGGACATCTTCGCGCAGCACGCTAAAAGCCGCGAAGGCAAGGCCCAGGTCGAGCTGGCTCAGCTGGAGTACCTGCTGCCGCGCCTGCGCGGCTGGGGTGAGTCGATGTCACGCCAGGCCGGCGGCCGCGTCGGAGCTGCCGGCGGCGGCATTGGTTCGCGCGGCCCCGGTGAGACGAAGATCGAACTGGACCGCCGTCGTATCCGGACCCGGATGGCGAAGCTGCGCCGTGAAATCGCAGGCATGAAGCCGGCACGGGAAACCAAGCGTGCCAACCGCCGCCGCAATGCCGTGCCATCGGTGGCCATCGCCGGTTACACCAATGCCGGAAAATCATCGCTGCTGAACCGCCTGACCGATGCCGGCGTTCTGGTGGAGAATGCGCTTTTCGCCACCTTGGACCCCACCGTGCGCCGCGCGGAAACCCCCGATGGCATTGGCTACACGCTCGCCGACACTGTCGGTTTCGTCCGTTCGCTGCCTACGCAGCTGGTGGAAGCCTTCCGCTCCACGTTGGAGGAAGTTGCGGACGCCGATGTGATCCTGCACGTCGTCGACGTTTCACACCCCGACCCGGAGGGCCAGATCGCTGCGGTGCGCGAAGTGCTCACCGAGGTGGATGCCCGGCACATTCCTGAAATCGTGGTGCTGAACAAGGCCGACGCCGCCGATCCCTTTGTGGTCGAACGCCTGCGCCAGCGCGAACCGAACCACGTTGTGGTGTCTGCGCGAACCGGTCAAGGCATGGACGAACTGCTGCGATTGATCAGCGAGACCATCCCGCGGCCCAGCGTGAAGCTGCGGCTGCTGGTGCCCTACGACCACGGCGAAGTCATCAGCCGCTTGCATGACGAGGACGCGGAAATCCTCGCCATGGAACACGGGGAAGACGGCACACGACTCGATGTGCTGGTGCGTGAGGGCTTGGCAGCGGAACTGGAACGATTCCTGCGACATGACTGATACCCGGGTTCCGTCCGGCGAGGCGTTGCGGCTGCTGGATGTCGCAGTCGAGGGCATGGGCGGCCAGCACCGTGCCGGCCAGCATGAGATGGCTGCCAAAGTGGCCGAGGCTTTCGACCGCCGGCAGCACCTGCTGGTGCAGGCGGGCACCGGCACCGGCAAGTCGTTGGCCTATCTGATCCCGCTCATGGTGCAGGCCTTGGAGGGTGAGAAGCCCGCCATCGTCTCGACCGCGACGCTGGCCCTGCAATCGCAAATCGTCAAACGCGACCTGCCGCGGCTGATGGAAGCCGTCGCCGATGAGCTTCCCCGGCCGCTGGACGTGGCGCTGCTCAAAGGGCGGAACAATTACGTCTGTCTGCATAAGCTGGCCGGCGGGTTTCCGGACGAAGACGCCCCTGCGGCGTTGTTTAGCCTCGGCGAGGACGCCGTGCCGCATCCGGCACCTGCCGGCGGAGGGGCGTCCACCGGGGCCGCGGGTGCGTTGGGCAAGGAGGTTGTGCGCCTGCGCGAATGGGCGCAGGAGACCGAGACCGGCGATCGCGATGAACTGGTACCCGGTGTCAGCGATCGGGCCTGGCGGCAGGTCTCCGTAGGATCGATGGAATGCCTCGGCGCGCAAAAGTGTCCCCTGGCCGCCGAGTGCTTCAGCGAACTGGCACGCGGGCACGCCGCCGAGGCGGACATCGTGATCACCAACCACGCCATGCTCGCGATCAACGCCTTCGAGGGCGTGGCCGTGCTCCCGGACTACGACGTGGTGGTGATTGACGAGGCCCACGAATTGCAGGACCGAGTGACCAGCGCTGTGGCGGGGCAGCTGTCCGCTGCCATGGTCCGCACCGCAGCTTCGACCGCGCGCAAGCACACCGGGATCAGCGTGGAGCCGCTCAACTCGGCTGCCGGCGCGTTGGAGGATGTCCTGGAGCCGTTGCCGAGCGGTTTGTTGGCCTCCGGCCTGCGCGAGGAGCAGGAGTTGGTCCTCATGCAGCTGCGGGAAGCGGCGCGCGCAGCCCTGTCCGATTCAAAGCCCGAGGGATCCGGGGCGGCGGACGGCGGGAGGCAGCTGGCCCGCTCCCGGCTCTCTGCGGTGCTCGAGATGGCTGAACGGCTGCTGTCCGCGGCGGATTCGCGCGAGGTCATTTGGGCAACCCGTCCCAGCACGTACGGCGAGACCGGTGACTACGCCGCCAACGACGACCAACCGGCGACGCTCAACATCGCTCCGTTGTCCGTTGCATCCAGGCTGCGCGAAGGGCTGTTCGACGAACATACGGTGGTGCTGACCTCCGCCACGCTGTCGGTGGGGGGAACTTTTGACGCAGTTGCCGGTTCGCTCGGATTGCTGGGGGCCGGTGCTCCGGCGTATTCAAGCGCCGATGTAGGTAGCCCCTTCGATTACCCCCGCCAAGGCGTGTTGTACGTGGCATCGCATCTGCCCAAGCCGGGCCGGGGCACCAGCACCGAGCAGCTCGACGAACTCGAGGAGCTGCTGCGGGCCTCACGCGGCGGTGCCCTCGGATTGTTCTCCTCGCGCCGGGCGGCAGAAGAAGCTGCAGCGGAAATGCGCAAGCGCACCGACCTGACTATCCTGTGCCAGGGCGAATCATCCATGGCGGCGCTGGTCCGTCAATTCGCCGATGAACCTGACACGTGCCTGTTCGGCACCATGACGCTATGGCAGGGGGTCGACGTCCCAGGCGAGGCCTGCCGACTGGTGGTCATCGACCGCATTCCGTTCCCGCGGCCGGACGACCCGCTGACCACCGCCCGCACCCGGTCGGTGGCGCAGGCCGGGGGCAACGGTTTCATGACGGTCTCGGCCACCCACGCGGCGGTGCGGTTGGCCCAGGGAGCCGGCCGCCTGATCCGCGCCTCCAACGACAAAGGGGTGGTGGCCGTGTTGGATTCCCGGCTGGCCACGGCGCGCTATGGAAATTTTCTCCGCAGCGCCCTGCCGCCTTTTTGGAGCACGAAGGACGGCGCCATCGCCCGGCAGATCTTGGCGCGGCTCGCCGCTGCCGCTGCCTAAAACGGCGGCGGCAGGGACCGGCCGGGTCCCGCCGCCGCGCGGGCAGGTCACCGCGGGAGCGGTGACGGACGGGTCAGAGCGCCCGCATCACGGAGACAACTTTGCCCATGATGGTTGCGTGGTCGCCCAGGATCGGTTCATAGCGCGTGTTCTGCGGCAGCAGCCAGGTGTGCCCATCGCGCTGCCGGAAGGTTTTCACCGTTGCCTCGTCGTCGAGCAGCGCCGCAACAATGTCGCCGTTCACCGCGGTGTGCTGCTGCCGAACCACGACCCAGTCGCCGTCGCAAATGGCCGCATCGATCATCGAGTCGCCGGAAACCTTCAACATGAACAACTCGCCGTGCCCCACCAGCTGGCGGGGCAGCGGCATGACGTCCTCGACCGTCTGGTCTGCCAGGATCGGGCCGCCGGCGGCGATCCGCCCCACCAACGGCACCATGGCCGTATCGGATGAGGTAGTGAGTTCGGACACCGCGACACCGCTGGAGCTGCGCAGCTGCTGCGGCTCGTCGACGCCCACTATTTCCACACCGCCATGTTCAAGCGTCAGCGGGGTGAGGATCTCCATGGCCCGGGGGCGCTTCGGATCCCGCCGGATGTAGCCCATCTTCTCCAGCTGGGCCAGCTGATGCGTGACGCTGGACAGGCTCGCCAAACCGACGATGTCGCCGATCTCGCGCATCGAGGGCGGATACCCATGGGCAATAACGGACCGCTGGATGGTCTCCAAAATCTTCTTCTGCCGCGGCGTCAGGCTGCGTCCCACCTTGACAGGGCGGCCTCGTCGCCGCGCTCCGGCAGTGGTGGTGGTCTCTTCGGACATATCCGGCCCCGGTCTTCCCATGATGGTCCAGGTGCCGGGTCTGGCTGATGCGGAACCGGCACTCGGATTGCTGTCTCGACTGTTTTGTCAGTGGCGGCTGATGCACTGCAATTCACAGCCGCTCATGCCATCAACGCTAGGCGAGGCGGTGAAGAATTTCAAACATTTGTTCGACTGAGTCTCGACAATAGTCGATCACCAGTGCTAAAACTGTAGAAGACGCATTCGAAGATACGTTCGAATGCAGTGGTTCGATGATCGAAACCAGTCGAAATAGATCGAAAATCGGAAAGGTGGCACCATGTCCGCCCAGCTTGCACCGCAGTCCGCAGACTTCCGCGCCAACGCCCCCCTCCGGCTCACCCGCCGGGGCCGTTTGCTGCTGATTGGCCTGCCGCTCATGCTTGCCGCGGCCGTCGCTCTCACCTTGGTCGGCTTCTTCACGGCACCCGCGATGGCCGCTGCCGGCGGGCTGGGTCCGGGCCCGGCCGTTACTGTCACAGTCGGCAGCGGCCAGACGCTCTGGGATGTGGCGGTGCTAACGGCCCCTGACCGCAACCCGCATGATGTCATCTTCGAGATCGCGCAATTGAATGGCCTCGACGGGGACATCGTCCATTCCGGCCAGCAGTTGCTCGTGCCGTCAACGCATTGAGGCGACCCGTAATATGAGCCGCTTCGGCCCGCCCGATTCCTGCCCCGGGCGGGCCGAAGCTTAAGCTGGACCGGTGAGTGAGCAGTTAGAACGCCTGAACCGTCTGCCGTTGCGGGGGAATCTCCGGGGGTTGGAGCCATATGGTGCACCCCAGTTGGACGTGCCCATCCTCCTGAACGTCAACGAAAATACCCATGGCTTGCCGGAGACGGTGCATCAAGCCATTGTCTCCGCCGTCAGCGCCGCGGCGACCGGTTTGAACCGATACCCGGACCGTGAGTTCACCGAGCTTCGGACGGCGCTGTCGCGCTACCTAGGGCACGGACTCACCGCAGAGAACATCTGGGCGGCCAACGGTTCGAATGAAGTGCTGCAGCAAATTCTGCAGGCCTTCGGCGGGCCGGGCCGCTCCCTGCTGAGCTTCCCGCCGACGTATTCCATGTACCCGCTGCTGGCCAGCGGGACGGACACCGAGTATGTTGCGGTCCCGCGCGGAGCTGACTTTACGATCTCGCCGGAAGCTGTTGCCGCGGCCGTCGCAGAATCCGCAGCCAACGTCGTCGTCCTGTGTTCCCCGAACAACCCGACGGGCACCGCACTGGGGCTCGACGTTGTCGAGGCCGCCTACGAAGCGGGGGAGGCCTCCAATGCCATCGTGATCGTGGATGAGGCCTATGCAGAATTCGCCCACGCCGGCACGCCGAGCGCGTTGACGCTGCTGCCCGGCCGGGAGCGGCTGATCGTCTCCCGCACCATGAGCAAGGCGTTCGCCCTTGCCGGGGCCAGGGTGGGGTATCTTGCCGCCGCGCCGCAGATTGCCGATGCCCTGCGCCTGGTCCGCCTGCCCTACCACCTGTCCGCCATTACCCAAGCGACGGCGCTGGCCGCGCTGGAACATGCTGACGCGCTGCTGGCCAATGTCGAGGACATCAAGACCCAGCGGGACCGCATCGTCGATGGACTGACCGAACTGGGCTTGAAGCCGGCACCGTCGGACTCCAACTTTGTGTTCTTCGGCGGCCTTGACGACCCGCATGCTGTGTGGCAGGGGCTTCTGGAGGCCGGGGTGTTGATCCGCGACGTCGGGATTCCCGGGCATCTGCGGGTGACGGCGGGCACTGAGGCCGAGACCACAGCCTTCCTCGACGGCATCAAGGCTCTGATGTCGAGCCCAGTCTCCTAAACTGTAATAAGAGCGCACCGGCTTAGCCGGTCAACCATTTTCGTCAAAGGACTCCCATGACCGTGGATACCACCACCGGACGTACCGCACGCCTCGAACGCATCACCAGCGAGTCGTCCGTGCTGGTTGAACTGGATCTCGACGGCACCGGCCGATCCGAGATCAGCACCACCGTGCCGTTCTACGACCACATGCTCACCGCACTGTCGAAGCATTCGCTGATCGATCTGACCGTGCAGGCCACCGGCGACACCCATATCGACGCCCACCACACGGTGGAAGACGTCGCCATCACGATCGGCGAGTGCTTGAAGCAGGCCCTGGGCAACAAGGCCGGGATCCGCCGCTTCGGCGAGGCAACCGTGCCGCTGGATGAAGCGCTGGCCCACGCCGTCGTCGACATTTCCGGCCGCCCCTATCTGGTGCACTCGGGAGAACCTGCCGGCCAGGAATACCACCTGATCGGCGGGCACTTCACCGGGTCGTTGACGCGCCACGTTTTCGAAGCCATCACGCTGCACGCCCAGATCTGCATGCACATGCGCGTGCTGGGCGGCCGCGACCCGCACCACATCGTCGAGGCCCAGTTCAAGGCTTTCGCGCGGGCACTGCGCGCGGCGGTTGAGCCCGATCCCCGAGTCGAGGGCATTCCCTCAACGAAGGGTGCCCTGTGACGGCTGGGCCCAAAGTCACCGTCCTGGACTACGGGTCCGGGAACGTGCGCTCGGCGGTCCGGGCGCTGGAACACGTCGGTGCCGAGGTCACGCTCAGCCATGCTTCCGAGGATGTGCTCAATGCCGACGGGCTGTTGGTCCCCGGCGTCGGGGCCTTCGCCACGGTCATGGAGGGACTGAAGTCGGTTGATGCCCTTCGCTGGATCGGACGCCGGGTGGCCGGCGGCCGGCCGGTGCTGGGCATATGCGTGGGCCTGCAGGTCATGTTCGAAGAAGGAGTGGAACACGGCGTCCGCACGCAGGGGATCGGGGAATGGCCCGGAGTCGTGGAAGCTCTGCCCGCCGAGGTGGTGCCGCACATGGGATGGAACACCGTTGACGTCGCGGAGGGCAGCCGGTTGTTCGCCGGCATCGAAGACGAACGGTTCTACTTTGTGCACTCCTACGGCGTGCAGCACTGGAACTTTGATGTCACCCAGCCGGCGATGGTGCCGCCGCGGGTGACCTGGTCCACGCATGGCGCCCCGTTCATCGCGGCCGTTGAAAACGGTCCGCTGAGCGCTACCCAATTCCATCCGGAGAAGTCCGGCGACGCCGGCGCGGAGTTGCTCCGCAACTGGCTGAAGACGCTGCGATAGCCGTGGGCAGCCTCCTCCTCATGGCCTTGGCCGGGCTGCTGGCCGGCGGTGCCATCTCGTTCCGGCAACAGCGGCTGCCCAAGTGGTCGGCCATCGTTTTCTGGATCTTGGCCGGGATGTCCCTGCTGGCGGCCTACCTGCTCACCCTCGGTCCGACCGAGTAACCACCCACAGCCCGCGCAGCTGACGGCGCAGAAAGCGGAATCACTATGACGAACCAAACGCCCATCCTGGAACTCCTGCCCGCAGTCGACGTAGCGGACGGGCAGGCAGTTCGGCTCGTCCAGGGTGAAGCCGGCAGCGAGACCGGCTACGGCGACCCGCTGGAAGCTGCCCTGGCATGGCAGAACGACGGAGCGGAGTGGGTGCATCTTGTGGATCTCGACGCGGCTTTCGGCCGTGGCAACAACACGGACGTGCTGCGCCGGGTCGCCGACGAGCTGAAGATCAAGGTGGAACTGTCCGGCGGCATCCGCGACGACGAGTCCCTGGAGCGGGCGCTGGAGTTTGGTGCCGCCCGCGTTAATCTGGGCACCGCCGCTCTGGAAAACCCGGAGTGGACCGCGCGCGCCATTGAACGGCACGGCGATGCCATCGCCGTGGGTCTTGACGTCCGCGGCACCACGCTAGCGGGCCGCGGCTGGACGAAGGAAGGCGGAGACATCTGGGAGGTCCTGTCCCGCCTTGAAGACGCCGGCTGTGCCAGGTACGTGGTGACCGACGTGACCAAAGACGGGACCTTGCGCGGACCGAATATCGACCTTCTGCGCCAGATGTGCGAGCGGACCGACAAGCCGGTGGTGGCCTCCGGCGGTATTTCCAGTCTGGAAGACCTGCGCGCGCTGCGTGAACTGGTTCCGACGGGAGTCGAAGGAGCCATTGTCGGCAAGGCCCTCTACGCGGGCAAGTTCACCCTGCCCGAAGCCCTCGACGTCGCCGGACGGCGCTGAGGTACCAGCGTGGCGAAGAAGGAACTGCCGGCCCACATTGCCGCAGCGCTGGCGGGAGCGGGCGGTGCGGGAGATTCGGCGGGCCAAAGCTGGGCCGGCCGGGACCTGAGCGGCGAAGGAAATCCGCTGCATCAATTCGACCAGGACGACGGCAGCACCGATCCGGCCTATGAAGCGGCGCTCCAGTGGCTGGCAGCCGGCACCGGCGGCGAAGCGGAAGTCGTGGCCGCTTTGGCCAACGCCCGCGTCTTCGTCCCCATCGTGGCCACGCTCGGGGAAGAGGCGGAGGGTAGCGGCGGTCTGACGTCGGACAAACAGGCGGACATGGCCTTGGTGACTCTGCAAGCCCCGGACGGGCGCCGTGCTTTGCCGGCGTTCAGCAATACCGCCGCTCTGGCAGCTTGGCATCCCGAAGCCCGGCCGGTTGCCGTCTACGCTCCGCGGGCGGCGTTGGCGGCAGTGTCGGAAGACGCCGAATTGATGGTCATGGACCCGGGCGCGGCGTTGACCTTCGTGGTCCGGCGGCCGGCCGTGTGGGCGTTGGCTAAGCAGCACGAATGGGTGCCCTCCTACCGGGATCCGGCGCTGCTGGACTGGGTTGCCGAAGCGACCAATTCCGAAGACGCCGTCTTGGCCGCATCCGTCGAGCCCGGGACCGGCATCGCGGTCCGCACCGCCGATGGCTCGGTGGTGGCAGGCGGAGGCCACGGTCCGGAGCTTCGCTTGGTGCTGCAGGTGCGTGACGGCCTGGGCCGCGAGGAGCTGGCCGCCATGGCCGGACGGATCCAGAAGCGGCTGCAGGCACGGCAGGAGTTTGCAGAGCGGGTGGATTCGCTGGAGTTGAAGTTCACCCGCTGAGCTTCGCGCGGGTCCGCCCGCACCAAGAGCACTAAAGACAAGAAAGACAAGAACGACGCCGGTGCGGGGCACCGGCGTCGTTCTGGGCAGTTCTGGTGTTCTTGGCGGGTCAGTTGACCGGGCCGGTGAACTTTTCGCCCGGGCCCTTGCCCGGCTCGTCCTGAATGACGGAGGCCTCGCGGAAGGCGAGTTGCAGGGAGCGGAGGCCGTCGCGTAACGGGCCGGCGTGCTGGCTGCCGATTTCCGGGGCAGCGGCGGTCACGAAGCCGGCCAGTGCGGTGATCAGCTTGCGGGCTTCATCCAGGTCTTTGAGCTCTTCGGCATCGTCGCCCGCGGCCAGGCCGCATTTTACGGCGGCGGCACTCATCAGGTGGACTGCCGCGGTGGTGATGACTTCGACGGCGGGCACTTCGGCGATATCGCGCATCTGACCCAGGACTTCCTGTTCCTGGGTGGAGGCAGAACCGGCGTCTGGCGCGAAGCTGTGGCGATGGTCGTCGGTCTGCGGATTGTTATCTGAGCTGCTCATACTGGTAAGCTTTTCACAGACCAATTGGATCCGGTTACTTAAGTGCCAGAAAGCACGTAGGCAAAGGGATCCGATCTGCAAGCGGAGACCTCTCCCACCCGTCGGTATGGCTAGCCAGAGCTGCCGGGTTTCGGTCGGCAGGCTGCGGCCGGCAGCGTTGAGCAACGCTGTCCACGCCCAGTCCGGAACTGTCCAGTTCCGCCTGCCGCCACTTCGAGGCCTTCGATTGCGCTTGCAATGGGAGGCCTTCTTTCATTGCCGGCGGCAGACGAATATCAGTGACAGGAGCCACCCATTAGCGAGCCAAGAATCAATGATCGTATCCGCGTTCCCGAGGTGCGGTTAGTCGGACCGAACGGTGAACAGGTCGGCATTGTCCGCATTGAGGATGCCCTGCGCCTGGCCACGGAATCGGAACTTGACCTGGTTGAGGTCGCGCCGCAGGCAAAGCCTCCGGTGTGCAAGCTGATGGATTTTGGCAAGTACAAGTATGAGGCTGCGGTCAAGGCACGCGAGGCGCGCAAGAACCAGACCAACACTGTGCTCAAGGAAATCCGGTTCCGGCTGAAGATCGACAAGCACGACTACGAGACCAAACGCGGGCACGCGCTGCGGTTCCTCGCGGCCGGTGACAAGGTCAAGGCCATGATCCAGTTCCGCGGCCGCGAACAGCAGCGTCCGGAAATGGGCATCCGCCTGCTGCAGAAGTTTGCCGAGGACGTGGCAGAGGTCGGTGTGATCGAATCGACTCCGCGGATTGACGGCCGCAACATGGTCATGGTGATCGGCCCGACCAAGAACAAGGCCGAAGCCAAGGCAGAGGCCCGCCGGGCCGCGCAGAAGGCAGACGCCAAGGCAGCCAACGAGGCCGGCAAGCAGCGGGTGGACACCAGCGACGATCAGGCGCCGATGACGCAGAGCCTGGGCGACCTGCTTCCGGAAGGCCTTGCCGCCATGGGAAGCCAGTCGGAGGAAACCGCCGAGGCACCCGCCGAGCAGGCCGCACCGGCTGTTGCCGAGACCGAAGCGCCGGCCGTGGTGACGCCCGAGGAGCCCGCCGCGGCTGCACCGGAGGCCAAGACGGAGGAACAGCCCGAGACGAAGCCGGCGGCTGCACCGAAGGCGGAGCCTGCCGCCGAGTCCAAGCCTGCGGCTGCACCGAAGGCGGAGCCGGCGGCTGCACCGAAGGCGAAGCCTGCAGCGGAGCCCAAGCCTGCGGCTGCACCGAAGGCGGAGCCTGCCGCGGAGTCCAAGCCGGCGGCTGCACCGAAGGCGAAGCCTGCAGCGGAGGCCAAGCCCGCCGTTCCGGCGAAGCCTGCAGCCCCTGCCGAAGCCAAGCCCGCGGCGCCCAAGCCCGCAGCCCGGCCCAAGCCCGTAGCTCGGCCTGCAGCACCCAAACCTGCTGGCCGGTCCGGCTCCAAGAGCTAAGACCGTCCAGAGAGCATCCGGCATTTTGCCGGGCACACCCCTGTGTCCGGTGCCGGTAGACAAGTAAACCGCCGGTGCCCGTAGCGGCACCGCACGAGCCGAAGGTCCGCAACGGCCTGAGGAAGACGTAAGGAGAACGGCAGCCATGCCGAAGCAGAAGACCCACAGCGGCGCCAAGAAGCGCTTCAAGCTCACTGGCAGCGGCAAGCTCAAGCGCCAGCAGGCCAACCGTCGCCACTACCTGGAGCACAAGCCTTCCACGCTGACCCGCCGCCTCGCAGGTGACAAGATCGTTGCTCCGGCAGACGTCCGCAACATCAAGAAGATGCTCGGCATCTAACTTTCTCCCTCCGGCCCACACGGCGTCAGCCGTCAGGGCCATCCCAGCAAGTTTTGCCCCGACCGCAGATCGTTGCGGTCGAACCACCGGGCACCAATCATCAAAAGGAGTACGCACGTGGCACGTGTGAAGCGGGCGGTCAACGCCCACAAGAAGCGCCGGGTTATCCTGGACCGGGCTGCCGGATACCGCGGACAGCGGTCCCGCCTGTACCGCAAGGCCAAGGAACAGCTGCTGCACTCGTTCGTGTACAGCTACGGCGACCGCCGCAAGCGCAAGGGCGACTTCCGCCGCCTGTGGATCCAGCGCATCAACGCTGCATCGCGCGCCAACGGCCTGACGTACAACCGCCTCATCCAGGGCCTGAAGGCCGCCGAGGTGCAGGTCGACCGCCGCATGCTGGCTGAGCTGGCCGTCTCCGACGCCAACGCCTTCGCAGCACTGGTGAAGGTTGCCAAGGACGCACTGCCTGCCGACACCTCCGCTCCCGCCGAGCGCCCGGCCGCTGCTGCCAAGCCGGCCGCCAAGGCCAAGGCCGCTCCGGCTGCCAAGGCAGCTCCCGCCGCCGAAGCAGGCGAAGTTGCCGGCGCCGTGAAGGCTGTCGACGGCGAGGACGCGCCCGCTGGCTACAGCATCAAGGGCAACCAGTCCAAGAAGTACCACGTTCCGGGTTCCACCTGGTACGAGAACACCACGCCGGTGTACTGGTTTGAGTCCGTCGAAGCCGCCAAGGCTGCCGGTTTCGAGCCCGCCGGCGGCGAAGCCCGCCAGAAGGTTGCCGAGTAAGCACCGGATGCATGAACCGCCAGACGGCGACGTTATAGTCGCTGTATGAGCATTACCGGGCGCCCGCAAGCTACGATCATGTCCAATCCCCGAGCCGATCGGGTCAAGGACGTGGCCAAGCTTGCCGGGCGCTCGGTGCGTTTAAAGCGCCGGCAATTCCTGGCCGAAGGTCCGCAGGCGGTCCGCGAGGCCTTGTCCGCCCACCGCGCAAACATCGCATCCGGCGGCGACGGGATCGTGGTCGAGGTCTTTGCTACCGAAGCCTGCCTGGACCGGTTGCCTGAACTGCTGGATCTGGCCGACGGGGTGCCGCTACGGCTGGCCACCGACGCAGTCCTCGCGGGCATGGCCGACACCGTCAACCCGCAAGGAATCGTGGCAGTCTGCCACTTTCTGGACCGGCCGCTGAATGAAGTGCTGCAGGCCGGACCGCTGCTGCTGGCCATCATGGTCCGGGTACAGGATCCCGGCAACGCCGGCACTATCCTGCGGGCGGCCGATTCCGCCGGCGCCGACGCCGTCGTGCTGACCAGCTCAAGCGTGGATATCTACAACCCCAAAGCCGTGCGTTCCACGGCAGGATCGCTCTTCCACCTGCCCGTAGTCACCGGACACGATTTCGACGAGTTGGCCGCCGCGCTGCGGGCAGCCGGCCTGACTATGCTCGCGGCCGACGGATACGGAACGATCGATTTGGACGATTTGCAGGACCGCAGTGCGCTGTCCCGTCTGGGGGAGGGCCCGGCAGGGGCGGACGACGGCGCTGCCGGCCTTCCGGATCTGGCGTCGCCAACTGCCTGGCTCTTTGGAAACGAAGCCCAGGGGTTGTCGTCGGAGGAGCTTGCTGCGGCGGACCACCGGGTGGCTGTGCCGGTCTACGGCCAGGCCGAGAGTCTCAACGTCGGCACGGCGGCCACGGTCTGCTTGTATGCCTCGGCAAGGTCGCAGCGACGGGGCGCCCAGCCGGTCTAACCGCTCCCAAACAACCCGGTGGGACGGTACCGTAAGAACGGCGGTGACGGGACTGCGGCCGGGGGCGGCCTGGGAGGTTAAGGATGGCAGCAAGCGGAGGAACCAAGGCGATCGTGGCGGCCCTGGCCGCCAATCTGACCATAGCCGCGCTGAAGTTCATCGCATATTTCCTGACCCGATCGTCTTCTATGTTGGCCGAAGCCATCCACTCGGTGGCCGACTCCGGCAACCAGATCCTGCTGCTGGTTGGCGGAAAACAAGCCGCACGCCAGGCTAGTGCCAGCCACCCGTTCGGCTACGGCCGAGACCGGTACATCTACGCATTCATCGTTTCGATCGTGTTGTTCAGCGTCGGCGGACTATTTGCGCTGTACGAGGCCTACCATAAGTGGCAGGATCCGCATCCCATCGAAGGCTTCTGGTGGTGGGTCCCGTTGGCGGTGCTGGTCGGCGCGCTCATCGCCGAGTCCTTTTCCCTGCGTACCGCTGTCCGGGAGTCCAATCCGGTACGCGGCGGCATCGGCTGGTTCGATTTCATCCGCCGGTCGAAGTCGCCTGAACTCCCGGTGATCCTGCTTGAAGACTTTGGCGCCCTCCTGGGGCTGGTTTTCGCCTTGTTCGGCGTCAGTCTGACCCTGCTGACCGGCAACGGACTCTGGGACGCGGCGGGCACGGCCATGATCGGTTTGCTGCTGGTGGCCATCGCTGCGGTGCTCGCCATCGAGACCAAGTCCCTGCTGCTGGGCGAATCCGCCACCCGCCAGCACATCCGGCTCATCGAAGAAGCCATCGGCGCCGACAACGCGACACAGGTCATTCACCTCAAGACCATGCATCTGGGGCCCGAGGAACTCCTCGTGGCGGCCAAGATCAGCGTGGGGCGCAGCGACTCAGGACAAGAGATCGCCAAGTTGATCGATGCGGCCGAAAGCCGCATCCGTGAAGCGGTGCCGATCGCCACCCTGATCTATCTGGAACCGGATATCTATCGGTCGGAGTCCGTGCGTCCCACAGGCCGCCAGGCCTGATCGAGCCCGGGTCCTCGAGGGGACGCCGGTCAGGTGGGCGGTGGCCCCGCTCATTGGATGACGCTGTGTCGCTTCTCGATCGCTCCGCTGACTGCCGCGATGGCCAGGCCGAGGGCCGCCAACCCGGCGCCGACCAAGGCCGGGGCCGCGAAGCCCCAGCCCCAGGAGATCACCAGTCCGCCCAGGAAGGCGCCTAACGCGTTGGCCAGGTTCAGCGCCGAGTGGTTAAGCGAGGCAGCCAGAGTCTGCGCATCGGGCGACGCGTCCATCAGCCGGGTCTGCAGCGCGGGAATCAAGCTGGAGCCCGCCACCCCCAGCAGGAAGACCAGCGGAACCGCGAGCATCGCGACGGAGGAGGCTGCCCAGAAGAGCACCAGAACGACGACGATGGCCGTCATCACCTGGTAGATGGTGCCCATCACGGACCGGTCCGCCAATCGGCCGCCGATGAACGTGCCGACGACCATTCCCAGGCCATAGAGGCCGACGATCAGCGGCAGTGCGGCCGGGGCCAAGCCGGTGACTTCCGTCATGGTGGGACTGATGTAGGAGTAGACGGCGAAGAAGCCGCCGAACCCAACGACGCCGATCAACAGCGCCAGCCACACATGGATGCGTTTCAATGCGCGGAGTTCGCGGCGGATGCCTGCTTCTTCATGTGCCGGGCTGAACGGGACGAGGCGTTGGATCATCAGCACCGTCAGCGCTCCGACGATGCCCACGGCCACGAACATCAGCCGCCAGCCGTACTGCTGGCCCAGCCAGGTCACCAATGGCACGCCGACGACGTTGGCCACCGACAGGCCCAGCATCACCATGGCAACCGCCCGGGCGCGTCGGCCAGGGGACACCAGCGAGGCTGCGAGGACCGCGGCCACGCCGAAGTAGGCGCCGTGCGGCAGGCCGGAGATAAACCGGGTGACCAGCATGGTGCCGTAGTCGGGCGCGAGGACAGATGAAAGGTTCCCCAGCGTGAACAGGACCATCAGCCCCAGCACCAAATGCTTGTGCGGCAGCCTGGCTCCGAGACCGGCCAGCAAGGGGGCCCCGACCACCACGCCCAGGGCGTAGGCGGAGATCAGATGCCCGCTCTCCGGGATGCTGATGTCCAGGCCTTGGGCCACGTTCTGGAGGAGGCCCATGATGGCAAACTCCGTGGTGCCGATGGCGAAGCCGCCCATAGCCAGCGCAACGATGGCCCAGACCGTCCGGCGGTTGTCGGTCTGCGTCCGGGTGGCTGCCAGGGCGGCTGAATTCATCTGTCGGCTTTCGTTGGAGCGGCATGGGGTGCACTGGAAAAGGGGAATACTCGCCGTTGCGGCAGGAGCGGCGGAATGACGATAGCCGCCGAAGGCACCGGCAGTTACTGTACGGCAACGCATCAGCACGGTGTCCAATTCCGGCCGGGGCATAGATGTGGGCTGCGGCACAGCCGATCCGGGCCGCCGGCAGGGTCCGACCGGACCGTAGACTGGTCGGCGTGCAGAAGAGCCTGAAACAAATTGTCGGAGCAGCGATCCTCGATCACCGCGCAGCACCCGTCGGATTCCTCGCAGCCCGGCGGACGGCGCCGGAGTCGCTGGCCGGCCTGTGGGAGTTTCCCGGCGGAAAAGTGGAGCCGGGGGAGAGCTGTGAGGATGCGCTCCGACGCGAGATCCTCGAGGAGCTCGGGGTCGAGATTGAGCTTGGCGAGGAGGTGCCCGGGCCGCACGAGCAGGGCTGGCCGCTCAACGAAACGGCGGCCATGCGCGTGTGGTGCGCGTACATTACCGACGGGCGGCCGGAGCCGCTTGAGGACCACGACGAACTGCGCTGGGTTCCGCTGGACGAGCGCGAAGCCACGGCCTTGCCGTGGATTCCGGCCGATTTTCCGATCGTCGAGGCTGTCCTCAAGGCGGCCAAGGCTGTTGGTCGCACCGCCTGAACTCCCCACCGCCCACACGGGGCCGGGGCGCGGTGCCGGACGGTTAGAACAACGTCGCCTGCCCGGCCTCAGGCGGTGCGGCTGCCCTCGCTCGTCCGTTCGGCCGTCCGGGTGCAGCGTCTGCCTGCGGTGGGTTGACGTCGCGCAGCCGGGCTCCGCTCTGCAGACCGTGCCGGCGCTTGGCCGCGCCCACCCGGGCGGCCAGCCAGCGCCGGTAATCCTTGGAGGCATAGGTTCCGCCGTCGTAGAGGCGGCGGTAGCGGCCGACCAGTTGCGGATATTCCTTGGCCAGCCACTGCATGTACCACTCGCGCGCTCCGGGACGAAGGTGCAGCGCGCCCGCCGTCATGCTGGTGGCACCGGCGGCCGCTACCGAGGCACACAGGTCGTCGAGCGCCTCTTCGGAATCCGTCAGCCAGGGCAGGATCGGCATCGCCATCACCGAACAAGCCAGCCCGGCGTCGCTGAGCTTGGCGATCAGGTCCAGCCGCGCCCGCGGCGTCGGTGTTCCCGGCTCCACCCGGTGCGCCAAGCCGGCGTCCGTCATGGCCAGCGAGATGCCCATGCCGACGTCGACGTCCTTGGCCACTTCACGCAACAGGGGCAAATCGCGGGCCAGCAAGGTGCCCTTGGTCAGGATCGAAAACGGCGTGCCGGAATCGGCCAGCGCCCTGATGATCTCCGGCATCAGCTTGTACCGGCCTTCTGCCCGCTGATACGGGTCCGTGTTGGTGCCCATGGCCACTTGCTCGTGCTTCCACGACGGCTTGGCGAGCTCCCGGCGCAGCACCTCGCCGGCGTTGATCTTCACCACCAGCTGGCTGTCGAAGTCCAACCCGGTATCGAGGCCAAGATAGCTGTGGGTGTTGCGGGCGAAGCAATAGGCGCATGCATGCGAGCAGCCCCGATACGGGTTGATGGTCCACGCGAAGGGCATCGCGGACTGGCTCGGCACGCGGCTGAGGGCGGACTTCGCCAGCACCTCGTGAAAGGTGATCCCGGCGAACTCCGGCGTCTGCACACTGCGTACGAGGTTGCTCAGTTTGGCCAGCCCCGGCAACGCAGCGGGAGACTCGGCGGTGACTAACTGTCCATCCCAACGCATGGATTTATTAGAACACATCTTCTAATTCATGCCCAGCCTTGGGGCGGGGAGTCGGTGCCTCGCGCGCGGATATGACAGACCCGTGAACGGACAAGCCGGGTGGGGGAGCCGATGCCCGCCAACGGATGTTAGGGCAGACTGGTGGCGTGAGCGGAATCCGATGGGTGCTGCATGTCGATCTCGACCAGTTCATCGCGGCCGTGGAGGTGCTTCGGCGGCCGGAGCTCAAGGGCAAGCCGATCATTGTCGGCGGTCGGGGCGACCCCACGGAACGAGCCGTGGTGTCGACCGCATCCTACGAAGCCAGGGCCTTCGGCGTGGGATCCGGAATGCCCTTACGCATAGCGGCCCGGAAAGTGCCGGACGCCGTGATCCTGCCCGTCGATCATGAGGCTTACCTTGCGGCCTCTGGAGCAGTGATGGCTACCCTGCGTGCACAGCCCGGCGCCACCGTGCAGGTGCTGGGTTGGGATGAAGCCTTTGTCGGCACCGAGACAGAGAATCCGGAAGCCTACGCCCGGCAGGTGCAGGCCGCTGTCCTGGAGCGAACACGACTGCATTGCAGCGTGGGTATCGGCGACACCCTGGTCCGGGCCAAGGTCGCCACCAATTTCGGCAAGCCGGCCGGCGTCTTCCGACTCACTGCCGTGAACTGGCTCGACGTCATGGGCAGCCGGCCAACCAAGGACCTGTGGGGTATCGGAACCAAAGTGTCGGCCCGGCTGGCCAAGCTCGGCATCAACACGGTCGCCGAGCTCGCCGCGACCGACCCCCAGGACCTGGTTCCGGAGTTCGGCCCCAGGATGGGTCCTTGGTACGCGGAGCTCGGGCGGGGAGATGGTGCCAGCGTTGTGGACGACACCCCGTGGGTAGCCCGGGGGCACAGCCGGGAGACCACCTTCCAGCGCGATCTGACCGAGCCTGCCCAGGTGGATGACGCCATGAGGGAACTGGCGGCACGTGTGCTTGAGGATGTTGTGGCCGAGGGGCGGCCCGTGGTCGGGCTAACCCTCAAGGTGAGATACGCGCCGTTCATCACCAAGACCCACGCGCGGAAGATTCCCGAGACCTTCGACCGGGACGACATCCTCACGCGCGCCTTGGACCTGGCAGGCGCGATCGAAGCGGGCCGTCCGATCCGGCTCCTCGGACTGCGGGCCGAAATGGCAATGCCCGGCGACGCCCGGCAGGGACATACTCCGACGCGCGGCGGTTGGTGAGGGCGCCGCTCCGGGGCTGGAACTTAGGGGGACCGGTGGCCCGTGGGTCACACCGGTGGATTGGCCGGGTTGCGGCGCCGGCCCGGCCCCCGCCGGACGGTCCGTTCGACGTAGCCGCCGGAGCGCAGGCCGGCGTGCCGTTCGAAAAAGTTCCGCGACGCCGGATCGCCGGTCCGCCACAAGGACCACAGTGCGGCAACGGCGTAGAGCGGCAGGAACGGCAGGCCCAGGCAGAGTGCGTATTGCGTGCTGTGGCGTGACTCATGGCCCAGCAGCTGCGGGTTGTCGGCCGGGCCGCCGGCGGCCCGACGGAGGAGCACCACATTGCCCACCGTAAAAGCGAAGGCCTTGGGCAACCGGGGCCGGTAGCCGTGGGCCAGGATCAGGCCTTTTGGGCCGCGGGACAGGCTGCAGCGGGCCGCCGCGGCGAGGCCCAGTCCGGCCAGCGTGGAGCCATTGAGCAGGTTCCAGCCGGCACGCAGCTTCTCCAACGGCGTCATGGGCCCATCGTAGGTGTTTCGAACCGGTGCCTGCCCGTGAACTAGACTGGTGTGGTTGCCCGTGCGCGGGCAGAAACCCTTTAACCTATTCCGAGGTCCCAACAGCACATGTCTGACGTGACACCCCCAGCCCAGGAGCAGCTCGTGCCGAGCCCGCTCGATGAAGCGGCGGTCGCAGCCGCCGTCGAGCAGGCGATGATGGCTTTCAAGGCCGCCTCCGACCTGGACGAACTCAAGACGGCCCGCCTGGCCCATGCCGGTGAGAAGTCCCCGCTGAGCCTGGCCAACCGAGAAATCGGCAAGCTGGCCAAAGAAGACAAAGCCGCCGCCGGCAAGATCATCGGCCCCGCCCGCGGACGCATCAACCAGGCGTTGGCTGCCCGCACCGCGGAGCTGGAAGCCGAGCGGGAAGCGCAGATCCTGGTCGAGGAAGCCGTGGATGTCACCGCGGCGCCGCGCCGCCGTCGTGCCGGTGCCCGGCATCCGCTCTCCACGCTGCAGGAACGGGTCAGCGACATCTTCGTGGGCATGGGCTGGGAGATCGCCGAAGGCCCGGAAGTTGAATCCGAGTGGTTCAACTTCGACGCCCTGAACTTCAAGCCGGACCACCCGGCCCGCGAAATGCAGGACACCTTCTTCGTGGAGCCGCCGGAGGCACACCTGGTGCTGCGCACCCACACCTCTCCGGTGCAGGTCCGCTCCATGCTGGAACGAGACCTGCCCGTGTACGTGCTGTGCCCGGGACGGACCTTCCGCACGGATGAGCTGGACGCCACCCACACGCCGGTGTTCCACCAGTTCGAGGGCTTGGCGGTGGACAAGGGCCTGACGATGGCCGACCTGCGCGGCACGCTGGAGCACTTCTCCCGGCAGATGTTCGGCGCCGAGGCGAAGATCCGGCTGCGGCCGGCGTATTTCCCGTTCACCGAACCCTCCGCCGAGATGGACATCTGGCACCCGGGTGCCAAGGGCGGACCGCGCTGGATCGAGTGGGGCGGCTGCGGCATGGTCAACCCGAACGTGCTGCGCGCCGCCGGCATCGATCCGGAGGTCTACTCCGGCTTCGCCTTCGGCATGGGCATTGAACGTACCCTGATGTTCCGCAACGACGTCCCGGACATGCACGACATGATCGAAGGCGACGTCCGCTTCAGCCAGCACTTCGGGATGGAGATCTAGAAGAATGCGTATTCCCCTTTCCTGGCTGCGCGAGTATGCGCAGGTTCCCGTCGACGCTACCGCCGAGGACGTCATGGCAGACCTCGTCAAGGTTGGCCTCGAAGAAGAAGACGTCCACCGTCCGTCCGACTCGATCTCCGGACCGATCGTGGTGGGGCAGGTCCTGGACGTCGTCAAGGAGCCGCAGACCAACGGCAAGACCATCAACTGGTGCCACGTCCGCGTGGTGCCGGAGGGCGCCGAACAGCAGCTCACCGGCGACGGGATCGACCCGTCCGGCGTGCAGGGCATTGTCTGCGGTGCCCACAACTTCGAGGCCGGCGACAAGGTGGTGGTGACGCTGCCCGGCGCCGTCCTGCCCGGAGATTTCCGGATCACCCCGCGCAAGACCTACGGCCACACCTCCGCCGGGATGATCGCCTCCGCCCGCGAGCTCGGCATCGGCGACGACCACGACGGCATTATTGTGCTCTCCCGGCTGGGCCTGGACCCGGAGGTCGGCACCGACGCGATGGAACTGCTCGGCCTGACCGACGAGGCTGCTGAGATCAACGTGACGCCTGACCGCGGCTATTGCTTCTCCATCCGGGGCGCGGCCCGTGAATACGCGCTCGCCACCGGTACCGCGTTCACCGATCCGGCCGCGCAGGTCGAGGTTGCCGAAGCGAGCGGCGAGGGCTACCCCGTCAGGCTCGAAGACCAGGCCCCGGTTTACGGCAAGCCCGGCTGCGACCGCTTCGTGGCGCGCGCGGTGCGCGGCGTCGACGCCTCGCGCCCCACCCCGCAGTGGATGGCCTCGCGGCTGCGCCTTGCGGGCATGCGCTCCATCTCGCTGGTGGTGGACATCTCCAACTACGTGATGCTGGAACTGGGCCAGCCCCTGCATTTCTACGACGTGGACAAGCTGCAGGGGCCCATTGTGGTTCGCCGGGCCAACCCGGGGGAGACCCTGGTGACGCTGGACGGCAAGGAGCGCAAGCTCGCCACCGAGGACCTGCTGATCACCGACGACCGCGGCGCCATCGGGCTGGCCGGCGTGATGGGCGGCGCGGAAACCGAAGTCGGGGACGGCACCACCAACGTGCTGATCGAGTCCGCACACTTCGACGACGTCTCCATGGGCCGCACCCGGCGCCGGCACAAGCTGCCGTCGGAGGCATCCAAGCGCAACGAGCGCGGCGTGGACTGGGAAGTGGCGGATGAGGCGGCGCAGCGTGCCGTTGACCTGCTGGTGGAACTCGCCGGCGGCACCGCCGACCCCACGGCCACCGATGCCGGAACGCGTCCCGCCCCGACGGTGATCGAACTGCCCGACGGGTTCGCCTCCCGCCTGATCGGCTTCGATTACAGCGCGGAGCAGATCGAAGCGGCCCTGACCGGGATCGGTGCCTCGATCGAACAGTACGACGGCGGTCTGCGCGTCACGGCGCCGAGCTGGCGTCCGGATCTGGCGATCAAGGAAGACCTGGTCGAGGAGATCGCCCGGCTGGTGGGCTACGACCGGATTCCGGCCACCCTTCCGGTGGCGCCGCCGGGCCGCGGGCTCACCCGGGGCCAGCAGCAGCGCCGTCGTGTGCTGCAGTCGCTGGCCGACGCGGGTCTGACCGAGGTGCTCAACTACCCGTTTGTCTCCACGGAACAGAACACAACCTTCGGCGCACCCCAGACCGGTTCGGAGGTCGCCGCCGTTAAGCTGGCGAACCCGATCTCGGCCGAATTCGGGTACCTGCGCACCAGTCTGCTCCCCGGACTGCTGGAGACCGCCCGCCGCAACCATTCCCGTGGATTCCGCGATCTGGCGTTGTACGAAGGCGGCCTGGTGTTCCTGCCGGGCGAGAAGATCGGGTCTGAAGTGCTGCCGCCGCTGGGCGTCAAGCCGTCCGAGGAGGTGCTGGAGGACCTGCTGGCCGGCATCCCCGAGCAGCCCTGGCATGTGGGAGCCGTCCTGACCGGGCACGAGGCTGCACCCGGCGCCGGATTCACCCCGCGCGCCTGGGAATGGTCCGACGCGGTGGACGCCGCGCTGACCGTAGGCGACATCCTGGGCGTCGAGCTGGTGGTCGCCCAGGGCGAGCACCAGGCCTTCCACCCCGGCCGCACCGCCCAGCTCTCGCTGCGCACCGGCGAGGTGGTCGGCTACGCCGGCGAGCTGCACCCGAAGCTGCTGGCGGACCTGGACCTGCCGGCGCGTACCGCGGCCATGGAACTGAACGGCGAGGCTCTGTTCGAGGCCGCCGCGGATGTGATCGTGGCCAAGCATCTGTCCACCTTCCCGCTCTCCACCCAGGACGTGGCCTTGGTGGTGGACTCGTCGGTTCCGGCCGAAGCGGTCCGCGAGGCGTTGCGTGAAGGCGCCGGCGAACTGCTGGAGGACATCGCGCTCTTCGACGTGTACTCCGGCACCGGCATCGAACCAGGCAAGAAATCGCTGGCCTTCGGGCTGAGGTTCCGCGCCGACGACCGCACGCTGACCGCCGACGAGGCGTCCGCGGCGCGGGCACAAGCCGTGGAGCTGGCCGCAGCCCGCTGTGGCGCCGTCCAGCGCTGAGCGGCTACGGAAGTGAATAACGACGGCGGGGCCCACCGACCCAGGTGGGCCCCGCCGTCGTGGGGGAAAGGGAAGAACGCATGAAGGCCCAGGTGATACTGCAGTTGGTGCAGCTGCAGGACGGGTTCGCGGCTGCCATCGAGCCGGACCGGCGTCCCAGCATCCGCACGCGCACACGGGAAGCCGTCCGTCTGCTGGCGGCGCAGGAACTGGACGTTGACGCCGACCGGATGAGGCTGTCGTTTGACTGCCGCAACTGCCAGCGCGGCAACGATGGCCGGCACGGCCAGCCGCAGCTGCTGCTGGACGGCGCTCCGGCGGCCGCCCGCCTGAGCTACGCGCGGTCGGGGCGGTGGCTGCTGGCAGCGCTGTCCTTTCGCCCCGTGCTGCTGGGGGTCGACATCGAGGACGCAGGAGACGACGCTTTCCGGCCGGAGGACAACATCGACGCCGTCATGCTCACCGCCTCCGAGCGGCCGCTGGTGGAGCAGGCAGCCGATCCGCGCCGGCTGCGGGCGCAGCTGTGGACCAGGAAAGAGGCGGTGCTGAAGTCCACCGGCCACGGGCTGCGGCTATCCCCGGACACGATCGGCGTCGCCGGTGCCGACGGCGAACCGCGGCTGTCCAGCTGGCCCGGCGAAGCCGGGGACCGTCCAGGCTTGCAACTGCTGGACCTGGCCTTGACGGACGCCGGCGCGGCAGTGCCGCCGAGTCTTGCCGCGGCGCTGGCCGTCGGCGGATCAGCCGACCCGAAGATCACCTACCGGGACATCGAGGTAGTGCAAGGCTGAACAGCCAGGGCGCCAGCAGTTGCTCTGCCGGCTGGCCGCCGGCGCCCCATTCCGCGTCGGCCAGTGCGAGAAAAGCCGCGGTGTCCACCGATCCATACGCGTTCTCGGCGCACCAGCGGCGCAGCAGCCGGAAGAACGTGTCGTCGCCCACCGCCAGGCGCAGCGCATGCAAGGCCAAGGCCCCGCGCTTGTACACGCGGTCGTCGAACATCTGCTCCGGCCCCGGGTCGCCCACACGGATGTCCTGCGGAAGTCCGGAGAGCGTGGACCAGGCAGCCTTGGCCCGTTCACCGGCCGTGGCGGATCCGGAGTCCTCGGACCAGATCCACTCCGCGTAGCAGGCAAAGCCCTCGTGCAGCCAAATATCCTGCCAGCGGGCGGCGGTCAGCGAATTCCCAAACCACTGGTGCGAGAGCTCGTGCGCAATCAGCCGCTGCGATTCCCATGCGGTGTCCAGATGGTTTCGTCCAATAATGGACAGCGATTGCGCCTCAAGCGGTATCTCAAGCTCGTCGTCCGCCACCACCACCGTGTACCGGTCAAACGGGTACGGCCCAAATCGGTGGACGAATACTTCCATCATGTGTTGCTGGTCGGCCAGGGCCGCCGCGGCCGAAGCACGCAAGGTGGCGGGGACGGCCGCAAGCTGCGGGACGCTGGCGCCGCTGTGGGATCCGAGCCCGGCTGCCGGGCCGACCAGATCATGCAGGGCATAGCGGCCCACCTGGATGGTCGCCAGATATGTTGCCATCGGGCGGCCCATCACGTATTCCCACGTTTCCCGGCTGGCCCTTTTCGTATGGGACACCAGCTCGCCGTTGGCCACGGCACGGTAGCCGGCGTCGGTGGTGAAGCTGATCCGGTAGCTGGATTTTTGGCTGGGATGGTCGTTGCACGGGAACCACGTCGGTGCCCCGTTCGGCTGTCCGGCAACCAGGACGCCGTCGGTCAGTTCTTCCCAGCCCACCTCACCCCAAGCGGATCGGCGAGGTCGCGGCGTTCCGGCGTAACGGATATCGATGTTCAAGGCCGCTCCGGCGGGCAATTCCTGGTGCAGGTCGAGCAGCAGCTTGCCGTCCCGGTGCGTGGACTTGGCCGGGCGCTGCCCGTTGACACTGACCTTGGCGGCCTGCAGGCCCACCAGATCCAGCTCCAGCCGGGCGGTGGACGCCAGGGTCCGCCCCGTCAGCACGGCGCGGCCGGAGAGCCGGTTGGCCGCCAACCTGCACTCAAGCTCCAGGTCGTAGTGGTCCACCGCGAACGCCGCGCTGCCGCTGCCCGGCGTATAGGCATCAGGTATGGCGGGGATCCGGCCCGGCGCTGTCGTTTGTATGTCTTGCGAAGAAGGAGTCATGAGGCGTCAATAGTCCAGGGTCGTACGGGGTTGCCCATCCAGTAACTGGCTGCGGGAACGGTTTCCCCGCGCATCACCAGCGATGCCGGGCCCACGGTGGCTCCCTCGGCAAGGGAGGCGGCCGGAAGAATGACTCCGTGCGGACCCATGGTGGAGCCGGCCGCCAGCTTCACGGTATCAATGTTCATGATGCGGTCGTGGAACAGGTGGGTCTGGACGACACATCCGCGGTTGACCGTGGAACCGTCGCCGAGGGTGACCAGGTCCGCTTCCGGCAACCAGTAGCTTTCGCACCACACCCCGTGGCCGATGGAAGCGCCGAGACCGCGCAGCCACCACACCAGGGCAGGCGTTCCGGAGGCAGCGCGTCCGAACCAGGGGGCACTGACCATCTCAATGAAGGTGTCCACGACTTCGTTACGCCAGATAAACGAGCTCCACAGCGGATGCTCGCCCGGCCGGATCCGCCCCACCAGCAGCCATTTCGCCAGCACGGAACTGCCGGCGGCCGCGGCGCCTGCGGCCATCATGACCACGCCGCCGAGCAACGCCGCGGGGAGATAGCCGGTGGAGGCGGCCAGGAGATCGAACGCGGCCAGCACACACAGCGCCAGTGCGCCCGTCACGGCGACCGGGACGAACCGGCACAGCTCCCACAAACTCCGGGCCAGCTTGAGCCGCTGCGGCGGCGCAAAGGTCCGGCTCAGGTCGGCTTCCACGGCGGTACGGCGCAGGCGCACCGGCGGGCTGCCAAGCCAGGAGGAGCCGGCTTTGGCCTTGGCAGGAGTGGCGGACAGTACCGCGATAAGCGCGTTCTTCGGGACCTTCCGTCCCGGCGCAGTGATGCCCGAATTGCCCAGGAAGGAACGCTTGCCCAGCTTGGCCGGGGCGATCTTCATCCACCCGCCACCGAGTTCATAGGAGGCGACCATCGTGTCATCGGCCAGGAAGGCACCCTCTCCGATGGTGGTCATCCTCGGTAAGAGCAGCACCGTGGAGGCCTCCACGTTGCGTCCCACCTTGGCGCCGAGCAGGCGCAACCAGACCGGGGTGAACAAGCTGGCGTAAATGGGGAAGAGGATGTCGCGGGCCATATCCAGGGTGCGTTCGACCGCCCAGACCCGCCAGCCCACGAAGCTGCGTACCCGGTGGTGCCCCTCGGTGATGCCGAGGGACAGCAACCGTACCGTCACCGCGACCAGCAGCAGGTTGGTCAGGAACCACACCAGCGCGGCGGCCGGCGCGGCGGCCAGCAGGGGCAGGAAGGCATCGGCCAGACTGGTCCGGCCGGACAGCAGCGGCAGCACGACGGCGATGCCGGCCGCGGCCCCTGCAAACGGAATCAGGGCTATCACGGCAGACGCCAGCAGGGTCCAGAGTCCCCATAGCGGTGCGGATCTGGCCGGCGGATCGGGCCACAGCTGCTTGGCACGCCCGGTGCGCACGGCCGGCGATCCAGAGACGTTGGTGCCGGCCTTGACCCGTCCAGTGACGGCGGAGCCGGGAGCCACGGTGGCACCGTCGCCGATCCTGGCGCCGGGCATCAAGGTGCTGCGCGCGGCGACGACCGCTCCGGCGCCGATGTGCACCGCTCCTAGGTGCAACTGGTCGCCGTCGAGCCACCAGCCGGAGAGATCCACTTCCGGTTCAACCGAGGCGCCGGCGCCCACCGTGAGCCAGCCGGTCACCGGTGGCACGGAGTGCAGGGTGGCATCCGGGGCGATCCGGGCACCGAGGGCGCGGGCATAGTAGGGGACCAGAGGGGCGCTGGCTAACGACACAGCCGATGCGGTGTCGGCGATCCGTTCTGCCAGCCACAGCCGCAGATGCACCCGCCCGGACCGCGGGTAGCTGCCCGGTCCAACGCGCCTGAGCAGCAGCCTCGCTGCCAGCACCGCAATAGCCATCCGTCCCGGCGGGGAGACGAACACCGCCCAGCTGGCCGCAACCCACCACCATGACACCGTCGTGGCTGCGCTGAGAATGCCGAAGATGGACAGCACGTTGTTCAGGGTCATCAGGTAGGTCAGCCAGCGCATCCCGGCCAGGACCATCAGCGGAATGCCCATCAGCGTCTGGAAAATCTGGGAACTGCGCCGGGTCCGGCGCACCGTGCGCGCTTGAGGTTGCGCCGGGATTCCGTGGGGAATGGAGCTTCGCGCAGCCTCGATCAAGGCCCCGAACCGCGGGTGGGCGTAGATTTCTGCCACCGCAAAGGTCGGGTAACGGTTCCGCAGGCGGGAAACGAGCTGCGCGGCGGCCAAGGATCCGCCGCCGAGGGCGAAGAAGTCGGCATCGAGGCTTGCCACCTCAGTACCCAGCACGGCCGTCCACTGTTCGGCAATCCACTCGGCATCCGGCTCCAGATTGAGCGTCCCGGCGTCGCTGCCGTCCGTGGCGCCGGTGAGCGGCCACGGCAACGCATTGCGGTCCACCTTGCCGCTGGTCTTGGTCGGCAGCGTGTCCACCACGGTGAGCAGGGGGATCAACGGCGCCGGAAGCCTGTCCGCCAGCTGGAGGCGGGCGGCCCCGAGATCATAGTCCGGCTCGGCAGCCAGGTAGCCGACCAAGAGTTGGTTGCCGGCGGCCGTGGTCTTCACGGCGGCGGCGCCGCCCGCGACGCCGGGCAGCGCCTGCAGGGCGGCGTCGACTTCGCCGAGTTCGATCCTGCGTCCACCCAGCTTGACCTGTTCATCCGCCCGGCCCACGAACAGCAGGCCATCGGGTTCGAACGTCACCAGGTCTCCGCTGCGGTACGCCCGCCGCCAGCCCAAACTCGGCATCGGAGCGTACTTCTCAGCGTCTTTGGCCGGATCCAGATAGCGGGCCAGGCCGACGCCGCCGATGATGAGTTCACCGGTTCCGCCCGGTGGCACGGGTTTGCCCTCGCCATCGACTACGGCAAGGTCCCAGCCGTCCAGCGGCAGGCCGATTTGCACCGGCCCGCTGCCCGTCAGCGGGGCGGCACAGGCCACCACCGTCGCTTCGGTCGGACCGTAGGTGTTCCACACTTCCCGGTCCGGAACCGCCAGCCGCTGCGCCAATTCGGGCGGGCACGCCTCGCCGCCGAAGATCAGCAGCCGCACATTCTCCAGCGCTTCGGCCGGCCACAGCGCGGCCAGCGTCGGGACGGTGGATACGACGGTGATGTTGCGGCTCAGCAGCCAGGGCCCCAAATCCATGCCGCTGCGTACCAAGGCCCGCGGGGCCGGGACCAGGCAGGCACCGTGACGCCAGGCCAGCCACATCTCCTCGCACGAGGCGTCGAACGCCACCGACAGCCCGGCCAGGACCCGGTCTTGCGGCCCCAGCGGCTCCTGCTGGAGGAACAACCGAGCCTCGGCGTCGACAAATGCCGCCGCGGAGCGGTGGGTTACCGCCACGCCCTTGGGCGTTCCGGTGGAACCCGATGTGAAGATCACCCAGGCGTCGTCGTCGAGGGTTGGCTCGCGGGGCTCTGGAAAGGGGGCAATGAGGCTCGGAGCGGTGCTCACGCCACCGTCGCTCAGGATGCCGGCGACCTTGGCCTCGCCGAAGACCAGATCCGCCCGCTCCTGGGGATCATCGGCATCCACCGGAACGTAGGCGGCGCCGATGGCGAGGACAGCAAGGATGCCGACGTAGAGTTCGGTGCTGCCGGAGGAGATCCTGATCCCGACCTTATGCCCGGCGCCCAAGCCGGCCGCCCGTAGTTCGTCGGCCTTGGCCTGCACCGCGGCCCGCAGTTGCGTGTAGCTTAAGGACTGCTTTCCGTCGTCGAGCGCCGGCGCATCTGCATAGGCTGCGGCGCTGGCGCGCAGCACGTCGATCAGGGTACGGGGAGCGGGCGTCAGCGCTGCACCAGGTAGCTGGGGCTGGTAAACCATCACCGGCAGATCTTCCCCGCCGGAAGTGAACGGTGGATGAATTTTCGCCTCCCCGGAGCCCCGATGCGGGTAAGATCACGGCCTGCCGGCCCGCAGTGCCCGCGCCGCAGACGGGCCGGCGGTGGCTCTGCCGGCCTTACGGGACCAGCAGCAGCTTGCCGGTGGTGCGGCGGCCCTGCAAGTCGTCGTGTGCCTGCGCGGCCTCGGCCAAGGGGTATTTCCGGCCCACCCGGGGGGTCAGCTGGCCGGACACTACGGCGTCGAACAATTCGCTGGAGCGCCAGCGCCGTTCCTGCGGGGAGAGCAGATGGTCCTTCAGCTTGGGGCGGGTGACGAAGAGCGACCCGCCTTGGTTAAGCCGCTGCAGATCGAACGGCGGCACCTGGCCGGACGCGCCGCCGAAGAGCACCAGCATGCCGCGGGTGCGAAGGCTGGCCAGCGAGGCGTCGAAGGTGTCCTTGCCGACCCCGTCGTAGACCACGTCCACGCCGGTGCCGCCGGTGAGCTCCCGCACCTGCCGGTCAAACCCGTCGTAGCGCAGGACTTCGTCCGCGCCGGCGCTGCGGGCCAGTCCTTCCTTTTCGTCGGTGGAAACCGTGGTGATCACCCGGGCACCCTTGGCCTTGAGCAACTGCGTCAGGATCAGGCCCACGCCACCGGCACCGGCATGGGTGAGCACCGTCTGGCCCGGCTGGACCTTGAAGCTGGAGTTGATGAGGTAATGCGCGGTCATGCCCTGCAACGGGATGGCGGCGGCAACGTCGTTGTCCACCCCATCGGGCACCGGAAGGGCGGCCTCGGCGGACACCACGGCGTACTCGGCATAGGTGCCCGCGCCTTCGGCGAAGGCCACGCGGTCTCCGGCGGTAAACTCCTCGACTCCGTCGCCGACAGCTTCCACCGTGCCCGCAGCCTCGGCGCCGGGAGTGTACGGGAAGCCGACGTTGTACACGCCGCTGCGCTCGTAGGTGTCAATGAAGTTCACACCGGCCGCGGCCACCTTCACCAGCAGTTCGCCCGGGCCCGGCTGCGGAACCTCGACGTCCTGTAGTTGCAGTACTTCCGGGCCGCCGGGAGCGGCAGCCACGATTGCCTTGGCCATCTCGGGTCTCCTTAACACTCTGGGGGAGTCGTTGCCGGCGGCTAGACTGGTCGCAGACCGGCCGCCTCCCACTATCGTAGGCGCTTGCCCGCGGACCTCCCCAGCTCCAACGCTGGGCGGTTTCACGAACTTCCAGTGCATAATTATCCTGCCTTGTGAATACTTTTGCTGTATGCTGGTCGCCATGACGATTAAGGTTGCAGTGTCCGGTGCCAGCGGTTACGCGGGCGGCGAGGTTCTCCGCCTGCTGTCCGGCCATCCCGACGTCTCGATCGGAGCCATTACGGCGCACAGCAACGCAGGCTCGCTGCTGGGCGGACTGCAGCCCCACCTGCATTCGCTGGCGGACAAGGTCCTGGTTGACACCACCGTGGAGAATCTGGCCGGGCACGATGTGGTGTTCCTGGCCCTTCCCCACGGTGCCAGTGCGGAGATTGCCGCCGCGCTGCCGGCGGACACGCTGGTGGTGGACGCCGGCGCGGACCACCGGCTGGTGGATCCGCTGGCCTGGGAGAAGTTCTACGGCTCGGCGCATGCGGGCAGTTGGCCCTACGGCCTGCCGGAACTTCCCGGCCACCGGGAAAAGCTGCGGGGCGCCCGCCGGATCGCCGTCCCGGGCTGCTATCCCACCAGTTCGCTGCTGGCACTGATGCCCGGCTTTGCCGCCGGCCTGCTGGCGCCCGAGGACGTGGTGATCGTTGCCGCCTCCGGCACCTCCGGCGCGGGCAAAGCCGCCAAGGTGAACCTGATCGGCTCGGAGGTCATGGGAGGCATGAGCCCCTACGGCGTCGGCGGAGGCCACCGGCACACCCCGGAAATCGAACAGGGCCTGTCCGCAGCCGCCGGCGAGTCGGTCACGATCTCCTTTACGCCGACCCTGGCGCCGATGAGCCGCGGCATCCTGACCACGGCCACCGCACGGGTCAAGCCGGGCACGGACGCCGCGCAACTGCGTGCCGCCTGGGCGTCCGCCTACGCCGACGAGCCGTTCGTGCATCTGCTGCCCGAGGGCCAGTGGCCGCACACCAAGTCCGTCCAGGGCAGCAACCACGCCGTCCTGCAGCTGGCCGTCGACGAGCACGCCGGCCGCGTTGTCGCCACCTGCGCCATCGACAACCTCACCAAGGGAACTGCCGGCGGCGCCATCCAGTCCATGAACATTGCCCTCGGTCTCGAGGAGACCGCGGGCCTGACCCAGCAGGGGATTGCACCGTGAGCGTTACCGCAGCCAAAGGATTCCGCGCCGCCGCCGCCACCGCCGGCCTGAAAGCCTCCGGCAAGCCCGACGTCGCCCTGGTGGTCAATGACGGACCGCAGCAGGCGGCGGCTGCCGTCTTCACCTCGAACCGGGTGGCTGCCGCTCCGGTGCACTGGTCGCGGCAAGCGATCAGCGATGGCCGGGCCGACGCCGTCGTGCTCAATTCCGGCGGTGCGAACGCCTGCACCGGCGCCGAGGGCTTCCAGAACACGCACGCCACCGCCGAGAAAACCGCCGCCCTGCTCGGCATCTCCGCGGGTGATGTGGTGGTGTGCTCCACCGGGCTGATCGGTGAGCAGCTGCCGATGGACAAGCTGCTGCCCGGCGTCGAAGCGGCGGCAGCTGCCTTGTCCGACGACGGCGGAGCCGCCGCGGCCGGGGCGATCATGACCACCGACACCGTGCCGAAGCAGGCGCTGTTCACCGGCGGCGGCTACAGCATCGGCGGCATGGCCAAGGGCGCCGGCATGCTGGCCCCGGGCCTGGCCACCATGCTGGTGGTCATCACCACGGATGCCGAACTGGCACCGGCGGCGCTGCAGGCGGCCCTCCGCGAGGCGACGCGAATGACCTTCGACCGGACCGACTCGGACGGCTGCATGTCCACGAATGACACCGTGGTGCTGCTGTCGTCGGGCGCCTCCGGCGTGGTTCCCGGGACCGAAGACTTCACCGCTGCCCTGACCGGGGTGTGTGCGGACCTGGCCCGGCAGCTGATCACCGATGCCGAGGGCGCCAGCCACGACATCGCCGTCACCACGATCAACGCGGCCTCCGAGCGGGACGCGGAAACGGTCAGCCGGGCGGTGGCCCGCTCCAACCTGTTCAAGACCGCCATTTTCGGCAACGACCCGAACTGGGGCCGGGTGCTCTCCGCGGTGGGCACCACCGATGCCGTCTTCGAACCGGACCAGCTGAACGTCAGCATGAACGGCGTGCCGGTTTGCCGCAACGGGGGTGTGGGCGAGTCCCGCGACCTGGTGGACCTGAGCGGCCGCGACGTCACCGTGGTGATCGACCTGCAGGCCGGCAGCGAGAGCGCAACCATCTGGACCAACGACCTCACGCACGAGTACGTGCATGAGAACTCCGCCTACTCCAGCTGAGGACCGATGAAGAACACAATGCTGATGGCCCAGGACAAGGCCGCCACGCTGATCGAGGCGCTGCCGTGGATCCAACGGTTCGCCGGCACCACCATGGTGATCAAGTACGGCGGCAACGCGATGGTCAACGACGACCTGCGGCAGGCCTTCGCCGAGGACATCGTCTTCCTCCACCACGCGGGCATCAAGCCGGTAGTGGTCCACGGCGGCGGGCCACAGATCAATGCCATGCTGTCCCGGCTCGGCATCGAATCGGAGTTCAAGGGCGGCTTGCGGGTCACCACCCCCGAAGCGATGGACGTGGTGCGCATGGTGCTCACCGGACAAGTGGGCCGGGAACTGGTGGGCCTGATCAATTCGCACGGGCCGTACGCCGTGGGACTGTCCGGCGAAGACGGCGGGCTGCTGCAGGCGGTGCGCACCGGCACCGTGGTGGACGGCGAGGAGGTCGACCTGGGCCTGGTGGGCGAAGTGGTCGGCGTGAATCCGTCGGCCATCCTGGATCTGCTCGACGCCGGCCGGATCCCGGTGATCTCCACCGTGGCACCGGAAATCGGCGGCGACGGCGAGGGCACCAACCAGGTGCTCAACGTCAATGCGGATACCGCGGCCGCTGCGGTCGCTGACGCCCTGCACGCCTCGCGGCTGGTCATCCTCACCGACGTCGAGGGGCTGTACGCGAACTGGCCGGACAAGTCCTCGTTGATTTCGTCGCTGACCGCGGGGGAGCTGCGCGGGCTGCTGCCGGGGCTGCAGTCCGGCATGATTCCCAAGATGGAAGCCTGCCTGAAGGCGGTTGACGGGGGAGTGGAGCGGGCCGCCGTCGTCGATGGCAGGATGCCGCACTCCATCCTGCTGGAAATTTTCACCGCAGCCGGCATCGGCACCCAGATTGTTCCGGACGGAGACGAATCATGAACACGGCCCACGCAGTGTCCACCGCGGCCGGCTTGGCCGGTCTGGAGGGACTGGACAGCAAGCAGCTCTTGGAGAAGTACCGCGAATCGCTGATGGGTGTCTTCGGGACCCCGCAGCGCGTGCTGGTGCGCGGCAAAGGCTGCACCGTCTGGGACGCCGACGGCAAAGAATACCTGGACCTGCTCGGCGGCATCGCGGTGAACGCGCTCGGCCATGCCGACGAGTTCCTGACCGGGATCGTGGCCGACCAGTTGTCCACCCTCGGCCATGTCTCCAACTTCTTCACCAGCCCGGCACAGATCGCGCTGGCCGAGCGGCTGCTGGAGCTGGCCGGGGCTCCTGCCGGCTCCAAAGTGTTCTTCGCCAACTCCGGCACCGAAGCCAACGAAGCGGCGTTCAAGCTGGCCCGGCGCAACTCCAGTCCCAGCCGGACCAAGATCATCGCCCTGGAGGGCGCCTTCCACGGCCGCACCATGGGTGCTTTGGCGCTGACGGCGAAGCAGGCCTACCGCGAACCCTTCGAACCGATGCCGGCCGGCGTGATCCACCTTCCCTTCGGCGATGAGGACGCACTGCGCGCCGCCGTCGATGAGACGGTGGCCGCCGTCGTGCTGGAACCGATCCAGGGCGAGGTGGGCGTCCGGCCGCTGCCGGAGGGGTTTCTGTTGGCCGCCCGGGAAGCCACCACGGCCGCCGGCGCGCTGCTGATTCTCGACGAGGTGCAGTCCGGCGTCGGCCGGACCGGCAACTGGTTCGCGTTCCAAGGCACGGTGGCCGGCGGCGAACGGATCGTTCCCGACGCCATCACCCTGGCCAAGGGCCTGGGCAGCGGACTCCCGGTCGGCGCACTGCTGACCTTTGGCACGGAGACTTCGAGCCTCTTGACCGCGGGCCAGCACGGCACCACGTTCGGCGGCAACCCGGTGGCCACGGCCGCCGGGCTGGCCACGCTGCACGCCATCGAGTCGCGCGGGCTGCTGGGCCACGTCTCGGCGCTCGGGGAAAGGCTGCGCGAGCAGCTGGCCGGCGTCGACCACGTGGTGGAGGTCCGCGGCGAGGGCCTGCTGATCGGCTTCGATCTGGACGCGGACATTGCCGCCGCCGCCGTGGAGGCCGCACTGGACGCCGGTTTCATCATCAACAGCCCCGGTCCGCGCACGCTGCGGCTGGCCCCGCCGCTGATCCTGACCGCACGAGCAGGCCGCCCGGTTCACCGCCGCATTGCCGGACATCCTGACCACCGCGGCCGCCCGCACCGCCGCCGCCACCAGCAAGGACGCCTCATGACCCGCCACTTCCTCAAGGACACCGACCTCAGCCCGGCCGAGCAGGCCGAAGTGCTGCAGCTGGCCGCGGAGATGAAGCAGTTCCCCTACCGGTATCAGCCTTTCGCCGGCGACGGCGCCGGCCGGAAGACCGTGGCCGTCATCTTCGACAAGACGTCGACGCGCACCCGGGTGTCCTTCGCCAGCGGGATCTCCGATCTGGGCGGTGTCCCGCTGATCATCAACCCCGGCGAATCCCAGCTGGGACACAAGGAATCCGTATCCGACACCATCAAGGTGATGGAGCGGATGGTCTCCACGGTGGTCTGGCGGACGTACGCCCACTCCGGGCTGGAGGAGATGGCCGCCCTTTCCCGAGTGCCGGTGATCAACTCGCTGTCCGACGATTACCACCCCTGCCAGCTGCTGGCGGACCTGCTGACGGTCCAGGAACACAAGGGCAGGCTGGCCGGGCTCACCATGGCCTACCTGGGCGATGCCGCCAACAACATGGCCAACTCCTACCTGCTCGCCGGTGTTACCGCCGGCATGCATGTGCGGATCGGCGGACCGGAAGGCTACCTGCCGGCGGAGTCCGTGGTGGCCGAAGCCGAAGCCAGGGCCGCCGAGACCGGCGGATCCGTACTGGTCACCACGGATCCGGCACAAGCGCTGGCCGGGGCCGACGTGATTGCCACAGACACCTGGGTCTCGATGGGGCAGGAAGACGAGAAGGCGCAGCGGCTGGAGCTGTTCAAGGACTACGCGGTGGACCAAGCCGCCCTGGATATGGCCGCCGGCGATGCCATCGTGCTGCACTGCCTGCCGGCCTACCGCGGCTACGAGATTTCTGCCGAAGTGATCGACGGCCCGCAGTCGGTGGTCTGGGACGAAGCGGAAAACCGGTTGCACGCGCAGAAGGCACTGATGGCATGGCTGATGGACAAGTCCTCGCTGGCGCCGTTGGCAAGGGCTTGAGGGCGGACCAGGCCATGAACACGATGCCGGCCACCAAGACCGCCCGCCAGGCCAAGATCACCGCGATCCTGACCGGCGAGTCGGTGCGCTCGCAGGCCGAACTGGCCGCCCGGCTGGCGGACGAAGGTGTGCAGGTCACCCAAGCCACGCTCTCCCGGGACTTGGTGGAACTGGGCGCGGTGCGGGTGCGGGGTCAGGACGGCGGGCTGATCTACGCGGTGCCGAGCGAGGGCGGCGAACGGGCGCCGCAGAGCGGGGTCACCCAGGAAATCCTGGACGCCCGGCTGGCGCGGCTCTGCGCCGATTTGCTGGTGACGGCCGAAGCTTCCGCCAATCTGGTGGTGCTGCGCACGCCGCCCGGAGCGGCCAACTTCCTGGCACTGGCCATCGATCATTCGGTCATGCCGTCGGTCCTGGGCACCATCGCGGGAGACGACACGGTCCTGCTGGTGACACGGGACCCGGCCGGCGGTGCCGCTCTCGCGGCACGGTTCCTGCAGTTCGCCGACGACTCGTCGCGCAACGCCTGAACGCAATAACCTAAACGCAAAGCAACGGCCGCCGCAGACGGCGGCAAGCCAACTCCGCCGGCCGGCACGGCAGCGCGCGGAACCGTCACCAGGGCGACCTGGCGGAAAGGGAAGACAACGTGACGCAGGAACCAAACACCAGCGCAGGCGGGCACACCAACGAGGGCGCCCTCTGGGGCGGGCGTTTTGCCGGCGGGCCGGCCGACGCGCTGGCCGCGCTGAGCAAGTCGACGCACTTTGACTGGCGCCTGGCGCACTACGACATCGCCGGTTCGCGCGCCCACGCCAGGGTGCTGCACAAGGCGGGATTGCTGGACGACGCCGAACTCGAGGGCATGCTTGCTGCCTTGGGCCAGCTCGACGACGACGTTCGTTCCGGTGCCTACGTGGCTGCCGAGTCGGACGAAGATGTCCACGGCTCGCTGGAGCGCGGGCTGATCGAACGGGCCGGCACGCAGCTGGGCGGCAAGCTCCGCGCCGGGCGTTCGCGCAACGACCAGATCGCCACCCTGGGCCGGATGTACCTGCGCGACCACGCCCGGATCATTGCCCGGGGAGTGCTGGCAACCATTGACGCGCTCCTGGCGCAGGCCCGCCGGCACCCGGACGTTGCGATGCCGGGCCGCACCCATCTGCAGCACGCCCAGCCGGTGCTGCTGTCGCATCATCTGCTGGCCCACGCCTGGGCTCTGCTGCGCGACGTGCAGCGCCTGGCCGACTGGGACAAGCGGGCCGCGGTCTCGCCGTACGGATCCGGCGCCCTGGCCGGCTCCTCGCTGGGACTGGACCCCAACGCCGTCGCCGCCGACCTCGGCTTCGACTCCGCCGCCTGGAACTCGATCGACGGGACCGCCTCGCGCGACGTCTTCGCCGAATTCAGCTGGGTCGCCGCCATGATCGGCGTGGACCTGTCCCGGATCTCCGAGGAAGTCATCCTCTGGGCCACCAAGGAATTTTCCTTCGTGACCCTGGACGACGCCTACTCCACGGGCTCGTCCATCATGCCGCAGAAGAAGAATCCGGACGTCGCGGAGCTGGCCCGCGGCAAGGCAGGCCGGCTGATCGGCGACCTGACCGGTTTGCTGGCCACGCTCAAGGGCCTCCCGCTGGCCTACAACCGGGACCTGCAGGAGGACAAGGAACCGGTCTTCGATGCCGCGGACACCCTGGAACTGCTGCTGCCCGCCGTCGCCGGCATGATCGAGACCCTGGTCTTCAACACCGCGCGGCTGGAAGCGCTCGCTCCGCAGGGCTTTGCGCTGGCCACCGATATTGCCGAATGGCTGGTCCGGCAAGGCGTGCCGTTCCGCGAGGCCCACGAGCTCTCCGGCGCCGCCGTCAAGCAGGCCGAAAGCCGCGGCGTCGAACTCTGGGACCTGACGGACGAGGAGTTCGCTGCGATTTCGCCGCAGCTGACGCCGCGCGTGCGCGAGGTGCTGACCGTGGAAGGTTCGCTGGCCAGCCGCAGTTCGCAGGGCGGCACCGCACCGAGCGCCGTGGCGGCCCAAATCGAGGCGCTGCAGGCCGGGCTGGACAGCGCGCGGGACTACGCCGGCGGGAAGCGCCGCTAGCCTTCGCGGACCGGCGCAGGCATAAGTTACCAACCGGTAGCAAATGTCTCTGCGGTAGTTTGTGAAGCTAGGGGGCAGAGCAACTGAGCCGAGGGAGCGAGCATGTCGACGCTGAGCCAGGACGAAGAAAAACTGGTTCCGGAGGGCCGGATCGAACGTGTGGACGGGGACTATGTCTTGGCCTTCGACCGCCAACTCGACTACCCGCGCAGCTACATCTGGAGCCTGCTGGCAGAGAAGGACAACGTCGCCAAGTGGCTCGGCACGCTGAACGCCGACTGGGAGCTGGGCCGCACCTACGAGCTGGTCCTGGGCGGGGGCATGTCCAGCGGCACGGTGCTGCAGCTGAACCCGCCGCTCAGCCTGCAGATCACGTGGGAGGACGAGCTCGGTCAGGAGTCGGTGATTGAATGGCGGGTGCTGGAAAGCGATGGCGGAACGCTGCTGCAGTTCAGGTCCCGCGCCGAGGGGCCGGAGTTCCTGACCGAAGGCAGCGCCGGCTGGCAGACCATCCTGGACGCGCTGGCCGACGTCGCGGCCGGGCGCCGGCCGGACTGGGAAACCGACCGTTGGACCCCGCTGCGGGAAGCCTATGCCCGCCAGTACCAGCTTTCGCATTCAATGGGCACGGTGGAAAGCGATTCCGGGCACACGTGCCTGCGCTTCGAGCGGTTGCTCGACGCCAGCCGGGAGCGGGTCTGGGCGGCCTTGACCGAGCCGGACCTGCTCGGGGCCTGGCTCGGACCCGGTCGGGTGGAGTTGCAGGCGGGCGGCGCCGTCGAATTCAATCTGCCGGGACGGACCATCAGCGGAGACGTTGAGCATGTGCTCGCGGGCAGCAGGCTCGACTATTCCTGGACCGCCCCGGAGGGCACCGGCACCGTGCACTGGATGCTGGAACCGGAGGACGGCAAGACCCGCCTGACGCTGGTCCATAACGTAGGCCGGGAAACCTTGGCGGGGAGCTTGATGGCCAGCTGGCACATGCGGCTGGACGCGCTGGCCACAGTGCTCGGCGGCGGGCAGGTACATGACTCGGCGCATCGGCGCGAGGCCTTGACCCGCTTCTACCAGCGCATCCAGCCCACCTAGTGGATGCAGCTCTGCTGCGCTGGCTGGGCCGGCCTGCCGTGGAGGTGGCTCCGGGGCTGCTCGGTGCCCGGTTGGCGCATACGACGGCGCAAGGGACCGTTGCGGTGCGTCTCACCGAGGTGGAGGCCTACATGGGGGAGCACGATCCGGGATCGCATGCCTTCCGCGGCCCGACCAACCGCAACAAGGTGATGTTCGGCCCGCCGGGGCATATCTATGTCTACTTCACCTACGGGATGCACCATTGTGTGAACATCGTGTGCGGCCACGAAGGCCAGGCCACCGGTGCCCTGCTGCGCGCCGGGGAAGTCATCGAAGGCCTCGACCTGGCCCGCAGCCGGCGGACCTCGGCCAAGCGGGATGCCGAATTGGCGCGGGGTCCGGCCCGGCTGGCCGTGGCCCTGGGGCTGGAGCTGGGCGATAACGGCCGCGCCGTCGCCGCGGGCGGCCTGGCTCTGACCCGACCGGCCGTCCAAGCATCCCATCAGCACGTGCGGAACGGGCCGCGGGTGGGCGTCAGCGGCGAGGGCGGCACCGATGCCTACCCGTGGCGCTTCTGGCTGGAGGGTGACCCGACCGTCTCGCCGTACCGGGCCGCCAAACCGCGGCGCCGTGCCGGCAGCGGGTAGGGTAGACGGGTGAATGAACGCCCTCGCGAATCAGTTGAAACATTGATCAACCGGCTTTCGGAGACGGTCCGGGATTATCCGCAGCCCGGCGTCGTCTTCCGGGACCTGACTCCCGTATTCGCTGACGGGGAAGCGCTGCACGCAGTGGTGCACGCCTTGATCGACCCGTTCCAAGGCCAGTTCGACGCCGTGGCGGGAGTGGAGGCCCGCGGCTTCCTGCTGTCGGCCGCCGCCGCCTATGCCTCCGGCACGGGCGTGGTCACGGTGCGCAAGAAGGGCAAGTTGCCGCGGAAGACCATCGCCGAGGAGTACACGCTGGAGTACGGCACGGCCACGCTGGAAATCCATGCCGGCGATCTGCTGCCGGGTTCGCGGGTGCTCATCTTGGACGACGTGCTGGCAACGGGCGGGACCCTCGGCGCGGCCTGCCGGCTGTTTGAACGCGCCGGCGTGCAGGTGGCCGGATTCGGCGTGGTCCTCGAGCTTTCGGCGCTGCGCGGCAGGTCCGCGTTGGCGGGGCACCGCATCCGTTCCCTGGTGCGCGAATAGCCGATAGTTGCGCCGGTGGCGAACCGGACAGGCGGGCGCCTGTCCGCCGTCGTTCTGTCGCAGGAAAATCCAGCGTGCCGGTAGTAGAATGGACGGTCTGCCTTTTGGGGAGGGAAAACACACATGCCAGAATCGCTTTCGGCCCACGCCGAGCTTGAACATGAGCGTGCCTACGTGGCCGGGTTGTATCGTCGGCTGGAAGAGCTGCGCGCCGAGAAACAGGAGCAGCTCGCCCGTGTCCGCGCCAGCGGCGCAGTGGGCAGCATGCAGAACATTTCCGAACGCGATGCGTTCGCGACCATGTACGAGGACCGCCTGGCGCAGCTTAACGCCGTGGATGACCGCTTGGTGTTCGGCCGTCTCGATCTGGACGACGGCGACCAGCGCTACATCGGACGCATCGGACTCAGCACCAAGGACCTGCAGCAGTTGATGGTGGACTGGCGTGCGCCCGAAGCCGGAGCGTTTTACCAAGCCACTGCCTTCGAGCGGCTGGGCGTGCGGCGGCGCCGGCATCTGATCCTGCAGGGGCACCAGGTCAAGGGCATTGAAGACGACGTGTTGGATTCGACCATGCTTGCCGACGGTGCGTCGCTGCAGGGCGAGGGCGCTCTGCTGGCAGCGCTCAACTCCAAGCGCACCGGTGCCATGTCCGACATCGTCGGCACCATCCAGGCCGAGCAGGACCGCATCATCAGGGCTCCGATGCCGGGGATCCTGGTGGTCCAGGGCGGCCCCGGAACGGGCAAGACCGCCGTTGCCCTGCACCGTGCCGCGTACCTGTTGTACTCGCACCGCGAACGGCTGAAGTCCGCCGGCGTGCTGCTGGTGGGACCGTCGAACTCCTTCATGAAGTACATCGAGCGTGTGCTGCCCTCGCTGGGTGAAACCGGCGTCGTCATGTCAACGCTTGGTGGGCTGATGCCCGGAATCCGGGCGGTGCCGGAAACCGACCCGGTGGTGGCCGAGATCAAGGGTCGTTTGTCCATGGCCGACATCGTGGCCAATGCGGTAGCCAACCGGCAGAGGCTGCCGGCCGAGCCGCGCAAGCTCAACGTTGAGGGCACCATCTTGACGCTGACCCCGCGCCAGGTGGCGCGGGCACGCGACCGCGCACGGGCCACCGGTAAACCCCACAACGCTGCCCGAGTGACCTTCGTGAAGATCTTGCTGCGCGAGCTGACCGACCAGCTGCGCGAAGCGCTGGAGGCATCATCCGGGCCGGGCAACAACGCGGACCGCGCCTATCTGGCTGAAGACGTGCGGACCTCGCGCGATGTTCGGGTGGCGCTGAATCTGGCGTGGATGCCGTTGACGCCGGAAAAACTGATCCGGGAATTGTTCAGCAAACCGGCCCATCTTGAGGCGGCGGCCCCGGAGCTGACCGATGCGGAACGCAACGTGCTGCTGCGCTCGGCGGATGCGCCGTGGACCGAAGCCGACGTGCCGCTGCTCGACGAGGCCGCCGAGCTGCTCGGCGAGATGGACGCCTCGTCCGGGCGTGACAAGGCCCAACAGGACGCCGACCGTGCCCGCGACATCGCCAATGCTGAGCAGTCCTTGCGGAACGTCGACCAGACTCTGCGCGACATCGGAATCAACGGGTTGGTCAGCGCCGAGGACCTGGCCGGCTACAACGAAACGCAGCAAAACCGCCTCACCGCCGCCGAACGAGCCGCCGGCGACCGCACATGGGCCTTCGGGCACATCGTGGTCGACGAGGCGCAGGAGCTGTCCGCCATGCAGTGGCGGCTGCTGATGCGCCGCTGCCCGCTCAAGTCGTTCACCGTGGTCGGCGATATCGCGCAGACCAGTTCGGCCGCCGGCGCAGAGTCCTGGCAGCAGGCACTTGAGCCGTTCGCGGGCAGCCGCTGGCAGCTCGAAGAACTGACCGTGAACTACCGCACGCCGTCGCAGATTGCCCAGGCCGCCGTCCGGATGGCGAATGCCGCCGGCCAAGTCGTGTCGGCCCCGAAAGCCGTGCGCGACGGGCGCTGGCAGCCGGTCGTGGATCGGGTGCCGGCCGGCCGCATGATTGAGCACCTGCTGGAGGTCATGCCCGAGGAACTCGATGCCGCCAACGGCGGCCTGCTGGCGGTCATCGCCGCCGACCGCCAGTTGTCTGAGGTCCGGAACGCGTTGGCCGGGGTCTACGGCCGACGCGTAGGAGGCGGGGCGGGCGGGCTGGAACAGGACATCAGTGTGCTGGGCCCGCAAGAGGCCAAGGGCCTGGAGTTCGACGCCGTGGTGGTCCTTGAACCTGGTGAACTACTGAACCGCACCGGCGGCCGCGTCGGCGACCTCTACGTGGCCATGACCCGTCCGACCCAGCGGCTGCGGCTGTTGGCCGAAGGCGAGGTCCCCGAGGGAATTGAAGGCTGATATTTTGGAATCCGTGAATAATACGTTTCTCGCTTCGCAACGCAACGACCCGGGTTTCGCCAATGTCTGGCAGGAACTGAAGTGGCGCGGACTTGTCCATGTTTCAACCGACGAGGCTGAACTGGAGAAACTGCTGGCGGGGGACCCGGTGACGTATTACTGCGGCTTCGACCCGACGGCACCCAGCCTGCATCTGGGCAACCTGGTCCAGCTGCTCACCATGCGCCGGCTGCAGTTGGCCGGCCACAAGCCGCTGGGACTCGTCGGCGGCTCCACCGGGCTGGTCGGCGATCCCAGGCCCACCGCCGAGCGCACCATGAACACGAAGGAAACGGTCGCCGACTGGGTGGACCGCCTGAAGGGGCAGGTCCAGCGCTTCCTTGACTTCGACGGCGACAACGCCGCGCGCATGGTCAACAACCTGGACTGGACCGCGCCGATGAGCGTGCTGGATTTCCTGCGCGATATCGGCAAGCACTACCGCGTCGGCACCATGGTCAAGAAGGACATCGTCGCCTCCAGGCTGAACTCCGACGAAGGCATCAGCTACGCGGAATTCAGCTACCAGATCCTGCAGGGCATGGACTACCTGGAGCTGTTCCGGCAGTACGGCTGCATCCTGCAGACCGGCGGATCGGATCAGTGGGGCAACCTGACCAGCGGCATCGAACTGATCCGCAAGGTGGAAGGCAGCGCTGTCCACGCGATCGGCACGCCCTTGATCACCAACTCGGACGGCACCAAATTCGGTAAGAGCGAGGGCAATGCCATCTGGCTGGATGCTGACATGTGCAGCCCCTATGCCATGTACCAGTTCTGGCTCAACACGGCCGACGCCGACGTGGTCCAGCGACTCAAGGTCTTCACCTTCCGTTCGCGGGAAGAAATCGAAGGGCTCGAACGAGCGGTGGCTGAACGGCCGCACGCCCGTGAAGCCCAGCGGACGCTGGCCTACGAGGTGACGTCGATCGTGCACGGAACCGATGCAACCGACAAGGTGATCGCTGCTTCCTCGGCATTGTTCGGGCAGGGCGAGTTGGCCGAGTTGGACGAGTCGACCCTGGTTGCCGCCACGGCTGAGCTGCCCAGCGCGGTTGCCGGCCCGGAGACAACCGGCATCATCGAGTTGTTGGTCCAGTCCGGTCTGGCCACCAGCAATTCGGCGGCGCGGCGGACGGTGGCAGAGGGCGGCGCCTACGTGAACAACCAGAAAATCACCGATCCGGACACCGTCGTCGGAGCAGACCAGTTGCTGCACGGCAAGTATCTGTTGATGCGCCGCGGCAAGCGCACGCTGGCCATGGTGGAAGTGTCTGGCTGAACAGGCCGCTCCGCCGTTAGACCGACGGCTTGAACGAAGGGTCCGCTGTTTTCTTCCGTTTCGGAGGCCGACGGCGGGCCCTTCCGCATCGGTGGCGGGCATCACGCCCCAGCGATTTGCGGGCGGTGCCGGTGCCGTGTAATGTTTTCTGAGTCGCCGCCGCGGGTTGTGAAACAGCCGGCCGGAACGCGACAAAACCCCTTCGATAAAGCGACAGCGGTTAGTCATGCGCCCAGTGTGCAGGCAAATTTGCTGCAGCTTTTCGCCGGGACATGCTTTTTCTCAAGTGAATGAAGCGGAAACGCGGATTTGACAGAAAGAAAAGGAATGAAATAAAGTAGAAACATCGCAACGAAGAAAAACAAAGCGGATTTCGAAGAAATTGTTTTGCTGAAGTATTCGTTTGCTCCTGTTGTTTGAGAACTCAATAGTGTGCCAAGTTTGTTGATACCAATTATTTATTGGTTGAAGTGCCGTGGCGTGCCGCCCCTGTGGTGTGTCGCGGTTTTATCAGCCTGGTTTGAATTTAGTGCAGTGTCTTTGGTCGTTTTCCCGGCTATTGGTGCTGTGTCTGTTTGAAACATTAACGGAGAGTTTGATCCTGGCTCAGGACGAACGCTGGCGGCGTGCTTAACACATGCAAGTCGAACGATGATCCGGTGCTTGCACCGGGGATTAGTGGCGAACGGGTGAGTAACACGTGAGTAACCTGCCCTTGACTCTGGGATAAGCCTGGGAAACCGGGTCTAATACCGGATATGACCTGTCACCGCATGGTGGTGGGTGGAAAGATTTTTTGGTCTTGGATGGACTCGCGGCCTATCAGCTTGTTGGTGGGGTAATGGCCTACCAAGGCGACGACGGGTAGCCGGCCTGAGAGGGTGACCGGCCACACTGGGACTGAGACACGGCCCAGACTCCTACGGGAGGCAGCAGTGGGGAATATTGCACAATGGGCGCAAGCCTGATGCAGCGACGCCGCGTGAGGGATGAATGCCTTCGGGTTGTAAACCTCTTTCAGCAGGGAAGAAGCGAAAGTGACGGTACCTGCAGAAGAAGCGCCGGCTAACTACGTGCCAGCAGCCGCGGTAATACGTAGGGCGCAAGCGTTGTCCGGAATTATTGGGCGTAAAGAGCTCGTAGGCGGTTTGTCGCGTCTGCTGTGAAAGCCCGGGGCTCAACCCCGGGTCTGCAGTGGGTACGGGCAGACTAGAGTGCAGTAGGGGAGACTGGAATTCCTGGTGTAGCGGTGAAATGCGCAGATATCAGGAGGAACACCGATGGCGAAGGCAGGTCTCTGGGCTGTAACTGACGCTGAGGAGCGAAAGCATGGGGAGCGAACAGGATTAGATACCCTGGTAGTCCATGCCGTAAACGTTGGGCACTAGGTGTGGGGGACATTCCACGTTTTCCGCGCCGTAGCTAACGCATTAAGTGCCCCGCCTGGGGAGTACGGCCGCAAGGCTAAAACTCAAAGGAATTGACGGGGGCCCGCACAAGCGGCGGAGCATGCGGATTAATTCGATGCAACGCGAAGAACCTTACCAAGGCTTGACATGGGCCGGACCGGGCTGGAAACAGTCCTTCCCTTCGGGGCCGGTTCACAGGTGGTGCATGGTTGTCGTCAGCTCGTGTCGTGAGATGTTGGGTTAAGTCCCGCAACGAGCGCAACCCTCGTTCCATGTTGCCAGCGCGTAATGGCGGGGACTCATGGGAGACTGCCGGGGTCAACTCGGAGGAAGGTGGGGACGACGTCAAATCATCATGCCCCTTATGTCTTGGGCTTCACGCATGCTACAATGGCCGGTACAATGGGTTGCGATACTGTGAGGTGGAGCTAATCCCAAAAAGCCGGTCTCAGTTCGGATTGGGGTCTGCAACTCGACCCCATGAAGTCGGAGTCGCTAGTAATCGCAGATCAGCAACGCTGCGGTGAATACGTTCCCGGGCCTTGTACACACCGCCCGTCAAGTCACGAAAGTTGGTAACACCCGAAGCCGGTGGCCTAACCCCTTGTGGGAGGGAGCCGTCGAAGGTGGGACCGGCGATTGGGACTAAGTCGTAACAAGGTAGCCGTACCGGAAGGTGCGGCTGGATCACCTCCTTTCTAAGGAGCTTCCTCGAACCGTTCCTGGTCCGCCACAGTGCGGGTTGGGTGGTTTGCAGGGCAAGCCCGTTGCGGACACGAAAGTTGTCCGGCGGGTGCTCATGGGTGGAATATCAACGGATTCGGTGCTTGTTTCGCGGTTTCCCGCATGCCAGTACGGTGCCCTCTTTGGGGGGTGCCTGGAACGTGTGGGGGGAAACGTGGGGGGCATCTTTTGGCACACTGTTGGGTCCTGAGGCAACAGGACCTTATCTTGCAGCGATGCGAGAGGGGGACCGGTTGGTTTCCTCTTGTTCCCGCATCCTTCGAGGCATTGCACTTTGGTGTGGTGCCGGCGGGGGTGACGGGGTTGTTGTTTGAGAACTACATAGTGGACGCGAGCATCTTAAAGCAATTTTTTTGATGAACCTGGTTTGGCTTCGCCCTTTTGGGGGCGGGGTTGTTCCACGGTTCTCTCGAGAAGCTTTATTTGATCTTTGTGGTCAAGTTTTTAAGAGCACACGGTGGATGCCTTGGCATCAGGAGCCGAAGAAGGACGTGGGAATCTGCGATAAGCCTGGGGGAGTTGATAACCGAACGGTGATCCCAGGATGTCCGAATGGGGAAACCCCGCCCGGCGCGCGAGTGACCGGGTGACCCGTACCTGAACACATAGGGTGCGTGGAGGGAACGCGGGGAAGTGAAACATCTCAGTACCCGCAGGAAGAGAAAACAACAGTGATTCCGTTAGTAGTGGCGAGCGAACGCGGAAGAGGCCAAACCGGTCCATGTGTGATAGCCGGCGGGCGTTGCATGGCCGGGGTTGCGGGACTTTCCGCTGCTGTTCTGCCGGACAGCGAAAGTGAGTGCGTGCGTATAGGTGAACGGTCTTGAAAGGCCGGCCGGAGAAGGTGTAAGCCCTGTAACCGTAATGCGTGACGCCGCTTGGAGAGTATCCCAAGTAGCACGGGGCCCGAGAAATCCCGTGCGAATCTGCCAGGACCACCTGGTAAGCCTGAATACTACCTGATGACCGATAGCGGACAAGTACCGTGAGGGAAAGGTGAAAAGTACCCCGGGAGGGGAGTGAAACAGTACCTGAAACCGTGTGCTTACAATCCGTCGGAGCAGCCTTGTAGCTGTGACGGCGTGCCTTTTGAAGAATGAGCCTGCGAGTTAGTGTTACGTCGCGAGGTTAACCCGTGTGGGGAAGCCGTAGCGAAAGCGAGTCTGAACAGGGCGTTGCAGTGGCGTGATCTAGACCCGAAGCGGAGTGATCTACCCATGGCCAGGTTGAAGCGCGTGTAAGAGCGCGTGGAGGACCGAACCCACTTCAGTTGAAAATGGAGGGGATGAGCTGTGGGTAGGGGTGAAAGGCCAATCAAACTCCGTGATAGCTGGTTCTCCCCGAAATGCATTTAGGTGCAGCGTTGCGTGTTTCTTGCCGGAGGTAGAGCTACTGGATGGCCGATGGGCCCTACAAGGTTACTGACGTCAGCCAAACTCCGAATGCCGGCAAGTGAGAGCGCAGCAGTGAGACTGTGGGGGATAAGCTTCATAGTCGAGAGGGAAACAGCCCAGACCACCAACTAAGGCCCCTAAGCGTGTGCTAAGTGGGAAAGGATGTGGAGTTGCCCAGACAACCAGGAGGTTGGCTTAGAAGCAGCCACCCTTGAAAGAGTGCGTAATAGCTCACTGGTCAAGTGATTCCGCGCCGACAATGTAGCGGGGCTCAAGTACACCGCCGAAGTTGTGGCATCAGCGTATTATCCAAGCCTTCGTGGTTCAGGAGCGCTGGTGGGTAGGGGAGCGTCGTGTGGGCAGTGAAGCTGCGGCGGAAGCCAGTGGTGGAGCCTACACGAGTGAGAATGCAGGCATGAGTAGCGAAAGACGGGTGGGAAACCCGTCCGCCGAATGATCAAGGGTTCCAGGGTCAAGCTAATCTGCCCTGGGTAAGTCGGGACCTAAGGCGAGGCCGACAGGCGTAGTCGATGGACAACGGGTTGATATTCCCGTACCGGCGAAAAACCGCCCATGCCAATCCGGTGATGCTAACCGCCCAAACCGTTCATCCGTGCCCTTCGGGGCCAGTATGGGCGGGGCGCGCGGGACCCGATCCGGGGAGGTAAGCGTATTAACAGGTGTGACGCAGGAAGGTAGCCGAGCCGGGCGATGGTAGTCCCGGTCCAAGGATGTAGGGTGAACGGTTGGCAAATCCGCCGTTCGTGAAGCCTGAGACCTGACGGGACCCCCGTATGGGGGGATTCGGTGATCCTATGCTGCCGAGAAAAGCATCGACGCGAGGTTTTAGCCGCCCGTACCCCAAACCGACACAGGTGATCAGGTAGAGAATACCAAGGCGATCGAGAGAATTATGGTTAAGGAACTCGGCAAAATGCCCCCGTAACTTCGGGAGAAGGGGGGCCCGGACCGTGACAAGGCCTAGCGTCTTGGAGCGGGTAAGGGCCGCAGAGACCAGGGGGAAGCGACTGTTTACTAAAAACACAGGTCCGTGCGAAGTCGCAAGACGATGTATACGGACTGACTCCTGCCCGGTGCTGGAAGGTTAAGAGGACCTGTTAGCCCCTTTGGGGGCGAAGCGGAGAATTTAAGCCCCAGTAAACGGCGGTGGTAACTATAACCATCCTAAGGTAGCGAAATTCCTTGTCGGGTAAGTTCCGACCTGCACGAATGGAGTAACGACTTCCCCGCTGTCTCAACCATAAACTCGGCGAAATTGCACTACGAGTAAAGATGCTCGTTACGCGCAGCAGGACGGAAAGACCCCGAGACCTTTACTATAGTTTGGTATTGGTGTTCGGTGTGGCTTGTGTAGGATAGGTGGGAGACTGTGAAGCCCGGACGCCAGTCCGGGTGGAGTCATCGTTGAAATACCACTCTGGTCACTCTGGACATCTAACTTCGGCCCGTAATCCGGGTCAGGGACAGTGCCTGATGGGTAGTTTAACTGGGGCGGTTGCCTCCTAAAAAGTAACGGAGGCGCCCAAAGGTTCCCTCAGCCTGGTTGGCAATCAGGTGGCGAGTGTAAGTGCACAAGGGAGCTTGACTGTGAGAGCGACAGCTCGAGCAGGGACGAAAGTCGGGACTAGTGATCCGGCGGCACATTGTGGAATGGCCGTCGCTCAACGGATAAAAGGTACCTCGGGGATAACAGGCTGATCTTGCCCAAGAGTCCATATCGACGGCATGGTTTGGCACCTCGATGTCGGCTCGTCGCATCCTGGGGCTGGAGTAGGTCCCAAGGGTTGGGCTGTTCGCCCATTAAAGCGGTACGCGAGCTGGGTTTAGAACGTCGTGAGACAGTTCGGTCCCTATCCGCTGCGCGCGCAGGAAATTTGAGAAGGTCTGTCCTTAGTACGAGAGGACCGGGACGGACGAACCTCTGGTGTGTCAGTTGTACTGCCAAGTGCACCGCTGATTAGCTACGTTCGGATTGGATAACCGCTGAAAGCATCTAAGCGGGAAGCCGGCTTCAAGATGAGATTTCCATCCCCCTCGGGGGGAGAGGACCCCAGCCAGACCACTGGGTTGATAGGCCGGATGTGGAAGCGAGGACGAAAGACTCGTGGAGCTGACCGGTACTAATAGTCCGACAACTTACACCACACCACCCCCTCGCGGGGTGGGTGATCAAAACATGCTACGCGTCCGCTATGTGGTTCCCAGACAACAACCCTGTTGTCAGCCGGGAACAAAACAATTGAATACAAGTTCCAAGCAACAAGCTTGTAACCACAGATTTGCCGCCAACACCCCCACCAGGGTTGAGGGCGTGCACGAAGGGTTACGGCGGTCATAGCGTGGGGGAAACGCCCGGTCCCATTCCGAACCCGGAAGCTAAGGCCCACAGCGCCGATGGTACTGCACTCGGGAGGGTGTGGGAGAGTAGGTCACCGCCGGACATTCTTTACAAGGGAAGGCCCCGCCAACGACGGCGGGGCCTTCCCCCGTTAACGAACTGTGATTCGTTAGTGGAGTCACAGGCGGGCTACGGCTTTCGGCAAGATGGTGAACCGTTGACTGCACTAGAATGGATCGATGGTATGGGCGCGCCACGATAATCTGCGCCCGAAACAAGACAACGTTTTATAGAGATTTTGATGGCTGCGGTTGGTTCGATCGACCTGGCCCGCACTGAGAGGAGTTCCGGCATGGCTGATTTCCGGGGTCGTGAAGGACGAGACGACAGGAGTGCAGGCCGAGGCAACTACGGCGACCGGTCGGGGGCTGACCGCTCCAGCGAAAGCGGTCAGCGGAAGCGCCCCGACTACGAGAACCGTAGTAGTCGGTCGAGCAATGACGGTGGTTACCGGCCCCAGGCTGATCGTCCCCGTCAGGACCGCGAGCGTCGTGACTTCGGCGATCGTCCCCGTCAGGACCGCGGTGAGCGGCGTGACTTCGGCGATCGTCGTCCGCAGGGTGATCGTCCGCGTCAGGAGCGTGGCGAGCGGCGTGACTTCGGCGATCGTCGTCCGCAGGGTGATCGTCCGCGTCAGGAGCGTGGTGAGCGGCGTGACTTCGGGGATCGTCGTCCGCAGGGTGATCGTCCGCGTCAGGAGCGTGGCGAGCGGCGCGATTTCGGTGATCGTCCGCGTCAGGACCGCGGTGAGCGGCGTGACTTCGGGGATCGTCGTCCGCAGGGTGATCGTCCCCGTCAGGACCGCGAGCGTCGTGACATCGGTGATCGTCCGCGCCAGGAGCGTGGCGAGCGTCGCGACTTTGGTGATCGCCCCCGTCAGGACCGCGGTGAGCGCCGTGACTTCGGCGACCGTCGTCCGCAGGCTGATCGTCCGCGTCAGGAGCGTGGCGAGCGTCGTGACTTTGGTGATCGTCCGCGTCAGGACCGCGAGCGTCGCGACTTCGGGGATCGTCGTCCGCAGGGTGATCGTCCGCGTCAGGACCGCGGTGAGCGTCGTGACTTTGGGGATCGTCCGCGTCAGGACCGTGGCGAGCGCCGTGACTTTGGTGATCGCCCCCGTCAGGACCGCGGTGAGCGTCGTGACTTCGGGGATCGTCGTCCGCAGGGTGATCGTCCGCGTCAGGACCGTGGTGAGCGTCGTGACTTTGGTGATCGTCCGCGTCAGGACCGCGGTGAGCGTCGTGACTTTGGTGATCGTCGTCCGCAGGGTGATCGTCCGCGTCAGGACCGTGGTGAGCGGCGTGACTTTGGTGATCGGCCGCGTCAGGACCGTGGCGAGCGCCGTGACTTTGGTGATCGCCCCCGTCAGGACCGCGGTGAGCGTCGCGACTTCGGCGACCGTCGTCCGCAGGGCGATCGGCCCTACGGCCGTTCGGATGCCCCCCGTGAGCACAACGCCAGCGACCTGCGCAGTGCCAACCGCGTGGACCGCCCGCGTTCGCCTGAGATCGACGAGGATGTCTCGGGGTCGGAGCTGGACCGAGTTACCCGTGCGCAGCTGAGGACTTTGGAGTCGAAGAACGCCGAATGGGTGGCCAAGCATTTGGTGATGGCCGGCCGGCTTCTCGACGACGATCCGGAACTGGCCTTCCAGCACGCGTTGGCAGCCAGCCGTCGGGGCGGACGGATGGCTCCGGTGCGCGAAGCCGTGGGCCTGACCGCGTACGCGGCCGGCCACTATGGCGAGGCCCTGAGGGAATTCCGCACGTTCCGACGGATCAGCGGTTCCAACGAGCATCTGCCCGTCATGGCCGACTGCGAACGTGGACTCGGACGCCCGGACAGGGCGCTGGAACTGACGCGTTCAGAAGACGCTGAGTCACTTGATACCGCGGGCAAAGTGGAACTGGCCATTGTGGCTTCCGGCGCGCGGTCTGATTTGCAGCAGTTCGATGCGGCGGTTGCGGCTCTGGAGATTCCGCAATTGGACCGCAACCGAGCATTCTCATACAGCCCGCGACTCTTCCGCGCTTATGCGGATGCTTTGGACGCAGCCAGCCGTTCTGATGAAGCGCAGCAATGGCGGCGTCAGGCAGCGGTGGCTGAGAATGCCCTAGGTGTTGGTGATTTTGCCGAGCCCGAGATCCTCGACTTGGTCGGTGAGGAACCGGAACCTGTCCGCAGGCCGCTGCAGGAGTCCCGTAGCCCTGAGCAGGATCGCGCTGACGCCGGCGCTGCCGAGCCAGCGGACACGAGCGAAGCCTCGCTGTCTGAGGCCGAGCCGGCAGATACTGATGAAGCTGTGCTGTCCGAGGCCGAGCCGGCAGAGGCTGAAGAAGCCGGCACGTTCGACGGGGAGGCTGCACCTGTGGTCGACTCTGCGGCGGGTGAACCGACCGGAGAAGAAGATGCCCCGGCTCCCATCGAGGCCGAGGACAAGGACGCTCCCAGCAGCGCGGACACGCCGAACAGCAGGGACGATGCCAAGTAAGCCGCTGATCTCCGGCTACGACGCCTTGCTGTCCGACCTGGACGGGGTCGTCTATGCCGGGCAGCAGGCTGTCCCCGGAGCTATAGAGGCGTTGGAACGCCTTAAGGACACCGGAACGGCCCTGGGCTACATCACCAACAACGCTTCCCGGTCGTCCGAGCAGGTGGCCGCGCACTTGCGCGAGCTCGGCGCGCCGGCCACCGCCGACCAAGTTTTCGGATCGGCACGAGCCGGCGCGCTGCTGCTTGCCCGGCACGTCCCTGCGGGCTCCAAAGTACTGGTCACCGGCAGCCGGACGCTGGCCGACGAAACAGCTGCCCAAGGATTCATCCCGGTCCGCTCTGCCCTCGAAGCGCCCTCGGCTGTGATCCAAGGGTTCGACCCGGGGCTGGGGTGGAAGGAACTGGCCGAGGCATCCTTCGCGATCGCCGCAGGAGCCTTCTGGATCGCCACCAATACGGATATGACCATTCCCCGGGAGCGCGGCATCGCCCCGGGGAACGGCGCCCTGGTTGCGGCCGTACAAGCGGCCACCGGAGCGGTGCCCTTGGTCGCGGGGAAACCGGAAGCCGGCATCTTCACGACGGCGGCGGCAGCGTTGGGTGCCCGTCGTCCACTGGTGGTGGGGGACCGTCTCGACACGGACATCCTGGGCGGAAACAATGCGGGCATGGACACGGCGGTTGTGCTGACCGGCGTCGACGGGCCGGAAGCAGTCCTCGGCGCCCGCACCGCGGAACGGCCGCGGTACCTGCTGGGCAGCCTGGCTGAACTGTATCTGCCGTATCCTGCGGTCAACCGCGACGGCGAGGGGTTCCGTTGCGGTGCGGCGCACGCCGCCATCGAGAACGGCGGCCTCCGCGTCTCCGGCAGCCGGGATGATGTGGACACCTGGCGAGCGGCCTGCGCGGCGTGGTGGGATGCCTACCCGGACCAGAGCGCGGCGGCCACGCCGGAACTTGCGGACTGAGAGCCGCCACTAGACTGATTCACGGCGGCTGGGTACGCCGGCCGACGCAAGGGAGGAAAGCTTGGACCTGCCAGAATCACGGGACAGCGGCAGCCAAACGCGGCCGCAATGGCCCGCCCCCGCTGAGCCGACCGGCGACGAGTCCGTGAACAGCATCATCGCCGAACTCACCCAGATCCCGGACCTCTCCGTCAGCGAGCACGAGCGGGTGTACCAGCGGATCCACGACGGTTTGTTGGCCGACTTGGAGACCGAGGCTGATTGACCCGATGCCCAGACTCGACCAGGAGCTAGTATCCCGGGGGCTGGCACGCTCCCGCACGCATGCAGCGAAACTCATCGCGTCCGGCCGGGTCAGCCGCGCCGGAATTGTCTTGACCAAGGCATCGGCTGCCGTCGGCCCGGAGGAGCCACTGGACGTAGCCCCCGACGCGGGCCCCGACTACGTCAGCCGGGCCGGGCATAAGCTGGCTGGCGCACTGGCAGCCTTCCCCACCGTGGACCCGGCTGGCTTGCGCTGCCTCGACGCCGGAGCCTCCACCGGAGGGTTCACCGACGTGCTGCTCCGCGCTGGAGCACGTGAGGTGGTCGCCGTGGACGTGGGCCACGGCCAACTGGTTGACCAGATCCGTACGGACAGCAGGGTCAGGGTGTTCGAAGGCATGAACGTCCGCTATCTCGAGGCCCAGGAGATCGGCGGCCCGGTGGATCTGACCGTCGCGGACTTGTCGTTCATCTCCCTGACCTTGGTCCTCGACGCCTTGGCCAACGCCACACGGCCAAGCGGAAATCTCTTGCTGATGGTCAAGCCGCAATTTGAGGTGGGCCGGGAGAGTCTGGCGCGCACCGGCGTCGTCAGCTCAGAGGCCGAGCGATACCGGGCGGTGAGAAAGGTTGTCGCGGCGGCCCTCGAAGCCGGCCTGCAGGTACGGGGATTGGCGGCCAGTCCTCTTCCCGGGCAGGACGGAAACGTTGAATATTTCCTGTGGATAAGCGTTCCGCCGGGCATACTGGAGCGCAGAACGGGTAGTGTGCTGGAGGGGGAAGCGGACGCAGCGATGGCCGATTTCCCGCTTGGGGCCGGCCACGGGCCGGACCAGATTGATGAACCGAGAGGGCAGGAACCGGGAGTGGAGCGATGAGCCGGCGGATACTGGTGCTCGCGCACACCGGACGGGTAGACGCCATGGCGGCCGCCCAGGAAACATGCGCCCAACTGCACGCCTCGGGGCTGGTTCCCGTCATGCGCCGGGAAGAAATGGCGCCCATCCGGGAAACGTACGGCGAACTGGCCGTCCCCTGCGAGACGCTGGATGAGGACGTCAGCCTCGACTCGGTGGACCTGGGCATGGTGCTTGGCGGCGACGGAACCATCCTCCGCTCCGCCGAGTTGGTCCGGGAATCGGACGTTCCGCTGCTCGGGGTCAACCTGGGACATGTCGGCTTCCTGGCCGAGAGCGAACGCGCGGACCTGGCGCAGACCGTCCATTGGGTGGTCAACCGCCAATACACGGTCGAAGAGCGCCTGACCATCGATGTGCAGGTGTGGTTGGGCAAACGCAAGATCGGGCACACCTGGGCGCTGAACGAAGCCGCGGTGGAAAAGGGCGATCGGCAGCGGATGCTGGAAGTCGTCGTCGAAGTCGATGCCCTGCCGATCAGCTCGTTCGGCTGCGACGGCGTGGTGATGGCGACCCCCACCGGTTCGACGGCCTACGCCTTCTCGGCGGGCGGCCCCGTGGTCTGGCCGGAAGTGGAAGCTCTGCTGATGACGCCCATCAGCGCGCATGCCTTGTTCGCCAAGCCGCTGGTGGTTGCGCCGGATTCCATCATGGCGGTGGAAATCCTGAGCCGGAGCGACGCCAATGGCGTGCTGTGGTGCGACGGGCGCCGCAGCCTTGAGCTGCCGCCGGGGTCCCGGATCGAGGTGACCCGCTCGGATAAACCGGTGCGGCTGGCCCGCACCCGGCGGACCCCGTTCTCGGAGCGACTGGTCCGCAAATTTGAGCTGCCCACCTCGGGATGGCGCGGCCCCGTCAGCCCCTCGGAGGAACAGCCGCCCACCTCGTCGCTGCCGACGGTCCGCACCGTGGAACCGCACTACACCCAGCCCGGCGGGAGGAGCTGACATGATCGAAGAAATCAGGATCCGCAACCTCGGCGTCATCACCGAGGCAACGCTGCCGCTGGGGCCGGGCCTGTCGGTGGTGACGGGAGAAACAGGCGCCGGCAAAACCATGGTGGTCACCGCGCTTGGCCTGCTGCTGGGAGCCCGCGCCGATGCCGGCGCGGTACGCAGCGGGGCGGCCAACGCCGTGACCGAGGCCGTGGTGCGGCTGGCCGCGGATAGCCCCGCCCTTGCCCGCGCGGGTGAAGCCGGGGCTGACATGGATGAGTTCGACGGCGGAGCCGAACTGATGCTCGCCCGAACGGTGAATGCGGATGGCCGCAGCCGCGCGCATGTGGGCGGACGCGGGGCGCCGGTGGGAACGCTGGCCGAGATCGGCGGACATCTGGTGGCGGTCCACGGCCAAACAGACCAGCTACGGCTCAAGAGCCAGCAGGCACAGCGGGAAGCGCTGGACAAGTTTGCCGGTGCCGCCCTGGCGCAGGCCCTGGCCCCGTACGCAGCGTCGTTCGTGCGCTGGAAGGAAGCCAAGGCCGAGCTGGAGACGCTGCGGACGGAAGCACGCGAACGACTGCGGGAAGCCGAAGCACTGCAGTTGGCCCTCGAAGAAATCGACGGGCTGGACCCGCAGCCGGGCGAGGACAACGCGCTGAAGGCCGTGGCGGTGAAGCTGGCCAACGTCGAGGAACTGCGGGCGGCTGCCACGCTGGCACACCAGGCGTTGGTGGCTGAGGAATTCACCGACTCGCCGGACGCAACCACCCTGGTGGACGCGGCCAAGCGGTCGCTGGAGCAGGTCCAGGATGAAGACGCGGAGCTGGGCCGGGCGGCGGAACGGTTGGCTGAAGTGGGAATCATCCTCGCCGACGTGGCCGCCGAACTGGCAAGCTACGGGGCATCGCTGGATGGTGAAGGACCGGGCCGGCTGGAGGAAGTCGAAGCGCGGCGCGCCGATTTGGCACGGCTCGTGCGAAAGTACGCGCCCAGCATCGACGAGGTCCTCGAGTGGGCCGAGCAGGCCCGCACCCGGCTGGCAGACCTGACCGACGATTCCAGCCGGATCGAGCGGTTGGAGGCGGAAGTCGCCGGCCTGGACGAGGCGTTGGCCGCCCAGTCCGCCGAGGTCACCGCGCTGCGCCGGGAAGCTGCCGCCGAACTGGGCCACCGGGTCGGCACGGAACTGTCGGCACTGGCCATGGCCGAGGCCGAACTGGTGATCGAGATTGAACCTGCTCCGGCCTTGACCGTGCACGGAGCCGACGTCATCACGTTCCTGTTGAAACCGCACCGGGGTGCCCCGCCCCGGCCGCTGGGCAAGGGCGCATCCGGCGGCGAACTCTCCCGCGTGATGCTGGCCATCGAGGTTGTGCTCGCCGAAGTGGACCCGGTGCCGACCTTCGTGTTCGACGAAGTGGATGCGGGCGTGGGCGGCAAAGCTGCGGTCGAGATCGGCCGGCGCCTGGCCATGCTGGGGCGCTTCGTGCAGGTCATCGTGGTGACCCATTTGCCCCAAGTGGCGGCCTTCGCCGACCAGCACATCCGCGTGATCAAGACGGCCGGCGGTGACGGCGGGATGACCGCCAGCGACGTCCGCCTGCTCGACGACGAGGAACGGGTGACCGAATTGGCCCGCATGCTCGCCGGCCAGGAAGAATCCGAATCCGCCCGGGCGCACGCTCAGGAACTGATTGACGGTGCCAAGGCGCTGTAGCATCTGCTGCAGGCACAACCAGCCCCGCCGCCGGCGGGGGAAGTTGACTTAGCTGTTGTGTGTTCACACACTCGACAGCGGTCGGAGCGGCCTTGAGATCCGAGGGCGTCCAGAAAGGTGATAGGCTCGAATTCCGTGGTGCAGCGAACAAATTCCCGGTTTTCCAAGTCGTCCAAGACGACCAAACATATCTTCGTCACCGGCGGCGTGGCGTCCTCGCTCGGGAAGGGACTGACGGCTTCAAGCCTCGGCCACCTGCTCCGTGCACGCGGCCTCTCCGTGACCATGCAGAAGCTCGATCCATATCTGAACGTGGATCCGGGCACAATGAATCCCTTCCAGCACGGTGAAGTCTTCGTCACCGACGACGGCGCCGAAACCGATCTGGACATTGGACACTACGAGCGCTTCCTGGACGAGAACCTGGACGGCTCAGCCAACGTCACCACCGGCCAGGTGTACTCGACGGTGATCGCCAAGGAGCGCCGGGGCGAATACCTCGGGGACACCGTGCAGGTCATCCCGCACATCACGGATGAGATCAAGCGCCGGATGCGCCTGCCTTCCGAGCCGGTCGCCGGGAAGAAATCCCCGGATGTGATCATCACCGAGATCGGCGGAACGGTGGGCGACATCGAGTCGCAGCCGTTCCTGGAAGCGGCCCGCCAGGTCCGTCAGGACGTGGGCCGCAACAACGTATTTTTCCTGCACGTGTCCCTGGTGCCCTACATCGGTCCGTCGCAGGAACTGAAGACCAAGCCCACCCAGCACTCGGTGGCCGCGTTGCGTTCGATCGGCATCCAGCCCGACGCCATTGTGATCCGTTCGGACCGCGAGGTCCCCGCCGCAATGCGGGAAAAGATCGGCCGGATGTGCGACGTGGACATCGACGCCGTCATCGGCTGCCCGGATGCCCCGAGCATCTACGACATCCCCAAGACGCTGCACTCGCAGAATCTGGACGCGTACATCGTGCAGCACCTTGACTTGAAGTTCAAGGACGTCGACTGGACCAAATGGGACCGGCTGCTGGCGGCCGTCCACAACCCGCAGCACACCGTTGAGGTGGCGCTGGTGGGCAAGTACATCGACCTGCCCGATGCCTACCTTTCCGTGACCGAGGCACTGCGGGCGGGCGGTTTCGCCAACCAGACGCGGGTGAAGATCCGCTGGGTCCCCTCGGACGACTGCGCCACCGACGAAGGCGCCGCGGCCGCACTCAACGGCGTGCACGCGATCTGCGTGCCCGGCGGCTTCGGCATCCGCGGCCTGGAAGGCAAACTCGGCGCGCTCAAGTTCGCCCGCGAACGCAAGCTCCCCACCCTGGGGCTGTGCCTGGGCCTGCAGTCGATGGTGATGGAGTACGCCCGCAACATCGTGGGACTGGAAGATGCTTCATCCACCGAATTCGATCCGGACACCAAGCACCCGGTCATCGCCACGATGGCCGAGCAGTTGGACATCGTCGAGGGCAAGGGCGACCTGGGCGGCACCATGCGCCTGGGGCTGTACGAGGCGGCCCTGCAGCCGGGCTCCGTGGTGGCCGAGACCTACGGCAGCACCAAGGTCAGCGAACGCCACCGCCACCGCTACGAGGTCAACAACGAATACCGCGACCAGCTCGCTGCCGCGGGCCTGGTCTTCTCCGGTACCTCCCCGGACGGCAAACTGGTGGAGTTCGTCGAGCTGCCCCGCGACGTGCACCCGTACTATGTCTCCACCCAGGCGCACCCGGAACTGAGCTCGCGCCCCACGCGGCCACACCCGCTGTTCGCCGGCCTGATCGCGGCAGCCTTGAACCATGGCAAAGCCAAGGCACCGGCAAAGTCCGGGGCCTGACGTGCCGGTGCAGCCGCACGCCTTCGCCGACGTCCCGGATCCGCGCCCGCTGGTCGAAAGCCGCACGGTGTACCGCGGCCGGATCTGGGACGTGGTCAGCGACACTTTCACGCTTGGCCAGGGCGACGGCGCCACACTGGTGCGCGACTACATCGCGCATCCCGGTGCGGTGGCCATCCTCGCGATGGACCCGGAGGGGCGCGTACTGCTGCTGAAGCAGTACCGGCAGCCCGCCAAGATGTCACTGTGGGAGATCCCCGCAGGCCTGCTGGACATGGCCGGCGAGGACTTCGTGGATGCCGCGGCGCGCGAACTGGCCGAGGAAGCTGATCTGGTGGCCGGGCGCTGGGACGTGCTGGTGGACTTCTTCAATTCACCGGGCTCTTCCAGCGAGGCGATCCGGATCTATCTGGCGAGGGACCTTTCCGAGGTTCCGGCAGACCAGCGGCATGAGCGCACCGAAGAGGAAGCCGAGATCGAGCACCTCTGGGTGGATCTGGACGACGCCGTGGACGCGGTGATGGCAGGTCGGCTGCACAATCCCTCGGCCGTGGCCGGGCTGCTGGCCGCGGCTCGGGCAGCCGCTACCGGCTTCGACAACCTGCGTCCGGCGGACGCCCCCTGGCCGGAGCATCCCCGCCAGCGTCCCGACGGAACTGCTGACGCCGGCCGGGCCTGAGCCGCCATGTTGCCGGTCCAGGCCCCGCCAGCCAAGGGAGACGAATTCAGCGCGACGGCGCTGGGCCGTGCCGCCGGCGACTATCTGCAGCACATGGCTGTGGAACGCGGACTGGCAGCCAACACCGTGGCGGCCTACCGCAGGGACCTGGGCCGCTACCTGAGGTTCCTGCGGGAACGCTCGGTCAGCGAGCCGGCCTCGGTCACGCGGCACGATGTGACGGCGTTTGCGCAAGCCCTGTCCGACGGGTCCGACGGCGCTGCCGCGCTGAGCGTCAGGTCCGCGGCCCGGACCATCGTGGCCGTGCGCGGCCTGCATAAGTTCTGGACGCTTGAAGGCATCACAGAGACCGACCCGGCCACCGATGTGCATCCGCCGATGCCCGGCAAACGCCTGCCGAAGGCCATTTCCGTGGCCGACGTGACCCGGATCCTCGAGTCCACCGGATCCGACAGTCCCACCGGCCTGCGTGACCGGGCGCTGCTGGAGTTTCTCTATGCCACCGGCGCCCGGATCAGCGAAGCGGTGGGCCTGGACGTTGACGATGTCAGCGTGGAGCCGCAAGGCGACGGCCCCGCCGTCGTCCGTCTGTTCGGCAAGGGTTCCAAGGAGCGGTTGGTGCCGCTGGGCTCCTATGCTGCCCAGGCGGCCGACGCGTACCTGGTCCGCGGACGGCCGGGACTGGCCGCAAAGGGACTCGGTACACCGGCCCTGTTCCTGAACGCCCGCGGCGGCCGGTTGAGCCGCCAGAGCGCCTGGACCATTCTGAAGGCGGCCGCGGAGAAGGCCGGCATCACGCAGCCGGTGTCTCCGCACACCCTGCGGCACTCCTTCGCCACCCACCTGCTGGAGGGCGGCGCGGATGTCCGCGTGGTGCAGGAGATGCTGGGCCACGCGTCCGTCACCACCACGCAGATCTACACGCTGGTCACCGCCGATACGCTCCGTGAGGTCTACGCCGCGGCGCATCCGCGCGCCCTGGGCTGAGCCGGTGGCGCGGAGCAGCCGGACAACGGATCCGGACTAGACTCGCTCCCATGACCGTTGCCGTTGCCCTGTGCTTCCTGCTGAGGGAAGAATCCGGGCAGAGCTACGTGCTGCTCGGCCGGAAGAAGACCGGCTTCGGCGTCGGGAAGGTCGTGGGCGTCGGCGGAAAGCTGGAAGCGGGGGAGTCCGAGGACGACGCTGCGTGCCGCGAGATGCAGGAAGAGACCGGCGTGAGCGTCAGCCCCGAGGACCTGGAACCGGCCGGACGGATTTTCTTCGACTTCCCGGCCCGGCCGGCCTGGAACATGGACACCGCGCTCTTCGTCGCGCGGCGCTGGAGCGGCGTGCCGGTCGAGTCGGTGGAAATCGCCCCGTCCTGGCACCGTGTGGACCAGCTGCCGCTGGGGCTGATGTGGCAGGACGCCGGGCATTGGCTGCCGCTGGCGCTGGCCGGGGATCAGCCGCGGCTGCGGGTGGTGATGCGGCCCGATAACGAGACGGTGGCCGACGTCGAACATCTCGACACCGGCCACCGGGTGGCCTGGCAGTTCTAGCGGTTCAGCGCCCGCTGGCCGGGGCCGTTGTACTCGCTGAGCGGACGGATCAGCGAGTTCGATTCGAGCTGCTCCATGATGTGCGCGGTCCAGCCGGTGATCCGGCTGGCCACGAACAGCGGGGTGAACATTTCCGTGTCGAACCCCATCAGGTGGTAGGTGGGGCCGGCGGGGTAGTCCAGGTTCGGCTTGATGTCCTTCGCCTCGGCCATCGCGAGCTCCAGCCCGTCGTACAGTCCGAGGATTTCGGGGCGGCCGTAGTGGTCGATCATCTTGTCCAGCGCGGCCTTCATGGTCGGCACCCGGGAATCGCCGTGCTTGTAGACCCGGTGGCCGAAGCCCATCACCTTCTTCTTCTCCGCCAGGGCCTGCTCCATCCAGGTCCGGGCCCGTGCGGCGGCCTCCTCGCGCGATTCGTCGGTGCGGATGCCGATCTGCTCGAAGGTGTGCATCACCGCTTCATTGGCGCCGCCGTGCAGCGGGCCCTTCAGTGCGCCGATGGCACCGGTGACGGCCGAGTGCAGGTCGGACAGCGTGGAGGTGATCACCCGGGCGGTGAAGGTGGAGGCGTTGAAGGAGTGTTCGGCGTACAGGATCATGGACACGTTGAACGCGTCCACCACCGCCGGGGCGGCCTCCTCGCCGAAGGCCATCCAGAGGAAATTCGCCGCGTAGCCCAGATCGTCGCGCGGTTCCACCAGGTCCTGCCCGCGGCGCCGGCGCTGGTCGTAGGCCACCACCGCCGGGAACGCCGCAAACAGCTCCAGCGCCTTGGCCATGTTCGCCTCGGGCGAGGAATCCTCGGCCAGCCGGTGGCGGGCTCCGATCACGCTGGCCGCCGTCCGGCAGACGTCCATGGGGTGGGCTCCAATCGGCAGCGAATCGATGACCGACTTCACGACCGGATCCAGCGCGCGGCCGCCGCGTTCGGCCGCGGTGAAGTCCCGCAGCTGGTCCGCGTCCGGCAGCTCTGAATTCCACAGCAGATACGCCACCTCTTCGAAGCTGCAGTGTGCGGCCAGATCCTGGACGGGGTAGCCGCGGTACAGCAGCGAGTTGGTCTCCGCGTTGACCTTGGAGATCTTCGTGGTGTCGACGACAACGCCGGCCAGCCCCTTGTGGATCTGCGGTGCTTCGATGGTTGCATCCGTGCTCATGGCGACTCCTATGTCTTGTGGTCAGTTATGTCTTGTGGTCAGTGCTGACCGGGCACTTGGAAATTGAATACAGAGGTGTCGAATTGGTTATACGCCTCATAATCCACCAATTCGTACAAACGCGCACGGGTCAACATGTTCGGCACCTGTGCTTGCTGGGTTCCGTCGGCCTTGATCGCGTCCAGGGTCCGCTCGGCGGCCCCCATCGCGCTGCGCAGCAGGGTCACCGGGTAGATGACCATGTTCACGCCGACCGAGGACAGTGCCTCGGCGGTGAACAGCTCGCTCTTGCCGAATTCGGTCATATTGGCCAGTACCGGCACGTCGACGGCTTCGCGGATGGCGGCGAATTCCTCCAGAGTGCGCATGGCCTCGGGGAAGATGGCGTCCGCACCCGCGTCCACCAGCGCGCGGGCCCGGTCCTGGGCTGCGGCCAGGCCGTCCACGGCCCGGATGTCGGTCCGGGCCATGATCAGGAAGTTCGGGTCGCGGCGGGCGTCGGCGGCGGCCCGGATGCGCTTGCTGGCGGTTTCCAGGTCCACCACGTTCTTGCCGTCCAGATGGCCGCAGCGTTTGGGATTGAACTGGTCTTCGATGTGGCAGCCCGCCAGGCCGGCATTTTCCAGTTCCTGCACCGTGCGCGCCACGTTCATCGGCTCGCCGAAGCCGGTGTCGGCGTCCACCAGGGCGGGCAGATCGGTCATCCGCGCGATTTGTCCGGCCCGGGTGGCGACCTCGGTCAGCGTGGTCAGTCCGATGTCCGGCAGCCCCAGGTCGTTGGCCAGGACCGCGCCGGAGATGTAGACGCCGTCGAACCCTTTCTCCTGGATCAGCCGTGCCGAGAGCGGGTTGAACGCGCCGGGGAACTGCTGCAGCTCACCGGACGCCAGCGATTCGCGCAGTGTCCGGCGCTTCTGCTCGGGTGTGGTGGCGGAGTAGAGCATTTAGAACAGCCCCTTCGGGCCGGCGGAGAGGTCGATGACCCCGTCGGCGGCCTGGATATTCAACTGGTCCAACTCGCCGGCGGCGAGTTCGGGCAGGCGCTCGACGGCGGCCAGGAACCTGTCGATTTCGGCATCGTCGACGATCCCGGCGGCCAGGGTGCGCAGCTTGTTGACGTAGTGTTCCCGGGTGAACGGGCGGGCGCCCAGCGGGTGCGCGTCGGCGACGGCGATTTCGTCAGTGATGACGGTACCGTCGGTGAGCGTGATCTCCACCGAGCCGCCGAAGGCCTTTTCGGCGATGTCCAGCGAGTGGTAGCGGCGGGTCCACTCCGGGTCTTCCTCGGTGCTGACCTTGTGCCAGAGGTCCACGGTGTCCGGCCGGCCGGCGCGCTCGGGGGCGTAGGAGTCGACGTGGTGCCAGGCGCCGTCCTGCAGGGCCACGGTAAAGATGTAGGGGATCGAGTGGTCCAGGGTTTCGCGGGAAGCCGTCGGGCTGTACTTTTGCGGATCGTTGGCGCCGGAGCCGATCACGTAGTGCGTGTGGTGGCTGGTCTTGATCAGCACCGACTTCACGTTCTGGGCGTCGGCGGCCTCCGGGTGTTCGCGGTGCAGCTTGCGGGCCAGATCGATCCAGGCCTGGGCCTGGTATTCGGCCGAGTGTTCCTTGGTGTAGGTGTCCAGGATGGCGCGCTTCGCCTCGCCCGGTGCCGGCAGCGGAACGGTGTAGGAGGCGTCCGGGCCGTCCAGCAGCCAGGCGATGACGCCGTCCTCGCCTTCGTAGATCGGCACCGGTGAGGTCTGGCCCCGCATCGCCCGGTCCACGGCCTCCACCGCCATCTTGCCCGCGAAGGCCGGGGCATGGGCCTTCCAGGTGGAGATCTCGCCCTTGCGCGACTGGCGGGTCGCCGTCGTCGTGTGCAGTGCCTGGCCCACGGCCTGGAAGATGGTTTCCACGTCCAGGCCCAGCAGCGTGCCGATGCCCGCGGCAGCCGACGGACCGAGGTGGGCCACGTGGTCGATCTTGTGCTTGTGCAGGCAGATGGCCTTGACCAGGTCCACCTGGATCTCGTAGCCGGTGGCGATGCCGCGGAGCAGGTCGCGGCCGTTGGAACCGACATGCTGGGCTACCGCGAGGATCGGCGGGATGTTGTCTCCCGGGTGCGAGTAGTCAGCGGCCAGGAACGTGTCGTGGTAGTCCAGTTCGCGCACGGCCACGCCGTTGGCCCAGGCCGCCCATTCCGGCGAGGTCTTCTCGGCGATGCCGAAGATGCCGGCGCCGTTGCCGCCGCCGGAGACCGGGTGGCTCAGCGCCTGCGCGCGGGCCGCGACGATCGGGCCCCGGTTCAGCGACGCGATGGCCACCGAAGCGTTGTCGATGATCCGGTTGATCACCATTTCGGCCACGTCGGCGGAAACCTCCACCGGGTCGGTGGCCACCCGGGCGATCTTATAGGCAAGCTGGTCCTCGCGCGGCAGGTTCTCTTCGCTGCGGTAGACGCGTACGTGGTTCTCGACGGTCATTAAACTGTCCTCTCGGCTGGCAGATCGGGTCGATGGTTTGGATTGGTGGACTTGAAATGTTCCAGGCTCTGGTGCAGATGGATCCGGGTGGCTGCCGCTGCCACCTGGCTGTCGCCGCCGGCGATGGCGCCGGCGATGTTGGCGTGTTCGGCGGCGGAGGCCAGCAGCCGGGCCGGATTGTCCCGGGCCAGCCGCCGGATCCTCACCAAATGGACGCGGAGGTTGGTCATGGCCTGGTGCAAGTACGTGTTTCCGGCGGCATGGTCCACGGCAGCATCCAGCCGGCCGACCAGCTCGTAATATGCCTGCGGATCCGGCGCCGAGCCGCGCATGGCGTCGGCGGCGGCAAGGAATTCCTGCTGCAGCTGGCGGAAACCTGCCGGTTCGCCGCGGGCGGCGGCCAGGGCCGCTGCCTGACACTCCAGAGCCGTGCGCAGTTCGAAGAGCTCGGTGACATTCTCCAGCGAGATGGCGGCAACGACGACGCCGCGTCCGGCATGAGGTGCGGTCAGCCCGTCGGCATTCAGCCGGCCCAGTGCCTCGCGCAGGGGAGTGCGGGAGACCCCGAGCCGTGCCGCCTGCTCAACCTCGCCCAGGACGGTACCCGGAGGCAGCCGCCATTCGACGATGTCCTCCCGTAGCGCCCAGTAGGCGCGCTCGCTGGCCCGCATCCGCACCTCCCTTCGGATCGTGGTGTTGTGACAAGGATACTCAGGTTTAGCCCCAGTGTATACACAAGAGTGCAACTTGCTGGCGAAATGACAGCGATCGCGCACCAAAGCACCCCGAATGTATACAACTCTCTTGCTTGACGGGAAGGCGAAGGATATTATGACGGACATCACATTGGACGGCTCCTGAGGGGTTAGCGTGAATACCTACCGCACAACGTACGAGGCCAGCTGCGACGAGCCGGAGGCGTTCTGGCTCGCAGCCGCATCCGCCGTCCAATGGGACCGGACACCCGCCCAGGCGCTCGATGCCAGCGCGGCGCCAATTTACCGGTGGTTTCCGGACGGGACGCTCAACACCTCCGTCAACGCGCTGGACCGCCATGTCGCGGCCGGCCGCGGGGATCACACCGCCTTGATTTACGACTCCGCCATGCTGGGCCTGCAGCGTCGTTACACCTACGCGGAACTGCTCTCCGACGTCGAGCGTTTCGCGGGGGTGCTGCGCGACCGGGGGATTGAGCGGGGCGACCGGGTCATCATCTACATGCCGATGATTCCGGAGGCGATCGTGGCAATGCTGGCGACCGCCAGGCTCGGAGCAGTCCACTCCGTGGTGTTCGGCGGATTCGCCGCACGGGAACTGGCTGCGCGAATCGACGATGCCCGGCCCTCCGCCATCGTGACGGCCAGCGGCGGAATAGAACCGTCCCGCAGAATCGAGTACCTCCCCGCGGTGGCAGAGGCGCTGTCAATCGCCAACCATTCCGTGGGCGACGTGATTGTGAAGGCCCGGGAAGGCTTCGCACATGCGGCAGGGGACTTCTCGGCCGGCGCTGCGCTGTGGCACGACTGGGACCGGCTCGCGGCTCGCAGCCGAACCGGCGGGGCCGGTGACCGTGGCGGCCACCGACCCGCTGTACATTCTCTACACCTCGGGAACGACCGGCGCCCCCAAAGGTGTTGTGCGGGACAACGGCTCCCACGCGGTGGCGATGGCGTGGTCCATGCGGAACATCTACAACGTCGGGCCGGGAGACGTGATGTGGACCGCGTCGGACGTCGGCTGGGTGGTGGGGCATTCCTACATCGTCTACGCGCCCCTGATCGCTGGCGCCACGACGGTGCTTTACGAAGGAAAGCCTGTGGGCACGCCCGACGCCGGCGCGTTCTGGCGCGTGGTGGAGGACCATCGCGTCAATGTCCTGTTCACCGCGCCCACGGCGCTGCGGGCCATCCGGAAGGCCGATCCGCTCGCCGAGCGAATCGGAGACCATGACATCTCGTCCCTCCGGACGTTGTTCGCCGCGGGGGAGCGCCTGGATCCGGAGACCTACGGATGGAGCTCTGCGGCACTCCAGGTGCCCGTGATCGACCATTGGTGGCAGACGGAGACCGGATGGGCCATCGCGGCCAACCCGCTCGGCATTGAGCAGCTACCGGTCAAAGCCGGTTCGCCGACCGTTCCCGTGCCGGGCTATCGGCTGCGGATCGTCGACGGCGCCGGCCAGCAGGTGCCGGCCGGGGTCGAAGGGAACATCGTGCTGCAACTCCCGTTGCCGCCCGGCACCCTGACAACCCTCTGGGGCAATGACGAGCGGTACATCACGTCCTACCTTGGGGTGTTCGACGGCTTCTACACAACGGGCGACTCCGGATACTTGGACGAAGACGGCTATCTGTTCGTGATGGGACGCACCGATGACGTCATCAACGTTTCCGGCCATCGGTTATCGACCGGTGCGATCGAGCAGGCGGTCGCACGCCACCCGGCCGTTGCCGAGTGCGCAGTCGTTGGCATCAACGATGACCTGAAAGGACAGCGCCCCAGCGGCTTCGTGGTGCTTAAGACCGGCAGCGAGGTGGAGCCGGTCAAGCTGCAGCAGGAGCTGATTGCGCTGGTGCGCTCGCAGATCGGCCCGGTGGCGGACTTCAAGGAGGTGCGAATTGTCGCCGCCCTGCCCAAGACGCGGTCGGGGAAGATCCTGCGCAAGACCATGCGGCAGATCGCCGACGGCGAAGCCTACGCGGTGCCCTCCACCATCGAGGATCCGGCCGTCCTCGACGATATTGTGCGTTTGATGCGCCCTTGATGCCGCTGGCTGGCTCTCCCCACGCCGACCGGGCCAAAGGGTTGAAGAACCTTAGACCTCAACTAGAAGCTAAAGGCTCGCCGATCGTCAGCGGCCTGTCGATCGATAGCAGGACCGTCGCTGTAACCTTGTCAGGAAGAAGTACGGCAGCGAAACGATGGAAGCTGGGTTTGATACGTGAGCAGCGAACAAGGTGCGACAACCACTCTGCGGCAAGCGGACGAGGATGTCCTGGGCCCCACCGGCCGGCCGCTGACCGAGTTCCCTGAACCGCCCGCCTTGGCATCGCACGGTCCCGCGCGGATCGTCGCAATGGTCAACCAGAAGGGCGGCGTGGGTAAGACCACGTCCACCATCAACCTTGGCGCGGCCCTGGCCGAACTCGGCCGCAAGGTGCTGCTGGTCGATTTCGACCCGCAGGGCGCGCTGTCCGCCGGCCTCGGCACCAATCCGCATGAGCTGGACCTGACTGTCTACAACGTGCTGATGGACCGCAAGACGGACATCCGCGAGGCGATCCAGCCCACCGATGTGGAGAACATCGACCTGCTGCCGGCTAACATCGACCTCTCCGCCGCGGAGGTGCAGCTGGTCAATGAAGTGGCCCGCGAGCAGGTCCTGGCGCATGCGCTGCGCAAAGTCGAGGACGACTACGACATCATCCTGATCGACTGCCAGCCTTCCCTGGGGCTGCTGACCGTCAACGCGCTGACCGCGGCCCACGGCGTGATCATTCCGCTGATTTGCGAGTTCTTTGCGCTCCGCGCGGTGGCGCTGCTGGTGGAAACCATCGAGAAGGTCCAGGACCGGTTGAACCCGCGCCTGCAGATCGACGGCGTGCTGGCCACTATGTACGACGCCCGCACGCTGCACAGCCGCGAGGTGATCGGCCGCCTGCTTGAGGCGTTCGGCGACAAGGTCTTCGAAACCGTGATCAAACGCACGATCAAGTTCGCCGACGCGACCGTCGCCGCCGAGCCGATCACCAGCTACGCCGGCAACCACGCCGGGGCAACCGCCTACCGCCAGTTGGCCAAGGAACTCATTTCGCGCGGAGGCGCCCCCTGATGACGCTGACGCCGGCGGGCGAGATGCCTGCCGGCCGTCCTCCGGCAGCTCAGGAAGCGGTGCCGGCCAGCCCGGACGGCGACCGGAAGACGGCCGTGTTTGCCGTGACTTTGGACAACTTCAGCGGGCCTTTCGATCTGCTGCTGGGGCTGATCTCCAAGCACGAAATGGACATCACGGAAGTGGCGCTCTCCCGCGTCACCGACGAATTCATTTCCTATATCCGAGGCCTGCAGGCCGACGGCGACGACAAAGCCTTGGACGAAGCCAGCGAGTTCCTGGTCATCGCAGCCACCCTGCTGGACCTCAAGGCCGCCCGGCTGCTGCCGACCGGCGAGGTGGAAGACGATGAAGACATCGCCCTGCTCGAGGCCCGTGACCTGCTCTTTGCCCGGCTGCTGCAGTACAAGGCCTTCAAGGAGATCGCGGCGCTCTTGGGGCAGCGATTGGCCCGGGAAGCCGACCGCTTTCCGCGCCAGGTCTCGCTGGAGCCGCACTTCGCGGCGTTGCTCCCGGAGCTGATCTGGCGCACGCCGCTGGCGGAGTTCGCCGCCTTGGCGGCCAAGGCGCTGGAGCCCAAGGAACCGGCCCCCACCCAGGTCGGGCTCTCGCACCTGCACGCGCCGCCGGTCAGCGTGAAGGAGCAGGCCGCCATCCTCGGCGCCCGGCTCCAGGCCGGCGGTCCGTTGTCCTTCCGCTCGCTCACCGCCGACGCGGACGGCACGCTGGTGGTGGTCGCCCGCTTCCTGGCACTGCTGGAGATGTTCCGCGACGCCGTCATCGCATTCGAGCAGGCGGCGCCGCTGGGCGAGCTGACGGTCCGGTGGACCGGGCCGGACTCGGAATGGACCGGCGAGAACCTCAGCGAAGAGTATGAAGACACCCCGGTGCCGGAAACGGCCGCGGAGGGAACGGAGGAGAGCCATGACTGATCCTGTGAAGGATGCAGCGGGCGGCCCGGAAATCGACGTGGACCAGCTGCCCGGCGGCGCCCGCGCCGCCTTGGAGGCGGTGCTGATGGTCATCGATGAACCGGCCTCGGAGATCGAATTGGCCACCGCACTGTCCCTGCCGGTGGACACGGTCCGGGCGCTGCTGCTGGACCTGCAGAGGGATTACGACGGCGGTGCCCCCTCGGGCGGCCTGCCCGCCGCCGTGCCCCGGGGCTTCGAACTGCGCAACATCGCCGGCGGCTGGCGCATCTTCTCACGCAGCGATTTCGCCCCGCTGGTGTCCGGCTTCGTGCTGGAAGGACAGACCGCCCGGCTGACCCAGGCTGCGTTGGAGACGCTGGCCGTCATCGCCTACCGCCAGCCGGTCTCCCGGGCCCGGGTCTCCGCCATCCGGGGAGTCAACGTCGACTCGGTGGTGCGGACGCTGACCCAACGCGGGCTAATCGAGGATTCCGGCACCGATCCGGAGACCGGAGCCATCCTGTACCGGACCACCTCGTATTTTCTGGAAAGATTGGGTATAGGAAGCATCGGCGAACTGCCGGAGATCGCCCCGCATCTGCCGGGGCTGGAAAACCTGTCCGAGTACGACGACGCTTCGCTCTAGGCTGCCGGCAGCCGGCAGCGCCAGACCATTGAAGTAGTTACCACGGGTAAGGATCCACCATGACACAACCGCCTCGTTCCGGTTCCGGACGGAATAATCCCCGCGGCGGAAAGCGTCCCGGCGACGCCCGCCGTTCGGACGACGCCCAGCGCCGACCGGAAGGCGGCTCGGCCCAGGGACGCGGACGGCCCGCGCAGGGGAGCGGTGCCGGCGGCGCCGGTCGAAGCGGTGCGGGCCGGCCCGGTGCCGGCAAGCCGGCCGGCGGCCGCTCCGGCGCCGGTGCCGGGCGGGACCAGGGCCGCTCCGAGTTCGGTCAGAGCGCCGGCCAGCATGGTGCCCGCAGGGGACCGGCCGAACCAGGGGCGCCCAAGCAGGGGAGCCGCAAGCCGGCGGGCCCGGGCGCGGGTAAGCCGGGCACCGGCAAACCGTACGGCAGCAAGGCCGCCGGTAAGGCCGGGGCGGGCAAGGCCCGCGGTGCCAAGCCGCAGCGCCCCGCCGGACCCAAGGCCTTCGGCCGGGAGCGCTTCGGCCAGAATCTGGGCCCGGTCAGCCGGCCGGATCGTGGTTCGCGCGCCGGCACGGGCGCCGGAGCGGTCTCCGACCTGCACGATCCCGAGGGTGTGCGCCTGCAGAAGGTCCTCGCCGGGGCCGGTGTTGCCTCGCGCCGCGTGTGCGAAGAATTGATCCAGGCCGGCCGGGTTGAAGTGGACGGCGTCGTCGTGCGCGAGCTCGGCGTGCGGGTGGACCCCGCCCAAGCGGTCATCCACGTGGACGGTATCCGCGTGCAGATGGACGAGACGCTGACCTACCTGGTCTTCAACAAGCCCAAGGGAGTTGTCTCCACGATGGAGGATCCCGAGGGGCGCCCGTGCATCAGCGACTACCTGAAGCCCCAGCAGGGCCAGCGGCTGTTCCATGTGGGCCGGCTGGACCAAGCAACCGAAGGTCTGCTGCTGCTGACCAACGATGGTGAACTGGCCAACCGCCTCACCCATCCGTCCTACCAGGTCCCCAAGACATACCTGGTGCAGGTCCGCGGGCCCATGGCTCACGGCGTTGGGGCGCAGATGAAGGCCGGAATCGAGCTGGAAGACGGCGTTTCATCGGTCGATTCGTTCAAACTGGTGGACTCCACCCCGGGACACGTCCTGGTGGAAGTTGTGCTGCACTCGGGCAAAAACCGGGTGGTGCGGCGCTTGTTCGACGCCGTCGGCCACCCGGTGGAACGGCTGGTCCGGATCCAGGTCGGACCCATCCGGCTGGGCGACCAGCGCCAGGGCAGCATCCGCGCCCTGGGTCGCCAAGAAGCCGGACATTTGCTGGCATTGGTGGGGATGTAGCAGGTGAACCCAGCACATGTGCAGGGCACCCATCTGTCCGGACCGGTCCTGGTGATCGGAACCGGGCTGCTTGGGGCCAGCATCGGTCTCGGCCTGCGTGCGCGCGGTATTGACGTCCTGCTGTCGGATCCCTCTCCGTCGGCCCAAGCGGTGGCCCAGGACATCGGCGCCGGACGTGTCCTGCCGGCGGGCGAACGCGTGGAGCCGCAGCTGGTGGTCGTCGCGGCGCCGCCGGACGTTACCGCCGCCGTGGTGTCCCAGGCGCTGCGCGACTACCCGGACGCCGTCGTGGTGGACATTGCCAGCGTCAAGACGGCCGTCTTCGAGGCGCTGGCCAAGGATCCGGACCTGACCGAGGCCGAACTGGGCCGCTACGTGGGCACCCACCCGATGGCCGGCCGGGAGAAATCGGGTCCGGTCGCCGCCCGCGGCGAGATCTTTACGTCGGTGCCGTGGGTGCTGTGCCCGTCGGACCTGTCGTTGCCGGGCGCCGTGAAGACCGCGCAGGCGCTGGCCATCGATCTGGGCGCGGTGGTTTCGCGAATGTCCGCGGACGAGCACGACACGTCCGTGGCGATGATCTCGCACCTGCCCCAGGTGATGTCCTCGCTGCTGGCCAGCCGGCTGCAGGACACGCCGGCGCATGCTTTGTCGCTCTCGGGCCAAGGCCTGCGCGACGTGACCAGGATCGCCGCCAGCGACCCGGCGCTGTGGGTGCAGATCCTCGGCGCCAACGCGGCCCGGTTGGTGGACCTGCTGTACGGCGTCCGCGAAGACCTGGAACGGCTGATCAACACGCTGGAACAGCCGGAGGCCCACGGCGCCCGGCTGGATATGGCCCAGCTGATCAGCGAGGGCAACGCCGGCCAGGCCCGGATTCCGGGCAAGCACGGTGCGCCGCCGCAGGCGTTCGCGTGGCTGACCGTGCTGGTCGACGACACCCCTGGCCAAATCGCCCGCCTGCTGACCGAAATCGGCGAGGTGGGCATCAACCTGGAAGATCTCCGCCTGGCGCACTCGGCCGGCCAGCCGGTGGGGCTGGCGGAGATCGCGGTGCTGCCCAGCAAGCGGCACGAATTGATCGAATATCTCACCTCACATGGATGGAAGGTTGTGCAATGAGCGCGGCGGAAGTGGACATGGCTCGTTACCGACTGGGCAAGGCCCTGGTGGTTGCCATCGACGGGCCTTCGGGCTCCGGCAAGTCGTCCGTCAGCAAGGAAACCGCGCGCCGGCTGCATGCGTCGTATCTGGACACCGGCGCCATGTACCGCGCCGTGACCTGGTACTGCGTCAACTCCGGGGTGGACCTGGCCGACGCGGCCGCGGTCGAGCAAGCCTGCAAGGACGTGGACCTGCAGATCAGCACCAACCCGGACGATGAATTTGTGCGCATCGGCTCCACCGACATCACCGACGAGATCCGCGAGCCGTCCATCTCCGCATCGGTCAGCGCGGTGGCCACCACGCTCGGCGCGCGGGCCGAACTGGTCCGCCGCCAGCAGCAGATCATTGCGGATTCGGGCCGCCGGATTGTTGCCGAGGGCCGCGACATCACCACGGTAGTCGCGCCCGACGCCGAGGTGCGGCTGCTGCTGACCGCCAGCGAAGAGGCCAGGCTGCGCCGGCGCGGGCTTCAGTTGGGCGGAACCCAGAGCGACGCCGACCTGCACGAGCAGGTGCTGGCCCGGGACGCCAAGGATTCGACGGTGGTGAATTTCTCCGAGGCCGCGGACGGTGTCTTCACCGTGGATTCGTCCGACCTGGACTTCGAACAGACCGTGGAAGCGGTGCTCGCCGTCGTGCGGCATGCCGCGCACTGAATTCAGCCGGCCGCTTCCACGGGGCGTTCGGTACACCGCAGACCCACCGGCGGCTGCCCTTGGGGTCCGGGCGTGTTTCAATGGACACTGCAGCCGAAGCGATCCGCCGGCAGTTGTCCGGCCATGTCCGGCACAGCGTGGCGTTCACCGGGCAGCGGCTTCCGGCCGCCCACACCCGCGACGACAACCGGCTTGCAGCCTACCCAGAAGGAACAGACGATGAGTGAGACCCAGCCCGGATCCTCCCCGGCGGAACGGCCGGCCGACGAGGAATACCGTCCGGCGGGCGAAGACCAGGTCGCCGAGCGCATGCTTGCGCTGGACGACGACGAAGCCGAATTGCGCGCAGCATCGCTGCGCGCCGGCTTGGCGGACTACGAGCTTGATGACGAAGACGCCGCGCTGCTGGCCGCCGGAGAAGAACCCATCTCCGAAGAAGAGCCGCTGCGCGTGGCACCGGTGCTGGCCATCGTGGGCCGGCCCAATGTGGGCAAGTCGACGCTGGTGAACAGGATCTTGGGCCGGCGTGAGGCCGTGGTCGAAGACACCCCCGGTGTCACCCGCGACCGCGTCTCCTACTCGGCCCACTGGAACGGACGCGCCTTCACGCTGGTAGACACCGGCGGCTGGGAACACGACGCCAGGGGAATCCATGCCCGCGTGGCCGACCAAGCCGAGATCGCCGTGGACATGGCCGACGCCGTTCTGCTGGTGGTCGACGCCAATGTGGGCGCCACCGCCACGGACGAAGCAGTCGTGAAGATGCTGCGCCGCAAGAAGAAGCCGGTCATCCTGGTGGCCAACAAGGTGGACGACATGGCCCAGGAATCCGAGGCCACCACGCTGTGGGGACTCGGTTTCGGCGAGCCGTACCCCGTCTCGGCACTGCACGGCCGGGGCGCGGCCGACATGCTCGACGCCGTCATGGAGGTGCTGCCCGAATTCTCCGCCTACGGGGGACTGGAGCGCACCGGCGGTCCCCGCAGGGTCGCGCTGATCGGCCGCCCGAACGTGGGCAAGTCATCGCTGCTCAACAAGCTGGCGGGCAGCGAGCGGGTGGTGGTCGACTCGCTGGCCGGCACCACGCGTGATCCCGTCGACGAAATGATCGAACTCGGCGGACGCACCTGGCGGTTCGTTGACACGGCCGGCATCCGCCGCCGCGTGCACATGCAGCAGGGCGCGGATTTCTATGCCTCGCTGCGGACGCAGGCAGCGCTCGAAAAGGCGGAGGTCGCCGTCGTGCTGCTGGCCGTGGACGAGGTGCTCAGCGAGCAGGACGTGCGCATCCTGCAGTTGGCCATCGATTCGGGCCGCGCGCTGGTGCTTGCCTTCAACAAGTGGGACCTGCTGGACGACGACCGCCGCCGGTACCTCGAACGCGAGATCGAGCAGGACCTGGCCCACGTGGAGTGGGCCCCGCGGGTGAATATTTCGGCCAAGACCGGCTGGCACAAGGACAGGCTCGTGCCGGCGCTGGACCGTGCGCTCGAGTCCTGGGACAAGCGCATCCCCACCGGGCGCCTCAACGCGTTCCTGGGCGAACTGGTGGCAGCCCATCCGCATCCGGTGCGCGGCGGCAAGCAACCGCGCATCCTGTTCGGCACCCAGGCGACCTCGCGTCCGCCGAAGTTTGTGCTGTTCACCACCGGCTTCCTGGATCCTGGCTACCGCCGGTTCATCACCCGCCGGCTGCGCGAAACCTTCGGATTCGAAGGAACCCCGATCGAAGTCAGCATGCGCGTACGCGAGAAGCGGGCACGCAAGCGCTGACCTGGCTGCGGCCGCCGGACAACGAGCCGGCGGCTGCCCCGGGGCCGCTCCGGGACCGCGCCGAGTGGTCATGACTGGCGCAAAAATGCTGTACAGTATTTGAGGTGGTTCGGCCGGATGCATGAAGGCGGAACTTCGGGTTGTGGCGCAGCTTGGTAGCGCACTTGACTGGGGGTCAAGGGGTCGCAGGTTCAAATCCTGTCAACCCGACAGAAAAGGGCCGCTGGCCAGTAGAAATACTGGTCAGCGGCCCTTTGTGTTTTCCGGCAGTAAAGAACGTCCCGCCGCCCAGCAGGGTAGCGGGACGTTGTCGTGTGGGCGGGCTGGGGCGGGACGCTCTGCCTGAGGCCCGGCCTACCCGGCCGGATTCTGCTGCTTTCTCACCTGCGTGGACGACCAGTCCTGCCGGTGGAGTCTCTCGAAGCCGTCGAGGAGCAGGTCCAGCGCGAATTCGAACTCGAACTGATCGTCGCAGCCGTGACCGATGACCGAGCCGTCGTCGTGTTGCGCCGCGGTGGCGACGGTGACGATGTTCGGGTACAGCTCTTGCATCTGGGCGAACATGGCCGCCTGCGCTTCCGGCGTCGGCGCGGGCGGTGCTTCCGCCGCCGGGGCAGCCGACCCGTCGAAGAGTTCCTGGGTGAACCCCCACATCCGGCCCCCCAGGGCATGCATGACGTGGTGGGCGAGGTCGGGGGTGAAACCACCCGCGAGGAAAATGCCGGCGAACGAATCCTGATACTCCAGCACGGCCGGGGTGGGGCGTGCACGGGATTCGATTGCCTGCCGGGCCCACCGATGGCGCTGGAGCGCCTGCCGCGCGGAGAGCACCCGTTGCCGGATGGCGCTCTTCCAGTCCGTGCCGTGGTCCGGCGGGTCGATTTCCCGGATGAGCACCTCCACCATCCCGTCGAGCAGGTCCTCCTTGTCGGCGACGTGCTTGTACAGCGCCATCGGGACCACGTCGAGCTCCTGCGCGAGCCGGCGCATGCTGAGCGCTTCGATCCCCAGCGTGTCGGCGAGGGCGACGGCGGTCTCCAGGACGCGGCCCCGGTTAAGCCGCGCGCGCGGTCTGCCCTCGGCTTTCTGACTCATTCCGTCACCTCTCATCGCGGGGAAAATCCGCCGTGATAAGTGTACAGCGTACGCCTCAGAGCGGTGCTGCTCTGCATGCCGTCCAGCCCGGCCGGCCGCGACGCCGTCGCAGTGGTCGAGGTGGTCCGGTGGCCAACCGGCCTGTGCATTAGCTTGTGCAGGGGCTTGTGTGCCTATACTTTCAGCGGTGGCGGGGAACTCGGTTCCTTGCCTGCAGCAACTGGACGTCCATGGTGCGAGAAAGGCAACCGATGAGCAATATTCCCGCCGACCTGAAGTACACCGCTGAGCATGAGTGGGTGGCCGCCGCAGATGCCGAAGGCACCGTGCGCCTGGGCATCACCGACTTTGCCCAAGATGCCCTCGGCGACGTGGTCTATGTGCAGATGCCGGAAGCCGGCTCCTCCATCACCGCCAACGACGTCGTTGGTGAAGTGGAATCGACTAAGAGCGTCAGCGACATTTACGCTCCGGTGAGCGGCGAAGTCGTGGCCGTCAACGACGCGCTGGAGTCCGATCCGGCACTGATCAACTCCGATCCGTACGGGGAGGGCTGGCTGCTGGAGGTCAAGCTGTCCGATCCGGGCGCGCTGGAGACTCTGCTCAGTGCCCCGGAGTATGAACAGCAGGTAGGCTAGAGCTACCGGAACCAATCGACGGCCAGCCGGTCTTTGACCGGTTGGCCGCTACATTTTTACGGAGGATCTATTGATGGTGGGCGACGCTCGCAACGCCGCAAACGACGGGCACGGCCACGGCCGGCACCCGGAGGCGCATGCGGAAACCACATCCATCTTTTTGCCGCCGCAGACTCTGGCCCACGTCAAACCGATGCTCAGCCCCGAGGAGGAGGCATCGGTGGCAGCATTGCCGGCCGGGTCGGCGCTCCTGATAGCGCATGGCGGCCCTAATGCCGGTGCCCGGTTCCTGCTGGACCAGGACGTCACCACGGCCGGCCGGCACCCTGAGGCGGACATCTTCCTGGATGATGTGACGGTCTCCCGCAAACATGTCGAATTCCGCCGGTCGGGCGAGGGCTTCATGGTCGTTGACTCGGGCAGCCTCAACGGCACCTACGTCAACAACGACCGGGTGGACAGCCTGCAGTTGCGGACCGGCAATGAGGTGCAGATCGGCAAGTTCCGCCTGACCTTCTACGCAGGCACGGCGGCAAAGGGGCAGGGCTAACCGGTGCCGGCGTCCCAGCCAGCACGGCGCACCCTCGGGTCGTCCCGGGAGGGCTACCGCAGCAGCGTCCTCAATATCGGCGAGGTGCTGCAGCAACTGACGGACGAGTTCCCGCAGATCAGCGCCTCCAAGATCCGGTTTTTGGAGGAAAAAGGCCTGATCAGCCCGCAGCGCACGCCGGCCGGCTACCGGAAATACACCGGCCAGGACGTCGAGCGGCTCCGTTTTGTGCTGGCGCTGCAGCGGGACCAGTACCTGCCGCTGAAGGTGATCAAGGACTATCTGGATGCGATCGACCGAGGCGAGCGGCCGGAGGCGCTGCCGGGCGGAATGACGCTGGCGCCCCGGATGGTGTCGGACCCGCTTGCCGCTGAACTGAATGGCCGCGGCCGGGCACTGACCAGAGGGGAGCTCCTGCAGGTTAGCGGAGCTTCGCCGGAATTGATCGACGATCTGCTCGCCTACGGCCTGATCCACGAGAAGGACGCACGTTTCGACGAACACGCGCTCAAGGTGGTTCGCGCCTGCATGCAGTTGGGCAGCCACGGAATCGAGCCCCGGCACCTCCGGTCGTTCCGGGCCGCGGCGGACCGCGAAGTGGGGCTGGTAGAGCGTGCCGTGGCGCCGTTGGCGTCCCGCCGCGACGTCGCCTCCCGTGCGCGTGCCGCGGATACCGCCAAGGAAATCAGCGATCTGTGCCTTAATCTGCACACTGCCCTGGTCCACGGACATCTGTCGCAGATGGAGCGCTGAACGGAGGAGTCATGCTCGAACTAGAGGTTGTCGGAGTCCGCATCGAGCTTCCGTCGAACCAGCCGCTCGTGCTGCTCAAAGAAACCGACGGCGAACGTCATATTCCCATCTGGATAGGCGCTCCGGAAGCCAGTGCGATCGCGTTCGCCCAGCAAGGCATCAAGCCGCCACGTCCCATGACGCACGACCTGCTGAACGATGTCGTGGAGGCTTTGGGGCGGCGCATCACCGAAGTCCGCCTGGTCACCGTCCAAGACACAGTCTTCTTCGCCGAATTGGTTTTCGACGGCGGCGCTACGGTTAGCTCTCGTGCGTCGGACGCCATCGCGGTGGCTCTGCGCGTGCCATGCCCCATCTACTGCGCGGACGAGGTGATGGAGGAGGCAGGGGTGAAGATCGCCGAAGCTTCCGACGACGAGGAATCCGGCGGCGAGACGCAGGAGAACGCGGAGAGCCAACTGCGCCAGTTCCGGGAATTCCTTGCCGATGTCGAGCCCGAGGACTTCGAAAAGTAGGTGCTGCCGGACGCAATTCCCGCGGTGAAGCCAGCCGGGCCACGGTGCGCCGGATCCGACACGCCGCAGCAAAAAGGCCAGCATCTTTGACCGGCGGCCCCCGCCGTTCTAACGTCGAAGCATACAGTTCCCATTGCACCGCAGGCCAACTCAGGGCAGACTGAAACCAGACCTCTGGGCTGACTGCGATGCTCACTTCCCCACAGGGAACTTCGACAAGGAGGGTTCACGTGAGTCCTAAAGGTGATGCAGGCAAGATGCCGCACCCTCGAACGACCGGTGCTGCCATACCCGCAAGCGCCCAGGGCCTGCTGTTCACCGAGGACTTGCCCGTGCTGGACGAAGACGCCGGTTACCGCGGCCCGACGGCCTGCAAGGCAGCGGGCATCACCTACCGGCAGTTGGATTATTGGGCACGCACCGGACTGGTGGAACCCGCCGTCCGCGGCGCATCGGGCTCCGGCTCCCAGCGCCTCTACAGCTTCCGGGACATCTTGGTCCTGAAGGTGGTTAAGCGGCTGCTCGACACCGGTGTCTCGCTGCAGCAGATCCGTTCCGCCGTTGAGCACCTCCGCGAACGCGGTGTGGAAGACCTGGCCCAGATCACCTTGATGAGCGACGGCGCCAGCGTTTACGAGTGCACCTCTGCGGACGAAGTCATCGACCTCGTTCAGGGCGGACAGGGCGTCTTCGGCATTGCCGTCGGCCGGGTCTGGCGGGAGGTCGAGGGAAGCCTCGCAGAGCTCCCGAGTGAACACGCCGCCGAGCAGCACGAGTTCCACGACGACGAACTGAGCCGCCGGAGGGCAGCGCGCAAAATCAGCTGACCTCAGCACAACTTAACAACAGCGGGAGGGGCTCCGGTTTCGGAGCCCCTCCCGCTGTTGTTGGATCGGGCTAGGTTGGATCGGGGAAGCGCCGCGGTGCGGCAGGGGGAGCGCGCGGTCAGACAGGCTGACGGCGCAGCGCACGGCTGCGCATCCGGCCCGAATCAGTGATGTTCTTGAGCAGGTCGTCGAAGAGTGAGGCCGCTTGCCTGGCGGATTCGCCGGGCCACTGATGGACGGAATGTGCCGCCCCCTGGATTTGCTGCCAGTTCGCCTGCTCGACGATGGTGGGGGAGAGCAGCAGGTCACCGAACATGGTCTTCATTTCCCCAAGCCGGTAGTTATGCTCGTTGGAGCTGGGCCGGACGCGGTTGGCAACCACCCCTGCGGTTTTGAGGTCCGGCGCGAATTCCTCGCGGAACAGGTCGATCGCCCGCATGGTCCGTTCGGTGCCGGCCACCGAGAAGAGGCTGGGCTCGGCCACCAGCAACACCCGGTTGCTGGCGGTCCACGCCATCCGCGTCAGGCCGTTGAGCGATGGCGGGCAGTCGATGAGCACCAGCGAGTACCCATTCACGCGCGAGAGCACGGTGGACAGCCGGCGTAGATCCCGACGGCTCAGGTCCGGGCGGTCGTAGATGCCGGAGTACGCCGAACCGACGGCGACATCAAGGATTGTCCGTCCGGGCGAGGCGGCCGGCGCGGTTTCTGCTGCCTCCACCCACCCGCTCGGGGCGGCGTTCGCGGCCAGATCGGCTTTGCGTGCGTTCTTAAGCAGCCGGCCGATGTCGGTCTGGTGGGACGGCTTGACGCCGAGCCCGGTGGTGGCATCAGCATGCGGATCCAAGTCGATGACCAGGGTGGGAATTCCCGCTGCCAGTGCCGCAGAGGCCAGGCCCAGCGTGACCGAGGTCTTGCCGACCCCGCCCTTGAGGCTGCTGATGCTCACTACTTGCACGTAAAAACCAAAACCTAACGTATCGAGTCGTAGGGCTCCTGCGCCGGATAAGTCTTCACGGCACCCTATCCATCATAGGTGGAGCGTCGCAGGAGACTGTGCCATCGGCGCGGTGCCGCGGCGTTTCTCTTCGGCGCCGGCCGCGGCACCGTAACATCCAGGCCACGAACCACCATCAGGAGGTGATCTATGCAACACTGGCTTGCCAGTTCAGCGGGCCGTCCGTGAGACTTGGCTCACTGAGTCCGCCGGCTCCGGTGCCGGACGGTCGTGTCTCAAATCCTCAATCCGGACCCGGCAATGTTGCAGGAGTGAAATGTTCTCAAAGATCCTGGTAGCCAATCGTGGCGAAATCGCCATCAGGGCTTTCCGCGCGGCCTATGAACTGGGCGCGAAGACCGTGGCCGTGTTCCCCCATGAGGACCGCAATTCGATCCACCGGCAGAAAGCCGACGAGGCGTATCTCATTGGCGAGCCCGGACACCCCGTGCGGGCCTATCTCGACATCAACGAGATCATTCGGGTGGCCAAGGAATCCGGTGCGGACGCCATCTACCCCGGCTACGGCTTCTTATCCGAGAATCCTGATCTGGCTCGTGCCGCCGCCGGTGCGGGCATAGCCTTCGTCGGTCCCAAGGCCGACGTGCTGGAGTTGGCCGGACACAAGGTCCGCGCCTTGCAGGCAGCGCGCCAGGCCGGGATCCCGGTGCTGAAGTCCACCGACCCCAGCTCCGATCCGGAGAAGCTGCTGGCCGAGGCCGAGGAGATCGGCTTCCCGATCTTTGTCAAGGCCGTGGCCGGCGGCGGCGGGCGCGGCATGCGCCGGGTCGATAGCCCGAAGGACCTGCCGGAAGCGCTGGCTGCTGCCATGCGCGAAGCCGACACCGCCTTCGGCGACCCCACAGTTTTCCTGGAGCAGGCCGTGCTGCGGCCGCGCCACATCGAGGTGCAGATCCTGGCCGACGGGCAGGGCAACGTCATGCACCTCTTCGAACGTGATTGCTCGCTCCAGCGCCGGCACCAGAAGGTCATCGAAATCGCCCCCGCCCCCAACCTGGACGAGAACATCCGCCAGGCGCTGTACCGGGATGCCGTGAAATTCGCCGAGGCGCTCGGCTACACCAACGCCGGCACGGTCGAATTCCTGGTGGACACCGTGGGCGAACGGGCCGGGCAGCACGTCTTCATTGAGATGAACCCGCGGATCCAGGTGGAGCATACGGTGACCGAGGAGATCACCGACGTCGATCTGGTGCAGTCCCAGATGCGCATTGCCGCCGGTGAAAGCCTGGCGGATCTGGGGTTGTCCCAGGAGACGGTGTTCATCAACGGAGCCGCCATGCAGTCCCGGATCACCACCGAGGATCCGGCCAACGGCTTCCGGCCCGACGTCGGCAAGATCACCGCCTACCGCTCGGCCGGCGGCGCGGGCGTCCGGTTGGACGGCGGAACCATCTACACCGGGGCCGAGATCAGCCCGCACTTCGACTCGATGCTGGTCAAGCTCACCTGCCGGGGCCGGGACTTTGCGACGGCGGCGGCCCGCGCCAAGCGTGCCTTGGCCGAGTTCCGAATCCGCGGCGTCTCCACCAACATTGCGTTCCTGCAGGCGGTGTTGGAGGATCCGGATTTCCTCGCCGGCAACGTGGCCACATCGTTCATTGACGAACGGCCGGAGTTGCTGAAGGCGCGTGTCTCCGCCGACCGCGGAACCAAGCTGTTGACCTGGCTGGCGGATGTCACGGTCAACAAGCCGAACGGGGAGCTGCCGGTGGCCACGGCACCGGTGGACAAGCTGCCCGAACCGGCCCGGCAGGCGCTCGAGGCGACCGGCGCACTGACCGCGGTCCCGGCGTCGGGCTCGCGGCAGCGCCTCCAGCAGTTGGGGCCGGAGAAGTTCGCTGCCGAGCTGCGGGCCCAGACGCCCGTGGCGGTCACCGATACAACCTTCCGCGACGCCCACCAGTCGCTGCTGGCCACCCGCGTGCGGACCAAGGACCTGCTGAATGCGGCACCTGCCGTGTCCGCCCTGACCCCGCAGCTGCTCTCGGTGGAGGCATGGGGCGGGGCAACCTACGACGTGGCGTTGCGGTTCCTGGGCGAGGACCCGTGGGAGCGGTTGGCGGCGCTGCGGCAGGCGATGCCGAACATCTGCCTGCAGATGCTGCTGCGCGGCCGGAACACGGTGGGCTACACGCCGTACCCGGAGGAGGTCACTACGGCGTTCGTCAAGGAAGCGGCCGCCACCGGCATCGATATTTTCCGGATTTTCGATGCGCTCAACGATGTCTCGCAGATGGAACCCGCGATCCGCGCCGTGCGAGAGACCGGAACGGCCGTGGCGGAAGTTGCGCTCTGCTACACCGGCGACCTGCTGGATCCCGCCGAGGACCTCTACACGCTGGACTACTACCTGGCCTTGGCCGACCGGATTGTCGACGCCGGAGCCCACATCCTGGCGATCAAGGACATGGCCGGCCTGCTGCGTCCGGCGGCCGCAGCCAAGCTGGTCTCGGCGCTGCGTGAACGCTTCGATCTGCCGGTGCACCTGCACACCCACGACACGGCCGGAGGGCAGCTGGCCACGCTGTTGGCTGCCGTCGATGCCGGTGTGGACGCGGTCGACACCGCCAGCGCAGCGATGGCCGGCACCACCAGCCAGCCGTCGATGTCGGCGCTGGTCGCCGCCCTGGCCCACACCGAGCGCGACACCGGCCTGGACCTGGCCGCGGTGGGTTCGCTCGAGCCCTACTGGGAAGCGGTGCGCCGCGTCTATGCTCCGTTCGAGTCGGGGTTGCCGGGGCCGACCGGCCGCGTATATACCCACGAAATTCCCGGCGGACAGCTCTCCAACCTGCGGCAGCAAGCCATCGCGCTGGGACTCGGCGAACGGTTCGAGGCGATCGAGGACATGTACTCGGCCGCCGACAAGATCCTCGGCCGGCTGGTGAAGGTGACGCCGTCGTCCAAGGTGGTGGGCGATCTGGCTCTGCAGCTGGTGGGTGCCAACGTCGACCCGGAGGAGTTCGCGGCGGACCCGCGGAAGTTCGACATCCCGGATTCCGTGATTGGCTTCCTCTCCGGCGAGCTGGGTGATCCGCCCGGCGGCTGGCCGGAGCCGTTCCGCACGAAGGCGCTGGCAGGGCGCAACATCAAGCCCCGCAACGAGGTGCTCTCCGCCGAAGACTCGGCAGCATTGGCCGCGGACCCGGCCACGCGGCGGGCCACACTGAACCGGCTGCTCTTTGCCGGCCCCGCCAAGGAGTTCGAGAAGACCCGGGAAACGTACGGAGATGTCTCCGTGCTGGACACGCTGGACTACCTCTACGGGCTGCAGCCCGGGTCCGAACATGTGATCGCGCTCGAGAAGGGCGTCCGCCTGATCGCCATGCTGGGCGCCATCTCGGAGCCGGATGAGAAGGGCATGCGCACCGTGCATTGCACGCTCAACGGCCAGCAGCGCAACGTGACGGTGCGCGACCGCAGCGTGGAATCAGAGGTCAAGGTCGCGGAGAAGGCGGATCCCGGACAGCCGGGACACGTGGCGGCTCCGTTCGCCGGCGCGGTCACGGTCATCGTCAAGCCCGGGGACACCATCAAGGCCGGTGACACGGTGGCAACCATCGAGGCGATGAAGATGGAGGCCGGCATCACTGCCCCGGCCGGCGGGACCGTGGCGCGGCTGGCAGTCTCCGCCGTCGAACAGGTCCAGGGCGGCGACCTGCTGCTGGTGATCGACCCGGCGTAGCCGGAAGGCCGGCGCCGAACGGTCTGACAGACGACGGAAGGGCTGCCGCTGTGAAGCGGCAGCCCTTCCGTTGCGTCCGAGCGGTTATTGCCGGACGCTGGTGTAGATCTGCTCCACGTACTCGTCGAAATCGGCCAGTACCTGCGCCCGCTTGATCTTCAGCGACGGCGTCAGGTGTCCGGACGCTTCGGTGAAATCGGACGGGATGACGCGGAAGGACTTGATTCCCTCCGCCTGCGAGACCGACTGGTTGGCCTGGTCGATCAGGGCCTGGAGGGCGGACTTCACGGCGTCGTGGTCGGCGGCCTGTTCCATCGTGGTGCTGGCCGGCAGCCCGTGGCGTTCCAGCCAGCCGGGCAGGGCTTCCTCGTCCAGCGTGATGAGCGCGGAGATGAACGGGCGGTTGTCGCCGATCACCACGCATTGGGACACCAGCGCATCGGCGCGGATTTGATCTTCAAGCTGTGCCGGGACAACGTTCTTGCCGCTGGCCGTCACGATGATCTCTTTCTTCCGGCCGGTGATGCTCAGGAAACCGTCGGCGTCCAGTTCGCCGACGTCGCCGGTACGGAACCAGCCGTCCTGGAACGCCTCGGCGGTGAGATCCGGGCGGTTGAAGTAGCCGCGGAGCACGCAGACGCCCTTGGTGAGGATCTCGCCGTCGTCGGCAATCTTGACAGCATTGCCGGGCAGCGGGGCTCCGACCGTGCCGATCTTGACCAGCTGGGGCGTGTTGACGGAGATCGGCGCCGTCGTTTCGGTGAGCCCGTAGCCTTCCAGCACCAGCAGGCCGATGCCGTGGAAGAAATGCCCCAGCCGTTCACCCAGCGGGCCGCCGCCGGAGACGGCATGCTCAACGCGGCCGCCCATCGCTTCGCGGATCTTGTGGTAGACCAGCTTGTCGAAGAGCTTGTGCTTGAGCTTCAGGGTCAGCGGCACCTTGCCCGCCGCGTCGGCACGCGACCAGGCGACGGCGGTGTCGGCGGCGGCGTGGAAGATCTTGCCCTTGCCGCCATCCTCCGCCTTGAGCATGGAGCTGTTGTAGACCTTCTCGAAGACGCGCGGAACGGCCAGGATGAACGTGGGCCGGTAACTCTGCAGGTCCGGCAGCAGGTTCTTGATGTCCGGCGTATGCGCTACCGTGGCTCCCGCGGCGACGCAGAGCACGGAGATAAACCGTGCGAAGACGTGGGCCAGCGGCAGGAACATGATGGTCTGGGCGCCCTCGTGGGCGACGTCGGGCAGCGCCGCGGCGGCGTTCTTGGACAGCTCCACGAAATTCCCGTGGGTCAGTTCGCAGCCCTTGGGCCGGCCGGTGGTGCCGGAGGTGTAGATGATCGTGGCCAGGTCGTCGAGGCCCGCCGCGCTGCGGCGTTCCTCCACCTCGGCGTCCGCTACATCGTTGCCGGCGGTGCGCAGGGCGTCCAGCGACTCTTCGTCCAACTGCCACACGTGCTTCAGGCTTTCCAGGCCCTCGTCGAGGGCGGCCCGGCGGACCTTGGCTTCATGGGCGGCACTTTCGGCGAACACGGCGACGGCGCCCGAATCGCCCAGGATCCACGCGATCTGGCTGGGGGAGGAGGTCTCGTAAATCGGCACCGACACAGCGCCCGCGAACCAGACCGCAAAGTCCACCAGCGACCATTCGTAGCGTGTGCGGGCCATGATGCCCACGCGTTGGCCCGGCTGGACGCCGGAGGAGATGAGCCCCTTGGCCAGGCGTGTCACGTCGGCGAGGAAGTCGGTGGCACGGATGTCCTGCCAGGCGCCGGACGAATCCTTGCGGGAAAACAAGGCGGGGTTCGATGCCTTCTGCGCCTGCTCAACCACCAGGTCGGCGATGTTGGCATCCCGCGGAACGTCAACCAGGACGGGCACGCTGTATTCGCGCACGTTAGCTCCTCACTACTTCAGCTGTGGCCAGCTCTGCTCAGCCTCCCTGACGGAGGTTGCCTTTAGCCTATAACCTAAATCACAGGGCCTACCGGCAGGTAACCTACGAAACGGTAACGGTCCTTCCCGCTCCGGCTGCCCGGCGCATAGGGCCGGCTTGCCTACGATGGGGAGGTGGAGAACAGCGGACTGGCGGTGGGGATCGATATCGGCGGCACCAAAGTGGCGGCCGGAGCCGTCGATGGTGCCGGGAACGTGGTCGCGGAGCTGGTACGTCCGACCCCGGGTCACGATCCGCGGGACGTGGAGGAGCTCATCGCGGCGCTGGTGCGCGACCTGGCCTCCGAGCAGCAGGTGGTGGCGGTGGGCGTTGGCGCAGCCGGCTGGATGGATCTGGCCGGCGGCACCGTATTGTTCAGCCCGCACCTGGCGTGGCGGAACGAACCGCTGCGGGACAACCTTCAACGGCTGCTGCGCCGGCCCGTCACCGTAGTCAACGACGCCGATGCCGCCGCCTGGGGCGAGTTCCGGTTTGGTGCGGGGGCAGGGGAGCCGCGACTGGTGTGTGTCACCTTGGGCACGGGCATCGGCGGAGCGATGGTGATGGACGGCCGGCTGGAGCGGGGACGCTGGGGCGTTGCGGGGGAATTCGGGCATCAGGTCATCATGCCCGGGGGACACCGCTGCGCGTGCGGAAACCGCGGCTGCTGGGAGCAATACGCCTCGGGTAACGCCCTGGGCCGCGAGGCCAGGGAGCTGGCGGCGGCGAATTCACCGGTGGCCCAGCGATGGCTGCAGGCCGCGGGCGGCATCGTGGAGGACATCACCGGCGCAGTGGTGACGGAACAGGCGAAGTTGGCCGACCCGGCCAGTGTCCGACTGCTGGAAGAAACCGGCGAATGGCTGGGGCTGGGGCTGGCCAATCTGGCCGCTGCGCTGGATCCCGGCCTGTTCGTGATCGGCGGCGGGCTCTGTGAAGCGGGCGATTTGCTGCTGCGGCCGGCCCGTCATGCGCTGGAGCGGAACCTGACCGGCCGCGGGTTCCGCCCGCTGGCGGACGTCCGGCTGGCAGCCTTGGGGCCGAGGGCGGGGATGATCGGTGCCGCAGACCTCGCCCGGGCCGCCGCCGGCTGATCCCGGCACAGTGATCCCGACGCCGGTCGGGTCAGACGCGTGCCCCGTCGTCGTGCCCGTCGCGTTCCTTCGGCAGCCGGAAGAGCAGGTAGACGGCGGACGCCACGAAAAGCACCACCATCCCCAGGACCGCAGCCAAGGGGGCACCGCGCCACAGCATGGCGGTCAGCAGCAGACCCAGCGGCGAGCCCACCGCGCCGACCCATGCCAGTACCAGCAGCGGTTCGCCGGCGCCCAACGGTTCCGGCTCCGGCGGTACGTAGCCCTCGTCGTCGTCCGGTTCCTCGGCGATGTAGTCCCGCGGGCCGGACGGCGCACCGGGCGACCCGGCCTCCGGCAGGCGGTGCTCGAAGATGTCGCGCAGACGCCGGGGATCCGTGCCGCCGTCAGCGGCCGGCGGCTCCGGCAGGGGGCCGTCCGGGGTCCCGGAGTCGGTTTCTTCCAGCCGGGCCACCAGATCCTGCCAGACGGCGTCGTCCCGGTCCTGATCATGCCCCGGCACGGGTGGCTCCTGTCTGCATAGGTGACGTGGCCGCGACGGCCTGGATGAATTCCGCCGATCGGCGGTAAATCAGTTCGGCGTCATGGTCCATGGTGGCCACGTGGTAGCTGTCCGGGAGCGGCACCACCTCCAGCCGGGCGGTGCCGATACGGCGCCGCAGCACGCGCATGGAGGACTCGGGCACGGTATGGTCCACGGCGGAGCGGAAAACCAGCGTCGGAGCGGTGACCCGGGGCAGGTCGGCCACCACCGTCTTGAAGAGCTGGCCCAGTTGGTGGGCTGCCGCCACCGGGGTGCGGTCGTACGCGCCCTCATCGATGCCCGGCATGTTGATGTCGTTGCCGATGGCCGGCACCGACTTGAGGACGTACTTCATCAGCCCGCTGAACGGTGCCCGAGGGTCGGCGATGGTCAGTCCCGGGTTCACCAGCAGCACGCCGGAGACCGGTCGGTGCGCGGCCAGCCGCAGCGCGAGGGCGCCGCCCATGGACAGCCCGGCGACGAAGACCTGGCTGCGCTCGCGGGCGAGTTCGGCGAAGGCCTGCTCGGCCGCCCCGTACCAGCTTTGCCAGCGCGACGTTCCCAGATCCTGCCACGTGGTGCCGTGGCCGGGCAGCAGCGGCAGCCGCACCGCGAAGCCGGCGTCGGCCAAGCTCTCCGCCCACCCCCGCATGCTGCGCGGGGAACCGGTAAAGCCGTGCAGCAGCACCACGCCCAGGCGGGAATGGGGGCCGTGGCCGGAGCTGGAGAAGGCCCCGTCGAGAGCAGAAGTCATGGCTCTATCGTGTCATTATGGGAGCCGTTCGGCCATTGATTGCCGCCCCTTCCTTCTCCGGCGTTGCCCGCGCCGCGGCCACGCAGACGCCAAGCTGGAGTAGAGTCTCAAACGGAATTGTTATGCGGCCTGCGGCGGCGGAATGGAAAGGCACACGTGTTCTACTGGTTTATGAAGACCATTGTCGTGGGGCCGGTGGTTCGCCTGCTCTTCCGGCCGTGGGTCAAGGGCCTGGACAACATTCCGGATAACGGGCCTGCCGTGCTGGCCAGCAACCACCTTTCTTTCTCCGATTCGATTTTCCTGCCGCTGGCGGTGTCCCGGCCCGTGGTGTTCCTGGCCAAGAGCGAATATTTCACCGGCAAGGGACTCAAGGGCAAGCTCACCGCCGCGTTCTTCAAGATGACGAACCAGCTGCCGATGGACCGTTCAGGCGGGGCGGCCTCGGCCACCTCTCTGTTGGCCGGACGGGACGCACTGCAGGAGGGCGGGCTGCTGGGCATCTACCCGGAAGGCACCCGGTCGCCGGACGGCAAGCTGTACCGCGGCAAGACCGGCGTGGCGAAGCTGGTGCTGAGCACCGGGGTGCCGGTCATTCCGGTGGCGATGATCGGCACGGACAAGGTCCAGCCGATCGGCCGGCGCATCCCCAACATCCGCCGGGTGGGCATCATCATGGGCAAGCCGCTGGACTTCTCCCGCTACAAAGGCCTGGAAGACGACCGGTTCATCCAGCGCTCGGTCACCGACGAGATCATGTACGAGATCATGCGGCTCTCCGGGCAGGAATACGTGGACTCTTACGCCAGCACCGTCAAGGCGCGGCAATCAGCACGCAAGCCGGCCCGCGGGGACAGCCAGCGCCAGACCGCCGTCGGGCTGCCCGCGGAGCAACCGGAACCGCCGAAGACCAAGGCGCCCGGTGCCATCACGGTGATCGGCGCAGCAACGCCTGCCGCCGAGGTGCCTGCGCCTGCCGGGCAGGGGAACGGGCAGCCCGGAGCAGCGGGGCCGGCGTCCGGCGACGAAGCGGCCGCCGAACCCTCGGCCGCCCCTTCCGGCACAGCACCTTCCGGCACAGCACGTTCCGGCACAGCACCTTCAGGCGCCGGCGCTTCAGGCACCGGCCCGGACGGCTTGGCCGGCCGGCAGGACGGTGCGGGCGGAACCGCCGCTCAGCCAGGGAATACCGCCGGTCATCCGGAGGGCGGCGGCACAGCCCCGGGATCAGCTCAGGATGGCCACTGATCCGGCCGCAATGTGACGGCAGGTCGTCGGAGCATGACCTCTGCACATGAAGCCGGGCAGAGCCGCGGTCTACGATTGAGGCGTGACCGATACAACCTTTACTGCTTCCGTTCCCGACCAGCTGCCCACGGCGGCGAACTACCCCGGTTTGGATGACTGGCGCGAGCTGCCGGTGGTGCAGCAGCCCAGCTGGCACGACGCCTCGGTCCACGCCTCCGCTGTTGCCGAGCTGAACACGCTGCCGCCGCTGGTCTTCGCCGGCGAAGTCGACGTCCTGCGCGAACGCCTGGCCCAGGCCGCCGATGGCAAGGCCTTCCTGCTCCAGGGCGGAGATTGTGCCGAGACCTTCGGCGCAGCCACTGCCGACAAGATCAGCGCCCGGGTCAAGACCATTCTGCAGATGGCCGTGGTGCTCACCTACGGCGCCTCGCTGCCCGTGATCAAAATGGGCAGGATGGCCGGCCAGTTCGCCAAGCCCCGTTCGTCCAACGACGAGACCCGCGAGGGCGTGACGCTGCCGGCCTACCGCGGCGACATGGTCAACGGGTTCGACTTCACCCCCGAGTCCCGCGCCCACGATGCCAGCCGGATGGTGCAGGCGTACCACACCTCGGCCTCCACGCTGAACCTGATCCGGGCTTTTACCCAGGGCGGATTCGCCGACCTGCGGCTGGTGCACCACTGGAACAAGGGCTTCACGGCCAATCCGGCACATTCCCGCTACGAGTCGCTCGCGCGCGAAATCGACCGCGCGGTGAAATTCATGGACGCCTGCGGGGCCGACTTCGACGCGCTCAAGCGGGTGGAGTTCTTCGCCAGCCATGAGGCGCTGGTGCTGGACTACGAGCGGGCCCTGACGCGCATCGATTCGCGCACCGGCCTGCCCTACAACACCTCGGGGCATTTCCTCTGGATCGGCGAACGCACCCGGCAACTGGACGGCGCCCACGTGGAATTCCTGTCCAAGGTCCGCAACCCGATCGGGGTCAAGCTGGGACCGACCAGCTCGGCGGACGACGCCCTGCGGCTGATCGACAAACTGGATCCGGAACGCGAGCCCGGACGGTTGACGTTCATCACCCGGATGGGCGCGGGCAATATCCGGCAGAAGCTGCCGGAACTGGTCAAGCGGGTAACGGACAGCGGCGCCAAGGTGCTGTGGGTGACCGATCCCATGCACGGAAACACCGTGACCTCGCCGAACGGCTACAAGACCCGGAACTTCGACGACGTGATCGACGAAGTGCGCGGCTTCTTCGATGTCCACCACGAACTCGGCACGTTCCCCGGCGGCCTGCACGTGGAAATGACCGGCGACGATGTGGCCGAGTGCCTCGGCGGTGCCGATCCGATCGACCAGAACGCCTTCTTGGACCGCTACGAGTCCGTCTGCGATCCGCGGCTGAACCACATGCAGTCGCTGGAGATGGCGTTCCTGGTGGCCGGAGCGCTCTCCCGCCAGCCGTAGCCGCAGCTCCCGCGCGCACAGCAGAAGGCCCGGAACCTTGGAAGAGGTTCCGGGCCTTCTGCGTTCACGGGAGGGGATGGGCCCGTCCGCCCGTCCGGCGGACGGGCCGGGGCCTGCATTACACCACGGTCAGCGTGATGACGGAGCCTTCGGGGACGGACTCATTGACCGGATCCTGGGCCCGGACGGTGCCGAAGAAGCCGCCGAGGATCTCGTTGACTTCCACCTCGAAGCCAAGTTCCTTCAGCTTGCGCTCTGCGTCGTCCACCTGCCGGCCTACCATGTCCGGGACTTCGACCATCCGCGGTCCCTTGGAGAGGGTCAAGGTGACCGTGTCGCCGCGAATCAACTGGCCCTCGGCAGGAGCCTGCGCGGCCACCGCACCCTTCGGGACGTTGCGGTCAAAGACGGCCTCGGGTGCTATCTCCACCTTCAGTCCGGCACCTTCCAGGGCGGCGGCGGCATCACCCTGGGGCTGGCCTACCACCTGGGGGACATCAAAAGGCTTTGGTCCCTTCGAAACGGTCAGCTCGACGGCGGAGCCCCGCCTGAGCTGTTTGCCTTCGCCAGGTTTGTGGCTGAGGACGGTGCCCGCGGCGACGTCCTCGTCGTAGGCCTTCTTGACCTTGCCGGCGGTGAGGTTGGCTTCTTCAAGCGCGGCCGTGGCCTTGTCCAAGGTCATGCCGGCCAGCGGCGGGACCGCGAACAATTCCGGCCCCTTGGATACCACCAGCGCGAGGTGCTCGAACCGGCGCACTTCAATGGGCGCGTCCGGCTCCGTGCCCACGGCGATTCCCTTGGCCACCTTTTCGTCGAAAACTTCCTGCAGCCTGTACTCCAGCCCTTGCTCCTGAAGCATGCTCTGGGCTTCCGCCACGGGTTTTCCGGCGACGTCCGGTACCGAAACGAGCGCGCCCGGGCCCATGCCGAAGAACCATCCCGCAGCGGCAATCAGCGCGGCCACGATCGCCAGCACTACAATCCAGATCGCGCCGCGGCGGCGAGGATTGCCGCGCCTCAGGTTCTGCTCAGGACGCCGGGCGCTGCGGGCGAGTTCCCGCTGGCGCTTCTTCGATTCCCGCGCGGACAGCGGCCGTTGCTCGGCCGCCGGCGCCGCACCGGCCTCGCCGGCGCTGAAAATCTGGGTGTGCTGCGCCGGACGGGAGATCACGGTGGTGCGGTGTGGATCGGAGGCGATGACCTCGGTGGCCGATGCCCCCGCTTCCCTGGCCGGTGCGCTCTGGAGGTCCAGCTGTGCATCGCTGAGCGACTTGTGCACGTGCCGCAGTTCGCCGAGCAGCGCCGTGGCATCCACCGGCCGCTGGTCCGGGTCTGAAGCCGTGCACCAGAGCACCAGTTCGTCCAGGTCCGAAGCGAGCCCGGGAACCAGGCTGGACGGTGCCGGAACGGTGGAATTGACGTGCTGGAACGCCACCTGGATGGGCACGTCTCCGGTGAAAGGCTGGCGTCCGGTCAGCATCTCGAACAGCATGATTCCCACGGAGTACACATCACTGCGTTCATCGGCCGCCGTGCCGGTGACCAGCTCGGGCGGCAGATACGCCACAGTCCCGATCAGGGTGCCGGTGCTGGTGCTGGTGGTCACCGCGCGCGCCAAGCCGAAGTCGCCCAGCTTGATCCGTCCGTCGTCGGACATCAGGACGTTCTCCGGCTTGATGTCGCGGTGGACCAGGCCGGCGGCGTGCGCGGCCGAGAGCCCCTCGATAACCGGATCCAGCACGGCAAGCGCGTGCCGGGGGGTCAGCGGCGCGGATTCGTTCAGCAGGTCGCGGAGCGTGTGCCCGCGCACGTATTCCATCGCCAGATAGGCGACATTGCCGTCGATGCCTTGGTCGTAAACGCCCACCACATGGGGGTGCGAGAGCCGGGCCGCCGATTTGGCTTCGCGCTCAAACCGTTCAAGGAAGCTTTGGTCTTCCGCCAGATAGGGATAGAGGACCTTGAGCGCCACATTGCGGTCCAGCCGGGTGTCGGACGCCAGGTAGACGGTGGACATCCCGCCGCGCGCCAGGCGCGAAAGAACACGGTAGCGTCCGTCGATCAGGGCGCCGACCAGTGAATCAGTTGCGGGTTGCTGCACTCTACGATCCTAGTCCGATGAGCGAAGGGACCCGAATCGGCGGCGTGGTTAATCAACACCGTGCTTCGGGTCCCTTCGCGGCGTGGGCCGTGGCCGGCTAGAACTTCTTCATGTGCGACTTCACCGACGCCACATAGGCCTTGGTGTCCTTGTACATGCCGTAGGTCATCACACCGTACTGGCCCTGATAGTAGGACGCGATGGCGATGTCCAGGGACGGGCTGGTGCTGACCAGGGAGCGGATAATCGCCACGCCGGCGGTCGCGTTGTCATAGGGGTCGAGCAGGTTGAGCTTGCGGCCCACCAAGTCCGAGGCCCACTCGCCCGAGGACGGAATGACCTGCATGGCGCCGATGGCGTTGGCCGGCGAAACAGCGGTCTGCTGGAAGCCGGACTCCTGGTAGGCATGTGCCAGCGCGAGCCTGGGATCGACGCCCATCTTGCGGGCGGTTTCGGCGACGATGTCCTTCATCTGCGCCTGGCTGGGCTGCGGTGTGGAGAGCAGCAACCGCTTGTTCTCGTTCGCCTTGGACACCACGGCCTCGGGGTAGGTGTAGTGCAGGAAGGTGCTCGGCACCAGCGGTGCGGCGGAGGCAGTGCCGACGTTCGCCGTCGTGGTTTGCGACGCCGTCGAGTTGCCGGGGACGCCGATCTTCTGGCCCGGGTAGATGATCGACGTCGACTTCAGGCCGCTGGCCTGCAGCAGGCTGGAGAGCGTCACGTTGAGCTTGCCGGCGATGCCGGAGAGCGTGTCCCCGGACTTGACGGTGTAGCTGCCGGAGCCGGCGGCGTTGCTCGTGGCCGGAGCCTTGGCCGGTGTCTTGGACGAGGTCGACGCAGTGGACACGGACCCGCCGGATACCTTGAGCTTCTGGCCGGGGTAGATCACCGACGTGACCTTGAGGTTGTTCGCGGAAAGGACGGAAGCCAGGCTCATCCCGTGCCGGGCGGCGATGCCGGAGAGCGTGTCGCCCGGCTTGACCGTGTAGTTGCCGCTGGCGGAGGTCTTGCCGGTCTTGGTGGAAGCTTTAGCCGGTGTCTTGGCCGCCGCGCTGGACACGGAGGACTTACCGCCCTTGACCTTGATCTTCTGGCCCGGATAGATGACCGAGTTGATCTTGAGGTTGTTGGCCGAGAGGACGGCGCCCAGGCTCATGCCGTGCTTGGCGGCGATGCCGGAGAGCGTATCGCCGGACTTGACCGTGTAGTTGCCGGCAGCTGGAGGCCTTGCCGACCCTGGCGGGAGCTTTCGCCGGGGTCTTGATCGAGGCGCTGGACACGGAGGACGAGCCGCCCTTGACCTTGATCTTCTGGCCCGGATAGATGACGGAACTGATCTTGAGGTTGTTGGCCGAGAGGACGGCGCCCAGGCTCATGCCGTGCTTGGCGGCGATGCCGGAGAGCGTATCGCCGGACTTGACCGTGTAGTTGCCGGCACCGGAGGAGGTCTTCGCAGCCGTGCTGACCGAGGACTTGGCTGCGGCCGAACCGCCCAGTTTGATCTTCTGGCCGGGATGAATGACGGTGCTGGCGCGTAGGCCGTTCAGTGAGAGCACCTTCTGGGTGGAGAGGCCGTAGCGGGCGGCGATGCCGCTGACCGTCTCGCCGGCGCGCACGGTGTGGGTGGACGGAGTGGCCTGCGTCCGCAGCGCAGCGGGCACCTGGGCGGCGACCTGGGAGGCGGGAATGAAGGCGGCGGCGGGAACCGTGACACCCGGTATTGCTGCCTTAGGCTGCAGTGCGGCGCGGGGCGGGAGTTCAGCCGCCTGCGCGGGCATGGCCAAGGCGGCGGAGGACAGCACGACGGCGGGAATCGCCGCGGTGGCTGCCGCGGACAGTAGCACCCGGCGGGGCTGGCTGCGGTCGTTGCGCGTGATCGGGCGCTGATCGGTCATTGATGTCCCTCATCCTTGTTCTGCGGCCTGGCGAGCGTCCCCCAACGGGCCGCACAGTGGTACTGGTGTGTCATTTGTTATCAATGTTAAAAGTGTGACTCATGTGAATCTACACTATTGACGCATAACACAACAGCGGGAGCTGGTGAATGAAGAATGACGGCGGCGTGTCGGGCTGTTGAAATGGCTCCGGGTGGGTCGCCGTGGCACGCTTATACCGTGAGTGAACTTGAAGAACTGATTGCCGATTGGCTGCCGCTGCCCGACGTCGCAGAGCAACTGGACGTCTCTGTAAAGGACGTGCGCAGCTTGCTGGAGGAACGGGCCCTGCTGGCCGCGAAGGTGGGGGAGCGCCAGATCCGCTCGGTGCCGGCGGCTTTCCTGGTCGACTCAGGCGTCCTTGAGAGCCTTAAGGGCACGCTGGCGGTCCTTTCCGATGCCGGCTTCAGCGATGAGGAAGCCTTGCGCTGGCTCTTTACCGCCGACGATTCATTGCCGGGCCGGCCCATTGATGCCCTGCGTGAAGGCCGCAAGACCGAGATCCGCCGCCGCGCCCAGGCGCTGGGCTGGTAGCAAGCCGCACTGCTTGTCCTGGTCCGGGGTCCGTCCGCTTGGCGCGGGCGGACCCCGCCGCGCGTTTAAGCGCTGCGGCGCACCGCTGCGTCGGCCAGCCGGCCCAGCGCGTGGCGGACGTCTTCGGTCACGGGCAGGGCGGCGAGTGCTTCATCGACCGCAGCCGTTCGTTCGGAAATCATCTGCTCTGCTGCCGCCAGGGCACCGCTGCTGGCGATGAGCCCGCGGAGTTCTTCCACCGTCTGCTCGGAAAGTTCCACCGACCCCAGCTTGGCCTCCAGCAGGTCGCGTTCGGCCGGCGTGCAGTTGTTAAGGGTGTGCGCGATCAGGACCGTGCGCTTGCCTTCGCGCAGGTCGTCGCCGGCGGGCTTGCCGGTGGTGGCGGGATCGCCGAAGACGCCCAGGACATCGTCCCGGATTTGGAAGGCTTCTCCCAACGGCAGCGAGAACGCTTCATAGGCCTCGAGCAGTTCGGCTGATGCGCCGGCCAAGGCGCCGCCCACACTCAGCGGGTGGACGGTGGAGTATTTGGCCGACTTATAGCGCAGGATCTGCAGGGCGCGGTCCACGGCGGCCTCAACCGGACGGCCCGGGCCGGCGGCCTCCTCGAGCAGGTCCAGATACTGGCCGGCCATGACCTCGGCACGCATCCGGTTGAAGATGGCGCGGGCCGGTGTCCCCGCTGCCGACTCCGCCCCGATGCCGGAAAAGACCTCCTCGCTGAGGGACAGGCAGAGATCACCGGCCAGCAGCGCGGAGGCCTGTCCGTAGCGTTCGGCGTCCAGCGACCAGCCATTGCGGCGATGCTGCTGTTCAAACCTGCGGTGCACGCTCGGGTTTCCCCGGCGTGTATCCGAGCGGTCGATGATGTCATCGTGGATCAGTGCCGCTGCCTGGAAGAGTTCCAGCGCGACCCCGGCCTGCACGGCCGGTTCGGCCAGCATCGGCCCCCCGGCCCCGCGCCAGCCCCAGTACGCCAGCAGCGCACGCAGGCGCTTGCCGCCCGCGGTGAGGTCCGCGATGGCTTCCACCAACGGTGCCGCGTCCGGGGCCGCCTCGAGCAGCAGTTCCTTCTGCCCGGCCAGGAACTGCTGCAACATGCCTGCTACGGCCAGTCGGAAGTCCTCCTGCTCGGCAGGACTCGTTGTGGTCAGCGTCGGCTCCATGCTGCTACCTCCGGTCTGCCCGTGCATGGCGGGATTCCTTTTGGGCCGTACGGCATGGGGCGGCGCTCCTCGCGATGGTTCCGATCTCTCAGACCAGTCTAGACAATCGCGTGCAGCCGCCTGTGCGGCCGTGGCGGCAGGGGACGGCGGCGCCAGCCTACGATAGTCCTGTGAGCGCTCCGGACCAGCAGAACTGCACCATCCTCCACGTGGATATGGATGCCTTCTTTGTTGGCGTGGAACTGCTGGAGCGGCCCGAGCTTGTTGGACTGCCGGTGATCGTGGGGTCCGCCTCCGGCCGGGCAGTGGTGCTGTCGGCTTCCTACGAGGCCCGCAAATACGGCGTCCGCTCGGCCATGCCGATGGCCCGGGCGCGCATGCTGTGTCCACAGGCGGACATCATCGAGCCCAGCCATACGAAGTACCAGCAGGCCTCGGCGCGGATCATGGCGATCTTCCGGGAGATCACTCCGCTGGTGGAACCACTCAGCGTCGACGAGGCTTTCCTTGACGTGGCCGGCGCGCGGCGGCGGCTGGGGGAGCCACTGGAGATCGGGGCGCTGATCCGCCGCAGGATCTCCGATGAGTTGGGGCTGACGGCGACGGTGGGCATCGCGGCCTCCAAGTTCGTGGCGAAGATCGCTTCTACCCATGCCAAGCCGGATGGGCTGCTGCTCGTCCCCGAGGCGGACACACTGGCCTTCCTGCATCCATTGCCGGTGGGTGCCTTGTGGGGCGTCGGTGCCAAGACGGGCGAGGTCCTTGCCCGCCTCGGCATCCGTACCGTGGCCGATGTGGCGCAGACCCCGCAGGCCGCGCTGCACCGCGTGCTGGGCGCCACCGGCGACCACGTGCACCGGCTCGCCTGGGGCATCGATGATCGGGCGGTAACGCCCGAACGCTTGGAGAAGAGCATCGGCGCCGAAGAGACCTTCGAGAAGGATGTCGACGACGACCAGACGCTGCACCGCGAGCTGTTGCGGCTGGCGTACCGCACGGCGGCGAGGATGCGGGCGGGCGGCCTGCGGGCCGGAACCATCGCGCTGAAGCTGCGCTATTCGGACTTCACCACCTTGAGCCGGTCGCGGAAGCTGCAGGCGCCGTCCAACAGTGCCAAGCAACTCCAGGCAGCAGCCGCGGCCCTCTTGGCTGACCTTGGCGAGCGTCCGCAGCCCGTCCGGCTGATCGGGCTCCGGGCGGAGCAACTGGAGGACGCCGGCCGCGGCGGCCAACAGCTCAGTTTCGACGGCCACGAGGACACCTGGCACAACGCAGAACAGGCCTTGGACGAAGTCAATCGAAAGTTTGGAGCAGCCGGGATCCTGCCGGCTTCCCTGCTCCAGCCCGGGGCCCGCCGGCCGCTGCCGCCCGGCCCAGGAGCGGGTCCGCAGCCACTCCCGGAGGCCGACGGGTGAAAACCTTATGGGCGGCGTCACAGTTGGGTCATCACAGCTTTCGATTGGCGGGTTTGCGCTCTATTCTTAGTAGAAGGGGTCGATACGGTTCCGGTAGGTGTCAGGAACTCTTGTCCCGCGGGGTTCGTTGAACGACTGAGTCAGCCCTCGGGGGACTGGAATAAAGGAGGCTCAGATGCCACTCTCAGAGCATGAGCAGCGGCTGCTGGAACAACTCGAGCAGCAGCTGCATGCTGAAGACCCGAAGTTTGCCAGCCACATGGAATCGGCCAGCGGCCGATCGTTGTCGACGCGCCATATCGTAGTGGGTTCCCTCGTCGCGATCGCCGGGATCCTGGTCTTGCTCACCGGTATTCTCAGCCAGATTATCGCCGTCGGTGTCCTGGGCTTTGTCATCATGGGCGCCGGTGTTTATTGGGCTACCACCCGCCGCTCCGGGTCGGGGTCGCCGCGGTCGAGCGGAAACAAGCCTGCGTCTTCGTCCAAGGGCGGTTTCATGGCCAATCTGGAAGAACGGTGGGACGAACGCCATCACGGCGAAGACCGCTGACCGGCAGCTTCCATCGGGAACAGGCATCAGGCTGCTCCACTTTGCTCCACCAGGTTTCTGAGCCGATCTGCACGAACGCAAGACCCGTTGAATGACGGGTCTTTTCGTGTTTAACGGGCATGTTTGACGCTCGTTAACCGCTGATCTCCCCACTGCGGTCCGCGCGGCCGGCCGGCGCGCTGTTGATGAACGCATTCACTCCTCCGGTGGGCTCTCACCCCCTCCACCTCCCCTCCACTCCGCTCCACCCGCGCACTTCCTTGCCGTGGCGCGGCGCGCGCCGAACATTTCCAGCTACAAAACCGGGTTGAAACAGTTGACTGTGGCGTGATGTGGAGTAAAGTGGAGGACATAAGAGGGTAGTGGTGACGCAGGGGGTCGACGGTCTCCTCCAATCGGCAAGGCGGTGGCGATGTTCCTCGGGACACATTCGCCGCGGCTGGACGAGAAGGGGCGCCTGATACTTCCCGCAAAGTTCCGCGATGAGCTTGCCGACGGTCTCGTCCTGACGAGGGGCCAGGAGCGTTGCATCTACGTCTTCAGCCAGAAGGAATTCGAACGGGTACACGAGGAGATGCGGAAAGCTCCGATATCTTCCCGCCAGGCCCGTGACTACATTCGTGTCTTTCTGTCCGGAGCCTCCGACGAAGTGCCTGACAAGCAGGGCCGGGTCACCATCCCGGCGGCGCTGCGAAGCTATGCAGGACTGGGCAGGGAGCTGGCAGTGATCGGCGCGGGTACCCGCGCCGAGATCTGGGACGCCCAGGCCTGGGACAACTACCTCCTGGAGCAGGAAACCGCCTTCTCCGAAACAGACGAAGACGTATTGCCCGGAGTCTTCTGACCCGGTACCACAACACAACACGCGGCACGGATGTTCTTGGATGAGATCTCCAGCCGCCCGGCAGGTTCATCCTGGCTCACTTCCCCGGAGCCAGGCGGAGCAGGCCAGGCGCGGATGGGGATCTGGTCCAAGGACCTTCGGCCTTAAAGACTCCAGGGCCAGCCGGCCCGCCGAACGTGACAGAGCGCAGCAGGAAGAGGCATCCAGGATGAACAGCGAGCGGCCAGCAGGGGAGCGCCACGTCCCGGTGCTCCGTGACCGCTGCATCAACCTGCTCGCTCCTGCCATCGAACGTGCCATCGAAGAACGCGGCCGGGCCGTCGTGGTCGACGCCACCCTGGGCATGGGCGGACATTCGGAGGCCATGCTGCAGCGTTTTCCGCAGTTGCATTTGGTCGGTATTGACCGGGACGAACAAGCGTTGGCACTCGCCGGCGAGCGGCTTCGGCCTTTCGCTGAGCGCACCGATCTGGTCCACGCTGTTTACGACGAGATCGCCGACGCGGTCGAGGACCTGGGCTTCGGGCAGATCGACGGCGCCCTGTTCGACCTGGGCGTGTCCTCGCTCCAGTTGGACGAGCGTGACCGCGGCTTCGCCTACTCCTACGATGCTCCGTTGGACATGCGGATGGATACCAGCCGCGGCATGACGGCCGCGGACGTCGTCAATACGTACACCGAGGCGGACCTCGTACGCATCATCCGGCGCTGGGGCGAGGAGAAGTTCGCCGGCCGCATCGCCTCCAGCATTGTCGCTGCCCGGGAGGCCGCCCCGCTGACCACCACGGGTGAGCTGGTGGAAGCCATCCGCAAGGTGGTGCCGGCCGCCGCAGCCCGGACCGGCGGCCATCCGGCCAAGCGGACTTTCCAGGCACTGCGCATCGAAGTCAACGAGGAGCTGGACGTGCTGGAGCGGGCGTTGCCCGCCGCCATCGACGTGCTGGCCCTCGGCGGGCGGATCGTCGTGATGTCCTACCACTCGCTGGAGGACAAGATCACCAAGGCGGTGTTCGGCCGGCTCGCGAAGTCCTCCGCGCCGCGTGGCTTCCCCGTCGAGCTGGAAGAGCACAAACCGCAGTTGAAGACCCTGACCAAGGGCACGGAAGTACCCACGGCAGCAGAAATCGAAGAAAACCCGCGCGCGGCGTCCGCCAAGCTGCGGGCGGTAGAACGGATCCGGAACAGGAGTGCACAATGAGTGTCAGCGCCCAGGCAGCCCGTCCCGAGCAGCAGCAGTATGTGCACGGCAGTGCGGCTCCGGCCGGCCGTCCCGGCGCTTCGCCCCAGCAAGCCCCCCGCCGTACCCCTCTGTCCGTCGTTCCCAACATCCCGGCCCGCAAGCGCGTGCCATTCGCCCTGTTCTGCTTCACGGTCCTGGTGCTGGCCCTCGGCAGCGTGCTGATGCTGAACATCTCGGTCTCCAGCGGACAGTACAAATTGGTGGAGCTGCGCAACGAGCAGGTGTCGCTGGCCCAAGCGAACGAAAAACTGACACAGCAGCTGGAAAACAACCAGGCTCCGCAGAATCTGGCCGCGAAGGCGGCAGACTTGGGAATGGTGTCATCGCCGTCGGTCGGCTCCATCAATCTGGGGACCCAGAAAGTCGCCGGCAAACCGAAGGCGGCTGAGCCGGGCGCGGCGCCGGAGCTGTTGGTGGCGCAGCCGGAAATCCCCGGCCACCAGCCGGCGGCCAAGGCCAAGACCGAGAAGAAGAGCAGTGAAGCCGTAGCCGCTAAGCCGACGGCCAAGTCCGCGGCAGCGGCCGAGGCAGCCGCGGCGGAGAAGGCGGCGCAGAAGAACGACGAGAAGCAGCTCAACGGCGGCAGCATTCCGGCGCCGAAGCAACAGACAGGGCAGTAACTGTCCGGCAACGCAAACGAGGTACCTGTGGCAGCATCAACGGCCAAGCGCCAGCCCCCCGACCGCACGGCGAGGGCCACCCGGCGGCTCCGGGCCGGACTCGCCATAGTGCTGGTCCTGTTGGTGATCCTCGGGGCCCGCTTGTTCCAGCTGCAGGGATTGGACACGGCCGGCATGGCGCAGGCTGCCGTGGACAAGCGCCTTCGCACCGTGGACCTGCCGGCGCTGCGCGGCGAAATCCTCGATGCCAACAACAAGGTGCTGGCCCGCAGCGTCCAGCGGTTTGACATCGTGGTGGACCAGCGGTTGGTGGAGGACTACACCAGGTTTGATCCGATCAGCCAGGAATCCGAAGACATCAAGATCGCCGACGCCATCGCGGAGCTGGCCGGAATCCTGGGCCAGGACGCGAAGACCGTCACCAAAGCCGTCACCGGCGACAAGCCCTTCAACTACGTAGCCAAGTCCGTCACCCCGGAAGTCCAGCAGAAAATCGAAGACCTGGCTTTCCCGGGGCTGTCCGCCCGCGAGACCACCATCCGCAACTACCCGGCCGGCGCGGTGGCCGGTTCCGTGGTCGGGTTCATGCGCTCGGACGGGGTGCCGCTCGAAGGCATCGAGGCATCCCAGAACGACGTCCTCTCCGGCACGCCCGGTTCCCGGACCTACGAGATCGGCGCCGACGGCATCCGCATACCGGTGGGCACCAATGAAGAGGTCCCGGCGGTCGACGGCCGGAGCGTCCGCCTGACCCTGAATACCGATATCCAGTGGTACGCGCAGGAAGTCATTGCCGAGACCGTCAAGGACTACGGCGCCGACTACGGCACCGTCGTCGTCCTCAATGCCAAGACCGGGGATCTGATCGCGCTGGCGGACTCCACCACGGTGGATCCCAATGACCCCGGCGCCACTCCCGACGGCGACCGGCAGTCGATGGCGGTGACGCGCGCCTTCGAGCCCGGCTCGACGACGAAGATGATCACCATGGCGGCGGCGATCGAAGAGGGGATCACCACCCCGGCGTCGCGGTACACCATCCCGCCCAAGTACACGGTCAACGGCCAGACGTTCCAGGACGCGACACCGCACGGCACGCTGACGCGCACCACGGCCGGCATCTTTGCCCAGTCGCTCAACACCGGGACCACCATGATCAGCCAGCAGCTGACCAGGCAGCAGCGTTATGACTACCTGCGGAAGTTCGGCATCGGCCAGGGCTTCGACATCGGCATCGGCGGCGCCACCGCCGGTTTGCTGGCCGCTCCCGACATGTGGGACGGGCGGCAGGAATTCACCGTGATGTTCGGCCAGGGACTGGCGCAGACCGCGCTGCACACGGCCGTGGCGTTCGGCACCATCGCCAACAACGGGGTGCTGATGCAACCGCGGCTCATCGACGCCTACATCGACCCGGACGGCACCGAGCACGAGGTGCCGGCCAAGAAGGGCAGCCGGGCCGTCTCCAAGAAGACCGCCAACCAAGTGCAGGACATGTTGGAGACCAACCCCAAGTACCACAGCGGCAAGGCCGGTAATATTGAGGACTACCGGATCGGGGTCAAGACCGGAACCGCGGAAGCACCCTCGGCCACCGGGGGGTTCAGCGGCTACACCATTTCGATGGCCGGCATCGCCCCGATGGAGGATCCGGAGTTCGTCGTCGTTGCGACCATCCAGCGGCCGCAGGGCGGCGTGCTGACGCTGACCGCCGGACCGACGTTCAAGAAGGTCATGACGCAGGTCCTCAATGCCTACAACGTGCCGCCGTCCACCAGCAAACGGGTCGACCTGCCGCTGGAATGAGCCAACCTGGAGAATATGTGAGTTCCACCGCCGACCAACCCCACCGGCCCGCCTCGCCCCTGCGGCCCCAAACGGTCAGGCCGGTTGGTCTGGCGGAGCTGCGCAGCGCGCTGCAGCACCGCGGCCTGCCGATACCGCAAGGCGGCCCGGCCACGGAAGGGCTGGCCTTCACCGGCATCACCATCGATTCGCGCTCGGTGCAGCCGGGGGACTTGTACATCGGCCTGCCCGGGGCCCGCCGGCACGGCGCAAGCTTCGCCGCCCAGGCGGACGCGGCCGGGGCAGCGGCCATGTTGACTGACGACGACGGCGCCCGGCTGGCCGCCGAGCACGCCCCGGGACTGCCGGTGCTGCAGTCCGCCGACCTGCGTGCGCTGGTCGGGCCTCTGGCTGCGGCGATCTACCGCAGCCAGCCCGAGGACGGCGCCGTCCCCACGCTTTTCGGCGTGACCGGAACCAACGGCAAGACCACCACCACCTACTTCATCAGTTCCCTGCTGGAGGCGCTCGGGCTGGGCAGCGGATTGATCGGCACCATCGAGATCAAGGCGGGCTCCGAAGCGATTCCCAGCGCCTTGACCACACCGGAATCACCGGAAGTGCACGGGCTGCTGGCGCTGATGCGCGAACGGGGCCTGGACGCCGCCGCGATGGAAGTCTCCTCGCATGCCATTTCCTACCGGCGCGTGGATGCCGTCCGGTTCGACGTGGCGGGCTTCACCAACCTCACCCAGGACCACCTGGACCTGCACGGCAGCATGGACGAGTACTTCGACACCAAGGCCCGCCTGTTCGCTCCGGAACGGGCCCGCCGCGCGGTGGTCTGCGTTGACGACGACTGGGGCCGCCGGCTGGCCGAACGGGCGCAAGCCTCCGGAGTCGAGACGGCAACGCTGGCCACGGACGGCGGCAGCGCCGACTGGAGCGTGCGCAGCGTGGTCCGCGAAGGCCTGGGGCACCGGTTCGAGCTGCACGGCCCAGCCGGCGAGGTGCTGCGCCTGCACAGCGGACTGCCGGGCACGTTCAATATTTCCAACGCCGCGCTGGCCGTGGTGATGGTGTTGGCGTCCGGGACCGATCCGGCGCGGCTGCAGGAGGCACTGGACAGCGCGGACCCGCTCACCGTCGAGGTGCCCGGACGGATGCAGCTGATCAGCGAGAACCCGGCAGCCATTGTCGACTTCGCGCACAATCCGGACGCGCTGGAAAGGACCCTGGCCTCGGTGCGGCGTCCCGAACCCGGCTCCCGGGTGATTGTGGTGTTCGGCGCCACGGGAGAGCGCGACCAGACCAAGCGCCCGCTGATGGGGGCCATCGCCGCCCGGCTGGCCGACGTCGTCGTGATCAGCGACGATGATCCGCACGGCGAAGACGCGGCCCAGATCCGCGCCGATGTGCTGGCTGGCGCCCGTGCCGCGGCCGACAAGGAACAGCTGCCGGCCGAAATCGTTGAGGTTTTCCCGCGTGCGGCGGCCATCGAACGCGCCGTGGCCATGGCTGCGCCGTCGGACACGGTGCTGGTTGCCGGCCGCGGACACGAGGTCTGGCAGGAGGTCAACGGGGAGAACCTGGCCCTCGATGACCGGGTGGAACTGCGCGCGGCGCTGCTCCGGCACGGATTCGGACTGCTCTCCCCGAAGGCGGTAGAGTCCTAGATCGTCATGATTGAACTAACTGCAGCCGATATTGCGGCGATAACGGGCGGACGGGTCATTGGGGAGCCGGTCGACGGCACGGGGGAGACCGCCGAGATCACCGTGAGTTCCGCCACCACAGATTCCCGCGAGATCGAACCCGGCGGCCTGTTCGTGGCCAAGCCGGGCGAGAGCGCGGACGGCCACTTCTACGTTGCCACGGCCTTCGAGGCCGGCGCCGTGCTCGCCTTGACCGAACGCGAAGTTTCCGATCCCTCGGGCCGGGTCTTGCCGCAGATCATCGTGCCCGACGCCGTGCTGGCCATGGGCGCCATCGCTGCGGCCATCGTGGCCCGGCTGCGCGCCGCCTCGGGGCTCGAGGTCGTGGGCATCACCGGCAGCGCCGGCAAAACCACCACCAAGGACCTGCTGGCCGGGATCCTGGGCCTGGTGGCACCGACGGTAGCGCCGGTCGGCTCCTACAACGGCGAGGTCGGCGTTCCGCTGACGGTCTTCGCCGCCGGTTTCGACACCCGCTACCTGGTGGTGGAAATGGGAGCCACCGGCATTGGCCACATCGAGTACCTGGCCGACATGGTCAAGCCGGGCGTCGGCGCGGTGCTGGGCGTCGGCAGCGCCCACGCCGGGGAATTCGGCGGAGTGGAAAACATCGCCATCGCCAAGGGCGAGTTGGCAGAGGCGCTGCCCGCCGACGGAACAGCCGTGCTCAACGCCGACGATCCCCGGGTCAAGGCGATGGCCGCCCGCACCGGCGCACAGGTGCTCTACTTCAGCTCCGACGACGGTTTCAGCCTGCCCGCGGACAGCACCGCACAGCTGCTGCGGGCGCGCGGAGCCCGCAGCAACGAGGCCGGCCACCCGGAATTCACCTTGTGCTTCCCGGACGGCAGCGAGCACCTGGTCACCTCCGGTCTGATCGGCATCCACCACGTGGCCAACCTGCTGGCTGCCGCCGGCGCCGCCTGGGCACTGGGCGTGCCCCCGGAAACCATCGCCGCCGGGCTGAGCGGGCGCGGCCCCGCCAGCCGCTGGCGGATGGAACGGACCGAGCGGCCGGACGGCGTGACGGTGATCAACGATGCCTACAACGCCAATCCGGAATCCATGCGGGCGGCGCTGCGCACCGTGGCCGAACTGGGCCGCGGACGCCGCACCTGGGCCGTGCTGGGCGAGATGCTGGAACTGGGCGATGACACCGTTCACGAACACGACGCGATCGGCCGGGTTGTGGTCCGGCTCAACATCTCGCGCCTGATCGTGGTCGGCTCAGGCGCCAGGGCCATGCACACCGGAGCCGTGATGGAAGGCTCGTGGGGCGACGAATCGATGTGGGTCGCCACCACGGACGAGGCCCACCGTGTGCTCGAAGAGCAGCTGGAACCGGGCGATCTGGTGCTGTTTAAGTCGTCCAACGGAGCCGGACTGCGGTTCCTGGGCGACCGGGTAGCATTAGGCGCCCCGTCGTCGGACGATCCCGCGGCGGCTGCAGTGCGCGGTTCCGCAACCCAAGAGGAAGGCCAGGCGCAGTGATAGCCCTGCTGATCGGTTCTGCCCTGGCGCTGGTTCTGTCCCTGCTCGGGACGCCCCTGTTCATCAAGCTGCTGGTGAAGAAAGGCTACGGCCAATTCATCCGCGACGACGGCCCGACGGCGCACCACACCAAGCGTGGAACGCCCACCATGGGCGGCGTGGTCATTGTGGCCACCGTGGTGGTGGCTTATTTCGCCACCCACTTGGGCATGTGGCTGATCAATGGGGGAGCGCACCAGGGACCCACGGCCTCCGGCGGCGTGCTGCTGCTGCTGATGGCCGGCATGGGCCTGGTGGGTTTCCTGGACGACTTCATCAAGATCTCGAAGCAACGCAGCCTCGGACTCCGGGCCTGGGCAAAGATCGTGCTGCAGGGCATCGTCGGCATCCTTTTTGCCGTGCTGGCGCTGAACTTTCCGGACAGCCTGGGCCGGACACCGGCGTCGCTGAACATCTCCTTCACCCGGGACATTCCCTGGCTGGACCTAGCCTTCGGCGGCACGGTGCTCGGCACCATCCTGTTCATCATCTGGTCCAACATCATTGTCACCGCGGCCACCAACGGCGTGAACCTGACCGACGGGCTGGACGGGCTCGCCGCGGGCGCATCGGTGATGGTCTGCGGGGCCTACATGCTGATGGGCATCTGGCAGTTCAACCAGAGCTGCGGCTCCGTCAAGGTGCCCGGTGAGGCCTGCTATGAAGTGCGCGACCCGCTTGATCTGGCGTTGCTGGCCGGTGCGCTGGTCGGTGCGCTGATCGGGTTCCTGTGGTGGAACACCTCGCCCGCCAAGATCTTCATGGGCGACACCGGTTCGCTGGCGATCGGCGGTGCCATCGCCGGGTTCGCCATCCTGTCCCGCAGCGAATTGCTGCTGGTGGTCATGGCCGGGCTGTTCGTCATCATTTCGCTCTCCGTGATCATCCAGGTGGCCTTCTTCAAGCTCAGCGGCGGCAAGCGGGTGTTCAAGATGGCCCCGCTGCAGCACCACTTCGAGCTCAAGGGCTGGGCCGAAGTCACCGTGGTGGTGCGCTTCTGGATCATCGCCGGGCTCTGCGTGGCGGCCGCGCTGGGCATCTTCTACGCAGAATGGGTGCTGGGCTCGTGAACCGTTTTGATGCGCTGACATCCTGGGACGCTGACTGGGCCGGACTGCGCGTGGTGGTCGCCGGCATCGGACTGTCGGGGTTTTCCGCGGCCGACACGCTGGTCGAACTGGGTGCCGCCGTGGTCGTCGTCGATGGCCGCGACACTGAGGAAAACCGGGCCAAGGCCGACACCTTGAAGATCGTCGGCGCCCGGGACGTCCTGCTCGGTGCCGAGCATGCCACGGCATTGCCCGACGTCGGCGGGGAACCGGCCGAACTGGTGGTCACGTCGCCGGGCTGGAGCCCGCAGACTCCGCTGCTGGCCGCCGCCGCTGACGCGGGAATCCCCATTTGGGGCGATGTTGAACTGGCCTGGCGGGTGCGCGAACGCGCCGGGCGGCGCACGGCCGACTGGCTGGCCATCACCGGCACCAATGGCAAGACCACCACGGTGGGAATGGCCGAGTCCATGCTGCAGGCGGCCGGGCTGCGTGCCATCGCCGCCGGCAACGTGGGCACGCCCATCCTGGACGCCGTGCGCGATCCGATCGGCTACGACGTGATCGCCGTCGAGCTCTCCAGCTTCCAGCTGCACTGGACCCACAGCATGTCCCCGCTGGCCTCCGTGGTGCTCAACGTGGCGGAAGACCACGTGGACTGGCACGGGTCCTACGCCGCCTATCTGGCCGACAAGGCCAAGATCTACGAGCGGACCAAGATCGCCTGCGTCTACAACGCCGAGCAGCGCGAGACCGAGGAGATGGTCGAAGCGGCCGACGTCGTCGAGGGCTGCCGGGCCATCGGTTTCACCACCGGCATGCCGGCCGTGAGCATGCTCGGAGTGGTGGAGCACCTGCTGGTGGACCGCGCCTACATCGAGGAGCGCCGCGACGCGGCGGCCGAATTGGCCAGCCTGGCCGATCTGGGCGAGCTCGCGCCGCGACATCAGGTTGCCAATGCGCTGGCCGCCGCCGCCCTGGTCCGGGCCTATGGCGTGGAGCCGGCCGCGGTGCGCGAAGGGCTGCGGCGGTTTGATCCCGGATCCCACCGGATCCAGAAGGTCCTGGAGCAAGCGGGGGTGCTCTGGGTCAACGACTCCAAGGCCACCAATCCGCACGCTGCCTCGGCCTCGCTGGCGTCCTTTTCCTCGGTGGTGTGGATCGCCGGCGGATTGTCCAAAGGCGTCAACTACGACGAATTGATTGCGGACCACGCGCGCCGGCTGAAAGCGGTGGTGCTGATCGGCACCGACAACTCCGCGCTGCTGGCCTCGCTGCAACGACACGCACCGGATGTCCCCGTCATCGGCGTCCCTCCGGAGGAAACTGAAGACACGATCCCGACGACGGGCATCCCCGCCGGCGAGACCGTGATGGCGGCGGCCGTGAAGGTTGCAGCCGGCCTGGCCGCCGACGGGGACACCGTCCTGATGGCCCCGGCTGCCGCATCGATGGACCAGTTCACGTCCTACGCGCACCGCGGCAATGCGTTCATGGAAGCCGTCCGCCGGTTCGGGGAAGGGCAGGCACCGTCGACCAAGGAGCAGTAATGGCCACCAGCGGCACCCGCGGCGGAAGCCGGACGTCCGCCCCCGCCGTCGTCCGCGAATCCGAGACCGCCGGGACGAGGGATGCCCCTGCGGCCAAGGTCCGGCGGCTGCGCGAACGCGGCACGGTTTTGCTGGACCGGATCCAGGGCACGGGAACGCAGTCCAGCGGCGCCAGCTATTACCTGATCCTCGGCTCAGCGTTGGCCTTGACCGCCATCGGCCTGCTGATGGTGCTCTCCTCGTCTGCGGTCGAATCCATCGCCGACGACAATTCGCCGTTCGGCCTGTTCATGCGGCAGTCGCTCTTCGCCGGCCTGGGCGTCACGGCGATGCTGATCCTCTCGCGCTGGAAGCCGGCCACCTACCGACGGCTGGCCTGGCCGGGCCTGGCGCTGTCGGTTGTCCTGCTGCTGCTGGTCTTCACGCCGCTGGGCGAGTCCGTCGGCGGCAACCGCAACTGGATCACCTTGCCCGGCGGGACGTCCCTGCAGCCCTCGGAAGTCGCCAAGCTGGGCATGTGCCTCTGGATGGCGGCCGTCTTGGCGGCCAAGGAACGGCTGCTGGGCAACTGGAAGCACTTGGTGGTCCCCGTGGTGGTGCCCGGCGCCATCCTGATTGTGGGACCGGTGCTGGCCGGCAACGACCTGGGCACCGCGATGATCCTGATGCTGATTATTGCCGGCGGATTGTTCTTTGCCGGCGCGCCGATGAAGCTGTTTGGCATTGCCGGTCTGGGCGCTGCCGCGCTGGTACTGCTGCTGGTGGTGGTCAGCCCCAACCGGATGGGCCGCATCCTAATGTGGGCCGACCAAGGCTGTGAAACCACCACCGGGCTGAACATGCAGTCCTGCAACGGGCTGTTCGCACTGGCCTCCGGGGGCTGGTGGGGCGTGGGCCTGGGCCAGAGCCGGCAGAAGTACAACTGGATTCCGGAAGCCCACAACGACTACATCTTCGCCATCATCGGCGAAGAACTGGGACTGCTCGGCACCATGGTCATCCTGGCCCTGTTTGGCATTCTGGCCATCGCGTTGGTGCGCACGGTGATGCGCCAGGAGTCCCTGTTCGTGCGGATCTTCGCCGGGTCCATCATGGTCTGGATCATCGGCCAGGCCTTCGTCAATATTGCGGTGGTCACCGGCCTGCTGCCGGTGATCGGAGTGCCGCTGCCGTTCATCTCCTACGGCGGTTCGGCGCTGACCGTGACGCTGGCAGCCGTCGGTGTACTCTTGTCCTTTGCCCGGACCGGTACATCCGGCCGGAAGAAGCCGGGAGGACTGTTCGGCCGGCTGCGGCAGAACATGTCCGCCGGCACCCGCTGAACCCGCCCACCAGACGCCGAGCAGAAGGTATTCCAGCCACACCATGAACACTTCCGAGCCCTCTGTGGTCCTGGCCGGCGGCGGCACGGCGGGACACGTCAGCCCGCTGCTGGCCATCGCCGGGGCCGTGGTCGAGGCAGCCCCCGCGGCCCGCATCCTCGCCGTCGGCACCGCCGCCGGCATGGAGACCCGCCTGGTGCCCGCGGCCGGCTATGAACTGGCCACCATCGGGCGCGTGCCGCTGCCGCGCCGGCCCTCGCTCGACCTGCTGAAGCTGCCGTTCAAATTTGCCGCGGCGGTGCGCCAGGCCGCCGGCATTATCGATGCTGCGAAGGCCGACGTCGTGGTGGGCGTGGGCGGTTATGTCAGCACGCCCATGTATATTGCGGCCAAGCTGCGCCGGGTGCCGGTCGTGATCCATGAAGCCAACGCCAGGCCCGGCCTGGCCAACCGGGTGGGGGCCCGGCTGGCGGAGCGGGTGGCCGTAGCGTTCAAGGACACCCGGTTGCCCGGAGCGCGCTGGGTCGGCATGCCGATGCGCCGGGAAATCGCCAGCCTGGACCGCCAGGCGTCCCGCGGCGCTGCCCGGCGGAGGCTGGGGCTGGCGCCGGGGGAACCAACGCTGATCGTCACCGGCGGCTCGTCGGGTGCGCTCAGCATCAACCGGACCATCGAGGCGGCGCTGCCGGAACTCGCCGCGGCCGGAATCCAAGTGCTGCACATCACCGGCCGGAACAAGGCGCTGCGGGACGCCGAGGGGCAGCTGCTGGCATCGCCCGGCTACCACCAGGTGGAGTACGTGGACGGCATGCAGGATGTCTACGCCGCGGCCGACCTGCTGCTGGCCCGCGCCGGTGCGGCCACGGTCTGCGAAGTTGCCGCCGTCGGCCTGCCATCGGTGCTGGTACCGCTGCCGCACGGGAACGGCGAACAGGCCCTGAACGCCGCCTCCCTCGTGGAGGCGGGCGGCGCGGTGCTGGTCCGGGACGCGGACTTCAGCGCGCGCTGGGTGGCGGAGGAGCTGGTGCCGCTCTTGAAGAATCCGGCGCGGCTCCAGCAGATGTCCGCGGCCGCGCACGGCCTGGGGATCCGTGATGCGGACGCGCGGATGGCACAATTAGTGCTCGAGGCAATGGGGGAGGAGCACCGATGAAAGCCACTGATTTCCACACCACGGCCCGGCTGCCGTTCGGCGAGCTCGGCGCGGTGCACTTCATCGGGCTCGGCGGCGCCGGGATGTCGGCCATCGCCCGGATCCTGCTGGCCCGCGGCGTGCCGGTCTCCGGTTCGGACGCGCGCGACTCGGCCGTCCTGCGGCAACTGGAGGCGCTCGGCGCCACGGTCTTCGTGGGTCACGAGGCGGGCCATATTGGCGGCGCGGACACGGTGGTGGTCTCCACCGCCATCCGGCCGGAGAACCCCGAACTGCAGGCCGCGGTAGCCGCCGGCCTGAACATTGTGCACCGTTCGGTGGCGCTGTCCGCCGCCATGGAGGGGAAGCGGCTGATCGCCGTCGGCGGCACCCACGGCAAGACCACCACCACGGCCATGGCCACGGTGATGCTGCAGGCCGCCGGGCGGGAGCCCTCGTTCGCCATCGGCGGCGATGTGGCGGCGCTCGGCGTCAACGCCGCGCACGGCGAAGGCGACCTGTTTGTCGCCGAAGCGGACGAATCCGACGCCTCGTTCCTCAACTACCGGCCGCAGGTCATCGTCGTGACCAACGTGGAAGCCGACCATCTGGACCACTACGGGTCCGCCGAAGCCGTCTACGCCTCCTTCGACCAGTTCACGGCCCTGCTTCCCGCCGACGGCACGCTGGTGGTCTGCCTCGACGACGACGGCGCGCGCGCCTTGGCGGAGCGGGTGGCCGCGTCCGGCGCACCGTGCCGGGTGCTTGGCTACGGCTACGCGGCGGACGCCGAGCTGCGCATCGTTGACAGCGAGTTCGCCGGCTCCGGCAGCACCAGCCGGATCGAATACCCGGGCGGCGACTGCACGCTGCGGCTCCAAGTCCCCGGCGAGCACAACATCCGCAATGCGGCCGCGGCCCTCGCCGTCGCCCTCACGCAGGGCATCGAACCCGCGACCGCAGCCGAGGGGCTGGCCGGCTTCACCGGGGCAGCCCGGCGGTTCGAAGCCAAGGGCGCGGCGGCCGGGGTCCGGGTGTTCGATGACTACGCGCACCATCCCACCGAGGTCCACGCTGCCCTCACTGCCGCCCGGAAGGTGGCGGCCGGACACGCCGTGCATGTGCTCTTCCAACCGCACCTGTTTTCGCGCACCCGGGAGTTCGCCGCGGAATTTGCGCAGGCTCTGGAGCTGGCCGATTCGGCCGCCATCCTGGATATCTATCCGGCGCGTGAAGATCCGATCCCGGGCGTCACCAGCGAACTGATCACCAGCCGGTTGCCTACCGGCAGCTATGCGCCGGACCCGGCCCGCGCCGTGGCGGACATCGTCGCCCGCTCCGAGCCGGGCGATATCGTGCTGACCGTCGGCGCCGGCGACGTGACCCAATACGGCCCCGTCCTGGTGGAGGCCTTGGAACAGGCCTCCACCGCCGTGCAATGAATCCGCGCAAGCCACGCACTCCCGCCGCACGCCCTGGCGCCCCCGCCGGACGGCCGGACCACGCTGCGCCGGCGCCGGACGCCGCGGGGCGCCAGCCCGGACCTGACAGCCCGACGGCGGCGGCCGCGGGGTCCGGGGTGCGGGTCACCTCCGGAAAAGTAACGGCGCTGTCCGGGCCGGCAGCCGGCCAGGCCGCTGCCCCCGGTTCCGCGGAATCTCCCCAGCCAGGCCGGTCAACCAGGCCTGCGGACCGCCCGCGTCCGTTCGAGCACGGCACCGGGGCGCCGGCGTCGGCCGCAGGAAAAGCCGCCGCAGGAATCTCCGCAGCCGCATCGACGCCCCGACGCGGCGCGGCGGCGGGCCTGGTGGCGCGTTGGCGCCGCCAAGGGGCCGAACCGTCGCGCCCGCCGCGGGACGGGGCAGGCGACAGCACGGTGGTCAGTTTCCCCGAACCGGCCCGGCGCAAGACCCGGCGCCGGTTGCTGATCGCGGCGGGCACCGTCGTCGTGCTCCTCGCCGTCTTGATGTCGGTGATCTTCCTGTCGCCCGCGCTGGCGGTGAAGACCATCACCGTCGAGGGGGCCGACCTGACGGACTCCGCCACGCTGAGCCAGGCGCTGGAGCCGTTGAAGGGAACCCCGCTGGCGCGGGTTGGTGAACGGGAAGTGGCCGCGCAGGTGGACCACTTTCCTGCCGTGGAGTCGGTGGAAGTGGTCGCCAAGCCGCCCTCCGAACTGCATGTGCGGATCATCGAGCGCACCCCCGTCGCCGTGTTGAAGGACGGGAAGAAGTTCGTGCTGATCGACGAATCGGGGAAGGCCCTGGCCTCGGTCCGCAAGCGCAGCGCGGCCAAACTGCCGCTGATCGACGGCGCCAAGGCGGCCGAGGACCCCGATGTTTTCGCGTCCATCACCGGCGTGCTCGGCGCGCTGCAGCCGGAGGTGCTGAAACAACTGGACCACGCCTCGGCCCGGTCGGTGGATTCGGTGGAACTCCAGTTGACCAACGGCCAGAAGGTGCTGTGGGGGAACGCCGGTCAGCAGGAGCTCAAAGCCACCGTGCTGCAGGCGCTGCTGCAGGCGAAGGGCGTCAAAGGCAAAGCCAGCGTCATCGATGTGAGCACGCCCACGCGGCCGGTGACCCGTTGAGGCCGGTCGCGGCCGGCGGCGGAACGCAACAGCCCCGATCACGCGACACGCGGAGCCCGGTCATTGTGCCGGCCGGGCCTTCCGTCTAGCGTCTCGGATAGGAACTACTTGACATAACTCTAACCTTCAACTTGAGGGTTAAGGTTTGTAACTACCGGACCGGGGACCCGCCCGCTTCGGCAGAACTGATCAGTGCACAGACTCGAGCAAGGGACACAGGACGTGGCAGCACCGCAGAATTACTTGGCCGTCATCAAAGTCGTCGGCATCGGCGGCGGTGGCGTGAATGCCGTCAACCGGATGATCGAGGTGGGGCTCCGCGGCGTGGAGTTCATCGCGATCAATACCGATGCTCAGGCACTGTTGATGAGCGACGCCGACGTCAAGCTCGACGTCGGCCGTGAGCTCACCCGCGGGCTGGGTGCCGGGGCCGACCCGGAGGTGGGCCGCAAGGCCGCCGACGACCACGCCGAAGAGATTGAAGAAGTCCTGCGCGGGGCGGACATGGTCTTCGTGACGGCCGGCGAAGGCGGCGGCACCGGCACCGGCGGTGCGCCGGTGGTGGCCCGGATCGCCCGTTCGCTCGGCGCGCTGACCATCGGCGTCGTCACCCGGCCGTTCACGTTCGAGGGACGCCGCCGGTCGAACCAGGCCGAAACCGGCATCGAGACCCTGCGCGACGAAGTCGACACCCTGATCGTGATCCCGAACGACCGCCTGCTGTCCATCAGCGACCGCAACGTCTCCATGCTGGATGCCTTCCGGTCCGCCGACCAGGTGCTGCTCTCCGGCGTCCAGGGCATTACCGACCTGATTACCACGCCCGGCCTGATCAACCTCGACTTCGCCGACGTCAAGTCCGTGATGCAGGGAGCGGGCTCGGCGCTGATGGGCATCGGTTCCGCCCGCGGCGAGGACCGCGCAGTCAAGGCCGCCGAACTGGCCATCGCGTCTCCGCTGCTGGAGGCCTCCATCGACGGCGCGCACGGCGTGCTGCTGTCGATCCAGGGCGGTTCGGACCTGGGCCTGTTCGAAATCAACGAGGCCGCGCGCTTGGTGCAGGAAGTCGCGCACCCCGAGGCGAACATCATCTTCGGCGCTGTCATCGACGACGCCCTCGGCGACGAAGCACGGGTCACCGTGATCGCCGCCGGCTTCGACCAGGTGGACGTCACGTCCGCAGCCCCGGCCCAGAAGCCGGCCGCGGCGCCCGCTGGTGCCCCCGCCGTGCCTGCCGCGCAGCCCTCCGTGCCGGTTTCCGAACCGACGGAACACGGCTTCGGCGGCATGGTTGCGCAGTCCGCGAACGTTCCGGCCGATGCCGGTTTCGACATGGACCTGCCGGCCATCGTGGAGCCGGACTTCAGCGCGGGCCGGGTCGACGACCTGGATGTGCCGGATTTCTTGAAGTAACCAGTCGAGGAGGGGTCCGGCAGTGTTCTGGTGGAAGCAGCAGGTCCACGCCGGTGTGTGGGCCGCGTTCACCGACCGATCGGCCGGCAACCTGGGGCTTCATGTGGGCGACGACGCCGCCGCCGTGCACCGGCGGCGTAGCTCGCTGGAGGGCGCCCTGCCGGTACCGGAAGGTTCGCTGCGGTTCATGAACCAGGTGCATTCGGCCGAGGCCGCGGTCGTAGCGGCCGACGATCCGGTGTCGACGCAGCCGGCCGTGACGGCAGATGCGCTGGTGAGCCCCGACGGGGCGGTGCCGCTGGCCGTGATGGTTGCGGACTGCCTTCCGGTGGTGCTGGTGGGGACACTGCCCGACGGCGGTGCCGCCACCGCGGTGGCGCATGCCGGCCGCCGCGGACTGCTGGACGGCGTGCTGGCCAACGCCGTGGCCGGGCTCCGGGATGCGGGCGCCGGTGCCCTGCAGGCATGGATCGGGCCGTCCATCTGCGGAGCCTGCTATGAGGTTCCCGAGCAGATGCGGGACGACGCCGTGGCCCGGATTCCCGAACTGGCTTCGAGGACCGCATGGGGCACCCCGGCCCTCGACCTCGCAGCCGGGGCCGGCGCGGAACTGGCAGGACTCGGCGTGGCGGTGCACCGGGTGCATGGCTGCACCCGGGAGGAGGGCCGGTTGTACTCCTACCGGCTGGATCAACGCACCGGCCGGTTCGCCGGCCTGGTCTGGAAGGACGCATGAGCACCAACTCGCGGAAGGCCGAACTTTCAGCGAACCTGGAACGCGTCCGGGAGCGGATCACCCGGGCCGCCGCCGGACGCCCGGCGGAGCCGGAGCTGATTGTGGTGACGAAGTTTTTCCCGGCCTCCGACGTGGCACTGCTGCATGACCTGGGCGTGACCGACGTCGGGGAGAACCGGGACCAGGAAGCCGCGGCAAAGGCCGCGGAGCTGGCCGGCCGCGGGCTGCGCTGGCATTTCATTGGGCAGTTGCAGACCAACAAGGCCAAATCGGTGGTCCAATACGCCGACCTGCTGCATTCGGTAGACCGGCCGCAACTGATCCAGGCGCTGCGCAAGGCCATGGCGGCCGAGCAGGAACGGCGGCAGGCTGCCGGGCTCGAGCCCCGAGCGGATCTCCGCTGCCTGATCCAGGTGGACCTTGACGAGTCGGACCTGCCCAAGGCGGCCGGAACGGCGGCCCGCGGCGGCGCCCGCCCCGGCGAGATCCGGGCGCTGGCCGACGCCTTGCAGGAAGCCGAGGGATTGACTCCGGCCGGACTGATGGCGGTCGCGCCGTTGGGTGCAGACCCGGCCCGGGCCTTCGGCCGGCTGGCTGAACTTTCGCATCGGCTGCAGGAAGAGCATCCCGGGGCCGCCATGGTTTCGGCGGGGATGAGCCAGGATCTGGAGGCGGCTGTCGCCGCGGGCGCGACACACCTCCGTGTCGGCTCCGATGTCCTCGGACCGCGACCGGCCGTGCGGTAGCGTTTTGGCTAGGCAGGCTCATTGCCGGACCCCACGTTCGTGACCGGGGCCGCGCAACGGATGCAGCAGCGCTGAAGACAGGATGGGAGCTACCATGGCAGGCACACTGCGCAAGACAATGATTTATCTTGGGCTCGCCGATGGTGACGAGCACTACGAACCCGAGCCGGCGGAGACCGCCGCTCGAGACGAGGAGCAGCCCGTGGACCAGCCCCGACAGGAGCGCCGCGCGGAGCCTGCGGCGGCACCGGTGAAGCCGGCTGCCGAGGAATACCGGGCCCCGGTGACGCCGATCAAGCGCGCACCGTCCGCCCGCGAGGACGCCACCGTGCTGCACCAGATCACCACGGTGCACCCGCGTTCCTACAACGACGCCAAGATCATCGGCGAGAGTTTCCGCGACGGCATTCCGGTGATCATGAACGTCACGGACATGGGCGAAGCGGAAGCCAAGCGCCTGGTCGATTTCTCCGCCGGCCTGGTCTTCGGCCTGCACGGTAGCATTGAACGGGTTACCAATAAGGTTTTCCTGCTCTCGCCGTCAAGCGTGGAAGTGCTGGGTGAGGACCGCAAGTCCAGCGACCAGCAGGCCAGCTTCTTTAATCAGAGCTAGCCTGCCGCACTTTCCGGGAGGCGTGCCGCCCGTCAAAATCCTTCTAGCGCTAGGAATCGTGGAACCGGCGTGTCCATCATTTTCGTCCTGCTGTACCTGATCTTGATGTTGTTCCAGCTGGGCTTGATCGTGCGCATCGTGTTTGAAGCCGTGCAGTCCTTCGCCCGGCGCTGGAGGCCGCGCGGCATAGCCCTGGTCACGGCCTCCGTGATCTACACGGTGACCGACCCGCCGCTGAAGGGTCTGCGCAGGATCATTCCGCCGCTGCGGATCGGCGGATTCGCGCTTGACCTTGCCTTCCTGGTGCTGTTTCTTATCGTCACCATCGCGATGGCGATCGTGGCGGGTTTGGCCTGACCGGCGGCGCGTTAGTGTTCGTCTCCGAAACGATATATTCTGATTCTGATATAGCTGGCGGATGTCCTTGCACGGGGAATATTCGCTACCGTTGTTATGAATCGAGCACGTTGCATTCATGACCCACGAACCAGTATGAGGTGACCAGATGGCTTTGACGCCAGAAGACGTTGTCAACAAGAGGTTCCAGCCGACCAAGTTCCGCGAAGGCTATGACCAGGATGAGGTTGACGACTTTCTCGATGAGATCGTTGTTGAACTCCGCCGGCTGAACCAGGAGAACGACGAACTTCGCAAGAAGCTGGCTGAAGCCACGTCGGGCCAGGCTCCGGAGGCCTCCGTGCCGGCTCCGGTCTCGGCTGCCCCGAAGACCGAACAGGTCCGCGAACAGGTCAAGGAAGAACCGAAGGTCGAGCCCAAGCCGAAGGAGGAGCCGAAGCCGGCTCCCGTCGCCGCCGCGGCCCCCCAAACCGACCGCTCCGCCACGGCCGAGTCCGCGGCAGGGGTGCTGGCCATGGCCCAGAAGCTCCACGACGAGTACGTCACCGCCGGTGTGGAGCAGCGGGACAAGATCATCGCCGAGGCACAGCTGGAAGCCAGCAGCCTGGTCAATGACGCCGAAGAAAAGAGCCGCAAGACCCTGGGCAACCTCGAGCAGCAGAAGGCCGTGCTGGAGCGCAAGCTCGAGCAGTTGCGTGGTTTCGAGCGCGACTACCGTGCCCGCCTGAAGGCCTACATCGAAGGCCAGTTGCGCGATCTGGAAGCCCGCGGATCCTTCGCTGCCCCCGAGGTCAAGGACAGCGCCGACGCGTAAGCGCGGAAGGTAACTCAAGGCCCTGTTCCGCAGGGTTCCCCATGGCCGGCGCCGGGATTATCCTGCCGCCGGCCATTGCCTTTGGACACCGCATCGGTGCCCCGGGCGGCACTGAAGACGAGAGAGACATGTCAGAAACTCCACCGGCAGCTGACCGATCCAGCGACGGGGCGGCGGCCGAGGCCGGCCAACGCAAGGGCAGGGGCCGGTTCATCCTGCTGCTGGCAGGGTGCGCGGCCTTCGCCTATGCCCTTGACCAGTTGACCAAGTGGTGGGTCGTGTCCACCATGACCGAGGGGCAGATCACCCCGGTGCTGCCGCCGCTGCTGCACTGGCATTTCATCCGTAATTCGGGTGCCGCCTTCTCCATCGGCCAGGACCACACCTGGGTGTTTACCCTGGTGATGTCGGCCGTTGCCATCGCGATCCTGGTCTACGCCCGCAAGGTCCGGTCCCTGTGGTGGTCCGTGGCGCTCGGCTTCCTGCTGGGCGGCGCGCTGGGCAACCTGACCGACCGGCTGTTCCGCGAACCCGCCTTCGGCGTCGGGCACGTGGTGGATTTCATCGCCTTTCCGAACTTCGCGATCTTCAACATCGCCGACTCCGCCGTCGTCGGGGCGGTCATCCTGTGGTGCGTGCTGACTTTTATGGGGATTGGCATGGACGGAACCCGGCAGACCGCCAAGACCGGGGGCCGCGCGTCGAACGAGGACGGCAAGCCGCTCGATGGGAACAAGCCGGCAGGGGAGAGCGGTGACTGAGGACGTCAGGGTCGTCGAACTGGACAGCAGGACGGCCGGCGAACGGGCAGACACGGTTGTCGCCGCGCTGCTGGGCGTCTCCCGATCGGCCGCCGCGGCACTTTTCGGCGACAAATGCGTGGAGTTGGATGGCCGGGCCATCGCCAAATCGGCAAAACTTCCCGAACAGGGGAGCCTGCGCATTGCCATACCGGAGCAGCGGGATCCGCTCGCCGTCGTGGTGGAAGAGGTAGAGGATTTGAAGATTCTCGGAGACGAGGACGATTTCGTCGTCATCGACAAACCGGTGGGCGTGGCGGCGCATCCGTCGCCCGGTTGGGTGGGCCCCACGGTGGTGGGTGCCCTGGCCGCGCGCGGCTACCGGATTTCGACGTCGGGCGCCGCCGAGCGTGCCGGCATCGTCCACCGCCTGGACGTGGGAACCTCCGGCGTGATGGTGGTGGCCAAGACCGAGCACGGCTACACCTTGCTGAAGCGGGCCTTCAAGGATCGCACCGTGGACAAGGTCTACCACGCACTCGTGCAGGGCCTGCCGGATCCGCTGGAGGGCACCATCGATGCGCCGATCGGCCGGCACCCGGGCTATGACTGGCGGTTTGCCGTGGTGGAAGACGGCCGCCATTCGCTGACCCACTATGAGGTCATCGAGGCCTTCGGCAAGGCGTCGCTGGTCGAAGTGCACCTGGAGACCGGCCGGACCCACCAGATCCGCGTGCACTTCTCGGCGCTGCGGCATCCCTGCGCCGGCGACCTGACCTACGGCGCCGACCCGAAACTTGCCGCGGCGCTGGGCCTGACCCGGCAGTGGCTGCATGCCAAGAAGCTTGGCTTCCACCACCCCGGCACCGGGGAGTGGGTCGAATACGAAAGCGAGTACCCGCAGGACCTGGCTTACGCGCTGAAGGCACTGGCCGAACACCGCGTCTAGCCCGGACTGGCTGGCTCCGACACCTAGAATGAAACGGTGGCAGCAGTGACTTCTTCCAAGACCGGCAACGATTCCTTCGTCCATCTTCACAACCACACCGAGTATTCGATGCTCGATGGTGCCGCGCGGCTGACCGATTTGTTCAGCCACACCGAGGAATTGGGCATGAACGCGGTGGCGACGACGGACCACGGGTTCGTTTTCGGTGCCTTCGATTTCTGGAACAAGGCCCGCAACGCCGGGATCAAACCCATTGTCGGCGTCGAAGCGTACCTGACTCCGGGCACCGCCCGGTCGGACAAGACGCGCGTGCGCTGGGGCGACGGCGGACGCAACGACGTCTCCGGCGCCGGCGCCTACACCCACATGACCATGTGGGCCGAGACCACCGAAGGCATGCACAACCTCTTCCGCGCCTCGTCGCTGGCCTCGCTGGAAGGCTACCTGTACAAGCCCCGGATGGACCGGGACCTGCTGCAGACCTACGGCAAGGGCCTGATTGCCACCACCGGCTGTCCGTCCGGCGAAGTCCAGACCAAGCTGCGGTTGGGCCTCTACAACGAGGCCAAGCAGGCCGCCTCCGATTTCCGGGACATCTTCGGCAAGGAGAACTTCTTCTGCGAGCTGATGGACCACGGACTGGACATCGAGCGCAACGTGCAGACCGACCTGCGGAAGCTGGCGCGCGAACTCGGCCTCCCGTTTGTGGCCACCAACGACCTTCACTACACGCACGCCGAGGATGCCAAGTCGCACGCGGCGCTGCTGTGCGTGCAGTCCGGTTCTTCGCTGGCCGACCCGAAGCGGTTCAAGTTCGACGCGGACGAGTTCTACCTGAAGTCCCCGGCGGAGATGCGGGCTATTTTCCGCGACGTGCCCGAGGCGTGCGACAACACCCTGTTGATCGCCGAGCGCTGCAACGTGGAGTTCAACACCAAGGCCTCCTACATGCCGGTGTTCCCGGTGCCGGAGGGGGAGAACGAGGAATCCTGGTTCGTCAAGGAGGTCGAGAAGGGGCTGCAGTACCGGTTCCCGACTGGGATTCCCGACGACGTGCGCAAGCAGGCCGAATATGAGATCGGCATCATCCTCCAGATGGGCTTCCCCGGCTACTTCCTGGTGGTGGCCGACTTCATCAACTGGTCCAAGGACCACGGCATCCGCGTCGGCCCGGGCCGCGGTTCCGGTGCCGGCTCGATGGTGGCCTACGCGATGCGCATCACCGACCTGAACCCGCTCAAGCACGGGCTGATCTTCGAGCGCTTCCTGAACCCGGACCGTGTCTCGATGCCTGACTTCGACGTCGACTTCGATGACCGGCGCCGCCCGGAAGTGATCAAGTACGTCACCGAGAAGTACGGTGACGACCGCGTGGCCATGATCGTCACGTACGGCACCATCAAGGCCAAGCAGGCGCTGAAGGACTCCTCCCGCGTGATGGGCTATCCGTTCTCCACCGGCGAGCGGCTGACCAAGGCCATGCCGCCGGACGTCATGGGCAAGGGCCTGACGCTGAAGGAAGTGCACGACCCCAGCGCCAAGCGCTACGGCGAGGCCGAGGAGATGCGCGAGCTGCTGAAGTCCGACGCGGATTCCGCCAAGGTCTTCGAAACCGCGCTGGGCCTGGAGGGGCTGAAGCGCCAGTGGGGCGTGCACGCCGCCGGCGTGATCATGTCCTCGGATCCGCTGATCGACATCATCCCGATCATGCGCCGGGAGCAGGACGGCCAGGTCATTACGCAGTTCGACTATCCCACCTGTGAAGGCCTCGGCCTGATCAAGATGGACTTCCTCGGCCTGCGCAACCTGACGATCATCACGGACGCCATCGAGAACATCAAGATGAACCAGGACGTGGACCTGGATCTTGAGACGCTGGACCTGGACGACCGCGGGTCCTACGAGTTGCTCGCCCGCGGTGACACGCTGGGCGTCTTCCAGCTCGACGGCGGCCCGATGCGGTCGCTGCTGAAGATGATGCGGCCGGACAACTTCGAAGACATCTCCGCCGTCATCGCCCTGTACCGGCCCGGTCCGATGGGCGCGAACTCGCACACCAACTACGCCCTGCGCAAGACGGGCCTCCAGGAGATCACCCCGATCCACCCGGAGCTGGAAGAACCCCTCCGGGACATTCTGGACACCACCTACGGCCTGATCGTGTATCAGGAGCAGGTGATGGCGATCGCGCAGAAGGTGGCCGGCTTCTCGCTGGGCCAAGCGGACATTCTGCGCCGCGCGATGGGCAAGAAGAAGAAGTCCGAGCTGGACAAGCAGTACGCCGGCTTCCACCAGGGCATGGTGGACCGCGGCTACTCCGAGGCTGCCATCAAGGCACTGTGGGACATCCTGCTGCCGTTCTCCGACTACGCGTTCAACAAGGCGCACTCGGCCGCCTACGGCCTGGTCTCCTACTGGACCGCCTACCTGAAGGCGCACTATCCGGCCGAGTACATGGCCGCGCTGCTCACCTCGGTGGGGGACGACAAGGACAAGCTGGCGCTGTACCTGAACGAATGCCGCCACATGGGCATCACCGTGCTGCCGCCGGACGTGAACGAATCGGCGCTGAACTTCACCCCGGTGGGCAAGGACATCCGCTTCGGCATGGGCGCCATCCGCAACGTCGGCGCCAACGTGGTGCACGCCATGGTGGGCTCCCGCGACGAGAAGGGCAACTTCGCCAGCTTCAGCGACTTCCTGCAGAAGGTGCCGGCGGTGGTCTGCAACAAGCGCACCATCGAGTCGCTGGTCAAGGCCGGCGCGTTCGATTCGCTGGGCCACCCGCGCCGCGCGCTGGCGATGATCCACGAAGAAGCGGTGGATTCGGTCATCGTGCTCAAGCGCAACGAGGCCGCCAACCAGTTCGATCTGTTCAGCGCGTTCGACGACGGCGGCGAAACCGCCGGCGGGCTCGCGGTCGATGTGCCGGACCTGCCCGAGTGGGACAAGAAGGACAAGCTCGCGTTCGAGCGCGACATGCTGGGCCTGTACGTTTCCGACCACCCGCTGCAGGGACTGGACGGCATCCTGAGCCAGCACGCGGACATGTCGATCACCTCGCTGATCGGTGAGGACGGTCCGCCGGACGGGCAGATCATCACCATCGCGGGCATGATCACCTCGCTGCAGCGCCGGATCGCCAAGAACAGCGGCAACGCCTATGCCCGGGCCGAAGTCGAGGACCTCGGCGGCTCGATGGAAGTGATGTTCTTCGGCCAGGCCTATGCGCCGATCGCCACGGTGCTGGCGGAAGACCTGATCGTGGTGGTCCGGGGCCGGCTGCAGCGCCGCGACGACGGTGCAGTCACCCTGAACGCGCAGGAACTGACCGTGCCCGACCTCAGCGACGGGCACTCCGGTCCGGTGGTGATCTCGATGGCGAGCTTCAAGGCGACCGAGTCGGTGGTCACCGCACTGGGCGACGTGCTGCGCACGCATCCCGGCACCACCGAGGTGCAGGTGCGGCTGAACAGTTCCCGAAAGGTCGAGGTGATGAAGCTGGGGGTGGACTTGCGGGTCAACCCGACCCCCTCGCTGTTCGGCGACCTCAAGGTGCTGCTGGGGCCGGCCTGCCTCGACGCCTGAGCGTGCGGGGGCGAGGGGTCAGTAGAATAGGTGGGTGACTTCTGCAGCCAACACCTTTAGCGATTTCCCCACCCTGGACCTGCGCGGCCGCAGCCTCGGCACCGCCGAGCTGAAAGCGGCCATGCCCCGCGCGGAAACGACGTTCGACGCCGCGACCGGGGCCGTCGAGGAAATCATCGACAAGGTGCGAGCGGACGGCTTCGCCGCCCTGGCCGAGCTCGCGCGCAGGTTCGACGGCGTGGAGCAGCTGCATCCGCGCGTGCCGGCGGCGGCACTGGACGAGGCCCTGGACCAGCTGGACCCGCAGGTCCGTGCCGCGCTGGAGGAGTCCATCGTGCGTGCCCGGCGGTTCGCCGAGGCGCAGAAGCCGGGGGACACCGACGTCGAAATCAGCGACGGTGCGGTGGTGACGCACAAGTGGATCCCGGTGAACCGCGTGGGGCTCTATGTTCCCGGCGGGCTGGCCGTGTATCCGTCCTCCGTGGTCATGAACGTGGTGCCGGCACAGGCAGCGGGCGTGGCGTCCATCGCGCTGGCCTCGCCGCCGCAAAAGGACTTCGGTTCGCTGCCGCATCCCACCATCCTGGCCGCGGCCAAGCTGCTGGGCATCGATGAGGTCTACGCCATCGGCGGCGCCCAGGCGGTTGCCGCGTTCGCCTACGGGGTGCCCGCCAACGGGCACGGCCCGGCGCTGGAACCCGTGGACGTGGTCACCGGGCCCGGCAATGTTTTCGTCGCCACGGCCAAGCGGCTGGTCAAGAGCGTGGTGGGCATCGACGCCGAGGCGGGCACCACCGAGATCGCCATCCTGGCCGACGAAACCGCCAATCCGGCCTTCGTGGCCGCGGACTTGATCAGCCAGGCCGAGCACGACCCGCATGCCGCCTCCGTCCTGATCACCGCGTCGGAGGAGCTGGCGCAGGCCGTGCGTGCGGAGCTCGGCCGGCAGATCGCCGGGACCAAGCATTCCGAGCGAGTCCGCCAGGCGCTGTCCGGGCCGCAGTCGGGCACCATCCTGGTGGACGGGCTGGAACAGGGCATCGCCGTCTGCGACGCCTATGCCGCCGAGCACCTGGAAATCCAGACCGCCGACGCGGCCGCGGTCGCCGCCCGGATCCGCAACGCCGGGGCGATCTTCGTGGGCGACTACAGCCCGGTGAGCCTGGGCGACTACTGCGCCGGCTCCAACCATGTGCTGCCCACCAGCGGCACCGCCACGTTCGCCAGCGGCCTCAACGTGACCACCTTCCTGCGTGCGGTCCAGGTGATCAATTACGGCAGCGGAGCGCTGCGGGAGGTCAGCGGACACATCGACGCGCTGTCCCGGGCCGAAGACCTCCCGGCACACGGCGACGCCGTCGCCATCCGGTTCGCCTGAGCGTCCCGAACCCCAACATGTAGTAATCACAGTCTTGTAATTCACCTAGATATAGTTCTAGGATGAATTTACTGCTGTTCCCACTGGAAGGAGTGTTGCGTGTACTGTCCGTTCTGCCGCAACTCCGATTCCCGCGTGGTGGACAGCCGGCTGACCGATGACGGCTCGGCGATCCGCCGGCGCCGGCAATGCCCGGCCTGCGGGCGCCGGTTCACCACGGTGGAGACCACCAGCCTCAGCGTGATCAAGCGCTCCGGGGTCAGCGAGCCGTTCAGCCGCACCAAGGTGGTCAACGGCGTGCGCAAGGCCTGCCAGGGCCGGCCGGTGACGGAAGACGACCTGGCCATGCTGGCGCAGGAAGTCGAGGAATCGGTCCGGGCCAGCGGCGCGGCGGAAATCGACGCCCATGAAGTGGGGCTGGCGATCCTCGGCCCGCTAAAGAAGCTGGACCTGATCGCCTTCCTGCGGTTTGCCAGCGTATACCAGGGCTATGAGTCGCTGGAGGATTTCGAATCCGCCATCGACCAGCTGCGCCGCGATGCGCAGAAAAACGGCCAGCAGGGGCCGGAAGGCCGGCAACGGCCGCTGACCGCGCAATAGCGCACTCATACTCCGGTGGCGGCTGCGGAGGGGAAGCCGAGGCCGCCACCGGCACCAACTTTTTTACTTGGCGAAACCGAAGTGGATGGCCGCCTGCAGCGCCGCCCCGACGATGCCGGCGTTGTTGCGCAGCTGCGCCGGGATGATCGGCGTGGCCAGCTGAAGCAGGGGCAGGAAGTCCTCGCTCCGTTTCGAAATACCGCCGCCGATGATGAACAGCTCCGGCGAAAACAAGAACTCCACGTGCGCAAGGTAGCGCTGCAGGCGCTTCGCATACTCGTCCCAGTCCAAGCCGTCGCGTTCGCGGGCCGCGGCCGAGGCCTTTGTCTCCGCGTCGTACCCGTCCAGCTCCAGATGCCCCAATTCGGCGTTGGGCACCAGCTTGCCGTTGAAGATGAACGCGGACCCGATTCCGGTGCCCAGGGTGATGACCAGCAGGGTGCCCTTCACGCCGGCCCCGGCGCCATAACGGGCCTCGGCCAGCCCGGCCGCGTCCGCGTCGTTGATGACCTGGACGGGGCGGGACATCCTGTCGGTGAGCAGCGAGTCGACGTCGGTGCCGATCCAGGTGGCGTCAACGTTGGCTGCCGACCGAGCGACACCGTGGCGGATGATGGCCGGAAACGTGACGCCCACCGGGCGGTCCGGCCCAGGGCCCTCCGGGCGGGCGCAGAGCTCGGTGACGATGCGTGCGACCACGTCGGCCACCGCCTCCGGGGTGGACGGACGGGGAGTGTCGTAACGGATACGGTCGCCGACCAGGTTTCCCTTTTTGAGGTCGACGATGCCGCCCTTGATGCCGGTTCCGCCGATATCGATCCCGATCGCCGAACGGGCTGCCAGTTTGGCTGCCTTGCCGTCCTTGGGCGCCATGCCACCTCCGTGTGCGCTTGTTTCCGGCGTGCAGGCGCCGGACTATCGGTAGCCTACCCGCTGCGCCGGAGGGTGTCGGACTAGGGCAGGGTCAGGATCTCCGCGCCGGAGTCGGTGACCACCAGGGTGTGCTCGAACTGGGCGGTCCGTTTGCGGTCTTTGGTGACAACCGTCCAGTCGTCGTCCCACATCTCCCACTCGATGGTGCCCAACGTCAGCATCGGCTCGATGGTGAAGACCATGCCCGGTTCGATCAGGCGGCTGTAGGCCGGTGCGGCGTCGTAATGCGGGATGATCAGACCGGTGTGGAACGCTTCGCCGACACCGTGGCCGGTGAAGTCGCGGACCACGCCGTAGCCGAAGCGCTTGGCGAAGGACTCGATGGTCCGGCCAATGACGTTGATTTCCCGGCCCGGCGCCACCGCCTTGATGCCGCGGCGCAGCGACTCCTGCGTGCGCTCGACCAGCAGGCGCGACTCCTCGTCGACGTCGCCCACCAGGAAGGTGTGGTTGGTGTCTCCGTGGACGCCGTCCAGATAGGCGGTGATGTCGATGTTGATGATGTCGCCGTCCTGCACCACGGTGGTATCCGGGATCCCGTGGCAAATCACCTCGTTGATCGAGGAGCAGATCGACTTCGGGAAATTCCGGTAGCCCAGGCAGGACGGATACGCGTGGTGGTCCAGCAGGAACTCATGTCCGATCCGGTCCAACTGGTCGGTGGTGACGCCCGGTTCAATGTGCTTGCCGACCTCCACAATGGCCTGTGCAGCGATCCGTCCCGCGGTGCGGATTTTCTCGATGGTCTCCGGTGTCTTGACCTCGGAACCGGTGAATTTGGCCGGCGCCGGTTTCCACGCGTACTCGGGCCGTGCGATCGAAGCGGGGACCGGCAAAGGTGGGCTGACGGTGCCTTGAACGAGGGTTCCGACGGGTGCTGTTGCTGCGTTGTGGGGCATAGTATCGATCATATAGGTGCTGCAGCGGTGCCCGGGCGTGGACGACGCCGGCAGGCGACTACCCTGCAACGGCGCCGTCAACTTAAGGAGGCCTGCATGGCGGATTTCTGGTACAACGTCGTCACCCACCAGGTGGAAGTGGGCGCCCAGTCCGACTGGACCCAACTGATTGGCCCTTACGCGACGCGCGAAGAAGCCGAGCATGCGCTGGAAAAGGTGCATCAGCGCAACGAGGAGTGGGACGCGGAGGACGACTGACGCGGCCGGCGGGCGTCCCCGCCCCGGGGCCAGCACACCCGGCTGGAACGCCCGGTTAGAAGGAGTGCTCCGGGCCGGGGAACGCGCCGTCCTGGACGTCCGAGCGGAAGGCGGCGGCGGCGTCGGAAATGATGCTGCGCACATCCGCATACTGCTTGACGAACCTGGCCATCTTGCCGCCGCGCAGGCCCACCATGTCCTGCCAGACCAGCACCTGCCCGGTGGTGGACGGACCGGCCCCGATCCCGATCGTGGGAACGTGCAGGGCCTGGTCCACCTTGGCTGCCGCCTCGGCCGGGACCATCTCCATCAGCACCGCGAAGGCCCCGGCCGCCTCCAGCGCCAGCGCATCGTCAATCAGCCGCCCGGCGTCGTCGCCGCGGCCCTGGACCCGGTAGCCGCCCAGCGCATGCTCGCTCTGCGGTGTGAAGCCGATGTGGGCCATCACGGGAACGCCCGCCTGCACCAGGGCCCGGACGGTGTCCGCGTAGTACGCGCCGCCCTCCATCTTCACCGCGTGCACCCCCGTTTCCTTCAGGAAGCGCACGCCGGTCTCCACCGCCTGCGCCGGCGAGACCTCGTAGCTGCCGAAGGGCAGGTCGGCAACGACGAAAGCGCTGCGGGCGGAACGGGCGACGGCCCGGCAGAGCGGCAGCAGTTCGTCCACCGTGATCGGCAGCGACGTCTCGTTGCCCAGCACGTTGTTGGACGCCGAGTCGCCGATCAACAGCACCTCGATGCCGGCCGCATCGAAAATCTCCGCCGTGTACTGGTCGTAGGCCGTCAGCATCGCGAAGCGGCGGCCATCGTCCTTGGCCTGTTGCAGGTGGTGGATGCGGGTGCGGCGGGCCGGGCGCGACGCCGAAGCCGCCGCGGGCGTGCCGTAGGGAGCCGGCTGCTCTGCGCCGGAAGGCTGTGAAGTGGGCATGTGATAGAGACTAATCCTCAGACCTCTGCTTGCTCCACTTGTGCGCGGATGCGTTACCTGGGCGGAAACTTCGGCGGTGCTGCCAGTAGGCTAAGGGAAAGTACAAGGCAGGCTCTGGCCAGCGGCTTCAGAGGCCGATTCAGAAGCCGCTTGCGGACACAGTGAAAGGCAGCCCATGGACCGTCAGCAGGAATTCGTCCTCCGCACCATCGAAGAGCGCGACGTGCGGTTTGTCCGGCTCTGGTTCACGGACATCGTCGGGTCGCTGAAGTCCGTGGCGCTGGCTCCTGCTGAGGTGGAAGGCGCCTTCGAAGAAGGGCTGGGCTTCGACGGTTCCTCGATCGAGGGCCTGGCCCGGGTCTTCGAATCGGACATGCTGGTCCAGCCGGATCCCACCACGTTCCAGATCCTGCCCTGGCGGGGCGAAGCGGAGCAGACCTCGCGGATGTTCTGCGATGTGCTCACGCCCGACGGCGAGCCCTCCAGCGCCGACCCGCGCAACGTGCTGAAGCGGACGCTGAGCAAGGCGGCGGAGATGGGCTTCACCTGCTACACGCATCCGGAAATCGAGTTCTATCTGCTCAAGTCCGACGAACTGGGTCCGGACGGGATCCCCGTGCCCGTGGACCGGGCGGGCTACTTCGACCACGTGCCCGGCGGCGTGGCACAGGACTTCCGCCGCACCGCCGTGACCATGCTGGAGAACGTGGGCATCTCGGTGGAGTTCAGCCACCATGAGGACGGTCCCGGCCAGAACGAAATCGACCTCCGCTACGCCGATGCCCTGCAGACCGCGGACAACATCATGACCTTCCGCACGGTGGTCAAGGAAGTGGCGTTGATGGAGGGCATCTATGCCACCTTCATGCCGAAGCCTTTCTCCGACCATCCGGGCTCCGGCATGCACACCCACTTCTCGTTGTTCGAGGGCGACTCGAACGCGTTCTTCGAAGCCGGCGCCGAATACCAGTTGTCCAAGACGGCCCGCCAGTTCATGGCCGGGATCCTGCACCACGCCCCGGAGTTCACCGCCGTCACCAACCAGTTCGTCAACTCGTACAAACGGCTGTGGGGCGGGGGAGAGGCCCCCAGCTACATCTCCTGGGGCCACAACAACCGTTCCGCCCTGCTGCGGGTTCCGCTGTACAAGCCGAACAAGGGCCAGTCGGCGCGGGTCGAATACCGCGGCATTGATTCTGCGGCCAACCCGTACCTGTCCTATGCGGTGCTGCTCGGCGCAGGCCTGAAGGGGATCGAGGAAGGCTACGAACTGCCGCCGGCGGCCGAGGACGATGTCTGGAGCCTCAGCACCGCCGAGCGGCGGGCCCTGGGCCTGGATCCGCTGCCGTCCAGCCTGCACGACGCCATCCGGGCGATGGAAGAATCCGAGTTGGTCGCCGGCATCCTGGGCGAGCAGGTCTATGAGATCTTCCTGCGGAACAAGCGGGCCGAATGGCACGACTACCGGCTGCAGGTGACCCCGCACGAGCTGAAGCGCAACATCGGAATCCTCTAGGACCAAAGACAGTGCTCACCACCCGGCGTTTGATCGCGCGAGGTTTCCACGACCTGGAGCGCAGTACCCGTTTCCTGCAGGCCAAGGAACTGTCCGGCGTCAGCCAGGAGCGGCTGGAGGCGGGCTTCGCCGTCAGTGCGGACCCGGACCAGGCGCTGGTCTCCCTGGTCCGGCTGCTGGAGAAGAACCCTGCCCTGGCCGACGTCATCAATACGGGCGGAGACGGCAGCGAGGCCCTGTTCCGGCTGCTCGGGGCCTCGGACGCACTGGGGGAATTCCTGCTCCGCCGGCCGGAGCACCTGGACGTTCTGGACACGGACATTGGCCCGGAACCGGGTAGCGTGCCGGCGTCGCGGCTGCGCAGTTCGATGCTGCAGGCCGTCAGGGCCGATCCGCTGTCCGATCAACCGGTCGCCTCGCTCTCCGGCAAGGACGCCTACGTCGAGCTGCGGAGCACGTACCGCCGGCATCTGGCAGAACTCGCCATCCGCGATCTCTGCGCCGCCTCACCGGTCGACTTCATGCCGGCGGTCGGCCGCGAGCTGGCCGACCTTGCCGCGGCAGCGCTGGAGGCCGGGCTGGCGGTGGCCCGGGCCGAGGCGGCCGAGCGCTACGCCGCCGAGGACGTTGCGGCGGTGAAGCTGGCCATCATCGGGATGGGCAAGTGCGGCGCCGGTGAGCTGAATTATATTTCCGACGTCGATGTGGTGTACGTCGTCGAGGCCGAGGGGCTCGACGACGGCGAGGCCGCTGCCATCGGCGCGGCCCTGGCCACCGGAACCGCCCGCGCGATTTCGTCACCGGGACCGGAGCCCGGCCTCTGGGAGGTCGACGCCAATCTGCGGCCCGAGGGCAAAGACGGGCCGCTGGTGCGGACCCTGGATTCGCATCTGACCTACTACCGGCGGTGGGCCCAGAGCTGGGAGTTCCAAGCGCTGCTGAAGGCCCGGGCGGTGGCCGGAGATCCCGGGCTGGGCCGCCGCTACGAGGAAGCGGTCGCACCGCTGGTCTGGTCCTCGTCGGAGCGCGAGGGCTTTGTCGAGTCCGTGCAATCGATGCGCCGCCGGGTCACGGAGAACATCCCGGCGCATGAGCGCGGCCGGCAGATCAAGCTGGGACGCGGCGGCCTCCGCGACGTGGAGTTCACGGTCCAACTGCTCCAGCTGGTCCACGCCCGCGTTGACGAATCCATCCGCCAGCGCGACACCACGTCCGCCATCGGCGCCTTGAGCACGGCCGGCTACATCTCCCGCACCGATGCCCGCGAATTCGATGAGGCGTACCGGTTCCTGCGCGTCCTGGAACACCGGATCCAACTGGTGCATCTGCGCCGGACGCACCTGATGCCCGAGGCCGAGCAGGCCCAGCGCGTGCTGGCCAAGGCCGCACAGGGCGCGCTGCTGGAACGGCGCCCGGCGCCGGCAGAGCTGCTGGAGAAGTGGCAGCAGACCAAGCGCCGGGTGCGCGCGCTGCATGAACAGATTTTCTACCGGCCGCTGCTGGCCGCCGCGTCCAATTTGAGCCTGGACGAAGTGCGGCTCAGTCCCGAGGCGGCGCAGGGACGGCTGGCCGCTCTGGGCTACCAGGACCCGCGCGGCGCCATGCGCCACATTGAGGCGCTGACCGCCGGGGTCAGCCGGAAGGCAGCGCTGCAGCGCCAGCTGCTGCCGGTGCTGCTGGAATGGATCGCTTCCGGGGTGGACCCCGACGCCGGGCTGCTGGGCTTCCGGCGGTTGAGCGAACGGCTGGGGGACTCGCACTGGTACCTGGGCATGCTGCGCGACTCCAGCTCCGCTGCCGAACGGTTGTGCCACGTCCTCTCCAGCAGCCGCTTCATTACGGACCTGCTGGAGGTGTCGCCCGAATCGACGGCGTGGCTGGGCACGGACAAGGACCTGGTGCCGCTGAGCTTCGACGCCCAGTGGCAGGAGATCCAGTCCAAGATGTCCCGTCATCCGGTGCCGGAAGAGGCCATCCGGCTGATCCGGCTGATCCGCCGCCGGGAAACGCTGCGCATCGCGCTCGCCGACTCGTCCGGGCTGCTGGAGCAGAGCCAGGTCGGCGAGGCCTTGTCCGACGCCGACCGCGCCGCAGTGCTCGGCGGACTGCACGTGGCGGAAACGTCCGTGCTGGAGTCGGAGGAACGGTTGACGGCGCTGCTGGTGGTCGCCATGGGCCGCCAGGGCGGGCGCGAAATCAGCTATGGCTCGGATGCCGACGTGATGTACGTGCACCGGCCCTTGCCGGGGGCAGACCCCGGCCAGGCCCAGCAGCAGGCGGAGCGCATCGTGGCCCGGATTTCTTCGCTGCTGAAGCATCCGTGTACCCCGCCGGTGCTGGCCGAACGGGTGCTGGAGGTGGACGCGGCCCTGCGCCCGGAGGGCAAGAACGGGCCGCTGGTGCGGTCACTGGATTCGTACCGGGAGTACTACCAGCGCTGGTCGCTGGTCTGGGAGGCGCAGGCCTTGCTGCGTGCCCGCCCGCTGGCCGGCGACGACGCCCTCGCCGCAGACTTCGTCGCACTGGTGGATCCAATCCGCTACCCGGCGGACCTCAGCAACGACCAGGCCCGCGAGATCCGGCGGATTAAGGCGCGGGTGGAATCCGAGCGGCTGCCGCGCGGCGCCGATCCGGCCCGCCATCTGAAGCTGGGCCGTGGCGGACTCAGCGACGTGGAATGGCTGGTCCAGTTGCTGCAACTGCAGCACGCGCACGAGCGTCCGGAGCTGCGCACCACCAATACCTTGGAGGCACTCTCCGCCATCGCCGCCGCCGGGCTGCTGCCAGAGGACGACGCCGGCACGCTGGGCCGCAGCTGGAGCCTGGCCACCCGGATCCGGTCGGCCAATGTGATCTGGGCCGGCAAGAATTCCGACCTGCTGCCCTCCTCGCGGCGCGATCTGGAGGCGGTGGCCCGCTGGTGCGGGTACGAGCCGGGGAATGCGGCGGCGATCGAGGAAGACTATCTGCGCTTGACCCGCCGCGCGCGGGCCATTTTCGAGCGCTACTTCTACGGTTACGGCACCTGAGCTTCCGGCCATTCTCGGGCACGTGCGCTCCGCGCGGCCGACGGCTGGAACCCGCCCCCGGAGGCACCGCCGTCGTGCCTCCCGTGGTTTGATGGTTGCCGGCGGGGGACCGGGTTAGGCTGATGCCGGAACCCAAGCGAAGGAGACTCCCAGATGACCGACATCGATGTGATTGGACGCGAACACCTGGCGGTGGCCGTCGGATCCCCGCACGGACGCAGCGCCGTCTTGGTGGCGCAGGACGGCCCGCTGCGCCAAACCGTGCTCGCCCTGAAGGCCGGCGCCGAACTGGGGGAGCACAACGCTCCGCTCGCCGGCACCCTGCTGGTCCTTGAGGGGGCGGTGACCGTGGTCTCCGCGTCTGGACGCATGGCGGTCAACCAGAACCAGTTGGCCGTAATCCCGCAGGAGCGGCACTCGGTGGAAGCGTCGGAGGACTCGGTGTTCCTGCTGACGGCCGTCACCGAAACGCACCGCTAGGCCCGGCGCACTCCGTCGGCCGGCCGGCCCCGGTTCAGCACCGTCCCGGCGGCGGGCTCATCCGGGCGTAGGAGACCCGGCACCGGACAGGACGTGAGTGCCCGGGAGTGGCAAAATGAGGCTTATGGGTGGAAACTCAGGATCCACACTCAGCGGCCGTACCCCGCGACCGGTGAAAAGCGCGCTCATCGTAGCGCTCGCCCTGTTCCTGGTGCTCCTGGTGATACTACGCATCGGCGTCGCCTACTCGTTCGTGCTCACGGTCACCGCGCTGCTGTTCGTCGGCGTGGTGGCAATAATCCGCAAGGCCCTCGGCCGCTGACGGGGCACGACGCACGAAGGCGGCCCGCTAGCTGCCGGAGGGCAATAGCGGGCCGCCTTGTAAAGCTTGTGCGGAGGCCGGAGCGGCCGCGCGTCTAGCGCGTGCTCGGGCTAGCAGCCGTAGTAGAGCTCGAACTCGTAGGGGTTCGGGCGGGCGGCCAGCGGCGCGATTTCCTCTTCGCGCTTGTAGGCGATCCAGGTATCGATCAGGTCCTGGGTGAAGACGCCGCCGGCCTGCAGGAACTCGTTGTCCGCCTCCAGTGCCTCGAGTGCTTCCTCCAGCGAACCCGGAGCCTTCTGGATGTCCTTGGCTTCCTCGGCGGGCAGCTCGTACAGGTCCTTATCGATCGGGTCGGCCGGCTCGATCCGGTTCTTGATGCCGTCCAGGCCCGCCATCAGCTGGGCGGCGAAGGCCAGGTACGGGTTCGAGCTGGGGTCCGGAGCGCGGAACTCGATGCGCTTGGCCTTGGGGTTGGAACCGGTGATCGGGATGCGGATGCCGGCCGAACGGTTGCCCTGCGAGTAGACCATGTTGACCGGGGCCTCGAAGCCCTTGACCAGCCGGCGGTAGGAGTTCACGGTCGGGTTGGTGAACGCGAGCACGGCGGAAGCATGCTTGAGCAGGCCGCCGATGTACCAGCGGGCGGTGTCGGACAGGCCGGCGTAGCCCTTCTCGTCGTAGAACAGGGGCTCTCCGCCGGTCCACAGCGACTGGTGGCAGTGCATGCCGGAGCCGTTGTCGCCGAAGACGGGCTTGGGCATGAAGGTGGCGGACTTGCCCCAGGCATCGGCCACGTTCTTGACGATGTACTTGAACTTCAGCAGGTCGTCGGCGGCGTGCGTCATGGTGCTGAACTTGTAGTTGATCTCGGCCTGGCCGGCGGAGCCTACTTCGTGGTGGGACCGTTCCACCTCGAGGCCGACGGCGTCCAGTTCCACGCAGATCGCGTCGCGCAGGTCGGCCTGCTTGTCGGTGGGGGCAACCGGGAAGTAGCCGCCCTTGACCGGGGTCTTGTAGCCCTGGTTGCCGCCTTCTTCCTTCTTGCCGGAGTTCCAGTGGGCCTCGACCGAGTCCACCCGGTAGAAGGAGTGCTCCGGGCTGGACTGGTAACGGACGTCGTCGAAAATGAAGAATTCGGCTTCCGGGGCGAAGAACGCGGTGTCGGCGATGCCGGTGGAAGCGAGGTACGCCTCGGCACGCTCGGACACGCCGCGCGGGTCACGGTGGTAGGGGTCGCCGGTGCGCGGGTTCACGATGGAGAAGTTCAGGGCCAGCGTCTTCTCCACCCGGAACGGATCGATGAATGCGGTGGTGACATCCGGGATCAGCTGCATGTCGGATTCGGCGATGCCCTGGAAACCGCGGATCGAGGAGCCGTCGAAGAGCTGCCCGTTCACGAAGAAGTCGGCGTCTACGGTCTTCGCCGGCACATTGAAGTGCTGCTGGACGCCGGGCAGGTCGGTGAAACGGATATCGACGAACTTGACGTCTTCGTCGGCGATGTATGTGAGGACCTCGTCCGCATTCTTGAACATCGGGTCATGCTCCTTACGCATTCTGGGGGAACCTGCCTCCGCTGTACGGGGCCGGCAACAGTTACAACAGTAGAAGCGGGGAATTTCCCGTCAGTGTCGCAATTGTTTCGGGCAGGTTACTTAAATCGATGTGCACTGCAAGTTTAGCGTCAGCGGCTTTGGCGCTTTGCCAGCGGCGTGGGGCGGCCCGCCGATCCCGGGAACCAGGGCCACCGATGACCGGTAAACTTGAGGGGTGGTAAGCAGACGCGATCTTGGTTCCTGGCTTGAAGGCCCTCCGCAGTCCAACATGCAGCAGTGGCCCGGCCAGCGGCTGGGGCTACCCCAATCGGGCAGCGGCTCGATAGCCCGGCCGGGCCGCCGGATCGTGGCGCTGCTGATCGACTGGCTGCTCTGTTACGCGATCGCCAACGCGTTCCTGGGCGGCGGCCAGCTGGCCATCCTGGCCGTGTTCGCCGTCGAGCAGTTGCTGTTGGTGGGGACCCTGGGCTACAGCATCGGCCACCGGCTGCTCGGCATCCAGGTGCGCAAACTCAGTGGGTCCGCGCCGGGGTTGCTGCCCGCGGTGGTCCGCACCGTCCTGTTGTGCCTGGTCATTCCGGCGGCCATTTTCGACGCCGACCAGCGCGGCCTGCACGACCGCGCCATGGGCACCATCCTGGTCCGCCGCTGACGCGGTGAGCGGCGGGCGCCACGCCAGGCTGACGCGCACGACGCCAGACTCCCGACCTCCCGACATACTAAAGACGCGAGGGGCTGCCGGTTCACAACCGGCAGCCCCTCGCGTCTGTCTAGGGAAGGGATCAGCGTCCGCGCATGGCCTTGCGGTCCGGGCGGGCCTTGAACGGGTCCACGCCCTTCGGGATCGGCAGCTTGCTGCTGCCCAGGGCCTGCAGCCGCTTGTCCACGGCGCTGACCTCCTGCTTGGTCAGTTCCTTCTTGAGCTTTTGCACCGTCTTGGCCACCTTGCTCAGCTCCACCTGGCCCTCGCCGCGGCCGGTCTCGATCACGTGGATCTTGACGTTGGGCAGGATCCGGCGCATCCGGCGCCGCTCCGACTCAACCAACTGGCGCACGCGGTGCGAGGGACCCTCGGTCACCAGCACGATGCCGGGCCGGCCCACGGCGCGGAACACCGCGTCCTGGGTCCGCGGATTCACGGCCACCGGCTGGTCCTGCAGGATCCAGCCGCGGCGCAGGACGCTCAGCGCCGCACCGGAAGCACCCGGCTGGCCCTCAATCTGCGAGAACGCGGCACGTTCGGCGCGGCGCGACAGGATGAAGGTGGCGGCCAGCACGCCCAGCGGGATGGAGATGATCAGCAGCGTGATCCAGTTGTTGATCAGCAGGCCGACGGCCAGGCCCACGGCGACGATGCCGAGGAAGGCCAGCAGCATGAACCAGACAACGTTCGGGTCGTTGCGCCGGGTCATTTGGAAGACCTGGCCGATCTGCTTCAGCCGGCCGGGCTGCTTGTTGGCTTTGGACGGCTTCTCAGCCTTGGGCTTGCGTGAGAAGAGACCCCGTTTCGGGGCATCGGAATCGGTGCGATTGGCCATAATGTTCAATTCTATCGTGACGGACGGGTCGCTCGCGCGCGGCCCCAGGACACGGCAACGGTCCGGCAGCCTGGCGGCCCCCGGACCGTGTTCCGGCCGGTTTAGTTAGCGGGAAGCAACCAGCGTGGCGGCTTCCTGGCGGGTGCTGCCGGATTCGCCGATGTGGGCGAGCTCGGGCGGAAGCTCCCAGCCCTTCTTGCGCATGGCGGTGGCCCACAGGCGGCTGGCCCGGTAGGACGAGCGCACCAGCGGCCCGCTCATCACACCCAGGAAGCCGATCTCCTCGGCCTCCTGGCTCAGCTCCACGAATTCCTCCGGCTTGACCCAGCGCTCCACCGGGTGGTGGCGCTCGGTCGGGCGCAGGTACTGGTTGATGGTGATCAGGTCGCAACCGGCCGCGTGCAGGTCGCGCAGCGCTTCGGAAATCTCTTCGCGGGTTTCGCCCATCCCCAGCATCAGGTTGGACTTGGTCACCATGCCCTGGTCGCGGCCCTGGCTGAGGACGTCCAGCGAGCGGTCGTAGCGGAACGCGGGGCGGATGCGCTTGAAGATCCGCGGCACAGTCTCCAGATTGTGCGCGAACACCTCCGGCTTGGCCTCGCAGATCGCCGTGATGTGCTCGGGTTTGCCGGAAAAGTCAGGGATCAGGATCTCGACGCCGGTGCCCGGATTGAGTTCGTGGATCTTCCGGATGGTTTCGGCGTAGAGCCACACACCCTCGTCGGCCAGATCGTCGCGGGCCACGCCGGTGACGGTGGCGTACCGCAGGTTCATCTGTTGCACCGACTGGGCCACCTTGGTGGGCTCCAGCACATCGAGCGGCGAGGGCTTGCCGGTGTCGATCTGGCAGAAATCGCAACGCCTGGTGCACTCGGAGCCGCCGATCAGGAACGTTGCCTCGCGGTCTTCCCAGCACTCGAAGATGTTGGGGCAGCCTGCCTCTTCGCAGACCGTGTGCAGGCCTTCCTTTTTGACCAGGTTCTTCATGCCCACGAACTCGGGGCCCATGCTGACCTTGGCCTTGATCCAGTCCGGCTTGCGCTCCACGGGGGTCGCGGCGTTGCGGGCCTCGACGCGCAGCAAGCGGCGTCCTTCGGGGGCGAGCGTCACAGCAGGGCTCCTTCGGTCTGGCGGTGGCCAGGGTCGGTGTCGGTGGCGGCGGGGCCGGGGATGCCGGCCTTGACCAGGGAGGATTCGAACAAGCGGAGTTCCGCCTCCACCCGGCCGGCGATGTCGGCCGGAGCAACGTCCAACCCGGTTTCGGCCTGGATGGTGGTGGTGCCGGCATCGGTGATGCCGCAGGCAATGATCTGGCTGTACGGGGCCAGATCGTTTCGGCAGTTAAGGGCGAAGCCGTGCATGGTCACCCGGTGGTTGACCCGGATGCCGATGGCGGCGATCTTGCGGGCGGGGCCGCGTTCGTCGGCGTCGATCCACACACCGGACCGGCCCTCGATCCGGGTGCCGGCCACACCGTAATCGGCGAGCACGTTGATCAGGACCTGCTCCAGGATGTCCACGTAGTCGGCCACCTTGGTGGGATCGGGCAGGGCCACGATCGGATAACCCACCAGCTGGCCGGGGCCATGCCAGGTCAGCTTGCCGCCGCGGTCCACGCTGACCACGGGAGTGCCGTCCAGCGGCCGTTCGTGTTCTTCGGTCCGCTTTCCTGCGGTGTACACCGGGCTGTGTTCCAGCAGCAGCACCGTGCTGGGGGCGGAACCCGCCACCACTTCGGCGTGCAGCCGGCGTTGCAGCGCCCAGCCTTCTTCATAGTCGACGTAGTCAGGGGCAAATCCCACCCGCGAAAACTCAAGAGCCATCCCGCAAGCCTACGCTTCAGCGTCCGGCAGTTCTATTTGTGTAACGGTGCGGGCTGTGGATAACTCCAGCGCACGGTTGCCGATCGGAGTAGAAGTAATGCATGGGCGACGACGAGCGGACAGACGGAGCGGTCTCCGCCGGGCAGGAACCGCCGCGTCCGGCGGCGCCGGGCTTCATCGTGCAGCGGTGGCTTGGCAGCGGCGCATCGGCGTCGGTGTGGCTGGTCCGGGAAGCGGCGACAGGGACCGAGTATGCCCTGAAAGTGCTCTCGGACCCGCGCGGCTCTGCTGCCAACCACGACGACGCCGGTGCGCCGCCTCTGACCCGCCGCGCGGCACTGCATGGGGCGGCGGCCGAGGCCGGCAGGCCGGCGCCCTGGGCGGTGGTCCGTAACACGCCTCAGCGGGAAGAGACGGGTACGGCGGCCTACCGCGAATCGGCCTTGTTGGCCGGCGGGCGGCATGAGCACGTGCTGCAAACGCATGGTCAGGTGGCAACCGACCGCGGTCCGGGGCTGCTGCTGGAGTACGCCGCCGGTGGTTCGCTGGCTGCGCTCGTGGCTGCCCGGGGCCCCTTGACGGTGGGCGAAGCGGTCACCGTCCTGGCTCCGGTGGCCAGCGCGATCGACTACCTGCACGGGACCGGAGTGGTCCACGGTGATGTGTCGCCCGGCAACGTGCTGTTTACGGCTGTGGGCAAGCCACTGCTGGCGGACCTGGGCGTGGCACGTGCGCTGGGCAGCGAACGGCCGCCGGCGGCAGGCACGCCCGGGTTCAGGGCGCCGCACCGGCAGACGGCCGAGGGCGGGCTGGACCCCGAAGCGGACGTTTATGCACTGGCCGCCATCGGCTGGTTCGCGCTCACCGGACGGGTGCCCGGTGCCACCGCACACCGCCCGCCGCTGGGCGCGCTGGTGCCTGACGTGCCGGACGAACTGGTTGCCCTCCTGGAAGAAGGACTGGCCGAGCGCGCGGAGGAGCGCCCGTCTGCTGCTGATTTCGCCCGGCGCGTGATCAGGACCGCACGCCCCGAGGCACTGGACCTAACGGCGTCGGCTCATCCCTCGGTGGCCAGCCAACTCTTGACCCGGCGCGAGAGCGCCGGCAGGCGGGCAGGCCGGGTGGGCGGAAGACCGCCGGCGGCGCTGCCCGGGTTGCGGTCCCGGGCCCGGCCGGACTTTCCGCGTCCGCGGCGGCTGCGGGAGCGTGGCACAGGCGGCCACGAACGGCGCCAACCGGCGGGCGCCGCAGCCCGGCCGGCAGCCGCCCGGTGGGGCAGGGCAGCGCTTGCCCTGACAGCCGTGGCCGCGGCAGCGGGCGTGGTCCTCGTAGCGGTGAGCACCGCTGCTCCGCCGAGTGCCCGTGAAGCGATGCAGGTACCCGGCCGCGGGCAGTCCGTGCAGCAGGTGGCCGCGGCGCAGCCGGAAGGACGGCCTCCGGCACCGCCGGCAGCACGGACCATGCCGGCGGACCTTGAGCAAGCGCTGCATGGCGACGACCCGGCCGCGGCGGTGCCCGCTCTGGCCTGGTTGCGGGCCGAAGCCTTGCGAACCCGGGCCGCAAGGCTGCTCCAGCGGGTCAATGTCCCCGGAACTGCCGTCATGGCCACCGACCAGGACATTATCGCGGCGCTGGCCGACGCGGGCGATTGGCTGGAGGACTTCGAGCCCACGGTCGAGGAACCCAGGGCCGACCCGGCGGCGAAGACTTCGGGCCAACCTGTCATGGTGGCTGCGACCGTCATCACGCCGCCGTTCCGGCAGGTAAGGGCCGATGGCGGCGTGGTGCAGGACCACACCGAACCCAGCGTGCAGCGGATTCGGCTGGAACTGGTCCGGGAGGACGCCGGTTGGCTCATCCAAGCGGTCCATGAAACGCCGCCGTCCCGATGACCCGGGGGCGGCTGCTGCCGGTGACTAAGATCGAGGCATGACTTTATCCAGCTACTTCCGCTACCCGCACGTGCACGCCGATCTCGTCACGTTCGTCGCCGAGGACGATGTGTGGGTGGGGCCCCTTGCCGGGGGCAGGGCGTGGCGGGTTTCGTCACTTCAATTGCCGGCCAGGAACCCCAGGTTTTCGCCCGACGGGCAGAATCTGGTCTGGGGAGTGGTGCAGGCCAGCGCGCCGGAGGCAGTGACTGCCTCGGTCGACGGCGGCGGCTTCCGCCAGCTGACCTACTGGGGCCATGCCTCCACCAAGGTCAAAGGATTCACTCCCCAGGGGGAGGCCCTGGTCACCAGCTCGTTCCAGCGCGAAGAATCGCGTCACACCTGGGCCTACGCCGTGCCGCTTGACGGCTCCGGCACCCGAGTGTTGCCCTTTGGCCCGGTCGAGTCCGTCGCGTTCGGGCCGGAGCTCGGCGACGAGCGCCCCGTGGTGGTCGGCAGCGTGCTCTCGCGCGAACCGGCTTGGTGGAAGCGCTACCGCGGCGGCACGGCCGGAAAGCTGTGGATCGACCGCGACGGCGGCGGCGAATTCGGGCGCCTCGCTGCTGAGCTGGACGGGAACCTGGCGGACCCGATGTGGGTCGGAGACCGGATAGCGTTTCTCAGCGACCATGAAGGCCACGGCAACCTGTATTCGGTGCGGCCCGACGGGGCGGACCTGCGACGGCACACCGATCACGAGGGGTTCTACGTCCGGCACGCCTCAACCGACGGCACCCGGGTGGTCTTCGAGTCCGCCGGAGAGCTGTGGCTGCTCGATTCGCTGGCGGCGGAACCGCGCCGGATCGACCTCACCTTGGGATCGGCCTCGACCGGCCGCCGCGGCCGCCCCCTCAACGTGGCCCAGCACCTGGCATCGGCCGTGCCGAACCCGAAGGGAACCGCGTCCGTCATCGAGGCGCACGGAACGGTGCATTGGCTGACCCATCGGGACGGTCCTTCGCGCGTCGTGGAGTCCACCCCGGGCGTCCGGGCCCGGCTGGCACGGCCGTTGGGTGACTCGCGCGTGGTCTACGTGGCCGACCATGGGGGAGAGGAAGCGCTCTACATCCGCCAGGTTTTCGAACAGCTTCCCCAGCTGGACGCGCCTGCCCCAACCGAAACCAGCGCGGCGCCCGCTGAACCGGAACAGGTCGGCTTGCCCCGCCCGGTCTCGGCCTCCGCCGTCGTCAATCCCACCCAATCCCAGCCCATTGTGGAAGTGCGCTCGGGCGGAAAGCAGAGCGGCGGAGCGGACGTCCAGGAAGCGGAGGCGCGTTCGGCCGCGGCGCTGGCTCCCCAGCAGCTGCGCCGGGTGGAACTGCCCGGACCGGACCGGGTGAGCGCGCTCGCCGCCAGCCCGGACGGCACGTCGGCGGCGGTAGCCACCGAGTACGGACAGCTGCTGGTCCTCGATGCGGAGAGCGGGGAGCTGCGCAGGCTCGCGGGAACCGACCACGGAGCGGTCAACGAGCTGGCCTTCTCACCCGATTCACGCTGGATCCTGTGGGCCGAGCCGGTCACCACGGAGGGTACCCGCACCCGTCTCCGGCTGGTCCGGGCGGACGGCACGGGCAGCATCATCGACGTCACCGACGGACGCTTCCGCGACCACGGGCCGGCCTTCACCCCGGATGGGAAGTTCGCCGCCTTCCTCTCCGAGCGCAGCTTCGACCCGGTCTATTCCACCCACAGCTTCGATCTGGGCTTCCCGGCATCGACCAAGCCGTTCCTGGTGGCCCTGGCCGCCGCCACTCCCTCGCCGTTTGGCCCGTCGGTGCACGGCACGTTGCCGGATGCGCCGCCGGCAGGGGAGAAGGACCAGGACGGACCGCCGGACGGCGGTGAGACCAAATCCGCCGCCGCGGAGATTGCGGTGGACGCCGAACGGCTGGCGGAACGGATCATCCCGGTCCCGGTCCAGCAGGGCCGCTACACGCGCCTCACCGCGGTGGACGGCGCGTTGCTCTGGCTGGCCAATGATCCCGCCGGTGTCACCGGCGAAGGACGCGCCTCAGCCGAGGATGCGGAGCAGTCCCAGCGGCTGGAGCGGTTCGACCTCTCCCGGCGTGAGGTTTCCGTGCTGGTGCCGGCCTTGGACGCCTTCGAAGTATCGCAGGACCGCAAACGGCTGGTGTATGTGCACAAGTCGCAGGTCAGGGCCGTGCCCGCGGCCGGCAAAGTCGACGACGACTCGCCGGAGAGCGTGCTGGTGGACCTGGGCCGGATCCGGCTCACGCTGGAGCCGCTCAAGGTCTGGGGCCAGGCGTTTGAGGAGGCCTGGCGGCTGCAGCGGGACTTCTACTGGGCCGAGGACATGGCGGGCCTGGACTGGCAGGGCGTCTACGACCGCTACCGGCCGCTGGTGGAACGCCTCGGTTCCCACGACGACCTGGTGGACCTGCTCTGGGAGCTGCACGGCGAACTCGGCACCTCGCACGCCTACGTCATGCCGGCACCGGTCACCGAGCCCGGCGCCGGCAAGCAGGGACTGCTGGGCGCCGATCTGGTGCGGACCGACGCCGGTTGGACCGTGCACAAGATCCTGGCCGGGGAGTCGTCGGATCCGCTGGCGCTGTCTCCGCTGAGCGCGCCGGGCGCCGCCGTCCAGCCGGGCGACGTGATTGCCGCCGTCGACGGCATCCCGGTGGATCCGCTCGCCGGGCCGGCGCCGCTGCTGGTAGGCGCTGCCGGCAAGACAGTTGAACTGACCATCGTCAACGGCGCCGGCAGCCCGGAAGCCGGCCTGCAGCGGCGGATTGCGGTGACCCCGATCCGCGACGAGGAGCGGCTTCGCTACCAGAACTGGGTCGCCGGCAACCGCCGCAACGTCCGCGACGCGTCGAACGGACGCTTCGGCTACCTGCACATTCCGGACATGGTGGCCCGCGGCTGGGCCCAGCTGCACCGTGATTTGGACGTGGAGACGGCCAAGGACGCCCTCGTCATCGATGTCCGGCGCAACCGAGGCGGGCATACGTCGCAGCTGGTGGCCGAACTGATCGGCCGCAAAGTCAACGCGTGGAGCCTGGCCCGCGGCGAGCAGCCGGGCACCTATCCCGCACACGCTCCGCGGGGACCCGTCGTCGTCCTCACGGATGAATATGCCGGCTCCGACGGGGACATCATCACGCAGGTGAGCAAGCTGCGCGGCATCGGCCCCGTCATCGGGACCCGGACCTGGGGTGGCGTGGTCGGCATCGACGCGAAGTTTGCGCTGGCCGACGGCACCGGGGTGACGCAGCCCAGATATGCGTTCTGGTTCACGCAGGGCGTGGGCTGGGGCGTGGAGAACTACGGCGTGGAACCGGACATCGAGGTGCCGTTCCCGCCGCACGCGTACGGCGCGGGGGAGGATCCGCAGTTGGAGCACGGCGTGGGGATCCTCAAAGAGATGCTGGGCGAACTGCCGACCGACCAGCCGCCGTCCCGCGCCGGCTACCCGGTACTGCGCCCGGGACCGCTGCCGCCGCGGCCGCAGGATGTGCGTTGACCTTCGCCGGCGCTAACCCGGCCTGAACGTGAAGAACCCCGGCGCATCCAGGATGCGCCGGGGTTCGTCACGTTCAGGGGAGCGACTAGCTCTCCAGTGCTGCGTCTAGCGTGATGCTGGGCACCGAGGCCAGCGCCTTGGACACCGGGCAACCTTCCTTAGCGGCCTGCGCGCTGGACTGGAAGTCGTCCTCGCTGATGCCCGGCACGGTGGCACGGACGGTCAGGCGGATTTCGCTGATCTGCGCACCGTCCGAGGTATCGAAATCCACCTCGGCAGTCGTCTTGATGCTTTCGGCCGTGTGGCCGGCTTGCTTGAGGATGTTGCTGAACGCCATCGAATAGCAGGAGGCGTGCGCCGCCGCAATCAGTTCCTCGGGGCTGGTCTTGCCTTCCGACTGTTCGGTGCGTGCCTTCCACGTGACGTCGTAGGTGCCGATTCCGGACGATTCGAACGTCGTCTGGCCGCTGCCGCTGGCCAGATCGCCCTTCCAATTGGTGCTCGCAGAACGTGTTGTAGCCATGTGTCCTCCTTGGTCGATGTGCTCGGATGCGTTCCGGCCGTGCCGGCCGGGTGCGGCCGATGCCGTCATCCTCATCCTAGGGGAGTTGCCGCGGCCTGTCCGGTGGCACCGGGTTTAGCCACTGCGGCCGGCCCCTAGTCCGGGGCCGACCGCAGCGTCAGGAGCTTTAGAAGGTCAGTTCCACAAGGTCGCGATGGCAACGTTCAGGAGCGCCAGGCCGCCGACGGAATGGGCCAGACCGGCCGAAATCGGTTCGCCGGCCTTGTACTTGCGGCGGCCGATGAACGCGAGGACGAGGACCACAAGTGCGATGACCAGCTTGATGGTCAGCTTCACATAGTTCGCGTCCAGGGCCATGGCCGGAATCAGGCCCATCAAGATGACGCCGGTGATGACCTGCAGGGCGGCGCCGTCGAACTGGCGCGGGTGGACGGTGGGCTTCTTCATGTTGCCGATCCAGATGCCGACGATCATGGCCGCACCGACGATGTGCAGGAAGACAAGGATGTTGTAAAGGATCACCATAGGCCCAGCTTAGCGGCCGGTAGCGGGCGTCAATCCGCGGCATGCCGCGGCGAACCGAATATTTCTACCTGGTGTAGTAGCGGCGGGAGCGGAGACGAAACAGCGGCGGGCTGCGTCCAAGAGTGAACGCAGCCCGCCGCCGTGTCGTGCATCGTGCCGAACGACCGGGCTAGAGGCCCAGGTCTGCCTCGAACTGCCCGGCTTCCAAGCGTGCCCGCAGTGTCTGCAGGAAACGGCCGGCATCCGCGCCGTCGACCAAACGGTGGTCGTAGGTCAGCGAGAGGTACATCATCGAGCGGATCGCGATCGAATCGTCGCCGTTCTCATCCTGGACCACTACGGCGCGCTTGACGATGCTGCCGGTCCCGAGGATACCCACCTGCGGCTGGTTGATGATCGGGGTGTCGAACAGGGCCCCGACGCTGCCGATGTTGGTGATCGAGAACGTGCCGCCGGAGAGTTCGTCCGGACCGATCTTGTTGCTTCGGGTGCGGGCCGCGACGTCGGCAATTTTGCCCGCCAGGCCGGCAAGGTTGAGGCTGCCGGCGTCATTGATCACCGGTACCAGCAGGCCCTTGTCGGTGTCCACCGCAATCGCCAGGTGCTCGGCGTTGTGGTAGGTGATCTCCTGCTTTTCCTCGTCGTACTCCGCGTTCAGCTTCGGGTGCTGCTTGAGCGCCTCCGCAACGGCCTTGGCGATGAAGGGCAGGTAGGTCAGCTTGACGCCGTTCTGATCCTGGAAGGACTTCTTGGCGCGTTCCCGGAGCTTGACCACCTTGGTCATGTCGATCTCGTGGACCTGGGTGAGCTGCGTGGAGGCGTCCAGCGATTCGCGCATCCGGCGGGCAATGACCTGGCGGATCCGCGGAGCCTTCTCCACGGTGCCGCGCTTGGCCGAGGCTGCTGGCTGGGCGGCCGGAGCGCCTGCCGAGGATGCTGCGGGAGCCGCCGGCTTGGCGGCCGATTCTGCTGCTTCCAGCACGTCCTGCTTGCGGATGCGTCCGCCCACGCCGGTGCCCTTGACGGTGGACAGGTCCACCTTGTGCTGGTTGGCCAGCTTGCGGACCAGCGGGGTGACGTAGCCGGCGTCGGAAGCTGCGGCTTCGGACGGGGCCGGCGCTGCCTTCGGGGCTTCTGCGGCAGGCGCTTCAGCCCGGGGAGCTTCGGCCTTCGGAGCCTCGGCGGCGGGCTGTTCAGCCTGGGCCGGCTCCTTCACCGGGGCCTCGCGGTCCTGGGCCGGCGCAGCGGCAACCGGCTCGGCTTCCTTCGGCTCCGCCTTGGCGGGACCGGCGCCGGTGCCGATGATGGCCAGCACGGAACCGACCTCGGCGGTTTCGTCCTCGGCGACCTTGATCTCCTGGACCGTGCCGGCCACGGGAGAGGGGATTTCGGTGTCGACCTTGTCCGTGGAGACCTCGAGCAGCGGCTCGTCGACCTCGACTGTGTCGCCTACCTGCTTCAGCCAGCGGGTGACCGTGCCTTCGGTAACGCTCTCGCCCAGGGCCGGGAGGGTGACTTCGGTGCCTTCGCCGGAACCGGCGGCCGGAGCTTCCTCGGCAGGGGCCTCCTGCTGGGGCTCGTCCTGCTGCGGTGCTTCCTGCGCGGGTGCCTCCTGCTGCGGCTCCTCTGCCGGCGCCTCCTCGGCGGGAGCCTCTTCAGCGGCCTGGCCGGAACCCGAACCGTCGCCGATGCGCACCAGCGGACTTCCGACGTCGGCGGTCTCGTCCTCGGCCACCAGAATCTCTTCAATCACACCGGCTACGGGAGAGGGGATTTCGGTGTCGACCTTGTCGGTGGAAACCTCGAGCAGCGGTTCGTCGACTTCGACGCGGTCGCCGACTTGCTTCAGCCAGCGGGTCACAGTGCCTTCGGTAACGCTTTCACCGAGGGCGGGCAAGTTCACGGTTTCAGACATGTCGTCCCCGTTCTCCTTTGAGTCTATTTTCCGGCCTGGCCGGTACATCGAGTCTTATTCTTGAGCCTAGTGCACCCGTCCGGTGGGGACGGGTGCACTAGGGGAAGCCTGTTATCCGTGCAGCGGACGGCCGGCCAGGGCCATGGCGGCTTCGCCGAGCGCCTCGTTCTGGGTCGGGTGCGCGTGGATGAGTGCCGCAACATCCTCCGGGTACGCTTCCCAGCTGACGATCAGCTGTGCTTCGCCGATCTGCTCGCCGATGCGGCCGCCGATCATGTGCATGCCCACGATGGGGCCGTCCTTCTCGCGAACCATCTTGATGATGCCGCTGGTGCCCAGGATGGAGCTCTTGCCGTTGCCGGCCAGGTTGTACTCGACCGTCTCCACGTTGTCCTTGCCGTACTTCTCTTCGGCCTGCGGCTGGTTCAGGCCGACGGAGGCGATCTCCGGATCGCAGTAGGTGACCTTCGGAACATTGATGTCCTCGATCACGGCCGGCTTGTTGCCGGCGATTTCCTCGGCCACGAAGATGCCTTGCTGGAATCCGCGGTGTGCCAGCTGGACGCCCGGGACGATGTCGCCGACGGCGTAGATGTTGCCGACGCCGGTGTGCAGGCGCTCGTTGGTGATCACGAATCCACGGTCAACGGTGACGCCGGCTTCCTCAAAGCCCAGCCCGGCGGTGCTCGGCCCGCGGCCCACCGCCACCAGCAGCAGGTCGGCCTCGAACGTCTTGCCGTCGGCCAGCGTAACCACCACGCCGTCGTCGTTCTGCTCCACCTTGTCGAAGAACACGCCGGTGTTGAACTTGATGCCGCGCTTCTTGAATGCGCGCTCCAGCTGCTTGATGATGGCCGGGTCCTCATTGGGGACCAGCGAGGGCAGGCCCTCAACGATGGTGACGTCCACGCCGAAGGACTTCCACACTGAGGCGAACTCGACGCCGATCACGCCGCCGCCGAGGATCACCGCGCTCTTGGGCAGGGTGTCCATCTGCAGGGCGTGGTCGGAGGTGATGACCTTGCCGCCGATTTCGAGGCCGGGGAGCGTCTTCGAGTAGGAGCCGGTGGCCAGAACGATGTTCTTGCCCTTGTAGGCGGTGCCGCCGACCTCGACGGTGTCCGTGCCGACGAGCTTGCCTTCACCCTCGATGACGGTGATGCCCTTGGACTTGATCAGGCCGGTGAGGCCCTTGAACTTGCCCGCAATGATGCCGTCCTTGTACGCGTTGACGGCGGCCATGTCGATCGAGTCCATGCTTAGGTTCACGCCGTACTTCGAGGCGTCCTTGGCGTGGTCGGCCAGCTCGGCCGAGTGCAGCAGGGCCTTGGTGGGGATACAGCCGTTGTGCAGGCAGGTGCCGCCGAGCTTGGCCTTCTCCACCAGGCCGACGCTGAAGCCCAGCTGCACGGCGCGCAGGGCCGCGGCATACCCGCCGCTGCCGGCGCCGAGGACCAGGATGTCGAATTCTTGCGCTGTTGCCGAATCGGCCACGTGAACGCTCCCTCGCGTGTTCGTAACGTGTGGTGACACGTCGATGAGTTGATTGGGGTTTGAAGATCGAAGTTGGTTTGAGTTTCACCTTAGCGGTCCCGCATACCATCATCTACTTGGAGACAGCACCATAGGGCCCAATTGTGGGCGGATTCACGCCGGAAGGTGAAGGGGGCATACTGGCCTCAGGCGCTGCGGGCGACCACATCCTCGGCGTAGGCCACCAGGGTGCGGACTGCGACGCCGGTGCCCTCCTTCGGGGTGTAGCCATGCGGCGCGCCTTCGTTGAAGGCCGGGCCGGCAATATCCAGATGCGCCCACGGGATGCGCACGCCGGCGGTTTCGCCCACGAACTCACGCAGGAAGATCGCGGCCGTCAGCATGCCGCCGTACTTGTCGCCCATGTTGGACAGGTCCGCCACCTGGGAATCCAGGCCGGAGCGCAGTTCGTCCGGCAGCGGCATGGGCCAGAACAGTTCCCCGGCCCTGTCCGCGGCAGCCTTCACGGCGTCCCGCACGGGTTCTTCGCCCATGACCGCGCCCACCCGGCTTCCCAGCGCAACCATCTGCGCCCCGGTCAGGGTGGCGACGTCCAGCAACACGTCGGGATGTTCCTCGCTGGCCGCCGCCAGCCCGTCGGCCATCACCAGCCGGCCCTCGGCGTCGGTGTTGAGCACTTCCACCGTCTTGCCGCCGTACATGGTGAGTACGTCGGAGGGACGGGACGCGGTGCCCGAGGGCATGTTCTCCGCCAGACAGAGCCACGCGGTGGCCTTCACCGGGAGGCCCAACTCGGCGATCGCCAAAACAGCATTGAGAACGACGGCGGCGCCCGCCATGTCGCACTTCATGGTCATCATGCCGGCAGCGGGCTTGAGCGACAGGCCGCCGGAGTCGAAGGTGATGCCCTTGCCGACGAAGGCGAGCTTCGCCTTGGCCCGGACCGGGGCATATTCAACCTTGACCAATCGGGGCGGCCGCGTCGATCCCTTGCCGACGCCGGTCAAGCCGCCGTAGCCGTCCTTCTCCAGTTTGTCCTCGTCCAGGACAGTGACCTTGACCGGCAGGCCCTTGGCCATGTTTGCCGCCGCCTCGGCGAACGACTCGGGGAAGAGGTGGCTCGGAGGCTGATTGACCAGGGAGCGCGTCGCGTTAACCGCGCGGCCGAGCACGGAGGCCCGCTTGAGCGCCTTGGCCAACTGCTTGTCGCCGGCAACCGGCGTGAGCACCGTGGCTTCAGCGACCGGGCGGCGGTGATCGTTGCTGCGGCTGCGGTGTTCATTGAAGGCATAGGCGCCGAGTGCGGCTCCTTCGGCCACGGCCGCGGCTTCGGCCACCGTGGCCGCCGGCAGGCCCAAGGCCACCGACTGAACGCCGGCCAGTTGGCGCACGGCCGAGCCGGCGGCACGGCGCAGCGTCTCGATGGTCACGGCGTTGCCGGGCTGCAGCTTTCCGACGCCTGCCAACACCAGCACATCCGTGCCCGACTCCGGCAACCCCGGCAGCCGGTGGATCTCGTCGGCCGCGCCGGTGACGCCGAGCAACGGCAGGGCGTCAGCCAAGGCTTGGGCGGACTTGGCTGATAGAGGATTCTCCAGCAGGACCGGGCCGTTGCCGCCCTGCCCGACCGCGATGACGAGGGCATCGGACTTGGCTTTTCTGACATCCTTGGCCATGGCGCTGAGCTTGAGCTCGGTCGTGGGGATCACGCAGATCTGTCCTAACTTCTCCTTCAGCCGGCCAGCGCGGAACGGGTAGGGCCGTCGCTCACCGGTTGCATACCGTTGTGTTTACAGTTAGTTCCAGCAGAAAAACCCCACTGGGCGTTCGCCGGAACAGGGCCTGCACCTGTCGATCGTAGTCTCTCCCGCACGGATGCGCTGTTTCGGACGCCGAGTACGCGGTCCATAGCCGCGGAATTTTTCGGCCGGCCCGGGCGCTGGCATTATCAAGGGCCATGCACGGCAGGGAAGATGGTGCCGGAGGAGGAGAGAACATTGTTGGATCCACGGTCGCTGATGTCGACCAACGCTGAGTTGTTCGATTCACCAGCGCTGCGCGGGCTTGACCTCATCATGGGGTTCACCGGGGCAGCGGAAGCAGGCCACGTAGTGGAGCAGATCGGCGACGAATTGCTCGACGAGCTCGATGCGCAGCTGGTTGCCGCCTTCGATGCCGACCAGCTGGTGGACTACCGCAGCAGGCGGCCTAAGATCACCTTCGCTGGGGATCACTTCACTGACTACGAAGCACCCGCCATCGAGCTCTACCGCCTGGTCGACGGGCTCGGCACGCCGTTCCTGCTGTTGACCGGTCCCGAACCCGACTACCAATGGGACCGTTTCTCCGGCGCGGTCGTCTGGCTGGCAAACCGGCTCCAGACGCGCCTGGTGGCCTGGGTTCAGTCGTTGCCTATGCCGGTGCCGCACACGCGGCCGATTGGTGTCACCGTCCACGGCTCCCGGCAGGATCTGATCAATGGGATCACCACGTGGAAGCCCCAAGCGGAATTGCAGGCGGGCATCGGGCCGCTGCTGGAAATGCGGCTGGCCGAGGCCGGCCGTGACGTCGTGGGCTACTCCATCCATGTGCCGCACTATCTGGCCGACGCCCAGTACCCGCCCGCCGCCGTCGCCGCCCTCGAATACCTTGGCGCCGCTACCTCGCTGATGCTCCCGACCGACCGGCTGCGCGAGAACGGGCGCGACATCGAAGGACAGATTGACCGGCAGGTACAGGACTCCGCGGATGTCCAGCGCGTCGTCGTCCGCCTCGAAGAGCGCTACGACGAATATGCCGGGCACCAAGAGCGCCGTTCCCTGCTGGTCAAGGACAACGAGGAGCTTCCCGACGCCGACGAGCTCGGCGCCGCGGTAGAAGCATTCCTCGCCACGCAGCCCGCCAGCGGCGACGACGGCGGCAAGGGGCCCTCCGCCGAGCCCGGAACCACCGATTAGTCCTGCGCCGCGGGACGCGGGCAATAATGGAGTAATGGATTCGCGGCGTGCATGGTGGGTGTGGGGAAGTGGAATCTTCGCCTATCTGGTCGCGATCACCCAGCGCACCTCATTCGGTGTGGCGGGACTGCAGGCCACCGAACGCTTCGATGCCACTGCCGCCGCGCTGTCGACTTTCACCGTGGTCCAGTTGGTGGTCTATGCAGGGCTGCAGATCCCCGTCGGTCTGATGGTGGACAAGTACGGGCCGCGGGTGATGGTGGCCGGTGGAGCCCTGCTGATGTTGGCCGGTCAGACCGCACTGGCCTTTGCGTCCTCCGTCCCGGAAGGGCTGGTAGGCCGCATCCTCGTGGGGGCGGGCGACGCGATGACCTTCGTATCGGTGCTGAGGCTGTTGCCCAGCTGGTTCAGCGCGAGGCGCATTCCGCTGCTGACCCAGCTCACCGGCCAGCTGGGCCAAATCGGCCAACTGATCAGCGTCATCCCTTTTGTGGCGATCCTGAACCTTGCGGGCTGGACGCCGGCGTTCCTGTCGGTGGCCGCGCTCTCCGCACTGGCCTTTGTGCTGGCCCTCGCAGTGGTCCGCAATGAGCCGGCGCAACTGAAGAAGCGGTTGCCGCCGACCCTGCGGCAGACCGGGGCGTCCCTGGCCGATGCGTGGCGGGAACCGGGCACCAGACTGGGGCTGTGGACTCATTTCACGGTCCAGTTCCCCGCCAACGTCTTCATGCTCATGTGGGGCTACCCGTTCCTCGTCTCCGCCCAGGGACTGGGGCCGGCCGCGGCCTCGGCGCTGATGACCGTGGCGGTGCTGACATCCTTCGTAGCGGGTCCGCTTCTGGGCGGCTGGGTGGGCCGGCATCCGTTGCGCCGTTCCACCATGGTCTTGCTGATCATTGGAATAATGTCCGCGGCATGGCTGTGTGTGCTGCTCTATCCCGGCCCGGCACCGTTCTGGCTGCTTCTGCTGCTGGTGATGGCAGTGTCCGTCGGCGGCCCGGGATCCATGATCGGCTTCGACTTCGCGCGGACGTTCAATCCGCTCAGCCGGGCCGGCACGGCCACCGGCATCGTCAACGTCGGCGGTTTCATCTCCGCGCTGCTGGTGATGTTCGGCATGGGCGTTGTGCTGGATGCGTTGCTGGCCAGCGGTTTCTCGCAGGGCGAGCTGTATGCGCTGGACTCGTTCAAGCTGGCCTTCAGCCTCCAATTCGTCTTCCTGATCGGCGGCACGCTGGCTATTTTGACCGTGCGCAAACGCGTGCGGACGCGGATGTCCCACGGCGGAGTCATTGTGCCGCCGCTGCGGGATGCGCTGGCAAGGGAGCGGCGCAGGCGGCGCGAGCGGATCCGGGAGCGCCGGGAGAACGCCGGAAGCCGGCGCGGCTGACCAGCTTCCCTCCACATGGCCCGCTACGGCGCACTCTGTCCACAGGCTCCATTCATGGCATGGCCGCCGGGCGGCCGGAGCGGCAAGCTCCTGCCATGGAGAAGAAGAAATTCACGGCCCGCCAGGCCGTCGACGTCCTCGGCTTCGTGCCGCACACGCTGGGATTCTTGCCCTCCGACAGCGTGGTGCTCTTGTCCCTCTCCGGCGGCCGCCTCGGCGCGACTCTGCGCCTGGACCTGCCCGGAAACGGGGACAACTGCCACCTGGATCTGTTCGCCGACACCGCGGCCGACTATCTGCGCTCCGATGAGGACGCAGACTCTTCGCTATTGATCCTCTACACCGACCACGCGTGGCGCACGCCGGACCGGCCGCCACATAGCGGACTCGTTGTCGGCCTCGGTCGTTCTTTGGCGGCCGTTGGGCTGCCGGTCCGCAGCGGCTGGACGGTCGGCACCGAACATTGGCGCGAGCTGTATTGCGCCGACACCACCTGCTGCCCGCTGCCCGGGCGCCCGGTGTCGCAGATCCGGGACAGCGCTTTGAACGCCGAACTCGTCTACAACGGGAGCACGTATGCCGCGTCGGCGGCGGAGGCCGCGGCCGGACCAGTGCCGCCAACCTCCCGCGGAGAACACCCAGCTACCGGATCCGTCCGGGATGCCGCAGATGCAGAAAGGCAGTCAGCTGGCGCGTTCCCGGCCGCCCCCGGTCCGACGGCCATCCAGCGGGAGGCGGACCAGTTGGCCGAAGGGCTTGCCGGAAGCTGGACCTCTCCGTCTTTCTACTTCCATACCCTCCGCCGGTGGGAGGATTCCCTGACCGCGAACCAAACGGGGAGCATGACCGCGCAGGCGCAAGCCTTCCTGCTCGCGAGCCTGACGGAGAACGCGGTACGGGACGCCATCGCCATCTTCGCCTGCAGCGGGCTCGAAGCCGCTTTCCTCTGGGCGGGCGCGGCAGGCCTCCTCACTGACCCTGATCCGCGAACAGATGCGGGGGCGGAATGCGAGCCGTTGCCGGAGACCGACGATCCTGTGGCTGCCCGCGACTGGTCGAAGGTCCTGGTTGGTGAGTCGTCCCGGGCGCCGGACTGGGAGCGCGTGGACGCCACGGCGCATGTACTCGCGCAGTTACACATGGTGGGGGCCGGCCACTCGCGCGCCGCTGCCGGAACGCTGCACGCTTGGATCGAATGGGCCAGGGGCCGCGGTTCGCATGCCCACCAGCGCGCCGAAGCGTGTTTGCGCGAACGGCCCGGATACCGGCTCGCCGAGCTGGTCCGGGAACTGGCGGGCAGCGGGATGCTGCCGTTGTGGGCACGCCGGCGGGAAACGGCTTGGCCCGGCCGGCGGCATTTGGCCGCCTAGCGGGGACGCGGGCGGCGCCGAATCCGGTTCTTCCGGCGGACTGAATCGTGAGACAATGGGAACCGAGACCCGGTTGGGTTCGTGTTTCAAACAGCGGTACTTTCTTCGGGAATATCGCGGCCGCGGATCAGGTTATGCACTGCAGACCCTGCGTCCGTGACTTTGGTTTGAAATCAAACACGGACTTGACAGGGTCATAGTGGTGTTGCCCGCAGGTAGCGTCACAGACCGCCGTACGAAAGGTTCTCTGTGTCACCGGACAAGAAGACTGTTGCAGCTCCCGACGAGGAGACTGCTGCCTCCGCTCCGAAGAAGTCCGCGACTGCCAAGCGCACCGGCGCCCAGTCAGCGGCAGCGGCAGAAGCCGCTCCCAAGCGGCGCGGCCGAAAGCCGGGTGCTGCCGCCAAGAAGGATGCGGGCGCCGCCGAGCCGGCCACGGAAGAAGTCGACGAAGATTCGGACGTAGAGACGGATCCCGCGGACGAAGATGTCGAGGCCACCGAGGAAGCCGGTGCCAAGAAGGGCAAGGACGGCGAAACCGGTTCCGGCTTCGTCTACTCCGATGCCGACGACGACGACGCCCCCGCCCAGCAAGTAGTCTCCGCCGGTGCTACCGCCGACCCCGTCAAGGACTACCTGAAGCAGATCGGCAAGGTCGCCCTGCTCAACGCTGAGCAGGAAGTCGACCTGGCGCTGCGCATCGAGGCCGGTCTCTTCGCCGAAGAGAAGCTGGCCAAGGACGACGGCAGCATGGAAACCCGGCTGCGCCGCGACCTGGAGCAGATTGTCCACGACGGCAAGCGGGCCAAAAACCACCTGCTCGAAGCCAACCTCCGCCTGGTGGTCTCGCTGGCCAAGCGCTACACCGGCCGCGGCATGCTGTTCCTGGACCTGATCCAGGAAGGCAACCTGGGCCTGATCCGCGCGGTCGAGAAGTTCGACTACACCAAGGGCTTCAAGTTCTCCACCTATGCAACCTGGTGGATCCGTCAGGCGATCACCCGCGCCATGGCGGACCAGGCCCGGACCATCCGCATCCCGGTGCACATGGTGGAAGTCATCAACAAGCTGGCCCGCGTGCAGCGCCAAATGCTCCAGGACCTGGGCCGCGAGCCTACGCCCGAAGAGCTGGCCAAGGAACTGGACATGACGCCCGAGAAGGTCGTCGAGGTCCAGAAGTACGGCCGCGAGCCGATCTCGCTGCACACGCCGCTGGGCGAAGACGGCGACTCGGAGTTCGGCGACTTGATCGAAGACTCCGAAGCGGTAGTTCCCGCCGACGCGGTCAGCTTCACCTTGCTGCAGGAGCAGCTGCACTCGGTGCTGGACACGCTGTCCGAGCGCGAAGCCGGCGTGGTGGCCATGCGCTTCGGCCTGACCGACGGTCAGCCGAAGACTTTAGACGAAATCGGCAAGGTCTACGGTGTCACGCGTGAGCGCATCCGCCAGATCGAATCGAAGACGATGTCCAAGCTGCGGCACCCGTCGCGGTCGCAGGTACTGCGCGACTACCTGGACTGATCCCGCAACTCCCAGAACGCAGCAGCAGGGCCGGCTCCCCGAGAGGGGGACCGGCCCTGCTGCCGTTAATCCCTCGGCCCTTGCTGGCAATAACTCAGCGGCCGGGACGTGGCAGAACAAGCCGCGGTGCCGCCGTCGGGAACCGCGCTCAGCCAGCAAGTCGCCAAACAAGCCGTCAACAAGCCGCCAAACAAGAGAAGGGCGCCGCTCCCTCTGCGGGGAGCGGCGCCCTTCAACGTGGGTACCTGTCAGGCCTTGCCGCGCGGTGAGGCTGCGTCGGCAGCTCTTCCGGCAGGGCTTATTCGGCGCTGGCGCCGGCCTTTTCGGTCAGCCGGCCGGTTTCGTCCTGCCACTCCGAGGCTTTCGAGCGAAGCTGCGGCTCGTGCTGCCGGGCATGGTGCCCGCAGAAGAGGAGTTCGCCGCCAGAGGAGGCCAGGACCACCCGTACATAGGCCTGAGCGCCACAACGGTCGCAACGGTCCATTGCGGTCAGTTCACGGGGGGCTACTGCTGTTGTCATGATGACCTCCTTACGAGTGCGTCTATCCATACAACCATCCGAACCTCGCAAAACTTCGCATCTTTAGGTCACTTTCGCTCACCGCGTATCACAGGTGGATAACAGCAGGGAGCTGCGTCACATCCTGCAGCTCGGTTCGGCGCGGTGCACCAGCGCGCCGGCAAAGGGGATTAGCCTAGTAACGGTCCGTTATTCGCGGCGGGCCGCGGCCAGGAACCGCAGTTCTGTCTTGCCAAGGAGCACCTTTACACGTGGCGCCAACGAAGTCTGAGTACACAGCACGCCACCTTTCCGTTCTGGAAGGGCTGGAAGCCGTCCGCAAACGGCCGGGCATGTACATCGGTTCAACCGACTCCCGCGGGTTGATGCATTGCCTCTGGGAAATCATCGACAACTCGGTGGACGAGGCCCTGGCAGGCTACGGGCAGAGCATCAAGATCACCCTGCACCCGGACGGGGCCGTGGAGATTCACGACGACGGCCGCGGCATCCCGGTCGACGTCGAGCCGAAGACCGGTTTGAGCGGTGTCGAAGTGGTGTTCACCAAGCTGCATGCCGGCGGTAAGTTCGGCGGCGGCTCCTACACGGCCTCCGGCGGCCTGCACGGCGTCGGCGCCAGTGTGGTGAACGCGCTGTCCTCCCGGCTGGATGTCCAGGTGGACCGCGGCGGCAAGACCTACGGAATGTCCTTCCGGCGCGGCGAACCGGGCAAGTTCATCGACCCGGCCAAGGGCCCGAGCCCGGAGTCCACGTTCGAGCCGTTCGTCATCGGTTCCAAGCTGGAAGTGGTGGGTACCGCCAAGCGCGGCGTGACCGGCACGCGCATCCGGTATTGGGGAGACCGGCAGATTTTCACCCCGGACGCCAAGTTCTCCTACGAAGAGCTGCAGAACAGGGCGCGGCAGACCTCCTTCCTGGTTCCCGGGCTGAAGATCACGCTGCGCGACGAGCGCCGACTGCCCGGAACTCCCGGCGAAGACGGTCCATTCGAAGAGGTGTTCCACCACGACGGCGGCATCGGCGAGTTTGTCGACTACCTGGCCAATGACAGCGCCGTCACCGATGTCTGGCGCTTCCACGGTTCGGGCAAGTTCAAAGAAACCGTCCCGGTGCTCGACGAGAACGGACACAGCAAGATCACCGAGGTCGACCGCGACTGCGAAGTGGACGTGGCCCTGCGCTGGGGCATCGGCTACGACACCACGGTGCGCTCGTTCGTGAACATCATCGCCACGCCCAAGGGCGGCACGCACCAGAGCGGCTTCGAACAGGCCCTGTTGAAGACCTTCCGCAAGGTGATCGAGTCCAATGCCCGCAAGCTCAAAGCGGGCAACGACAAGATCGAGAAGGACGACGTTTTCGCGGGCCTGACCGCGGTGCTCACCGTCCGTCTGGCCGAGCCGCAGTTCGAGGGCCAGACCAAGGAGATCCTCGGCACCTCGGCCGTGCGTGCCATCGTGTCGCGTGTGGTGGAGAAGGAGTTGGCAGCGAAGCTCGGTTCGTCGAACCGGGGGGACAAGGCGCAGTCCGCGCTGCTGCTGGAGAAGGTCGTCAGCGAGATGAAATCCCGCATTTCGGCCCGCGTCCACAAGGAAACCCAGCGGCGGAAGAATGCGCTGGAGACATCCACCATGCCCGCAAAGCTGATCGACTGCCGCACCAACGAGGTTGAACGGTCCGAGCTGTTCATCGTCGAGGGCGACAGCGCCCTGGGTACCGCCCGGCTGGCTCGTTCCTCGGACCATCAGGCGCTGCTGCCGATCCGCGGCAAGATCCTCAACGTTCAGAAGGCCTCCGTGGGGGACATGCTGAACAACGCCGAATGCGCCGCCATTATCCAGGTGGTGGGGGCCGGCTCCGGCCGCAGTTTCCAGTTGGATGCCGCCCGCTACGGCAAGGTCGTCCTGATGACCGACGCCGACGTCGACGGCGCGCACATCCGCACGCTGCTGCTAACGCTCTTCTTCCGCTACATGCGGCCGCTGGTGGATGCAGGCCGGGTCTACGCAGCGGTGCCGCCGCTGCACCGGGTGGAGATCATCAACGCCGGCTCCAAAGCCAACGAAGTGGTGTACACCTATTCGGAAAACGAGCTGCACAAGCTGCTCGCAACGCTGGAGCAGGACGGCAGAAAGTACAAGGAACCGATCCAGCGCTACAAGGGGCTGGGCGAGATGGACGCCGACCAGTTGGCCGAAACCACCATGGAGCCGAGGCATCGCACGTTGCGCAGGGTGCGGATCGAGGATGCCGAAGCGGCCGAACGTTCCTTCGACCTGTTGATGGGCTCGGATGTGGCACCGCGCAAGGAGTTCATCGTTGCCGGGGCCAACATGCTGGACCGCGAACGGATCGACGCCTAAGACGCCAAGCCTGGAGCCACCAGCAGCACGGTCGGCACCGCCAGCAGCAAGGCCGAACCCAGCAGCACCGCCGATTGCGCGGGCCGGCCGAGGCCCGGAACGGGGGAGAGCAGCCGCCGCAGCCGGTGCGCCGTGACAAAGGTTTCCGTCTCCGCGGCGCCGAGCAGCGCCTTGGCGGGGTCGCCGACGCTAGTGGTCGCGGCCCCTGCCCCCGGCCGCGGCCGCTCGCCCGCCGCGACGACGGCGATCGCGCGCACGAGCGTCTCGCGGTCCGAGGTCTTCAAGGCGTGGTCGTCTGCGAGCATCTCAGTCAGTTCGTTCACCGCCGTCCTGGCTAGCTTCGAGGTGGGGAGCCACGGCAGGGCTGACCGCCAGGCGGCGAAGGCCCACAACAGCAGGTCGTGGCGCTGGTCCAGATGCGCCTTTTCGTGCGTCATCACGGCCTGCAGTTCCTCAGGGGAGAGCAACTCGAGCAGTCCGTTCGAGAGCACGGTGACTGAGCCGCCGCCGCCCGGCAGGCAGTAGGCGACCGGTGCCGGATGGTTGATCACCAGGGTCCGCGGGGAGTCTGCGGACGGTGAACTGAGCAAGTTCAGCAGGTCGCGGTGCCGGCCACGCTGTTTGCGGATCTTGTAGTAGGTCAGCAACAAGGTGAAGACCAAGTGGACGGTCAGCAGCAGGGCCGCGCTGAGGGCGAACACGTGAATCAGGTCCAGTCCGGCGGCAGGGCTGCCGTCCAGCAGCAGGCCGGTCAGGCCGCGGAGGCCCTGGAGCAGGTTGTCCCCCAGCGGTTCCAGTCCCCACATCAGCATGGCGCCGATCATGGACAACCCGCCGGCCAGGGCGATGGCCTGCCACAGCACCAGTGCCGTCTCGGGGCTGCGGGCCGTCCAGCGTGCCCGCGAGAGCATGATGGGAGCCGGCCACGCCAGAATAACCGCCAAGGCGGCCAGCAGGTAGGAGGCCAGGAACATGCGGCTCTAGCTGGAGGAGAGGATCTTGCGCAGCGCTTCGGCCTCTTGCTCGGTGACCGTGCCGATGAAGCGGGCCAGGACGGCCTCGCGGTCCGGCGCCGAGCCCAAGACTTCGTGCATCAGCTCCACGGTGTGCTCTTCGCGGCTGGTGACGGCCCGGTAGCGGTGCGGGCGGATGTCCCGGCCGCGCTGGACCAGTCCCTTTTTCTCCAACCGGGACAGCACTGTCAGAACCGTCGTGACGGCCAGTTCCTTGCCGTCCGCTCCGTCGGCGGTGGTCTGTGCCAGCAGGTCGCGCAGCTCGTTGGCCGTCAGCCCGGTTTCTTCAGGGTCGGCGGCGTTCTGGGACCACAGCACGTCCATGACTGCCCGTTCCAGATCTCCGAGAGTAGCCATTTGGTTCCTTTTCGTCGCTTAACGTCGGATCAACGGCCTGCGGAACCTTCCCGCGACCGTGCTCTTGGTCTCTAATTTACCGTCTTTCGGGCAAATGTTCTACAGTACGTAGAAGATTAAGTTCTACGGCTTGTAGAAAAGGTTCCGGAAGCGTCCCGGAGCCACGTCAGTCCGGGAGGCACGGGTTGGAAGCACTGGAAATCGCGCGGTGGCAGTTCGGCATCACCACCGTCTACCACTTCCTGATGGTGCCCTTGACCATTGGTCTGGGGCTGCTGGTCGCGATCATGCACACGGCTTGGTACCGCACCGGCAAGGACCAGTACCTGCGGATGACCAAGTTCTGGGGCAAGTTGTTCCTGATCAACTTCATCATGGGCGTGGCCACCGGCCTGGTCCAGGAATTCCAGTTCGGCATGGCCTGGAGCGAGTACAGCCGCTTCGTCGGGGACGTCTTCGGCGCCCCGCTGGCGATGGAAGCGCTGCTGGCGTTCTTCGTCGAATCCATCTTCCTGGGTCTGTGGATCTTCGGCTGGGGCCGGCTGCCCAAGGCCGTGCACCTGCTCAGCATCTGGTGTGCCTCGCTGGCCACCATCGCTTCGGCCTACTTCATCCTGGCCGCCAACTCCTGGATGCAGCACCCGGTCGGCGTCGAAATGATCGACGGACGGCCGGTCATGGTGGACGTCTGGGCCGTGCTGACGAACAACACCCTGCTGGTGGCCTTCCCGCACACGATCTTCGGCGCCCTCTCGGTTGCCGGCGGTTTCCTGCTGGGCATCAGCTGGTATCACCTGTGGAAGCGCCGGCGCGACGGCATCGATACCGTCGGTGCCGACGGCCGCGTGGTCGTCGGTTCGGATGCAGCCCGCGGCCGTGACACGGCCGACCACAAGGTCTGGCTCCGCTCGCTGCGGATCGGCGCCGTCGTCGCGGTTGTCTCCTTTGCCGGCGTCTCCCTCACGGGCGACCTGCAGGCCAAGCTCATGTTTGACCAGCAGCCCATGAAGATGGCTGCCGCCGAGGCCGCCTGCCACGACGGCACCGGCTTCTCCATCCTGTCGGTCGGCGACCTCGGGTCCAACGACTGCGGCGACATGGTGGCCGTGGCGGAACTGCCCGGGATGCTCTCCTTCCTGGCCAACGGCGACTTCCACACCGACATCCGCGGCATCAACACCCTGTTGCCCGAGTACCAGGAACGGTTCGGCACGCACCTGCCGGACAACCCGATCTACGGCGAGCGCGCCGGCACGGAAATCGACTACGTGCCGGTCATGGAGGTCACCTACTGGGGCTTCCGCATCATGATCACCTTCGGCATGCTGGCGGCGGCCGCCGCCGTCGTCGCCCTGTGGGTGGTGCGCAAGGGCACCGTGCCCGAATCGAAGTGGCTGATGCGGCTGGCCGTGTTCGGGATCCTGGCTCCGTTCGGCGCGAACTCGGCCGGCTGGATCTTCACGGAAATGGGCCGGCAGCCGTTCGTGGTGGCGCCCAACCCCGATCCCGACGGCATCGACAACGTGTTCATGTTCACCGCCGCCGCGGTCTCGCCGGGTGTCTCGCTGGCGGAGCTGATCTTCTCGCTGAGTGCCTTCACGCTGGTCTACGGCACGCTGCTGGTGGTGGAAGTGAAACTGCTCGCGACCTACTGCCGCGGCGGCGTGCCCTCGGCGATGCCTGAACTGCTGCACGGATCTTCCGCGGAAGGCGCGCAGAAGGACGACGACGGCGGTCCCGACGGCGGCGGCGACGGCACCGGCGGCCGCGGCAAGGACGGCGGCGCGGATGATGTGCTCGCCTTCGCCTACTGAACTTATCTCCCACGGAACGATAAGAGGACTACATGGAAACCCTGCCCACCGTCTGGTTCATCGTCATCGCCTTCTTCTGGACCGGCTACCTGTTCCTGGAAGGATTCGACCTCGGCGTCGGCATGATGATGCGCGGCTTCGCCCGGAACAACACCGAACGCCGCGTGCTGCTGAACACCATCGGCCCGGTCTGGGACGGCAACGAAGTCTGGCTGATCACCGCGGGGGCCGCCACCTTTGCGGCCTTCCCGCAGTGGTATGCCGCGTTGTTCTCCGGCCTCTACCTGCCCCTGGTGCTGGTGCTGCTGGCCCTGATTTTCCGCGCCGTGGGCATCGAATACCGCGGCAAGGTTGACTCCGACCGCTGGCGGTCAGGTTGGGACTGGGCGATCGCGCTGGGCTCGCTGGTGGCAGCCTTCGGCGTCGGCGCCATGCTGGGCCTGACCACCACCGGACTGCCCCTCGACGCCAACGGCGACCGGGTGGGCGGCGCGTTCGCCTGGTTCAACGGTTACGCCGTGCTCGGCGGGCTGGCCGTGGTGGGCTTCTGCCTGGTGCACGCGGCGGCGTTCCTGGCCTTGAAGACCGACGGCGACGTCCGGTTGCGGGCCAAGGCTCTGGTGCTGCGCTGGCTGCCGGTGGCGCTGCTGCCGATGGCCGCCTGGGCCGCGGCGCTGGTATTGCGCAACGGCAAGGCGGTCACGGTAGTGACCCTGCTGGTTGCCGCTGTCGGCGCGGTGGCCGCCTGGCTGCTGGCCAAGGCCGGCCGGGACGGGCTCTCCTTCGCCGGGCTCGGCATCTTCCTGGTCGCCGGGACGGTGACGATTTTCACCGCGGTGTTCCCCACGGTGCTGCCGTCCACCCTCGACGAGGCCTTCAGCCTGACGGTGGAATCCGCCTCCTCCTCCGACTACACGCTGGGTGTGATGAGCGTGGTGGCGCTGTTCGGCATCCCGGCCGTGTTGGTCTACCAGGGCTACACCTACTGGGTGTTCCGCAAACGGGTGAGCTCGTCGGCCATCCCCGCCGCGCACGCCGTCGTCGCACAGTGAAGTCAGCCCGGTGAACGCAGCGCAGGTGAACGCAGCTCAGTGAAGTCAGCACAGTGAAGGAAACATCATGAAGCCCATGCTGCCGGTGGGCGCGGCCGGCAAACGCGCGCTGTACCTGCTGGGCCTGGCCGCGGCGGTCAAAGCCGCCGGGCTGGTGCTGCTCGCCTCGGCGGTGGCCGCCGGGGTGGCCGGCCTGGCGGCCGGGACCTTCAGCTGGGACGGGGTGCTGCTGCCAGGCGTCATCGGCGCCCTGCTGCGGTCGGCGGCGGCCTGGGGCCAGGATGTGGCGGCCCAGCGGGCCGCTGCCGGAGTCAAGGAGGACCTGCGGGCCCGCCTCTCCGCGCGGATCCTGGACGACGGAGGGGCCAGCTCTTACGGAGCGTCCTCCGCCGGTGACGGCGCCCTGAGCGTGCTGGCCACCCGGGGCCTGGACAACCTGGACGATTACTACACCAAGTACCTGCCGGCGCTGGTGACCTGCGCCGTGGTCCCCCTGCTGGTGGGCCTGCGGATCCTGAGCGCGGACTGGGTCAGCGCGCTGATCGTGGTGCTCACGCTGCCGCTGGTGCCGGTCTTCATGATCCTGATCGGCAAGCACACCGAAGACCGGACGGAACAGGCTGCCGCGGCCTTGGACCGGCTCTCCGACCACCTGCTGGAACTGGCCCGCGGGCTTCCGGTCCTGGTCGGCCTGGGCCGGGCGGCGGCACAGACCAGGGCGCTGCGCGACGTCGCCAGCGCCTACCGCGAACGGACCATGGCCACCTTGCGGGTCGCCTTCCTGTCCTCGCTGGCGCTGGAACTGATCGCCACCATTTCCGTGGCCGTCGTGGCGGTGTTCGTGGGCATCCGGCTGGTCTATGGCGGCATGGAACTGGAAGCCGGGTTGCTGGCGCTGATCCTGGCTCCGGACTGCTTCCAGCCGCTGCGCGACCTGGGCTCGGCACACCATGCGAGCGAAGACGGAATGGAATCCCTCAAGCGCAGCAACGCCGTGCTGGACGCGCCGGCCGGCCGGCCACTGGTGCCCGCCGCCGGTCCCGTGGCCGCCGCCGGTCCGGTGTCGGGCGCCGGTCCGGTGCCTGCCGCCGGCGGGGGAGCACCGGACGTGCGGGTGTCCGGGCTGGCCGCCGGGTACCCCGGGCGGGGGCAGGTGCTGGAAGGGCTCGACTTCACCGCGCCGGCGGGCCGCATCACCGCCTTGTCCGGCCCCAGCGGCGGCGGCAAAAGCACCGTGCTGGAGGTGCTGGCCGGTCTGCGCCGCGACGGCGCGGGCATCCGGCTGGCCGGGGACGTCTCCGGCATCCACCGCGGCCGGATGGCCTGGATTCCGCAGCACCCGGTGCCCTCGGAGTCGACGGCGGCCGGAGAAGTGGCGCTGTATGCGGGGCTGACCGGACCGGCCGGGCGGGCCGCTGCGATAGAAGCGCTGTCCCGCGTGAACGCCGCCGGTCTGGCCGACGCCGACACCGGCGACCTCAGCCCCGGCGAACTGCGGCGGGTGGCCGTGGCGCGCGCATTGGCCCGGATCGAGCACGTTCCCGGCGTGGATGTGCTGCTCGCCGATGAGCCCACGGCCCATGTGGACGAGCGCAGCGCACGCGCCATCGAGGCGGCGCTGGCCGGTCTTCGCGGCCGCGTCACCACCGTGCTGGTGGCCCACGACCCGGACACGGCGGCGCTCGCCGACCATGTGGTGCCGGTAGGCCGGCCCGGCGGGGAAGCAGCGACTGCGGTGTCGCCTGGAGACGTTGCGCGGGCAGCAGTCGCGGAGCCGGACACCGAAGACACCGACCCTGCGGCCGGGACCACGGGCGGCCGCACGGATGCGCCGGACGAGGACGCCGCCGCCCCGGACCTGGCCTGTGGCGGCAAGCGGCCCTGTTGCGGCCGTGGAGCCCGCGTTTCCTGGCCGCGCTGTGCTTTGGCCTCGGCGCGGCCCTCTTCGCGGTCTCGCTGGCGGGCCTGTCCGGCTGGCTGATTGTCTATGCCAGCGAGCAGCCCCCGATCCTGCACCTGATGACGTCCATCGTCGGGGTCCGGTTCTTCGGCATCGGACGCTCGGTGCTGCGGTACCAGGAACGGCTGAAGCTGCACGACGCGGTCTTCGAAAGCACCGACCGGCTGCGGATCCGGCTGTGGAACGGACTGTTGCAGCGGCCTGCAGCCTGGCGGCGGCTGGCCCGCGGCGGCGGAGCCCTGGAACGCTTGGTCGGAGATGTTGACGAACTGCGCGATGTGGCGCCGCGGGCCGTCTTCGCCCCGCTGGTGGGCCTGCTGGTGGCTGTGGCCTCCTGTGTGGCCACGGCGCTGCTGATGCCCGCGGCCCTCGGCTGGCAGCTGCTGCTCTCGGCGGTCTGCGTGCTGCTGGCACCGGCCGTGACGCGTTGGGCCGACCGCCACGCGCAGGCCACCACCGTTCAGCTCAAGGGCAGGTCGCTGAACGCCGTGACGCGGCTGCTGGCCGCCGCGCCGGATCTGGCCGCCAACACGGCCGCCCGGCCGCTGCTGCAGCGGGCCCGCCGCCTGGACCGGCAGTCGACGGCGGCAGTGCAGCGCAGCGCCTGGGCCCAAGGACTGGGCCACGGACTGACCGCGCTGGCCTGTTCGCTGGCCGCGGTGGCGATGATCGGCGCAGCCGGCGGCACCGCCCCGGGGGTGGCCGCCGTCGTCGTCCTCATGCAGTTGGCGCTGGTGGAGCCGTTCATGGCCGTCAACACCGCCGTGCAGCAATGGGGTGCCTGGCGCGCCGCCGGTGCGCGGGTGACGCCGGATCTGGGCAGTGCGGCGATCCCCGCCGACGACGTGGCCGCCGCGCCCGCGGTCGAAACGCTGGAGCTGCGGGACGCATCCTATCGGTATCCCGACGCGGCGCAGGACGCCTTCGCCGGCGTGGACCTGCGGGTGGAGCGCGGGCAATGGCTGGCTGTGACCGGGCCGTCGGGCAGCGGAAAGTCCACCCTGCTGGGCGTGCTGCTCGGCTTCCTGCCGCTGGCGTCCGGCCAGTATCTGGTCAACGGCGCGGCCGGCGATGCGCCGCGCTCCGCCATCGCCTGGACGCCGCAGGAGGCGCACCTGTTCAACTCGACGGTGCGGGCCAACCTGCTGCTGGCCCGCCGGCCTGAAGAAGCTCCCAGCGAGGAGCAGATGCGCTCGGCGCTGGCCGCCGTGGGACTCGGCGGATTCATCGCAGAGCTCCCGGAGGGCCTCGAGACGCGGATCGGCCCGGGCGGGCACTTCCTCTCCGGCGGCCAGCGGCAGCGGTTGGCCGTGGCCCGGGCGCTGCTGGCCAACTCGGACGTGGTGCTGCTGGACGAACCGACCGCGCATTTGGACCGCGAGGCGGCGGACGCCCTGCTGCTGGACCTGCGGCGGGCGCTCGCCGGGAAAGCAGTGGTCATGGTGACCCACGACGAGCGCCAGGCGGAGTGGTGCGAGCACCGGCTGCGGATGTCTACCGGCAGATACGCTGCTGCCCTAGGCTGAGGCCATGACGAACCCCGATCTCCCGGCCGATCCCGGCGGAGCCCTGCAGTGGCGGGCCATGACCGAAGCGGACATCGACGGCTGGCACCAGCTGATCCAGCGGATGGCCGCCGTGGACAAACCCGTGTGGACCGAGACGAAGGCGGATTTGGCGGAGGCTTTCGACGACCCTGCCAACGACCCGGCGGAGTGCACCGCCATCGGGCTGGATACCGACGGGACCGTGCGTGCCGTGGGCCGGGTCTACGCGAACGCCGGCTCGCCGGCGGCCCACACCTGGGGAGGGGTGGATCCGGACTGGCGCCGCCGCGGCATCGGCAAGGCGCTGTACACGTGGCAGGCCGACTGCCAGCGCCGGCGGTTCCAAGCGGCCGGCATCACCGGCGGCGTCTTGCGGAGCAGCACGGAGGAACAGGATCCGGCGCACAACGCGCTGATGGCCGCGGTGGGCGCCAAGGTGGTGCGCTACTTCACCGAAATGACCCGGCCGCTGGAGGAGATTCCGGAGGCCCCGCTGCCGCAGGGCTTCGTGTTTGTGGACCTGGACCCGGGCGACAGCGACGCGGTCCGGCTGGCCCACAACGAGGCGTTCGCGGACCACTGGGGCAGCGAGCCACGGGACGAGCGCCGCTGGAAGACCCTGGTGCAGCACCCGGAGACCAAACCGGAATGGAGCATGTCGGTGGTGGAGGCTGCCTCCGGCGAGACGGTGGCATACCAGGTGGCCAGTTTTGATCCGGGTTATAAAATCCAGTCGGGGTACGACGAAGGCTTCACCAACCTGCTGGGCGTCCGCAGGCGGTGGCGCGGCCGCGGGCTCGCCCAGTCGCTGCTGGCCGAAGCCATGCGCCGGTTCCGGGCCGGCGGGATGGCACACGCCGGGCTGGGCGTGGACACCGAGAATCCCAGCGGGGCGCTGGCGTTGTATACCCGGATGGGCTACGCGCCGACCAAGCGCTACCTGGACTACGAACTGCCGCTGACCTGACCTAACCCGATTCGGCACGCGGCGCGGGGCGGCGCGGCGCGGCGGCAGGCTGCTCCGAGCCGCCGTGATGCGTCAGTTACGCGAGGCCGCTACGCGCCGACGTCGTGCAGGTGGTGCATCACGTCGTGTAGGAAATAGCTGCCCAGGGTGGTGACCGTGAAAACGGAGCCGTTGCTGCGCGTGCCGCTCCGATCCCACTCAGCCGGGGTCACGGCATTGAACCCGGCCGCCGCCTCGGCTGCCGCCGCAGCCAGTTCCTGGGCCACGGCGAGCGGATCCAGGCTGGCGTACTGTCCCTCCACCGCCGCGGCATCCTGGTCCCAGTCCGGGAAGTCCGGATTGTCCTGGTCCAGCATCAGCCGCAGCCGGGTTTCGAACACGCGGCAGAGATCGCGCACGTGGGCCGCGTATTCCAGCACGGACCATGTGCTGCCGTCCGGGCGGATGCCCACCCCCGGTTCGGCCAGGGCGGCCTGCCAGCGCGGCACCGAGGCCAGCAGCGCCGGGCCGATCCGCTCCGGCGTCATGCCGGCCGGATCGAAGCCGCATTCGGGACAGGGCCGATCGGTGACCCAGGTCCAGTCTTTGGCGTCGGGAGTGATCGGCATGCTGCCAGCCTACGGGTCTTCCGGCTCCGGCTGCGACGAGGACGGGCCGGCCAGAGACGCGCCGGACAAGGACGGACCGACGGCGTCCACCGACTGGGACAGCGGGATGCCGGAACCATCGCGGCGGCCATGCTCGGTGGGCAGCGCCCGCGAGGCCCCGTTGGAGGAACTGGCCTTCGCCGGCCCGTGGCCGGCCCAAGCCAGCGTGAGCACGTCTTCGCCCTTCAGGAAGCGGTGTGCGCGGACGCCGCCGGTGGCCCGGCCCTTCGCCGGGTACTCGGCGAACGGCGTGACCTTGACGGACCCGGGGGAGGTGCCCGGCAGGGCGTCCTGCGTGGATGCGACGGTGACGACGACGGCGGCGGCATCTCCGGCCGCGACCGAGCCGAAGAACGCCACCGAGTCCCCGGCGGCCAGCTTGATCCCGGCCACACCGCCCGCGGTGCGTCCCTGGGCCCGCACGGTGGAGGCCGGGAAGTGCAGCAGCTGCGCCTGGCGCGTGATGAAGACCAGTTCGTCGTCGTCGGCAGGCACGCTCAGGCCCACAATGTAATCCTTGGGCTTCAGCGCGATGATCTCCCAGTCCTCCCGGTTCAGCGGGTAGTCCGGGGTGACGCGCTTGGCCACGCCCTGCGCGGTGCCGATGGCCAGCACCTTGTCCAGCGGCGCCAACGCCACCAGGGATTCGCCCTTCGCCAGCGTGATGAACTCCTTGACCGGAACGCCGCCGGCCAGGTTCGGGGAGCCGGCCGCCCCGGCCAGCACCGGCATGTCCAGCACCGGAAGCCGCAGCATCCGGCCCAGCGAGGTGACGGCCCCGATCTCGGCCCGCGCCGTGGTCTTGACCACGGACAGCAGGGTGTCGTGCCGGATCCGCTGGCCGTCCGCCAAGGGCTCCTGGTCCACCGTGCGGGCCAGCTGGCCGGACGCGGAGAGCAGCACCCAGCACGGGTCGTCGGCAATCTGCAGCGGCAGCGCGGCCTTGGCGTTCTTGCCCGTGGCGGCGGGCGCCGGCAGCGCCGTGCCGCGGAGCGGGGCAGCGGCCTCCGATTCGAGCAACACGGTCCGCCGCGGCGTGGCGTAGAGCGCGGATACCTCGCCCAGTTCGGTGGAGACCAGCCGGCGCAGCGTGGTCTCGTTGGCCAGGATCTCCTCCAGTTCGGCAATCTCGCGGCGCAGTTCGTCCTGTTCCTTCTCCAGTTCGATCCGCGAGTACTTGGTCAGCTGGCGCAGCCGCAGTTCCAGGATGTAGTTGGCCTGGATCTCGGACAGGTCGTAGATGGCCATCAGCCGTTCGCGGGCGGCGGCGGCCTCGTCCGAGGACCGGATGATCTGGATGACCTCGTCGATGTCCACGATGGCAATCAACAGGCCTTCGACCAGGTGCAGCCGGTCCTTCTTCTTGCCCAGCCGGAACGCCGTGCGCCGGCGGACCACGCCGATGCGGTGGTCCACGTAGACCTGCAGCAGCTCCAGCAGCCCCAACGTACGCGGCTGCCCGTCCACCAGCGTGACGTTGTTGATGCCGAAGGAGTCTTCCATCGGCGAATAGCGGTACAGCTGGGCGAGCACGGCGTTGGGATTGAAGCCGTTCTTCAGCTCAATGACCAGGCGCAGGCCGTGCTGCCGGTCGGTCAGGTCCACAATGTCGCTGATGCCCTGCAGCTTCTTGGACGTGACCGCGTCCTTGATCTTCTCGATCACCTTCTCCGGCCCGACCCCGTAGGGAAGTTCCGTGACCACCAGGCCGGTGCGGCGGGCGGTGAGCTTTTCAACCTCCACCTTGGCGCGGGTCTTGAAGGAGCCGCGGCCGGTGGCGTACGCATCCCGGATGCCGTCCAGCCCCACGATCTTGCCGCCCGACGGCAGGTCCGGCCCCGGGACAAACCGGATGATGTCCTCGAGCGTCGCTTCCGGGTTGGCGATCAGGTGCTGGGCCGCGGCGATCACTTCGCCCAGGTTGTGCGGAGCCATGTTGGTGGCCATGCCCACCGCGATGCCGGAGGAGCCGTTGACCAGCAGGTTGGGGAACGCGGCCGGGAGCACCTCCGGCTGCATCAGCTGGTTGTCGTAGTTGGGAACGAAGTCCACCACGTCTTCGTCCAGATGGTCCGTCAGCGCCAGCGCCGGGGCCGCCAGCCGGGCCTCGGTGTACCGCGGAGCCGCCGGACCGTCGTCGAGCGATCCGAAGTTGCCGTGCCCGTCGATCAGCGGCATCCGCAGCGAGAACGACTGCGCCATGCGCACCATCGCGTCGTAAATGGCGGCGTCGCCGTGCGGGTGGAGCTTGCCCATCACCTCGCCGACCACGCGGGCGGACTTCACGTGCCCCCGGTCCGGCCGCAGCCCCATCTGGGACATCATGTACAGAATGCGGCGCTGCACCGGCTTCAACCCGTCGCGGGCGTCGGGCAGGGCGCGCGAGTAGATGACCGAGTAGGCGTATTCGAGGAAGGAGCCTTCCATCTCGGAGGTCACGTCAATATCGACGATGTTCTCCGTGAAGTCCTCTTCGGGGGCGGGAGTCTGGCGACGGGGCATGGGTAGTGCTTCGGTCCTTAGTTAAAAGTTGCGGATACAGTGAGTTTATGGCGCAAGAGGCTGATTCCCCGGATTATCCGGATTATTGGGAAGCGGATGTCGTGCTGCGCGACGGCGGGACGGCGCATCTGCGCCCCATTGTCCCGGCCGACGCCGAGGCGCTGCAGGCCTTCCACGTGGGGCAATCGGAGAGCTCCATCTACCTGCGCTTTTTCACCTTCAAGGCCAAGCTCAGTGCGCGCGAACTGGCCCGCTTCACCAACGTGGACTATGTCAACCGGGTGGCCTTTGTGACCACCATCGGCGACGAAATCATCGGGATCGGCCGCTATGACCGGCTCGACAATCCGGCCGAGGCCGAGGTGGCCTTCAACATTTCGGACGCCCACCAGGGGCGCGGGCTGGGATCCATTCTGCTGGAGCACCTGGCGGCGGCCGCCCGGGAAAACGGCATCAGCAAGTTTTCCGCCGAGGTGCTGCCGGAGAACCGCAAGATGATCACCGTCTTCAACGACGCTGGGTATGAGGTGCGGCGCCATTTCGACGACGGTGTGGTCGCCTTGGAGTTCAGCCTTGACCCGACCGAACGGTCCCGCGCCGTCATGGCCTCCCGCGAACACCGGGCCGAGGCCAAGAGCGTTGCCGCCTTGCTGGCACCCGGATCCGTGGCGGTGATCGGCGCCAGCCGGGACTGGGGCAGCGTGGGCTACTCGCTGCTGGAGAACATCATCGAATCCGGATTCACGGGCCCCGTCTATGCCATCAACCCGCAGGCCTTCGAACTGAACGGCATGATGTCCTACGGGACCATCGCCGAGGTCCCGGACCCGGTGGAACTCGCCGTCGTTGCCGTCCCCTACGAAGAAGTCACCAAGGTGGCACGCGAATGTGCTGCCGCCGGGGTCAAGGGGATTCTGGTGGCCAGCGACGGTTTCTCCCAGGCCGGCAACGAGGGACTGCAGCGGCAGCGCGAACTGGTCCGCCAGGCCCGCGCCCACGGCATGCGCGTGATCGGCCCCGGTTCGCTGGGACTCCTGAACACCGATCCGGCGGTCTCGCTGAATGCGTCCATGGCACCCGCGATGCCGCCCCGCGGACCGCTGGGGCTGTTCAGCCAGTCGGCAGCGATCGGCGTGCTGCTCTACACCGCCGCCAGCCGGCGCGGGCTTGGCCTCTCCTCCATGGTCTCCGGCGGCAACCGGGCCGATGTCTCCGGCAACGATGTGATGCAGTACTGGGAAGATGACGCGGCCACCAAGGCGGTGGGGCTGTACCTGGAGTCCATCGGCAACCCGCGTAAATTTTCCCGCATCGCCCGGCGGCTCTCGCTCAGCAAGCCGGTGATCGTGGCCAAGTCCGACGTGATGGGACTGCAGCTTCCGCCCGGCCACGCGGTGCGGACCACCCAGGCGCCGATGGGAGCGCTGGACGCCATGTTCCGCCAGTCCGGCGTGATCCGGGTGGAAACCAACGAAGAACTGATGGACGTGGCGCAGATCCTGGTCAGCCAGCAGCTCCCGGCCGGAGCCAACCTGGCCGTCTTCAGCAACTCCTTGGCACTGGGCAACGTGGTGGCCGACGCCGCCAAGGCCCACCAGTTGGATGTGGTCCGGCTGGAAGCCGGTTTGGATCTGAACACCGGGCAGTCCAAAGCGCTGCCGGTGCTTCGCCAGCGCGTGCGGCAGGCGCTGTCGGCACCCGAGGTGCACGCCGCCGTCGTCACCCTCCTCCCGGCCACCGGAATCCAGACGGCAGCGCTGGCGGACGTGCTGCGCGAATGCGCGGAAGAAGCGGGTAAACCGGTCGTTGCCTCCTTTACCGGCGTGCTGGATCTGGCGGAACGGACCGACGGCCTGCTGGCAGCCGGCGATGAATCCGGGGCCGGGACGGAATCCTCCGCCGGCGGGCTGCAGCGGGCGCTGCCGTGTTTTGCCAGCCCCGGGAGCGCCGTGAACGCGCTGGCAGCCGTGGTCCGCTACGCCGAATGGAAGGCCCGCGACAAAGGCGAGTACACCGAAGCGCCCGGCACCGACCCCGCCGCCTCCCAGCAGCAGATCGACGCCCTGCTCGCCGGGGTGACCGGCACCGATCTGCTCACACCCACCAGCGCGCAGACCGCCCGGCTGCTGGGCTGTTACGGCATCACCGTGCAGGAATCCGCCGGCTTCACCAACGACGACGAGGCGGTGGCCGCTGCCGAGCGGCTCGGCTGGCCCGTGGCCTTGAAGACCACCGATGCACGGCTGCGGCAGCGGCTGGACCTGGGCGGCGTCCGGTTGAACATCACCGATGCGGCCACCCTGCGGGCCAACATTGCGCACATGCGGGCCAGCCTGGCCCAGTTCGGCGACATTCCGCTGGAGGTCCAGTCGATGGTGCCCGCGGGCCAGGCCTGCACCATCCGGGCCATCGAGGATCCGCTGCTGGGCCCGGTGGTGTCTTTCGGGCTGGCCGGCGACGCCGTGAACCTGTTGGGGGACTGGTCGCACCGGATTCCGCCGCTGACCACGGTGGACGTGGCGGACCTCGTCCGCGGGCCGCGCGCCGCCGGCAAGCTCTTCGGCTACCAAGGCCTGCCGGCCGTGGATGTTCCGGCGCTGGAGGACCTGGTTGCCCGGGTCGCGGAACTGAAGGACGAGCATCCCGAGGTGGCGCTGCTGGAGCTCAATCCGGTCCAGCTCTCCGACCGCGGCCTGGCCGTGCTGAACGCCGAAGTCAGGCTCGGCAACCACGCGCACCGCACGGACAGCGCGCGGCGCGCCATGCGTGACTGACCCCGGGTTGGCCATCTAGCGGCAGGGTAGGGGAATATGGAACATATGAGCCACCTTTCGACGGCAGAACGCCGCAGTCTCGACGACGCCCTCAACCGGGCAGGCTTCTACCCGCTGCTGGTTTCCGACGTGGTCCACGACGCGCTGGACCAGCGCGAACCGCTGTCCCACTTGGTCCACCTGGAAACACACTTCGACCGCAACGAGGTGCACCGGCACATCACCGTGCTGGTCCTCACCGAGGACATGCTGGTGATCACCCACGTGGACGACCAGCAGTTGGACGACGAGGGCGAGCAGATGGTGGCGCAGATTTCCACCGAGTCCGTTCCGGTCAGCCAGATTCGTTCGGTGGTGCTCAGCTACGTCTACGCCCAGCCGCAGAACTACACCTCCGCCGACCAGGCCCGCGAGTTGACCCTGGCCATCGCCTGGTCCGGCGGGCAGCGCCTGGACATGGGCCCGGCCGGCTGCGGCGATCCGCAGTGCGACGCCGACCACGGCTACACCGGCAACATCGTCCAGGAAGACATCGTGCTCCGCGTCAGCGCGGAGGCGGACGGGCTGCAGGCGGTGCAGAACGCCAAGGATTTCGCCCGGGCACTGCGCAAGGTCAGCACCAGCCACCCCGAACCCGCTGCCGTGTCGGGGCCGGTGCAGCCGCGCCCGCGCATCGGCAACCGTTTGGTCCGCGGCCACCACGGCCGCTGATCTGCTGGGCTGACGCTGCGTGACCCTGACCCACGAACCGCTTCCCGCCGCCCCCGGCTACGGCCGCAACTCCCTGGCCGAGGTGATGACCAGTGCCGCCGCGGCCTTGGGCGCCAACGGCTTTAAGAATGTCCTGCAACTGCCGCCGGCCAGACGGGTCTGCGTGGTCATGGTGGATGGGCTCGGCAAGGCGCTGCTGAAACAGCGCGGCGGACACGCGCCGTTCCTGCGCCAAGCCATGGAGAATTCGCGCACCCTCGGCAGCGCCTTTCCATCGACGACGGCGGCGTCCCTCGCCAGTCTGGGGACCGGACTGGCGCCGGGCATGCACGGCATGGTCGGCTACGACGTGCTGGATCCGGACCAGGACAAGGTGGTCAACCAGCTCGGCGGCTGGGACGCCAAGGTGGATCCGCACCTCTGGCAGCCGCATCCGACGGTGTTTGAACAGGTGGCGGAACACCTGCCGGTCACCACGGTCAGCCTGCCCCGGTTCGCCGACTCCGGAATGACCAGGGCGGCGCTGCGTGGCAGTGCGTTCCGGCCGGGCGCAACCAGCCACGCCCGTACCCTCGCGGCGGCCGAGGCCCTGGCGGCCACCGATCAAGCTCTGGTGTACCTGTACTTCAACGAACTGGACAAGGCCGGCCACCGGTTTGGCGCCGCCTCCGGTCAGTGGGGAAGCGAGCTGGAAGAGCTCGATTCGGACATGCGCCGGCTGGCCCGTCAGCTGCCGGCCGACACGCTGCTGTTGCTGACCGCCGACCACGGCATGCTGGACGTTGCCGAAGAGTTCCGGTTCGACTACTCGGCCGATCCGGCGCTGGTGGCCGGCGTCCGGCACACGGCAGGGGAGCCCCGGCTGGTCCACCTCTACTTTGAGCCGGATGCCACGGCCGCGCACCGCGAACAGACAGCCGCAGCCTGGCGGGCTGCCTATGGGAATCAGGCCTGGATCTTCACCCGCGATGAAGCCATCAACCGCGGTTTCTTCGGCCAAGTAGATCCCCGAGTGCTGCCGCGCATCGGTGATCTGATGGTGGCCGCCCGGGAACCCGTCGCCTTCTACGACACCCGCCGCGTTCCGGAGACCGCCATGTCGGTGGTCGGCCAGCACGGCTCGCTCACCAAGGCCGAGCGCGAAGTACCCCTGCTGACCTTGGCCGCCCCGACCAAGCGCCGGTAGGGATCCGCCGGGCACCCGCCATAGCAGGCAGGCAGTCCGGAGAGCCGCCGGTTGCTCGGCGAAGAACCGTTAGTCGTGCTTGGTGCCGAAGACGATTTCATCCCAGCTGGGGACGCTGGACCGCTTGGGCTTGATGGTCCGCTTGGGCGGTTCCGGTGCCGAGTCCGCTGCATCGGCGTCGTCCGCATCGGTTGCTGATGCGGATTCGGCTGACTGGGATCGCGCCTGTTCCGTCCGGTTCCTGTCCCAAACAGAGAAATTGCTCCGAGCCGCGGTTTCTACCGGAGCGGTGGAAGGCCGCTGCTCTTCTGCCGGCCGGGCGGCGGGGGAATGCGAGGCCTGCGCAACGTCACGCGCTTCGTCGTCGTCCGCGGCCCCGTCGGCGGCGTGCTCGAAGGAGTCCTGATTGTCGCCGTCAGCATCCGCCGCAGGTTCGTCCCGGAGGAAGTCGGGCGCTCCCGAGAGCGTGATCTCGTGTGTGAGCGTGCTGATGCCATGGTCCAACTCCAGCGAGGAGATGGAGCCGTCGTCGTAGGCAGGGGCCAGGGTCAGCGGGAAACCTGCCCGCGGACGGACGGCGGGCTCGTCGTCGTGATCATCTGCTTCGTCAAACGACTCGTGTTCAAACGAGTCGCGAGGGTGAGCAGCCGGCACCGGGCCCTGGCTGAGCATCAGGGCCAGCGCGTCGTCGGCGTCCTCATCGACGCCCAGCCGCTGGCCGCGGCGCGAGCGCAGTACCTCCAGTAGCTCTTCCGATTCGGCGGACTGCTCGTCGTCCTGCGTGTCCGCGGGGTCGAGGTCCGCCACGCTGTCGGCCTCAAAGTCGAAGACATGGTCGGTAACGGCCTTCAACCGGCGGCCGGGCACAGGGCCCTCCACGGTTTCGAGTTCGCTCAACTGCTGCGCCCACCGGTTGGCATTTTGGATGGTGCGGCGGGCAGCGTGGAAGATCCACCTGGCCGGCGGTTCTTCCCCGATCGATTCCGTGGCCGGTGCCGCCGGCGCGGGGAACGACGCCACGATCTCCCAGGTGCCGTCGTTGCGCCGCCAGGAGTCCCAGTTCATCGAGTCCGGCTCGATGCCGAAGGCATGGATCCGGTGGTCCACCATCCCGCCCAAGGTGGCCGGCTCATCGCCAAAGGCCGAACGGTACCCGTCATGGCCGGGCAGCGGGCCGGCGACCTCTACGTTGCGGGCCTGCTCAACAATGTAGTGCCGCTCTGCCAGCACCGGGCTTTCGTAGCGCCGGATGCGTTCGAGGCCGAGCCCGGATTCGGCCGCGACCTCCTCGGCGGTGGCGCCGGCACGAATGCGCGCCTGGATCTCGCGGGGGGAGAGCCCTGCTTCCGCGGGCTCGCCGGCACCGGGAGCGCGCGTGGTTGTAGGGCGAAAAACCGCTGTTCGCAGGGCCTCGTCTATTGCCAGACGGTAGTCGTCTCCACCTGCGCTCAACAGCAGATGTTCGCCATCCTCATGGACACCCACCAGCCGTAGATCCTGCATGAAAACCCTCCACCAGACGACACGTTCTGCCTGAAACTCTGCCACCGATACCGTGCTTTTCCTATTGTTTTTGCAGGTGTGGCGTGGAGTTTGTGGCCAAGGTCGCCGTCTTCGGTTGGCGGGCTCCGGGCAGCCACGAACGCCCCGGCGGCGGGGGAGTTTGTCACGCGAACGATAAATGGGCAAGAATCTTCGCGTCACGGGCACAAATCCGGCGGCGGATACGTTGATGTGTGAGCGGCTCGTCAGGCGCGGGGCACCAGTCCCGGGGCGCGGGGGATCCTGCTTGATGAACCTGGACCTGAAGAAAGTGAACGAACAACAATGGCCACTGACTACGATGCCCCTCGGAAGCCGGACGAAGAGACCGGCGAGGAGTCCATTGAGGAGCTGAAGTCGCATCGGCGAACCGATAAGCAGTCCTCCGTCGTCGACGAGGACGAGGCCGAGGCGGCGGAAGGCTTTGAACTGCCCGGTGCCGACTTGTCCGGCGAGGAGTTGCTGGTGCGCGTGCTGCCCGCGCAGCAGGACGAATTCACCTGTGCTTCCTGTTTCCTGGTTCGCCACCGGTCACAGGTGGCCAAGGAGAAGGACGGACTGCTCTATTGCACGGACTGCGAGGGATAGCCGGGGCTAGTCCTTGCCCTCGGCGGGACGGTTCAACGCCGCGGCGAGTTGCTGCGGGCGGCGCGTCGAAGCAATCCAGTACGGTGTCAGGTCTGTTTCATCGGTGATCTCGATGGTGACCACCGGATCGATCCAGCCGCGCATGCACATATAGGCGGTGCCGTTCAGCTTGGGTCCGCGCTGCTCGGTGGCGGCCGCGCCGGTGAATGCCTCCACCCGGCCCACGTAGCGCCGCTCGATCTGGGCGCGGCCCACGTGGAGCATGGTGTCGGTGACCAAGATCCGCGGTGTGGATGCAATCAGCAGGACGGTCAGCAGGATGGCAGCAACGACGGCGCCGATGATGCCGGCGGTCATGCTGATCGGTGCCAGCATCACGACGACGGCGGCGGCGGTACCGGCGGCAATCAGCCAGACCCCGAAGTTGGGCCAGAGCCGTTCATCGTACTGTGGCGCGGAAGAAGGACCGCCGGCGGGACCGGAGCTGCCTGCAGGGGTCGCGGGTTGTGTCATGGATTCAGCTTTTCACCTTTTGGCAGCCATTTCATCTTGCCTCCGCCGCCGCCGCGGAACCAGCCCCGCCCGCGGGCGGGAGGCCCGAAAACGCGCTAGAGTGTTGTGCGGAATATCTCAGCGGGCGAGCCTTTGAAATGCCGGAAAACAGCCCGCACCTTCGCCCCTCTCAAGGACAGACGATCACGAGTGCAGCAGACAATTGAAACACTGACCGTGCAGCTGAAAATGCTCGACGACGGACTTGAAGCGCCCTCCTACGCCCACCCGGGAGACGCCGGTGCGGACCTGCGGACCCGGATTGATTTCCGGATCGCTCCGGGGGAGCGGATCCTGGTGCCGACGGGCGTGGCGCTGGCGCTGCCGCACGGTTATGTTGCCTTGATCCATCCGCGGTCCGGTCTGGCCACCAAGCACGGACTGACCATCGTGAATGCCCCTGGCACCGTGGACGCCGGTTACCGGGGCGAGATTGCGGTCACCCTGCTCAACACCGACGCCAGCGAGACGCTGACGTTCAAGCGGGGGGACAGGATCGCTCAACTGGTCATCCAGAAGGTGGAGACGGCCGCTTTCGAGCTCGTCGCTGAACTCCCCGATTCCGTGCGGGGCGCCGGCGGATTCGGGTCCACCGGCGGATTCGGCGCACAGTAGAGGCACGGGCTCGTGGCGGCATAGCCCGCCGACACAGGGCGGCGGCCATCCCGCCGCAGGCGGCAGCAAGGCCGCGCAGACTTTAGACCAACCCGGCAAACCGGAGGAAGAGGAAACTCAAGCTATGGCATTTGGGCGTTCCAAAAAGAAAAACCAGGACGACGGCGGAGAGCCGGCAACCGGGGCGGCGGTGCTTGGTGATGATGCCGCGCGGCAGGCGCCGGAGAGCGGTCCCCGCCGCAACGGTCCGTTCGATGATTCCGAACAGGACGCCGGGGCCGACTACCTGGATCTGGGCGCACTGAAGATCCGTCCCCGGGAGGGCCTGCAGCTACGGCTTGAGATCGAGGAAAAGTCGCAGCGAGTGGTGGCCGTGACGCTGGACTTTGGCGGCTCGAACCTGCAGCTCCAGGCCTTTGCGGCGCCCAAGTCCGAGGGATTGTGGGATGAAATCCGCACCCAGATCGCCAGCTCCGTCGGATCACAGGGCGGCACCGTCCAGGAGGTCGACGGGCCGATGGGTACCGAAGTCGTGGCGAAACTTCCGGCGCAGGGTTCCGACGGCCAGAAGGGCTACCGGGTAGCCCGGTTCCTCGGTGTGGACGGGCCGCGCTGGTTCTTGCGCGGGGTCATCGGCGGCCCGGCGGCGCTGGACCGCGCCAAAGCTGCCGACCTCGAGGAATTGTTCCGGGCCACCGTGGTGGTCCGCGGCACGCAGCCGCTGCCGCCCAAGGACCTGCTGCAGCTGAAGATGCCGAAGGGCGCCGGCGAGCCGCAGCAGGCCGCTGAGGCTCCGCGACCCGGCCTGACCGCCCCGGAGCGGGGCCCGGAAATCACCGAGATTCGCTAACTTGTCCGAGCTTCCGTCCGCTTCCGGGGGCAGTCCCATGGCGCAACTGCCCGAGCGCGGCCATGTTGCCGGCAGCGGCTTGGTGGAGGCCATCACCATCGAGCCGCCCGGCCAGCCCCCGCGCTTTGCCGCCGTCGTCACCGACGCGGGGCAGCAGCATCCCGGGAAATCCCGGGACGGCGGCCACCCACGGGTCAGGCTGATCTGGCTGGGACAGCACCGCGTTCCCGGGATTGTGGCCGGTATCCGGCTGTCGTTCGAGGGCATGCTGTTGCGCGTGGACGGACTGGCCACTATCTACAACCCGCGCTACGAGATCCTCAGTCCGTTGGAGAATTGACCTATGACAGATCAGCAGCCGGACTCCGGTCCGCAGCACAGCGGAGAGTCGGACGACGCCGGGCAGCACTCTGCGGCCAGCCCCGGTCCCGCCGAGGAACCAGCCAAGCAGAGGCCGGACGCCGCCGAAGCACTCGCCAGCAGTTATGCCGCGCGTGCCGGGGTCCAGCGGAGCGCCGACGGACAGATCGACGTCTTGAAGACAGTCGGCGGTGTCCGCGGGCTGGCCGAAAGCATCCTGCCCGGTGTGATCTTCCTGGTGGTCTTCACCATCGGCCAGGAGCTCGGGCCGGCACTGATCGGGGCGCTGGCGGCCGCGGCCATCTTCACCGTGCTGCGGTTGGTGCAGCGGGGCACCGTCACGCAGGCATTCTCCGGCCTGGTGGGGGTTGCCATCTGTGCGTTTGTCGCCAACACCACCGGGCGCGCCGAGGACTTCTACGTCTGGGGCTTCTTCACCAATGCGGCCTACATCCTGGCCATGCTGGTAACAATTGCGGTCAAATGGCCGGCGCTGGGACTGATTTTCGGGCTGATCCGCAACGAGGGGACGGCATGGCGCAAGCAGCCGCAGCGGCTCAAGGCCTACACCATCGCCACGTGGATCCTCACGGCGGTGCTGCTCCTGCGGCTCGCCGTGCAGGTTCCGCTCTACCTGATGGGCGATGACGGGCTGGTGGCACTGGGCACTACCCGCCTGCTGATGGGCGTCCCGCTGTATGCCCTGGGACTGTGGCTGGCCTGGCTGGTCTCCCGCCCGGTCGCCGTAGAGGCAAGCCGGACCGACTGAGTCAGTCTCCGGCTGCCGGCCGGCCGGTCAGCACCGCCCGGAGGGCGTCCTCCGCGGCGATGGTGGTGATGAAGAAGAGCTCGTCGCTGGCTTCGACCACATCGTCCGGGCTTGGCGTAATGGGAATGTCGTCGCGCAGGATCGCCACCACCGTGGCGTCCTGCGGCCAGTCGATGGACCCAATCCTGCGGCCGATCAACGCCGAATCGGTGGGTACCGTAAACTCGACCATCGAAGCGATACCGGTCTGAAGCGTCAGCAGGCGGACCAGATCCCCGATCTCCACCGCTTCCTCCACCAGCGCCGTCATCAGGCGCGGGGTGTTCACGGCCACGTCAACGCCCCAGGAATCGTCGAACATCCAGTCGTTTTTGGGATTGTTCACCCGTCCCACCGTGCGGCCCACACCGAACTCGCTCTTGGCCAGCAGGGAGACCACCAGGTTCACCTTGTCGTCGCCGGTGGCCGAGACCACCACATCGGCATCCTCGAGCCGGGCTTCGCGCAGCGTGGTGATCTCGCAGGCGTCGCCGATCAGCCAGCGGGCACCCTTCAGGCCGCTGCGGCCAATCACCTCGGGCTTCGGATCAATCAGCAGGATGTCGTGGTTGTTCGAGAGCAACTCGCGCGCAATCGACGATCCGACGCTGCCTGCACCGGCAATCACCACTCTCATTCGGACTCCTCCACCGGCGGCTTGGACAGGATCCTGTCGATCTCGAAGGTTAAATCGACGTTCATCATGGCGTGCACGATGTCGCCCTTCTGATACCGGGTGCCCGGACCGGGCAGCATCCCTTCACCGAAACGCGTCAGGTAGGCCACCCGGGCGCCGGAGGCCGCTTCGATCTCGGTCAGTTCCCGGCCCACCCAGCCGTCGTCCAGCTGGACCTCGCCCAAGATCAGGCGTCCGGACGCCTCTCGGAAGTCACCCTTGATGCTCTGCTCGGGCAGGATCCGGCGCAGCACCTGGTCAGCGCTCCAACGCACCGCGGCCACCGTGGGGATGCCTAGCCGCTGGTAGATTTCCGCGCGGCCGGGATCGTAGATCCGCGCCACCACGTGCGGCACGTGGAAGGTCTCGCGCGCCACACGGGTGGCCAGGATGTTGGAGTTGTCGCCGCTGGAGACGGCAGCGAAAGCATAGGCGTTCTCGATGTCGGCCTGCCGCAAGGTGTCCCGGTCGAAGCCAACACCCGTCACCTTGCGGCCGGTGAAACCCGAACGCAGGCGGCGGAAGGCCCGGTCGTCCTGGTCGATGATGGCCACGCTGTGCCCGGAATCAACCAGGGTGTGGGCCAGCGTGACGCCCACGCGTCCGCAACCCATGATCACAAAATGCGCCATCAACGTCCTTCCGGCACCAGCCTGAAACAGCGGGATACAAATCTACTGCAACCATAACGCCGAACAGGCCGCATCCCCGCCATGGCAAGGCCGGCACGGGTGCAGCCATTTCCTCTGGCCGGTTCCGTGTCCGTTCATCGCACGACGTCGCAGCCGCGGGCGAGAATTCTGCGCGGGGCAGGGGCAGGAACGCGGCCGGGGGAGTGGGCTGCTCGGTGGGTATGAGCTAGGCGGCGGGATCGGCGTCGTGCGCCCGCGGCCGAGAGCCGGCGTCGTCGTTTCCTGCCTGGCCGGCCTTCTTCTTGCCGAACGGCAGCACTTCGAGCAGCGGGTGCAGAATGGCCATGACGACGAGGCCCCAGGCGAGTCCGAGGACGGCCGAGCACAGGGTGTTCACCAGCCAGGCCAGGAAGCCGCCGAGCACCGCGATCCCGGCGAACGGGGCCTCGAGGACGTGGACCAGATCGTAGGGAGCGTGCCAGCCGAGGTCGTGCGCACCCTGGAGCATGATGTGACCGCCGACCCAGAGCATCGCGATCGTCCCGACGAAGGTGATCGCGGCCAGCACGGCGGGCATGCCCTTGACGAGCAGTTCGCCGAAGCGCTGCGAGCCCGCGGAGTCCTTGGTGGTCAGGTGCAGGCCGATGTCGTCCATCTTGACGATGAGCGCGACGGCGCCGTACACCAGCACCGTGATCGCGATCGCCACCACCACCAGGATGAGCGCCCGGACCCACAGGGACTGGTCGGCCACCTCGTTCATCGAGATGACCATGATCTCGCAGGACAGGATGAAGTCGGTGGTGATGGCGCCCTTGGTGACCTTGGCCTCGGCCGCCGGGCCGCGCTCGACCGCCGGCGCCTTTTCGGCCGACTGGTGGCCGCGGAGCTTGTGCCAGACCTTTTCGGCACCCTCGTAGCAGAGATAGGTGCCGCCCAGCATGAGGATGAACGGGATGATCGCCGGGATGAAAGCGCTGATCAGCAGCAGCGCCGGCAGGATGAACAACAGCTTGTTCCGGAGCGAGCCCCAGAAAATCCGCTTGATCATCGGCAGTTCCCGGGAGGGGTCCGCTCCGGACACATACTGCGGCGTGACGGCGGCGTCGTCGATCACCACGCCGGCGGCCTTGGTCCCCGCTTTGGCGGCCCCGGCCGCGACGTCGTCCAGCGAGGCGGCCGCTATCCGGGCGAGTGCTGCGACGTCGTCGAGCAGGGCGACGAGACCGCCGCTCACTGATCGCCCCCGCACCGCTCGACGGCGGAGGGCTGGGCGTGGAGAGCCACGGTTGGTCGGGTGATCAGCATGCTTCGACTATACGGGGCGGGAGAGCCAGCCGACTGGTGGGCACCGCCGGCTCGATGGCATTCGTTGTCCGGTCGCCGGGCTCCCCAGGCCCTACTTCAGGTGCGGCCGGCGGGGCCAGGGGTGCCCTGTCAGTACACCCATTGATAGGGACTCCCAAGGCTCGGCCAGGCACCGTTTACTGGAACAGTGCCACATGCAACGCTCCTCCCGCCCAGGTCTTTCGGGCGACTGATTCCGCCGCTATTGCTCCTGCTGACCGTGTTCGGCCCAATTTCCATGGACCTGTACCTGCCGGTGCTGCCGGCCCTGACCATGGAACTGGGCGCCGCAACCTCGATGGCGCAGCTGACCGTGACCGCGTGCCTGATAGGGCTGGCACTGGGACAGCTCATCGCCGGACCGCTGTCGGACAGGTTCGGACGCTCCGTCCCGCTCTACGCCGGCGTGGCTGCCTACATCGGCACCTCCCTGCTGTGCGCGGCCAGCCCGACTATCGAGACCCTGATCGGCGCACGCCTGGTCCAAGGGCTCGCCGGCGGGGTGGGAATCGTGATTGCGCAGGCCGCCGGCCGCGACATCTATTCCGGCGGTGCCCTGATCCGCTACTACGGCCGGATGACGGTGATCGGCGGGCTCGCGGCCGTTGTCGGCCCCCTCCTCGGCGGGCAGCTCGCCAGGCTGACCGACTGGCGCGGCCTCTTCCTGTTCCTGGCGGTGATCGGTGTGGCCATCCTCATTGGCATCGCGGTCGTTTACCGGGAGACCCTGCCACCGATCCGCCGCACAACGGGCGGGTTCGCGCAGGCCGGACGTGACTTCCGTGCCTTGCTGTCCACCCGTGTTTTCACCGGAGCCGTGCTCGTGCAGGGCTTCGCCAACGCCGCATTGTTTGCCTACTTGAGCGGTGCGACCTATGTTTTGCAGGGCATATACGGCCTCTCCCCGCAGCAGTATGCACTGGCGTTCGGCCTGAACTCGGCGGGCTTCATGGTCTTCGGCTACCTCGCCGGCCGCGCCAGCGAACGCTGGAGCCTGAAGGGGACCCTCGCCGTCGGGCTGGCCTTGAGTGCGGCCGGAGCGCTGGGCCTGCTCGCCTCGGCGCTCCTCGCGTTGCCGCTGCCCGCGGTAGTCCTGTCGCTGCTGGTCATGGTCAGCGGCGTTGCCGCCACCACTCCGCCATCGACGACGCTGGCCCTGGCTGACTACCCGCAGATGGCCGGCACTGCGTCGTCGCTGCTTGGCATGGCCAGGTTCGCCTTCGGCGGCGTCTCCGCACCTTTCGTGGGCCTAGCCGGTGCCGCCACCATGCTGCCTTTGGGCATCGTTACCGTCGTCTCCGTTGTGCTCGCCGCCGCGGCCTACGGGGGCCTCATCATCCGCCGACCCGCCGCCGGCCCGACCAACACATCCCCTGCTGGGCCCGAGTCGGCTGGGCCCGAAGCGGCAGAGCCCAAGGCGGCCGAGGCCGCCGCACGCTGACCCGGAAGCCACGGGCCCCTCAGACATCCGATCCATCTAGTTGAACTCAGGAGAATCATGACCACCGTCAACGCCTACGCGTCACCTTCCGCCACTGGGAACCTTGTCCCCACGACCATTGAACGCCGTGAGGTCGGCCGGTACGACGTGCTGATCGACATCAAGTTCGCCGGCATCTGCCATTCCGACATCCACACCGTCCGCGGCGAGTGGGGACCCCAGCAATATCCGCTGGTTCCCGGACACGAGATCGCCGGAATCGTGGCCGACATCGGCTCCGAGGTAACCAAATACAAGGTCGGGGACCGGGTCGGCGTGGGCTGCATGGTTAATTCCTGCCGCGAATGCGCCAACTGCCGCAGCGGCGATGAGCAGTACTGCCTCAATGGGATGGTGGGCACGTACGGGGCGGTCGACCGGGACGGCAGCATCACGCAGGGCGGGTACTCCACCCACGTCGTGGTGACCGAGGACTTCGTCCTGAGCATCCCCGAGGGCCTCGAACTCGACGTCGCCGCGCCGCTGCTCTGCGCGGGCATCACCACTTACTCGCCCCTGCGCCATTGGGGCGCCGGCCCCGGCAAGAAGGTCGCCGTCGTCGGCCTCGGCGGGCTCGGCCACATGGCGGTCAAGCTCGCGCATGCCATGGGCGCCGAGGTGACCGTGCTGTCCCAGACGCTGAAGAAACAGGAAGACGGGCTGCGTCTCGGCGCGGACCACTACTTCGCCACCAGCGATCCGGCCACCCTTGAGCAACTTGCCGGTACGTTCGACCTCATCATCAACACCGTCAGCGCCCCGATTGCCATCAGCTCCTATCTGGAACTGCTGCGTCTCGAGGGCGCACTGGTCAACGTCGGGGCCCCGGCGGAACCGCTTCCGGTCAACGCGTTCGCGCTCATTGGCGGCCGCCGGTCCTTCGCCGGCTCGATGATCGGCGGTATCCGCGAGACCCAGGACATGCTCGACTTCTGCGCCGAACACCGCCTCGGGGCGGACATCGAGCTGATCCCGGCCAGCAAGATCAACGAGGCCTACGAGCGTGTGCTGGCTTCGGACGTCCGCTACCGCTTCGTCATCGATACCTCCACCCTCTAGGCGCAGATAGTCATGGTCCCGTGCCCGTGCCCGTGCCCGTGCCCGTGCCCCGGCCGAAGGCGGAGGGCCATGCCGCTCGTCAGAGGGGAATGCCGGTTTCCTCGGCGAGCGCTTGGAGGAGTTGGTCTTGGAAGGAGTGGTCGTTGACTGCGCTGTGCGGTTGCTGCCGCTGCCGGTGATACCAATACCCGCCGCTGCTGAGCGCCTCGGCTTGATTGCTGGTGGCGAGCCATTCCTGGGTCTGGTGACCGAGTTCCAGATCATCGGGAGCGCTGGGTCCGCCCATCTTTGTCGGGACCCAGCCGGGGTCCACGGCATTGCTGAGCAGTTCGGGGTGCAGGCGGGCGAGCGCGGCCGCCAGCGTGGTGACGTACAGCTTGCTGTCCGAGTAGGAGCCCGACGTCCGGCCCTGCCAGTCCACCCGGGCAAGCGATGGGCGCCCCGCGAAGTGCGAACCGCTGCTCACGTACACGTGTCGCTTCGGTCCGGCGAGGAGCGCCGTGAGGAGGTAGGGGGCGATGATGTTGACCGGCATCACCGAGCGTCCACTCCAGACACCGGCATTGTGGATCACGGCATCGAGCGGGTCCCGGTCGTTCAGTTCCGCCGCGAGGCGGCGCACCGCCTCGCGGTCGCTGAAATCGCCCACCACAAGGTCCGCGCCGCGGTCAACCAGTGAGTCGAGCACGGCCGCTCGGTTCTGGTTGCGGGCGTGCACGACGACGACGTGCCCGGCGGACAGCAGGGCATCTGCTGCAGCCCGGCCGAGGCCGTCCGCCGAACCGGTGACCAGGATTCTCATGTTCTTGCCGGACCCCCCTAGCCGTCCGCTGGTTCCTGCAGTGCGGCGAGCACGTGCATGTGCTCCCGGTTCGACGGGTACAGGAGCCCGTAGGTGGCGTAGAGCTTTTGGTACAGCGGGGCGGTGGCGGGATCGGGCTTTACCGTCGCCGCGGTCCGGGCCCAGTCGGTAGCCGGGGGCACGGCACCGGTGGCGATGGCGGCGAGCAGCGCGTCCCCGTAGCTGGCGCCGATGGTCTGTTCCGGTACCAGCTGCTCGCGTCCGGTGATGTTGCTGACGATCTCTGTCCAGAGCCTGGCCTTGGTGCCGCCGCCCACGGCCGCGACGCGCCGGATCGGTTCGCCGGAGTTCTCGAGGTACTCCAGGATCTGCCGGATGCCGAAGCCGATGCCCTCGTAGGCGGCACGGAACAGGTGCCCGCGGCCATGGCGCAGCGACAGGCCGGTGATCAGGCCGCGGGCGTCGGGATCGAAAACGGGCGTCCGTTCGCCGGCAAAGTAGGGCAGCAGCAGCAGCCCGTCTGATCCCGGCGGAGCGGCGGCGGCCTCGGCCACGAGCTGCTCGAAGGGGACGTCGCCGAACAGCCGCTGCAGCCAGGTGGTCAGGCTGCCGGAGGTGGACATCCCTGCGGCCAACGTCAGGGACCCCGGGTCCACCCCGGCCGTGGTCCAGAGCTTTGGTTCGGCGCGGAACTCCCCGAGGACCTGGACGAAGAACATGGTGGAGCCGTACATCAGCATCAGGTCGCCCGGCTGCCGGACGCCGGCGCTGAACGCCTCGGCCCAGGCGTCGACGGTGCCCGCGCACACCGGCACGCCTTCCGGCAGCCCCGTCGCCTCGGCTGCTGGGCGATGAACGCGGCCGCTTACCTCGGCCGGCCACGCCAGCCGGGGCTGTGGCAGGTGGCCGGCAACGGCGGCGTACCGATCCGGATGCCACCGGTTGCCGCGGAGGTCGTAGAGCGGATCGCACTGGCTGGCGGTGTGGTGGTCCAGCACCAGTTCGCCGGTCAGCTTGGCCAGGATGAAGGAGTTCAGGCTGTGCCAGTTCCGGGCACGGGCAAAGACCTCCGGTTCCCGGTTGCGCAGCCAGCGGAGCTTCGGTCCCACGGCCTGGGACGAGAGCACCTTACCCGCATCGCGAAAGATCGCCTCGGCACCGAACTCTTCGGTGAGTTCGCGGATCTCGTCCACGGCGCGTGCATCGATTCCGTACAGGATCGCCGGACGCAGCGGGGTCAGGTTTTCGTCCGTCACGACCAGGCAGGGGCCCATGGCGCTGACGCAGACGCCGGCGACAGCCCCGGCGTCGTTCCGGGAAAAAAGCTCCCGGCAGAGCCGGACCACCTCTGCCCACGCCCCGCTTTCGGCGTCGAACTCCGCCCAGCCCGGCCGCGGGTAGGAGACGTCGTGCATCACCGTGGCGCTGTCCAGGACCCGGCCCTCGGCATCGGTCAGCACCGCCTTGCTGCTGCCGGTGCCGATATCGACGCCCAGGAACACAGCGCTCAGACGGCCCGCCACTAGGCGCGGCCGTGCGAGGTGCGGGACTTACGCGATACGGCGTCGAGAATCACGGCCAGCAGCAGCACCAGACCGGTGATCATGTACCGGAAAGAGGACTCCAGGTTGAGCAGGGTGAGGCCGCTGGAGATGGACTGGATGACCAGGATGCCCAGCAGGGCGGAGAACGCCGACCCGCGACCGCCGAACAGGCTGGTCCCGCCGATCACCGCGGCGGCGATGGCGTTCAGGTTCACGTCGCCGGTGCCGCTGCTCTGCGCCGAGGCTGCCAGCCGGCCGGCAGCCAGCATCCCGCCGACGGCCGCGAACGTGGAGCACAGGATGAAGATGGACACGTAGATGCGGTTAACGCTGATGCCGGCCCGCCGCGCTGCTTCCCGGTTGCCGCCGACGGCGTACACGGAGCGTCCCCACTGGGTCCGGGTGAAGGCGTAGTGCATCACCAACACCAAGGCGGCGAAGAAGACGAACATCCAGCCGACGCCGCGGGCCTGGTTCAGGTACCACACCGCGAAGAACAGGATCACCGCCAGCACCACCGTCTGGATCACCACCAGCCGCATCGGCCGCCCGGACAGGCCGGCCTTGACCCGCTGGCGGGAGAGCGTCACCTGGCTGAGGAGGAAGCCGGCCACGCCGAGCGCCGCGAGCACGTAGGACAGCCACGCCGGCACGAAAGCCGTCTGGCCGAACCAGACCAGGAAGGAGTCGAACGGCAGGTTGATGGTGCCCTCGACGCCGAGCACCCACAGTTGCAGACCGAGGAAGCCGAGCAGGCCGGCCAGCGTGATCACGAAGGACGGCACCCCGAACTTCGTGTACACCAGCGAGTAGACCAGACCGATGACAGCGCCGGTGGCCAGCGCCGTCAGGATCGCCAGCAAGATCGGCCAGTCCAGCTTGATGAAGGTGACGCCGACGATCGCGGCGGAGAGGCCGCTGACGGAGCCGACGGACAGATCGATCTCGCCCACCAGCAGGACGCAGACGATGCCCAGCGCGATGACGCCGACGGCGGCGCTTTCCAGCAGCAGATTGACCAGGTTGGCGCTGGAGAGGAAGAACGGGTTGAGGGCCTGGAAAATCGTCCAGATGACCAGCAGCCCGACGATGATGGGCAGCACGCCCAGATCACCGCCGCGGACCCGGTTGACCCCGACCTTGACGGCGCCCTTGAAGCCGTCGGTCCGGATCAGCCGTTCATCCTGCAGGTCGGTGGCCATCGGGGCAACCGGGGTGGCTGGATTCGTTGTCATGGTACGGTCCCTTCTTCCGGTTCTGCCCCGGATCCGGGTTGCCCCGTGCTTCCGGCCGCCTGACCGGGCGGCAGCGAGCCGCCGCCTGGTCCGTCCAGCGCGCCTGGCCCGTCGGCCGTACTTGGCGTTTCGTCCGGACCGGCCGTTTCGTCCGGACCGGACGTTCCTTCCGCGCTCGCCGCGGCTGCGGCACCGGTTTGCGCGGCGCGCTGGGTCACCACGTTGTCGGTGGCACCGGTGATCGCTGCGATCAGGTCGTCGGCAGACACGTCCTTCATCCGGAACGTGCCGTTGTTCTTCCCCAGCCGCAGCACCGCCACGCGGTCGGCGACGGCCTGGACGTCCTGCATGTTGTGGCTGATCATGATCACCGCGAGGCCGTTTTCGCGCAGCCGCTCCACCAGGTTCAGCACCTCGGCCGTCTGTGCCACGCCGAGGGCGGCCGTGGGCTCGTCGAGGATGATCAGCTTGGGGCTGCCGAGCAGCGACCGTGCGATGGCGACGGTTTGCCGCTGGCCGCCGGAGAGGGAAGCGACGGCGATGCGGACCGAGGGGATCTTGGCCGAGAGCTGGCGCAGTAGCTTCCAGGACTGGACCTCCATCTCCACCTCGTTCAGCCGCCACGGCCCCAGCTCCCGGCCGAGGAAGAGGTTGTCGACGACGTTGAGGTTGTCGCAGAGGGCCAGGTCCTGGAACACGGTGGCGATGCCCAGTGCAATGGAATCCACCGGCGTGTGGATTGTCACGTCCTTGCCATCGAAGTTAACGGTTCCGTGGTCTTGCGGGTGCACGCCCGCGAGGATCTTGACCAGGGTGGACTTTCCGGCTCCGTTGTCGCCCACCAACGCAACGACTTCGCCGGCGTGGACGTCCAGGGCGATGTCCGTCAAGGCGGCGACGGCACCGAAGTTTTTGCTCACGCCTCGCATGGACAGCACCGGAGCGGTTGCCTCCGGCCGTTCGGCTGACACAGTGGACACTGCCTTCCCCTTCCCTTACGACGGCGGTACCGCGGTGGTCGCGGCACCGCCGGCCGCGGTTGCGCTACTTGATGCCGAGTTCGTCGCAGCCCTTCTTGTATTCGCCGGTGCAGACTTCTGCCGGCTTGTAAATGCCGCTGTCGAAAATCACTTTCTTGACGTTGTCTTTGGTGACCACGGTCGGCACGAACAGCGCGGACGGAGTGTTGAACAGCGTCGCGTCGGGTTTGGGCGTCTGGCCGTTGAGCAACTGGACGGACACCTCGGCCGCCTTCTCTGCGACGATCTTGATGGGCTTGGAGATGGTGTTGTACTGGTCGCCGCTGATGATCCGCTGGACCGCGGCGATTTCGGCGTCGTTGCCGGTGACCGGCGGTATGGGCTTGACGCCGGCAGCCTTCAGGGCAGCGATCGAGCCACCGGCCGTGCCGTCGTTGGCGGCGACGATGCCGGTGATCTTGTCACCGAACTGGGTGATCTGCCCGGCGACCCAGTCCTGGGCCTTCGACGGCTGCCATTCCGGGGTGTCATAGGAAGCCAGCACCTTATGGGTGCTCGCATCGACAGCTTCCTTCGCGCCCTCCTTGATCAGTTGCGCGGCCCGGTCGGTGGGAGAGCCGTTGACCATCAGCACGCCGCCGGTCTTGTCGCCTCCGGAGTCGAGTTTTTGGACCAGGTCCGTGGCGATGAGGTTGCCGATCTTCTTGTTGTCGAAGGAGACGTAGAAATCCGCAGGGGTGTCCGGCACGGGCCGGTCGTAGGTGACCACCTTGATGCCTTGGCCCTTCGCGGTGCTGACCAGCGAGGCGGCGGCGGTGCTGTCCACCGCGTCCAGAACCAGGACCTTGACGCCCTGGGTGATCATGGAATTGGCCTGCTGCTGCTGCTTGTCCGCGTTCCCGTCGGCGTTCTGGTAGAGCACCTCGCAGCCGCTGCAGAGCTCGGCGACCTTGGCCTTGAACAGCGGGCTGTCCTGCTGCTCGTAGCGGGTCGAGGCCCGGTCCGGCATCAGGAACGCGATCTTTCCTGCGGTAGCGCCGCCGCTGCTGCCTCCGCTAGCGCCGCCCCCTCCGCCGCCGCCCCCGCCACCTCCGCAGGCGGTCATACCGGCCGCTAGAAACACGGCGGTGGTGATACCCAAGATTCCCCGCATGTACTTCTTCATCGGAACTCCTCTGTGCTGGTGGTCTAGCGCGTTGCCGTTCGCTGCGCTTCGGCATTCGCGGTCAGAGCCGCTGGGGGTAGATCATCGCCTTCAGCGATTCGGGCTCGGTGGAGGTGTTTTCCAGGGCGGCAGCGGTCTGCGGCAGCGAAAAGCTGTGCGTCACCAGTCCCTCTAAATTGATCCGGCCCGAGGAAACCAAGGCGATGCCCAGCGGCCAGGTGTCCTTGTACCGGTTCACCATCGAGATGGTGATCTCTTTCCAGTTGAGCGTGGACAGAGGCAGCGGCACCTCTTCGGTCTTGGCCAAGCCGATCACGGCGGCCCGCCCAGCCTCATGCAACCGGCCGAGCCCGGAAGCGAGAACTCCGTTGGCGCCCGAACATTCCAGCAGCACGTCAAAGGTCCGGGAGGTCGGCGCGTCGCTCTTCTCCACAGCGAAACCGTGGTCGCGGGCGACGCCGAGCCGGTAGTCGGAAATGTCCGTGAGCGTGACGCTCCCCGCGCCGAGGGCCCGGGCCGCTTCGGCGGCCAGCAGGCCAACCGGCCCGGCACCGGTAATCAGCACGTCGTCGCCGGCCTGGAGGTTCGCCCGCTGGCAGCCCCACAGCCCCACAGACAGCGGTTCGAGCAGCGCGCCGTCCTCGAAGCTCATCGAATCCGGCAGGGGGAAGTAGCAGCGGGCGTCCATGGCCAGGTACTGCAGCAGTGCGCCGTCGTAGGGCGGGGTGGCTAAAAACTCCAGGTTCGGGCAGAGGTGGTAGCGGCCCGCCCGGCATTCTTCGCAGCTGCGGTCCGGCGTGCCCGGCTCGACGGCCACACGGTCGCCCACACGGACGTTGTCAACGCCTTCGCCGACGGCGGTGACCTCGCCGGCGACCTCGTGGCCCAGGATGAACGGGCCGTTAACCACGAACGGGCCGATCTTCCCGTACCGGTAATAGGCGACATCGGAGCCGCAGACCCCCACGGCTTCCACCCGGATCACGGCTTCGCCCGGGCCAGGCTCGGGCATCGGGCGCTCCTGAATCTCGATGCTGTTCAGGCCGGTCATCACGGCGGCTGCGTTGCCCATCAAGACTCCTTTCAAGCAGCCCGGGGTCGAAGGATCCCGGACGCTGGTGTGAGTCAGCGCACATTGACACGCACATGCTAACCCCGGCGGAGGTGCCGTGGCTATCAAATCGCAGGGCGGAGTTTCTCCAGCCGCTTCGGATTCCGGCCTGCAGGATCAAGCAGCGCCGGATCGGCCGGCGGCCGTGCGCCTGATTGGTCGGCTCCGGTTGCTCTCGCGGCGAAAGCCGGCGTTCTGTAGCTGGCATAGACTCGGAGCCGTGAAGAATTGGCTCATGTTGTTGCCTGTCGCATCGAGCGAAGCGTGTTGACATTTTTCGATGCCCTCAAGCGGGTGTTGGTGGGCAAGCCATTCCGCACCGAACGGCTGAAGCAGGAAGCGCTGCCGCGCCGGTTCGCGGTGCCGGTCTTCTCCGCGAATGCGCTCTCCTCGGTGGCCTATGCCCCGGACGAAATCCTGCTCACACTGGCCTTGGCCGGAGTGGCGGCCATCGCGATCGCCCCCTGGGTAGGGCTGGCCGTCATGGTGGTGCTGCTGGTGCTGGTGGCCTCCTACCGGCAGAGCATCCATGCGTACCCGGTCGGCGGCGACTACGAGATCGCCACCAAGAACCTGGGCAAGCCGGCGGGCATCACGGTGGGCTCGGCCCTGATGCTGGACTACGTGCTCACCGTGGCAGTGTCTATGTCCTCCGCGGCCCAGTACCTGGTGTCCGCCATCCCCGCGCTGAACGGCTGGCAGCCCGGGGCGGCCGTGGCCGGCATCGCGGTGCTGGCCCTGCTGCATCTGCGCGGGCTGGCCCGCGGCAGGCGCACGGTAGCGATTGCCACCTACGTCTTTGTGGGCATCGTGCTGCTGATGTGCCTGGTGGGGTTTGTCCTTGACCTCCAGGGAAGCCTCGGGGAGGCACCCAGCGCCGCGTTCGACGTCGTTCCGGACCCCGGCATGGAGGCCGGCCTGATGGGTTTGGCCGGCGCACTGCTGGTCCTGCGGGCCTTTTCCACCGGTGCCGCGGCGCTGACGGGCGTGGAGACGCCGGCCAGCAACGTGCCCGCCTTCGAGAAGCCGCGGGCCAAGAATGCCGGTTTTGCGCTGCTGATGCTGGGCCTTTCCGCCACGGTGATCACCATGGCGGTGATGTATCTGGCCCGCGCGACGCAGGTGCGGGTGGTGCAGGTTCCCGCCGAGCAACTGCGCCTGAACGGAGAGGCGCTGCCGGCCGGCTACTTCCAGTCACCGGTGCTGAGCCAATTGGCGGAAACGGTCTTCGGCGGCGGCGCGCTGCTCTTTTACCTGATCGTGGCGGCCACCGCGGCCATTCTGGTGCTGGCCAGCCACTCGGCCTTCAACGCCTTCCCGCAGTTGGCGTCGATTCTCGCCACCGACGGCTTCCTGCCCCGCCAGTTGCGCACGCGCGGTGACCGGCTCAGCTACAGCAACGGTGTGCTGGCGCTGGCGGCCGCGGCCATACTGCTGGTGCTGATCTTCAACGCGGACGTCACCCGGCTGATCCCGCTCTACGTGATCGGCGTCATCGTTTCCTTCACCTGCAGCCAGTTGGGCATGATCCGGCACTGGTCGCGCGAGATCCGGGCCACGCCGCACCGGCCGGTGCGCCGCCGGATGGTGCGTTCGCGGCTGATCAACCTGGTGGGCTTCATCCTGACCGTCACGGTGCTGCTGGTGGTGCTGGTCAGCAAGTTCATCTTCGGGGCCTGGCTGGCCGTGCTGGGCATCGTGGTGCTCGGGCTGATCATGCACAGTATTAACCGCCACTACGTCGAGGTGGCCCGCGAGCTCGCGCTCGACCCGGACCAGCCCACCACCGCGCTGCCGTCGCGGGTGCACGCCGTGATTCTGGTCTCGCATGTGCGCAAGCCGGTGCTCCGGGCGCTCGCCTTCGCCCGCGCGTCGCGGCCGTCGCGGCTCGATGCGGTGGTGGTGGATCTGGACCCCGAGCAGACCGAGCGAACCCTGAGCGACTGGGAGAAACTCAACATTCCGGTGCCGATCACCGTGCTGGCTTCGCCGTACCGCGAGACCACCACGCCGATCATCGACTACATCAAAAGCATCCGCAGGGATTCCCCGCGCGAACTGGTGGTGGTCTACATCCCGGAGTACGTCGTGGGACGCTGGTGGGAACAGCTAGTGCACAACCAGACCGCGCTGAGGATCAAGACCCGCCTGCACTTCGAGCCGGGGGTCATGGTGGCCAGCGTGCCGTGGCAGCTGGCATCCTCCAATTCCGCCCGCCGATACCAGGAGCTTCCATGACCGAACCCGCGCCGCAGCCGATCGAACTGAGCATCGGTGCGCCGGCGCACGGAGGGCACTTCATCGCCCGGCACGAGGGCCGCGTGGTTTTCGTCCGGCATGCGCTGCCGGGTGAACGGGTGCTGGCACGGGTGACCGACGGCGGAGCGGACTCAGGCTTCTGGCGCGCGGACACGGTGGAGGTACTGGAGGCGTCCGCCGACCGGGTGGCGCATCCGTGGGCTCCGGCCGACGCGCTGGCCGCAGCGAAAGCGGGGCGGCCGCCGGTGGGCGGCGCCGAATTCGGCCACATTGCGCTGGCCGCCCAGCGCCGGCTGAAAGGCCAGATCTTCGCGGAACAGCTGCAACGGCTGGCCAAGCTGGAACGCGAGGTGACCGTGGAAGCCCCGGAGGGGGAGTACGACGACGGACTCGGCTGGCGCACGCGTGCCGCCTTTGGCGTGGGGCCGGATGGGCGCCTGGCCATGCATGCGCACCGCTCTGACGAGCTGATTCCGGTTCAGGACATGCCGCTGGCCGTGGACGCCGTCAATGACCTGCGGCTGTGGGGCCTGGACCTGACCGGGCTGGAGCGGGTGGAAGTGGCCGCCCCGGCCGACGGCAGCACCCCGCTGGTGCTGCTGGTGCCCGCCGCCGGGACCGCGCCGAAGCGGCTGGCGAAGATCGCCGAGCGGATCGAGCCCGGGGTATCGGTGGCGGCCTGGGAGCCGGAGCCGGGACGGCTCACCAGGCTGCGGGGACGGACCTGGGTAGCCGAAACCAGCGGTGCCCACCAGTACCGGGTGACCGGCGACGGCTTCTGGCAGATCCACCGGCTGGCACCTGCCACCCTGACTTCAGCCGTAATGGACGGCGTGGCGCCGCGGGCGGGGGAGCGGGTGGCCGACCTGTACGCCGGGGCCGGATTGTTCACGGCACCGCTGGCCGACGCCGTCGGCGTCACCGGGAACGTGCTCTCCGTGGAGGGATCGCCGGCGGCCAGCAAGGACGCGCGGAAGAACCTGCACGGTTTCGGCCAGATCGAGATCGTCCAAGGCAAGGTGGAGCGGGTGCTGCGCTCGCAGGCCCAGGTGCTGGACGCCGTCGTGCTTGATCCGCCCCGCGCCGGCGCCGGGAAGGCGGTGGTGCAGGCGGTGGCCGCCAGGAATCCCCGCGTGGTCGGCTATGTTGCCTGCGATCCGGCGTCCTTCGCCCGCGATCTTGGCTACTTCCTGCAACTGGGCTGGAACCTCGATTCGCTGCGCGTCTTCGACCTGTACCCGCACACGCACCACATGGAGTCGTTCGCGGTACTCACGCCGGGCGGCAACTGACCCCGGCCGGCCTGTGCATCGGGACGCATCACCGATTTCCGGTGTGACCCAGGCCTCAGGTGGCGTTCCGCTGCCCGTCAACCGGCTAGCGGCTAGGATGTAGGCAGCGGTTCCGGGCGAAGCATCCTGCCTCTGTCCTGTCGATTCTGCGGGCTTCGGCGTGCAAACGGCCCAGAGGCCGAACCCGCAGCGGTCCCTTCACACTTAGGGATGCCTAACTAGCGGGTGGTTGCCGCCCGGACAAAGATAAAGTGTGGCGAGAGGAGTCCTGTTATGAGTAATGTGGACAGCTTCGGTTCCAAAGGCGTCTTGAACGTCGCCGGTGCCGAATACGAAATTTTCCGGCTGAGTTCAGTAGAAGGTGCCGAGAGCCTTCCGTTCAGCCTCAAGGTCCTGCTGGAGAACCTGCTCCGCACCGAAGACGGTGCGAACATCACCGCGGACCACGTCCGCGCCCTGGCCGGTTGGGACCCCGACGCGCAGCCGGACACCGAAATCCAGTTCACCCCCGCCCGCGTGATCATGCAGGACTTCACCGGTGTTCCCTGTGTCGTGGACCTGGCCACCATGCGCGAGGCCGTCAAGGACCTCGGCGGCGACCCGAAGCGCGTGAACCCGCTCGCTCCGGCCGAGCTGGTCATCGACCACTCGGTGCAGATCGATGTGTTCGGCAACGCCGGCGCGCTGGAACGCAACATGGAGATCGAATACCAGCGCAACGGTGAGCGCTACCAGTTCCTGCGCTGGGGCCAGACCGCGTTTGAGGACTTCAAGGTTGTCCCGCCGGGAACCGGCATCGTGCACCAGGTCAACATCGAGTACCTGGCCCGCACCATCATGACCCGCGAGGTCGACGGCAAGCTCCGCGCCTACCCGGACACCCTGGTCGGCACCGACTCGCACACCACCATGGTCAACGGCCTGGGCGTGCTGGGCTGGGGCGTCGGCGGCATCGAGGCCGAGGCAGCCATGCTGGGCCAGCCGGTCTCCATGCTGATCCCGCGCGTTGTTGGCTTCAAGCTCACCGGTGAAATCCCCGCCGGCGCCACCGCCACCGACGTGGTGCTGACCATCACCGAGATGCTGCGCAAGCACGGTGTGGTGGGCAAGTTCGTCGAGTTCTACGGTGAAGGCGTGGCCGCAGTGCCGCTGGCCAACCGCGCCACCATCGGCAACATGAGCCCGGAATTCGGTTCCACCGCCGCCATGTTCCCGATCGACGACGTGACCCTCGATTACCTGCGCCTGACCGGCCGTTCCGAGGAGAACGTCGCCCTGGTCGAGGCCTACACCAAGGAACAGGGCCTCTGGCACGACCCGTCCCGCGAACTGAAGTTCTCCGAGTACCTGGAGCTGGACCTGTCCACCGTGGTCCCGTCCATCGCCGGACCGAAGCGCCCGCAGGACCGGATCGAGCTGACCACGGCCAAGCACCAGTTCCGCAAGGACCTGCAGAACTACGTGGCTTCGGACAACGAAGACGCCCTGGACGAGGCGCTTGACGAGTCCTTCCCGGCGTCGGACGTCCCGGCGATGACCTCGACGGTCCGCCATGCTGCTGCCGCGCAAGCCGCCGCCGCGCAGGCTGGCGACCGCCCCACCGGCGGTTCGGCCGCCCAGGGACGTCACGTTGCACTGCCCAGCGACGGCCGCCCCTCCAAGCGCGTGCACGTCAGCATGGAAGACGGACGCGAGTTCGAACTGGACCACGGCGCGGTCTCGATCGCCTCGATCACCTCCTGCACGAACACCTCCAACCCGTCGGTGATGCTGGCCGCGGCCGTACTGGCTCGCAACGCGGTGGAAAAGGGCCTGGCCTCCAAGCCGTGGGTCAAGACCTCCATTGCCCCCGGGTCCAAGGTCGTCACCGACTACTACGAACAGTCCGGCCTGATCCCGTACCTGGAGAAGCTCGGCTTCTTCGTGGTCGGCTACGGCTGCGCCACCTGCATCGGCAACTCCGGCCCGCTGGAGCCCGAAATCTCGCAGGCCATCCAGGACAACGACCTCTCCATCACCTCGGTCCTGTCCGGCAACCGCAACTTCGAAGGCCGGATCAACCCGGACGTCAAGATGAACTACCTGGCGTCCCCGCCGCTGGTCGTCGCCTACGCCCTGGCCGGCACCATGGACTTCGACTTCGAGAAGCAGCCGCTGGGCCAGGATGCCGAGGGCAACGACGTGTTCCTGAAGGACATCTGGCCGAACCCGGTCGAGGTCCAGCAGGTGATCGACTCCTCGATCAACAAGGAGATGTTCGCCAAGGGCTACGAGGGCGTGTTCGACGGCGACGACCGCTGGAAGGCGCTTGAGACGCCCGAGGGCGACACCTTCGCCTGGGATCCGAACTCCACCTACGTGCGGAAGCCACCGTACTTCGAGGGCATGAGCGCGCAGCCGGAGCCGGTCCAGGACATCAGCGGTGCCCGCGTGCTGGCCAAGCTGGGCGACTCGGTCACCACCGACCACATCTCCCCGGCCGGTTCCTTCAAGTCGGACAGCCCGGCAGGCCGCTACCTGCTGGAGAACGGCGTGGAGCGCAAGGACTTCAACTCCTATGGTTCCCGCCGTGGCAACCACGAAGTGATGATCCGCGGCACCTTCGCCAACATCCGGCTGCGCAACCAGCTGCTGGACAACGTGGAGGGCGGCTTCACCCGCGACTTCAGCCAGACCGGCGGCCCGCAGGCGTACATCTACGACGCGGCGATGAACTACCAGGCCGCCGGCACTCCGCTGGTGGTGCTGGCAGGCAAGGAATACGGCTCCGGCTCGTCCCGCGACTGGGCTGCCAAGGGCACCGCGCTGCTGGGCGTCAAGGCGGTCATCGCCGAGAGCTTCGAGCGCATCCACCGCTCGAACCTGATCGGCATGGGCGTACTCCCGCTGCAGTTCCCGGCCGGCGAGTCGGCCACATCGCTGGGCCTCACCGGCACGGAGACCTTCTCCATCTCGGGTGTGACCGCTCTGAACGAGGGCACCACGCCGAAGACGCTGAAGGTCACCGCCACCGCGGAGGACGGCTCCACCAAGAGCTTCGACGCCGTGGTGCGCATCGACACGCCAGGCGAAGCCGACTACTACCGCAACGGCGGCATTCTGCAGTACGTGCTGCGCCAGATCTCGGCCAGCTAATCGCTGCATAGCGCGTCAAAGAGGCGGGCGTCCGGGCAACCGGGCGCCCGCCTCTGGCATTCGTGCCTGATCCCGCAAGCGGCCCGGCCGCCGCGGCGGGGCAGGTGCGGCTGGGGTCCGACCACCGGCCCGGCCGCCGCAGCGGGGCAGGTGCGGTTGGGGTCCGACCGCCGGCCCGGCCGCCGCAGCGGGGCAGGTCCAGCTGGGGTCAGGCCACCCATACTGCCAAGCACGGCTTCCGGCCGTTACCAACAGCCGACGCCACATTGGTTCTGCCAGTGCTCTGCCGCACCAGGGCTGCACCGTGGATCACTGACAATTCGGCGACATGTTGTGAGGTATCCGGTCCGCCCCCACACCGGGGCCGATTGTGGCGTGACACCAGCGTCGAATGTGGCGCCGGCTGCTGGGCTCCATCTGGCCGTCGGCGGCTCAGGCGGCAAAGGCTGCGCCGGCCACGGCGTGGGCACCGCTGCGTTCGGTGAAGTAGCGGCGCACCGGCACGAGTATCGACCGGGGATAGGCGAGCACCTGCTTGGCCGGCAATACCAGCAGGTCGAGGCCCATGATCGTCAGCTCGTTCCAGCGTCGGCGGTCCTCGGAAAATGATTGCTCATCGGAGTGGTGTGCCCGGCCATCGATTTCCACGAGTAAGCGACCATCTACCTCCAGGTCCACACGGCCCACGCCATCAATCCTCCGCTGGCACACCACGGTATACCCAGCCTCCTGGAGCGTATGCCGCGCCAATGTTTCCGGGGCGGACTCGGAACCCGGGTTGATGGCCTCGATGACCCGTCCCGCGCGGTTGCTGCCTCTGCCGGCGCTGAGCCGGTTGAGGTCCTCGACTGTCACCAGGCTCTTCACCACGGCAGATTCCGCAATCACCAATGCCTCTGGCAATGGCAGGCAAGCCATCACTTGGCGAAGACAGACTTCCACCGGCACTACCGGACCGTACGCTTGGCGCAGCCTATGTACTCTGGCGTGGCGGACGCCGAGCACGGACCTAGCGGCGCTCAGGTGCAGGCCGTGCCTTCTGTGCACCCATAATCCGTGGGACTGTGCTGCGCTCACACAACCAAGGGATGCGCCGGCCCGCACCGCAACTGTCAGCTCCGACGCGATCCCCGGCAAAGCGTAGACCCCGTGACCCGGCCGAAGAACGCTGCCGGCTGCCACGGCGCGCGCCAGCTCTCCGGCGCGTACGCCCATATCGTTCAACGCTTTCCAGCGCGCTATTCCACCCATCGACGCCAAAGCCGTTTCCGCTTCCACGGTTGTATCCTGCCCGCCGGGCAGGGACTTGGGAGTGCTGAGACCAAATCTGTGGAAAAGCCGGCGCCACATCGAAGGCTGAGGCTGAAGGCCAGCAATGCTGGGACCCTTTGCATGGCCCAGTTCGCGGCGGCGCCGGACTCTCGGGCATAAGCAATGCTGTGTTGTCGGTATTCGATGTGGCGCGGGCTTCCGGCAGCGTGAGGGGTCGGCGGTCCGGCCCTGCCCGGTGCCCGCGGTGGCGCGGGCTTCCGGCAGCGTGAAGCTTCGGCGGGCTACGCCCTGCCTGGCGCCCGCGACGCCGGCGCCGACGCAGGGGCGGACGGACGTGCCCGCGACGCCGGCTCTGTGGCGCCTCTGCCGGGCAGCGGGCAGTCCACCCGTGTCACGGCCCGGCAGCCGTGGGCGCCACCTCACTTCCGCGGGACGCGAGGCGGCGGATGGATGGCGGTAGGATTAACCGACGCTTTGTGTAAGGAAAGGACCTGCTCTGTGGGATTGCTCGAGACCATCCGCGAGCCGCGCGACCTCCGCCGGATCGACATGGTCCAGTTGCAGGACCTGGCCCAGGAGATCCGCCAGTTCCTGATCACCAACGTCGCACAGACCGGCGGGCATCTGGGCCCGAACCTTGGTGTGGTCGAGCTGACCCTGGGCATCCACCGCGTGTTTGACTCCCCGCACGACAGCATCGTTTTTGACACCGGCCACCAGTCGTATGTGCACAAGTTGGTCACCGGACGGCAGGACTTCGGGACGCTGCGGCAGCAGGACGGCCTCGCAGGCTACCCGGACCGCGCCGAATCGGCCCACGACATCGTGGAAAGCTCGCACGCATCGTCGTCGTTGTCTTGGGCAGACGGAATTTCCCGGGCCCGCCAGCTGACCGGCGAGGGCGACCGCTACGTCGTCGCCGTGGTGGGCGATGGCGCCCTCACCGGCGGCATGGCCTGGGAAGCCGTGAACAACATCGCCGCGGACCGGGACCGGCGCGTGGTGATCGTGGTCAATGACAACGGGCGCTCCTACGCGCCGACCATCGGCGGTCTGGCGGACCAGTTGGCCGCCCTCCGCCGCACCACCATCGACAGGGTCCGCACCCACCGCGCCTACGAAGGCACGCTCGACTGGTGGAAACGAAAGCTGCAGTCGGGCGGCCCGGTGGGCCAGTTCGCGTACAAGAGCCTGCACGCCACCAAGAAGGGCATCAAGGACTGGTGGGCGCCGCAGGGCCTGTTCGAAGACCTCGGCATGAAGTACATCGGCCCGATCGACGGGCACGATCTGGAGGCAGTCGAGGCGGCGCTGTCCCAGGCCAAAAACTACAGCGGGCCCGTGATTGTCCACGCGATGACCGAGAAGGGCCGCGGCTATGCGCCGGCCCGCGCCCACGAGGCGGACCAGTTCCATGCCGTGGGCGTGATTGATCCGGAGACCGGCGAGCCGGTTGAATCCGGCGGCCGGAAGTCGTGGACCTCCGTCTTCGCGGACGAGATCGCCGACATTGCCGACGAACGCCGGGACATCGTCGGCATCACCGGAGCCATGCTGATCCCGGTGGGCCTGCAGAAGTTCGCGTCCAGGCATCCGGAGCGTGTCTTCGACGTCGGGATTGCGGAGCAGCACGCGCTGACCAGCGCCGCCGGAATGGCCTACGGCGGGCTGCATCCGGTGGTGGCCCTTTACGCCACCTTCCTGAACCGCGCCTTCGACCAACTGCTGATGGACGTGGCGCTGCACAAGGCCGGCGTCACCGTGGTGCTGGACCGTGCCGGGGTCACCGGGCCGGACGGACCCAGCCACCACGGCATGTGGGACATGGCGCTGCTGCAGATTGTGCCGGGCCTGCACCTGGCGGCGCCGCGGGATGCCGCCCGGCTGAAGGAGGAACTGCGCGAGGCGGTAGCCGTCAGTGACGCGCCCACCGTGGTCCGGTTCTCCAAGGGATCCGTGGGGCCGGACGTCGAAGCCATCGAGCGGCTCAAGGACGGGGTGGATGTCCTCGCCCGCAGGCCGTCCAACGGGGCCGTGCCGATGGACAACGACGTGCTGATCGTCAGCGTGGGCGCGATGAGCGAACTGGCGCTGGATGTCTCCAACCGGCTGGGCGCGCAGGGCATCAGCTCCACGGTGGTGGACCCCCGGTGGGTGCTGCCGGTGGCGCCGTCGTTGATTGGGCTCGCCGCCCGGCACCGGATCGTCGTCGTGATTGAAGACGGCGTCCGCGCCGGCGGGGTAGGGTCCCGGATCCGCCAGGAAATGCGGGCTGCCGGCGTGGATACGGCGCTGAACGAAGTGGGGCTGCCGGTCGAGTTCCTGGCCCATGGCACGCGTGCCGAGGTGCTGGAACGCGTTGGCCTGACCGCGCAGCAGGTGGCCCAGGACACCGTCGCTCAGGTGCTGGGCACCAAGGTGCCGTTCGCCCGCCCGCTGCCCGGCCAGGAACTGCCCACCGGCCAGATTCCCAAGATCCAGTGACCGGGCGCATCCCTGGCCAGGCCCAGCCTGGCGACATGGTGGTGTTCCGCAACTGGAAGTACGACGGCGGTGCCCACTGGCTGGTGCCCGGCACCTACTTGGGCGCGGACTCGTTCGGCGACTGGATCTTCCAGCCTGCCGGCTCCTTTGTGGCCCGGCCAGGCGTCGCCTTCTTCGCCGCCTCCGATGCCGTGCAGCTCTTGCCCCGCGAGGGTGACTACGTGGCGACGTTCTACGACGACACGTATCCCGGCGACTTCCGCATTTACATTGACCTGGCCACCGGCATCCGGGTGGATCCGCTGCTTCCGGCCGGCTGGGAGGTCCAGGTCACGGACATGGACCTTGACGTGATCCAGTCGGTCAGCGGCCGCGTCTACATTGACGACGAGGATGAGTTCGCCGAGCATCGCGTGACGATGGCTTATCCGGCAGCGCTGGCAGAACAGATACAGGCCAGCTGCCGGGCGCTTTACGAGCAAGTGTTGGCAGAGGCCGCGCCGTTCGATGGAACGGCCCTGACGTGGTTGAACAAAGGACGGACATGAGTTTCCTTCGGGTCTACAAGAAGAACGACGACGGCGCGCTGGTCTTCCGGGAGGCATGGTTCGACGAAGACTACGGCCAGTTCGTGGTCAACCACGGAACCGTCGGGCACCAGAGCACCGCCCAGGACACCAAGAACGTCACGGCGGAGGCCGCCGAATCGCTGATGGACGCCTTCGCCGCCCAATGCGCCGAGGACGGTTACGCGGAGCTGGCGCCGGGGGAGCAGTCCTGGGTGGTGGCACAGTATGCGCTGAAGACGGCCGCCGGCGGCGACCGCGACCGCTACCTGGAGGACAAGGCCAAACGCACCATCACCGAGTACTTCGCGTGGCGCGGGCTCGGCACCGTGGAGAAGACCGAGTTCGCCCCGCACAAGCTCAACATCTACGTGATGGCTCCGGACGCGGCCAAGGCCGTGGCGGGCCTGAAAGTCTGCCTGCGCGAAGCCAAGCTGGACTACACCAAGCTCAGCATCGGCGTCGCCCCCCACGACAATCTGGCCGCCGTGAAGCAAAAGCATCCGCTGCCGGCCAAGACGGCCTTCAGCCTGGGCTGAGCGGGCTGGCGCCGGCGCGTTGCCGGACGGCGCTACTTCGGCTCTGCCGGAATGATGCCTGCGGCCAGGGCCGCCTGACGGAAGACCGCGGCCAGACTGGCCACGTTGTGGTGGGCGTTGAGGCCGCTGGGATTCGGCACCGCCCAGAGCTCTGCTCCGCCAATCCGTTCCGGCTGGCGGCCCAGCTGCGCCTGCGGCCGCCCAAAGCCCACCCGGTAGGCACCGATTCCCGCGACCGCCACCACCCGCGGGCCGAGCGCTTCGATCCTCTCCTCGAGCCGCCGGGCACCGGCCCGCAGCTCCTCGGTCCCCAATTGGTCAGCACGGGCCGTGGCCCGCGGGACAATGTTGGTGATGCCGACGCCGCGGGCGATCAGATGATTGCGGTCGTCCTCGGCCATCCCGTCGCCGGCGCGGATCAGGTGCTCGGTGATGCCTGCTGCGGCGAGGGCGGGATAGAACCGGTTGCCGGGCCGGGCGAAGTGCGAGCCGGTGGCAGCCGACCACAGGCCGGGATTGATGCCCACGAACAGCAGGCGCAGGCCCGGACCCAAGAGATCGGGGACGAGTGCGTCCTGGAAGCCGAGCAGTTCGGTCCTGGTGAAGGCCACCCCATCACTCTTTCACACGGTCAGGTTCACATGGTCGTGCCAGACGCCAGATCCTGCCGGCCGGAACCTGCGCCCGTTGCACCACCTCCAGCGTGGGACCTGCATGCAGGCGTGGCAGTAGGGCTTCAGGTGTAGAGGTGCATGGCGTCTGCGGCGGCCCCGAGGTCGGCGAAGCCGCGTGATTCGTAGAGCCTGCGGCCGGGCGGGTCAGCGGTCAGGCTGACGTAGGCGCCCCGGGGCGCGCGGGTGCGGATATCGTCGAGTAGGCTGTCGAGCACAGCGGCACCGATGCCGCGCCGTTGATGATCCGGCAGGGTCGCCATGTCGGCGACGAGGAAATACCAACCCCCATCTCCGATGATGCGGCCCATCCCGACTGGCTCGCCACCGGGACCAACCACATACCTGAACGACCATGAACCCGCAATGGCGGCTTCGGCCTGCTCCGGCGTCCTCCGCGAGAGGCCGCTACCTGTTCTGAGCTTAATGTAGTCGTCGACGGAGGGAGCGGCAGCAACAAGTTGATAGGGAGAGCGAAGCGGCACCACACCAGTCTATTGGCTCGCGGTAAGCCACGGGCCCGGCGCCAGTCTGGCTCCCGGTGGCTGCCGGATGGAGGTCTTGGACGGTGCCAGGAGCCTTATGCCGTGCCTGGGGTTTGGACGGTTACTGGACCGACAACGATTCGACCCGGGGGTTTCGAGCGGCGATGAGTGTGCTGAGCCAGACAAGGGCCGCAAGGGTGGCGTAGCCCAACGTGATGGCTGGAAGACTGATGACCCGGCTGGCTTGTCCGGCGATGAAGCTGGGAACGGCGGAGCCCGTATACGAGATCGCATAGATCGTGGCGAGTAGGCCCGCCCGCTGCTTGGGAAGCGCTTGGGGCAAGAGGGTATTCATGCTGCCGGAGGTGGCAATCCCCATCCCGATACCGCCGGTGACGCCCGCGACGAGGTACAACCCGAGGATTCCGGCGATGCTGGCGAAGGCGAGGCCGGCTCCTGCCGCGGCGACTAATGTCATCCCGATGCGTTGCGCTGTGGCTGGTGTAAAGCGCCCGGCCACGAAGCCGCCGAGGAAACTCGGGGCCATGTAGGAGGCAAACACGGCGGCTGCGATCAGGGGGCTGTGCGAGCCGAGATTGTCGGCGGCGATGGAGGGGCCGAATGAGGTGAAGTAGCCTCCGAAAGCCCAGGTCGCGACAAAGATTCCCGAGGCGAGGGGCAGGTAACTGCGGGACGCCTTCGGTACCGAGAGCCGGGGGATCAGGGAGGACCAGGTGCCGGCGGTCCGGGGCACCGTCTCGGGCGAGAGCGCGAGTGAAACTGCACAGCCGAGGAGAACGACGGCGAACAGGCAGAAGGTGAGATCGCGGGGAGCCGGCGCGAACTCGACCAGGATTCCGGAGAGGAAGACGCCGAGGGCGAGTCCGACGGGAGCACCGGCAGTGATCACGGTCGAAGCGAGCCATCGGGGTCGCCGGGGTGCGGTGTCTACGGCGTAGGCGCCGATGGAACTGGAGGCCAGACCGGCGGCAAGTCCTTGCAGGGCGCGGCCCATCAGGAGGACAAGAAAGCCATGGACCAAGAGCAGGGAGAGGCACCCGGCGATGGCGAGCAGCAGCGCGGCAATCGAGACGGGGCGGCGGCCGAGATGGTTGGAGAGCCGGCCGAGGACCAGCAGGGCGAACACCGCGCAGAGGAAGTAGGCAACGGCGGCCAATGAGAGCTCGTCGTTGGTCAGCGCGTCGGCTCTTCGGTAGGTGTCGTAGAGGGGGATCACTGCGGCGCCTGCGGCGAACACGGTGACGAACGAAGCGGTGGCCGCGACGAAGCCGCGTGCCTCACGGATGGTGGTAGCGGTAGCAGTGCCGCGGTGAGTGCTGGTCATGCTTTTCCTGAATATCACCGGGTTTTCCCGGAACGGAAGGATGTTCCGAGACTCGTTGTGCGGGGGAGGGGCGCTGCGGCGCGTCTCCCCGGAGGGTCGGTGTTCCCGCAGGCCCTGCCGTGGAACTGCCGGTCAGCGGTCCACGTAGGACAACTGCTGGTCGTTGTAGCGGGCGCCCTGTACGCCGATCCGCTGGGCGAGCGCGTTGAGGTCGGCAACTTCGTCCGCGGACAAAGCGACGCTGGTGGCCCCGGCGTTCTCCTTGATCCTGGAGGTGCGGCGCGTGCCGGGAATTGGCACGATCCACGGCTGCTGCGCGAGCAGCCAGGCCAACGCGATCTGCCCGGCTGTGGCGCCTTTGTTGCCGGCGAGACCGACGACGTGCTCGACAAGCGCGGCATTGGCGGACCGGTTCTCCTGCGCGAATCGGGGGATCGTAGCGCGCACGTCGCCCTCGGAGAAATTCGTGTCCGTCGTGACGGTTCCGGTGAGGAACCCTTTCCCGAGCGGGCTAAACGGCACGAATCCAATGCCCAGTTCTGCGAGTGTCGGAAGCACTTCGGTTTCGGGGTCGCGGGTCCAGAGTGAGTACTCGCTCTGGAGCGCCGTCACCGGCTGCACCGCGTGGGCACGACGGACGGTCTGGGCAGAGGCTTCTGAAAGCCCGAAATGGCGGACCTTGCCTTCCGCGATCAGGTCTCCGACCGTGCCGGCGACCTCCTCTATAGGTACACGGGGGTCGACGCGGTGCTGGTAAAAGAGGTCGATCACATCGGTCCGCAGGCGTTTCAGCGAAGCCTCCGCGACACGGCGGATCTGCTCGGGGCGGCTGTCCAGGCCGACCATCTTTCCGTCCTCGATCCGCCATCCGAACTTGGTGGCGACCTGTACCCGGTCGCGGATCGGTTCCAAGGCCTCGCCGACGAGCTCTTCGTTGGCGTAGGGGCCATAGACCTCAGCGGTGTCGAAGAAGGTTACCCCGAGGTCCGCAGCGGAGCGGATCACGGTGATCATGTCGGCGCGGCTGCCGGGGTTGGGTCCGTAGCTTTGGGACATGCCCATGCAGCCCATCCCGACCGCTGAGACAGTCAGGCCTTGTCCGAGAGTACGTGTGTGCATGGTGATCAAGCGCCTTCCCTGCTGGTGGTGGGCATCGATTCGGTGGCCGCCCAGCCGGCGAGCAGACGCAGGCCGTCTTCTGGCTCCATGGAGACCACGCTACGGCCGTCTGCGGTTTCGAGGGAGTCTCTGCCAGTACACCTCTGGGCAGGGTCTGCCATACTGCCCACTGACCGGGTCCGTGCCGCCACCGTGCGCATCGACCCCCGCTGAAGTAGCTAAGCCAGAGGCCCGGCACCCCTGGAAGAGGGGCACCGGGCCTCGGCTGCGGTCTTGCGGTCGGGACTGGGCGGATCAGTCGGTTCCGGCGTCGAACGCCGCGCGGTCCAACGCCTCGTCGGCGGCTCGGCCGGCCGCGTCGAGTGCGGCGGTATCCGCGATCTCGGTGGCGCCGCCGGCCTCCAGCGCGCCGACCAGTTCGGCGGTCGGGCCGCCCACCAGCCCCAGTGCGGCGTACTGCTCCAGCCGGGAGCGGGAGTCGGCGATGTCCAGGTTGCGCATGGTCAGCTGGCCGATGCGGTCCAGCGGGCCGAAGGCGGCGTCGCCAACGCGCTCCATGGACAGCTTGTCCGGGTGGTAGCTCAGCGACGGCCCCGTAGTGTCCAGGATGGTGTAGTCCTCGCCGCGGCGCAGGCGCAGGGTGACCTCGCCGGTGACCGCGGAGCCGACCCACTTCTGCAGCGATTCGCGCAGCATCAGCGACTGCGGGTCCAGCCAGCGGCCTTCGTACATCAGGCGGCCCAGGCGGCGGCCTTCCGCGTGGTAGTTGGCCACGGTGTCTTCGTTGTGGATGGCGTTGAGCAGCCGCTCGTAGGCGATGTGCAGCAGCGCCATGCCCGGTGCTTCGTAGATGCCGCGCGACTTGGCCTCGATGATCCGGTTCTCGATCTGGTCGGACATGCCCAGGCCGTGCCGGCCGCCGATGACGTTGGCCTCGTTGACCAGAGCGACGGCGTCGGCGAACTCGGTGCCGTTGATGGCCACCGGGCGGCCGGCCTCGAAACGAATGGAAACGTCTTCCGTGGCGATCTCGACGTCTTCGCGCCAGAAGGCCACGCCCATGATCGGCTCGACCGCTTCCAGGCTGGTGCCCAGGTGCTCCAGGGTCTTGGCCTCGTGCGTGGCACCCCAGATGTTCGCGTCGGTGCTGTACGCCTTCTCGGCGGAGTCGCGGTACGGGAAGTTGTGCGCGGTGAGCCACTCGGACATCTCCTGGCGGCCGCCCAGCTCGGAGACGAAGTGCGGGTCCAGCCACGGCTTGTAGATGCGCAGCCGCGGGTGGGCCAGCAGGCCGTAGCGGTAGAAGCGCTCGATGTCGTTGCCCTTGTAGGTGGAGCCGTCGCCCCAGATGTCCACCCCGTCTTCGCGCATTGCGCGCACCAGCAGGGTGCCGGTCACGGCACGGCCCAGCGGGGTGGTGTTGAAGTAGGAGCGTCCGCCGCTGCGAATGTGGAAGGCGCCGCAGGCCAGCGCGGCCAAGCCTTCCTCCACCAAGGCCGGCTTGCAGTCCACCAGGCGGGAGATGTCCGCACCGTATTCGGCGGCGCGGCCGGGCACCGCGTCAATGTCGGGCTCGTCGTACTGGCCGAGGTCGGCCGTGTAGGTGCAGGGCACGGCTCCGCCGTCGCGCATCCACGCAACCGCAACGGACGTATCAAGTCCACCGGAGAAGGCGATGCCGACGCGTTCGCCGACGGGAAGGGAAGTCAGAACTTTGGCCATGGTTTCGATCATATGTGCAGCGGTACCTAAAGGCAGAAGCGGCAACGCCGACGGCGCCTGCGTGACGTGCCCGAAATCACTGCCGCGCCGCCTCCCCGGGTAGGATTTGAGGCGGGCCACAAACCTCAAGCGAGAAGGATGTATCGATGGAATACCGCCGTCTTGGCAAGTCCGGACTGACCGTCTCCGCCGTCGGGCTCGGCTGCAACAACCTGGGCCGCCCGAACACTCCCACCGAGACCCAGGAGGGCACGGACGCCGTCGTCCACGCCGCGCTCGACGCCGGTGTGACCCTTTTCGATGTCGCCGACACCTATGGGAAGACCCCCGGGCTGAGCGAGGAATTCCTGGGCAAGGCGCTCGGCGACCGGCGCGAGGACGTGGTGGTGGCCACCAAGTTCGGCATGGACATGCACGGTGCCAACGGCGAGGACTTCGGTGCACGCGGCTCACGGCGCTACATCGTCAAGGCCGCCGAAGCGTCCCTGCGCCGGCTGGGCACGGACTGGATCGACCTCTACCAGTTCCACACTCCGGACCCGCTGACGCCGATCGAGGAGACCTTGTCCGCCTTGGACGACCTGGTCCGCGCGGGCAAGGTGCGCTACATCGGCCATTCCAACCGGGCCGGCTGGCAGATCGCCGAGGCCGAGTTCACGGCCCGGATGGGCGGCTACACACCGTTCATCTCCAGCCAGAACCACTACAACCTGCTGGACCGCCGTGCAGAACTCGAAGTCACCCCGGCCGCCGAAGCCTACGGACTGGGCGTTCTGCCGTACTTCCCGCTGGCCAACGGCCTGCTGACGGGCAAGTACAAGGACGGGAAGGCGCCGGAGGGCAGCCGGCTGACACACTCGCGCACCAACATGCTCAAGGACGCCGATTGGGAGCAATTGGGCGCGTTCTCCCGTTTTGCCGCCGACCGCGGGCTGCAGGAGATCGAGGTGGCGTTCTCCTGGCTGGCCTCACGTCCCTCCGTGGCGTCGGTGATCGCCGGTGCCACCAAACCGGAGCAGATCCGGCAGAACGCCGAATCGGCAGGCTGGCAGCCCACGGACGATGACCTCGCCGAGCTGGACAGGATTTTCCCCACCGTGCCCAAGACCGCCCTGTTCTAACGGCCGCGCTGTTCTAACTGCCGCAGCGGTCTAATGGCCGCAGCGGCTGGAACGCTGCCGCCGGAGCAGAAACAGTTGGAGCCGCCGTCACGGGTCGGCACCGGGCTTTCCGGTTTCTGCTTGTGTTACGTCCACCCCGGGTGACGGGCGTAACACAAGCACCGGAAGCCCGGGGAGGGCAAGATGGGTGCAACGGGCGGCTGCAAAGACGCGGACGCCGATCCACCGTTGTTTGCCCCGCCGTTCCACCCACCCAGCAGCGCCTGCTGCGTTCTTCGAGGCTGTCTGCCGTGACGAAAGTGAAGCCCATGAGCCAACTGACCGACTTGCTCGCCTCCCTGTCCACCGGGCGGATCGAGCTGATCGACCTGACCAACCAGCTCTCCGCGCGGACGCCCACGCTGCGGCTGCCGGATCCGTTCGCAAACCTGATCGATTTCAGCCTTGAGGAGATCGCGGCGTATGACGACCGCGGTCCGATGTGGAAGCACCAGAACATCCACACCGGCGAGCACATCGGCACGCACATTGATGCGCCCATCCACTGGGCCACCGGCCGCGAGGGCGACGACGTGGCCCAGTTGCCGTTACCGCGGCTGGTGGGCCCCGCCGTCGTGCTTGATTTCTCCGCCGAGGCAGCCGCGGACCCGGACTTCCTGCTGGACGTCCACCACGTCCGGGCGTGGGAAGAGCGGCACGGCCCCATTCCGGATAACGGCTGGGTGCTCTTCCGCACCGGCTGGGATGTGTATGCCCAGGACCAGGAGAAGTTCCTCAATGCGGACGACGCCGGTTCCCACACCCCGGGGTTCACCGTTGAGTGCGCGCGGTGGCTGGCCGAGGAGACGAAGATTTCCGGTGTCGGCGTGGAGACGGTCGGCATCGACGCCGGCAACGCGGGTGCGCTGGATCCGATCTTCCCGATGCACCACTACCTGATGGGCAACAACAAGTACGGCATCACGTCGCTGCAGAACCTGGCGCAGCTGCCGACCACCGGCGCGGTGATCGTGGTGGCTCCGCTGCCGATCGTCGGCGGCACGGGCAGCCCCGCCCGGATCTTCGCCATGGTCGAGCGCTAAGGAGAGTGTCCGCATGCCTGCACCCCGCAATACCGCCGAACTGGTCGGCCAGACCTTGGCCGGGCTCGGCGCCGGACACGCCTTCGGTGTGGTGGGCAGCGGAAATTTCGCGGTCACGAATGCGCTGAAGGCCGCCGGCGTGCCGTTCACCGCCAGCCGGCATGAAGGCGGGGCGGCCACCATGGCGGACGCGTACTCCAGGATGTCCGGCAGGCTCGGCATCGTTTCCGTACACCAAGGCTGCGGGCTGACCAACGCCGCTACCGGCATCGGCGAGGCGGCCAAGTCCCGCACGCCCCTGCTGGTGCTGGCCGCCGAAACCGCCGGTGCAGCGGTCCGCTCCAATTTCGCCATGGACCAGCCGGGCTTTGCCCGCAGCGTGGGCGCAGTGTCCGAGCGGGTGCATTCAGCGGACAGCGCCGTCGCGGACACCGTCCGGGCCTACCGCACGGCCGTGAATGAACGCCGCACCGTGGTGCTGAACCTGCCGCTGGACGTGCAGGCCGCGCCGGCGCCTGCGGCCGCGGAGGTGGGCCCGGCCGCCGCCGTCTCCGCCCCGTTGCCGGTCCGGCCGGCGCCTGCCGCCGCCGAAGCCCTCGCCGACCTGATCGCCGCCGCGGAACGTCCGGTCTTCGTGGCCGGCCGCGGCGCGCGCGAGGCCGGCGGCCGGCTGCGGGCGCTGGCGGCCCACGCCGGCGCGCTGCTCGCCACGTCGGCCGTGGCCAAGGGGCTGTTCAACGGGGAGGAATTCTCGCTCGGCATTTCCGGCGGCTTCTCCTCCCCGCTGGCCGCGGAGCTGATCTCGGAAGCGGACCTGATTGTTGGTTTCGGCTGCACGCTGAACATGTGGACCATGCGCCAGGGCGCCCTGATCGGCCCCGGCGCCAAGGTGGCGCAGGTGGACCTGGAGGACTCCGCGCTCGGCGCCAACCGGCCGGTGGACCTCGGCGTCCTGGGCGACAGCGGCCAGACGGCCGACGCGGTGCTGGACCTCCTTCGCGGACGTGGCCCCGCTGCCTCAAAGTACCGGACCGGGCCGGTCCGGGAGCGGATCCGCGCCGGTATCCGCTGGCAGGATGTTCCCGTCGAGAACCTGTCCACCGAGGACCGGATCGATCCGCGGCTGCTGACCGGCCGGCTGGACCAGCTGCTGCCGGCCGAGCGCATCGTGTCCATCGATTCCGGCAATTTCATGGGCTACCCCAGCCAGTACCTGGACGTGCCCGACGAGTTCGGCTTCTGCTTCACCCAGGCGTTCCAGTCCATCGGCCTGGGGCTGGCCACCGCGATCGGCGCCGCGCTGGCCCGCCCGGACAGGCTGCCGGTCCTCGGCACCGGCGACGGCGGGTTCCTGATGTCGATTGCGGAACTGGAGACCGCCGTGCGGCTCGGCCTGCCGCTGGTGGTGATCGTCTACAACGACGCCGCCTATAGCGCGGAAGTGCACCACTTCGGCAACAACGACGGCGGTGCTCCCGTCGACCTGTCAACGGTCACCTTCCCAGATACGGACATCGCCGCGATCGCACGCGGCTTCGGCGCCGACGGCATCACCGTCCGGTCACTGGATGACCTCGCCGGCGTGTCCGGCTGGCTGGAGTCCTCGCCCGCCCGGCCCCTGGTCATCGACGCCAAAATCGCTTCCGACGGCGGCTCCTGGTGGCTGGCCGAGGCGTTCAAGGGCCACTGACGGATTCAGAGGGTGACGGTGATCCATTCGCCGTCGATCGCTGCAGCGTAACGGGGGAGCGGCGCTGGAGCGGGGCCGCCCGTCACCGTGCCGTTGTCGAGCGCGAAGGTGGAGTGGTGGCACGGACAGACGAATTCGCCGTCCGCGGCGTTCACGACGCAGCCTTGGTGCGTGCAAATCGCGCTGTACGCAAGCACCGTCGCCTCATCGGGCCGGTAGATGAGTATCTTCTGCCCGTTGGCTTCACCGCTGGCGCTGCCGCCGACCGGTACGTCGCTGAGCTTGCCCACGCGTGTCGGAGTCCCATTGGATGCGACAGGCGAAGGGGGAGCACCTTGCGCGCCGGTGAAGTCCTGAAAAGGAGAGCAAGCCGTCAGCGCGCCCACAGAACCAGCGGCGGCAGTGACGGTCAGGATGGTTCGGCGAGACGGCAGGGAAGAGGTCATGTCCATTATTGTTCCGGATGATCCTTGGATGTTTCCAGCCGAACCGCCGGACCTTGTGGAGCTGCGCAACGTTCACGCGAGGCGCGGCATTCACACGGTGACGGTGATCCAGTCGCCCTCGATCGCGGCGGTAAACCGCTGCAGCGGCTTCGGCGCTGGTCCGTTCAGTACGGTGCCATCCTGGGCATTGTAAACAGAGCCATGGCAGGGGCAATGGAATTCGGCTCCGGCCGGCGCCACCGTGCAGCCCTGATGCGTGCAGATGGCGCTGAAAGCCTCCACCGTCTTTTCCCCCGGGCGGTAGACCAGCACCTTTTTTCCGTTGGCCTCGCCACTGGCGCTGTCGCCGACGGCAACATCTGCGAGCTTCAGAACCTGCACCGGTGTGCCGCCGGAAGCAACCGGCGCCGAAGACCCTCCGGCTTGGCCGCTGTCCCCGGTTGCGGATACGCCGCTGCCGCCTGTCGCTGGGGCACAGGCAGCCAGCACGCAGGCGGAACAGGCCGCCGCGGAAACACCGAGCAGCGAGCGTCTGCTGGGACTGGCATCGAGACTCATGGGCTGACCTTCCCAAACGAAGCTTGCCGAAACCTGACTAGTGACGGCGGGATGGTCCGTGGAGAGCGGGCTGCGCCCGTAGTCAGGGCGGTATGTGAAGGTGCCTCGGCCCCGGCGGACCCCCGCCGTCATCTATAAAGACGCGTTTGTCCGCCGGGAAGTTCACTGCCTGTCCGGATTCCGGGCGGCAGGCAGCGCAATCGGTGCTCGTGACCAGTCGTACCGGCGGCCCTTCGGAGGGGTCGACGGTACTGCGAATTCGTGCTGAGATGAGCGCACCTGTCCTACGGTCCTGCAAGGGGAGAGCGCATGTCTGTCCAGGGAACATTCGTCAAGAACCGTCTGCACAGCCCTGACTTCAGGAGGGGCACCCTTGTGGTCGGGGTGTATCTGGTGGCCCTGTGCTGGGCCGGCTTTCTCTACCTTTTGGTTGTCACGGCCGGCGAGTCCGCCTCGCTGGTGCATCCCATGCTCTTGGGGACCCTTGGGCTTTGGGTTGTCTGGAACCGCGGAACGAAGCAAGTTCCCCATGGGTACAGGCCGGCACGGCACCGTAAGTCCTCCGGGCGGCGCTTGTCCTAAGAGGGCACGCCAAGACCTGCGTCGTTCTTCCCCTCGGGGGCAGTATCCGTAGGTTCCGTGATCGCCATGTGCGGGCGGGCACGGCCGCCGGCCGTCAGGGGGCCGCCATCGAGGTTGGCGGCGGTCAGCCGACGTGAACCCAAGGGCGTCTGGTGATGTCGGGTTCTGCTTCGCGCAGCACCTCGCGGGTGACCGGTGCGATCTCGCCCTCGCCCAAGAAGAGGAAACGCAGGAGGTTGATGACGGGGTTTCCCTCGGTCCAGCGGAAGTAGATGTGCGGCATCAGGCCGGTGACGTCCCTGATGTGGAGCAGCACGGAGGCGATGGTGTTCGGGACCACGGGTCCATGCACTTCCAGGATGGGGTAGCCGTGCCGGATGACGCCGCGGACCTCCAGTTCTGTTTCGAAGTCGGAGGAATCGTCCACGATCACTTCCAGGAACAGTGCCTGCTGGTCTACGGGCAGATGGCTGACTTCGATGGCCGACGTCAGTTTGTCCCGGTAGGCCTCGGCGCTCAGGCGCTGGGGCTCGTGGGCGATGATGCCGATGGGTCCCTCGTCGGTGCCGGCGACCAATTCCAGGGCCTGGCGGTCCAGATGGACGTGGGTCGCGTGGAGTTCGAAGGAACGAAGGATCCGGGAGAGCAGCGAGACAGTGATGATGCCCAGGATGAAGAAAGTGGCAATCCGGATGCCTTCGGGCCGTTCGAAGATGTTGGCGATCGTCGTGTAGATGAACACCAACGCGATCGTCCCGAAACCGACCGTGCGCCGGTGTTGTCGACGTCGGCGGGCCGAAAGGGTGACGGCGGTGGCTGCGGAGGTCATCAGCACGAGCACGCCGGTGGCGTAGGCGCCGCCCTGGGCATCGACGTCGGCCTTGAAGAGAAGAGTGATCAGGAACCCGATCAGAGTGAAAACCAGCACCAGCGGACGCACGGCCCGGGCCCATTCGGGGGCCATGCCGTAGCGGGGCAGGTACCGTGGCACGAGGTTGAGCAGCCCCGCCATTGCGGAGGCGCCGGCGAACCAGAGGATCGCGATGGTGCTCATGTCGTAGATGGTGCCGAATCCGTTCCCCAGGTATTCGTGGGCCAGGAACGCCAGGGCACGGCCGTTGGCCTGGCCGCCGGGCTCGAATTCCTGGGCCGGGATCAGGATCACGGTGGTGAAGCTTGTGGTGATCAGGAACGAACTCATGATGACGGCGGCCGTTGTCAGCAGGCGCCGGGCGCCCTTGATCCGGCCGACCGGGTTCTGCTCGGTGTCGCCGGCATGTCCGCGGATCTGCGGCATCACGGCCACCCCGGTCTCGAAGCCCGACAGGCCCAGGGCGAGCTTCGGGAAAACCAGCAGGGCGATGCCGACGATCATCCAGGGACTGCCATGTGAAGTGGTCAGGGCGAGCCACCAGTTCTCGACGGCGACCGGATGGGTCAGAGCTTCAATTATTGTTGTGGCAACCACTACTACGTTCAGGCTCAGGTAGATGGCCACCAGGCCCACGGCGACGCGGATGGCCTCCCTGAAGCCGCGAAGGAATACCGCCGCCAGCAAAGCCAGCAGGAGCAACGTGAGAGCAACGTTATGTCCCTGCATCCAAGCCGGGGCCAGGGGGTTTTGGATCGCGTGGGCCGTAGCATCGGCGGCGGAGAGGGTCATGGTGATCATGAAGTCCGTGGCGGCGAACCCCAGCAGGACCAGCACCAGGAGCTTCCCGCCCCAGCGCGGCAGCAGGCGCTCAAGCATCGCAATGGATCCCTCGCCGCGGTGACTTTCGCCGGCCACCCGGCGGTAGACGGGGAGGGCGCCGAGCAGAGTGACGGCCACCAGCACCAGCGTGGCCAGCGGGGAGATCACGCCCGCGGCCAGTGCGGCGATTGCCGGCTGGTAGCCCAGGGTGGAAAAGTAGTCGACGCCAGTCAGGCACATTACCTGCCACCATGGATGCTTTTTCAGGCGGGAGTCGCTCGCTGCGCCCGGTCCCTGATGGGAGCCCTTGGCGTCCTGCAGGCCGAACAGCAGCCAGCTTCTGAATCTCTGCCTCGCCCCGGGATGTGGCGCCGAGGGATCCATCGGGGGAATGCTGAGCGTGGTCATCTGATCCTCCCCGCGTAATCACGGCCGCAGTCACGGACGGCGATAACATCGGTCGGCCCGCTGCTCGCGGCAGTCTGCTGCTCCCATGACACCACCGGCAGAGCCGTCCCGTGACGGTCTTAACGCATTCCTTATGCGGCCCTGCGTGCGACACAACGACGACAAGCTATGCCGGTCCGGTCATACCCGGAAGTGGCGCAGGGCTCGACAGAAGAGGCGGAGGGCTCGACAGCCGGTAGGGCGCAGTAATTCTCCTGCCGTAGAAATCAAACGTCATGCTCTGAGAGTCAAGTCGAATGGGACCGGTCACACATACTCTGATGCAACTAAACGATTCAACAACGAGGAGCAATACGTGTCCGAAGAGTATGCGGATGTGGTGCTGGTCAACGGCACGATCGAGACCCTCGATGCGGATACGCCCCGCGCCACGGCGATGGCGGTCCGCGGTGGCCTCATCCAGGCGATCGGGGAGCGGGCCATGGAACTGCGCGGCCCCGAGACCCAGATCGTCGATCTGGACGGCGCCTTCGTGATGCCGGGCCTGATGGACGTCCACAACCACCATATGATCGCCGGTCAGATGGATCTGTTCGAGTTGGACGCGCCGCCCACGCTGGACCTGGACGGCTTCCTGGCAACGATCGCCTCCTACGCGGCCGGACTCAAGCCGGACGCATGGGTGGTCGGTGGTAGCTGGGGATCCGGCTTAATGACCGAAATGAACTCGGCCGACGCGCTGGCACGGCTGGATGCGGCAACGGGCGGCCGTCCTGCCCTGCTCAAAGACGACTCGAAGCACAACCGGTGGGCCAATTCGCGGGCCTTGGAGCTGGCCGGCATCGAAGCGTCCACGCCCGATCCCGAGGGTGGGCAGATCCTGCGCGATGAGTCCGGAGCCGCCACCGGGGTTTTGATCGAGGCCGGCGGCGTGATCGTGGAGCAGACTCTGGCCAGACTGCAGCCGGTGAGCACGGGGCAGTTGGCCCAGGCAGCCGCGCGCGGTATCGAGATCCTGCATTCCTACGGGGTCACCGGGTTCCAGGACGCAGCGGCGTCGCTCCCGCTCATGCGTGCCCTCAAACAACTGGACGACGACGGCGAGCTGCACGCCTGGGTGGTGTCCTCCATGCAAGCCAACGACTTCATTTTCGGCACCCAGCCCTTGGGCGAGGGGATCATCGCCCACCGCGAGGAGACGCGTTCGCGCCATCACCGGCCGGACTTCATCAAGATCTTCCTCGACGGCGTGCCGCCGGCCGGCACGGCAGCCTTCATCGAGCCGTATCTGCCGGTGGCCGGCTTCCCGGAGTGCCACTGCGGCGGCACCACCATGGATCCGGCGGAGCTGGAGGAATGGCTGATGAGTACGGCCGCACGGGGAATCTCCGCCAAGATCCACTGCACCGGCGACGCCTCGGTCCGGCTGGTCCTGGACACCGTCGAAAAGGTGCGGGCCGCAGGCCACACCGAGCCCAAGTACCACATCGCGCACGGGCAGTTCGTGCATCCGGAAGACATCGGACGCTTTGCGCAGCTGGACGTTACCGCCGATATCTCGCCGTCGCTGTGGTTCCCCGGGGTGATCTCGGAGGCGATCGCTGCGGTGCTGCCCGCGGAGCGCGCGTCGCAGATGCAGCCGAATAGAAGCCTGCTTGACGCGGGTGCCCGGATCGCCGGAGGTTCGGACTGGCCGGTCAGCGTCTCGCCGAACGCGTGGGAAGGCATTTACGGTCTGGTGACCAGGCAGGATCCCACCGGCCAATTTCCGGGAACGCTGTGGAAAGAGCAAGCCATCACCTTGGACGAGGCCGTCCGCATCTACACCACGGCCAGCGCCGAGGCGATGGGCCTTGACGATGTCACCGGCTCGCTGGTGCCGGGGAAGTCCGCTGACTTCATCGTGCTGACGAACAACCCCTATGACGTCCCCGTGGACGCGGTGCGTTATATCAGCGCACGGCAGACCTGGTTTGCCGGACGCAAGGTCTACGACGCCGCTGCACCCGAACCCACTCCGGCGGAAGCGGAAAAGGCCGACGCCTGACCCCTGCGTTTCCGCTGATCCGCACGAATCACCCGGGTGGCTTCGGCCGGCCTGTCGGCCGGAGCCACCCGCTCTTTCATCCAACCCGAAAGGACACTGATGTCCGTTACCCTGACTTCCGCGCGCCCTGCCGCCGGCACCGACCGCGGAATCTACACCTACATCGCCGTTTTCAGCGCCGTGTTGTACATGGTGCTGCTCATCGCCCCGGTGATCGCGGGCAAGCTGATCGCGCAGTTCGGCCTGACGCCCACCGAGCTGGGCATGCTGTTCTCGCTTGAGCTGGGCGCCTTCAGCCTCGCCACGGTGCCGGCCTACCTCTGGTTGAACCGGCTGAACCTGCGGACGGTCACCTACGTTTGCGCCGCCATCGCCATTGCCGGCAACCTGGCTTCCGGCTTCCTGGACAGCTTTGCTCTCCTCGTAGTCGCCCGCGTGATTACGTCGCTAGCGGCCGGATCCATCACCGTCATCATCCTGACCCTCAGCGGAAAAACCGCCAACCCCAGCCGCGGTTTCGGCGTCTTTGTGGCGTTCCAACTGCTGATGGGAGCCGTTATCCTGTTCGCGTTCCCGGTTTTGTATGCCGAGGCCAACGTCTCCGCCATCTACTGGACAATGGCCGCACTCACGGCCTGCTGCCTGCCCGTGGTGCGGATGATCGACGGCGACATGCTGCGCCGCGCCACAGCGGAGGCGAATGTCCCGGCCGCAGCGGATGTCGCGGCTGCGGAGAAGGATCCAGCACGTGCAGGCTCCAAGGTGAAATTCGTGATCGGGCTGGCCGCCGTGCTGTTGTTCTACATCGGCCTCAGCGGAGTATGGTCCTTCATGGCGCAGATCTCGGGCGGCGCAGGCATCGATCTTTCGACGTCGAGCCTGGTACTGGCCATTGCCACGATCCCGGGCATTGCGGCGCCGCTGGTGGCGACCTTCCTGGGGGACAGCCCGAAGCGTAAGTGGTTCCTGCTGATCGGCTACCTGGCGCTGGGCACCAGCGTGGCGCTGCTGTTCGGCGCTCCGGGACTCATCCGGTTCGCGCTCGCCGCCATGGTCTTCAAGTTCGCGTGGACCTTCATCCTTCCGTACCTGCTCGCGTCCCTGTCCGACATCGGCGGCAGCCACGTGATGAACTCGACCAACCTGATGATCGGGTCGGGCTTTGCCATCGGGCCGGTGGTCAGCGGCATGCTGATCGAGTCCTCCGGCGGCGGCTTCGGCGGCATGCTGCTGCTGGCGGTCATCGCGGTGCTGGTCTCGATGGGATGCGCCATGGCCATCCAGCGCCCGGCCCGCTCCTGACCCAACACGCCGATACACCTCGACCGTCGTCGTCCTTTGTCAGAACGACGACCGGCGAGGTGTTCGGTCAGCCGGCTGCGCGCCGTCGTCGTGTTCTGTCAGAACAACGACGACGGCGGCGTCGCTCCGCGGCGGCCCGTCCCGCCGGCCCGTCTCACAGGCCAGGGTGGAACTTCCGGCCGTTGACCCGTACGGAGGCGCCGACGCGGTCGAGGTAGGGGGTGATGCCGCCCAGGTGCAGCGGCCAGCCGGCGCCCATGATCATGCACAGGTCGATGTCCTGGGGCGCGGCGACCACGCCTTCGTCGAGCATGAGCCCGATTTCCTCGGCCAGGGCGTCCTGGGTGCGGCGGAGCAGCTGCTCGGAGCTGCTGGGGGAGTCGCCGAATTCCAGCAGCGCCAGCGTTTCCTCCGGGATGACCTGTCGGCCGGCGTCGTCGGTGGTCCAGAGGGACTTGATGCCGTGGTCGATGAGCCGCTGCTGGTTGGCGGAGACGCGGAACCGTTCGCCGAACGCGGCGTGCAGGGACTCGGTGACGTGCTGGGCCACCGGGATGCCGACCATGGCCAGCAGGGTGAACGGGGTCATCGGCAGGCCCATGGGTTTCAGTGCGTTGTCGGCCACCTCGGCGGGGGTGCCTTCGTCGAACGCGGTCGCGATCTCGCCCATCAGCCGCAGCAGCACGCGGTTCACCACGAAGGCGGCGGCGTCCTGGACCAGCACGGTGGTTTTCTTGAGCGCCTTGCCCAGCACGAACGCGGTGGAGAGGACTGCGTCGCTGGTCTTCGGCGCGCGCACGATTTCCAGCAGCGGCATGACGGCCACGGGGTTGAAGAAGTGGAAGCCGACCACGCGTTCGGGATGCAGCAGGTCCGCGGCCATCTCGGTGACGGAGAGCGAGGAGGTGTTGGTGGCCAGGATGCAGTCCTCGGAGACCACGGCCTCCACTTCGGCGAAGACCTGCTTCTTGACGGACAGTTCCTCGAACACCGCCTCGATCACGAAGTCGGCGTCCGCGAAGGCTTCCTTGGAGACCGAGCCGGTGACCAGGGCCTTGGTGCGGTTGGCCGCATCGGCGGAGATGCGCTTCTTGGCCAGCAGCTTGTCCACTTCGGCATGGACGTAGCCCACGCCCTTGTCCACCCGGGCCTGGTCGATGTCGGTCATGACCACCGGCACCTTCAGTTGCCGGGCGAACAGCAGGGCCAGCTGGCTGGCCATCAGGCCGGCGCCGACCACGCCCACCTTGGTGACCGGGCGGGCCAGCTGCGGGTCCGGCGCGCCGGCGGGCCGCTTGGACCGTTTCTGCACCAGCTCCAGGAACGCGTACACGGTGTCCCGGAAGTGCGGGGTCTGCATCAGCTCGGCGAGCGCCTCGACCTCCAGGTCGGCGGATTCCTGCTGGCTCTTGCCCCGGCCGGCTTCCATCACGTCCAGCACTTTGGCCGGTGCGGGCGCGGCGTTGGCGGTCTTCGCCTCGATGAAGGCACGCCCGGCGGCGATGGCCCGATCCCAGTCCGCCTCCGCGGCGGCGGAATGCTCTGCGCGGCGGATCGCCACCTGCCGGCGGGCTTCGTCGTCGCTCAGGATCCGGGCGGCCCAGGCCAGCGACTGTTCCAGGAAGTCCGCCGGCTCGAACAGCGCGTCGGCGATGCCCAACTGGTGGGCGGCGGAGCCGTTGAGCATCTTGTTGTTGCTCAGCGGGTTTTCGATCATCACCTTGACCGCATTGGCCGGGCCGATCAGCCGCGGCAGCCGGTAGACGCCGCCCCAGCCGGGGATCAGGCCCAGGAAGGCTTCCGGCAGCGAGATGCCGTTGGCGCCGGCGGAGACCGTGCGGTAGTCGGCGGCCAGCGCAATCTCCAGCCCGCCGCCCATCGCCGCACCGTTGATGAAGGCGAAGGTCGGCACGCCCATGGTCGCCAGCGTGGCGTAGGCGTCATGGCCCAGCCGTGCCATGGCCCGCCCGTCTCCGGGGTCGGTGAGCTTTCCGACGCTGCCCAAATCCGCGCCGGCCACCAGGTAGTAGGGCTTGCCGGTGACGGCGACGGCGGAGATCCCGCCGGCAGCGGCACGGGCCTTGAGTCCTTCGAGCGCGGTGCCCAGTTCCACCAGGGTGTTCGGTCCGAGCGTGGTGGGCTTGCGGTGGTCCAGGTCGTTGTCCAGGGTCAGCAGGGCCAGGGTCCCGGCCCCGGGCAACTCCACGTCCCGGACGTAGGAGTGGGTGACGGTCTCGTCCGGGAACTTGGCGGCCAAGGCGGTGAAGTCTGCGGCGGTCATGCGTGGTCCTCTCCTGTGGAAACGGCGGCGGCTGCGGCAACCCTCTGGCTGCCGCGGCCCGAATAGTCTGCGTGGTGCGGGTTCTCCCAGATCACGGTCCCGCCCATGCCCAGTCCGATGCACATGGTGGTCAGCCCGTACCGGACCGACGGGTCGTCTTCGAACTGGCGGGCCAACTGGGTCATCAGCCGAACCCCGGAGGCGGCCAGCGGATGCCCGACGGCGATGGCCCCGCCATAGCGGTTGACGCGGGGATCGTCGTCGGCAATGCCGTAGTGGTCCATGAAGGAGAGGACCTGCACGGCGAAGGCCTCGTTGATCTCGAACAAACCGATGTCCGTGATGTCCAGGCCGGCCATCTTCAGGGCCTTCTCTGTGGCGGGGACCGGACCGATGCCCATCACCTCGGGTTCCACCCCGGCGAAGGCGTAGGCGACCAGGCGCATCTTCACGGGCAGGCCCAGTTCCGCGGCGGCTTCCGCGGACGCCAGCAGCGAAGCCGTGGCGCCGTCGTTCAGGCCGGCGGCATTGCCGGCGGTGACGCGGCCGTGCGGCCGGAACGGGGTGCGCAGCCCGGCCAGGTCCTCACGGGTGGTGCCCGGACGCGGCGGCTCGTCGGCGCTGTGCAGCGACCACCCTTCGCCGGGCTTCCGGCCGGTCACCGGCACCAGATCGGGCTGGATCTTGCCGGCCTGGTAGGCCGCCGCGAGTTTGGCCTGGCTGGCCGCGGCGTAGGCATCCGCGCGTTCTTTGGTGATACCGGGAAAGCGGTCATGCAGGTTCTCCGCAGTGTTGCCCATGTTCAGTGCGGCGGGGTCCACCAGGCGCTCGCTGGCAAACCGCGGATTCGGATCCACGCCCTGGCCCATCGGGTGGTTCCCCATGTGCTCCACGCCGCCGGCCACCACCACGTCGTACGCGCCGAAGGCGATGCCGCCGGCCGTCGTCGTCACCGCCGTCATCGCGCCGGCGCACATCCGGTCGATCGCGAACCCGGGCACCGAGCGGGGCAGCCCGGCCAGCAGCGCCGCGGTACGGCCGATGGTCAGCCCTTGGTCGCCGGTCTGCGTGGTGGCGGCGATGGCCACGTCGTCGATGCGCTCGGGCGGCAGTGACGGATTGCGGCGTAGTAGTTCGCGGACGCATTTAACCACCAGATCGTCGGCTCGCGTGCCGGCATGGATACCCTTCTCACCTGCCTTGCCAAACGGGGTGCGCACGCCGTCGACGAAGACGACGTCGCGCAGGGCACGGGGCGAGGACGTAGGGCTCACCGGAACCTCCATGAGATGCGGGACACAGTACCAGCCACATGTTACCCGCGGGTAACATGTGCAGCAAGCGACAGCTGGGCGCGACGGTGGGAAGTGCCGCAGATAGGCTGGCCCTAGCGGCGACCCGGCGAGGAGCTATGGATCTACAACAGCAGTCCCGGCAGGCACCGGCGCGTCCCGGTGCGGTTTCCGGCGCGCTCCTGGTGCTGGCGGCATCCGTGCTGTGGGGAACCACCGGAACCGCCGCCACGTTTGCGCCCGACGTCGGTCCGCTCGCCATTGGCGCCGTGGCCATGGGTCTGGGCGGGCTGCTCCAGGCGCTGACCGCGCTGCGGCCGATGGGCCGCGCCCGCCTGCAGCTGCAGGGTCAGTGGCAACTGGTGCTGCTCGGCGCCATCGCGGTAGCTGTGTACCCGCTGGCCTTCTACAGTTCCATGCATCTGGCCGGCGTCGCCGTGGGCACGGTGGTGAGCATCGGCTCGGCACCGCTGGCTTCTGCCCTGATCGAGCGGGCCTTCGACCGGCATCGGTTGAGCGTGCGCTGGGGCGGCGCCGCCCTGCTGGGGCTCTCCGGGACCGCGCTGCTGTGCTTCGCCGCGGCGCAAGGCGGCGGCCAATCCGCCGGCGGTGCCGGGGCCGCGGTCGGCGGCGGCACCTTGGCCGGAATCGGCTTGGGCCTGCTGGCCGGATTGACGTATGCCCTCTATTCCTGGGCCGCCCACCGGATTATCGGCGGCGGCGTGCCGGCCCGTGCCGCCATGGGCGCGATGTTCGGCACCGGCGGGCTGCTGCTGATGCCGGTGCTGCTGGCCACGGGGGCGCCGCTCCTGGCGTCCTGGGGCAACGCCGCCGTCGGCTTTTACATGGCCCTGGTGCCGATGTTTGCCGGTTACGTGCTGTTCGGGCTCGGCCTGGCGCGGGTGCGCGCAAGCACCGCCACCACGCTGTCCCTGGCGGAGCCGGTGGTGGCTGCTGTGCTGGCGGTGCTGGTGGTGGGTGAACGGCTGCCGCTGCAGGGCTGGGGCGGGATCCTTCTGGTCATCGCCAGCCTGGCCGTCCTAACCGTGCCCGGACGGCGACGGCGAGTGGCCCCCGATGCCGGGAGGCCTGCGGCCGCTTCGCTCGGGGGAATGCCGGAGAGCGCAGCTAAGCCGCCGCGTAAAGCCGGGTGACCGCATCCGCCACGTCCTCCAGCCCGTTCCAGCGAATGGATCGGCCTTGGCCTGATCGTCCTCAGCAACGTGGGGAACGCGATGACGCCGCCGGACCTGCCTGCCGCGGATGGGGGAGCCCTGCCTACTGCGCAGTTCTTGGCGCGCGGATATGACCTGCGCGGCAAGTCGTTGACCTGTTTTTTCTATTCGTAGAACTCGAAGCGCGGTTCGCCCTGGACGCCGGCCCGCTGGATGGCGTCCTTCAGTTCCGGGAGGGTCGTGAAGGCGCGAGCCCGGTCTACAGAATCGAAGTAGTGGAGCACCAGTACGTTGTTCGGGTCATCGACCATGCGGTGCACGGACTTGTCGGTTACTCCGGCGGATTCCTGCATGTCCGCCACTGAATCGTAGACCTCTCGCCACGAGTCGTAGTCGGCAACGCGATGCAGAATGAGTAAGAGTGCCATGGCGAACTCCAAAGAGTGGTTTTGTGCATGCGATCCACGAGAGCGGACGTTGCTGGACAAGATTCAAGCTACGCTCGTGCAGTCATTCCAGGAAGAGGACTTAAGCAGCGACACATCAGTCTGCAGCGATTAAGTAAAGCCGCCTTTCAACCTGCTCCATAGAACGAAGGCGGTCATCCCAAGGGCGACCCGCCCCTGGGATGACCGTCGGCTTTTCGCCAGGCTTACACGTCGCGGCGCTTGACAGCCACCAGGACGAAGGCCAGGGGAACGATTGCCCAGCCTGCCATGACGAGCCCGCCCTGAAGCTGGGTGAGGGCCCCGTCGGTGATCTGGGTGGCGATCAGCTGCGCGCCCGCGTTGGAGGGCAGGTACTTTGAGATGTTCTCGATGGCTTCACCGGGGATCATGCTCAGCACCATCGGGATGACCAGCAGCAGCGCGGACAGGGTCACGATGCTTCCGGCGCTGTTGCGGAGCAGTGTTCCAAGGGCGAGTCCCATCAGCGAAACGAGGCTCAGGTAGAGGCCGGTGCACAATATGCTGCCGAGCACCTCGGTGCTGAAGGCGAATCCCATGTCGCTGGGTGAGAGCACCGGTTGGACAGCGAAGTAGGTGATGAAGGCCGAGACCGTGCCGACAACGTAGGCCACCAGGGCGACGACCAGGGCCTTGGCCAGTACGGCGGGGATCCGCCGCGGGACGGCGATCATGGTGGAGCGGATCATGCCGGTGCCGAACTCCGACGCGATGAGCAAGATGGCCAGGGATCCCACGATCAGCTGGGCGAAGGCGAGCCCGCCGGTGACCGTTCCCTGGAGGGCCTGTTCCGTCACGGGTTGTCCGTCGCTGGCCAGCCAGCGTGTTGCCCCAGGCTCCCAGCATGCCGAGGCCGACCGTGACGGCGGCCGCGGAAGCCAGCAGGATGACCGAGGATCGGAGACTGCGGAGCTTGATCCACTCGGAGTTGAGGACGCGGCCGAAGGTGACTCCGGAGCCGGCCCGTGCGTGTGCGCTGGTGCTGATGATCGTCGTCATGCTGTTCACTTGCCTTCCTGGGCGAGTACCGCGGTGCGGTACTCCACCTCGTTTTTGGTCAGTTCCATGTATGCCTCTTCCAGAGAGGCCTTCTGCGGGATGAGTTCATAGACCAGCACCTGATGCTCGAGGGCCGTGCGCGCGATGGTGAGGTTGTCGAGTCCGGAAACTTCCATCAGTCCGGATGGATCGATTTCGGTGGATACGCCCTTGGCTGCCACCAGTCCGGCCAGGTCGTACGGGCGGTCGCAGCGGACCAGGATGCGCTGCTGGGTGCCTGCCTCGAGAACGTCCGTTATCGGTGCGTCGGCGATGATCCGGCCGCGCCCGATCACGATCAGGTGGTCGGCGGTTTGGGACATCTCGCTCATCAGGTGCGAGGACAGGAAGACTGTCTTGTTTTCGGCGGCGAGTTGGCGGGCCAGATTGCGGACCCACAAGACCCCTTCAGGGTCCAGTCCGTTGACTGGCTCGTCGAGGATGACAGTCTGCGGGTCGCCCAGCAGGGCCGCGGCGATGCCCAGGCGCTGTCCCATGCCGAGAGAGAATGCGCCGACGCGTTTCTTCGCCACCGCGGTCAGTCCGGTCATCTCGATGACGTCCCTGACCCTGCCGGCGGGGATGCTCGTGGGTAGCTGCCAGGGCGAGCAGATGGTTGTAGGCGTTGCGGCTGGTGTGGACGGCTTTCGCGTCCAGCAGCGCCCCCACCTCGGCCAGCGGGGACCGGTGTTCTGCGTAGGGTTTGCCGTTGACGGTCACAGTGCCGCCGGTGGGGGTGTCCAATCCCAGGATCATGCGCATCGTGGTTGATTTGCCGGCGCCGTTCGGGCCGAGGAAGCCTGTGACCCGGCCGGGGCGGACAGTGAAGGAAATGCTGTCGACGGCGGTTTTAGCACCGTAACTCTTGGTCAGGTTCCGTGCCTCAATCATGTTTGAAGTCCTTTCAGGGGGTGCGGCGTTGATTCGCCGGCGGGTGGGGCGGGCGTCTGAAGTCAGGACCGGGTAGGCCAGTGGGAGTAGGGGACGCTGGGCAGTCCGCCGCTGGCCCAGGTCATGCCCTGACGTTTCGGGCATGACATGCCCGTGGCCGTCGCGCCTGATTGTTGCGGCGGTACCGGCGACCGTCAGCAACACGGCGGCGGTGAGCAGGAAGTACATGATTTCCATTTCCTTCACCCCCTCTCAATGGGTTTCTGATAATTCAGCCGTCGGGCGGCAGGTCCGGGGACAGTCTGGAAAACGGGAAGAAGTCCAATGACCTGCCGGAGCATGTATTCATGGTCGTTTGGGGCCCGACGTCGACGCACCGGTGAAATTGCCGGGTTTGTGTTGTCAGGTGGCGCGGTCCCCGGTGGCAGCAGGCTCGATGTACCCCGCGATGCGGTAGATCCCGGTGGCAGAACCGCAGAGGCGAACGCTGTCTTTTCAGGTGCAGGCGTGGAACCCGGTGAAACCACCGGCGCGACCCGACAGGCATGAAAGTGACGATTGAAACTCCACGGGCGAGCGTGAACGGGCCGCACAGGCTTGCGCCCGCTGCACCCACGGCCTCACGGAAGGACCTCATGAAAAAGCCACTTGCATCGGCAAAGCGCCGGGCCGCGCTTTTGGTTCTGGTCTCAGCCCAGTTCGTCATCATGCTCGACACCTCGATCGTCAATGTTGTCCTACCGTCGATCCAAAGGGAGCTGGGACTGGGGCAGACGGGAACTGCCTGGGTGGCCAACGCCTACCTCCTCTCTTTCGGTGGCTTCCTGCTCCTTTCGGGCCGCGCCGCCGATGTCTTTGGCAGGTTGCGGATGTTCGTGGCCGGGGCGGCGGTGTTTTCTGCTGCTTCACTCATGGCCGGCTTCGCGGCGTCTGAGTCCATGCTGCTTTTGGCGCGCCTGTCGCAAGGGCTTGGGGCTGCCGTGCTGAGTCCGGCGGCGCTTTCGATCATCCTGGTTCTCTTCACCGGATCAGCCCGTACGAAGGCCATGGGAGCCTGGGGCGCCGCTTCAGCGGCCGGCGGCGCGGTCGGCGTCTTCGCCGGCGGCATGATCAGTGCATCGCTCGGCTGGCAGTGGGTCTTTTTCCTGCCGCTTCCGGTCTGTCTCCTTGCGCTCCTGGCGGCTCCCGTTCTCTTCTCCCGCATCTCCGGGAACACAGCACGTCGACGTTTCGATGCTGCCGGGGCGTTCACCGTGACTGGCGGGTCGGTGGCTGTGGTCTACGCGGTCCTTGCCGCCGCCGACCACGGGTGGGCGTCGGTGCAGACGATCGGCGGGACTGTCCTGGGACTGGCGCTGTTCCTGGCTTTCGTGCTGATCGAGCGCCGGGCCGGGGATCCAATCGTGCCGTTGGGCCTTTTTCATACGCGGCAGGTCTCAGTGGGAATGGTGGTCGGACTTCTGGGAGGCGCTGGCCGGGTCAGCTCGTTTTTCCTGGTCGCGCTCTGGCTTCAGCAGGCGCTTCAGTATGGTCCGAGAGAAGCAGGTGTGGCGATGCTGCCAACATCACTCGCCGTGTTCGCGATGTCGCTGCTCGTTCTGCCCCGTTTAGTCCGCCGCATCGGGCCGGTGCTCACCCTCACGACTGGGATGGCCATGCTGGCGGGAGGGCTGTTCTGGCTCTCACTCGCCCCTGCCGATGCTGCCGCCTACGCCGTAAACGTGCTGCCCGGCCTATTGTTGTCCGCCACCGGCATCGCCCTCAGCTTCATGCCCTCAACCATGGTCATCACCTCAGGTGTACCGGCTGGGCAGGCCGGTCTGGCATCCGGCATGGCCAGCGCCGCGTTCCAGATCGGCGGAGCACTTGGCGTGGCCGCCTGCAGCGCCGTTGCCAGCCTCCGGGCCCAGGAGGCCGCCTCGGCCGGCGCTTCGCTCACACAATCGCTGGCCCAGGGGTATCAGGGCGCATTCGTCACCGCCGGTTTCGTGTCGCTGCTGACGGCCGCTACAGCGCTTTTCCTCCTCCGGCGTACGCCGAAGGGAAACACGAGGGAGGAGCCTGCGCCGGCTACCAGGGCAGCCCCGACCGTCATGGCGAAAACGAGCAGATGAAACCCCGCCGTCATTGACAATCACAGACCCATCCGAGAGGGAAAACCCATGAACAGCAAATCCATTAACGTCCGCCGGGCCACCCCGGCTGACGCCGCGGCTGTCCTGACGCTTTTGAAGGAACTCGCCGGGCACCAGGGTTCGCGTGCGGCCGTGAAGTCGCGCCCCGAACAGTGGCAGGAGTACCTCCAGCGAGAAGACATCGTCGTTCTCCTGGCCGAGTCCGACCATCAGGCTACCGGCTATGTATCCGCCGTTCGCCGCACACATCTATGGAGTGGCCGTGACATCCTCGGTCTCGATGACCTTTATGTCAGGTCCGGGTCGCGCAACGCTGGCATCGGCGGGCACTTGATGAGGGCGATGGCCCGGTTTGCGGAACAGGACCGGCTGCTCATCCGCTGGGAAGTCAAGCCGGAGAATATAGCCGCCCAACGCTTCTACACCCGACTCGGCGCCAGCCTGGACACGAAAGTCATCGCCAGTTGGAGGCCCGGGCAGTACATGACCGGAGCGGCAGGAGGATAGGCAGCTGCGGAGATACGCAGGGGAGACGTCCCCGAATACGCGTCAGCGACATCGAGCAACGGCGGGCGGCGTGACATCGTCACGCCGCGCTTTCGACGTGACCCGTGGCGAACGGCCTGCCGGTCTGTTCAGCAGGCTGTTCCTGCCGACAGCGACACCGACGAGCCTCCGGACCTGACACAGTTTCAGGCATTCGACGAGCGGAATGCCGATTGCCTGCCAGAAAGGCCCGGCCTTGCAGCAGGTGCCGGAAGCTCCGGGGTTCTTTTGGCAGTGGGATTTCGGCTACCTGTGGCACTTAGTAACGGTCGGCACTTTTGATCCCTTCCTCGTGCACCGCGGGCAGGGATCGGTTCCGGACGGCGCATGACCGCAACGGAAACACCCATTCACATCAGGGGACTAACACCCTGCCCGCGTCCCGCCATGATCGGCAGACCTGGAAGTAGACGCGCGCTCAGCTGTGATCGGCTGGGTCCGGGACGCTCTGCAACGGGGCACCACCAAAACCCTCCGGCGGGGCAACCCGCCGGCCATGGACCGGTAGATGCCACATTTCCCACCCGGCCCCTGCTGAGGGAAATCCGGCAGTGGGGCACTCTGACAAGTAGGGGCAGCCGTTTGTCGGCGATGCGCGTGGGCCGGGGAGGTCTGGATGGTCGAAGCGAAGGCGCGTTTCCCCGGCTTCGCAGTAGCCCTGTTCAATTTCGCGCTGGAATGAGGAAACCCCCGGCGCTCTCCGGGGGTTTCCTTGCTGCTGCAGCCGGCATGCCGTCGTAAGGCGGCAAAGAGGTCAGGAAGCTTTGACGGTGAAAGGGGCCGTGATGACGCGGCCGTCGGCGAGGCGGAACTGGCCCCAGAGCCGATAGAGGCCCGGATCGTCGAAGCGGGCGTGGACTTTCAGCTCGGGTCCGAACCGCTGGCCCGGCAGGGCGAACACCGGGTTGCCGGCAGCGTCTTCGACGTCGGCGTGTTCATGGGCGAAGTCGCCGCCGTCGGCCCCCATGATCACCACGTGTCCGGCCGCGGCCAGGTAGGGCCGCAGGTCGTCCACTGGCCGTCCCGTGTTTACATCTGTGAAGGCGAACGAGAGCGTGCTGGTCTGTCCTGCGCGGGCGTCGCCTTCCAGAGTGACGCGGATGCCCTCGGTGGCCAAGGTGCGCGGGCCGGCGGTGAGGGTTACGGGATTGGCGGTGGGGAAGCCACTGACAACGAGCTCCCGGGTCGCATGGATGTCAGCCATGTCCCCTTGCCGGCGGAATTCGATGTTGACCACGTATTTACCGGCTGTCGGGAACGTCATCTCGACGGCCAACTGCCCGGGCTTCCCGGTTGGCTCCGGGTGGACGTGTGCGAAGGTGCCCAGGTCCTCCCGCGTGGCAATCAGGTGCATCCACACCTCATGGCTCAGTCCGATGTTATCCACCGGGGCACCGGTTTCGGTGTCGGTGAGGTTGACCAGCACGCGCGCCGGTTCGCCCGGCCGTGTCGTGGCCGGGACTTCCAGCCGGACGGCGACGCCGGCCTCCGGGGCGCTGACCGGGTCGATGTCGGTGGTCATCATGGTGCTCATCGGCGGGCGCATCGGCATGCCGGTGGACTGGGTCCAAGCCAGGACCCCGTTCATGCCGCGGTGGGCGGCTTCGGTGCGGCTCATCACCGTGAATGCGGTTCCAAGCATGAGGGCCAGAACCGCGACGCCTGTCAGGTAGGCATACTGGCCAAGCCGGTCCCGTAGCGACGGATGCAGGATCTCCTGGGCCCCGGCGGGGCGGCGGAAGCTGCGCAGCCGCAGGGCATTGGTGACGACGCTGACCGAGCTCATCGCCATGGCGGCGGAGGCCAGGATCGGGTCCAGCAGGATGCCACCAGCGAAATAGAGGGCTCCGGCGGCTACCGGGATGAGCAACGCGTTGTAGGCAAAGGCCCAAAACAGGCCCTGCTTGATCGTGGCGACGGTGCGCCGGGAAAGGGCAATCGCGGCCACGATACCGCGCAGGTCACCGCCGACCAGGGTGATGTCCGATGCGGCGATTGCCACGTCGGTGCCGGTGCCGATGGCAATGCCGAGGTCGGCTCGGGCCAACGCCGGGGCGTCGTTAATGCCGTCACCAACCATGGCGACGACGTGGCCGGCGTTTTGCAGACCCTGGATCCGGTCGGCTTTCTGGCCGGGCAACACTTCCGCCATGACATGATCGATGCCCACGGACCGGGCGACTGCGTCCGCAGTGGCTGCGTTGTCACCGGTCAGCATCCACACCTCAACGCCCAGAGCCTTCAACTGGGCAACCGCATCGGCAGATTCGGGCCGGATGGCATCGGCGACCGTGATCAAAGCGGCGGCCTCCCCGTCCACGGAGACGTACATCGGAGTCTGCCCGGCCGCGGCTGCGGCGGCGGCCGTTGCGTTCAGGCTCGCAACGTCCACGCCGGCCGAGGTCATCAGAGTCTGGTTTCCCACCAGGAGGCGGCGTCCGCCAACTGTTGCTCCTATGCCGTGCCCGGGCAGTGCTTCGAACCCCTGTACGGGTGGAAGGTCCAGCTTCCGCTCACGGGCAGCGGCGGTGATGGCTTCCCCTACCGGGTGCTCGCTGCCGAGTTCGGCGGCGGCGACCAGGGTGAGGATCCCATCATGGGTCCATGACCGGGTCAATGTGATGCCGGTCAGGCGCGGGCGGCCGGTGGTGATGGTGCCGGTCTTGTCCAGCACGACGGCGCTCAGGCGCCGGGCCTGTTCCAGGGCCTCGCCGTTTCCGATCAGGATGCCCAACTCAGCGGCCTTGCCGGTTCCGACCATGACGGCTGTCGGTGTGGCCAGGCCGAGCGCGCAGGGGCACGCGATGATCAGCACGGCGATGGCAGTACCGATGGCCAGCGTCATGCGGCCCGGATCGGGGCCGAAGAGCGCCCACGCCCCGAAGGTCACGGCGGCGATCACCAAGACTGCCGGGACGAACCAGGCAGAGACCCGGTCCGCCAACCGCTGCATGGGAGCACGCGATCCTTGGGCGTTCTCGACCAGCCGGACTATCTGCGCCAGCGTCGTGTCCGAACCGACGGCTGACGTACGCGCCACGATGGTGCCGGTCCGGTTCACGGTGGCGCCAATGACCGTGTCGCCGGCGGCCTTGTCCACGGGTAGGCTCTCGCCGGTGAGCATGCTCTCATCGACGGCCGATGCTCCGTCGGTCACGACGCCGTCAACGGGGATCTTTTCGCCCGGGCCGGACCCGGACCAGGTCACCCGGGACGACGTCTTCCAACGGGATATCAGTCTCGGTACCGTTGCGGATGACCCGTGCCGTTTTGGGAGTCAGGCCAGCCAGCGCCCGGATGGCGTCGGCGGTCCGCTTTTTGGCCTGGCCCTCCATCCACTTGCCCAGCAGCACCAGGGCCAGGATGACCAGCGAGGTCTCGAAGTATACGTGCAGGGGCAGGCCCCAGCCCTCGGCGATGCCCGGCCACAGGGTGACGAAGGCACTGTAGCCGTACGCCACCCCGGTACCGAGGGCCACCAAGGTATTCATGTTGGTGGCCCGGTGCCGGGCAGCGGACCATGCGGCGGCATAGACGCTGCGTCCAGCCCAGAACTGCACGAAGGAAGCCAGGACCAAGAGCAGGGGCATCAGCACGTCCATGGCGTCGATTGGCAACGGAACATACATGAGCGCCATCATGGCCAGGCCAGTGGCCAGCGCGACCTGCCACTTCCTCTTGAGGCCCGCCAGTTCGGCCTCACGGCGTGCTTCCTGGTCTTCGCCCGGCGGGGGCGGTCCAAACGTACTCCCGCTTAGGGCGGCGTCCGGTTCACCTGCTTGAGGCCGGACGGTGCCTGAGTATCCTGCGGCAGAGACCGCTTCGGTGAGCTCGTCGAGCTGCAGCGTGCTGGGATCGTAGGAGACGGTGGCAACCTCGGTAGCCAGGTTCACCCGCGCGGAGGTCACGCCCTCGACCTTTGTCAGGGCTTTCTCCACGCGCTGCACGCAGGAGGCGCAGGTCATGCCGCCGATGTCGAGGGTGCACTCGACCGTAGTCAGCGTCGTCATCATCGTTCCTTTCATTTCTTTTGGGCCGGTTCGGTCAGGGACGATGCGCGTGGTGAGCCTGATCCGGCATCGGATGTCCGTGGTGAGTGTGGAGGGTGTACTCATCCAGGCGCAGCAGCATCACCACGGCCATGGCCGGCAGCATCAGCAGGTGCCCGGCGATCATCATCGTGTCTGCGGAGATCGCGCCCGTCCACAGCGGCACGAAGAGGGCGAGGAAGGGCAGATACATCGCCGCGCCCATCTCGGCGATCGGTGCCCAGCCATGCCGGCGGTAGCGCATCCAGGCCGACATGGCGATGGTCATGTTCGTGGCCATGACCAGGGCGCCGATGTCCGGGCGGTCCAACAGCGCAGACGCGCCCAAGGCACCGGAGGCCCAGGACCAGACGGGCGCGAGGGCGACCATGCCGACGGCCATGGCCACCACCATTTCGAGGTAATGGCGGACGAAGCGCCAGGTGCGGGAGCCGCGTTTGGTGGTTTTTGCGGCGTTTCCGGTGGTGGTCATTGTCTTCCCTTCGGTGCGTCGGTCTGACGGGTAGGACCGGCCGGACCAGCAGTGGTGCGCGGCGGCGAGGCTGTTGCGGCGGTCGGCTAAGCCGACCTCGCGGATGCGGTCTTCGACCTCGATTCGGGCCAAATCTTCCAGCAGGATCATGGGACTGTCCTTTGGTATGCCTCGGGTGGCTTAGGTTTCAGAGGAGGGTGTAGCCGGCCTCATCGACGGCGTCGGCGATGGCACCGCGGTCAACCGGGCGGCCGCTGAATACCGTGACGCTTCCGCTGGCCAGGTCGACGCGGACGTCCGTCACGCCGGCCACGCTGCCGAGCTCGCTGATGACGGCTCTTTCGCAGTGCCCGCAGGTCATTCCGGCCACCCGGAACGTGGCGCTGACCAACTGGCTGCTGGCGGGACCGGTGTGTTGGGGCTGGGTGTTCATGATGGCTCCTTTGAGATGTCTGGGTGGGTCAGGTTGTGGTGATTGGGTATCTCGATCATGTGACTGAGTCGCCGGTGCATCGAACCGGTAAAATCACCGGGTTTTGGCCGGGGGCGCGCTGTTAGACTTCTGCCCGTGGTTCAGGGCAGGCAGGGGGAGCGCGCCGCCATTGCGGCGCTGCTGGACGGAGCGAAGGCGTCACATGGTGGTGCCCTGGTCGTGCGCGGCCTGCCCGGGGTGGGAAAATCCACGTTGCTCGAGGATGCCGTCGCCCGAACGGAGGGCGTGCTGGTGCTGCGGACCCAGGGGGTCGAGTCCGAATCTCCGCTGGCGTTCGCGGCACTGCACCGGCTGCTGCGCCCGGTCATGCAGTACTGCGACCGGCTGCCCCAGCCGCAGTCCCAGGCATTGAAGGCAGCCTTCGGGGAAGTCGCATCCGATGGTGTTGACCGGTTCCTGATTTTCCTCGCCGCGCTGAGTCTGCTCGCGGAGGCTGCCGAACACAGTCCGGTACTGGCGGTCGTGGATGATGCGCAATGGCTCGACGAGGTGTCCGCGGCGGCACTGCTCTTTGTCGCGCGACGCCTGAGTGCGGAGCGGGTGGCGTTGCTGTTCGCCGCCCGCGACGGCGACGAACGGCGTTTTGACAGTGGAGACGTTCCCGAGCTCACGCTGACCGGGATCGGCGAGACTGACGCAGCCGAGCTGCTGGCGGAGCGGTCCGGCATCGCCGTTCCAGGCCAGGTGGCCGCTGAACTGGTGCGCAGCACGGGCGGCAACCCGCTGGCACTGGTCGAACTGGGCGGGGCACTCACGGCGGAGCAGCTGGCCGGCACCTCCCGGCTGCCCGGCCACCTGCCGCTGACCGCTGGAGTCGAGAGCGCCTTCCTGGACCGGTACCGCCGCCTGCCCGATGCCGCGCAGACATGGCTGCTGGTGGCGGCGGCCGACGACGCCGGGCACGTTCCGACGGTCCGTCAGGCGGCCGGATCCCTGGGCGCCGGTGACGAGGCACTGGACGCGGTCGAACAATCGGGGCTGCTCAGCGTCGAGGACGGCCAGCTGCGGCTGCGGCATCCGCTGGTGCGCTCGGCGGTCTATCGGGCCGCGAGCGGTTACCGTCGCCGCCAGGCCCACCAGGCCCTGGCCCGCGTGCTGGTCGGCGAACAGGACACGGACCGGCGGGTGTGGCATCTGGCCGCCGCAGCAGAAGGCGCGGACGTTTCGGTGGCCGCGCAGCTGGACCAGGTTGCCCAACGCGCCCGCCGCCGCGGCGGGCAGGAAGCTGCCAGCGCGGCCTGGGAACGGGCAGCCGAACTCTCAGACGAGGCGGGACGCAAATCCGAGCTGCTGTACGAGGCGTCCGTCAGCGCGTGGCTGGCCGGCCAAACCGCCCGCGCGGGAGCCCTCAGCGAGGCCGCATATTCCATCGCCGTCGATCCGGGGCTGCGGTCCGACGCCTCCCGTCTCCGGGCACGGATCGAGTGGAACACCGGTTCCCTGCAACAGGGACACCTCATGATCCTGCAGGGAGCGCAGGAGGTGCTCCGTTCGATCCGGTGCGTGCCCGGGAGATGGGCATGTTCGCTGCCGCGCTGGCGTCCTTTGGCGGCGACTCCGGAAGCGGCCTCAGCCCGGCCGATGTGGCAACCGTGCCCGCGGGGAACGCTACGGCGCGGGAGCACTGCTTCTGGCATCTGCTTGTCGGACTTGACCATGTGGCGCGAGGCGACATCAGCCAAGGCGCGCCCGTCCTGCGCATGGCCTTCGAAGATGATGCCTCGTTGGAGGACGCCGACCAGGACCTGTTGCCGAACCTCGGCATTGCCGCCATCCACCTGGGCGATGACGAAACCGCGCAGAAATACCACAACCTGCTGCTGTCCCGGGCGCGGACGACCGGCGCCCTGGTCATGGTGCTCTACGCTCTCACCCGGCGCAGTATCACGGACCTCGCCACCGGAAACTGGGCTACCGCCCGCGCCGGCGCGTCCGAGGCATTGCAGCTGGCCCAAGGTACCGGACAGGCCGGCCTGACAGCATGGCCGCTGGCCACGCTGGCCCTTCTTGACGCGCTTCAGGGCGACGACGCATTTCTCAGACACGCTGCGGCGGCAGAGCACATCGCGCGGAACCATCCCCTGGGAACCCAGGCGGGACTGGTAAAGGACCTGCTGCTGTGGGCCAGGGCCATCCACAGCGGACAGCCCGAAGCCGCCTACCATCATCTGGTGCAGCTCCAATTGCCGGTGGCGAGGCATCAGGCGGCGATCGACCGGATTGAGGCCGCTGCCCGAACCGGGCATCGGGAAGAAGCGGCCGCCTGGATCCAGGAGCTGGACCTGTTCGCCGCCGCGACGGGCAACGCCTGGCCGGCCGCGGCCGCAGCGCACGGCCGGGCCGTCCTCGCCGACGGCGCCGACGCGGAGAAGTTCTTCGTTACGGCCCTTGAAAGCCACTCGGGCTCCCCACGCGTGTTCGATCGGGCCCGGACCCAGCTCGCCTATGGCGAGTTCCTGCGCCGCTCACGTCGCCGGGTCGACGCCCGCGTCCACCTGCAGTCCGCGCTGGAAACCTTCACGGACCTCGGCGCCCGCCGCTGGGAAGACCGTGCCTCCCAGGAGTTGCGCGCCTCTGGAAAGACCGCCCGCAGGCGCGACCCCTCCACCGCGGCCGCACTCACGGCCCAGGAACTGCAGGTCGCCGGGCTCGTCCGGCAGGGCATGAGCAACCGCGAAGCGGCGGCCCAGCTGTTCCTGAGCCCGCGCACCATTGACTTCCACCTGCGCAATGTCTTCACCAAGCTGGGCATCAGCACGCGCGCCGAACTCATGCGCCACCCGCTGGAGAAAAACGCCTCGTCCGGAGTCTGACCCGGCAATTTCACCGGTGCGAGCGTCTCGGAGCGTTCGTAATGTTCTGTGCATGCCCAGGACAGCCCGGCAAGAGATTCCGCGCTGGCGGAACCTGTCCTGTCACGGCAGCCCGCCCTACCTGAACCGGGAGACATCATGCAGATCGCCATCCTGCTCTTCGACCACATGACAGCCCTTGACGCTATCGGGCCATACGAGGTTCTCAGCCGGCTCCCAGGAGCCCGAACTGTTTTCGTCGGGGAAAGGGCCGGAACTGTTCGCGCCGACACCGGCGCCCTCACGCTGGTCGCGGACGCAAAGCTGGACGAGGTACCCCGTCCCGACGTGGTCGTAGTTCCCGGCGGTCCGGGACAACTTGCCCTCATGGACAACGGGCCCGTGCATGAGTGGCTTCGCTCAGTTAACGCCACCAGCACCTGGACCACCTCTGTGTGCACCGGCTCTCTGATTCTGGCCGCCGCGGGACTGCTCGCCGGTCGACGTGCCACCACACACTGGCTGGCCATCGACCAATTGCAGGACTACGGAGTGACACCGGGTACCGGACGCGTCGTTGTCGACGGAAAGTTTGTGACCGCCGCCGGTGTCTCGGCCGGCATTGACATGGGTCTGACCCTGGCCGGCCGTCTCGCGGACGAGGGCACGGCCATGACTATCCAGCTCGGCATCGAGTACGACCCCCAGCCGCCTTACCAGGCAGGTTCTCCCGCTACTGCATCCCCCGAGACAGTTTCCTTTCTCAGGGCCAACCCGCAGATGGTGCTCGGGCACGGCCACAGCTGACAGGATCCTGCGAAAGCCAGAGCCTGCAGCTTCCTGCAAGTCACGTTCGCCGCGCTGGCCGGAGCCGGGTACGCCGCGATGCGGTTGCGGACGGGCTCGCTCTGGCCGCCGATCGTACTCCATGCCCTCTAAGACCTGACCTTCCGGGTCGCCGCGTTCGAATCCGGGTCATTGTTCGTGAACCTCATCCACATGCTCCACAGTGTCGGATGGGCCGTCTACGCGCTCATCGTGCTGCGCATAGAGAAGGCAGATTCAATTCCCTTTCCGGACATCGACCTTGGTAGCGCCCAAGCCGTGGACGCGACCGAAACGGCAACCACTGCCCTCCATTGGCGCCGTTGAACCTCCACGCCTTTGAACGACGGTGCTCTGTGGTTCCCTCTGATGCTCATCGTTGTCGCCATTGGGGAGCCGGCGTAGTCGGCATGACAGTAGCGCAGCTATCGGCAGTCGAATCGGGAACCTCCGGAGGCGATACGGCGCGCTGTACCTCGGTCGCGGCCAACGGGTGCGGGGTGGAGAGGGGCCCCGTGACCGGGCTGGTGCCGGAGCCGCGCGGTGTGTCGTGCGGCGCCCAATTGCCGGACGGCGGCGAGGGCTCCGACGAGCAGCGGCCCGCGCGCTACCAAGGCCCCGCTTCGAGACTGGCGGCGGCCTTGCCCGTGCGACGTAGGCACCTGCATCGCCGCGGACCGGCGTCACAGTCAAGGCTCGGTGGGGTGAGTCCCTGCGGCCGCGGAATAGTTGGCTCCCGCCTTTTTCCATCCACCGCCTGAGCCGGCGCCGGGTGCAGGTACCGGTGCTCCGTCATTGGTTTCGGCTTCGGGGCGGTGGCCGGTGAGGACGAGTGCGCGGAGCCAGCCGGTGGCGGCGGCGAGGATGGATTCGAGGGGGCCTTTGCCGACGGCGTTGCGCCAGAGGACGGCGGCGAGGAGGAAGACGATGCATTGGATGGTGATGGACATGATCGGACGGTCCGGGTCCAGGATATCGGTGGACATGATGATTGCGTGGGCGCAATAGAGGGTCAGTGTCATCGATCCCGCTGCGGCCAGCGGAGCGGTGATCCGGCCCAGATGCGGCACGAGGAGCAGTATGGCGCCGAGGACGGCGAGTGAGGTTCCGAGGCTGCTGAGGATGGCGAGGGGTGTGTCGGAGTGGGGGGTGAGAATGGCCAGCCACCAGCCGGTGGTGGCTGGAAGGTCGTTCGCGCCCGGGGCTTCACCTTGGACCAGGAACTGGTTGATCTGATCCCGGTTCAGCAGCGGTGTTGCGGCGACGAGCCGCTCATAGCCTCCGCCCGGGCCCAGCAATAGTGCCGACAGGACCCACATGGAGGCGGCCAGCGCGGTGCCCGCGGCGAGGAGGACGGCGGCGACCTTCCGGGACGTCAGGTCCAGGCGGCCGACGGCGAGCCCCACGCAGATGTAGGCAAGCCAGGGCAGGGCCGGATAGACCCCGGTGAGCAGCATGTCGGTGAGGAAGGTTCCCGGGTGGGCGGCGGCGAGGGCGAAAGTGTAGCCGGCGTCGATCGGCGTCGTGTCCGGCCACCAGGCACGGACCAGTTGCATGGCCACCGGGCCGAGCACCGCGAAGATGACGGCCAAGGCGAGCAGGGGCCGCCGTCCCAGGCTCAGCAGCGGGACGGCCAGCAGGAAGAGGATCCCGTAGTAGGGCAGGATGATATCCAGCGGGGTTTGCGTGGAGCCCAGCAACAGGCCTATCCCAAGGATCATCAGGCCGCGCAGCCCAAGGGCGGCACGGTTCGCGGTCATCGCCCGCCCCGACGGAGGCCGCCGCCCGCCTGACTGCAGGGCGATGGAGATCCCGGCGATCAGCGCGAAGAGGGCCGCGGCCCGGCCCCCGAACAACGTCCAAACGAACTGGGTCTTACCTTCCGTCGGCAGGATGTTAATGACCACGATCCCCATAAGGGCGACGCCGCGGGCGACGTCCACGCCCGCCACCCGTCGGGAGACCGGGCCGCCGCCAGGGGCCGGCGGCGGAGCGGGAACGCCGGGATCCCGCATGGATAATGGAGCTCTTCCAACGGACACGGTGGTCCCTTTCCCCTTGTATGACCCGCTCTGGCAGGATCCGGGGTCGGGCCAGCGCTGGACGCAGTCCGGTGCCGAAATCACCCGCACCTTTGAAGTGTTGTCAACGGTAGGGGCGGCCCCTGTGCGGAGCCGACATGCCCGCTGGGAACTCCCTGCGCGGTTCGCGCACGCTGAACGAACCGGAACAAGCCAATGCCCGAGCGTTAGTGTGGCGTTACGCGGCCCAGCCCGGCATCCCGGGCCCGCACGATGGCCTGGCCGCGGTCCACGACCTGCAGCTTCCCAAGCACTGCGGAGACCACATTGCGCACCGTCTTTTGCTGCAGGTCCAGGGACGAGGCAATGTCCGCGTTCGAGTGGCCGCGTGCCACATGCTCCAGCACCTCCCGTTCCCGCGGCGTCAGCTCCGGGAAGGGCTGCGCCACCAGAGCCCCGGAGGAAGCGGCAGCAAAGAACGCCTGCATCCGCCGGGCCACCGCCGCCGAGTACAGGGCCTCCCCCGCGGCAACAGCCCGCACCGCCCGCTCGATCCCGTCAATGTCGGTGCCCTTGAGCAGGTAGCCCAGCGCCCCGGCGCGCATGGAGGCGAACACGGAGTCGTCGTCGTCAAACATGGTCAGCATGCAAATATGCACACCGGGCACGTCCCGCACCAGCCGCCGGGTGGCCTCGGCGCCGTTGATGTCCGGGAGGTGCAGGTCCATGAGCACCACGTCCGGGCGGTGCTCGGTGACCGCCGCGATGCCTCCGAGCCCATCCCCGGCCTCGGCCAGCACCACCATCCCGGACGATTCCAGCAGTGAGCGCAGCCCCCGCCGGAACACGGGGTGGTCGTCCACCATCACCACCGTGAGCGCGGCCATCACCGCTGCCCTCCGTCATCCGCCAGCGGCAGCCAGGCCCGCACACGCGTCCCCGATTCCCCGGACGAGACGCTGAGCCAGCCGCCCAGTTCCTTGGCCCGTTCCCGCATGGAGACCAGCCCCAGCCCTGCCCTGATGGACGACGGCGGCACCCACCGGCCGTTGTCGGCCACACTCAGGTGCAGCCTGGCCTGGGTGCGGCGCAGCTCCACCTGGGCACTGCTTCCCTGCGAGTGGCGGGCGGCATTCGCCAAGGCTTCAGCCACAATGCGCAGCGCCGCCACTTCCACCGCGGCGGGCAGATTCTTGCAGTTGCCGTCGGCGGTGACGGCGACCTCGAGGGCCAACTCCGGCAGCACGGCTTGCACGGCGGCAACGAGGCCAAGGTCGTCCAGGATGGGCGGGCGCAGGCCGTCCACAAGGACGCGGATGTCGGCCACGGCCTGGCCCAGGTCTTCCCGGGCCACGCCCAGCAGTTCCTGCACCGCGGGTGGATCAAGGGACGGTGCGGCTGCCGCCTGCAGGGTCATGGCGGTCCCGGACAGCAGCGGGCCGAGCCCGTCGTGCAGGTCGCGGCGGATCCGGCGCCGTTCTTCTTCCCTCGCGCCAAGAACGGAACGGCGGGAAGCCTCCAGGTCATGGGTCAGCGCCAGGTCGTGGAGCAGGAGCGCCAGAGCCGGTTCCAGCGCGCTGAGCAGGCGGAGGTCCGCAGGGTGGACGCTCCTTTCGCGCTTGCGCGGGGCCGCGCGGACAGCACCGGCCGGCACCCCGTTCCAGTGCACGGGCAGATCGCCGGGCAGGAGTGCAGCGTCAGGAAGCTGCCCGGCGTCCGGCCGGCCCGCCAGCAATTCTAGTGCGGGCATGCGCAGGGCCGTGCGAAGCAGGGTTTGTGCGTCGTCCAGGGCCGCGCGCGGCGTGGCGGCCTGCGCTGCGATGGCGGAGAGTGCGCCGGCCAGCTCCCTGGGATCGGGCCTGCCGCGGGAGAAGGCCTTGTTGACCCAACGAAGCGCGAGCCGCCGCACCGGATCCAGCAGCACCAGCACCAGGGCAGTTGCCGCGAACCCGGGCCACCAGGAACCCGCAAGCCAGCTGCCGCCAAGGTGATTCAGCAACGCACCCACGCCCGACACCGTCAGCGCATAGGCGGCTCCCAACACGGAAACGGCCACCAGGCCCGCGGCGCTGCGGGACACCAACTGGTCAATTTCGTACAGCTGGAACCGGGCCACGGAGAGCAGCAGCGCCCCCAGGTAGAGCGCGGCCGCCGCAGCCCCCAGCCAGGGAACGGGCACGGCACTCGCCACGATCAACGCCAGCCAGGCGGCGAAAACCAGGAACGTCTGGCGCCGTTCAACGGCTCCCGCCCGGAGAAACCGCAGGATCAGGTTGACCACCGACCCCACGGACAGCACGGCAAAAAGCACAGTCAGCAGCATCCCCCAGGCACCCGAAACAGCATCTGCGGTGGATGACAGCCCGGCGGCTTCCACTCGCCGCAGCCATGGATTGGGCAATTCCGGAAAGAGCGGCGACGTCGGGGTCAGGGACAGCGAGATGAACACGGCCGCGGCAAGTCCCAGACTGAACCACCACCAGGCCCGCCAGAACTTCCCCGTCAACAAGGAACCGAAAGGAAAAAGCTGGGGCAGCAAGACCAGCCCAAGCATGGCGCCGGGCACCCAGGCCGAGGTGGAGAGCCACGCGGTCCACGGCAGCCACGGCGCCTGCGGGTCGGCCAAAAGACCAAGGGCTGTGGCCGCCGTCGTCAATGAATAAGCGGCGGAGCAGATGCCGCTGGCCACCAGCAGCCAGGCGACCAGGTTCCGAGGCGCCCGGCCAACAATCATGGCGCCGACGCCGGCCGCCAGCAACCCGACCACCGGGGTGGGGCCAAGCTCAAGGGCGCGGTGGCTGGCAGGTGTGGCGAAGGTCAGCGCGCCGGCCAGCACCACGGCGGCGGCGCTGAGCACGGCAGCCGCATGGACTGCCGTGCCCAGCGCCGGTCGGGTTCGCTGCCGGTCATGTGCACTCATTGCCGCGCCCTTCGTTGCTTCGCGAACTGGCCTTCGAGCAACCATAGTTCAGAGCTGCTCAGCCGGAGAAGGGTTGCCTGCCGGTGCGCAGCACGGCCCAGGCGCCACCTGCGGCAAAGGCCGCGAAAATCAGGTGCGCGTCGAAGAACGGCAGTGCCGGCAGGAGGAAGTCGGCCACAAAGAAGACGAGCAGCGCGACGGGGACCCACACCGGCGTGGCATGCGAGCGCAGCAGCGCAATGGCCGTGCAGACCATGCCCACGGCGTTGCCCAGCAGGAACGGCAGGAGCATCGCCAACATGCCTGCACTCGTTCCCGCCAGCTGCTGCGCCGCGGCCTCCGCGTTCCCGCCCGCCCCCAGCGAGTACAGGGCCACCAGCGCACCGTTCATGCACAGGAACGCGACCATGCCGACGGCCGTGGCGGCGAGCGCGATCCTGCTGGCCACCGGCGCCTTGGGGCTCGCCAGCTGCAGCAGCCCGGCAATCCCCGCCAGCATGAGCGGTATCCCCACAATGTTCGCCAACACCCCCACCATGCCCACCGTGCCGCGCTCGACCAGTGCGATGCTGTAGCCGGCAGAGCTCGTGTCCCCCTGAAGGAAGGCCGTGTTGAGGTACGACGCCGAGGCGTTCAGCAGCGCTCCCACCAGCAGTGCCGCCGCGGTGCTTCGGGCGCCCATGAAGCGGATGGGCGGCCTGGGCGGGGATGTTGCGGCGGCCCGGGCATTGACGTTTTCGAAGCTGATGTTGGGTTCCATGGTGGTCTCCCGGTGTTTGCTGGTGGAAATGGATGTTCAACCAGCATCACGCGGGCGCCGTCCCGGGCGGCAGTGTCCGGCGTCCCGGGTGGTCAGGGATTTCCCGCCCGTCCGTCGGCCTCTAGGCCCGAGGCCATCGTCGCCGGGCTGCCCATAGACGGGAAACTGCGCATCGTCGGGCGTTCTGCGCCGTTGAAGGCGGCGGCCGCGAAGCTGTTGGGATCCATGCTTCAGGCAGCCGGCCGGGACCATCCCTAACCCCACCCGGTGAAATCAACGGTCATGGACCGGTTCAACGCCGACGCCGACGAGACCGAGCTGACCCTGGTGGAACCGCTCGTCGTCGAAGTGTCGGCAGACACCGCCATGTCCGGTACATCCTTCCGGCACGCCGCACGCTTCATGAGGGCCCGACCGGAGCTGGATCCGGCATCGGTGACCCATCCCGCGGAAGAAAGAATGCCGTAGATAACCGCTTCGAGGACCCGGGTTATACCCAGTGGGGACAGCTTTTGAGCTGTGCGGAGGGCTCCACCTGCCCGCCAATGGGCATAACCCGGGCCCCTAAAAGCCCTGGGTCTTCGCTGCGCTACGCCCTGGTGGGCGTCCGCTGGCGCGGCCGGCTGTTGGGTCCAGGGCTTCCGTCGCAGAGCTCCGGGATCCCTGGCCCTTTTCCACGTCTTCGACGTTTTTTGGCTGCTGTCCTTATGTTGTTGCGCAGGTAGTTCGCAGGGCAGTTGTAGTGTCTTGGCTACCCAGGAGTGGCGGGTATGGCTTTGGCTGCTGTGCCGGACGTTGGTTACGGCTTCGAAGGATTGGCCGCCTGCCGCTTCCATGATGACCCGACCGCTGATTGAGAGACGCGACGAGTGCGATCGCTGGATAAGGACACGACGGCGAGGTTATCTGCTGGGCTTCACATCCGCTGATGAGGGGAGAATGCATTGCCGCAACTGTGGGCCGGGATTGATGCCGGCAAAACCCACCACCATTGCATCGTCATCGACGATGAAGGTACCCGCCTGTTATCCCAGCGCGTCGCCAACGATGAGACGGACTTGCTGGATCTGATCGCCGGCGTTGCCGCCCTCGGTGACGGGGGAGAAGTGGTCTGGGCCGTGGACCTGAACCACGGCGGGGCCGCGCTGTTGATTGCCCTGCTCGCCGCCCACGACCAGCGCCTGCTCTACATCCCCGGACGCACGGTCCACCACGCTTCCCGAACCTACCGCGGCGACGGGAAAACCGATGCCAAGGACGCCGCCGTCATCGCCGACCAGGCACGCATGCGCCGGGACCTGCAGCCGGTGCGGGCAGGGGATGAGATCAGCGTCGATTTACGGATCCTCACCGCCCGCCGCGCGGACAAGGCGTGCGACCGCAGCCGCGCGATCAATCGGCTCCGGGCCCAGCTGCTGGAATACTTCCCGGCTCTGGAACAAGCCTTTGACTACAGCAGATCCAAGGGCGCGCTGCTCTTGCTGACCCGGTACAACACGCCCGACGGCCTGCGCCGGCTCGGACAGAAACGCCTCCATGCCTGGCTCAAGAACCAGCGCACCCGCAGCAGCCTGCTCGTGGCAGAAAAGGCCATCACTGCTGCGAAATCCCAATACACCACGGTGCCCGCCCAACGGATCGGTGCCCGGCTGGTCGCCGAACTGGCCCAGGAAGTACTCGACCTCCACACACAGATCGAAGGCTTGGACACGCTCATAGCCGAGCGCTTCCGCGACCACCACCACGCCGAAATCATGCTCAGCATGCCCGGCTTCGGTCCCGTCCTCGGCGCCGAATTCCTCGGCGCCACCGGCGGCGACCTGACCGTCTTCGAGAGCGTCGACCGGCTCGCCGGGGTTGCGGGACTCGCCCCGGCTTCCAAGGACTCCGGAAGAATCAGAGGCAACCACCACCGCCCCAGACGCTACGACCGCAGACTGTTGCGGGCCTGCTACATGGCCGCCATGTCCAGCCTTAGAAGCTCCAACGCCTCCCGGACCTACTACGACCGCAAACGCGCCGAAGGCAAGACCCATATTCAATCCGTCCTCTCGCTGGCCCGCCGCCGGCTCAACGTCCTCTGGGCCATGCTCCGCGACGGGACCAGCTATGGGCTCCAACCGGAAGCGGTCGCCCGGGCGGCGTGAACGTGACGTACTGAACCGGAAAACCTACGTCCCGGATGGGGCAGTGCCATGACCGTTGGCGTCGTCCGACAGCCGGGGCGGGCGTTGAGGAAACGGCCTTCGCTACTGGCCGTGGGATTCGCGGCGTTTGCGGGGATGCTGCCAGATTCTGCACGATTTCCTGCGCCGGCTGTTGGTCCGGCGATGAGGCATCGTTGACAGGCAATACAGATAAAACGACGATTGCGACATGATCAGCCCGCGAGTCACACCTCTCCGTGTTCTTCTCGGAGCACTTGCCCTGGGTGCCCTGCTGACCCAAGTCGTGATTGTTCCGAGTACTGCGGCTGAGTATGCCGAGGCCTACCCCGAGGTTGCATATCTGGCGGTCGCGTACACCACTGCAATCGTGATTGCCATCGGCGGATTCGAAGTAGCTTTGCTGGCAGCGTGGCAGCTACTCTCGGTCGCGGCTGCGGGCGAGGTTTTGACCTATCGGTCAAAGCGGTGGGCAAATATCTTGGCGGCATCGCTAAGTTTCATGGCTGTGATCCTCGCGGTTGTTTGTGTACACGCCGGGTCCTTCGCCGCAGTAGGCGGCCCTGCGATGTTGTTCGGACTTCTTGCCTCTCTCGCCCTTGTACTCTTCGCGTTCGTTCTCAGAAACAAGGCGGTTGATCTCCTACTGAGAGTTGATGCCCGCCGACGCTAAGATCTCTCACCGTCTGGCCGGTGCTGGCCATTAGGACAGCGCCCACCTGCGTCTGGGAGGATGCGGACTCCAGACACAGAGAACGACGGGCGCCAGCCCGTCCCGTTCCTGCGCCGGCTGCTGGGACGCCGGCCCTAGTACGGTGGCCAACAAGAAAGGTAAGGAACAAATAGTTTTGGCGTTGCGAAGCAGTAACTTCCTAAAGGTGGGGGAATCGGATAGCTGCTTTGCCAGGGCCGCTCCGCTGGAGCTACGCGACCCCCGACCGGCGTCAGCGGATCAGGGACGCACGTGAGCCGATACAGAACCAGGCAAGGGCTCCCGCGAACGGGGCCACGATCACAATGAGGACCCAGAGAGTGCGGGCAACGTCGTTCAGTTGGGTGGCTTTAGCAATCTAGGCGAGAGCCACAATGACGAATGCAACGACAACTCCCAAAGCAATGATTCCTACACCCTCAACGGATGAATCCATCTGCAAGGCGGGAGAAGGCCGATCACGCACAGCACGCCGCCAGCATGAGCGCTGCTGCAGCAGCGGCAGCGATCGTTGATCTAATTCTCATTCAACTCTCCCTTTTGGTTGCGAGTGATGAAAGCCGGCCAGATGACTTCTGGCCGGCACCTGTGACGCTATGGGAGCGGTCTGGGCCTAACAATCAATTGCTCGAAGGTAGGTCCTTTTGCTACTAGGCGGCGCAAGGTATGTGGTGTTACCCTGTGAGCACAATCACAGTTCACCGCTAAGGGGCATTAGATATGAATCCCACCTACGCAGCGTCGCAGCTGCGGCGCGGTGTGCTGGGCCCACTCGTCCTCGCGATTCTTGAAAACCACGATAGGTACGGACTGGAGTTGGTTCGCACCCTCTCCTTGCACGGGCTGATTGCAAGCGAGGGAACCGTGTATCCGCTCCTCACTCGGCTCCTTGATGAAGGCCTCGTCAACAGTGAATGGGTGGTGTCCGACGAGCACAGGCCGCGACGGTTCTACCAACTTACGCCCAAAGGCAAGGAGGAACTCGGGGCCTTCCGAATCGAGTGGCCTCGTTTCAAAGCATCCGTGGACACCCTAATCACATATGGCAAGGATCAGGAGACGCACAGATGAAGGCCAGAGAGACGTACCCCAGGGAGATCCAGAATTACCTCACCCAGCTCGACCTCGAGTCCGAGGCCCTCCCGGCCCATCAGCGCCGTACCCTGCGGTCACAGATCGAAGGGCACATAGAGGAGGCTTGGACCCCGGATTCTTCCGGTCCGTCGATCTCCGAGATTCTCGCGTCGCTTGGCAATCCAAGGACCCTTGTCCGGGAAGAACTCGCCCAGGGAGGCCAGTCCGACGTGAGGCCCAACAACCAGCTCCTGACCGCGTTCCTCTACGTCCTGGCCGTCATTGGAGCGATATGGGCAGTAGGAAGCATCATTCTGCTTGTGGCTGCCGCGATTTCCGGGGCCTTTCCCGGGTGGACCATCATCGCGGCCACAGCTGGAGTCCTGCTCGGAGGCACAGCAGTCGTCGTTGCGATCCGCCAGCTCCGCAAAAGGCGCCGCTAGTTCGAGCTCGACCGAAGGCGCATGCCCGAATGGATCTCCAACAACAGCTCTGAAGCGGCCCTGCTGAGCGGGACAAGCATGCCCTTGATTTTGCTGACGCGGTTTGACTCCGGAAGACCTGTTCCACGCCCTTGGCGTTCAGCCAGTCCGACGGCCCGGCCAATCTCCCCACCACGGCCACCGAACTTCCCGCTGCCGACCGGAAACCCTACCCCGGCTGGACAGCCTAACCAACCCCAGCAATGGCTGCCCGGCCTTCACCAGCCGGGCAGTTGCGAAGCGTTTGACGCGGTTGACAACATCATTGAGACTCCTTCGGATTGTACGTGTCCGCTCCACCCCGTCTAGCCCCTCCTTCGTCGGGGCCTGCGGTGCAGGAAATGTCCCTCCGGCGCTCCTTCGTCGCTGATTTCCTCCGGGAATTTCCCGCCCCTTGCCCTGCGGGTAGACAGGCCTCCGTCGGCGCACAGCTCCGCAAGCTTCGCCAGCAGCCAAAAAACAACGGGGGGAGAGGGGACGCTGGCCGGTCACCATGGCCGCCCCACCCACCGAAATCCTCTGCAAAAGGAGCAACACCATGAACACCACACCCACCCTCGAAATGCTCGACCCGGCCACCCTGACCGTGGACATCAACGTCCGCAAAGACGCCGCCCTGACCCCGGATTTCATCGCCAGCATCAAAGAACACGGCGTGATGGAACCCGTGATCGCCCACCGCAAGGACGACGGCACCGTGCACGTCCTGATGGGACAGCGCCGCACCCGCGCCGCCGTCGAAGCCGGACGGCCCCAGATCCCGGTGATGATCATCGAATCCCCCGAGGAAGCCGAACGCATCGTGACCCAGGTCGTGGAGAACATCCAGCGCGCCGAACTGACCGAAGCGGACGAGGCCGACGCCTACCACCAGCTGTCCCTGATCGGCGTCTCAGCCGCCGCGATCGCCAAGAAGACCGGGCGGACCAAGACCACCGTCGAGGGCGCGCTGAAGGCCAAGTCCTCGACCGCCGGAGCCGCCGCCCTGGGCAAGGGCTACACCATCGACGAAGCGCTCATCATGGCCGAATTTGAAGGGGACCAGGACGCGACCGAGGAACTGGAGTCCGTGATCGCGGACGAACCCGACCAGCTCCTGCACGTCGCGCAGATGCTCCGGGACCGCCGCGACCGCGCCGCCGCCCTCGCCGCGCTCATCGCCGAGCTCGAGGCGCAGGGCAAGACCATCGTGGAGGACGCCGGACACTACGCCGACGAAGAGAACCTGTACGTCTCGGCCGCGAAGCGGGCCGACGGGGAACCGGCCACCGACGAGGACGCCAACGCCTACATGATCAGCACCGACTACCGGGGCCAGCACAACGCCAACCCCGTCATCACCGGCTGGAAGGACCTGGGCTTCACCCCGAAGTACGAACGCTACGACGGCGGCACGCCAGGCCCAGAAAGGCCCGATGACCGAGGAACAGAAAGCCGAACGGAAGACCCTGATCGCCAATAACCGCGAGATGGAAAGCGCCACGAAGGTCAGGCGCGAGTTCGTGAAGACCCTGCTGTCGCGGAAGACCGCGCCGAAGGGCTGGCAGTACTTCACCGTCCACGCCATCACCCACCACCCCGAAACCGCCAGCGGCTACGACGGCAAGGTCGCCACCGAAATGATCGGAGCCAAGACCGGGGAGGACACCGACCGGTGGGGCTGGAACCCGCTCCGGGACCACACCGCCAAAACCACCGCACGCCCCGAGTTCTCCCTGATCGCCCTGATCTGCGCCGGGTACGAAAAGACCATCCAGAAAGACTCATGGCGGTCCGCCGAGAAGCGGCACTTCGACTACCTGAACCAGCTCACCGCCTGGGGCTACACCGCCAGCGCCGTCGAACAGATCATCCTCGACAAGCACACCGCCGACACCGAGTAATTTGACAGTGAGCCGGGCGGCTGATCCCCCAACACAGCCGCCCGGCCCAACTCACCTCGCAGGGCCACGGAACCTCCCGGACGTCGGGCGGTCCGCCGCCCAGGGCGAACCACAGCAGCCACTCACCAGCGACGGACCGCCATTAACCGCGACCACGCAGCCGGCCAGCCACCAGCCCGCGGGACCAGGAACAACGAGGTACCAGGCCCGCGGCAGCACCACAAACCATTCAGCTAAGCTGAACCACAGATTTCCTTTGCCCAGAGGGAAACCAAGGAAGCCTGGCACTCTGTGCCGGGCTTTCCTGTTTGTATGTCCAAATGGTTACTTAGCTGGCGAGGAAGCGCGTCAGCGTATGGGCTGTATCCACAGCGAGAAGTGCATGTGCCGGGCCCAAGCCGGCTGGGTGTTCAGCTTTCCCATGGCCTGATCCCACCTTGTTTCGGAGTTCACCCAGGTTCTGCACCAGTGAGACTTGGCTGCTGATGAGTTTGATCAGCGCTCCGTCTGTCGACCCGAGGGCCTTGTCGATGCTCTGATCTGCGAGGTGGGGACGCAGGACCTTCCACCAGTCGCTCAGATCCGGTGCGGCTTTCGTGGGGGCCACGCTATGCGTTACGGAAAGCGCTTTGAAGGTCGCCTCAACAATCTCCTTTGCAGCGCCGATGGCGCTTGAGATCTCAGCCCGCGTCCGCCGCGTTCGCATGTGTCGAAGATGGCCGTCGATGACCGAGTCTGCAACTAACCCCCTCAGATGGGGCCAACCGCCCGGGGCATCGCGTATCGCAGGAGCAACGTCCTCATTTTCCCCGAGATCGCGAAGCGAACCCGTCAGCTCGAGGACCCGCGCTCGGATATCGGCGGTGAAATTGGTCAGGCTACGTTCGACTGATCCCGGGTCGGCGTTGCTTGCCACTAGGGGTGGCGGGGCGCCCAGGGCTAGGTAGCTCCTGAAACGATCCTGGGTGAATATTCGCATCGCCGCATCATTTACGTCCGCTACCCACTTGTGGATTTTGTCGTAGACACGGTTTTGACGTCGGTCAATAAAGACTCCGAGGGCGATGTCGTGGTCGCGGCGAGCCTCTGGGCTCAAGCCTGCTCGAAGCGACGTTGGAGACGACGAGTTCTGGGCCCTCGTTAGCAGCTCTGCTGTGACAGTCTCCGAAGTCTCCGCCTGGCGGAGGTAATACGGAACAGCCTCATGCAGGAAGACGAGGTGTTTGACTCCCGAGCGGACGAGCGCACGAATCCGGTTGATCCTGTCCTCTAGAAGCCAGTCATCATCAATGGTCACGATTCACGCCTCCCAAATAACCGAAGTCCGGTGAAGAGGTGACTCGAACAGTTCGTAGGACCTGCATGAGTACCGTCAATGCTTCGAACACCCCAAAGGTCTCGCCGAGAAATTCAATGTAGCTGATCCCTTCCGGATCCTTCTCAGTGACAATTCGCCCAGATGTGAGGTCATGGCGGGCAGTCGCGTGACCGATCGTGTTTCTCCTGCCGCTGTTCAGAAAAGAAGTCAAGCACTCCCAGCCAGGATCTTGGGCCGCGTAGGCGATTTTGTGGGCGTTGGGGAGCTTGTCGAATTGTGCGAGCGTCTTGGCGGGCTTGAACACTTCTTCCGGGTGATCGTCGCCGAAGGCATTGGCATCCTTACGCTTCGTCCCGTTCTGCGCCGCCACGAGAATCCAGAGGCACTTACAGGCCATCTCAAACCCCTGTTGGTAGAGGTCACGCACCAGGGAGAATTCGTCACGAAAGAGTACGAGTTCGTCCAGGCCGCCCGGGCTGTCAGTTGCAACGTACCTGACGAGCTTGCCCATTTCCCACGACTCATAGTCCGAAACGAAGTGGTCAATCAGTCGAAACAGATCATTTTCAGTTTGTTGAGCCTCGGCACCACGCTTACGAATAACAGCGGTATATGCCTCGTTCGGGAGTGCTGCGACGTGCTTGCGCCCAAAGCGCTCGAACAGCTTTGCGCTGCGGTCTCCCGTGCGTCCCACGATGTCAGCTGTAGCCATGCCAACCGCTTGGTAGGCGATCGTTGTCCGCTCATGTGCTGTCTGGCCCACCGACTCCAGCCCGAATTTGGACCTTACCGTTTTATCGAACATGTCCCAGTTCTGCTGCAAGTAGTACTCGAACGCTATCCGCACGATGGGCCAATGACCTTCAATAGCACTATTTGCCGTACCCCGATCCTCACCGAAGGTGAAGAAGGAGTCCTCTCCCAGGACGCCGACAAGCGTGAGCGCAGGGAATGATCCAATGCCGCCATACGAATCCGCATCATACCGAGAGGGTACGAACGGATTCACGGTAACGACGCGAGGATCGGCTGGAAGATCTGCCTCCTTGACGACATCGCACTTGAACTCAATACGGTGGTCCAGCAATTCCTGACCCGACATTCTGGCCCGGATGGGCAGATGGCAATGCGGGCACGGCAAGTAGAGCTTCGTCTGCGTAGTCGGCTCCGCACCGACCCGCGCCACGAAGACATGTGAGCAGCCGGGACAACGCAGATGGTAGCGAGAGATCACGCTGCCACCTTAGTCGTAGAGAACGGACGAAGCCTCGGGCTGATGGCATGTGATGGAAACGATTGCATTCCTTTTGCTCGACCACTTTTTAGGCGACATGGGAGGAGTCAAAAACGACCGTTTGAGACCCTGTCAGTTCGACCGCCACGATCACCCGATAAACGGCCTAGATCGAGCTGTAGGAACTCGTTGCCGGAATCATAGTCAGTCAAAATAAGGGAGAAGGCGTTATTGACCACTGAGAGCGGACGCACTGGAGCGAGGCACGGCTTCGCTTCAGAGTGCGGTCGCTTTCTGGCGGAGCGCATAACCTGTGATCTCAACGATGCCGAGTGGGGTTGTTACATTCCGCCGCGTACCAGCAGGTTCTTGTGGAGTTGTCGCCAGCCTTCACTCAGTTCCTTGCTGGCGTCGTAGTTATCTGCAATGAGCTTCGCGCTTACGCCTGCGGTGCCCAGCTCCAACGGGTGCAAGTTGGGAAAGTTGCCACAACCAGAAGCCCCGGTTTCCGGTTCCGGGGTCTGGATGACCAGACACACGTCGCCCTTCTCGGGCTTGTCCGGCGCTGCGATATAGAACGCGTAGTCGTTCTCCTCCACCAACAGTCGCGTGCTGTCCGGCGCTATGCCCAGCGTTTCGATGTCACCGGCGAAGGTATCAGCCGAACCTGCCGGAGCTTCAAGGGCAGCTATCCCAGACTTCGGATCACTACTGCAGCTGGCCAACGCCAGCAGTACGACGGCACCGGTTGTGAGCTTGGCTAAGGTGCGCATTATGTCCCCGTCTCTGGTGTAACAGCGTTTGTTTCACGCTAGCCGCAGGACTGTGCTGCCGAGTCGGTTTGACGTTACAAAGCAATAACTTCCAAACCGATAGCGATGTAGCTGCCAGCCATGAGCCGGCCCGTCTGGTCGTCTCGTCAAAGGATGCATTGACGGCCGCTTGTGGATGAACTTCGATGAGCACATGGGGACATCGAAGCGAAGGCGTCAACTGGCGGCGGGCGCCTGGGTTATTGGCTTGCTCTGTCTTGCCACGCTGGGGATGGCCTTGGTCTCCAAACCTGATGACCGAGTTGCACTCTGGATCGCCTTGGTGGTCTTCGCTGTGGCCGTGGGAGTATTTGGTGTCCTGTCGTTGCTGCGCGGAACGCACAAGGGCCGACCGTTGGCGTTCGAACCGTTTCGGTGGCAGCTGATTACTACCGGCCTAGTTGCGGCCGCCGCAGCGACCGCGGTTGCATGGCAGCTGTTGACCGACTCCCCGGACCTGCTCTCCGTCGCGTACTTTCCCTTGTTGGTCGCCGGGCTAATCGGGCAGATGTATCGGCCGGAGGGCACGCGGGCGGAATGGCTGGGATCCGGGCAGCGACGCTTCCCCCAGACGTAGTGGCCACATGTTGGTGCAGGGTCACCTGCCAATCTCAACAAACGACCGTTTTTCGAGACCGCGGGCGGATACGTCCTCGGGGAGCGGTGGGTCCACTAGAGCGCATGCAGCGAATCCGCGGCACGGCCCGGGCCGACGTCGTTTTCAGCCGTGACTGGACGGGACCGCCGATTCAGCGCCCCCGAATCGGAATGGCCTTCACGGACGCCGGTCGCTCCGACCAGTCCTCATTTTCCTGCGTCCGGACGGATAACCAACAGATCGCCGACTTCGCAGTCCAACGCCCGGCAGATCTCGCGAAGCGTGGAGTAGCGGATCGCCTTGGCGCGGTCGTTCTTGAGGATGGAGAGGTTGACGATGCTGACCCCGACCATTTCGCTGAGCCGGGTGAGGGTCAGTCCCCGCTGTTCGAGCAGTTCGTCCAGGCGGCAGTGGATGCCGGTGTCCTCGTTTTCGGAAGCGGGCGCCATCAGACAAGACCAGCCGTGTCCTTTTGCAGCCTTTGTCCGTGGCGGAAGGCCGCCGAGACGGCGAGCAGGGCAAGGCTTGCCCAGATCGGCCAGAAGTCGACGCTCCACCCGTAACCGGGTCTTGGCAGGCCGATGATCTCGTTGACGTCGTCCCAATTCATCCGGTCCGAGTGGAGCGTCCACCCATCAATGCCGAGTACCTGCGCGGACGCGAGGCCACCTGCCACCGCATCGCAAACCTGCCAGCCAAGCCCACCCACGACCACGGACGCCGCCGTGATGTTGATACCTCGGATCAAGGCGCCATGGAACGGGTTCTGTCTGATGACGCTGGTACACAGGACGGCGACCACCATTCCGATCGCGATGCCGGTTGCCCCCTGCAGGATGTCGCCGGAGGCGAGCCAGATCCGCGTGGGGTCGTCCAGGCCGGCCACTCCCACGGCTGCCTGGGCAAATCCTCCCGAGGTCACCTGAGCGGTCGCTCCGCTCACTTGGGCCGCAGTCGGCAGGCTGGGCCAGAACCCCTCGACCGGCAGGTCGACCCAGACAGTGTCGGCGTATAGCTTTCCAAAGGTCTCGATCAGCGTGCCGACGAGGCCGATGGCCATCCAAGCGATGGCGACAACCCTGGTCACCCGGGCGACCCCGTGACCGCGGATGTCGGTTTCCCGCGTGCCGGCACGACTGAGGATGGCCGCGGTCGCGCCGCCGGCAACCAAGACCAGCAGGGCGACGAATACCCACCACGGGAACCCCATTAGATGGCCCGTCGCGGTTTCATCGCTAACGCCTCAAGTCGACCCATGCTGCCACCCCTGCCATTTAACGATTATCGTTATTATTGATCGTCGTTAAACCTAGTGAAGGGCATTGCAAAGGGCAAGCACGTTCTAACATGTCCGGGGGCCCGACCACTGATGCTGTGGGCAAGGGCGCCAATGAGCGACCTCCGGGGTCAACCGGCCCCAGGACGCAACCTAATCCACATGTCTCAATAATGAACCGTTTGCTGGGACGAACCTGCGGCCCCACCTCCCGACCGGCCAGGTCCCGGATTCCCGGGACCTGGTTTGTCTCATCAATATGTCTCATCTCTGTTATTCTCATCAAAAGGAAATCAGATCTTTGATGGGACTACGGGGAGCAGTATGGCAAGCATCGGGTACGCCCGGGTCAGCACCGTGGACCAGAATGCGGACCTGCAGCGTACGGCGCTGAAGACTGCCGGCTGTAAGCGGATCTTCACCGACCACGGAGTCAGCGGCACGCGGGCCAGCCGCCCGGAACTGGAGCGGATGCTTGACCACCTGCGGGAAGGGGACGAGGTGGTGGTCTGGAAGCTGGACCGGCTGGGCCGCAATACACGGAACCTGCTGGCCCTGATCGATGATCTGGAGGGACGGGGCGTGCACTTCCGATCCCTGACTGAGGGCATCAGCACCACGGGGGCCATGGGTCGGGCCATGCTCACCGTGATGTCCGCCTTCGCCCAGCTCGAACGCGACCAGCTGGCCGAACGGACCAGGGCCGGCATGGCCGCAGCCGCCGCCCACGGGCGGCGGGCCGGACGGCCGGAGGTCACCGCACAGGACCGGAAGGTGAAACGCGCCCGCGAGCTGAAAGCCCAGGGCCTCAGACCCGCCGACATCGGCAGGATCATCGGCGCCAGTCGCGCCACCGTCTACCGCTATCTGAGCATGGACGCTGACTGACCGAACCATCCGGCAAATAAGAGCAAGGCAACGGCAAGGGAGCACCATGGGCACCGAGGTACGCACCGCTGATGACATCTACCAGGCACTGGGAACCCTCCGGTTCCAACTGGAACAACTGTCCGAACAGGGCCGGATCGTCATGAGCCGGGACAGCTCAAACAAGGAACACCCCGACAGCCGAGCCGCGATCAGCGCCGCGCTGGCAGGACTGGACCAGGCACGGGAAGCCACGGCATGGATGGAAACAATGGCCACCGTAGATGGGGATTACCCGTTGCTCAAGAGCTAAGCGGGCCCCGGTGCCCGCCTAAGCCGTCTTGGCCTTAACGACTTTGAACGTGTCTTTATGGGAGCCGCCGCCAGAGGAGTGAACTTCGAAGGTGTAGGTCGTCTTCGGTTCAAGGCCGTACATGCCCAGCTTCCTCAACTTGGCTGCGTCTGCCCGGGTCTTGCCGGAAGCAAAGCAGGGATCCTCGTCATACCCCTTGTCCAGGATGATCGTGCCGACGTATTTCCGGCTCTTGGCCTGCGAGCCCTTGTAGACCGTGGTCGCATAGAGCCCGGCCCATTTTTTATGCGACGAAATTTTCAGGCACGTCACGGAACCCTTGACCTTGACCCACTTGCCCGTCTTGGGATTCTCGACTTCATCGAAATAATTCTTATGTGTCTTCGCCGTTACCTTGGTGACCGCGGCCGGTCCCTTGGCTGCCGCGGATGCGGGAAGGGCCGGTCCCGCCAGCAGGACCAATGTCACCGACATACCCAAACAAACAGCCCCAAATTTCCGCATTGTTTCCCCCAACATGGCTTGATCCGTGTACCGAATGACTGTGCCACCTTATAACCGTCAGGCAGTGATTCTCCGGTATGGCGCGATACCGGTTGTGCTTGACGGGACTTTTGAGAAGCGAGTGGCGAAACCGGGGACGAACACGGTTCAGTGGGGCTGGACTCCGAGGGCCGTGACTTCGGTCTGTGATTAGTCGACCTGTCCGCTGACAGTGATTCGTATCTGGTGCGGTGGGGATACAAGATCACGGCCGACTGAGGCGGCCTGACCTATGCGTTGCAGGACGGATGGGGTTCCGGCCCGGACCGCGGTCCGCCATCACTTGTCGTTAGCGGGTCTTCACGGTTCGTGGGGAATTGACCGCGTGTCATAGATAGCCGAACGGCCCGTGGCCCTGTTGGGATGAGTGTTGCGAAGCATTCATCTTTGAACAGGAACCACGAGCCTTGGACGAGCCTACCCGGGTGGCAGCTGACCCTGCCACCATGATCTTCAACCTGCCCGATTTCAGAGTCATCAACGCCGAAATCCTGCCCCAGGGCCAGCGCCGGATCACTGTGGAATCCGAGCTGCCGCCCGGCTGCCCCGACTGCGGCACGATCGCGCTCCGGCGGAAGGCCAGGCGCCTGCAGCGGCTACGGGATATCCCGGTCGCGGGACCGGTGCAGCTGCTCTGGAACAAGTACCGGTGGTTCTGCGATGAGCCGGTTTGCGAACGCAAGTCGTTCAGCGAGGCCACGGATCAGGTTCCGCGGTTCGCCCGTTCCACCCGCCGGCTGAAGGAGTCGCTGGTCTCCGCCGTCATTGATTCCTCCCGTGCGGTGTTCGAGGCAGCCCGCGCCTTCGGGGTCTCGTGGTGGCTGGTTCAGGAAGCGATCAATGCAGCGGCGACGACCTTGCCGGATGTGAACCAGCTCAGGCCGCGGTACCTGGGCATCGACGAACACCGGTTCCGGTCGGTGCGCTATTTCCAGGACCCGAATTCAAAGGCCTGGACCAGGTACGAGCCGTGGATGACCACGATCGTGGACCTGGACACCGGCCAGGTCCTGGGTGTGGTCGACGGCCGCGATCACCAGGGCGTCGGTCAGTGGCTGATGGCCCGGCCCCTGGAGTGGAGACTGGGCGTGCAGGTGGTGGCCATCGACCCGTCGGCCGCGTTCCGGAAGGCGCTGCGGATGTGGCTGCCCCGCACGGCGGTCAGCGTCGACCACTTCCATCTGGTGATGCTCGGGAACAACATGCTCACCGAGGTACGGCAGCGCCTGACGCAGGAGACGAAGGGCCGGCGCGGCCGGGCCAAGGACCCGGTCTGGGCCAACCGCATGCTGTTGCTGAAGGCGGATGAGAAGCTCTCCGACCGGGCCCGGAACCGGTTGCAGACCGTGTTCGACGTCGACGATCCGACCGGCAAGCTGCAGGCCGCGTGGGAAGTCAAAGAGCAACTTCGCCTCCTGTTGCGGACCGGTTCCCTCGCCGATGCGACGGCGGCCAAGGACAAGCTGCAGCAGCTGGTCGAGCGGGCCGGGCAGCCCGAAACCACCCGGCTCTGGCGCACCGTCTGCCGGTGGTGGAAAGAGATCGAGGTCCTCATTGTCACCGGCGCCACGACAGCGAAGGTCGAATCGAACAATGTCAGCATAAAAGCCAGAAAACGCGTCGGCCGCGGCTATCGCAACGCAGGAAACTACCGATCGCATATCCTATTGACAAGTGCGGCCCGGACGGCAGCATGAACACTCAGCTACAGCAGGCCGTTCCCCACGAACCGCGAAGATCCTCGTTAGCCGTCGAAGATCCAGTCCGTTTCATCGACCACGTCGGCGATGTCCGAAACTTCCTCCCGCAGGCGACTGACGAGGTCTTGTGCTGCGTTCCGTGACGACTCCCGGTTTTCCGGCGAGTCCCAGCCGGTGAATGGCGCGAAGTGGCTCTCCCAGAATTCGAACCAGGCTTGAAGGTCACTTGATAGCGACGGCGAGAGTCCGTAATCTACCGGGTCCATGGCGTACTTGTCGGTGTAGCTTTCCCAGAGCGGGCCGTGGCCATAGTCGGGAAAGAACCGGATTCTGCGGCGCGGGCCGGTAGTCCTCATACACCGAGTCCACGAAGCCGGCCGGAGTGCAGGATCGTGACGCAGGGAAACGGCTCAGATCCGGTTCCGGGTCGGAGGGCGGAGGCCGCAATGGTACCGGACCGTCTAACGAATCACTTTCAGTAGCAGCAAACTCCTAAAGCTTGACCGGTGAAGCTGAGCTCCGCTTAGGAAGATAAACGGCTACAAGAGCAATCAGCGTAGCCCCTAGAAGAAGCACCAACGATGCCAGATAGAAGAAATTTGTGTTCGACGCAATCCATTGGACCAGCTGGTTCGTCTCACTAGTGGCATAATCCCCGTATCGAGCCGGCTGCGAGGTAGCCAGCAATATCGCGAACCGTATGAAAAAGGCGCCTGCAGCTATAGATGAGAGCGCAACCAGTGTTTCCTTGGATGCGAGAGTATTCAAAGCACTTATTCTAAGGATCCGGAACGCAGCCATAATAAACATCGCTGCTCCAAGTCCTAGTAAAACCATTTGGAGCATCACCGATTGAGTGGTGAATATCGAAAGAACTGCCGTGATCACGCCAATCCAGGAGAATACTTTAGCGCGGGAAATCGCATCATTATTCATAACAGTTACTCTACCTTCGCTGTCCTTCGATGTTGTGTCCTATTGGTCAAGGGGCTGGGACTCAATGAATAAAGCGCCAGCCCCAACCCGGGCAGCCGGTGAAACGCCTGCGTCCTTATCCCGTACTCAACCCCAGGTAGACGGGGCGGCTGCCTGGACAGACGCACACTCTTCCGGGCCGGCCGCGTCAACTCAGGGGACCGTAGCGTGCCAAGGCCGCCTGGGAGCTGATTCCCCAGGGCCTCGCCGATCCCGTCGCAGTTCTTGCCCTGGTGCCGGGCCAGCTACGGCGCGGCATGCAGCTCGCGCCCGGCCCGGTCCAGCCGCCGCTTCCGCGCCGCCAACGAGTTCCAGCGGGTCATCGATCAGCCAACCGCGGCCGGCCATCTCATCGTCGAAGACCGTCTCGAAGGCGTCGCCCAGCAGTCCAGAGGCCGCATCAGCGCTGACGCTCGTCAGCGTCCAAGTCTTGTCAGAATGAGGTCTAAGGCTGCTGGTTGCAGGGTGTCAGAAATGGGAAATGGGGCTCTATTCTGACAGGATTCTGGCCACTCATCTGACGTCGTCTTGGGGTGTACCCTAACTGGCAAACACGCGGAACGCGAGCCAGTCTCCCAAGCAGGACCACTCACGATACCCGAGGACCAAAGCAAGGAGCCGTGTGTCAGCTTGGAGTTGCCGCTGTGAAAGGCTGCAGTTATGGACAACTCATCCCGGGAACATGACCTCGTTCTCTACGGAGCGACGGGTTTCGTTGGCCGACTGATCGCCGGCTACGTCGCGGAGCATGCACCGGCCGGCATGCGAGTCGGACTCGCGGGCCGGTCGAGGTCCAGACTCGAGGCGGTTCGGTCGCAGTTGCCGGTCGCGGCGCACGGATGGGCCCTCATCGAAGCCGACTCGGAGGACGCGGACTCGATCGCTGCCCTGGCCGCGGGCACGCGCGTGCTCCTCACAACCGTCGGTCCATACACGAAACACGGATTACCTGTCGTCGACGCCTGCGCACGGGCCGGTACCCACTACGCCGACCTCGCGGGTGAGGTGTCCTTCGTCCGGGAGGCGATCGATCGCTACGACGCTCTGGCCAGGACGAGCGGAGCCCGGATCGTGCACTCCTGCGGCTACGACTCCGTGCCGTCCGACCTCGCTGTACTGCTGCTTCATCAGGCGGCAGAAGCCGATGGCGCTGGCGGTTTGGTCGAGGTCCAACTCGTTGCTACGGCCAAGGGTGGCATCAGCGGAGGCACGCTCGAGTCGATGCGCGGGCAGCTCGACGCGATGCGATCGAGCACCGCCCTGCGGTCATTAGCCGCGGACCCCTACGCTCTGAGCCCCGACCGCACACGGGAGCCGACGACACAACAGCCTCCTGATGCCGGTCCTGTGCGCCGTTCCGATGACGGCACCTGGACCGCCCCTTTCATCATGGCCGCGGTCAACACCCGGATAGTGCGCCGCAGCAACGCATTGCAGGGTTGGGCCTACGGCCGCTCCCTTCAGTACGGCGAGGTGATGGGGGTAGCCCGCGGACCGGCAGGAGCGGTCATCGCCAGGGCAATGGCACTCGGCCTCCGGGCATTCACGGGCGCGATGGCGTTCCCGCCGACCCGGGAGTGCTGGACCGCTGTCTTCCGGCACCAGGTACGGGTCCGAGCACCAGCACGCAGCGCGCGGGCTGGTTCCACTCCCAGGTAACCGCCCGCACCGAGAACGGGCACCGATACCAGGCGATTGCTGCTGGCCCCGGCGATCCCGGCTATGCCGCCACCGCCGTGATGGCAGGGGAGACTGCACTCGCTCTTGCCCTCGACGGTGACCGGCTGCCGACTGCGGAAAGGCTCGCTGACACCGGCCACTGCACTTGGCAACGTGCTCATGCAGCGACTCCGTGCGGCCGCCACACTTACCAGATAACCAAACTCGCCTGAACCCAGATCCTGCAGGTCCCTGATAACGGGGCAATCATTGACTGGACCAGTCCGACTAGTGGCGCGATGGGATTTCGCCGAGGGAGTATGCCAGGGTCATCTGAGGATCGCGACCAGCGATGCTTCCAAATCGGCTTTAACCCTGGGCCGCCCCGGCGCGCACCTTCACGCGCTGAGTCCAGACCAGCAGCCACCTTCGTGCCTGCCTCGTTACGGCTAGGATCGCGCCATGAGGATGCAGAAGATCTTGCCCAGGACCGCGGGCGTGCTTGGCGCAGGTGCCGGCTACCTGCTCTGGAGGGTTCTGTACGGCAACCTGGAGGGTTCGATCGCTCCGGAGGTGTTCGCGCATCTCAAGGAATCCGACGCCTTCGGCACTCTGATGGGCGTGGCGCAGCCGCCTTCATGGTGGTGGGCACTTTGTCGGCCGCGTCAGCGATCACCAATGCAGTCAGCGCGCAGGTAATGCTCAAGCGGGGCCAGCCAGCATGAAAAGCCCAGCCTTTTGCAGTAATTCGGGCATGTTTTCAAAGGCCACAGTGGTGCCCCTTGTCGGTGGCATACTGACGGTTAAGCGAAATGCTGACTGTTGTCCAAAGAGCGTGAGGATTGGCTATGAAACACTTCGTAGCGTTGGCAGGCGTTTTTGTCTGCGACCCTTATGGCTGGATGCGGGGACTCCCCCGGCACAGCGCCACTTCAAGCACCGTTACCGGGCCAGGCGGTGAAATCCTCTCGGTCAACCCGGATAGCGGGAGCGAAAACTTTAGATGGAAGCCGCGTTTGAGGGAACCCTCGTCCTGAGGGCAGACAAGTGCATCACCGGGAAGACCACTCAGGGACAGGACATGGGCTTGATCTTCCTGCCGGCACCCGGTTCTTAGACGGTGATCCGTTGAGCGTTGAGGTCAAAGGCAAGGCCTTCGAAATAGATGCCTCCGTGGTCTTTGGCGGCGGAGTGATATCGCTGCAGAGAGCTAAAGAAATGCTAGGTGACGTGCATGAGGGATGTGCACAGGACGAGATGTTCTACGTCCAGACCATCTGAAAGTAAACGATACCCCCACAGCTTTAGCAAAATCTTAGTATTGGAATGTCCTGACATTCCCTATGCCCTCCTTTAGGGTCGCCCTAGCGGCGGCAGCGGCGGGACCCGTCCTGGGGAGATGACATCGCCCTCCGTCATCGAGCACTTCCTCGCGAACATTGGAAGTAATCACTGGGACAGTCGGGGTTTTGGTTCGCTCTTGTACAGGCATTCATGATTCAGCTCGGCCGAAGAAACAAGAGGTCATCCGGGACCCAGTCAGGCTCTGGCTACACCGATACACAATGAAAGGGGACCTTCACCAGTATGAACCTGCTCCCAGAAGTCGGAACTGACGCCATGGGAATGCCAATGCGATTCGGAATGGGCAGTGCCGCCGCGCCGAGCTTCCTTCGGGGGACTGTTGCCATATCAGTCGCGTGGCTGCAACCGCTTGTACTTCACAGGACCGGTCCAGGAATACCCCGGAACAGATAACAGAGGAGACTGCCTCGTTCATCGCCTTCGCGGATACTCAACGGTGTCAACGGGACCGAAGTTGAGGGCACGTCCGAAGACGGAACTACGTCGTACGGCTGTTCAGACGGATGGACTCCTGCTGGCTTCTGAAGCTGAAAAGAAGATTGTTTGGCGCATCAGCGGATCCGGCGATCCCGTTCGTAGCGGTTGACCAGGCCCGGTGGTAGCAAATCAAGTCTGGTGTGGGGCCCTGAATACCACCCATCCAGCAACTATGCCCGCCCTGGAGATGAATACGGATCAGGCATAGTACTTGATGAACCAGGATGCTGGCACATCAGGATCACCAGGGAAAGCGGAGCGGCGAATGTTTGACTGCAGGTAGACGCTTGATCCGCCGAGGGAGTGTTGCCCGAAGGGATCCTCAAACGGGACAGTGATGTTCCCTGGCGGAACATGAATTCGATGACGCTCGGGCTATTCACGCACGTGCATAAGCTCGCGCTCTTCTATGTCGCGGTGAGGGACCGTCTAATCGGACAGTCGGAGCTAGTTGTGCGACGACCGCGAGCCCCAGCCTGCTCGATCGTTTGGAGACGGGAAGGCATGTAGTCTCCCAAGATTAGGGATAACTATCTAGATGTCGTTCGGTGTGTCCGGCTTTGTGGAGCACCTCGGTTCCTGCGTAGACGGGAACTAGGCCGTCATAAGGTACTGAGCGTAAGCCCGTCTATCGCCCGGTGTTTGGTGAAATGAATGATGTCGTCCCCATGGCTGCCTGATGTCTGCTCGAACCCTTCGCTGCGGTACAGGCGGATGTTGCGTTCGCTTCGTGCGCCGGTAGATAGCGCGGCGGTCTCGCAGTCCGGGTCGGCGGCTGCTTCTGCGTGCCGTAGAAGCCAGCGACCGACCCCGGCGCCCCTCAAGTCCGGAACGACAGCGAGGCGACCGATGTTCCAGGCGTCATCCTCGCGTCTGAGCACGGACCATGCCGAGAAGTCTGCCGTCGCGCCACAGCCCTGTTGCGCTCCAGTCCTGAAGCCCGGCCCGTACGTCATCAAGAGTTTCGTGCAAAGCGGGGATCATTAGCGTCTGGCAAGCGATGGCCTCATCAACCCAGCAGCATCGCTGGAGCACAGCGACCTCTGCAGCGTCGTCGACTGTCAGCCGCCGCGCATACGAGCCCGGCAGTGGCCCTGGGGTTGCCGTCGACTGCGCTGCTTCGCGCAGCGGCCGGAGTGTGTGGGCGAGTCTGGCGAGTTCACTCATCACGCTCGATGCGGAGGCGTCCAGCCGCTTGCTCGCCCGCACGCTGCCGTTTTCCATTGTGTCTGCGATGCGGATCGCGACGGTGGCTCCGAGCGGCACGAGCCGGAGCGTGGTGACCACCTGTTTCGCGTGCTGGACCGAGCGGGTGCCGGCAGAAGTGTTGCCGTAGCTGACGAATCCGACCGGCTTCCAGGCCCATTCGCGACTGAGATAGTCCAGTGCGTTCTTGAGTGCAGCCGGCATTCCGTAGTTGTACTCGGGGGTGATCATGATGAAGCCGTCGGCAGCCTCGACCATCGCACTCCAATCCCGCGTGTGCTGGTGCTGGTACACGCCGGACGCAGGGTGTTCCTCCTCGTCCAGGAAGGGCAGGTCGAGGTCGCGCAGCGGCACCGGCACCAACTCGACCCCTAGAGTTGCCCCGAGCGGCGACACTGTGTCGATGAACCACTGGGCTATCGCGGGACCGATTGCGCCCGGCCGGGTGCTGCAGATCAGCACAAGAACACGCACCTTTTTCATTGTCATGTAAACGACCGTACGCCTTAGAATGATTCCATGTCAACGAAATGCCGAGCCACGACGTCCAAGTGGCTCAACGAGGAAGAGGAGCGCGCCTGGCGTGCATTTCGTCGAATGACGATCGCGGTGCAGTCCAGAACTGCGCACGATCTGGTCTCGGTGGGGCTGTCAGAACCCGACTACGAAGTGCTGAGCACACTGGTCGAAAGTGTCGACTGTACAAGCACGTTGCATGCCCAGGCCGCGAAAATGGGGTGGTCCCGGAGCCGGCTCTCCCGCCAGGCCGCCCGGATGGAAGCCCGTGGCCTCATCCGCCGTACTCCCGACCCTGCCGATGGTCGCGGTTGTCTCCTCACCCTTACCCTCGAGGGGCGGGAGGTCCTTCGTGATGCCACATCAACTCATCTCGGGTCTGTCCGGCGCCATTTTGCCGACCTCCTTGATCCTGAGGACCTCGCTGCGCTGACGCGTATCGCGAGCAAACTGGAATAGAGGGCTCAGTCCCACGGTAGGACATGGCCTCTACATACATATTTGGTTAGGCTCGCGGAATGTCTTCGCATCTGAATCCCCGCATAGTGGTGCTGAACGGGGGCTCGAGTTCCGGGAAGTCAGCCATCACTCGGGCTCTCCAGGAAATGCTCCCGGGTATCTGGCTGACCTTCGGTGTAGATACGTTTATCGAAGCACTCCCCAATCGCGGCAATAGCCCGCGGGCGGGAATCACCTACGAGCAGGACGGCACGATCACCTTCAGCACCGAGCATCGGGCACTCGAACGCAGTTGGTACACCGGACTGAGCAGCATGGCGAGGACGGGGGCCCACATGATTCTTGATGAGGTTCTTCTCTCAGGTGGTGCCGGGCAGGAGCTTCTACGGTCCACGTTCAGCGACGTGAACATGGCGTGGGTGGGAGTGCACTGCGACCCTGATGTCGCCGCATCACGCGAAGCGCAACGGACTGATCGTGTGGAGGGAATGGCGCGACAGCAAGCCCTGAGCGTGCACAGCGGAATGACCTACGACTTTGAGGTCGACACCACGAATCGTTCGACCGAAGAATGTGCCCATGACATTGCGGGCTGGCTCCGGCATCGAGCCAGTCCCGTTCCGTCCCCGGGTTCGCCCTCCACCGGTAATAGCCTTGCTTGCTGAACTCCAACACCTGCTGGTCACCGCCGCGGGAATTCCCTTGGCGGCAAGGTCAGTGGCCAGCGGGTAGATGCGACTGCACGCAAAAAGGACTTTCCGCTTTGCTTCTTGATGGATGCTCCATGGCGTTCTTATGCGGGACATTCATCAACCCTGATGAAACATGAATTTCATCGCTCTCGAACCAATTACAGACATGCAAAAGATCCCGCTCATCTTTGTCCCGGTGGGGGACAGGCTTATGGGACCGACTTCCAAATGCGGTCATCTGTGTCCAGGGAGCTTCCTGATTCGATTGCGTCAGGCCTGCCGGTCCGTGGCTCCCATTGCCTGACGGCATCAAAACACCGCTTGATACGGGCTTGCCAGCTTCATTGTTGACTGAACCGGTCATGCCTCGAGCGAATTTATCGCTAAACCAAGCCGCAGCGAATGTCCAAGGCAGCTAGAACCTGGCTCCTTCCGGCATTTCGTCGGCGCGAACGCCCCAGTATTTGACCCAGTCACGGACCATTTGCGAATCCGCGACGCATTCGTCGCGGGAGTGCTCCGGCCCGCACGAATCCTTGCACTCATACGCGCGTTTGTACTTCTCCCACAGCACTGCATCACCGGACGGCTTCGTGCCGGCTAGCATCAGGTCCAGTGCCGAACGGATCCGGTCCTGGCAGGACAGCACGTCCACATCCTCATCACGCCCCGCATCATAGTGTGCCGGCATGTCACACAGACCCTTCACGCCGTTCACCACGTCACGATACAGGGCCGCGGACACCTCTAGCCGAGCAGGGTTCGCGCTGGAAGGTTCTTGGGTTGCGTTCTTCGTGTCACATTCTCTCTCCGTCAATCGTCATTAGGGTGGATGGCGCTGATATTTCAGCTAGTGAAGGGTGCGCCGCCCTCAGCGAAAGGGAGAGAACCATGAAGACGATGACTTGTAGCCAGCTCGGTGGTCCGTGTGATTTTGAGTTGCGCGGTGAGAATGCCGATGTTGTGATTAAGGCCCAGGACAGACACCTTCGTCAGGCCGTGCGGGATGGTGACCTTGCGCATGAATCGGCGCAGGAGGAGATGAAGGGGCGGTGGCGCAAGCCATTGGCCGCGATGGGCTGGTACCGCGGGACGAAGAGGGCGTTCGCTCAGCTGCCGGAGGACTGAGCCGGCACGTCTGCCTGTCGACGACGCACGGAGGCGAGTGTCTCGGGTTCCGCTCGGAATCTGAGTCCGGTGATGACGCCGCCGACGATGGTGAAGTCAAAGGCGACTTTAGGTTGGCCGCGGTGGATCCAGGCCGCGCCGGGCCGCTCACCGAGGAACACTCCGAAAGCCGCTTTGGCGGCGCCATTGAAGAACTCGGCCACGGCCTGACGTCCGGCGATCTGCTTGGGGGTTCCCAGTGCGACGGCGGGGTCATCGCCGGTGACGACCACATCGGGGGCGAGCAGTTCAAGTACTCGGCTGAAGTCGCCCTCCCGCGCCGCAGCGAGGAAGGCATCGACGACTTGCCAGTCGGCAAGTGACGTGTCGGGGGAGGGCTGGGCGACCTTGGCACGAGCCCGCGAGGCGAGCTTGCGGGCCGAGGCGGGGCTGGCGTCAAGGATCGCGGCAATGGTCGCGAAGTCGAACCCGAAGCTCTCGTGAAGGACGAACGCTACCCGCTCGCGTGGTGTGAGCCGGTCAAGCACGACCTGCAGAGCGACGCCGACGGTGTCGGCCAGGGCTATCTCGTCGGCCGGGTCCGGATGCGCCTCGGTGTGAAGCTCGACTTCGTCTAAGGGGACCGGAGTCTTGGCGCGCAGCCGATCAAGGCAAAGCCGGGTGGTGACAGTCGTTAGCCATGCCGGGACGTTCTCGACCTGGTCGGCGGTGCAGGCTAGGCGCAGCCAGGCCTGTTGGACGATGTCCTCGGCTTCTGCGTGATCGGAAAGGATCCGTCCGGCTAAACGGAGGAGCCGCGGACGTTCGACCTCGAAAATGTCAGTCAGCGCAGTCACTCCCAGTCACAATTTCTTCGGCTGATTCGTCATAGTGTATGACACAGCCCACTACCCAGGCGTTTCATGAAGGGACACCGAATATGGCAACGGTCAAGAGCGTGGACAAGGACGGTAAGAAGGAGATCGACTCGCTCATCGAGTCGCTGGACGACTGGCGCGGAGAACGGCTGGCACATATTCGCCGGCTTATCCACGAGGAGCTTCCTGACGTCGAGGAAACCTGGAAGTGGATGGGCAGTCCCGTGTGGGAGCACGACGGGATCATCGCTGTTGGCAACGCACACAAGGCGAAGATCAAACTCACCTTCCCGCAGGGAGCGCAACTGGCGGATGCCGACGGGCTGTTCAACGCTGGGCTCGGCGGAAAGTCGTGGCGGGCAATTGACCTGTTCGAGGGCGACTCCGTCGACGACGCGGCTTTCACAGCACTCGTGCGCGAGGCGGCCGACTTCAATACCGCCGTCAAACGAGGCTGAGGAACACCGCAGTCCTGGGCAGCGAACTGTCGCGTTGGACCACCGGCTTATTGGACGCGCTTCGTTCGATTGCGCAGTTTCTGTCAGGGCGGACATAAATCGGTGCCTTTGGCGCACGCGGATGATCCTCAAATTCCGACTTGAACGCCTCCAGCGACGGTTAAACCGTATGGATGAACGGACTTCTGGACGAGCCAAAGCACACTTGGACTAGATTGCTAGTTCTCGTGACCATAGCTGAAGGAACGTCTCAAAAGTTTTTACCAGCCAGACCAGAGCTGCGCGGGTAAGGTTGGCGAGATCTGGCAGGCAGTTCATGATCTTAGGGCGATGCCGATTCCCGTTTGTCGGCATGATGGAAAAGGGCCTGACGGTTGGTCGGGGAGCGCCCCGGCCGGGAGTTGTTAGAGCGATCTCAACCGAGACGAGTGGGTTTCTCAGGGAGCGGAATGCTTGTTTAGTGTTGCCCTATGTTCCGGTCGGGCTAGCCAGGTTGTAAGGGGTGCTTCATGTCAAAACGAGATACTTCCTCGGTGGGTGTGCCGTGTTGGGTTGATACTTGGCAACCGGATCCCAGAGCCGCCAAAGACTTCTATGGTGAGCTTTTCGGATGGAGTTTCGATGAGGCAAACCCGATGTCTTCCGGATTCGGCGGTGACTATTACCTGGCACGTATTGACGGCCGCCTGGTGGGCGGCGTCGCCCAGGCGCCGCCGCAGTTGCCTCCGGGATGGCTCACCCACGTCCGTGTCGGTGATCTCGGGGAGGCTTCAGCTCGCGCTGAGCGGGAAGGGGGCCGGCGGCACGGAACCATTGACGCCGGGGGCCATGCGGAACTGGTTGCCGATTCTTCCGGTGTCCTGTTCTGCTTACGACAGGCGGGGGAGAGCGACGGCGTAGAGTTGGCCGACGAGCCGAACTGCTGGGCGATGAGCTCGCTGCACACCCCGGATGTTGGCCAGGCGCAGAAGTTTTACCAGACGATGTTCGATTGGGAACTGAAGTCATTGCCGGAGGCTCCCTTCTCAATGTGGCTTCGCGCAGACCGGGTGGTGGCCGTGGTTACCGCCACCGACGGTATCGAGGTTCCGCCGCATTGGAGCGTGAACTTCGCCGTAAGCGATGCAGATAACATCGCCGACCGGGCTGTTGCTCTAGGCGGGGGCGTCGTAATGACTCCCACGGATTCACCGGGATTCAGAAGCGCGGTGATCAGAGACCCTTGGGGTGGCGTCTTCGCAGTCAGCGCTATTATCACCTGACCACGACGCATCCGCTGGCTGGCAGCAGTAGAGGATGGGATGGCGAGCGACTTTCGACAAGCTCCCGATCGAAAGACAGATCCGTTCCATAAGTCGATCCTCTAACGGGACATTCACGGGCTCTGGTGGAACATGATTTCCATCGCGCTGGGGCCATTCACAGGCATGCATAAATTCTCGCTCAGCTTTGTCGCGGTGGGGGACCGATCAACGAACGCGGTGTCGCTGGTTCAGCCGATAGGTGATGTCGACGACGCTTGACGACGCCCGTCGCCATTGGGCGCGGTGTTGCCACGGCCACTAATTGTCGTCGTGAGTAGGATCAGGCCCAGGACTGCAGACCATATTGTGAGGGTATCGAAGGCGAGGCGCTCTGTAACGCCGAGGCCCAACGAGATTGACGGTCCGACGCCGACCGCGCCGAGAAACAGAACGAAACCGGCGATCGAGAGTGTGATGCTGGCCAGGGTCAGGGCTGACGCCCACCATGCTGCAGTGCTGCCCTTGAGTGCACTCGCGAGGATGAGCATCCCTATCCATTGGACTGCGGCTTGGGCCAATGCAGCCGCGTTGTGACCTTCGGGCTGCAAGTCCCAAGGCAGAATTCCGACCCCCGCCATGCCGCAGGCTTGATCGTAGGCAGTTCAGTGTTGACGATGACAACCCCGATTGTCAGTTGAAAGACTATTTGTGAGGTCTGAGGCAAGTCTTTTGATATGGACCGGAGGAATTTGGATGGATAATCCCCTATTGCCAATGTGGTTTGAACTGGCAGTGCTCCTTCCGTTGGTTCTGCATCTAGTGCTGCTGGTTTCCGCGCTGATCAGCGTTGGCCGAAGTCGGCATACCGCGACCGCCAAAGGTGTATGGGTTCTCATCTCTTTGGCAGTCCCGGTCCTTGGGCCACTCATATGGTTTTTCATGGGACGTCGTGCCATGACCGGGGTCGAAGTCTAAGAACCCCTTGAATACCTAAACCGCCCCGACGTCGCTCTCGAAGCCAGCATGGGGCGCCGCACCCATTAACGCGACGCACTCATTCAGCTCATGGTCGTTTCTGCTATCAGAGAGAATGGAGGGGCCTTGCCGAAGTTCGAGATCAACAAGAGGTTGGACGATGCAGGTGCGTATCGCGCCACCGTCGATGCCGCCAAGTACCGGCATGAAGGCGATTTCTTCGTCTTCTACGCGGACGGTTCTCACACCAAGAAGGTCCTCACTGTCCGCGCCTCCGTGGTTACGACGATCGACAGTGTGAGCGAGAAGAAGTAACTCTCCTTGGCTGAAGGCTTCGGTAAATGGGGAACTTGGTCGCGACATGGTCCCGCTCCGAGAGCTAGCCCACCCGTCTGAAACCGATATACGCGTGTAGTCCGGACGCGTCTCCCGGGAGCATGCTAGGGGGACCTCTGCGAAGGCTGAGAGGGCGTGGAGCAAAGCGCCACCAGCTATTCAGGCACTGCATAAATTCTCAAGTTTTAGAGTCGCGGTGAGGAGCCGGCTTATGCGACAGACACTCCCGGTTCTACTTGTTGGCGGGGCCCTCGAATCACTGACGGAAGTGTTCGCAGGCACCTGGCCGGCGCTTGGTAGATTCGGGAGTGAGTGCCGGTGTCCGGAGCTGGGAATGTCCCGGCGATGTGGGCTGGCGTTGGTGGTTGGGGGTGGGTTCAGTGTTGGGGGAAGTGCGCGGTGTCTGCCGGGAGGTTTCGGGCCGCATGATTCTGGCTCCTGTCTCGTTCGGGATCGAGCCGGGACGCTGCGTTGCTGTGGAGGGGCCGAACGGGGCGGGAAAGACGACCCTGCTGCGGATCCTGCTGGGGCGGGACGCCCCGACCGCCGGAGCGGTCCGGTTTGACGGGGACCTTGCCGGTGCGGGAGGGATCGCGGCGGTGATGGGAACCCCGCCGTTCTTCGAGCATCTGACGGTTTGGGATCATCTGGAGTTCGTGGACGCGTCCTGGGGGCGGCCCCGCGACGGCGTCCGGCCCGCGGCCCTGCTTGAGTCGCTGGGGATCGGGCGGATCGCGGACAGCTTCCCGGATGAGCTCTCCGCCGGAGAGCGGCAGCTGGTGGCCCTGTGTTTCGGATTGCTGCGCCCGGCGGCGTTGCTGGTCTTGGATGAACCGGAGCAGCGTCTGGACGCCGGGAGGCGGGCCGCAGTCCGGGGCCTGCTGGCGCAGCGGAAGCAGGCCGGGACCGCGATCGTGATGGCCACCCACGATCCCGGGTTCGTCGACGGGCTTGCCGACACGGCGGTCCGGCTGGAGGCTCCGGCCTAGCATGGCCGATCAGAAAACACTCGCTCTCAGGGTGGGCGGCGCCCCGGACCTGAAGGCGGCGCGCCACTTCCTGCGTGGGCGCCGGCCCGGGGACCACGGCAGGCTCTACCGGGCCTACGTCGTGGCGCTCTGCACCGTGTTCTTCGGAGCGCCCTCGGTATGGTCGGCCGCCGGGCTCTTCGCACAGTTCTGTCAGGCCGTAGGAGCCGGGTCCATACTGTTCTCACTCCACCTGGCGGGGTCGGTGTTGGTGGCGCTGACGGCGTTCGCGCCCTCCCACGCCGGCCTGGTCGTACCCACCGCCAGGGAGCTCTTCTACTTCATCGAGGGCCCCTTCGGGGTCCGCGGCACGCTGCAGGCCCGGACACTGCTGCTATTCGCTTCGGTGGCCGCCGCCGGCGGTCTGGTCTTCGCCGTTGCCTCCGCCGGACTGGGGCTCGAACCCATGCCGGCTGCCGCCTCGGTCGCCTCCGGCCTGGGGCTCGGGGGCGTGGCCGCAGGATCCCTGGTGCTCACGCAGACAACGAATGCGGGTACAGGCCGGTGGGCATTCGGCACCGTCGGGGCTTTCCTGGTGGTGGGGTCGGTGCTGTTCAGCGGGTCGGGCATGGCGGTTCTGTCCTGCCTGGAACTGACGGCGGCCGTGGCTCTCGGCGTGGCCGTTCCCCGGTTCCTGGACCGGGTCAGCATCGGGCGTCTCGAAGCCGATCTGGGTGCACGGGCGACTCTGGCTGCGGGGCTGATGGCCGGGGACGCCAGGGCGCTGGGAACCGCCCGTGCGGGCCGGGCCCGCCGGTTCCGCAGGGTCCGTCCGGCCTTCGGCGCCGGTGCATGGCCGCGGATCCTGCACGCCGATGCGCTCTCGCTGGTAAGGACCCCGGCACGGTCCGCGGCCGCCCCGCTGGCAGGTATCGCCTGCGGGGCCCTGTCGGCGGCGACCGGCGGCCACCTGCTGGCCACCGCCGTTGCACTCGTCGTCCTCGAAAGGGCATTCGGGGTCCTGGCGAAGGGCCTGATGGACTATACCGACACGGTCGGGGCCGACCGCATCGGCCCGGACCCATTCTGGTCCGCGGCCGGCCGGCACGCGGTACTGCCCCTGATCCTGCTGGCAGCCAGTATCTCGGCCTGGGCTTCCTCGGGGCCGCCCCGTGGTCGCCGGCCGGTTTCCACGGGCCGGTTGCACTGGTCTTGCCGGTGACCGCCCCGCCGTGCGTGTCGGTCATGCTCAGCGGGTCGGCCGGCATTCCGGTGCGGATGCTGGCCCCGGTGCTGACCCCGATGGGCGATGCCTCCTCGCTCGCGCTGCTCCTGTGGATGATCCGCGGGCTCCTGCCGGCCACGCTGCTGATTCTGATTGCCGTCAACGCCGGGCTCCCGGCCGCCGCGGCCGTGCTCATCCCGCTGTGCGCATTCCTTGCCTTTCTGAGGCTCCGTGACCTGGCAGCCATCGAAAGAACCACAGCAGGCCGTCCCCGGTAAGGCACCTGAGGCACCTGCAAAACGCCCCGCGCCAGCAGACCAAATTCAAGACCTGTCCAGTCCGCCTGCTCCCGGCCCACGAATACCGGTCCAAACGCGCCTTAGGCATAAAGAGCCGATAACCGTGAGTATGTTTTGACAGGTGTCTCGATAAGTACGCTCAAACGGGACAGTATTGGTCCTTGACGGAGCTGGAACGCAACCCTGCCTCGGGCTATTCAAGTAGGTGAATAACTTCTCCCTCATCTTTGTAGCGGTGAATTAAGAAGGAGCAGCCCATGTCGTTCCAGAGCTACCTCGACAACATAGAAGCCAAGACCGGCCTCACCCCTCGCCAATTCATCGACCTCGCCCAGGAGCACGGATTTGACGCGACCACCAAGGCCACGCCGATCCTCGACTGGCTGAAGCAGGACTACAATCTCGGACGCGGACACGGCATGGCGCTCGTACACGTCATCACCAAAGGCCCTCAGATCAGCGACAAGCACGTCGGCACCACCGGCACCCATGCCGACGCCAGCGACACACTCTGGCTCGACGGTAAAGACACGAACCCGGCAGCTTAGGGACCCGGCCTCTTCAAGGGAAAGGACCCTCGAACGGGACAGCAATGAGCCTCGGCAGAACATGATTTCAATCGCGCTCGGGCTATTCACTCCCATGCATAAGCTTTCGCTAGTCTATGTCTCGGTGGGGGACCGGCTTACGGGAGAGCGGAATTGGAAGGCCATTCATTCCGCTCGGCAGCAAGCTGCCCGGGACAACTTTCATGCAGCGGTGGGCCGGGTGAGTCCGACCTTACGGCGTTGGTGGGGAATGAAGAAGTTCCTTTGTTTTCGATGCTCGACATGCAATGCTTCACGCCATGGGAATGCCAATGCGATTCGGAATGGGCACTGCCGCCGCGCCGAGCTTCCTTTGGGGGACTGTTGCCCTTATATCAGTCGCGCTGGCGGCAACCGCTTGTACTTCACAGGACCGGTCTAGGAATACCCCGGAACAGATAACAGAGGAGACTGCCTGTTCATCGCCTTCGCGGATACTCAACGGTGTCAACGGGACCGAAGTTGAGGGCACGTCCGAAGACGGAACTACGCTGTACGGCCTGGTTCAGACGGATGGACTCCTGCTGGCTTCTGAAGCTGAAAAGAAGATTGTTTGGCGCATCAGCGGATCCGGCGATCCCGTTGTTACGGTGACCAGGCCCGGTGGTAGCAAATCAAGTCTGGTGTGGGGCCCTGAATACCACCCATCCAGCAACTATGCCCGCCCTGGAGATGAATACGGATCAGGCATAGTGCTCGATGAACCAGGATGCTGGCACATCAGGATCACCAGGGAAAGCGGAGCGGCGAATGTTTGGCTGCAGGTAAACGCTTGACCCGCCGAGGGACGGACGAAGATTTGTGCTTTATGCCCGATTCCGCGACGGCCAAAGCGTCGGCATGGCTCGTTTGTTAGGAGAGGAACCCCTCTAGTCAAGGACCGGAATAGCCATGTACGGGCGGGCACCGGCGCGCCCGGATACCGCGCCACCCCTGCCCGGGATGCAAGGATAGGGCACAGTGATGGCAGTGTTGGAACCGGTCACGCTGCGGTGTGCCCTCCAAGGTAGGTTGAGCAGCACATAGGATGGCCGGAAGTCAGGGCGACGAGGGGCGTGGAGACGTGGGCCGGTTATCGAATGCAGCGGTCTACGGGGTTGGCTCGATGATGGTTGTCGTCGGTCTGACTAGTGCCTTTTTCTCCTGGCTCAGTTTTGGTGGGATTGATGAGGCCAATGACGACATTCGGCCCTCTGCGCTCCGAATTGGAGTCACTTTCGGGTTTATGGGACTGGCCGCCCTCGGGACCGCCCTGGTGCTGTTCGTATCCGCGCGGGGCCTTTGGGCAATGTTCAGGCGCCGCAAGGGGTAAGGGCGGGGGTGACGGAAGCCTGATCAGGTGAACGAGACCTACCACCCGCGGCCGAGCAGACGACGCAGGGACGGGACGGGCTTAGGCTCGTCCTTCGCCGTGTGGTGGGGTGAACGGGTATTGGCCCCGCTGCGCTACAGGGCCGTCGACATCATCTCCCAGCACGAAATCCACGGCCTTTTTTCTGAGAACGAACGCGACGAGTACAAGGGCGAGAGAGGCCAGAATCCCGAATAGCATCGCAGGGCCGCCGACAGCTGCGAAGGATCCGGCGTGTACACAGACACCTGCGAAGATCACTGCCATGAAACTTAGGGAAACTGCCAGGACATTAGCCCATCGCTTTGCTCGACCGGGCGAGGCTCCGCCGGCCGCCGCGGCCGAAAGTAGTTGCCACGCTGCCAGCAAAGCCACCTCAAATCCGCCGATTGCAACCACGATTGCAGTGATGTATGGGGCCGACAGATACGCAACCTCGGGGTCTAGGTTGGCTCGGTGAGCAGCTTTCTGATCTCGGTGAGCTTCGCTTCGGACTCTTCCAGGCGCAGGCGAAGTCCTTCGACCGTCGCGCTGGTGTCGCCCGCATCGACGGGCGGTGCGGGTTCCTTCTTCCGGGGAGCCAGGAAGAAATTGGCCAGGTAGCCGGTAAAGGTGCCAAAGATACCCACGCCGATGACGATGATGCTCGCACCGAGGAGACGGCCGGCACCGGTCACCGGATATTGGTCGCCGTAGCCAACGGTCGAGATCGTGACGATCGTGTACCAGATGGCGTCCGAGGCGGTTCTGATGTTGGCCCCCGGGGCGTACTGCTCGATGCGGAGCATCGTGAGGCTTCCGAATTCGAGCACGAAAATGCCCATGAGCAGCAGTATGTACAGGGAGCTGCCGGCCCGGTCTTTGATCAGCGTGCGGCCGATCGTGCGGATACCGACATCGCGGAGCAGGCGGTACACCCGGATCAGCCGGAAGATGCGCAGGAACTTCAGTTGCGCGAAGGGAAGGCTGGCCAGCAGGTCGGCCCAGCCAAAGTGTCTGAAGAAATAGGCGCCCGCTGAGGGCACGGTGACGATCCGGTAGAGGAAGTCGGCGAGGAAGATCACGCTGAAAAGGGCGTTCATCACCTCGAGCACGGTGGCGAGCGACGGCTCCTGCGCGGCATACGCGAGCACGAGATTGACGATCGACAGGAGCGAAAGGATTCCGATGAAGATCTCATATCCGATGCTCTTCAGTTCACTGCGTTCCTTGGTCATGTGTGGATTCTGGCACGTCGGCAGCTGCGTGGCCGACACTTTTTCGCCCTGCTCTGACCGGATTGCAGTCCCCCTGTTCACTCAAGTGAAGCCGCAGGGAGGGGGTGTAGACGACTTCCGAAAATGACAACCCGTGTAGACGACCTCCATTGAGAAACACGACAGCGACCGTATTCACTGCTGTCTTGGAATACAACAGCTTTTCTAGACACCGTCCCGGGCCCCGTGTGGAGCCCCCGTGCAGCCGAAAACTCGGCCTCCTCGACGTCTCGGACGTGGACTTCGGCGCTCTTTGTCGGTGTTCTGTGATCGCTCTTTGTCGTTAGTTACCGATGACGAGGATGCTCGCAGCAGCTTCGATTCCGTCGTTGGTGATGGTTTCGGGCTGGTTGATTTTCAGGACGCGGGCGGGCCAAGGCCGGCTCCGCGCCTTCGCGCCCGGACTGAGTCCGTTGCATGACTGAGGTGGATCGCCGATCACCCCCGCCGACTAGTTCTGGCCGATCCTATCGAATCGTTTCATCATCACCAGCTCGACTCACCCGCTATGGCTGAAGCAACCGCCCAGTAATGAGCCCTGATGGAACATGATTCCACCGCACACTGGCTTTTCACGTGCTTGCATGAGCTCTCACTCATGGCGCAGTGGGGCCGGCTTACGGGACGGCCCTTTCCAGTGCGGTGGTGGACGTGGCGGAGGCTCGGGCCTCTTCGGCCGGGTTGCCACCCCACAGGGTTCCCCGAGGGATGGTCGTTCCCTTCATCACGAAGGAGTCGGCGGCCACAACGGCACCGTCTTCGATGCTCACGCCGTAGTGGACAAGGGCGCCGACGCCGAGCGTGACGTCGTCGCCGATGACGTCGTAGTCGGACTTGAACATCCCGTCCTCCTGGGAATGTGACTGAATTTGGGTGCTGCTGTTCAGTGTGCAGCGCGAGCCGATCGTCACCAGGGTCCGCTCGGGAATTGCGCAACCGTCGTCGAACACGCGGGAGCCGATCCGCACGCCCAGCAGACGCCATAGCAGCGGCTTGAACGGGGTCCCGTTGAGCATGAGCATGAACCGGCTCCCGAGGAGCAGCTTCCAGTACCGCTCGTGCCACCAGAAGTAGGGGTGGTAGATGGAGCAGAACCGGGGTTCGAGCGGCCGGAACCGCCTCACGAGATGCTCGATGCCGACGGGAACCAGCAAGTCGACCACGAGCAACACGACGAACGACGCGCTGAGGGCGAGGGCGCCGAACTGGTCGTAGAACTCGAGGCCGGCAAATGTCACCAGCAGGGCTACCGACGCGTTGAGCCAGCGGACAAGCAGCAAGAGGGACATGGTGCGCAGGTTGTGTCTGTTCTTGGCCGCGAGGTCACGGCGGAAGTTGGCGCGGCCCGCATGCTGTCCGGGAAGGGCGTCCCGCAGGACCGAGCGTGGGATTTCGAACGCCGGTGATCCGAGCAGACCCACGTCGTGGCGGACAGGTCCGTCGATGGGAACCATGACCTTGGTCGCGAGCAGGCAGTTGTCACCGGTCTTGGCTTCGGCTGGGTAGAGTACGTAGTTGCCAAGGAAGTTGCGTGCGCCGATCGCGGCCCGGCTGAGCTTGAACGAGGTCGCCGAGTAGTCGGTGTTCATGAACGATACCCCGTCGGCGATCATGCTTCCGGTGCCGACCTCCGACAGGAACGGGTTGTCGTGCTTGAACCCCGTGCCGAAATTCGAGCCGGTCTGTTGGACCTGCGGCTGGCGGTACCCGATGGAGCGAACGAAGTTCACGACGTAGGAGCTGTCGCCGAACAACGTTGGAAGGATGCGGCTGTTGGTCATCCTCGCCAGCGCCCGCTCGGCGGCGTCCCGCAGCCCGAACATCGGATACAACGTGTCCGGCTTCAAGGCGAGTTGGAGCATCCGCGGCACCGTCGTGATCAGGAGCAGCTCCAGGATTGTCCCACCAAGGACGCCCAGGCCGGCGATGACGACGGCGTTGGCGTAGAAGGTCCAGCTTGCGAAGGCGAGCGGCTGCGCTTCCAGAAGCATCGCCACGGGCGGGTACGCCAGGACGGCCAGGGTGAGTGCCATGCCCAGCATGGTGCGGCCTAACCCGAGTGTGGCCACGAGTTGGGACACGGCGAACCGTGCACGGCGCCACGGCCGGTAAGGCGTCGGCTCGACGGTGGCGTAGTTGGCACCGCCGGGCCTGCCTGGCGAACCGTGCCACCGTTCGCCCTCTGGCACGGCTTGGCCGGTGTAGAGGGTGGACCGGTGGCCCAGCTGCGAGTTATCTCCCATGGCCGTGTTGATGTCGAGGACGCTTCCCTCGCTAATGATTACGTCCCGGCCCAGCGTCACCCCGCCCAGTTGGATGACACCGCCATGGGCACGGTACCCGTTGAGGATGACGTCCTTGCGGATCAGCGTTCCCTCCCCGATGGTGAGCAAGTCGGTGCAGAGCGGCAGCCGGTTGGTCAGGATCGTGACGTTGCGGCCTACCTTCGCGCCCATGGCTCGCAGGTAGAAGGTCGTCAGCGGGGAACCTGTCATCAGCACGATGGGCGAGGTCCGCATCATGGTCTTGACGAGCCAGAAGCGGAAGTAGGCCATGCTCCAGATCCGGATCTCTTGGGGGCGGAAGCGCCCGACAATTATCCACTTCCCCGCCACGGGCAGGAGGCACATTGCCACGAACACCGCCGCCCCGTAGGCCAGCGTCCGCAGGTAGATCTCCCAGAAGCTCATCGCGTGGCCCAACCAGTAGTGATTACCCGGCCCCGAGTCTCCGGGAACACCCACTGGTACCATACGACCGCGAGCAGGCCGGCGACCAGGCAGTAGCAGATGTAGACGAGGGCCTGCAGCGTGCCGCACATGACGTACTCCCAGGTCCGCGCGTCCATCGGCGCCGGCGTCGCCGGCACGGAGGCCACGGCTGGCGAGGGGGCCGCCTCCTTGTCCTGCTGCGGGGGAATCTGCAGGGCCGCTGCCAGTGCGGAGATGTTCGGGTTGCTGTAGATCTCCTTCATGGATACCTGCGGCAGGTCCGGCTGCTTGCGCACGCGGGCGCAGAATTTCGCCATCACCAGTGAGTCGGCGCCGAGGTCGTGGAAGAAGTCATCGTCCACCGCGACCTGCTCGAGGCCGAGCACTCCCGCGAGCACCTCGGCCAGCCGGTCCTGCACCTGCGACGTTGCCGGGGCTTCTTCCGCCGGTGCCAGGGCCGCGGCCAGCGCCGAGATCGTTGGGTTCTGGTAGATGTCCTTGATCGATACGGCGGGCAGATCGGGCCGCTTGCGCACGCGGGCGCAGAATCGCGCCATGACCAGCGAGTCGGCGCCGAGGTCGTGGAAGAAGTCGTCGCCCGCCGGGACCTGCTTGACGCCGAGCACGCCGGCGAGCACTTCGGCCAGCCGGTCCTGAAGCTGCGCCTGCGCGAACGCATCTTCCGCCGGTGCCAGGGCCGCGGCCAGCGCCGAGATCGTTGGGTTCTGGTAGATGTCCTTGATCGATACGGCCGGCAGGTCCGACTGCTTGCGCACGCGGGCGCAGAACTGCGCCATGACCAGTGAATCCGCCCCCAATGTGGAGAAGAAGTTGGCGTCCACGGGGACGTCGTCCTTCTTCACCACTGACGCGAGAAGATCGGCCAACCGGCGCTCCAGGGCAACGCCCGCAAGCCTGGACGGCGTGGCTGGAGTGCCGTTCCCGGTCGGAGCCGCGGGTGCCGCTGGAGGATAGGGATTAGCCGGAGGTGTGGAACGCGGAGTGCCCTGCAGGTTGTCGAGACGCATTTTCACTGCGAGAAATTCCTTAGTGCGGCGGTGGCGAGGTATTCGGCCACGGGTAGGGGGACAGGTGCCGGGTGCCGTGGCTCCGACACCGGGTCGGACCGTTGGCCGGGAGCCACCGTCAAGTCGGCGGTGGCGAGTTGCCGGGGCCGGGGGCTTATGACGATCCCCGGCATCAGGCGGGCGGCCGGCGGGGCGCCTAATGAGGCCGCGCTTGCGGCGACGACCGCGACAATCCGGGTGTCGGGCCCGGTTTACGGAAGTGCCGGTCGCGACCCATCTGGTTCCCGTTGTCCCGGCTCCGACGAACAATTTGTCCAGTTCGCAGAACTGACATCTGATCAGTGAGCATGTCGCTTTCTCCCCGGGAATCCCGGTGAAGTTGCAGGTTTAAACTGCCCTTTAAAGTTGAACTGCGCCCCCGTTATTGCCGTGTTATTGAGACGCTGCTACGTCACATGGCCGAAAAACCCGCTTGCTCGCGTAACCGGGTGGCCTGCTGGTTAGACGCCGCCGGCCGCAGGGCCCGCGGTCAGGGTCTTCGCCAGAGACCGACCGGGCCGCCGGCACGTGCCGGCGGCGGAGCGGGAACGCCGGGACTCGGCATCGACAATGAAGCGCTTCTAGCAGACACAGTGGCACCTTTCCTTTGTATCGCGCCCCTGCGCCAGGAATCGGGGTCGGGCCGGCGGAGAGGGGGAATTTCTCCATCCAATGGCCGTCATCACTCGCATCTTTGAGCTGCCCCAAAGTCACGGCTCGGCATGTGCAGGACCGCAGTATTTTCTGGGAGTTCCCGTGGGGCGCGGCGCCTCATCCGGCATCGGCCGTGCGAGTGCGGAGGGCCGCCGGACCATAGGGGTTGGGTTTAGCCCGGGCCCCTTTAATGTTTCCCTGTGGACGACCGGGCCGCAAGGCTTCCCAGCGTTGAAGGGGGATCTTCACAGTCCGCACAAAGGTTACGCAGATAACAGCGCGCTGCGGCGGTGATCAGCCGAACTCGGCGTCCCGGCCGTCGTCGGCGTGCCAAACGCCGCGCAGACCCTCACCGGGCCAGTTGGTTACGCTGTCCTGCGCCGAGGGGGGACGAGGGCCGCCTCTATGGGGAGGGTTGGGTGCACCACGAGAGCGCAGGGCCCGCCTCTTACCAGTGTCAGGCTGTAGTCAAGGTGAGGACCATGGTGGTGCCGTGCGGTCCGGTTTCGGCCACCGTCACATCTCTGCCGTGGCGATACCGTAGCTGCGCGTGCCTTGACCGGCCGGGGTCCCGGGCGAAGCGGTCGAAAACCTGTTCTGGACCTATGCCGCTGATGCCGGTTCCCGAGTCCGTGACACTGATTGTGGCGCGCCCCGGTGCTGTCCGGATGACCGCATCAATCCTGCCGCCGCCGGGGGTTTGGCTGGGGCAATGTGCAGCAGGGCGGTCACCATTCGGCGCAGCAGCGGCGAGGGAACCTTGGCGGAGGCGGAGGCGGAGGCGGAGGCGGTGCCGGGGGCCCGAGCCATGCTGATGCGGGTCGTCCCCGCCAGCAGCTGCAAGCGCGCACCTCGCCCGGAAGAGATCAGCCTCCGCCCCGGCGCCAGACTCGCCTTCTTCACCGTTTTCCGCAAGCAAGGAAGACACCTACCTGGTGCTCACCGCCGAGGACCCTCATCTAATCGCCCACCTCATGGTCGAGGTCGAGCCGACCGGAACCGAGCCCAAGAACAATTTCCAAATTACTACCGTCGTCCGTTACCGCCGTTGGACGAGGCCGCTCTACTTCAACTTGATTCGGCCTTTTCATAACATCATCATGCGCCGCATGATCACTGCAGCACTGGTGCGTTCCCCCGGTTTTCCGCAGATCTCCCCGAGCCGACAACCGTGAGTATGTCCGCAGGTGTTTCGATGAAGCATGCTCAAAGGGACAGGGGGAAGCCCGAGGGCGACGGAACTTCGTCGCCCTCGGGCTATTCGCAGGCGTGCATAAGCTCTCGCCCATCTATGTCGCGGTGAGCGACCGGCTAACGGGTGCTGTTGAAATCGTTTGCAGTTACGGTCCGCAACGCACTCGGAGGAAGCTCGGAGAACGCAGCCTCCTGCGCGCGCTGAGTACGTGACGCTTGAGAATTCAGGTCGGTGCACCATGCGGGATAGACGCGGAAACCGCGCTTGCCGGGATGCAGGTCGGAGCTGACGTATCCGAGCGAGATCAGGTGCGCCGCGGTAAATTGGAAGACCCCGAACCGTTCCTGCTCCTCTACGAAGACGAGCAGTCCAGACATCGACTCGTCAACCGTGAAGGGCCTGGTCGATCCACCCTCGCCGCGCTTCCAGACCGCGACGAAGGCGCCCGGCTTCGCCGATGTGATGCGGGCGGTGCGGATTCGCCACTGCTCCTTCCCGATGCGTGCGACGCCAGATTCGTAGTCGCTGTTCTGTTCTTCAACCTGGATGACAGGCTGGGCAGCGGCAGAATCAGGCGCAAGGTCGATGAAGCGCTTGAATGCGTGGAAATTCACTCTCAAACTCTATTCGCTCAAGAATCCGGCCTAAACCTGTCCGGTTTGACGATCCCCTTACGGGACAAACATGAGCCCTGGTGGAACATGAATTCGATCGCGCTAGAACCGTCTGTGGGCTGCGTTTGCGCCGGGCCCGGGGAGCGGCGGTGGCGGCGCGGGGTAGTTCAAAAAGGTCGGCGCAAAGGGGCCCGGGCCTACGGCCACATTGAATAGTTCTGGTCTTTACGTCACTGCGCCTTGCTCAGGACCTATGGGATCGGTGCTTTAGTGCTGTTGCCGAAGTGGTTAAGAGCGAGGTAATCCGCCCATCGTTTCAGTGCCGGGATGGTGTCCGGAAATACGAGCCCGTGGTGCTCGGCCAGGGCATTCGCGGTGGCGGTTGGGTACCGGTCTGCCGAGAGGAAACTCAATGTTTCCGGTTCTACCCTGGTTAGGGCGGGGGGCAGCCTTTTCAGTACTCCTATGGGGAGGCGCAGGCGGGGAATCGGGACTTGATAGTGGTTTCCCAGTAGCGTCAGCAGGTCCGTCAGCGCGGGTGTGTTGTCATCCAGCACCCAATAGGACTTCCCCTGGGTACTGCTATCGATTGGCGCCATGGCCAGGAACCGCGCCAGGTAATCGACGGGGACAACGGGTACAAAAGTTCGTGGCCCACCGGCCATGGCACGGAGTTCTCCCCGCCACAACTGTTGGAGCGTACTAGCCAGTCCCAGGACCTGGTTTGATTCACCTGTGACAGAGTGGCCGGTCACCGTCGCTGGATTGACGACCGTGAGGGGGATGTTTAATTGCTCCGCGAGACCTTGCACGATCGCGTCGCTTTCAACTTTGGAAGCCTCATAGGCCCCCAATCCTTTGTAAAGGCGGCGGCGCTTAGCATCTGACCACGGTTCATATACCGCTTCTTCTTGCCCTCCGACACGGTACCCGGATAGATGGACAAGCCTCCGAAGGTTAGGCAAGGTAGCTGCGAACTCTGCGACAGCTTGAGTTGTTTCCACGTTGGCTTTCATTGCCTCGGTGGCGCTCATTCCGAAGGCATAGGCCCCGGCAACGTTTATGAGATCGACGGTTCCATTGTCCCTTATTGCCGCCAGGGATTTGCCCCTGATTCCGAGGCCGCGGGCCGTGAAGTCAACGTGCACGATGCTGAGGTTGTGGGTTTGGGTTCCGCGTTCCTGGCACCAGCTGATGAGTTTGTCGGCTGCGGTCGGGTTCCGCAGTGCGGCAGTTACGGCTGCCCCCTGGTCAAGCAGTTCTTTGGTCGTCCAGCGACCTATGAACCCGGTTGCTCCGAAAAGGAGCACCGTTCTCCCATTTGGCGCCGACGGAGCACTCTGGGTCGATGCGTGGGGTTGGCGTGGAGTCTTATTTGGGGACGCCATCGGCTTAGACGTGCTCCGATTCGCGCGTCGCTGACTTCGAAGCGCGTGCAGTGGATTCTGCGCCGGAGACGACCGTTGCATAGTTGCGGATCAGTACCTCTCCGCTTTTCGGCACGGGAGTAGTTACTTCGTCTATGTGGACGACCTCTGGTGCGCCGTAGGTGGGGCTGGTGATTGCTTGCATGTTGTTCTCCTGAGTTCTGATCTGAGGTCCATGCTGGGCGGCGTTCCGTGCGGTCCGGTGAAGAGGGTCGCGTCACGTGCGATTGCGGTATTGCGGCTGAACTGAGCGGTTGGCGCAAGCGGGTCAGCGGTGGAGGGCATCCGGCAAGATTGAGCGGAATGGCGACCGCAGTCGTCAGGAGCGGAGGCCTGAAGCGGAGGTGATGACGACTTTCCCCTTGGCGTTTCCTGTCTGCAGATACAGAAGTGCTTCAGGAACTTTGGTCAACGGGAATGTCCTGTCGATTGCGGGCGCGATCTTTCCCGCTGCGATGAGTTGTTTGAGGAACCCCACGTCGTCCTTATTGAAGGGCTTCCACCACAAAAATCCCATCCTCTTTCGCTCCACCAAGGAGATCAATGGCCCGAAGAATGAGCAGGAGAAGATCCTTCTCGTGGAACCTCCCAGCAGGACGTACACGCCCCTTTGCCGCAGCACACTGCGGCACTTGAAGATGGAATGGTTGCCCACGACATCGAGGATCCAGTCGTACCGTTGGCTGCCCTTCACATAGTCCTCCGAGGTGTAATCGATAACTTCATCGGCGCCCAGCTGACGGACCATGTCAGTTTTCTTGGTGCTGCAAACCCCCGTCACGTGAGCCCCCAAAGCTTTCGCAATTTGCACCGCAAAGGAGCCCACACTGCCCGAAGCGCCGTTGATCAGAACACGGCTTCCGGGCGCTATACCGCCGCGGCCGCGCAGTCCTTGCACAGCCAGGATGGCCGCCTGCGGGAGTGTGGCCGCTTCCTCGTAACTCATGCTTCCGGGCATGTGTGCCCAGGCCCGTTCGGTGGCTAGGGCGAATTCGGCGAAGGCGCCGTGGCCGTACTGGGTCAAGTCCCCGAACACTGCATCGCCGGGTTGGAAAGTGTTGACACTTTTGCCAACTGCTTCCACCTCGCCGGCAACGTCAAACCCCAGACGGTGGTTGCACGGGGTGCGCAGCCCGATGCCCATCCGTGTGAGGAACGGCTTGCCGTAAAGGTAATCCAGGTCCCCTTGGTTCAGGGACGATGCAAGGACGCGCACCAGCACCTCCTTCTCCGCGGGAACAGGCTGATCGAGTTCGTCCAGCCGGAGTACCCGAGGCGGGCCGTATTCTGTCCGTACGAATGCTTTCATTGCTTCCTCTTGACCTTTTGGAGCTGGCGGTATGGGCGGCGGGCATCGCGATGTTCCTGGCTTGTGCCGGTATTGGCGGCCGGCCCTCAGGCAGGTACTGATGCCACTTGAATGGCCGTGCGTTCTGCGGAGCGTGGAGTGCGGACGCCGACGATGAGCAGGTACAGAACCATCCAGATCTCTGCGATGGCGGGCACGATGCCAAGGTAGATGTGGACCTGCGTTGCAACTACTGGTAGCAGGAACGCGAGGACGACGTCCGTCAGGTAGCTGACTGTCGCCAGAATAAGGATGATGCCCAGCGCCTTGGGGAACAGCTTGGACTTGAGGGCCAGATACCCCAAGGGCGCCAGCCACAGTCCGAAGAAGACCTGCGCGGCGAGGACGGCGTAGTGCTGGATGTCCAGCAGGAGGAGCACGAGTGTGTTGGACCCCAGTAGCCCGAAACCGGTCACGTAGGAGCCATCCGTAGCAACCTGGAGCGCCACATAGGTAAAGACCGCACTGACTGAAATGATGCCGGCGGCGATTATCACTGCGACCACCATAAGGCGGCCCGCGTGCTTGCCTGCGTGCTTGAGCAGCAGGTAAAGCGTCACGGCGGTCAAAAGGAAGAAGACCGCGTCCGCGAGGTGGGCCACAACGCCGATCCGCATGAGCCAGGCGTTCCCCGCTACGTTCCCGGCCGTTGCCCCCGCATCACCTGCAACATACAAGGAGGGATCCACGAAGCCCTCAGAAAAACCTCCCGTAATGCCTACTACGAGGTAAAACACGCCCGCAATTCTAGCCAGGCGCTTGAGCGACGCCGCCGGCGGCCCTGCCTGAGCCTCAGAGAAAATCCCGCGTGGAGCATTCATGACCAATTCCTTCCGTGTGTGACCGTGGGCGATTTCACGGATGCGTACAGCGTATATCTGCTAGCGTACAAAGTACACATGAGGTGACGTGTGTATTTTGACCTTTGACCGAGAAAGGGAGTGCCGATGTCCGCAAAGGCGACAAACACTGAGGAACCCCGCCAAACCCTCAGCAGGCAGCGCGTTGTAGTGGCCGCGATTCAGCATGCAGACGCAGCGGGTCTGGAGGCGCTCACGATGCGAAATGTTGCCAACGCGCTGAAGGTCGCCCCGATGTCCCTGTACCGCCACGTCTCAAACAGGGACGATCTTATCGATGCGATGATCGACGTGGTCTTCAGCGAAATCGCGCTTCCCCTCGGGGGGACGGGCTGGAAATCGGCCATGCGGGACCGGGCACATTCTTTACGCGAAGTCCTCGGGCGCCATCGTTGGGCAATCGGGCTGATGGAATCCCGGCGGCGTCCCGGGCCCGCTAACCTAAGGCATCATGACGCGGTCATCGGCAAGCTACGCGCGGCCGGCTTCGACATCCCCATGGTGGCACACGCTTACTCCGTGCTGGACGGATACATATACGGCTTCGCCCTGACCAGGATGAACGTGCCCTTCGAGACCACAGCCGAAATGGATGCGATGGCCCAGGACATGTTCGAGCCCTTGCCAGCTAACGAATACCCGAACCTGGCAGAGTTCGTAACCGACCATGTTTTGAAGCCAGGCTACGACTATGCAGAAGAATTCGAGTACGGTCTCGATCTGGTCCTGAACGGCCTGGAACAGGCCCTCAATACCGAAAGGCCGGGCTAGGAGCGTGGGCCAGTCACGAAAACCGACTGAGGAAAATCCTACAATTCTGGAGCCGTTTCCGGCCTGGAATGACCCCGGAGCATCGGGCGAAGCGGAGCCTGAGCCGAAATGCTTTCCGCTCCGAGATCGCCGAGCACAGTTCGCCACCTGGGCATGCTGTTCCGAACCTGGCAATGCTGAACAAAATCATGGGCTCCGTCACACTGGTGCAACCTGGCTCGCTTACGCCGGGGTCCCTCTGCACGCAAGACATCCTAGGCCACGCCTCGCTCGAGAAAACTCGCGGCTACCTGCACCCTGATGATCGGCAGCTGGTTCGCATCGGAAGCGGGCCTCGCTGCGCTCGGACAGTAAAAACCTTTCTGTCTTTTGCTGCTGTCCGTTGGATCATGCGTGCCCGCTCCGGCGGTTCAACCGGCCTGCGGACGGCTACGCGTTCAGGACTTTGCCTCGGCGCTCCTGCGTCGCTTATTTCCTCACCAAACTCCTGACCGCTTGCCCTGACGGGTTGCACCGCCTCCGTCGGCCACAGCTCCGCAAGCTCCGCCAGCAGGCAAAACAACGGGGGAGAGGGGACTGGAACTGCTGGTCACCAACGGATTCCCGCCCCACCTGTGAACCAAAGGAGCAACCATGAGCATTGCAACGATGACCCGCACGACCACCGCCGACACCGGCGAGAGCATCACGGTCCCCGGGCTTCCCGCCGATGACCGCACCGGGGACGGATACGACTGGATGGAAACCCTCGAAGACAACGGCTGGGCCGCGTTGCCGAACTGGGGCTCCGAGGGCTGGGACGCCGGAGCCTGGCCCCTGATCATCCTGACCGTGGCCCGGACCCGCGACGAGACCGGGGAACTGTTCGGCTACGGAACCTACGTGGAAGGCGACACCTCCGCACGCTGGTTCCGCACCCAGACCGCATGCTTTGAAGCAATCACGACCGAAGTGTTCTCCCACTGGCAGGCGGGCCAGTCCGAGGGCCCGGACAACCTGTCCGCAACGGCAGCCGACCTGCCCGCCGCGGACCGAAAGCCCTACCCCGGCTGGACAGACTAAGACCCACTGTGTGGCTGCCCCGGCGAAAACCGGGGCAGCCAATTCCGGCCCCGCAGCGGTTGACAACATCATTGAGATTCCTGCGGATATTAGGCGTCCGCTCCGGCCGGTCCAGCCCCTCCTTCGTCGGGGCCTGCGGCGGCGGGAAATGTCTAGTGTGACCTACCGCCGGCGGGCATCATCTCTCAGCAAGAAATCCACCGTCTTTTTCCTGAGGCCGAACGCGACGGGCACAAGGGCGAGAGAGGCAAGAAGTCCGAATAACATCGCAGGGCCGCCGACGGCCGCGAACGATCCGGCGTGTACACAAACACCGGCGAATATCACCGCCATGAAACTTAGCGACGCCGCCATGACATTTGCCCATCGCTTGGACCGGTCGGTCAAACCCTCGCCCGCAGCCGCGGCCGAGAGCAGCTGCCAAGCTGCCAGCAACGCCACCTCGAAACCGCCGATTGCAACCACGATTGCCGCGACGTACGGGGGCGCCAGATACGCAACCTCTGGAAAGGCACCGGCGTACTCAGCCGCGGACCGCGGAACAACCACCAGCTGAGCCAACAGGGCCCCAAGAGCCAACGCCCCGAGGATAATACGGAGGGGCGTGAGTTGCTGGCTGATCATCCCGCAATCATCGTTGTACCTATATTGGCTGTCAACGGGGCCGTCCGCTAACCCGGATTATCGCCCGCCCAGCAGCCTGCGCCAACAGTTTAGGCAGCTACTCATATGAGTGTCGTCCATTTAGCGCGCGGCGGTGCGGAAGCTGAGCCGCGCGACGGCTCGGGCCTGCGTCCGTGCGTTCACGGGAGCCGGATCCGAGTCACTCATTTCCTCAACGTGAGTCACCAGGAACTCGATCCGGGAATGCCCGTGAGCCTGAGAAAACCCCACACTCCAACTATGGCCAGGACGAGAACGATTGGTACCAGCGCAGGAGCCGGTGGTTCGCGGCGAAGAATCGCGAAGCAGCCCGCTACTGCACCGGCAAGGCACACAGCGATGGCGCCGAACACTACGAGGCCCGCCAACACGATCGGCACCTCCACTTCGCGACACGGCATCCCCTCGTAGGACGCCGGGCACCGAATAAAGACTGTTGCGGCCAGATACGCCGGCAGCCCGACGGCGAACGAAGCCACCCCCAGCCACATCGCGGTCCTGCCCAACCGGCCCTGCTCTGCCATTGCGCTTCTGCCCATCCAAGGAGCCTACGGGAACAACGCGGTGTTCCTGGGCGAGAGTGACGACGGCGGCGAGGCCGACGTGCCCGAGGAATTGATCGACCTCGCCCGGCAACTGTTCGAACTGCACCAGCCAGCGGACTGATCACCTGAGGCGGTGGCCGGTCCTGCCGGGCCGGTCACCGCCGGCGGTCCGCCGTCGTGGCTGGCTGCCGCTTCTGGTTGCCGGCGGCGGACCGCCACCCGCCAGGATTTTCGGGCGGGAACCTCGGGAGCCGTGGCCTGCCAACCGCAGCACACCAGGTGCAGTTTCCGAGGTACAGGTGGAGGATTCCCAGAACTCACCCCGGATCGGGCGCCCGCTGGGAGTGTCAGGTCCGCCCCGTCTCGTTTCGCACCAGCGTTTCGAGCTTCTCCAGACCCTCCGATATGAACTGATCCTGAGTATCACCATGCTCAAGCCCAAACCCGATTACGTCCCACTCGGTAGCTTCGCTGATCAAAAGTACCGGATAACCTGACGCTGCAATTTGCCACTCGCATTGGGGATACTCGGCGCAAGCGACATCTCCCAGATAGGTTGCAAGATCGTTTCCCAAGGGGTGCTGCGGCACGGAAGCAGTGTCGCGAAGAAACCGTCCCACCTTCCTCGCGCCTTCGATGGTGAGCTGCAACTTTAGACCTTGACGCTCACAGGCACGTTTCAGTGAAGGATACGAGCCGATTCGGCGCACTCTTGAGGTCTGCACACGAGGGTCCTCCTCAGGCAGATAGTCTGCGACACCTTGTGGAATTTTCCGCATCCGATGGTCCTGATCCATGACACTGAAGCTAACATCGACGATCCACGTTCATAAGGGCCTGCCCACAAGCCGGCCCTTTTCTGTTGTCTAAGCACGCCTGGACGCTGGCGCCGGAGGCTCCAGCCCCGCAGCAGGGCGGTTGATCCGGCCGGCATCTGGAAAGGGTGCCGGCCTTCTTGTGTTTCCGCCGGCCCAGTGTTGTCCTCGGCTGAAAAGGGGCCGGCCCCGCATTGCCGGCGGGGCCGGGCGCGGAACGGCGTGGACCGTGGGAAAGTCTGCCGCTGGCAACCGCCCCGAACTGGAGGGGGACTATCCCATTAACGGTGTATCCGGCGGTTTCCATTAGTAGTTTTCAGCGGTCGGGAACCGGTCGCTGAAGGTGATGGCGAATGCGTTGAGAGCGGGCTTCCAGCGCGTTACCCATCGCACGCCGCCGGTACCGGTCGGATCCAGGGATCGGGTGACCAGATACAGGCACTTTAGCGCGGCCTGTTCGGTCGGGAAATGGCCGCGCGCTTTCACCGCCCTCCGGTATCGGGCGTTGAGGGACTCGATCGCGTTGGTCGAGCAGATCACCTGCCGGATTTCCGCGTCGTAGTCCAGGAACGGAATGAACTCCTCCCATGCGTTCTCCCAGAGCCGGACGATCGCGCCGTAGCGTTGACCCCACTGGTCCGTGAACTCGTCAAAGGCCGCCCTTGCCGCGGCCGCGTTCACAGCGGTGTAGACCGGTTTGATGGCCCGTTTGATGGCATCCCAATCCTTCTTTGAAGCCAGCCGGAAGGTATTGCGGATCAGGTGGATGATGCAGGTCTGCACGATGGCCAGCGGCCAGACGTTGCCGACGACTTCGGGCAGGCCCTTGAGCCCGTCACAGACCAGGAAGAACGTGTCCCTGACCCCGCGGTTGCGGATGTCGGTGAGCACGCTCATCCAGAACTTCGCTCCCTCGCCGCCGCTGCCGGCCCACAGGCCCAGGATTTCCTTCTCCCCGGCCAGGGTGACACCGATAGCGGCGTAGATCGGGCGGTTGGCGACCTGCCCGTCGCGGATCTTGACCACGATCGCGTCGATGAACACCGCGGCGTAAACCTCATCGAGCGGGCGGTTCTGCCATTCGGTCATCTCCTCGAGCACCTTGTCGGTGATTCTGGAGATCGTCTCCTTCGACACCGAGGCGCCGTAGATCTGCGCGAAATGCGCGCTGATTTCGCCGGTCGTCAGGCCCTTGGCGTAGAGCGATAGCACGACCTCGTCGACCCCGTTCAGCCGGCGCTGGCGTTTCCTGACAATGATCGGCTCGAACGAGCCGTCCCGGTCCCGCGGGACCTCGATCTCCACGGGACCGGTCGTCTCGGTCAGCACCGTCTTGGACCGGGTCCCGTTGCGGGAATTGCCGGTTTCCTTGGCCACGGCATCATGTTTTTCATAGCCAAGGTGTTCGGTCATCTCCTCATCGAGTGCTGCCTCGATGACTGTCTTGGTCAGTTGTTTCAGCAGACCGTCAGGACCAGTCAATGCCAGACCCTGCTCCTTGGCCATCCGCACGAGCTCGCGGGCGGCCTCTGCCTCGGACAGATTCCTCAGATTCTCGCTGTTCGGCACAAGTTCATTCCCACCGTTGCCGCCGGGAGCGGGTCTTAGGACAGAACTCTGTTGGTTCGTGGTGTCGGGCGGGATCTGATCCGACGGCATAGTCCCTTCCGGCCACGGTAGGTGCCGGGAGTGGAGGGAGCCAAAGAACCATCTTTTTTGGGGACTCGAAGTCCGGGTAACGGGAAGGTCTTACTGGCTCCCTCCAACTCCCATTAGGTAACGGGGCGGCCGTAGCTGATGACCGATCGCCGCCGCAGACGGCACCGCCGGCACTGGCCACAGGGCTGCTTGTGCGACCAGTGGTGTTTTCAGTCCCGGCGACTTGGTCACTGTTGCCCTATCACCATTCCTTGAACAGCAGCGGCTCGATTACGGCCGACCTACTTTCCAAACTTAACGGGGGTTCGCTTGTTCTCCCACCGCACCCGCTGGGTGCAGAGCCCGCGGACTAAACCCTTCCGCCCTCATTGCCTCGATGACCTGGTCAAGCGACAGACCCTCCTGCGCGCGGTGCGCCAACAGCTTGGGCATCAGATCCGAGGTCTCCGGAGGCTTCGCCCAGCCGTTGTTGCCGCAGAACTTGATGCGTTCGAGCAGTGCGCCCTGCGTCTCCGTGACTCCTTCCCAGTTGCCGCCGTTCGGCGTAGGTGCCACATTGCCCTCTTCACGTCGCTGACAGGAGCAACCGTATCGTCACGATTCAACGCACAACTTGTTTCCAGTCCAGTGTCCGCTCCGAGCCGGTCAAGGCTCACACCCTTGTCCCAGCGAGGGGCCCTCAAACGAGACAGTAATGAGCCCATGAATGAGCCGGAATTCGATCCGATCGGCTATTCACGTACGTGCATAAGCTCTCGCTCATCGATGGTGCGGTGGAGGACCGGCTTATGCGACTGGCGGGCGGGCCACTCCCGAGCTGAGAAGGGACGGTCTTGATCCCTCAGCAAAACGCCAATTCAGTCACCGCCCGCCTCAGCGGCGGGCGGGGAGGATCGTCGTCGTGACTGCCACGGCCTGCGGCGTGCGGGGAACAGAACTGAAGCCGAAGCGCACGGGCGGATCCACCGGCGCGAGGGGCCCGAGGCCGGCCCCGTCCCAGCTCGCCGCGGCGCGCTCGACGCCACGGATGGAGCGCACGCCATAGTACTCCCGACGTCCGCCTCCGGCGGAGCCGGCGGTGGCCACCCCCGGGAGCAGGATCCCCGCGGTGCGGTTCACGGCCGTCAGCCACGCCGGGTGGACGGCGATCCGGGCGGGGACCAGTTGCAGCATCAAGCCCAGCGCTGTCACGGGGCCCAGGTCGGCGCGCAGCTCCAGCGGGCCGCCGGAAACGCGCAGGACCAGTGCGGCGGTCCCGGGTTCGTTCCCCGGTTCCGCGCTCGGTTCCCCGGCTGGGCTCAGGCTGGCGTCCAGCGGCGCCACCACCACCTCATCGAAGCGGTAGGTCGCGGACACATAATCGGCGACCGCCCGGTTGGGGGCCAGCAGCGTCCGCAGCCCGTCGCGGTCCTCGGTCATGACGTCAGTGAAGGCGCCGAGCGGCGAGTCCGTCCAGTGCCCGACCACCAGCCGGCGACCCGCGCTGGTGCCCAGACCCGCGATGAACCCCGTAAAGCGTTCCACCCGGCTACCGTACTGCTCCGGCCGGCCCGGCCACACGCCGTTGCGTAAAATCGACGTCGCGGTCGAAAGGGCCACCTTGGCCAAGCTGTATTTCCGCTACGGCGCCATGAACTCTGGGAAGTCCATGATCGATGACCACGACCCCGTCGGACAGCCGGTCACAACGGCGGCTAAGTCGGATGGGTCGTTCAGCCAGCCGTTCACGATTCCTGCAGACACCCCGGCGGGGAAGGCGGCCATCCACGTCGCCGGCAGCTCCATGGACGACTGCCGCAATGGGTCCTGCCCCGGGTACAGCATCCAGATCAACGTCACGAGATCAGGGAAGGCCTAGGGCCGGTCAGACCCAGTCCGCATCAATGAGCCCCAGCGACGTTTCCAATATCAGCCACTCCGCACCGACGATGCGGAGTTCCAGCAGGACTCTTTGCTCCGGTCCCCGCGGCTGTTTTTGCTGCAGGTTCAAGCCTCACCTGGGTTGAAGGAGGACTGCGGCGGGCGGCGCCCGGCGGGGACCCGGAGAAGGGTGTTGGCCTCGTCGCCATGCTCGCTGGGGAGCAGCCTACCCGCGGTCACCGGAGTGTCTTGGCCTTGGTCCGGCCGTCGAGTGGGCGGCCCGAGGGCGAAGAACGCGGCAACGGCGGTGAGCGCAAAACAGGCCACGGGCACCCACAGCGATGCAAGCTCGGCGACCAGAGCCCCGGACGACTCCTCGATCGCGAAGTAGAGCCCGCCGGCCGCGGCTATTCCCAATGCGGAGCCCGTTTGTTGAACAGTATTGAGCACCCCTGACGCCGTGCCGGCCAAGTCAGGAGGTACCTCCCGCAGCGCGATGTCGACGAGCGGCAAGGCCACGAAGATGAGGCCGACGCCGGCTACGGCCATCGGCGGCACAAGTGCCCACGAATTGAACGGCGAGCCGGCTTCGATAACAAGCCGCAGCCACACGAACGCGGCTGACTGCACGAGTCCTCCGACGAGGACCAGCCCGACGCCATGGTGCTTGCTCAAGGGCACCGCGATCGCGGAACCGGCCATCGCGCCCAGGCTGATCGGCAGCAGGATCAAGCCGAACGCGAGGGGGCTGAGCCCGATGGACTGCTGGAGGTAGAACCCGAGCACCATCGCGTAGCTGCCCGAGCCGAACGCGAAAAGCAGTTGCACGAGAGCCGAGCCGGAGAAAGACCTCACGCGGAACAGTTCGGACGACACCAGCGGCGCCAGTCCCGAGGACGTCAAGCCGGCGCTCGAGCCGGGCAAAGACCGCAAACATCGCGACGGCCGCAGCCATCAGCGCCCAGATCCACCACTGCCATTGGTTCAGGTGTCCGGTAGTCAGCGCGAAGACAAACAGGAAAATGGCCCCGCCGGAGAGCGCTGCGCCGGTGACATCCAGAGGCTGCCGCTGCCCGGACACCGCCCGCGGGAGGCAGCCTAACGCGACTACCAGCGCAACCAGCCCCACGGGGACGTTGATCAGGAAGATGCTCCGCCAGCCCATGCCGAAGGCGTTGGAGGTGACAAGCCATCCGCCCAAAAGTTGGCCGACAACAGTGCCGAGCACGCTCAACGAGCCGATGGCCGCGTACAGGGCTGCGCGCTTCTCCGGAGGGTAGAGCACCTGAACATAGGCGAGAACCTGGGGGATCATCAGTCCGGCCATCGCGCCCTGGACTATTCGGAACCCCACGAGGGACGCGCCGTTCCAGGCGAGGGCCGCCCCGAGCGATGCAAGCACGAAACCGAAGAGGCTCAGTGCGAAGAAGGTCCGTCGCTCGAACCTGTCACCGAGACGCCCGCCCAGGAGCAGGGTCGTCGCGAAGGCGATCATGTACCCGGCAATCGTCCATTCGAGCTCGACCGGGCTGGCCCCGAGGTCGCCTTGCATTGAGGGCAGCGCAACGTTGGTGATCATTGTGTCCATGACGTCCATGAATGACGCACAGAGCAGCGCCGCCATGGCAAGGGAATGCCGTTTCATCCGAGGTCTCCGGTTCGTGGATACTGTGAGCTATGTACTGTGTATGCCATGTGCAGTAAGTGAATGCTACTGTGAATGACATGCACAGTCAACAAGGGCGGGCGCCCGCGCACGCGCCGCTCGGGCTCGCGGAGCTTCCCCAGGCGGTTCGGCTCGCCTGGGGGCTCGGCGAGACCACGAACCGAGGTCCGAAGCCCAAGCAGAGCACCGAGCGCATCCTGGCCGCCGCTATCCGGCTCGCCGACGATGAGGGCCTGGCGGGGCTTTCCATGGCATCCCTCGCTAAACCCCTGGATCTCACGGCGACCGCACTTTACCGCTATGTGGACTCAAAGGAGACGCTGATCGAATTGATGGTCGACGCCGCGGTGGGGCGTCCGCCTGCGAACGTGCCCTCGCGTGGATGGAGCGACAATGCCAGGGCCTGGGCTCTCGCCCTGATGGACGTCTATGCGCGTCACCCGTGGCTGAGCGACGTGGTCATTACGGGCATGCCCCGCACACCCAACAACCTCGCGTGGATCGAATCGCTCCTTGAGAGCCTCGCCGACTCCCCTCTGACGTTGAACGGGCGGCTCAGCGCAGCGCTGATGCTGCAAGGGACCGTCCGGAGCTATGCGGCCATGATGCGCAGTATCCCCAACGGCATCGAAGCCAACCCCTCGTTTATCGAACTGCTCCCGGCCC
>CAVOIE010000001.1:0-278961 GCA_963696055.1 uncultured Actinomycetota bacterium | reverse complement strand
CTGATCCACGTCCCAGTTACGCGGGCCCGCGGTCGGTGCATCTCCGGTGACGAGAACTTGCCGAGGGGTGCGGGCCTGTGCCGCCTCTGCCAAGGGCGTGATGGCATTTGTGAACCCTGGTCCGTAGGTGGTCGTTGCGACCGCGAGCTTATTCGATACCCGGTGATAAGCATCGGCTGCTGCGACGGTGCCTGCCTCGTGGCGAACCGCCGCAATCCGGGTCGTGGTCTTGGCTAGTGCATCCAGAAACCAGGCGTTGCCGTTCCCATTAGTGCGAAAGAGTCGGAAACGTGTTTGGCCACGGCTCGGGCGACCAAATCAGAAACAGTGGTATTCAAGGTGACTCCTTTCAGGGAGCGGGCGCAGGGAATGGCTGATTCCATGGCTGTCGGCAGGAGATTGTGGGCGAACCAACATCAATCCCACGAACTGAGATGCACGTTATCAATTTGTGGGAAGCAGGCCAACATCGCCTTGTCCTCGGGCACGCCTAGAGGCGGGCGAGCGGCTGCCTTCGGAGGAGTGTTACCTATCCGACAAGGCGACTGGTGTGCGGGCCTTCCGGCGCGAGGCTTCAGACGGCCAGCGCGTCTGTGATGCGGCGTGCAGCATCCCTCACCTGGCTGCCGTAATCCTGGCCGACAGTCGTCCGGATGCGTGAGACTGGGACGGCGAGGCAAACCGTGGCAACGATGCGCCATCGGCGCGGACGGGAGCACTCACTGAAGCCAGTCCTGGGGAGCGTTCGCTTTCGGTTTCATCCCAGCCTTTTTCATCGACAGAACGCAACGATTCCGGCATCCCCGCAAGGATCCGGCCGCTTGAGCCCGCAGGGAGCGGGAGGCTGCTGCCCCGGGCCAAGGTGACCCTCAATTCGCTCTGACTGTCGGCGCTGACCTGGCAGACCCGCTGCGATCCGCGTCGAACCCAGAGTTGGGCGGTCTCGCCCGTCTGGTCGCGCAACTCAGCGAGTACCGGTTCGGCTATGGCCAGGAGTGACGAGCGAATGAATCTGGATCCCAGCCGGAAGTCCCCGGACGGCGTGCGGGCCAGGTAATCATAATTTGCCATGGCTTGAGCAAGCCGATGCGCCGTCGAAACGGAGAGGGCAGTGCGGTGCGCCAACTCCGTGGCCGAGGCAGCACCTCCGTCGACGGCGTCGAGGATCGCAGTGATGCGGTCGAGCATCCGATTGCTGTTGGCAGATTCTGGGGACATGAATCATAGGGTATCCGCTTGCTATGCCCACAAGAACGGCCTGGTGATGCCGGGGTGGCGCCAGGCAGGCCTTGGCCAGCTTCAGTCCGGCGAATGTTTCTCCGATCGCGGGAGAGTTACGTCACACATTGCCTCGCCAAGGGGTGTGCATTAGAGTTCCTGCTTGATAGGACTACTGATCCCACTCAGTGGGAAAAGCCGGTCAGGGATACAACTTTTGGAGTGACAATGAAGTCGAAGTTTGGTCGAGTCCTCGCGCCGGTCGCAGTTCTGGCCGCGGGCGCCCTCCTCATGTCCGGTTGTGCCAGCGGCGCAGAAGACAAGGCTGAAGGAAACGACGCCGCGATGCCGGCGGCCGCAAACCAGAAGCTGCACGACATGCTGCCCGCCGAGATTGCGTGAGGCCGGGGTGCTCCGCAATGCCACGCCTGCCGCCCTGCCGCCGTACGTATTCAAAGAGAACGGTACCGAATTGACCGGCATCGTCACCGAGATGACCGCGGCCGTCGGCGACGTACTCGGAATCAAGATTGAAACTGTGGACACTCCATTCCCGGGCATTATGCCGGCGCTCAAGGCCGATCGGGCAGACATCGTCTGGTCCGTCATGACAGACACACCGGAACGCGAAGAAGAACTGGACTTCGTCAACTACTTCCTTGCGCCCGCCGGATTCATGACCCCGAAGGGCAACCCCGAGAACATCAACACCATCGACGACATCTGCGGTCTTCGGATGGGCACGCTGAAGGGCAACTCCAAGCTTCCCATGGTCGAGGAGCAGAGCAAGAAGTGTGAGGCAGCGGGGGAGAAGGCTGTCGACATCAAGCTCTATGACAAGAACGATGTGGGTCAGACCCAGTTGCGTTCGGGCAATCTGGATTTCTGGTTCGGCGGCAAGGCCGAGTTGGCCTACTTGGCGAAGGCCGTCGATGACGGTTCGGTGTTCGAGGTCAGCGAAGCGACCGTGGGCCACACCGCCTACGGTGTCGGCGTACTGAAGGGCAACGATGAATTGGTGCAGGCCGTCCAGGGCGCCATCAAGGAAATCATGAAATCCGGCGAATACGACAAGATTCTGGCGAAGTGGAGTGCTGAATCCGGTGCCCTGGAGCCCGAAGGCGTCATCGTCAACGGCGCCGGCCAGGGCGTCTACAAGTAGCCTTCGGCGCAGCAATGAGAACATGCAGGGACTGAACAGGGGAATCTACGGATGACAGTCAAAACGAGCGCGATTGCGTCTCCCGAGTCGCCGCCGCGACTCAAGGCCGTGCGGGTCAAGCATTGGGGCCAGTGGGTCACTGCCACGGTGGTCATCGTGTGCGTCGCCGGATTGGTGTATTCGGTAGCCGGCAACGAGAACATCCATTATCCATCGGTGGCGGAGTTCTTGTTCTCGCCGGCGGTGCTGAACGGTTTGTGGATGACGTTCGCCCTATCGATCATCGGCATGGCTGCGGGAACGGCTTTCGGTGTCCTCATCGCCTTGGCAAAGATGTCCAATAACCGGCTGCTGGAAACCATCGCCTCAGGCTATATCTGGCTGTTCCGCGGCGTTCCTCTACTCGTGCAAATGCTCGTGTGGGGCAACTTTGCGCTACTTTTTCCCGCGCTCGGCCTGGGCATACCGTTTACCGACATCATGTTCTTCCAGATCCCGACGAACAGCGTCATCGTTCCGTTCGTCGCAGCCTGTTCGGTCTGGCTCTGCACGAGGCTGCCTACATGGCCGAAGTGGTCCGCGGCGGCCTGCTTGGGGTGAGCAGCGGGCAGAAGGAGGCGGCTGCTGCAATCGGAATGCGGCACGGGCAGATGCTGTGGAGAATCGTTCTCCCGCAGTCGGTGCGCGTCATCATTCCGCCCACGGGAAACCAATTCATTTCCCTGTTGAAGGCGAGTTCGCTGGTGTCCGTCATCGCCGGCGGTAAGCTCTTGACCACGGTTCAGAATATTTCGGCGACCAACTACCGCACCATGGAACTGCTGTTTGTCGCGAGCTTCTGGTACCTGCTCATAGTGTCCGTTCTCAGCGCGGGTCAATTCATCCTGGAGAAGCGGGTTTCGAAGGGGTACGTACGATGACAGTTGCAACTAAGCCGCCCGCGACCGATCGAAAAGGAGCCGGCATCGTGACACGACCCATGATGGAGGCCATCGGCGTCCATAAGTCCTACGGCACCAACCACGTTTTGCGCGGGGTTCATCTGAGTGTCGACAACGGACAGGTGGTGTGTATCATCGGGCCCTCCGGCTCCGGCAAATCAACCCTGTTGCGCTGCTTCAACAGGCTCGAAACACCGGACTCGGGGGAATGCTGGGTAGCTGGCAACCTGATGGGCTACCAAAAGAAGGGAGGCCAGTACTACGACCTCCCCAACAGCGCGGTGGCCCGCCAACGGCGCGACGTCGGCATGGTGTTCCAGCACTTCAATCTGTTCCAGCACATGACCGTGCTGGAGAACATTCTCGAGGGCCCCATACAGGTCCGGAGGATGGACAGGGCAGCTGCGGGCCAAGAGGCTGCTCGCCTGCTGGACCGGGTGGGCCTGTCCTCGCACGGAAAGCACTACCCCATCCAACTATCCGGCGGCCAGCAGCAAAGAGTCGCGATCGCTCGAGCACTGGCCATGAAGCCCAAGGCCATGTTGTTCGACGAGCCTACTTCGGCGCTGGACCCCGAACTGGTTGGCGAGGTGCTGGACGTGATGCGGGAACTGGCGCTGACCGGCATGACGATGCTGGTGGTCACCCATGAAATCGGCTTTGCTCGGGAGGTCGCCGACAAAGTTGTATTCATGGACGGCGGCGTCATCGTGGAGTCCGGCACGCCCGATGAGGTTCTGTCGAACCCCAAACATGAGCGTACGCAGAAGTTCCTTTCCTCGGTACGAGCCTGAGGCCCAAGGGGGGCCCAAGTTTCCGCAGCTTCGGAAACTTGGGCCCCTCTTGTCTGACTTGTTGGACGGTTCGATGACGCCGGATCAGATCCGTCCTCATCCGCCGAGGACCCGCACGGGCCGGCGGCTCAGCCGGCGCCCTCGGTTGCCGTGCCCTTGGCGAGGCCGCCCTCGATGCCGCCGAGCGAGACCGTCGCGCTCATGAGCGTTTCGGTCATCTGTTCCAGCACTGCCATGTCGACGTTTTTGATGGTGTCGCAGGCGCGGTGGTAGCACTCGTCGTACTGGTCCCCGGCCTGTCCGCCGAACGTCTGCGCCTCGGCTTCGCTCTTGGTCCCCGCGTCGCCGGTGAACAGGCCCCCGGCCGGGATGCCGCTTTTAACGAACGCGTCGTAGTCCGAGTCTTCGATGAACCCGAACGGCAGCGCCTCGACCCCCTCGCCGCGCAGGATGTCCACGAAGACCTTTTCGACGGCGCCCGAGCCCTCGGGTCCGGCCTCCTCGGAGTCCGAGCCGTCGCCGTCGTACACGAACGCCACCGCGTTCGGCGAGCCCACCACGTCCACGTTCAGGTACGCGACGTGCGCGGCGGCCTCCGCACGGGAGAGCTCCTCGACGTAGTGTTCCGAGCCGTGCATTCCGTCTTCCTCACCGCCCCAGAACGCGAACCGGATCCGGTCCCGCGACACGGTGCCCTGCTCCGCGAGCCGCAGCGCGACCTCGAGCACCGCGGCGACCCCGCTGCCGTTGTCGTTGAGCCCGGGGCCGTCCTCGACCGAGTCCAGGTGCGCGCCGAGCACCAGCACGTTCCCCGAGCCGCTGCCGCTGTCGGCCAGGATGTTGAACGCGTCCACCGGGTGGCGCCGGCCGTAGCTGAACTCCTGCCGCCGCGGCTGGTACCCCGCCGCACGCAACTGTTCCTCGACGTACTCCGCGGATGCCTCGTAGCCCCCGGTGGCGTCGGCCCGGTTCCCGCCGTTCGCGTCCGCCGCCGCCTGCAGCGCCTCCAGGTGCCGCATCAGTCCACTGGGCGCCACCACCTCGCGCACGGCTGACGGGTCCGGCGGGGCATCCACGTGCACGGGCGGCCGCGGCTCGTCCGAACAGGCGGCAACACCGCAGACCAGTGCAGCGCACAGCGCAACGGTCCACACCCGGGTGCGGTGGCGAGGATGGTTCTGGAAACGCTGCGGAACGGATTCTGCACGTCGCATGTCGACTCCCCCAATCCTGCGTCCTGGACGCAGGTCGCTTGTTTGGCAGACCCGGCCGCGGTCGACTCCGCAGCGGAACCGGCGGTCGGAGCCGCTGTTACACCTTGGTGGGGACGATGCGACCTAGCAGGGTTGCCTGCAATACCTCAACGGTCGGGCCGGGTCATAAGACCCTCCTGTGGCCAAGCTGTGAAACAGCTGTGAAACAGGACGGCAACGACGGCGGGAAAGGCACATAGGTGAGGGGCGGCCGCTCTCCGGCGCTGCGTGCGCCACTAGACTCGGTGAGGAAAGCACAGTTCACACTGGTTCTTCCGACGAAAGAGGATATTCGTGTCCCAGCTCCAGCCCGGCATGCCCGCCCCCGAGTTCACACTCTCCGATGCCGACGGCAAGAAGGTCTCGCTGTCCGACTACGCCGGCGGGAATGTTGTGGTCTACTTCTACCCGAAGGCTGCGACCCCGGGCTGCACCACCGAGGCCTGCGACTTCCGCGACAGCCTGAATTCCCTGCAGGCCGCCAACTACGACGTCATCGGCATCTCGCCCGGACGGCGCGGAGGCCATCCAGGCCTTCAGCGACGCCGAAGGCCTGACCTTCCCGCTGCTGTCCGATCCTGATTTCGCGGTGGCCAAGGCGTACGGTTCCTATGGCGACAAGGAGTTCGGCGGCAAGATCTTCACCGGCACGCTCCGCAGCACCTTTGTGATCGGCCCGGATGGAACCATCAAGCACGCCGAGTACGACGTGGACGCCAACGGCCACGTGGCCCGCCTGCGCGAAACCCTCGGGGTCTAAATTCCGGCGCCTTCAAGCACGACGGCGGTGGCTTCGGCCCCGCCGTCGTCTCGGGTTAAGCGCCAGATGCATGGGGTCTCCACGCGCTCGCTAGCGCTCGCTTGGTCGACCACCGGGGTTGGCGTCGCTTGGTCGACCACCGTGGCCGGCGACCGGAATCGTAAGCGGCGCCTCGCCGAGCGAGGAACGAGCGAGGTGTCGAAGCCGCGTGCGATTCCGGGCGGCGGGTCGCACCTGGTCTCCACGCGTTCGCTGGCGCTCACTTGGTCGACCACCGGGGCGTTAGGCGTCGGGTTCTTGCGCACGGTCAGCCGGGCCGCGGCGGCTGCGCCTAGGACGGCGCAGGAGAACCAGATGGCGCCGCCGGGGCCCAGCGGGGCGGCGACCAGGCCGGCGGCGAGCGGCAGAACCACCTGCCCCACCCGGTTGCCCAGCAGCCTCAGGGCCAGCGCGGCACCGCGGGATTCCGGCCGGACCGCGTGGCTGATCAGCGTCATGGTCAGCGGCTGACCCAGGCCCAGCAGGAAACCGCCGACGAACAGCGCCACCGCCGCCGGCCAGAACGGTTCCAGCACAAACGGCGTCACCGCGATCGCGAGGCCGGAGCCCAGCAGGCTGGCCACCAGCAGTTGGATCCGGCTCCAGCGGTGTACCAGCCAAGGCAGCAGGATCCGCGAGATGATCGACGCCGAGGCGCGAACGGCCAGCAGCACGCCCACCCAGAACGGAGCCACGCCCAGTTCCTCACCGACCAGCGGCAGGAACGCCACCAGAATGTCGATCACGGACAGCAGCGCCATCGACGCCAGCATGTTCCACGCCACCCCGGGCCGCCGCAGGATCTGCAGCACGGGCTCCTTCACCACCGGTGGTCGGACGGCAGTGGCGCCGGCACCGCCGTCGTGCTTGCGGGAGCGGAACCGCCGTCTGGCCACCCCCGGGTGCGCGCCGATCAGCATCATCGGCGCCGCCGCCAGGGCAATGCCGGCGGCCAGCAGCAAGGCCAGGTTGATGGCGCCCAGCCAATCCGGCCCCACGCCTTCCGTGCCGGTGCCCAGCAGCAGTCCGGCCAGCAGCGGGCCGAGCAGCTGGCCCAGCGAGAAGGCGGCGGTGAACCAGCCAAAGCCGCTGTCCATCTGGTTCAGCGGCGCGTAGCGGCCGATCGCGGACTGGCCGGCGATGGTGAAGACCAGATGCCCCATGCCGAGCAGGGCCATGGAGATGCCGATCAGCAGGAAGTCCTCCGCCAGCGCCAGCCCCACGGCCGCCACCGACAGCATCACCGCGCCGAGCACCACCATGCCCTTGAGCGAGACCACCCGGTCGCTCACCCGGCCCAGCCACAACGCAGCCACCACCGGCAGCACCGCATAAAGAGCGGTCACCACGCCGATCACCGCCGCGTCGCCGCCCAAGGCCAGCAGCTTGTAGGAGACCACAGGCCGCGCCACGTTCAGCGACGTCTGAGTCAACACGGCTGCGGCCATCAGGACCCAGAGCCACAGGCGGGATCCCGGCTGGCTTGGCGGCTGCGTGCTCATGTCCTCTTTCTTTGGCGTGGCGTCGGCTTCCCCATTCTGCCCCGTCCGGCGCCAATCGACTCAAAACCGTTGCGCCCGCCGAAGCGCGGTGGTCGAATGGGGGCATGGCTACTGGGGAAACCGTATTGGCGATCGGCACGAAGAAGGGGCTGTGGCTGGCGACCAGCCGCGACCGGACCAACTGGGCGCTGTCCGGTCCGCACTTTTTGATGAACGAGATTCCCAGCATCGGGATCGACCAACGCAACGGGTCCACCCGGCTGCTGGTGGGGGCGCGCTCCGAGCACTGGGGACCGACAGTCTTCCACTCGGACGACCTGGGCGAGACCTGGACCGAGCCGGAGAACGGCGCCATCCGCTTTAACGACGGCGACGGTGCCGCGCTGGAGCGGGTCTGGCAAATCCAGCCGGACGCGGCGGACCGCCCGGGCGTGGTCTGGGCGGGCTGCGAACCGATCTCGGTCTGGAAATCCACCGACGGCGGCGAACACTTTGAACTAAACCGCTCCCTCTGGAACCATCCGGACAAGGACCAGTGGGGTGCCGGCTACGGCGGGGCGGCTGCCCATTCGATCCTGCCGAGCCCGGACGACCCAGATACCGTGCATGTTGCCATGAGCACCGGCGGGGTCTACCGCAGCACCGACGGCGGCGAAAGCTGGCAGGCCCGCAACCACGGCATCAGCGCCTACTTCATGCCGGATCCGAATCCCGAGGTGGGCCAGTGCGTCCACAAGATCGCCCGGGATGCGGTGGAACCGTCCACGCTCTTCGCGCAGAACCACCACGGCGTCTACCGCTCCGATGATTCCGGCGACACCTGGCAGTCCATCGCCGAGGGCCTGCCCACCGACTTCGGCTTCGTCATGCTCACCCATCCGCGGAGGTCGCGGACCGCCTGGGTGGTCCCGATCAAGGCCGACGGCGAGCGGATCCCGCCGGACGGGCACCTTGCGGTGCATCGGACCGACGACGGCGGTGCCAGCTGGGCGCGGTTCGGCACCGGCCTGCCCGATCTCGACTACAACGTGGTGCTCCGCGATGCGGCTGCCGTGGACACCGGCGATCCGGCCGGATTCTACTTCGGCACCCGCGGCGGTTCGGTGTACGCCAGCGCAGACGAGGGCGAAGCCTTCGTCCAGGTTGCCTCGGGGCTGCCGGACGTCCTGTGCGTCCGGGCCGCCAGTCTGTAGGAGGAGGGACTCGCCGTGGTGGGAGTAGCAGAGAAGACGGTCACCGTCGTCGTGCCCAGCCTGCTGGCCAAGGTAACCGGCGAGCAGCGCGAACTCAGCGTGCCCGCGTCCGGCCCGCGGTCGGTGGCGGACATTCTGGACGACTTGGCACGCGACTACCCGGTGTTCGACCGGCGCGTGCGCAATGAAACCGGGGCGATCCGCCGCTATGTCAACCTCTACCTGGACGGCGAAGACATCCGCACGCTGCAGGGGCCGGCCACGCTGGCGGCCCCGGGGCAGGAACTACTCATCATCCAGTCAGTCGCCGGAGGCTGAGTCCGTGCGACTTCGACTACTAGGCCGTATTAACCACGTTCACCCGCAGCAGACACCAGGAGGGCAGCAATGACCAGCACCGGCAACCACGATGCAGAAATCCCGGAAGCGGACGAGGCCGACCGCGCCTGGCAGGACCGCCCGGTCGATGAGGATGCCTCGGAGCAACCGGCTTCGACGGTGCCGCCGGTCGGCTGGGAAGCGAACGAGGCGGACCTGCAGGAGCAGCTTGAGGCGATCAGCGAGGACGACGACGACGAGTATCCGCGTGACACCTTCCCCCAGGGAGAAGACGAGTAGGGTCCGCCCCGACGCTCAAGGAGCGGGCCTCTGCCAAGGGGATGGCTGGATCCTTGCTCCGTCCCCGAGTCGCAGCTCCCCGTGAAGCCGTCGGTCAGCGGGCGGGTGGCGTCCAGTCGCTGACCGCGAGCCAACTGGCCAAACTCAGCGCTCCACCGGAGAGGGTGGTGGTGGCCTCGAAGTCGGCTTGGTAGGCGGGCAGTTCGGCGAACCACTTGAACATCGACTGGGCGTCCGGCTGCCCGGCCATGATCTCCAAAGGCAGAGCCTCGTAGCTTGCAGGCATGCCGGCTGCCTCGCCGAGCGTGGCGGCGATCTGGCTGCCGGTCAGCTCATCACCGCCAATCTCTACGGAACCTCCCGGGACGGAGTCGGGGTCGATCAGGGCGGCGGCAGCAACGCGACCTATATCGCGCACGGACACCATCTGCAGTGGGATTCCGTCCGGCAGCGGCATGCGCAGGACGATCCGGCCATTCTCAGCCGCGGCCGTAAAGCGCAGGTTCTCCATAAAGAAAACCGGGCGGATCACGGTGGTCCTGACGTCCAGTCCCTGCAGATACTTCTCCACCTGGTACTTGCTGTCGAAGTGCGGAATGCCGGTATCCCGCTCGGCGCCGCCGACTGAGTTAAAGACGATGCGCGCGACGCCGGCCTCCACGGCTGCGTCAGCCAGGGCCTTGCCCATGGGTGGCTCGGCCGCCGCCCCCGCCTCCGGCGTCATGGTGGTCATAAACCACAGGGCGCTGAGGCCTTCCATGGCCGGTACCAGGGTCTGGGGGCGGTCCAGATCCGCAGGCACGATTTCGGCGCCGCGCGCTGCAAGCGCCCGCGCCTCTTCCGAGTCGGGACGCCGGACCAGGGCGCGGACACGGGCGCCTTGGTCGAGCAGGGCGTTGGCGGTGGACCCGCCCTGCTTGCCGGTGGCGGCGAAGACACCGTACAGGAGTGCATGGTCTACAGGCATGAGGTACTCCTCCGCTTTTCGATGACACAACTACTATAGGCAGCCGATGGTGCGGACCCTCAGCGTGCCGTCCGGGTAGATTGCCTGCCCACCGCTATTCTCCGACCAGCCCGTCGACTGCCTCGCGCAGCAGGTCGGCGTGCCCGTTGTGCCGGGAGTACTCCTCGATCATGTGGACCAGGATCCAGCACAGGTTCGGAAGGTTGCCCGTCCGGCCCGGCCTGACCGCCATCCGGCCCAAGCCGCCGGCTGCCACCGCTTCCGTGGTCAGGACGCGGGAGCGCGCCACGCTCTCGCTCCACAGCTCACGGAGCTGATCCGGGGTATCGCTGCCCGCGGACTCCCAGTCCCAGTCCGGCTCCGCCGTCCAGTCCACGCTGTCCCACGGCGGCTGCGGCTCCTGCCCGTGCAGCCGGTGGGAGAACCAGTAGTCCTCCACGAACGCCAGATGTTTGAGCATGCCGCCGAGCGTCATCCGGGACGGGGGCAGTTTGGCCGCCAGCCCGTCGGGGCCCAAACCGGCGCATTTCCACTCCAAGGTGGCCCGCTGGAACTCCAAAAATCCCAGCAGCGTGTCCAGCTCATTTCCGGCCAGCGGCGGTTCCGGGCGTCCCTGCTCGTCGACTTCGGTCATGACCCGAGAGTCTAGCGGCACTGGGATAATGGCGGCATGCGACTTGCAGTCTTCACCGGTTCGGCCAGCGGAACAGACGCCCTTTACGCGCGGGAGGCGGCGTCCTTTGCCGCCGAACTGGCGTCCCGCGGCATCGGCATTGTGTACGGCGGCGGCCAAGTGGGGCTGATGGGCACCGTGGCGGACAGCGCGGTGGCCGCCGGCGGGGAGGTGGTGGGCGTGATTCCCTCCTCGCTGGACCGGACCGAGGTGGGGCACACCGGCCTGAGCACCCTGCACGTGGTGGACTCCATGCATGAACGCAAGCAGATGATGGCCGAACTGGCCGATGGCTTCGTTGCACTCCCGGGCGGGGTGGGCACGCTCGAGGAGATCTTCGAGGCCTGGACCTGGCTGCAGCTGGGCATCCACGAGAAGCCGGTGGCCTTTCTGAACATCAACGGCTTCTGGGACCCGCTGCTGGCGGCAATCGACTCCCTGGTCAGTACAGGCTTCCTGAAGCAGGCCTACCGCGATGCCGTTATTGTGGCCGGCTCCGCCGCGGAACTGCTGGACGCCATCGACGGCTGGACGCCGCCGGCGCGCAAGTGGCAGGACCCCGGCGAGCGCAGCCGGATCTGACCGCCCGGGCATGACCGCCCCGGCATGATCGCGCAGCGCTGACCGCCCGGGCATGGCCGCACGGCCCCGACCGGCCGGCAGAACGCGGACAGCGCCCCTCCCCTGCGGGAGAGACGCTGTCCGGCGGATCGGACGGAAGGGGGACCCCGCCGTCGTACTGCTTTAAGTTGTACTGCTTTAAGTGGTGCAGCTTACGGGAAGAACTTGTCCAGCTCCGCAGCCTTGGTCAGCGTGCCGTACTTCAGGGCCGCGTCGGCGAGCTTCTGTGCCGCCTCCATGTTGAAGTCCTTGCGGAAGGCCGGCAGGGCCATCTCCGCGCGGGCGTCCTCGTCGATCTTGGTGTAGGTGCCCACGATGTCGCGGACCTCGTCCGGGTGCTCCTGCGCGTATTCCAGCGAGCGGTTCATCGCGGCCTGGAACTTCTTGACCAGTTCCGGATCGTTCGCCACGGTGTCACCCTTGGCGAAGTAGCCGGAGATGTCCAGCTTCTGGTCGAAGTCGGCGAAGTTGGAGGAGACCACGCGGCCGCCGTCGTCGACGGACTGGGACAGGAACGGATCCAGGATCCACGCGGCGTCAACCTGCCCGTTGGCCAGTGCTGCCGGCGCGTCCGGGAAGCCCACCTCGACGAACTTCACGCTGTCCGGGTCGCCGCCGTCGGCTTCGATCACGCTGCGGATGGTGGTGTCGCCGATGTTGGAAAGGGTGTTGACCGAGACGGTCTTGCCGGACAGGTCCTTGGGCGACTTGATGTCCGAATCGCCCTTGACCACCACGCCGCCGAAGTCGTGCGAGGTATCGCCCGAGGTGGAGTTGCCGTTGGCCACCAGCTTGATGTCCAGGCCCTTGTCATTGGCGACCATGACCGAGACCAGGTTGCCGAAGGCGAAGTCGAAGCCACCGCTGACCACGGCGGGGATGGCGGCTGCGCCACCGGCGACGTTCTGGATGTCCAGATCCAGGCCCTCTTCCTCGAAGAAGCCCTTCGAATCGCCGAGCCAGAGCGGCGCGGTGTCGACGATCGGGATCACGCCGACGGTCACCGGGGTGAGTCCGCCGGAGGCTGCGGGCTGGTTGCCGCCGGCCTCGCCGCCGCTGGGTGATCCGGAGCCGCAGGCCGCCAGGCCCAGCACGGAGACACCGGCCAGCAGCGTCAGGAATGTTCGCTTCATGTCACTTCCTCAAATCGAAAAACATAGTGGCAGCGCCCACGGTCTCCCCCAACGGAAGTGCGGTTCAGCACGCGGCCACAGCGCTCTACTATGTCACGGCTCACAACCCATCCTTGCCGCCGTGCAGAAATGTGACACGTCACGCAGTTGGCCGCCCCAGATGGGGCAGCTGGTCGAGACAGTTGGTCCGGTCCCAGCGCCTCCGGCGGCCGCCGCTTCAGCGGCGCTATCTGGCGGCGAGCTGTTCCTTGACCTGCTTGCGCAGCACCTTGCCGAGCAGAGACTTGGGCAGTTCCTGCACCGCGATAATCCGCCGCGGAACCTTGTACGCAGCCAGCCGGCCGCGGCAATAGTCCCGCATCTCCTGCTCGTCCAGCGTGAGGTTGCCTTCCCGGAGCACGACGGCGGCCGTCACCTCTTCGCCTCCCTCGGCCCGGGGGATGCCCACCACTGCCGCATCCGTCACGTCCGGATGGGAGCGCAGCGCATCCTCGACCTCCGACGGCGAGACGTTGAAGCCGCCGGTGATGATCAGTTCCTTCACCCGGTCCACAATCCGGGCGTTGTGCTGCCCGTCCACCGTGACAATGTCGCCGGTGCGCACCCAGCCGCCGTCGAGCAGCGCGGCGGCGGTTTCCTCCGGCTTGCCCCAGTAGCCCTGAAACACCTGCGGCCCGCGGATCAGCAGTTCGCCGGGCTGCCCGGGCTCGACGTCGCGGGACGGGTTGTCCGGGTCCACCACCCGCATCTCGGTGCTCGGGAAGCGGAACGCCGATGGTCCCGTTCCGGCGGGTGGAGGCGAACGGATTGCCCAGGGCCACCGGGGACGTTTCGGTCATTCCGTAGCCCTCCACCAGCAGGCCGCCGGCGGTGTCCTCCCACAGGTCCACGGTGGCCTGCGGCAGGTTCATGGCCCCGGAGATGGCGAACCGCACCGAACGCAGGGACACCCCGCGCTTCCGGGCCTCGTTGGCGGTCCGCTCATAGATGGGCGGCACCGCGCAGTAGATGGTGGGCGGGATCTTCTTGGCCGCGGAGAGCACCAGGTCCACGTCGAATTTGGGGAAGAGAACAACCCGCGAGCCGGTGAGCACGCCGAAGGTCAGATACAGGGTCATGCCGAAGGCGTGGAACATCGGCAGCACGGCGTACATGACCTCCTTGCCCTCGGCCACGCCGTGCATCCATGCGCGCCCCTGTTCGGCGTTTGCCCGCAGGTTCCGGTGGGTCAGCATCGCGCCCTTGGGGTGTCCGGTGGTGCCGGAGGTGTACTGGATGGCCGCCAGATCGGTGGCCTCGGGGCGGGGAAAGTCCTGCTTCAGCGGCTTGGACTCCAGCAGCTTCTGCCACGGAATCGTGTTCTTCACCGGGGCGGTCAACGCCTTGCGGGATTTCCTGGCGGCGGGGATGGGCAGCCGGAGGGCCAGCCGCTTGGCCCGCGGCATGGCGCGGGTCAGATCCACCGAGACGATCGTCTTGACGGCAAGGTCGGCGGGAAACGCCTGGACCTTGGCCACCACGTTGTCCCAGACCACGGCGACCGTGGCGCCATGGTCCTCGAACTGGTGCCGGAGCTCGCGCTCGGTGTACAGCGGATTGTGTTCGACGACGACGGCGCCCAGCCGCAGCACCGCGTAGAAGGCCACCACATGTTGCGGACAGTTGGGCAGGATCAGCGCCACGCGGCTGCCCGGGCCCACGCCGAGCCTGCGCAGGCCTTCGGCAGCCCGGTCAACCTGGCGGCCCAGCTCCCGGTAGCTGGTGGATGCCCCGAAGAAGTCCAAGGCCTCCCGCTTCCCGAACCTGCGGACCGAGTCGTCCAGCATGTGCGAGAGGGACTCGGTGGGCAGCTCAATCTCGGCGGGCACGCCGGATTGGTAGTTCTGCAGCCAGGGACGGTTCTCAATGGTGGGCATACAGCGGCCGGTCCTCTCACTCGGTTTGCTGCCAGTCTATGGCTCCCGGCCGCGTCGCCAGACGGAAACGCCCCGCCCTCCGGCTGGAGAACGGGGCGTTTCACGGCGTGGAAATTACTGCGCGGGAACCTGCAGAACCTGGTCCACGAAGATCAGGTTCGGGTCCGACACGGTGTCCGCGTTGGCTGCATACAGATCCTCCCAGCCGCCCTGGAGTCCCATCGACTCAGCAATGCTGGCCAGGGTGTCACCGGACTGGACGGCGTAGGTTTCGCCGCTCACGGCCGGAGCCTCGACCGCGGGTGCGGCGGCGGGGGCCGGATCCTGCTGGACCGGGGCCTGCTCAACCGGGGCCTGCTGCTGCACCGGCGCCTCGGCGACCGGTGCCTGCTGGACCGGTGCCTGCTGGATGTCGGCAGACTGGCTGCTCACCTGCGACCCTCCGCCGCCGCCGCCGGACAGTCCCAGCTGGGCCGAGCAAGCCGGCCAGGCGCCCCAGCCCTGGTTGTCCAGGACGTTCTCTGCCACTGCGATTTGCTCGGCGCGGCTGGCAGTCTCTGCCGAGCCGGTGCCGCCGTGGGCGGCCCACGTGCTCGGGGTGAACTGCAGGCCACCCGAGAAGCCGTTGCCGGTGCTGGTGCTCCAGCTGCCGCCCGACTCGCACTCGGCCAGCGCGTCCCAGGTGGCACCGTCGGCGGCGTTTGCTGCCGGTCCGATCATGGCCACGCTGGCGCCGGTCAGGGCGAGGGCGGCGAGGCCGCCACGCAGGGCACGGCTAAGGTTCTTGTTTTTCGTGTTGTTCACAATGCTCCGCTGAGGCCGCCTTGCGCTCAGTCCGTCCCCGGACATCCCTGCGCCGCCGTCAGCCACTCGTAAGATCGAGGTCATGTGGACGTCTGCCATTCTGACGGCGAAAGGCGTGGGCAGCGTCCGGGCATATTCATTTGGGTCATCGGGCCGAGTGTTTCGGCACCCCCGTGGCGTGGTCATCTGACCTGCGCACTCCGAGGACGCTACCGGAAAGTAACCAACGTTGCAAAATCGAGACCTTATCGCGGCGTGTTGTTCCACCCGATCGGCGGGATTCAAGGCTAAGCACGCTTCCCTATCCAACGGCACACGGCCAGGGCCGAGCTCCCCTCCCGCTCCGCCCGGCGTCCGGGGCGTTTGAGCGGGCGCTTTGGCTGGCCCGGGGACGGGCGACTGGCCGCGTATTCATGCGGTTTCGGCGGCGTGCGGCGTCCATGGACAGCGGCCGTTCACGGGAGCATGATGGTTCCGTGGCTACGCAAAATCTGCGGGCCGTCCAGGCTCCGCTGAAGGCCAGATACCGGCAGCAGCCCGACGCCGCGATGATCACGCTTTACGCCGAGGGCGAACTCGGCGAAGGAACCAGCTGTTCCGTGGCCACGGGCCAGGCCTTGGTGGCGGCCGGACTGCACCCGGGGACCGGTGGCGACGGAAGCCTGGTCTGCTCGGGCGACATGCTTTTGCAGGCGCTGGCGGCCTGCGCCGGGGTGACCCTGCAGGCCGTCGCGGGCTCACTGGGGCTGGAGGTGGCCGGCCGGGTCCACGCCGAGGGCGACCTGGACTTTCGCGGCACGCTGGCGGTGGACGGGGACGTTCCGGTGGGCTTCCAGCGCATCCGGGTCCGGTTCGAACTGGCCAGCGACGCCACCGAGGCGGAGCTGGAGACCCTGCTCCGGCTGACCGAGCGCTACTGCGTGGTCTACCAAACGCTGGCGGTTCCTCCGTTGCTTTCCGTGCACCGGGTCCAGCAAAACAACGACGGCGGAGCCCCGCACCTCCCGTAATGCCCGCGTCACCGGCAGTGCTCCCCCGGCCCGCGAGGTGACGCCGGTCCGACCCCGCAGGCCTATCCGCCCGTGCGGCCGGACGTCTTGTCCACCGGCACCAGCTTCACGTCCACCAGCCTGCCGCCGTCGGCCGTCGCCGTCAGGTACGTGCAGACCGGTTGGCGTCGGCGGTCGGTCGGCGACCCCGGATTGAGCAGCCGCAGGCCGCCGGGCGAGGTGGTGTCCCACGGAATGTGGCTGTGCCCGAAGACCAGCACATCCACATCGGGAAACCGCGCCTCACACCGTTGTTCCCGGCCCTTCGCCGCTCCTGTCTCGTGGATCATGGCGAAGCGAACGCCTTCAACGGTTGCCGCGGCGACTTCCGGCAGGCGCGAGCGCAGGTCCTCGCCGTCGTTGTTGCCGTACACGCCGATCAGCCGCCGGCTGCGCTGCTCCAGTTCGTCCAGCAGGTCCGGCGGTGACCCAATCGCCGGCGTGGAACACCACGTCGGCCGCGGCCACCGCATCCCAGACCTGCTCCGGAAGCCGCCGCGCACGCTTCGGCACGTGGGTGTCCGCCAGGAACAGGAGCTTGCTGACCATACCGGCATCCTTGCATACCTGCGCATACCCGCTCAGAAGCCGAAGGCCATCCGCAGCCCCAGCGCCAGCATGACCACCGCGATCAGCCCGTCAAGGATCCGCCAGGAACCGGGCCGGGCGAAAATGGGGCGCAGCAGCCGGGCACCGAATCCAAGCGCACTGAACCAGACAATGCTGCCGAGCACCGCGCCGGCACCGAAATACCAGCGCAGCTCCGGGCCCTGGGTGTTGGCGATGGAGCCGAGCAGCAGGACCGTGTCCAAATAAACATGCGGGTTCAGCCAGGTCAGCGCCAAGGCCGTGGCCGCTACGGAGGCCAGCCCGCCGCCGCGCTGATTCTCCGCAGCGGTGAGCGCCCCCGGCTTGATGGCCCGCTTCGCGGCGAAGACGGCATACGCCAGCAGGAAGGCCGCCCCGCCCAGCCGGATCACCTCCACCACCGCCGGTGCCGCCTCGATCACCGCGCCGATTCCGGCGATCCCGGCAGCAATCAGCACCGCGTCGGAGACGGCGCAGATCAGCACGACGACGCCGATGTGCTCGCCGCGGATCCCCTGCCGCAGCACGAAGGCGTTCTGCGCGCCGATCGCGATGATGAGGGCCAGTCCGGTGCCCAGGCCCAGCAAGACGGTGGGGGCAATAGCGGTAGTCACAGCAGACGACGCTATCCGAGCGGCTGTCACCAGTACAGCTAAAGAAATTGAGGTTACGTAAGCTGAGCTTATGCAGCCGTTCCAATTCGAGCATCTGGCGACCTTCGCCGTCGTCGTTCAAGAGGGCAGTTTTGATGCCGCCTCCCGGGTCCTGCAGGTGACTCCCTCCGCCGTTTCGCAGCGGATCAAGGCGATGGAGCAGACGGCCGGGCAGGTCCTGCTGCAGCGCACCTCACCGGTACAGCCGACCGCTGCCGGCGATGTGGTCCTCCGGCTGGCGCGGCAGGTACGGGTCCTGCAGGCCGATGCGCAGCGCGAACTCGGCGGCAGCGTGACCGGGATGACCCTGCCGCTGGTGGTTAACGCGGATTCGCTCGCCACCTGGTTTCTGGGGGCCTTGGCCCGGATGCCGCGCGACCGGGGTGTGTTTTTTGAAGTGCACCGTGAAGACGAGCAGCATTCGACGTCGTTCCTGCGGTCGGGACACGTGACCGCGGCGGTGACCGCCACGCCGGAACCGGTCCAGGGTTGCTCGGTGGAAGCCCTCGGTTCGCTCCGCTACCGGGCGGTGGCCAGCAGCGAGTACCTGGAGCATTGGCGGCCCGGCGGGACACCGGATGGCGATCTGGCGTGGCTGGGTGCGGCGCCGGTGCTGGACTTCGACCGCAAGGACGACCTGCAGGAGCGCTTCTACCGGACGCTGACCGGCGAGGATTTGCCCGCGCCCCGCCACTACATGCCGGCCTCCGGGGAGTTTGCGGCCGCCGTCCGGCTGGGCATCGGCTGGGCCCTGCTGCCGGAACAACAGTGCCTGGCCGACATCCGCCGCGGCACGCTGCGCCAACTGGCCCCGGAACTGCCGGTGGACGTGCCGTTGTACTGGCAGCGCTGGAAAATCAGCTCGCCGATCCTCGACGAACTTTCCGCGTGCGTGCGGCAGACCGCGGCGGAACAACTGCGCCGGCCGTAGCACCACAGGCGCGGCGCCGGGCGCAGCACCGGTTCCGTTCGGCGCTTCCGTCCGTCACCAAGGCCCGGGCCTCTGCGGCCGGCGCCTAAGGTGGAGGGGAAGATTCTGACGAAGGGGCATGATGCAAGACCGCATTCGCAATGCCCGCATGCTCGAGCGCGTAATGTCCGCCGAGCAGGCGGCCGAACTGATCAAGCCCGGCATGACGGTGGCCATGAGCGGCTTCACCGGGGCCGGCTACCCGAAGGCCGTGCCGCAGGCGCTGGCCGCGAGGATGGAATCCGCCCATGCGGCGGGCGAGAAGTTCCAGATCCGCGTCCTGACCGGCGCGTCAACCGCCCCTGAGCTCGACGGCGCGCTGGCCAAAGTGGACGGCATGGAGTTGCGCCTGCCCTACCAATCCGATCCAGCGTTGCGCGAGCGGATCAACGCCGGCGAACTGGACTACATCGACATCCACCTCAGCCACGTTGCCCAGCACACCTGGTACGGGTTCTTCGGCGACGTGGACCTCGCCGTCGTCGAAGTGGTCGGCATGCTTGAAGACGGCCGGCTGATTCCGTCGTCCTCGGTCGGCAACAACAAGACCTGGCTCGAACAAGCCGACAAGGTCATTGTGGAGGTCAACAGCGCACAGCCGGCCGAGCTGGAGGGCATGCACGACGTCTACTACGGCACGGCGCTGCCGCCGAACCGGAAACCGATCCAGCTGCTGCATCCGGACGACCGGATCGGCGAACCGTACCTGCAGGTGGACCCGGACAAGATCGTGGCGATCGTGCACACCGATGCCCCGGACCGTAACTCCCCGTTCAATCCCCCGGACGAGACCTCGCAGCAAATTGCCGGACACCTGCTGGACTTTTTGGATCAGGAGGTCCAGCGCGGCCGCCTGACGGATCAGCTCTTGCCGCTGCAGTCCGGCGTCGGCAACATCCCCAATGCGGTGCTGGAAGGCCTGGCTGCCGGCGGCTACCGCGGCCTGACCGCCTACACCGAGGTCATCCAGGACGGCATGCTGAAGCTGATCAAGGACGGCGTGCTGCGGATGGCGTCGGCCACGTCCTTCTCGCTCAGCCAGGCGGGGGTGGCGGAGTTCAACGCGAACGTCGACTACTACCGCGAGCGCATCATCCTGCGCACCCAGGAGATTTCCAACCACCCGGAACTGATCCGGCGGCTCGGCTGCATTGCGCTCAACGGCATGATCGAGGCGGACATCTACGGCAACGTCAACTCCACCCACATCGCGGGCACCAAGGTGATGAACGGCATCGGCGGCTCCGGCGACTTCGCCCGGAACGGCTACCTGTCCGTGTTCATGTCGCCGAGCACGGCCAAGGGCGGGAAGATCTCCAGCATCGTGCCGATGGCCAGCCATGTGGACCACACCGAGCACGACACCATGATTGTGGTGACCGAACACGGCCTGGCCGACCTGCGCGGCCTGGCCCCGAAGCAGCGCGCCCGCAAGATCATCGAAACCTGCGCCCATCCGGACTACCGGCCGATGCTGCAGGACTATTTCGACCGCGCCTGCCGGGACAGCTTTGGTAAGCACACCCCGCACCTGCTGGGCGAGGCGCTTTCCTGGCACCAGCGCTTCGTGGAGACGGGCAGCATGCGCCCCTGAGTTCCGGCCGCCCGCCCCGGCCAACCGGGGTGGCCGCGGCTGGCCGTCCCGGAGTATGACGTCGTCGAACTTGCGCGCTTTCGCTACCCGGCGAGCCTGCCGGTAGGCTGCTGGCTTGTACACGGGAGTCCGGTGAGCCGGGCTGAGAGGAAACTTCTCAAGTTTCGACCGTTGAACCTGATCTGGATCATGCCAGCGCAGGGAGCAACCCTCACACCCGTGCCCTGTTCACTCAACAGAAGGGCGCGACCATGCGAACACCTGATGCTGCCGTCACGGCAGCGAACCATCCCTCCACCGGCAACGCCGGGACATCCTTCACGGCAACACCGCGCGAATTCGGCGTCGGTGCCAGGCTGACCCTGGCGGTCATGGCCGATGACTACGTCGACGTCATCCTGGCGGCGCTGCGGCAGGCCGACGCCACGGGGCTCGAGGTGCAGACCGGGAAAGTCAGCACCTACGTCTCGGGCGCCGAACAGGACGTCCTGCGCTATCTGAGCCAGGTCATTTCCGGGGCCGGCCGCAGCGGAGCGCATGTTGCCGCCGCGGTCCAGCTGTCCCGCGGCTGCCCGGGCGGCGTCAGCTGCGAGATACCCGAGGGCGGCGCGGCGCTGTACTCGGAGATCCCGCAGCTGGAACCGACCGGTATCAAGGCGGCCGCGGACTGGGCGATCTACCCGCTCGCCGACGGCGGACCCGGCAGCGCCGCTGCGGACCACATGCGCGACATCTACGCCGCCATCGACCACGCCAGGTCCACCGGCGTGACCGTCACCGAAGACCACTACGTCACCCGGCTGGACGGGGACGTCGCCCAGGTCCTGCAGACCATCGCCGCCGGGTGGATCCTGATCGGCAGGTCCGTTCAGCACGTCGTCACGCACGCCACCTTGTCCATCAACAGCCCCACTGCGTCCTGATGCCGGACACGAAGGAATCCCCCATGTCACCAACATCTGCTCCGGCCCGCACGCGTTCTGCCTGGAGCCTCAAAGACCTGGTCCTGCTGGTCGTCCTCGGCGTCGTCTTCGGCTTCCTCTATTGGGTCTTCGTCCAGGCCTGGACCGCCCTCTCGATCCTGATGGGGCCAGCCGGCGACCTTTCGCAGCATTTCCTGGCCGGCAGCTGGCTGCTGGTCGCGCCAATAGCCATTGCCATCGTCCAGCGTCCCTTTGCCGGCGTCATCGCAGAGGTCCTGGCCTCGGTGATCGAGGTGGTGTTCCTGGGCTCGGCGGTTGGCCCGCTGCTGTTCATCGCCGCGGCAATCCAAGGCATCGGCAGCGAAATCGCGTTCGCGGCCACCCGCTACCGCTCCTACGGCTGGGTCACGTACGCCTTGTCGGGCCTGCTCGGTGCCGGACTGGTCTTCTTCTACTCGGCCTTCCGCTCCGGCTGGTACGGCCAGGACGTGTTTTTCGTCCGCTTGGTCATCCACCTGATCTCCGGGCTGGTTCTCGGCGGGCTGCTGGCGAAGCTGATCGTCGACGCCTTGGCGAAGACCGGCGTCGTGGACAACTTCGCGATCGGGCGCGCGCGTCTGGGCAAGGCCAATGCCCGCTGAACCTGCCCTGCTGCTCGACGACGTCTCCGTCGAATTTCCGCGCCGGGACGCAGCGGTGCTCCGCGGCATCACGCTGCGTCTGGAGCCCGGCGAGCACCTCATCGTGTTCGGGGCTTCCGGGTCCGGCAAGTCCACGCTGCTGCAGGCGATCACCGGGGTGGTTCCGCACACGGTGCTGTCCACGCTCACGGGCAGCGTGTCCGTGAACGGGACCGCCACCGCCGATGCGTCCGTCGTCGAGCTCTCGCGCCACGTGGGGGTGCTCGCCCAGGACCCCTCCTCCGCCGTCTGCCTGCCGGACGTGGAACAGGAACTGGCCCTGCCGCTGGAGAACCGCGCCGTGCCCCCGGAACAGATCTCGGCGCGCATCGACCAAGCACTCGCGGCGGTGGGCGCGGCCGGCCTGCGGCAGCGACAGACGAGCCGGCTTTCCGGCGGCGAAGGCCAGCGCGTGGCGCTGGCGGCCAGCCTGATCGCCGAACCGGCCCTCCTGCTGCTCGATGAGCCGACGTCCATGCTTGACCCCGCCGGCCTCGCCGCCGTGCGGCAGGCTATCGACGCCGCCACCGCCGCCTACGGCCCGGCGGTCGTGCTGGTCGAACACCGGCTCGACGACTACGCAGGCCGGGCAGGAATTGCCGGGCTGCCGGGCCGGGCGATCGTGCTCGGCGACGAAGGCCAGGTGTTGGCCGACGGCGCCACCGCGGCGGTGCTGGCAGACAGCGCCGCCCAGCTCAACGCCCGGGGATGCTGGCTGCCGCTGGAAACGGAACTCTTGGCGGTCACCGGGCAGGCCGGCGGCCTTGGGCGCGACCGGCGTCCGCTCCGCCCTCCGCGAGCTGGCCCTGCCCTGCGACGACGTCGCTCCCCAGCCGCCGCGCGACTTGGCACCGTCCAACGACGACGGCGCTCGCCAAGCGCCCCGCACCGGCGACCCGGTGCTCACCGCACAAAATGTCTGTGTCTCGCGCGGCACCGAACGGGAGAAGCGCCGCCGGCGCCAACGCGCGGCCGGCACGGAACCCGCCATCCTCAGCAATGTGAACCTCGAGCTCAGGCGCGGGGAGATCACGGCCCTGCTGGGCGCCAACGGGACGGGCAAAACGTCGTTGCTGCTCACCCTGGCAGGGCTCCTGCCGCCCGCCGAGGGAACCGTGCTGGGGCCCCGCCCCGGCATGGTGTTCCAGAACCCCGAACACCAGTTCGTGGCCCACACCGTCGCCGATGAAGTCCGGCACGGGCTCCCCGATGCTCCAGACGACTTCTTCAAGACCGTTGTGGAACAGCACCGGCTCGCCCATCTGGCCGGCCAAAGCCCCTTCCGGTTATCCGGCGGCGAGAAGCGCCGGCTCAGCGTCGCCGCCATGCTGGCCCATGAACGGCCGTCGTTGCTGGCCGACGAGCCGACGTTCGGCCTGGACCGACGGGACACGATCGCCACCGCCGCCGCGTTCCGGCAGGCGGCGGCCGCCGGCCGCGCCGTTCTCTTTTCCAGCCACGATCTGCGCACCGTTGCCGCGCTGGCCGACCGCGCCGTCGTCCTCGCAGAGCGCACCGTGATTGCCGACGGAGCCATCTTCGATGTGCTGCGCGACCCGGACGTGCTGGCACGAGCCGGGCTCAGCCTGCCGCCGCTGCTCGACTGGCTGCTCGCCGAGTTCGATTCGACACGCGAAATTCGCGGTGTCCTCACCAGGCTGGATGCGGCAGTGTCCGGTGCGGCCTCCGCGCAGCAGCTGTCCGGGAGCCGGGTATGACCGCGGCAGCCACTTCGGCGTTTACCGCCTCCGCAGGTGCCCTCGCCCGCCGCAATCCCACGGTCAAACTGGCGCTGTTGTTTGTCGTGTCGTTGGCGATGGTCTTCATTTTTGATCCGGTCACACCGGCGGCCCTCTACGTCCTGGCCCTGGCCGCCATCGGTGCTTCCACGCGCCTGCCCCTCAAAACCATGGCCCTGGCGCACGTTCCCTTCCTCGCCTTCGGGCTGGGGATCTTCCTGGTCAACACGCTCAGCCGCCCCGGTCACATCCTGTGGGAGGCCGGACCCCTGCGGGTCACCATCGAAGGACTGTCGGTGGGCGGTTCGCTTGCCCTGCGGACGCTGGTAATCGGTGTTCTCGCCATCGGCTTCATCGCCTCCACCGACGGCGTGGCGCTGATGGGAAGCCTGCATCAACATGCCAGGCTCGGCTCCCGGATCACCTATGCCGTCCTGGCCGGCTACCGCATGCTGCAGGAGATGCCGCGGGAGTGGCAGACCATCCGGCAGGCCCACGCCGTCCGGGCACAGCTCCGCCCGGACGGCACTCTCCCCCGTGGCCTGTCCGCCTACGGCCGTGCGGCCTTCGCCCTGCTGGTCGTCTCCGTACGCAAGGGCGAACGGATGGCCCAGTCGCTGGAATCCCGCGGCCTCGGCCTGACCCCCCGGACCACGTGGCGGAAAATTCCGCTCACCAATACCGACTGGCTGATGGCAGCCGGCGTCCTGTCCGTGCTCGGCGGGATCCTTTACCTCAGCCACGTCCTCGGGTTTTTGGAAGGCTACGATGCGCTCTTCAGCTGACGGCATGCACCTGGTGGCGATGGTCAACCCGCCCACCAGCCAGTATTCGGAGAACTGGCGGCATCCGCTCTCCCGGCGGGACTGGTTGAGCGCCGAGTTTTATCTCGATCTGGGCCGGACACTGGAACGCGGCTGCTTCGACATGCTGTTCCTGCCCGACGCGCTGGCCGTCCCGGAGGACAACACCGGCGACGTCGCCACCACGCTGGTCACCGGCGGCAAGGGCGCCATCTATCTTGACCCGTTGATTACCCTGTCGCTGGTGGCCGGCGCGACGCGGCACCTGGGCTTGGCCGCAACCATCTCCACCACGTTCACCCCTGCCTACACGATCGCCCGGAAGCTGCTCTCGCTGGACCACCTCTCCGGCGGCCGGGTCGCCTGGAATATCGTCACCTCCACCACGGACGCCGAGGCCGCCAACTTCGGCCTGGACTCCATCCCGCCCAAGTCGGAGCGCTATGACCGGGCCGACGACGTGGTCCAGACGGTGGTGGACTTGTGGGAATCCTGGCAGCCCGGGGCGTTGACGCTAGACGGACCGGGACGCCGGTTCGCGGATCCGGAGCGTGTGCGCCGGATACCGGAACGGACCCTTTCCGGCGGGGACCGGCCGCTCAGTCGCGGTCCCATCACCCTGCCGCGCAGTCCACAGGGCAGGCCGGTGCTCATGCAGGCCGGATCCTCGGCGCGCGGCATGGAGTTCGCCGCCCGCTGGGCCGAGGTCGTGTTCGCCGTGGCCGACACCCCTGACGCCATGCGGGCCGTGCGGACTGAACTTCGGGACCGCGCTGCGGCCGCCGGACGGAATCCGGATCAGCTGGCTGTACTGCCGGCGGTACAGCCAATCACCGGTTCGACCCGTGCCGGCGCCTTGGCCACCGTGCAGGGCCTGGAAGCGGCGCTGGATGAGCAGGACGTTCTGAAGAAGTTGGGCCGGCTGCTGCACGCGGCGGACTTGGACCCGGACGGCAGCGCCGAGGAACTACTCCTTGCCCACCGAGGCTCAACCGGCAGCGAGGGGTTCGAGCAGATGCTGCTGGCCGCAGCCCGCCGTCAATCCATGACGGTCCGCGAGCTGGCGAACGCCCAGGCCATGAACCAACTGCACCCGCAACCAGTCGGCGATCCGGCGGACATCGCAGACTACTTGTGCGAACTCTACGACTCGGAAGCGGCCGACGGTTTCGTGATCATGTCCGCGCTTTACCCGTCCTCGCTCGAAGAGTTCGTCAACGGCGTCGTGCCGGAACTGCAGGCACGCGGCCGGTTCCGGACCTCCTATTCGGGACGCACCCTGCGCGAACACCTGGGAGCCGCCCGCTGAGGCCTCAGCGCTGGTATACCCGGGCGAGCACGGCGTCGAAGACCCGGTCAGGCAGCAGCCGGCGGGCGCTCATGATGGTGCGCGCGCCGCGGCCCACCGGGTACCGGCTGCGCGTCCGCCGGGCGGCGGCGATGCGGGCGATCCGGCGGCCCACCACCTCCGGGCGCGTTGCCGTCCGACCCGCATAGGCCGCGGAGACCGTCCGGGCCATGCTCTCGGCCTGCTGCTGGTAGGCCGTCCCCTCCGAGCTCTGCAGCAGGCTGGTCAACGCGATCGAGCTCCACTCGGTCAGGATCGGCCCGGGTTCGATGATCACCACGTCGATGCCGAAGGGTTTGAGCTCCACCCGGAGGCTGTCCGACAAACCTTCCACCGCAAATTTGGCCGCGTGGTACCAGCCGGCGAGCGGCTCGTAGAAGACGCCGCCGATCGAGGACACGTTGATGATCCGGCCGCTGCCCTGCGCGCGCATGGCGGGGGCCGCCAATTGGATGAGCCGCCCCATGCCGAACAGGTTCACCTCGAATTGCTGCCGGGCATCGGCCAGCGGCACGTCCTCCACGGCACCGTACGACGCGTAGCCGGCGTTGTTGACCAGCACGTCCAGCCGACCCTGCTCGGCCAGGATCCGCTCCACCCCGCCGACCATCGACGCGTCGTCGGTCAGGTCCATGCCGAGGACGCGGACCCCATGCTCTTCCAGCGGACGCATCCGCTCCAGCCGGCGGGCCGCCGCGTAGACCGTGAAGCCGCGGCGCGCCAGCTCACGGCAGGTGTGTTCGCCGATTCCGGAGGATGCCCCGGTCACCAGGGCCACTTTGTCCCGCGCCATCGCTGCCTCATTTCTCCAGGGCGACGACGACGGCGGTGCGCGCCTCCCGCGGCAACGTCCGGGCTGCGCCGTCCGGCCCAAAGAGACGCCGGCAGCCGTCGAGTTCTGCTGTCAACGGTGCACCGACGTCCAGCCCATCGGCTACCGGCCACAGAACCGCAAACTCCGCCGCCTCGTCGTCGCAGGTGGCATCAACAGCGTCAGCCGCGGCCGCCTTCAAAATGGCGTTCTTGGCCGAGCCACCGAGGCTTCCGCCGCGGGAGAACGTTCCCGACACGATCTTGAGGCTTTCAAACGGCGGACCCTGCTCCGCGGCCACCAGGAGGACCGTCCTCATCGTTCGGTGCGGGGATCGCTCGGTACTGGCAAATCCGCAGGGTGTCGGCTTCATCCGCACGGGGCAGCCGCCCCGGGGAGCCTGGTACGCCATCGCCATCCTGGGCAGCACCGGGACCGGGCAGTTCGCCCATCGGCGGTGCGAGGGCAATTCCCATCGCAGGCGTGATGCTCCATTCCGCGGGGCAGTTGGCGTCCAGTGCCGCCCGCGGTTGGATCAGTTCGAGCTTGTGCTGCGTCGACTCGACCATCTCCATGCCGGCAAGGATCTCCCGCACCCCTGGCTTCGTCTTGCCGCAGGAATTCGTCGGCCACGCCGCCCGCATGGCCCGGCCCCGGGCATCCAGCAGCCAGAGGTCGGGAACCAGCTCCATGTCCGCGGTGCAGGCTTGGTTCGCCAGGGGCCCGTCGCTGGGCTCGGCCAGCGCGTCCACCAGCGCGCCGACGTTCCCGGTAAGGCGCTCCTCCGTGACCGCCGACCATAGGCCCTCGTCGTCTTCGAGGGTCGCCATCAGGAAGGCGTCGCAGCGGATCACTTCGACCGGAACAAATCCTTCCGGCACCCCGCCGGCCGCCGGGGGCGGAGTCGCGGACGGCTCCTCTGGTTCAGCAACGGCGTCGGTTGCGGTGCAGTCAACGGCGTCAACCAACTCGGCCACGGGCCGTGATTGTCCGCGGCCCTCAGGCATCTCGCCGCAGCCCGCCAAGGTGGCCACCGCCAGCAGCGCCACCCCGGCCAGTTCATATACCGACCGTCCACCGCCGCTGAACCACGTCCGCTGCACTTTGCCCGTCCCCCATCCCAGTCATTTGCGGCCATTCTAGGGCCCCGGCACAAGGCCACCGAGAGCAGTTTGTTGTAGATCGCCCTGTTGACCTGTCGGATTGCCGTTTGCCCGAGGCACACCGACCTGCGTCTTGTCGGATCCGCGCGGGGCATCGTCGGCCGATTCGATGAGCGGAGCCCGGGAAGGGTGCTAGGAGGGCGGCCCATCGTCGGAAGTGCTTCCCGGGCGCGGCTTCGACCCGGTGCGCGACTGCCAAAAAGCGACGTGGGCAGGCCGCCTGCGGTGTCGGCACGGCGAAAAGTTGACACATCAACTAAATGAGATATGGTATATGCATCTGCATGTACTTGTGCTGGCGATGGGCAACGGCCCGGCACCGCCAAGCGACAAGGCCGCCTGCGGAACCAATAGCAAGGAGGAAATCGTGGTTGACCGTTCAGCTCAGCACAGTGGCTCCATCGGGACGGTGCCCCAAAAGGGCATCCCGGAGGAAGTGGACGTCGTGATCGTCGGCTCCGGCGGGGCGGGCCTGATGGCGGCGCTGACCGCCGCCAGGGAGGGCGCACGAGTTCTCGTTGTCGAGTCCCGGGAACTCGTCGGCGGCGCCACCGGCATCTCTGCTGGTGCCGCCTGGATCCCCAACCACGGCTTCTCGACCCAGGACCTCAAGGTGAAGGACAACCTGGACCAGGCCCGGCGCTACATCTACGGCCAAGGTCGCGACCAGATCCTCGACCACGACTTGGTAGAGCAGTTCCTGGAAGCCGGACCGCACGTCGCCCGCTACATCGAGGAGCACACCTCTTTCGGCTGGATCCCCACTATCTGGCCGGACTACCGCTCGGACATCGACGGCGCATCGGTCGGCCGGGCGCTGTTCCCCGGCCCCTACTCCCCCGAGGGTCTGGGCGAGGCGGCAAAGTACGTCCGGCCGGCCCTCACCACGGGCATGGCGAAGAACCCGCTCCCCTTCTGGTTGCTGGGTGGAATCGGCATCGATGACGTCTGGCTCGCCGGACCCGCCTTAGTCGGTGCGCTGCTCGAGGGCGGACTGCGCAACGGCGTCGACGTGCGTGTCGAGACGCCCGCCGTCCGGCTCATCACGGAGGAGTCGGCGGTGCAAGGCGTCGTCGTACGGGCCGATGGAGTGGAGCACACGGTGCGCGCCAACAAGGGTGTCCTGCTGGCCAGCGGCGGGTTCGAGAGCTCGGACGAGGCCACCACGAAGTACCTCGAGGCGCCCTTCGGCGTGCAGGTTTCGCCCAAGGGCCACGATGGCATTGCAGTCCAGTTGGCCAAGGAGATAGGTGCCGACCTGACCGGGATGGAGGACGCCTGGTGGATGCCCGGCGTGCAACTGCCCGGCGAAGAGCTGGAGGGCCAGCCGCTCAGCCGCGTGTTCCTCGGAGAGCGGGCGCTGCCGCACAGCATCATGGTGAACAGTAAGGGCGAGCGCTTCGCGAACGAGGCCTTGGCCTACGACCAGTTCGGACAGATCATGCGCGAAGTCGACCCCGAGACGGGCACCATGCCCAACGCCACCGCGTGGCTGATCTTCGACCAGAACTACTGGGAGAAGTTCGGAATCTTCGGCGTCACCCCAGGCGGAGCGGTGCCCGACTACCTCCACCGCGCCGACACCCTGGCAGAGCTCGCGGCCAAGATCGGCGTCGACGAGGTGGGGCTGCTCCGCACCGTCGACCGGTTCAACCCGCAGGCCGCGCAAGGCCGCGACCCGGAGTTCAGCCGCGGCGACACCATGTTCGACCGCTACTTCGGCGCCTACTATCCCCGGCTGGGCAAGAACTCGCCCGACGCGCGCTTCCCCGCCGCAACAGCCAAGGCCAGGGTGCTCATCGCCAAGGCCGTCGGTCCGATTGCCAGCAAGCTCGCGGGACGAGTGGCGAAGAGGAACGACCCCGAGCGCCTGCGCTCCGTCGTGGTCAAGCCGCTGGCGAAGATCATCCGGCCCGTGCTGAAGAGCCCGAGGTCGAGCGTGCTGGGCCCGGTGGAAACTGCGCCCTACTATGCGCTCAAGGTCGAGGCCAGCGCACTCGGCACCGTCGGCGGCCCGAAGACTGACGCACTCGGACGAGCGCTAAACACCGAAGGCAAGGTCATCAAGGGCCTGTACGCCGCCGGCAACGCGGGCGGCGCACCCACCAAGGGCTTCTACGGAGGCGCCGGCGGAACGATCTCGCTCGGACTGGTATTCGGCTACCTCGCGGGACGCGAAGCAGCGACGCGTCAGGATGAAGCCGCAGCAATTCCGAAGGTTCGCGCTGGCGAGCGTCCAGTGGATAACTAGCTGCTGTGCAGCCTGCGGGGCCGCATCTTCCACCGAAGGTGCGGCCCCGCTCTGTCGCGGCCACGGCTGGCCCTCAGAACCAGACCTGAACTTTTTATCAGCGCGTGCCGGCCCCGGTCGGCGCCGGCGCCGGTTCATCCGCCGGAGTGGGGGCGGGGGCAGGCTCCTGCACGGACCCGGGTGCCGGTTGCGGCGTGCTGGTGGTTGTCGGTGCCGGGGCCGGCTGCGGTTCGCTGCCGGGCTCCGCCGGCGCTGTTGCATCCGCTGACGAGTCCGGCTCTGAGCTGCCCGTCTCTGGCGCCACGGTGGTTGATTCGCCCGGCGGCTGGGGCTCGCCGTCCGTGTCCTGTCCGGAGGTCGGCTGAGTATCGGTCTTCGCGTCGGTGTCTGCGTCGGCGCTGCTCTCACGGAGCTCGGCGTCCTGTTCGATGATGCCGAGAATGCGCGTCTTGTAGTCGTTCAGCCGGGCCTGGATCTCGTTCAAGGGAACGTCTTCGAGCGACCGCCCGTAGGCAGCTATCTCTTCCCACAGGGTTTCCAGTTTGGCCATCCCTGCGTCGCTGAGCGGACCGTCGAGGGTGAGGACAAGCTGGCTGGCCAGAGCGTAGGTGAGGCATTCGATGCAGTTGTAGTTGCCCGCGGCCGAGAGGTTTTGAGGGACCACGACGTCCGCCTGGCCAAGGACCAGGACAACCTGGAAGCCGACGGCGACGGCGGTGCAGTCCCTGCAGGAAGCGAAAGCGTAGGCCTCGTTGGTGGCGTCCACCGGTCCGTCTTCGGCCCAGACAAGGGCGAAGGCGACGTCGTAAACAACGGATCCGTCCTCAGTGTTGACGGCCAGGGCCTGGTTTCCGTCCTCCTTCGGGGCCAGCGGTCGGTCGAAGGGGAAGACCCAGGCCGGCGGTGCGTCCCCGGTGACTCCGGCGCAAAGCGCCCTGCGTTGCAGCTCTTCATCGAAACATGCCGATTCTTGTCGGCAGCCCAGCGGAGCCGGACTTCGGTCATCAGCATACTGATGAATCCTTCCATCGTGAAGACCCGCATGCGACTGGACACTGTGGAGAAGGCGGTGGGCTAACTACGCCTGACTGCCGTGACGTGCCCGCACCCCGGGGAAATCGTCATCGCCCTAGCTGCCGCCTCCCACGGCCGACCGCAGCGGCGGTTGGCGGCCTAGACAAGATCCTGCTTGCCCGCTTGAATGGTTCACACTCAGCCGGCCACTCCGGATCCTGCGCTTGCGTGCAGGAACCCCGACAAAGCCAGGACGGACACCTATGCAGCCCACGAGCCAGGGTCGGGCAATAGATGTTTGGTGTCGACGGAAGTGCGCCGTCGATACTAGCCCTGAGTTGGGCTGGAGCACTCGTGCTCTGCTTCGAAGCCGTCACCACAGCCTTCGGGCCGCGCCTCCTGAGGGCCTCCCATTGACGCTACGGCAGGGCCAACCTGCCAGGGTCCTGGTCGACGAAAACCGACAAGCAAGGCTCATCGTCCCATCGAGGAGAAACACATGAAAGCCATTGTCTACAACGGTCCTGGAGAAAAGACCTGGACGGACGTTCCGGATCCCAAGATCCAGAACCCCAGCGATGTGATCGTCAAGGTGGACACCACCACCATCTGCGGCACCGACCTCCACATTCTCAAGGGCGATGTCCCCGCCGTGACCAAGGGCAGGATCCTGGGCCATGAAGGCGTGGGAACGATCACTCAGATCGGTTCGTCGGTGGCCAGCCTCAAGGTCGGAGACCGCGTCATCATCTCCTGCATCAAGTCCTGTGGCCACTGCCCCAATTGCAAGAGCGGCCTCTACTCCCATTGCCTGGGCGAGGAAGGGGCGTCCGGGATCGGCTGGGTGTTCGGGCACCTGATCGACGGCACCCAGGCCGAATACGTCCGGGTCCCCTATGCCGAGAACTCCCTCCACCTGCTTCCTGAAGGCGTCAGCGACGACCAGGCCGTCATGCTCTCCGACATCCTGCCCACGGGGTTCGAGATCGGCGTCCAGTACGGGCGGGTCAAGCCCGGCGACACCGTCGCCGTGATCGGTGCCGGCCCCGTCGGCCTCGCCGCGATCTCCACCGCGGGCCTCTACGGGGCCGCCAGTATCATCGCCGTCGATCTGGACGCCAACCGCCTGGACAAAGCGCGGGAGTTCGGCGCCACCGACGTCGTCCTCTCCGGTGACGCTGACTGGAAGAAGCAGGTGCTGGCCCTGACCGACGGGCAGGGCGTGGATGTGGCCATAGAGGCGGTCGGCATCCCGGCAACCTTCTCAATGTGCACCGACATCGTCCGGCCCGGCGGCAACGTGGCCAACGTCGGCGTTCACGGCAAGTCCGTGGAACTCCATCTAGAGGACCTCTGGATCCGGAACATCAACATCAGCATGGGCCTGGTCAACGCCAACACCACCCCGATGCTGCTCAAGCTCGTCGCGCAGCACAAAGTACCGGCGGAAAAGTTCGCTACCCACCACTTCAGCTTCGACCAGTTCATGGAGGCCTACGACACCTTTGCCCGGGCCGCTGAAACCAAGGCGCTCAAGGTGGTGATCACTTCATGACCGGCGACCACACCACATCGAGGGACGGACGCCGCAGATGTGTTCGATCGGGGGAGCTGCTCCCAAAGCCCGTGACGAGTCCACTGGGTAACAGTCCCTGCGCGGGCGATCCCATCCGATCGACCGAGGTTGGGCCTACCGGTGCTATCGGGCTGGCAAACCGGCACTGAACTTTGCGGCGGAACTGTTCCAGCAATGCCAGTACAACCGGAACAGCAGGGGAAGGCAGCAGATGAGTGAACATCCTCTACAGGAACAGCGGATCGTCGTCGGTGTCGACGGTTCGCAGCCCTCCATCGAGGCACTTCGGGAGGCCCGTCGACTCGGCGAGGTACTGGGCTGCACCATCGACGCGGTGACGTCCTGGCAGTTGCACGAAACCTTTGCGCCGAAGGGGTGGGACCCAGAGCGCGACGCCCAGGAGATCCTCACGACGGCGATCACGGAAGCGTTCGGCGATCAGCGGCCGGAAGGCCTGCACGCGAGGATCATCCGCGGCCAGCCAGCGCGCGTGCTCATCGAGGAAAGCCCGCGGGCCACGATGCTGATCGTGGGAAGCCGGGGCCGGGGAGGCTTCCCCGGCCTGCTGCTCGGATCGGTCAGCTCAGCCTGCGCCGCCCACTCCCGTTGCCCGGTCCTGGTGATGCATTCGCCGCATGCAAACGTCTGATGACAGCGGCACCGGACGAGGTTTCATCCGGTGCCAGCCGGCGCGTGACGGCTCAGTTGCGCTTCACGAGTTCGCCCTGGCTTAGGCGGACCAAATCGACGTCGTCAAGAGAGGTGACCACCAGATCAGCGTTGGCGGCCGTCAGCAGGTGCTCGTCATCGTCGCGAGCCACACCCAAGGCCGCCATGCCGCCGGCCTTGGCGGCCTGCACCCCGGCGCTGGCGTCTTCGACCACGAACGACCGCGCGGGCGGGACGTGCAGTTCGACGGCCGCGGCCAGAAAGATCTCCGGGTCAGGTTTGCCGTGGGCGAAGTCCCGTCCTGAGACGTTGGCGTCCATCAGGTCGAGCAGCGTCATGCCCGGCCGCAGAAAATCGTAGGTAAGCCCCTCCTGCCGGGCAAAGGTATCAAGCCGGATGGAGCCCAGGAACAGTCCGGCGTTCTTCGACGACGACGCCGCGGCGGTCTGGATGCCCGCCGCATGGACGGCGAGGACGAAGCGCACCGCGTCCGGGTAGGCGTGGAAGTCGCCGGCATGGATCAGTTTGATCAACAGGTCCTGTTTGTGGGCGGCGTATGCCTGCGCACGGTCCTTGGCGTCCGGGACGATGAAGTACTCCAAGGCAGCCAGGGCCCCGCTCATGCGGGGCTTGCCGGAGAGGACCTCCTCATAGACCCACGGGGTGAATCGCTCATCCGTCCATTCGCTGCGGTCACGGATGTCGACCCAGTCTGTCTCCATCAGTTCGCGCAATGATTGTTTCCAGGCCCGTTCATGCGGCGAATCAACCAGCACTCCGTCGACGTCGAAGATGGCAGCCTGGAATGTGGTGAGGACCACCCGATTTCCCCCTCCGAATTACTGCCGAACCGATGAAGCCTGCGCGGGCAGCGTGAACACAGTCAGTTCACCGCCACTCAGTTGCCGGACCTGATCACCCACTCCCACGCTGAGCGGACCGCGGAATCCCTCGGCCCGCGCAAGGACACTGAGTTCGCTGCCCTTGAGTCCGACCCGCAGCGAAGTTCCCCGAAACCTTAAAGACAAGCTGAGGCCGTCCAGCCGGTCGAGCAGCCGGGGGTTGAAGCGCAGGACTCCGTCCGTCATGCCGGCGCCGAGGTAGCTTCGGTGAATCAGGTCCAGGGTTCCCGACATGACACCCATGTGGATGCCTTCCTTGGTGGTCCCGCTTTGGACATCGCCTACGTCGCTTTCCAGGGCCGCCATGAACCGTTCCCAGGAACTCGGCGGGTCCAGGCCGGCCATCACTCCGGCGAGCGTAACGATGCTGAGCGTTGACCCGTTGGATGTCCGCCGGTCGTAGTATTCGACTGTGCGCCGCGCCGCGTCCTCATCGAAGTCATAGCCCAGCCGTTGCATCAATTCCGGCAGTTCGTCGCCGTCGAACAGGAAAAACAGCATCACGGTGTCGGGCTGTTTCGCGATACGGAACCGGTTCGGGTCCTCACCCTCGGCCTTCAGTATCCGGTCCAGGCGCTGAATATTGGTGTACTTTACGCGGTAGCCATCCCAGTCGAGCTCGTCGAGACGGTCGTAGCCCTCGAACTGGCTGATCACCCCGTCATGGAAGGGGACGTACATGCGCCGGCTCATCTGTTCCCAATTCAGCAGCTCCTCGTCGCTGAGCCGCAGCCGGGAGCGCAGTGCCAAACTCCTGCTGGTCGAAAGCAAGCCGAGCACGCGAGGCGCGGTATCGGCAATCCAAGCGACCATGACGTTGGTGTACGCGTTATTCCGCAGCCCCGCCTCGGCGGCATCGGGATATCGCTCATGGAACTCGTCCGGGCCCATCACCCCATGGATTTCGTAGCGCCCCCGTTCCTCGCTGTACTGTGCGCGCGAGGCCCAGAAGCGCGCGATTTCCAGCATCAGCTCGGCACCGTATTCGGAAAGGAATTCGAGGTCATTGGTGGTCTGGTAATAACGCCAGACGTTGTAGAAGATCGCCGCATTGACGTGTTGCTGGTTTCGGCTCAGATCCGGGTCCCACTGCCCTGATACCGGGTTGAGGTGGACCGTCTGGGATTCCTCGGTGCCGTCGCTTCCGCTCTGCCAGGGGAACATTGCGCCCCGGTAACCCGCCTCCTGTGCCGCCGCCCGTGCTTCCGTTAACCGCCGGAACCGGTACAGCAGCAGGCTGCGGGTGATTTCAGGCAGCCGGAAGTTCAAGAAGGGATAAACATAGAGTTCGTCCCAGAACACATGCCCCCGGTAGGCCTCACCGTTGAGGCCGCGCGCCGGGACGCCAGCGTCATGCCGGGCCGTGTGCCGCGAACACACCTGCAGCACATGAGCGGTGTGCAGGCGAAGCAGCAGTTCCGCCCGTGGCTCCCGGGGCAGATCGATGCCGCAGGTATTCCACATCTCCTCCCACGCCGCCTCCTGTTCCGCCAGGGCGGTCGCGAAATCAGGGTACCGCAGCACCTGACGGCCGGCGGCCGCCAGCGGTTCGGTAATCGCATTGTCATGGGAAGTGAAAAGCGCGACCAGTTTTTCGATGCGCACCGGGCGGCCCTCGGCCAGATCGAATGTGAGGACCTGCTGGACATAGTCCTCCATCTGGTAAAGCTCCCTCGGGACCTCGGCCGCCTGCTCCCTGCTGCCGCCGCCGAGGAAGACGCGGGTGCGTGCGGCCTCGGCGACGTAAATGTTGGACTGCCGGGTCCGCACCTCCAGCGCGATGGTGTCGTGGGAGAAAGTGCGCGCCATAACCGGTTCGAGGTGGCGTCCCTCCAGATCCCGGTACCGTTCGACGATCCGGTTGCTCACCCGGGCGTCCAGCGCGGTAACCACTTCGACGCTTCCGCACCAGTTCTCCGCGGTCACCGTCCATTCGAGGGCAGCAAGGTGACTGTGGGCCATGCTGACGAAGCGGCGGCTGCGCAGGCTGGTTTCCCGGCCCGAGCGGTCCCGGAATCGGAATTCACGCAGCACAATGGCGGATCTGATGTCATAGCTGTGCGAATGGGATAAGACCTCAACGTTGTCGAGCCGGATCGCGTCGTCGCCGTCGATCCGCAGTTTCAGCACCAGCCAGTTCGGCAGGTTGACCAGGTCCTCGTTCTGTACCGGCTGGCCGCCGAGAATGGTCGTTTCCCGGTTATAGACGCCATGGGCGTAGGTGCCCGGGTAATGGGACGGCCCCGCGTCCTCCCATTCGGCCGTTCCCCGCGTGCAGAAGTAGCCGTTGCCGGTGGAGGTCAGGGCTTCCCGGTGCTCCTCTGAGGCAGGATCAAAACCCTCATAGGCGAGCGTGTAGCCGTCCTCATCCATGACGTCCTCTCCAGGACCTCCGGCAGAACCGAGCACTGTTCGGGCGATACCCGCACCATGGTAGCGAACGCCAGATGCCGGGGACAGTGGGCGGACGACGGCAGGGTGCGTCCTTCACGGCCGCCAGGATCATGTCGCTCATGCGCCCGCCTTCCTATCGGCATACTGCGTTGGGCCACCTGTGGTCCCTGCGTTGCGGTCGGCGGCCCAGCGCAGGCGCAGGCTCTCTTCAAGTTCCTGCGCGTCAAGCTGCCGCCGGATGCTCTGCAGTTCATTTTCCAGTCTGGGAATCCAGCGGTTTTCCACCGCCCGCTGCCGGGTCCGGGTGGCAGCGAGTTCTGCAGCCAGCAGCAGTTCCGCGCGCTGGACCGCTGCGTAGCGCGCCCCGGCTTCGAGTGCTCTGCGATGAACGGCAGCCGCATAGGACAAGGCCGAACTTCCCCCGGCGTGTGGCGCCGTCGGGAGATGGCACTCGGGGTCCTCCGGATACAGCACACCCATGGCACTCCCCCACGGCGTGCGGACCCAGGCGGGCTCGAGCGGGGCCGCAGCCTCAATCCGTGCGATTCCGTCCAGGGCGGCAGCCCGGCGCAGCCAGAGAGCTCCTTCCGTTGCCAGATCCTCCCACTCCGCGCGGCTCAGTTCCACGCGAAGGTGCAAGCGTTCCAGCTTGTCCGCCAGGATGTGCTGCTTCCGGTCCAGCAAGCGGGCGCCACGGCGGGCCGTCATCAGCCGGCGCTCGACCCGTACCTTGCCTGCCCGGCCCGCGCTGCTCATGGCGGGGCATCCCGACTGGGAAGATACCGCTCCAAGAATGCGGTCGACAGCATGGTCAGTTCCGCTTCCGGCAGCGCACCAAGCGCCGCCCATGCCCGGGCCAGCGTGTCGTCCAGGGACCTGGTTTCGTCGCGTCCCTGGTTAAAGAGCCTCGTTTCAACCAGCTCCCGGTACCGGATGTAGCTGCGGTCGGTTTCGCTCAGCGCCGCCGCACCCACCAGTTCCGCCAGTTCCGCAGCCTGCCGGGCGCGCGACATGGCGGCAAGAACCTGGGCGGCCACGTCGAGGTGGTCCTCGCGCGTCCGGTTCTTGCCGGCGCCGCTGCGCATCAGCCGGGACAGCGAGGACAGGACGTCCACCGGCGGGTAGATGCCGCGCGCCGCTATGTCGGGCGCCAGGACAATTTGCCCCTCCGTGATGTAGCCGGTCAGGTCCGGCACGGGGTGGGTGATGTCGTCGGCCGGCATCGTCAGCACCGGAACGATGGTGACGGAGCCGTCATGGCCCTTGACCCGACCGCAACGCTCATAAAGGCTGGCGAGATCGCTGTAGAGGTAGCCGGGGTAGCCCCGCCGGGCCGGGATCTCCCGTCGGGCCGCGGATACTTCCCGGACAGCTTCGGCATAGCTGGTCATGTCCGACATGATCACCAGAACGTCGTGGCCTCCGGTGTAGGCGAGGTGTTCGGCGACCGTCAGCGCGATCCGCGGCGTGAGGATGCGTTCAATGGCCGGATCGTCGGCAGCGTTGAGCAACAGCACCAGCTCTCCCCCGGCGGAGCGTTCTTCAAGCCGGTCCCGGACGTACGCGATATCCGCATGGGGCAGCCCCATGGCCGCGAACACCACCCGGAATGAGTGCCCGCCTGACGTCGCCTGTGCCGCGATCTGGGTCGCCAGCGTCAGGTGCGGCAGACCGGGCACGGAGAAGATGGGCAGTTTCTGTCCCCTGACCAGCGTGGTCAGGGAGTCGATGACCGAGATGCCGGTCAGGACCGGTTCCTGCGGGGGTTGCCGGTAGACCGGGTTCAGCGGCCAACCGCTGACCGGGAGGGTTGCCGTGCCTGTCACCGGCGGTCCGCCGTCGAGCGGTTCCCCACGTCCGTTGCAGACTCTACCGAGCCAGTCCGTTCCCACCTGGACGTGGAGGGGGCGGCCCTCGAAGCGGATCTGGAGTCCTCCCAGTGACATGCCGTCGGTGCTTTCGAGGATCTGCAGCGTGGCGAGGTCCTGGTTCACTTCAAGGACGAGGCCATGGCGCCGCTCACCGCCGCCCATGTCGATGGTGGCGAATTCATCCCAGCCGACGCCTTCTATCCCGCCCGCAATGAGTAGTGGCCCGCGGAGCTCCCGCACATCTCCGTAGGAGATCTGCGCGGCGAAGCCTCGGGACAACGGAACGGACCCAGCAGCGCCAGACGCCGCGGCTGTTGCGTCGTTCATTGCAGGGCCTCCAATGCCTTGAGTACCTCGCCGCTGCGGGCTTTGACAGCTACTGCGTCCGAGGGACCCGTTTCTTCACGGGCCCGAAGCACCGGACCGTGATCGGCTCCTTCGATCGTGGTGGCGGCCACGCCTCGTTCCACAAGCCGCTGGCAGGCGTCGATGACGTCGAGCACGAGGTCCAGCAGAGCGGCTCCTTTTTCCGCGGAACAGAAACCATCGTTGATGCTTAGCGCGTTCTGCATCAGCACGCCATCGCGCAGCAGGCGCCCACCGAGCAGCACCATCCGTTCGTGGCCCGGCAATGACGACGTCCCTACGATTTCCGCCAGTTCTGCCAACCGGTCTGCCTCGGCCAGCAGGGCGGCGGCCCGGGCCCGGCGCTCGGCCCAGCCCGGATCACCGTTGGCTGCATGCCAGCTGCCTATTGCTTCGGCGTCGCGGGCAAAAGAGCCGGTCCAGCTCACCGCCGGGTAATGCCGGGAATAGGCGAGATCCCGGTCCAGCGTCCACAGCGACCGGACGAAGCGCTGGGTGTCCGTAGTGACCGGTTCCGTCATGTCGCCCCCGGGCGGCGAAACAGCCCCGATCACAGTGACACCGGCGACTATTCCTCCGAGCGTTGTCACGCGGCCGGCCCGCTCGTAAAAGGAGGCAAGTTCGGATGCGAGATTTGCCGGGTAGCCCTCCTCGGCAGGAAGGTCGCCGTTACGGTTGGCGAATTCGCGCAGAGCTTCCGCCCACCGGGAGGTCGAGTCCGCGATCACGACGACGTCGTACCCCATATCCCGGTAATATTCCGCGACCGTGATCCCGGTGAAGATGCTCGCCTCACGCGCCATCATCGGCATGTTGGAAGTGTTGGCAATGATGACCGTGCGCTCGATCAGCTTTCCGCCGGTCCGCCCGTCCTCGAGCTGCGAGAGCTCGTCCAGGACATCCGCCATCTCGTTACCCCGCTCCCCGCAGCCCACATAGACAATCACGTCGGCGTCGCTCCACTTGGCGATTTGCTGCAGCATCAGCGTCTTCCCCGTTCCGAAGCCGCCAGGAACCGCCGCCGCGGCCCCGCGAGCCACCGGAAACATCAGATCCAGGACTCGCTGGCCGGTATGCAGCGGCACCGTGCCCGTGTGCCGGGCCCGGAAAGGTCGCGGCCGGCGCACGGGACAACGTTCGGCCAGTGCCACCTCATGGCCGCCGATCACGGCTACCGTATCGAGGACGTGGACCCGGCCCTGCGGGGCCAGCCAGCTGAGCTCGCCTGACACGCCCGCCGGCACCAGAACGCGGTGTGCCACCGCCCCCGAATCCGGCACCGTGCCCAGGACATGGCCCGCGGCAACATGAGTACCCGGCGCCGCCGTCGGTTGAAAGGTCCATTCACGCGCCAGCGCCGTGGAATCTTCTGCGGATCCTGACCGCTCGGGGGTCAGCCACATCGGCGCCGACGACAGCGGACGCATCAGCCCGTCGAACACGTGCCCCAGAAGTCCCGGCCCCATGAGGCCCGCGAGCTCATCACCGGTGGGCATGGCAACATCACCGGCCTTCAGCCCGCCGGTATATTCGTAGGCCTGCAAGGTTGCCCGGTTCCCTGCAATCGCGACCGCTTCGGCGCTGATGCGCCGGGGGCCGACGGCGATCAGCTCAAGCATGGACAGCCCTTCCACCCCCTCGATCTCCACCAGGGGTCCGCTGACACGCACCACAGTGCCAGCAGCTGCTTGAGCCGCTACCGGGTCCACAGCTCACGCGCCGCGGGCGTGGCGTCCAGGGTCATCTCGGCCAATACAGGCAGCGAAAGGTCCAGTCGGCGCGGACCGGCCTCAGCGACCACACCGCCCTCGGGGCTTTCTGACACGCCGGCATCCGGGCCGAGCAGCTGCCGGCACTGTTCCGTCAGCCGTGTCACCAGTTCCGGGTAGCGGGGGTCTGAGGTGAGTCCGGCCGCAGCCTCCCGCACCCGGCGGTGGAGTTCCAGCCGGAGGGAACTGCGTTGCGCCAGGACCAGTTCGTGCGCCTGGCGGCGTGCCCGGGCTGAGCGCAGCGCGGCCTCAGAGCGGGCCGCGTCTTCGCTCTCTCGCGTTGCTGCGGCGAGGATCGCTGCGGCTTCTGCCCTTGCGGCATCCAGCAGGGCACCGGCTTGCCTCCCAGCCTCGTCCTTCAGCTCAGAAGCCTGCTGTTCGGCGGCCGAGCGGAGTGCCCTCCGTACTGGTTCCAAGGCGGCGTCTGATTCCGGTGATAGCCCGGTCATGAGGGAAGCACCACGGTCAGGGGCGAGCGGGGATCGGCAATGACCGACTCCAGCGCGTGTGCAGAACGGGGCGTGAGGATCACGATTGCCGTGTCCGTGGGCAGTGCCGTCCACGCGCGGCGGACTTCTTCATCAGTGGAACCGGTGAAGACGGCGGCGCCGGCGAGCCGGAACCCGTCCAGCAGGGCCGGTTCACCAATCGCTGCAATGGTTCCGGGCATAGTTCCCATTCCCCGTGCTCATGCCTTGCCGATAAGGATGATGGCGATGATGAGGCCATAGATGGCGATTCCTTCCGCAAGCCCGACAACAACCATGGCCCGGCCGAAGATTTCAGGGCGTTCACTCATTGCCGCCAGAGCAGCCGATCCGGTGTAGGCAACGGCAAATGCTGCACCGATCGATGAGCCGGCCACGGCGATGGCGGCCGCGATCAGGGCTGATCCGCCGGCACCGGCAGTCGTGTCCGCAGCGGCTGCGGCGAGGGCAGGAGTCCCGCCGGCAGCGGCCGCCGGGCCTGCGTTCAACGCGCCAGCCACTAGTGCCATGGCTCCTCCCATCACGGCGACGTTGAGAGCCGCAAGCACCTTGAACGCCGATTTTCGCCATCGTTTGACGAGGAGGATGGCTCCTGTGGCAACGATAAGGAAAATGGGGATGGCGCCGAACCAGAGGTTCACGGTGATTGCCTTTCAGCCGATGTGCCGGAGGGGATGACCGACGTGGCAGGAGCCGGGCCTGCGGTGGTGGTGATCAGTTCAGGTGACCACGGCCTGAACGGGCGCCCCTCGGTCTGGAAGACGCGGGAAAACAGTTCGTAGTACTCCAGTCGCAGGGCCTGGATTGCCGCCACCAGCGCTTCAAGGGCGAAGGTCACGGCATTCCCCACCACGAATACCAAGACAGCCGCGGCAGCGTGCCAACCCGGTCCCCACAACTCCGTCGTCCCGATCCAGACCACCGTCAACAAGGCTGCGTGCGTCAAGCCGAAGGCGGCGAGGCGGGCAAAGGAGACGAGGTTCGATCCCAGTCGAATCACAGTGTCCACAAGCTCGATGAGGGCCTGGAAGGCGGCGGTGGCCCCGCCTCCGGCTTCCACGAAGAGGCCGATGTAGATAAATACGAGCGCGCCGAGACCGATGACCGCCGCGGCAACCGTCAGTGGCTCGGTTCCCGTCGCGAGTCCCCAGACGAGGAGCCCCAGAGCGAGGAACAGAAGGGAGCCGGCGACGCCCGAGCGGGCGTAAAGGGCGTAGCCCCAGCCGCCCTCCCGGACACGGTTGATGGTGCCGACGGCATAGGAACCGGCAAGCAGCAGGGCTCCCACCCACAGACCGGCGATCAGGAACTGTACCGGGTCCTCCAGGGGTTGCAGCCACAGCACCGGCACCAGACCGGTAGGCCCAAAGGCCTCCCCGTACAGCGCCCCGAAGAACATGGCGGCCAACCCTGCTGCGCTCACGAACGGCCAGGCCTTTTGCAGTTTGGCCAGTCTCTTGCTCCGGCCCATGCGAAGGAAGAGACCCACGCCCAGCAGGATCGCTCCGTGTCCCACATCGCCGAACATCATCCCGAACATCAGTACATAGGCGATGCCGGCGGCCCACGTGGGATCCAGATCCGCATAGGGAACGGTTCCATAGGTATCAACGAGTGTCCGGGACACGCCGCGATGGGTCTGTCCGCCAAGCAGCGTGGGTGGTTGGATCCACTTTGGCCGGGGCAGTGGGACAACGGCGGCCCCGAGGGGGGCGAGCGTGGCCGTCAGCGCTGGAAGCTCGCGCCGTGGCGCCCAGCCCACTAGCGCCGCGGCGGGGCCGGAGACGACAGCGGCGGCAACCGCCTTGTCCAGTTCTTCGGCCCCGTGCCCCGGAGCGTAGGGCAGGTCCAGTTCGACGACGGCGCTGCGTGCCACTTCTGCGAGCATGCGCCGACGGTACTGCTCTGGTGCCACGAGGGCTACCCGCTCCATCCGGACGGGGCCCAGCGATTCATGCCGCCGCATCGAGCACCTCGCTTGACCCGGCGCCGGCGGCAGCGGCCGCCAGCGCCGCCCGAACACGCCATGCGTCCAGGGACAGAACCGCGATGGCGCCCAGCACGACGTCCGGCCCGGGCAATGAACCCCGAAGTAGCCGGAATCCATCGTTCTCCACCGCGGCATGCGCCCGGGCCTCAGCACGCCAGAGATCCTTTGGTGATGCAAGGCCAAGGAGCACTTCACGAAGGGAGTGTGGAAGGGCTGCGGTGAATCCTGCGATGCCGCTCGCGTTTTCCCAGGAACGGCCAAGGACCGGGCGCAACTGGTGCAGAACCTGCGCGGAAGGGACAGCGCCGTCGACCAGCACGATCCGGGCCGCCGTCAGTACGCTCACCGCCCCGCACCACGGCCGTGCCGCGGGTGCCGCAGCGGCCAGCCGTCGCGCCCAGGCCACGGTCAGCGCGTCCCGCATCGGCCCCGGCCCGGCGGTGCCGACGTCGCCCCACGCGCTGGTGCGCAGGATGGTGGTGAGCTCTTCGGGCGAGCCAGCCCGCTGCAGCCGGGGCCACGCGGTGCCGAGTGCTCCAAGGGCGTAGAACTCGGAGGCAGGTCCTCCGTCAAGCCGATGAGCCAGGGCCGCGATGTTTTCGATTTCATACATCCCCGCGGCAGCTCGCGCGAGTGCCGTGCCCGACGCCGGAAGCCAGCCCGCCAGCACCCTCAGTTGCCACAGGACGGTCTCCTGGACGGCCCGTTCAGCGCCCGCGAGCCCGCGAGCCCGACCCAAGCGTTGCCCGTAGCTCGACTCCCGCAGGAGGGACACGGCACTGTCCAGCGTCGGCTGCGTGGCCATCGCCCGACTGGCCCCGGCACCCGCGCGCCGCTGTGCCATGGACCGCGCGCGCACAGTGGCTGCGACCCAGTCGGTTCTCATTGAAGTTCGCCGCCCTGCGGAGCCAGCAGGTTGTCGATGACCTCGCTGACGACGGCGGGAATGCGCGCCAGACCGGCCTTTTCCAGTGTTGCAGCCTCTTGGTGTGCCTGCTCTACCAGTTGCAGGTCCCGCTCCGAACCTTCCCGTTCGATCCGGGCGGCGGCCCTCACGCCTGCCGCCCCGGCGTCAAGCCGGGCCCGGGCCACGATTGCTGCTGCTTGTGCGCGGGCCCTGGTCACATCTCCGTCTGCGCTAAGGCGTGCTTCCGCAACGAGCGCCTCGCACGCTGCGACGTCGCCCGCGAGGGCGGCGAGCACGGGCGCCAGTTCCGCGGCCCGGCCTTGGTCATCATCGGCCGGCACGCCAGCCGGGCCCGCAGGACCCGGAGCGCCAACAGGCCTGAAACGATCAAGAATGCTTAATCGCGCCATCGCACCTCCCGGGGAAGTCCTACGAACCACAGTCTAGGCCCGGAAGTTCTCGCGCGAAGGGGCGCATGAAAACAAAAGGTGTTCAGGTGGCGCCGGCAGTGCCTCGTCGCCGGTCACGGCCACAGCCATCAGTTAGACAATGCGGCGCAAATATGAACCGTTGTCATGGTGACAAATTACCGCTGTCGGCGAGTACCGTCGATCCGCTGCGGCTTGTTGTTAGCCGTGTTCGACCGCCATGTTGGCGAAGCGGGAGTAGTGGCCCTGGAAACCCACCACGATGGTCTTGGTCGGGCCGTTACGGTGCTTGGCCACGATCACGTCGGCTTCGCCGGCGCGCGGGGATTCCTTGTCGTAGATGTCCTCGCGGTGAAGCAGGATGACCATGTCCGCATCCTGCTCGATCGAGCCGGATTCACGCAGGTCCGAGACCATCGGCTTCTTGTCGGTACGCTGCTCCGAGCCACGGTTCAGCTGCGAGAGCGCGATCACCGGGACTTCGAGTTCCTTGGCCAGCAGCTTGAGCGCACGGGAGAACTCCGAGACTTCCTGCTGTCGGGATTCGACGCGCTTGCCGGAGGACATCAGCTGGAGGTAGTCGAGAACCACGAGCTTCAAGTCATGGCGCTGCTTGAGCCGCCGGCACTTGGCGCGGATCTCCATCAGGGACATGTTCGGGCTGTCATCGATAAACAGCGGGGCGTCATTCATCCGGCCCATAGTGGTGGCGATTTTGCCCCACTGCTCGTCCTTGATGGTTCCCTTGCGCAGGTCCTGCAGGCCGATGGTGGCCTCCGCAGAGAGGAGGCGCATGGCGATCTCGTTCCGGCCCATTTCCAGGGAGAAGAAGACCGTGGTCATGTTGTTCTTGATGGCGGCCGAACGGGCAAAATCCAGTGCGAAGGTTGATTTGCCGACGGCTGGCCGCGCCGCGATGACGATCATCTGGCCGCCATGTAGGCCCTGGGTGAGTTCGTCGAGTTCATAGAAGCCGGTGGGGACACCGGTCATGCCCTCGCCACGGTGGCCGGCGGATTCGATCTCGTCGACGGTGCCTTCGATGATGTCCTTCAACGGGACGTAGTCCTCGGCGGTGCGCCGCTCTGCAACCTTGTAAATCTCCGCCTGCGCCTCGTTGACGATCGCGTCGACTTCGCCGTCGTGGGAGTAGCCCAACTGGACAATCTTGGTGCCGGCGTCGACCAGGCGGCGGAGCACTGCCCGTTCGCGGACGATCTCCGCGTAGAAGCCGGCATTGGCGGCGGTGGGAACCGACTGGATCAGCGTATGCAGGTAAGCCGGTCCGCCGATCCGGGAAATTTCGCCCCGTTTGGTCAACAGGTCGGAGACGGTGACGGCGTCCGCCGGTTCGCCACGGCCGTAGAGGTCGATGATGGCTTCGTAGATGCTCTCGTGGGCCGGTCGGTAGAAGTCCACGCCGCGGAGCACTTCAACACAGTCGGCGATGGCATCCTTGGAAAGCATCATGCCGCCCAGCACCGACTGCTCGGCCACGAGGTCCTGCGGCGGCGTGCGGCCGAATTCGGAGTCCCGACCTGTTGCCGAATCCGCGTGCGCTAACGACACCGCTGCCTGCTTTCATTGTTCTTCGAACGGGTACCGGATCCCCTCTCGTCCAGAGCTATCAGGCGGTTCGGACATTTACTCGAACTGCCGGAAGGGCGCACAGGACTACAGCCCTTGCGCGGACTTTTCAGTGGGATACTCCGCAACGGTAGCCCCCTTCCCCGCTTCCACCAAGCGACTTATCCACGACCCCTGTGGATAAAATGTGGATACGTAGGCGTGTCTTGTGCACAGGCTGTGTGTAGAGCTGTGGATATTAAACGTAACTCACCAGTAACATGCCTCTGACCTGCGCAAACATAATCCGCGGACTGTGGATTAAAAGAATTTGGCCGTGGATTTTCTCCGGTTTTTCCCTGTTGACAGATCGGAAATTGCAGCGTAGGCAAAAGTTATCCACTGGTTATCCACAGTGTGAATTACACGGGTGTTATACGCCGGAGGCCGGGCCGGGACGCCGCTTCCGGGGCGGGACGTAGGATTCAAGTATGGAATTTGTGGTGCCGCTGCTGATCGTCGTACTGGTCATTGCGATCGGACTGGTCATCATGCGTCTCGCGGCGAGGAACAAGCCCGGCCGCGCCGGCCGAGTGCGCAGATCGCCGGGCCAACCCACACCGGCAACGACCAGGGAAGCTGCTGCCGAAGCCAGCGGCCAGCTGAACCAGCAGCAACACACAGCGATCTATGCGCTGATCGCTCAAGGGCAGGCACTCGCCGCCATCCGCGAGTATCGGAATGCCACCGGAGCAGGACTCCGCGAGGCCGCCGGCGCCGTCGCGCAGATGTCGGCGCACCCGCAGCCCTACAAGGCCTCCCCCGACGAGGCCCCCACAGTCCGGCCCGAGGACGAGACACTGGGGGAGCCAGCGCCGGAACAGCCGCGGGAGGACACGGAACCCCAACAGGCGGCCCCCGCACCGGCCCCGGCCCCGGCCCCGGCAGAGGATGCTCCGCCGCAGGAGCCCGCTCCCGCCCCGCGGGCAGCCCCCAGGGGATACCGCTACCGGGCCATCGTGTCCAAAGGCGACACCATCAGGGAGATCGCCAGCACGCGCCTGAACGATGACGTGTTTGACCGGATCCGCACCGCGGCTCTCGGTGGCGACCGGGAAGACGCCGTGCGCTTACTCCTGGACCATTCGGAAGCTACCGAGGCGGACGCGCGGGAGTTTGTGGATCTGATTGGACCGGAAGAAGAGTCCTGACCACAGGGCCGGACGACGCGTTAGGCGGATGCTGGCAACCCCTCCGGCTTTCTGCGACACTTCAACCCATGGCTGAGAACAAAACCGCACCGACCGACGTTCCCGTCGAGGAATTCCTCGCATCGGTGGAACATCCGGTCCGGCGGCAGGACGGCGAGACCGTCGTGGAGTTGATGCGGGAGATCACCGGCCAGGAACCGGTCATGTGGGGGCCGTCGATCATCGGTTTCGGCAGCTACCACTACAAGTACGCAAGCGGACACGAAGGTGACGCTGCCGCCGTCGGCTTCTCCCCAAGGAAGGGCAACCTGGCCCTGTACGGGCTGACCTACGCGCCGGAGGCAGTGCCGCTGCTGGAACGCCTGGGCAAGCACAAGACCGGTGTCGCCTGCCTGTACGTCAACAAGTTGGCCGACATCGACCTGGACGTGCTCAAGGAACTCATTGCGCTTGGCTACCGCGCCATCACGACGGCGGACGCGGAAACCTTCCAGAGCTAGCTTGGCCCGCGTTGGCTTGCTGATGGCGGACGCCGGTCCTCGCCGGTCAACTGGTCGCCCGAGCCGGGCTCAGAGCTCGACGGTTCCGGTGATCAGCGTCTGCACGTCCCCGCCGATCCAGATGTCCGCACCGTCGGCATCGACATACAGCCGGGCGTCCCGCCCCAGCGCCGTTCCCTGCCGGACCGTGTAGCTTGCCGGAGCCGCCTCTTCACCGATCAGCCACTGGGCCAGCGCGGCGTTCAGGCTGCCGGTGGCCGGGTCTTCCGCCGGCAACTCCTCGAAGCCCATCAGTCCGCGGACCTCGAAGTCGATCCCGGCACCCCCGGGGTGGGCGCCCACCAGTCCGACGCCGAACGGCGACATCGCCGCGTAGTCCGGCACCACGTCCAGAACGGCCTGTGCGTCCCGCAACTGCAGGGCCTGCCACTGCGGGCCGTTGTCGGCCCACTGGTGCCGCAGCACGTCGCCGCGGGCCAGCCCCAGGGCCGCGCAGATCTTGGCGACATTCTCCTCCGGCAACGGACCGGAGCGCCGCCGCGGCGGGGCAGCAAAAGCCAGCCGTCCGCCGTCGTTCTTCACCTTCACCAGGCCTGCGGCGCATTCCTGCACAATCACGCCGTCAGCTTGTGGCTGCCCGCCGCCGGCGAGCCAGACCGCGGCCGTACCCAAGGTCGGGTGCCCGGCGAAAGGCAGCTCGCCGCTGGGCGTGAAGATCCTGACCCGGTAGTCGGCTTCCGGGCTGTCCGGCGGCAAGACGAAGGTGGTCTCGGACAGGTTGGTCCAGTTGGCGAAGCGCTGCATCTGCTCGCCGTCCAACGTCTCGGCTGCCGCGACCACGGCCAGCGGATTACCCGTGCACGGTCCGGTGGCGAAGACGTCCACCTGGCTGAACTGGTGTGTGCTCATGCGTTACAGCGTACCGGCGCTCATCCGTGCTTAAATGCGGCATGCCGGGCCCGCAACGGACCCGGCATGCTGCGAAATGTGAGGCTGTTAGCCTGCAACGACCTTCAGGTCGATGACTGCGGAGACCTCTTCGTGCAGACGCACGGTCGCCTGGTAGCTGCCCACCGACTTGATGTGCTCGGTCAGTTCGACCTTGCGCTTGTCGATGGCACCGAGGCCGGCGGCCTCGACGGCGGAAGCCACGTCGGCCTGCTTGACGGTGCCGAACAAGCGGCCCGACTCCCCGGCCTTGACGGTCAGGGTGACCGGCTTGCCGGACAGCTTGGCCGCGAGCTGCTGTGCGTCTTCCAGGGATGCGATCTCGCGAGCGGCACGGGCAGCCTTGATGGACTGCACCTGCTTCTCGCCGCCCTTGGTCCAGGTCAGGGCGAAGCCGCGGGGCAGAAGGTAGTTACGGGCGTAACCGTTCTTTACCTCGACGACGTCGCCAGCTGTGCCGAGACCGGTCACTTCGTGGGTCAGAATGAGCTTTGCCATGTCAGTACTCTCTCCTCTTCGCTTCGCTTAGCCGCGGCCAGCGCCGGAGTAGGGCAGCAGGGCAACTTCGCGGGCGTTCTTGATAGCCAGTGCGATCTTGCGCTGCTCCTGCACGGTGACGCCAGTCACGCGGCGGGCGCGGATCTTTCCGCGGTCGGAGATGAACTTGCGCAGCAAAGCTACGTCCTTGTAGTCGATGACGGTGACGTCAGCGGCCTTCAAGGGGTTGGACTTTGGTTTGGGCTTACGAATTTCAGCCTTAGCCATCGTGGAGCTCCTTTATCTCGTGGAGCCCGTGGATCTTTTCCACGGGATGGGGTTTGTTGTTAGAAGGGGGGTTCGTTGGAATCCGGACCGTTGCCCCAGCCGCCGGAGTTGCCGCCGGCCGGTGCGCCCCACGGATCATCCTGGGGTGCGGGCTGCTGGCCGGACTGCTGTCCGCCCCAACCGCCCTGGTTCTGGTTTCCGCCGAAGCCGCCGCCGCCAAAGCCACCTTGGCCGCCTTGACCGCCGCCGAAGCCGCCCTGCCCGCCGCCGGAGCGCTGGGTGCGGGTGACCTTGGCAGAGGCGTAGCGCAGCGAGGGGCCGATCTCGTCGACCTCAAGCTCCATGACGGTACGCTTTTCGCCCTCTTTGGTTTCGTACGAACGGGACTTCAGCCGGCCCTGAACGATCACGCGCATGCCCTTGGTCAGGGTCTCTGCGACGTTCTCGGCAGCTTCGCGCCATACCGACGCGCGGAGGAACAGGGTTTCCCCGTCCTTCCACTCGTTGGACTGGCGGTCGAAGGTCCGCGGCGTGGATGCAACGGTGAAGTTCGCTACCGCGGACCCGGACGGGGTGAACCGCAGTTCGGGATCGTTGGTGAGATTACCGACGAGCGTGATAACGGTTTCGCCTGCCATGTTGCCTCCTGATGTCCTAGTCCCGCTTGCCTAGTGGTGCGCGGGATTGTCTTCGTCAATGCCGGTCCCGGAAAGGACGCGGCGATCACAGCTGATTACTCAGCGGAGATCTTCTGCTCCTCCGGGCGGGTGATCTTGGTGCGCAGGATGGTCTCGTTCAGACCAAGCTGGCGGTCAAGCTCAGCAGCAGTGGCGGGAGTGGCGGTGAAGTTGACCACCGCGTAGATGCCTTCGGACTTCTTCTTGATGTCGTAGGCGAGCCGGCGGCGTCCCCAGATGTCCACCTTGTCGATGGTTCCACCATCGTTGCGGACAACGTTGAGGAACTTGTCGAGCGAGGACTCTACGGTACGCTCTTCGACCTCGGGGTCGATGATTACCATCAGTTCATAAGCACGCATTGTGAACCCACCTCCTTCGGGCTAAGCGGTCACGGTCTTTCCGTAACAGGAGGTTCTGTTGCGTTGCCTGCCTGCCACCGCACAGCGATACTCAGAGTGTTTTGGCTATTGTCACAAGGATTACCGGCGAGTGCTGACAGCACAGACTTATCAATGCTACCGGACAGCGGACCGGGCGCGTAAATCCGCGGGGCCGACCCCTCCTCCACAGGCGCGGCGGAAACTTCCGGGCCGACCTTCCGGCCGCGGATCCGGCCGAGCACCGGACCCGATCGAGCACCGCGGGCCGCGCCCGCGAAACCACCAGTGTCAGTAATCCAGCCCCTGGCTGGGCACCACCAGTCCGGTCTCGTAGGCGTAGACCACGGCCTGCACCCGGTCGCGCAGGTGCAGCTTGGCGAGGATCCGCCGCACGTGCGTCTTCACGGTCGCCTCCGAGAGGAAGAACCGGTGCGCGATCTCCGCGTTGGACAGGCCCTCCGCAATGGTGCCCAGCACTTCCAGTTCGCGCGGGGTCAGGTCATCCAGCAGCGGGTCGCGCTGCGGCGGGGCCGCCGGACTGCCGGCCGGGGCCAGGCCGCGCACATACGTCTCCAGCAGGCGCGCCGTCACCCGCGGCGCCACCACGGCGTCGCCGGAGGACACCAGGCGCACCGCCTGGACCAGTTCCGCGGGCGCCACGTCTTTGAGCAGGAAGGCGCTGGCTCCGGCCTGCAGCCCGGCGAACGCGTACTCGTCCAGATCGAAAGTGGTCAGGATGATCACCCGGGCCGGCAGCCCGGCGGTGACGATCTGCCGCGTCGCCTCGATCCCGTCCAGCACCGGCATCCGCACGTCCATCAACACCACATCCGGCACCAGCTGCCGGGTCAGCTCCAGCGCCTCGGCGCCGTCGGACGCCTCCCCCACCACCGCGACGTCGTCCTCGCCCTCGAGGATGAGCTTGAAGCCCATCCGCAGCAGCGGCTGGTCGTCCACCAGCAGGACCTTAACCGGCCCCGCGGGGCTGTTTTCGGTGCTCTCAGACACTCTTGTCTCCCTCTCCGGGCCAGTACAGTGTTGCCTCCACCATCCAACCACCGCCGGATCGCGGACCGCTGGCAACGCGGCCGCCGTAGATGGCGGCACGTTCGCGCATGCCGACGATCCCCTGGCCCGTGCCCAGCGAGTCGGCCGGGCCAGCCTGCCAGCCGTCGTCGGCCACGGTGATGTGCACGGCGTCGCCGTCGCGGATCAACGCCACGTCAACCCGGGACACTCCCTTGGCGTAGCGCAGCACGTTGGTGAGCGACTCCTGCACAATGCGGAACACGGTGAGCCGGAAACTCTGGTCGTCCGGCAGCGGCGGCCCGGACATCATCGTTCGCAGCGGCAGGCCCGCCGCGCGGAAGCCGTCCAGCAGGGCGCTCAGCTGATCGCCGGAGGGGGCCGGCGCCAGCGGGGCCGCTTCCACACCGTTCTCGGTGCGCAGCACGCCCAGTACCCGGCGCATGTCCGCCAGCGCCGTCCGGCCCGTCGCGGAGAGCTGGTCCAGCACCTGCCCGGCGCGTTCCGGGTCCTTGCGGACCACGACGGCGGCGCCATCCGAGAGCGCGATCATCACCGACAGCGAGTGCGCCACCACATCATGCATCTCCCGCGCAATGCGGGTGCGTTCGTTCGCCGACGCCAGCTTGGTGTTGTCCGCCGCCCAGCGCTGCAGCTCGGCATCGTGAAGCCGGTCCCGGCGCACGGTGACCCCGATCCCCGCGGCGATGACGTTCGCCAGGACCAGCACCAGCCCGGTGATCAGGCCGACAAACGCGGGCACCTCCCCGCTGGCGATTTGCTTGGCGATCTCCGGCGGCATCCGGACCGCCATGACCACCATCATCGGCACGACGGCGAGCACCGCCGCCGCGATGGCGCGCACCGCGGGCTGGGTGGTTGCCACCGTGTAGACGGCGAACCACATGGCAAAGGAGCCGCTGCCGGTGCTGGTCACCAGCACAATCAGCATGTCCACCACGGCAATGGCCGCCAGCACCAGCAGCGGGTACCGGCGGCGCCACACCAGCGCCGCGCCTCCGGCCAACAGGAGCAGCAGCGGCGACCACTCGCCGTCGGCCGCTGTCATCACGGCATTCGGCAGCCCGAACAACAGATGGATGCCGATCAGCACCCAGTCCATCGCCACCGGGTGGGTATGGAAATAGCGCCGGATGGGGCCGCGGCGCTTGGAAGAAATTTCGGTGAAGGAGACGGCGGCCTTATCTTCCGCCGCCTCCCTCACCGAAGGCTTGTCAGTCATGCATCGAGCCTAGCCGCGCGCTTAGACGTCCCGGGCCTTGGTGGTCACAGCGGCGCCGGCCAGCAGCACCGCGGCCCAGGCCGCCATGACCAGCCCGCCCTGCCACTGGTTCAGGTCGCCGTCGGCCGTTTCCAGCATCACCATTTGCCGTCCCGCATTGGAGGGCAGGTAGGGCATGACGCCGTCCTGAACCCAGTCGAAGGGGATGATCTGGGCGACGATCGGCAGCACCAGCAGCAGCACCACCAGGGAGACGATCCCGCCGGCGCTGTTGCGCAGCAGGGACCCGAGCGCCAGGCCCATCAGGGCCACCACCGCCAGGTACACGCCGGAGAGCAGCATGGACTGCACCAGGTGCTCCACGTCCAGCCCGAATTCCCTGCCGTAATTGGCCAGGATCGGCTGCAGCAGGAAGTAGGTGATGAAGCTGGAGACAATTCCGACGACGGCGGCCACCACCGCGACCACCAGGGCCTTGGCGAACAGCGGCGACAGCCGCGACGGCACGGCCGTCATGGTGGAGCGGATCATGCCGGTGGAGTATTCGGAGGCGATCAGCAGCACGCCCAGCGAGCCGATGATCAGCTGGCCGAAGTCAAGGCCGCCGCTGGTCATCAGGTACAGGAGGGAGGAGTCCATGCCCGCCGCGGCCGGATCCTGGCCCGCGGCTTCCATCTGCTCCATGCCGCTGGCAATGCCCCAGCCGCCGAGCAGGCCGATGCCCACCATGACCAGGACGGTGGTGGCCAGCAGCACCCAGGTGGACCGCAGCGTGGTGAACTTGATCCACTCGCTGTTCAGCGTGCGGGGGAAGCTTACGCCGGGGCCGGTGACGCGCCCGGTCTGGGGTGTCAGGGTTGCAGCGCTCATGGTCAGTTTCCTTCCTGGCTGGCGCCGGCGGCGACAGCAGCGTGCCGACCGGACTCTGCGGTGCCGGCATGGTCATGTACATCGGCCACCGGGCCGGAGTGGTATTCGACTTCGTCCTTGGTCAGGTCCATGTAGGCCTCCTCCAGAGACGCCTGCAGCGGGGTCAGCTCGTAGACCAGCACCTGCTGGGCGAGGGCGGTTTCCGCAATGGCGCGGGCCGCGACGCCGCTGACTTCCAGCAGTTCCGGTTCGCGTGCCTCGACGCTGACGCCTTCGCCGGCCAGCGCCCGGGTGAGGACGTCCGGCCGGTCGGTGCGGACCCGCACCCGCTGCGCGCGGTTGTTCAGGATGTCCTGGATCGGCGCATCGGCGATGATCCGGCCGCGGCCGATCACGATCAGATGGTCCGCGGTCAGCGACATTTCGCTCATCAGGTGGGAGGACAGGAACACCGTGCGGCCCTCGGCGGCGAGCGCCTTGACCAGGTTGCGCACCCAGAGCACGCCTTCCGGGTCCAGGCCGTTCACCGGCTCGTCCAGGATGATGGTCTGCGGATCGCCCAGCAGCGCGGCCGCGATGCCCAGCCGCTGCCCCATGCCGAGCGAGAAGCCGCCGACGCGCTTCTTGGCCACCGCGCCGAGGCCGGTCAGCTCGATGACATCGTGCACCCGCTTGGTGGGGATGCTGTGCGTGGCGGCCATCGCCCGCAGGTGGTTGTAGGCCGTGCGGGAGGTGTGCACCGCCTTGGCGTCCAGCAGGGCGCCGACTTCGCGCAACGGTGCGCGGTGCTTGGCGTAGTGCTTGCCGTTGACCAGCACGTCGCCGGAGGTGGGACGGTCCAGTCCCATGATCATCCGCATGGTGGTGGACTTGCCTGCGCCGTTCGGCCCCAGGAAGCCGGTGACCCGGCCGGGCTGCACAGTGAAGGAGACGCCCTGCACTGCCGGTTTGTTTCCGTAGACCTTGACCAGGCCCTGTGCCTCGATCATCTGAACCGTCCTTTGTGTGTGGGGTGGCGCCCATTCCCGGGGCCACTAGCTACGTTACGGATTGCCGGACGCCCGCACACCGCACGCAGGGATGATCTTGGCGACCGGCTGGATCGTCCTAACGGATGACGCTACGGGGTTCGGCCTACGCCGCTCTACTGGGGGAAGCCCTGAATGGCCCCGGACCGATCCCCGAGCGCTGCTGTCTCCTGGAAGAGGTGCCGGCCTAAGCCCAGAGGTCGCTCGGCCGTTCGAACTGACGGGCCATGGCGGACCGTACGTTGCGCAGATGGGATCGCATGGCCTCGGCCGCGCCTGCGCCATCGGCGGCGGCCACGGCTGTGTAGATGGCCTCGTGCTCAATCAGTTCCTGCTCCGCAGCCAGATGGGCGTGAAGTCCGGGCAACACGCGGTAGGCGCGCGAGGTCTCGTCGAGGCAACGGGCCAGAACGTCGTCAAGCCGTCGGTTCCGGCCGCCACGCGCCAAGGCCCGGTGGAACGAGTAGGCGTATTCCATGCTCACCAGCGGCTCGGCCACAGCCTTCTCGCGCTGCTTGTCCAAAAGCTCCCGCAACGTGGTCAGCAGGGCGTGGTCCGCATAGGTAGCGGCACCCGCGCAGGCATGCGGCTCGAGGAGCATGCGGAGGTCGAGGACCTCGGCGACGTCATGCGAGCTCATCGTCACGACGAGGTAGCCCTTCTTAGGGAGCACCGTCAGGAGGCCCTCGGTTGTCAGGAGACGCAACGCCTCCCGCACGGGGGTTTTCGAGACGCCGAACTCCTCGGCAAGCCGTGGCTCCACCACGAGGGAGCCTGGAGCCAGGTCCCCTGAGAGGATCCGGTGGCGCAAAGCACTAGCGACCCTATCGGTCATCGACTCGGCCACGGCCCTCCTCACGAAATATTGTGGTGAAGCATATCACTGCGTGCTAGAAATATATTTCACGCATCCCAGAGCTTCCGCGTCCGCCACCAGGAGGAACCATGACTAGCAACACCGCCGTTGCCAGCAGTCCCGCAAGGCTTACCCCGGGCGCTCGGCGCGCTCTCTTCGCCGCCACCCTCGGAACGCTCATCGAGTGGTACGACTATGCGCTGTACGGCGCGGCAGCCGGCCTCGTCATCGGGCCTCTCTTCTTTGCCGGAAGCGGGTCCGAGGCATCGCTGGCGGCGTTCGCGACCTTTGCCGTCGGCTTCGTGGCCCGGCCGTTGGGCGGGGTGCTGATTGGACACTTGGGTGACCGGCACGGCCGACGGCCCGCGATGCTGCTGACGATCCTGCTCATGGGTGCGGCGACGGTGGGCATTGGCCTGCTGCCGACCGCGGCCGCCATCGGGGCTGCTGCCCCGCTCCTGCTGATCGCGTTCCGCCTCCTTCAGGGCCTCGGCGCCGGCGCCGAACTCGCCGGAGCCATGACGCTGGTCGCGGAGTTCGCCCCCGCCAAGCGGCGCGGCTTCTTCACCGCCATCGTGCTCGCGACGCCTCCCGCGGGCATCGCCCTCGCCACCGTAGCCTTCCTCTGGGCCTCCTCGGCCGGCGACGTCGCGCTGCTCGACTGGGCCTGGCGCATCCCGTTCCTCGCCTCCGCCGTCCTGTTCTTCGTGGCCCTGTTCATCCGCGCCAAACTCGAGGAGACGCCGGAATACCGCCAGGCGAGCGAGCACGCCGACGAGGCGCGCAAGCGCAAGCTGCCCGTGATGGAACTGATGCGCAAGGACCCTGTTGCCGTCCTGATCGGCTTCTTCTCCATCACCGGCCACAATGCCCTGAACTACATCATGGCGGTGTTCGCCATCGGTCTGATGGCCTCCCCCGCCGTGGGGATGAGCCGTCCCGAGGCGCTGCTCGCCGTCACGGTCGGTTCCCTCGCGGGCGTCGTGGCAACCCCCGCGGGCGGGTGGCTCGCCGACCGCTTGGGGGCTGGCCGTGTCCTCGCGATCGGCTCCGCCGCCGGTGTGTTGTTCGCGTTCCCGCTGTTCGCCGCCTTGACCAGCGGCTCGGTCGCGGTGGCGACGGCCACGATCGCCGTCGGGTACGGCGTCGTGATTGCGATGACGAGCGGCGCCCAAGGCGCCTTCCTGACCAATCTGTTCCCGCCGGAACGGCGCTTCTCCGGCGTCGGGCTGGCACGCGAGCTTAACGGTGCGATCGTGGCAGGCCTGAGCCCGCTCATCGCGGGCGCGTTGATCGCGGCGGCACAGGGCAGCACGTGGTCGGCGGCGCTGTTCCTTGCCGCCTGCTGCGCATCTTCTGTCATCGCCGTGCTCTTGGCCCGCGGTCGCGGCACCACCGCCGCCTGATTCCACACCTTGGAGGTACCCTCATGAAGCGCAGATTCCCCCGTGTGAGCGAACTTCGCCCGCTGCTGAAGTTCGAACTCCCGAGCCTGGACCGCCGGGCCGCGCGGCTGGCCCACGCCGCAGATGTGTGGGACCTTCGGGCCATCGCGAAGCGCCGCACGCCCACGCCCGCCTTCGACTACGTGGACGGCGCCGCCCAGCGTGAGCTGACGGCGAGACGGACGCGGGAGGCGTTCGACGCCGTCGAGCTCCTCCCCCGCATTTTGCACGGGACCGAGAAGGTGGACCTCTCGGCCCCGATCGCCGGCGGCACTTCCTCGCTGCCGTTCGGAATAGCTCCGACCGGGTTCACGCGGTTCATGCATGCGGAAGGCGAGGACGCCGGTGCGACCGCTGCCGCCGCGGCGGGCATCCCGTTCTCACTGTCCACCATGGGCACGCGCTCGATCGAGCAGGTAGCCGCAGCCGCCCCCGGGGGCCGGCGCTGGTTCCAGCTGTATCTGTGGAAGGACCGGCAGAAGTCGCTCGACCTGCTGCGCCGCGCGGAGGCTTCGGGCTTCGACACGCTGCTCGTCACCGTAGACACACCGGTCGCCGGTCAGCGGCTGAGGGATGCCCGCAACGGCATGGCCATTCCGCCCAGGCTGACCCTCAAAACCGTGCTCGATGCCTCCTACCGGCCCGAATGGTGGTTCAACTTCCTCACCACCGACCCGCTGACGTTCGCGTCGCTGTCCGGGACCAGCCAGGACCTGCCGACGCTGATCAACTCGATGTTCGATCCGACGCTCTCGATGGCGGACCTCGAATGGATCCGGTCGGTGTGGGCCGGGAAACTGTTCGTCAAGGGCGTGCTGACGGGCGAGGACACACGCCGTGCGCTCGACGCCGGAGCAGACGGCCTCATCGTCTCGAACCACGGCGGGCGACAGCTTGACCGCGCGCCGGTCTCGCTCCGCGCACTGCCCGAGGTGCGGGCCGAAGCCGGGGACGGGGTGGAGATCATCCTCGACTCGGGGATCATGTCCGGTGCGGACATCGTCGCGGCGCTATGCGCCGGAGCAGACTTCACTCTTATTGGGCGCGCCTACCTTTACGGGCTCATGGCCGGCGGGCGCGAAGGCGTTGACCGGGTGATCGAACTGCTGGCGAAGGAGATCGAGGTGACGATGCAGCTTGTTGGTGCAGCGACCATCGGGGACCTGGGGCCGCACCTGCTGCGCACTTGGCCTGAGCCAGGGCGCATCGCCTAGATAGTCTCGGCGCCGTCCGCAGGCGCCAGTGCCTATTGGATGAGGCAGCACCCACTTCCGCATGGGCACAGACCGGCGTCCGTCCCGGAGTTCAAGTTACTCCTCAGCTGAACAGCCAACTCGATTGCACTCCTTGCGCGCTGAGGTTCGGACCGATAGCGTGACCCGCAGGCAAGCTTGTGAAGGCGGGCTGAGGGGGTTCGGTGGACCAGAACGAGACTCCGATCCTCGATGCGCTGGCCGAGTATCACCGCTTGGACCGCTACGGATTCACGCCGCCGGGCCACCGGCAGGGCCGGGGTGCGGATCAGCGCCCGTTGGACGTGCTGGGCAAAGATACCTACCGTTCCGATGTTCTGGTCTCTGCGGGGCTGGATGACCGTTCCTCCTCGAACGGCTACCTGAAGCGGGCGCAGGAACTGATGGCCGAGGCGGTCGGCGCCGACCAAGCCTTCTTCTCCACCTGCGGCAGTTCGCTGGCGGTCAAGGCCGCCATGCTCGCCGTCACGCGTGGGAGTGGCGACATCCTGGTCGGTCGGGATGCGCACAAGTCGGTCACGGCCGGGCTGATCCTCTCCGGGCTTCAACCCCGCTGGATCACGCCACGCTGGGACGAAGAACAGCATCTGGCGCACCCGCCTTCACCCGAAGCCGTGGAACAGATGTGGCAGCGCTACCCGGATGCGGCCGCAGCGCTGATCGTCAGCCCCACCCCGTATGGCACCTGCGCGGATCTGGAAAGCATCGTTGAGATCTGCCATGCCCGCGGCAAACCGCTGATCGTTGACGAGGCCTGGGGCGCGCACCTGCCGTTCCACGACGAACTTCCCACCTGGGCCATGTCGGCGGGGGCCGATGTCTGCGTAGTCAGCGTGCACAAGATGGGGATGGGTTTCGAACAGGGTTCCGTGTACCACCTGCAGGGCGCGCTGGTGGACCCGGTGCGGCTCAGCCAGTGCGCCGATCTGCTGGCCACCACCAGCTCGAACGTCATGCTGTTCGCGGCGATCGACGGCTGGCGCCGGCAGATGGTCCGGCAGGGCCACGAGCTGTTGAGCTCCACGCTGAGCTTGGTCCGCCAGGTTCGTCGCGACGTTGAAGCGCTTCCCGGCCTGCACGTGCTGGAAGAGGAACTGCTCGGCGCTGAAGCATCCCATGACCTGGATCCGCTTCACGTGGTGATCGATCTGTCTCAGTTGGGCATCAGCGGTTACCAGGCCGCGGACTGGCTGCGCGCCAACTGCAGGATCGACGTCGGCATCAACGACCACCGCCGCATCGAAGCAACAATGTCCATGTCCGACAACGAAGACACGGAGCAACGGCTGCTCAACTCACTCCACGAGTTGGTCCGGACTGCGCCGGAGCTGCCCGCCCCCGCCCCGGTGAAGTTGCCTACTGCCGCAGATCTGGAAATGGAAACCGTGCGCCTTCCCCGGGAAGCGTTCTTCGGGCCGGTCGAGGTGGTCCCCGCCGAGGAAGCAGCCGGGCGGATAGCCGCCGAGCAAATCACGCCCTACCCGCCCGGCATTCCCGCCATCCTTCCCGGTGAGCGGATCAAGCGCGCCGTGGTGGAGTACCTGGCATCAGGAGTGGCCGCGGGCATGGTGCTTCCAGACCCTGCCGACCCCTCCATGAAGACCGTCCGCGTCGTCCAGGAATAACGCCGAAGCGGAAACCATGAATTTACCGCCCACCCCCGACCCCTCCGGCGCCGCCGACGTGCCCGAGACGAGCCCCGGACGCACGAAGGGCCCTGCCCCCTCGGCCGGCAAGCCCACCGGCAGGGACGGGCAGCCCGGTACCGCGGCCAAACCGTTCCGCTCGGCCGTCCGGTCGCTCTTTGCCGTCCCCGGGATGGCGATGTTAATCCCGGTCGAGGTGCTTTATCTGGGGTTCCTGGGTGGGGCTGCCGTAACCAATGCCTGGAGCGAGGCCGTCATTCCGGCCCTGTTGATCGCGGCAGCACTGATTCCCTCCAGGTTGGAACTGTCCATCGAGGCCCGGTTCCCCACGTGGGTGCACGGCTGCTACCTGGGATTCCTGCTGCTGGGACCCTTCGCCGGCGCCCGGCTGGGGCTCTATGCATTCTGGCCCCACTGGGACAAGGCCATCCATACGTTTTCCGGCATCCTCGTGGGGTGCGCCGCCACATTCGCCCTCGGCATCGTCAGCCGCAGGAAACACGTGGACCTTCCGCCCTTCCTCGTGGTGGCCGGGGTGGTGACCACTGGCGGCTTCGTCGCTGCCGCCTGGGAAATCGCCGAGTTCAGCAGCGACCACATCCTGGGCACCCACGCACAAAACGCCAGCCTCCAGGACACGATGACGGACATCATCTGCGGAATTCTCGGAGCAATAGCCGTAGCGGTGGCTGTGGGAATCCACCTCCGCGGCCACCCGGTTCCCCCGGTCAGCTCGCTGCTTCGCAACCGCGACTTCGCCGCATCCGTGCCACGTCAGGAGCGGTCTTAGCCCTTCGAGCCGAACCATCATCGCCCCGACCGGGCTCCACATACCAGGACGGCCGTGGCGGCGGATATGGGCATGGAAACCGTCGGGAGGCAGACGCAGCTGCTGTTCCCGGCCGTTGGTCCGTCGCAGTCACCTCTTGCGGGCTGTGAACAGCAGGTACTCCCACTCCATCGTGCCGCCGCCGAGATCGTGCCGGCGGGCCAGTTCGACAAGGTCCTCATCCAGGGCTCGGACCCGGTCCGGCTCCTCGGCGATGTTCCGGTACGTGTTGATCGTGGGGCCGTAGCAGGCCTTGAAGAAGTCGCGGAACTCCTCAGCGGAGCCGAACCTGTCGACCGTCAGCTTTTCGCGCCGGGCCACGACGTCGGTGGCCCGGTCGGCGAGCAGGTCCACCACGTGCTGCTGGTTGCCCCAGAGGGGCGGCGGCTGTGCACCCGCAGGTGGCGGGGGTGCGTAGGGCTTCATCGTGGCAAACATCTGGCCGACGAAGCCTTCCGGGGTCCAGTTGGAAAGGGCGATCGTGCCTCCGGGCCGCAGCACCCGGACCAGTTCGTCCGCACTGGCCTGATGGTTGGGAGCGAACATGATCCCCACGCAGGAGATCGCGGCATCGAAGGAGCCGTCCCCGAACGGGAGGTCCTCGGCGTCGGCCTCCTGCCAGTCCACCGAAACGCCTGCCTGTTCTGCCAACTGGCGCCCCTGCTCGAACAGTTCGGGAGTGAGATCTGCTGCGGTGACCTGTGCCCCGGCCCGCGCCGCCGGGATGGCCGCATTGCCGGACCCCGCCGCAATGTCTAAAACGCGGTCGCCCTGCTTGATGCCGCTTGCCTCGACCAGGGCGGCGCCCAGCGCGGGAACCACCTCCGTGGCGACGGCGGGATAGTCGCCGAGTGCCCACATGGCCCGGTGCTTTGCTTTGATCCCCGAATTGACTGATGGATTGCTCATTGCCATTGCCCCCCTGCTGTTGAGGCCCCCCGTGAGTGGTTCTACAAGGATGGGGGTGAGCCCGCTTAATTTCCAGTGCGCCGCTGCTCCCGGGCGGCGGGGGCGGTCAATAGCGAGGCGACCATGAGGACGGCGACGGCGAGCAGGGCGTTGCGGATGCCGACATGTTCGCCGAGGAAACCGAGGAACGGCGGACCGGCCAGGAACGCCACGTAGCCCAGGGTGGAAACCACCGAGACGCGCTCGGCGGCGCGGACGGGATCATCCGCGGCCGCGGACATGCCCATCGGGAAGCCCAGCGCCGCGCCGGCACCCCAGAGCACCGCGCCGGCGAAGGCCAGCGGCAGGTTCGGCGCGAACACGAAGACCAGCAGGCCGGCCAGCGCGGTGCCCAGGCTGATCCGCAGCACGGCCACCCGGCCCCAGCGGTCGATGAACCGGCCGCCGGCAAAGCGCAGCAGCGTCATGGCGGCCACGAAGACGCCGAACATCACGGCGCCCACCGCTTCGGTGGCGTCGAGCCCGACGACGGTGGCCTGCGCGATCCAGTCGTTGGCGGCGCCCTCGGTCAGGGCAGCACCGAGGACGACGACGCCGATCAGCACCGTCCGCGGTTCGCGCCAGGCGGCGAACCGTCCACGGTGAGCACCGCCGTCGTCCTCAGGACGCTTGAGGTGCGGCAGGAAAGCCCGCGGCACCAGCCAGGTGGCGACCGCTACCACCGCCGCCAGCACCGCCAAATGGACGGACAGCGAAACGCCGAGCACGGCGAGCGCGGCGCCGAGCATGGCCCCGGTGAAGGCGCCGAGGCTGAAGGCGGCATGGAACTGCGGCATGACGGTGCGGAGCAGCTTCCGCTCCACATCCGCGCCCTCGATGTTCTGCGCCACGTCCCACCAGGCCACGCCAATGCCGTAGCAGAACAGCGCGGCGGCAGCGCCGGGAACGGATCCGGCGGCGAGCGCGCCGGCCAGCCCCGCACCGCTGACGGCGGCGATCAGGCCGCCGGCGCGGACGGTGTTGGCGGTGCCGATCCTCGCCGCGACCGGTCCTGCGATGGGCAGCGAGATGACCGAGCCGAGGCCGAGCGCCAGCAGCAGGGCTCCGATGCTGCCCGCTGTAATGTTCAGCGTTGCCGCTGCGGCCGGGATGCGGGCGGCCCAGCTGGCAAAAACCAGCCCGTTGAGCCCGAAGATGACGAAGGTGGCGTACTTCGCCATCGTCACTTGGCGGGGTGGGCCGCCGGAAGGACGGCGCGCCGTTTTGCTCGCCCGGCCTTTGGGCTCAGCGGGTCCGGACAACGCGTTCCTCGTCCCAGACCGGGGTGTCGCTTTCGTAGACCTTGCCGTCCGAACCGAAGACGAGGAACCGGTCGAAGCTGCGCGCGAACCAGCGGTCATGGGTCACCGCCAACACCGTGCCCTCGAACGCGTCGATGGCCCGCTCCAGCGCTTCGGCGGAGTGCAGGTCCAGGTTGTCGGTGGGCTCGTCGAGGAGCAGCAGGGTGGCGCCGGACAGCTCCAGCAACAGGATCTGCAGCCGCGCCTGCTGGCCGCCGGAGAGCGAGTCGTAGAGCTGCTCCGCCTGCCGGGCCAGGCCGTAGCGGTCCAGCACGGCGGCGGCGGCCTCGCGGCCCAGCCCGGAGCGGTGGTCGTCGCCGCGGTGCAGGATGTCCACCAGCGACTTGCCCAGCAGGTCCGGCCGGACGTGGGTCTGCGCGAAGAAGCCGGGCCGGATCCTGTGCCCCGAGTTTGACCGTTCCGGTGTGCGGCACCTCGGCAATCCGCACCTCGGAGACCGGCAGGTGCTCCTTCTCCGGGTCGGTGCCGCCGCCGGCCAGCAGGCGCAGGAAGTGGGACTTGCCGGAGCCGTTGGACCCCAGCACGCCGACGCGGTCGCCGAACCAGATCTCGGTGCTGAACGGCTTCATCAGCCCGGTGAGCTCCAGCCTGCTGGCCACCACCGCCCGTTTGGCCGTGCGGCCGCCCTTGAGCCGCATCTGCACGTTCTGTTCGATCGGCACGGCCTCGGGCGGACCGGCCTCGAGGAACTTTTGCAGCCGGGTGGTGGCGGCGTGGTAGCGGTTGGCCATGTCCGAGCGGAAGGCGGCCTTGTTCTTGTACATGTTCACCAGCTCTTTGAGCTTGGCGTGCTCCTCGTCCCAGCGTTTGCGCAGTTCCTCGAACCGCGCGTTCCGGTCGTCGCGGGCCTGCAGGTAGCTTTCGAAGCCACCGCCGTGGACCCAGGCCGTGGCTCCGAGGGCGCCCGGCTCCAGGGTGACGATCCGGGTGGCCGCGTTGGCCAGCAGCTCGCGGTCGTGGCTGACGAACAGCACCGACTTCCGCGACTCGCGCAGCTTGTCCTCCAGCCAGCGTTTGCCGGGCACGTCCAGGTAGTTGTCCGGCTCGTCCAGCAGCAGCAGTTCGTCCGGTCCGGAGAACAGGGCTTCCAGCACCAGGCGCTTCTGCTCGCCGCCGGACAGGGTGGATGCGTTGCGGTACTGCGCCCGGTCGAAGGGCACGCCCAGCGAGGCCATGGTGACCTCGTCCCAGACCGTCTCCTGCTCGTAGCCGCCGGCATCGCCCCAGTCCGCGAGCGCTTGGGCGTAGCGCATCTGGGTGGGCTCGTCGTCGTGCTCCATCATGGCCAGCTCCGCCTCGTCCACCGCGCGGGCGGCCGCGGCCAGGGCCGGCGGTGCGGCGCTCACCAGCAGGTCCCGGACGGTGGTCTGGTCGCGGACCTGACCGACGAACTGGCGCATGATGCCCATGCTGCCCGACCGCGCCACCGCGCCGTCGTCCGGGGTTGCGTCGCCGGCGATGATCCGCAACAGGGTGGTCTTGCCGGTGCCGTTGGGACCGATCAGCGCCGTTTTGGCGCCGTCGCCGACCTTGAAGCCGACGCCGTTGAGCAACTGGCGGCCGTCGGAGAGGAAATAGTCAATGTTGGAGACGTCAAGATGGGCCACGGAACCAGTCTGTCATGGTCCGGGCATACGAAATGGCTCAAAGTCAGGCCTCCCCATTAGCCAACTCACTTCGAGCCATTTCGTGTGCGGCATCTGGATCCACCCGCCCGAGGGCGGGCCCCCAACGCGGATCCGATTACCGCCGCCTCCGGTTGGTCTCCCGTCCGGTTGCTGACACCTTCAATCATGGTCGAGGACCCGTGCGTATTCCAGCTCAATCCACCCTAGTTAGCAAACCCTAGGGTGCTCCGATCCTTACTGGAGGGCCGTCGGCACCGGGCAGCACGCCCGGTGCCGGGGCAAGCTGAAGGCACCCCTCTCAGGCCTTGAAGAGCCTCCGGACAACCTGCCCCTGAGCCAGCGCTTCGAGGCCCTCGTTGATCTGCTCCAGCGGGTAGGTGTCCGTGTGCAGCAGTTCGACGGGAAGCCGCCCCTCGCGCCAATACCCGAGGTAGCGGGGAATGTCCCGCGCCGGGACCGCGTCGCCCATATACGAGCCGAGGAGGCGCTTGCCCATACCGGCGAACTGCAGGGCCGGCACGCTGAGCTCCTGGGAGGGGTGCGGGAGGCCGACGGCCACCACGGTGCCTCCCCGGTTGGTAACGTCCAGGCAGCCGGCCAGCACACGGGCGGAACCGGCGGCCTCGACGGCAACGTCGACGCCTCCGCCGGCCGCCTTCGCGGTCAGCGCGGCGGCTTCGTCCGGCGTGCCCACCGCTGTAGCACCCGCCTTCAAGGCGACGGCATGCTTCGCAGTGTTCGGATCGATCGCGATCACGTCCGACGCTCCCGCAATACGGGCAGCCATGACCGACGCCAGGCCCACCGCTCCCAGACCGAAAACGGCCACCGACTGCCCGGCTTCAAGCCGCGCCGTGTTGATCACCGCCCCCATGCCGGTCAGGACGGCACACCCGAACATGGCCGCAACCTCGTCCGGGACGTCCTCGTCGATCACCACAACCGACTCCCGGGCGACCACCGCGTGATCGGAGAACGCGGAGACGCCGAGATGGTGGTTGATCCTCCCGCCGTCGGCGGAACGCAGCAGCGCCTCCCCATGCAGCAGGTCGCCGCTGCCGTTCGCCGCGGCGGCCCGATCGCACAGGGCCGGCCGGCCGGCCAGACAGGTGCGGCACTGCCCGCAACTGGGCACGAACACCAGCACCACATGGTCACCGACCCGCACGTCGTCCACGCCGTCCCCGATGCTGGCGATGCGGCCCACGGCTTCATGGCCCAGGGCCATCGGCAGGGGGCGCACCCGGCTGCCGTCGACGACGGAGAGGTCGGAATGGCACAGGCTGGAATAGGTGATGTCGACGCCCACCTCGCCGCGTCTGGGCACCGGCGTGTCGAGCTCTTCAATGACCAGCGGCCTGGATTCGCTGTACGGCCGGGGCAGGCCCGCCTGGTGCAGTACGGAAACTCGCATGTGCCCTCCTTGAGCTGGTCGGTGTCTGGCGGCGTAGTCGGTTGAGCGGCCCGGCAACACCCGCGGACTTAGTCCTGCGGGTCCATCACGCTGGGCAGTGCCTTGCGCGAGCTGATTTCCAGCTTCGCGAAGGAGCGAGACAGGTGCCACTCCACGGCCTTGATGGTGATGAACAGTTCGGCGGCGATCTTGCGGTTGGTGAGTCCTTTAGCCGCCAGCGCGCAGACCCGGTACTCGGCGGGCGTCAGGCGGTCCGCCTTGTTCTCCGCGATCAACGGCAGTTGCGAGTCCTGCTGGGCCAGCAGCCGGGTCATGCGGCGTGCCACCGCGGCGGCCCCGATCCGGTTGGCCAGCACCAAGGACTTCCGTGCGGCCGCCAGCGCCTCGGTGCGGAACACCTGCAGGTCGTCGGCCTGTGCGGACTGCAGGCATGTCTCCGCCAGGTCCGCCAACGCAAGCGCCAGCTGGTACCGGCCTTCGTGCGCCTCCAGCAGGGCGATGGCCTCCCGCAGCATGACCACGGCGGTGCGGCCGGGCTGGGCCAGGGCCGCGAGCCGCAGCACCGTGCCGGTCAGGCGGGGAGCGCCGAAGGACCGGACCTCCTGCAGCAGCTCCGCGGCAACCGCGGCGGCGTATTCGGTCTGGCCGGCGCGGGCAGCAGATTCGATGGTGCTGCGCTTCCACAGGCTCAACGTAGGGCCCAGGCCCGCATCCAAATCCATCGCCGCGGAGAAGAACTCAAGGGCCTCCTGGTGCTCACCGTGCCCGGCGGTGACCACTCCGTGCAGCTGCAGGGCCATGGCTTGGACCAGCGGCACGCGTTCTTCCTCCAGCGGCACGCGCTTCAACAGGGCGTCGGCGGCGGCAAGATCGTCCCGGGCAATATAGATCTCGGCCAGCGTCACGCAGGCCACTTCCAGGTACGTCCGCCAGCCGGTGTCCGCCGCCTGCATGGCGGTTTCCAGATCCATCTGGGCCAGCCGCAGCCGTCCCCGGTTGAGGTGGATGGCTCCGCGGCAGTAGCTCAGCGTGGCATTAGCCATCGGCGACGAGTTGGCCCGCGCCTCGGCGATTGCTGCGTCCAGCAGCTCCAAAGCGGCGGCATCCTGCTCCGAGCCGTTGAGCGCACCCGTTGCGTAGTTGATGATGTTGGATTCCGCGCCGACCTCCGCCAGCAGCTTTCCGCCGGCATAACCGCGCACGGCCAGTTCGCCGCTGCGCTTGGCATCCGTGCCGGTCACGGTCAGCCGGAGGGCCTCCTGGATGAGCAGCATGCGGTCGCTGGGGCCGTCCTCGGCCGGATCCTGGGCCAGGATGTCAGCCAACTCCTGGCCGTATTCCGACGCAAACTGCAGTTGCTGGAAGCCCGCCCCGGTGGCCTGCGCAATGATGCGGCGCCTGAGCTCGGTGTCCGGTTCGGCGTCGTTCTCCAATTCCTTCAGCGCCTGGCTGAAGCAGCGCGAACTTTCCTCCACCCGGTTGATGGCGTACTGCGCCTCGGCAAAATCCATCAACAGCTCTACCCGCGCCCTCGTGCCCTCGGTCATCGCCAGTGCCCGGCGCCCAAACTCCGCTGCCTGTTTGATCCGGCCGGCCGCCTGATATGCCAGCGAGGCTTCAATCAGGATTCGCCGCAACAGTTCGGGCGGCAGCCGGTCTTCGGTCATCGCCCGCCCGATCAACCGGACGGCAAGCTCCCACGAGCCGGAGCGGCGGGCGCCGCTGGCGGCATCAAGCAGAATTTCGGCCGCGGCGGGATCAGTGCCAGGCGCGGTGGCCAGCAAATGGCCCGCGACGACGGCGGGGTCGCTCCCCTGTGCCCGCAAGGCCCCAGCCGCCAAACCGTGCAGCTCGCTCCGGCGTTCCGGATCCAGTGCAGCGAGCACTGCCTCGGCCACCAGCGCATGCTGGATCCGCGGCCGGGGACGCAGCGAACTCAGGAAACGCGCCGCGGCCAGCCGTTTCAGGACCGGGGCGATGGCATCTGTGGGCATCCCGGTCATCCGTGCCAGCAGCTGCTGGCTGGCGTCCTCCCCCAGCACGACGACGGCGTCCAGCACCGTCCGCTCCTCCGACGAAAGCCGGGCGAGGCGGTCTTCCAGCACCGCCGCTTCGGCGCTGGTCCTGTCGGTACCGACTTCGACACCGCCCTCCAGGATCTCGTGGACGTAGAACGGCATCCCTCCCGCCGCCGCATGGATCCGTGCCGCCTCCGCGGGATCCACGGCGGGCATCCGATGGGCTGCCCACTCCGCCACCGCCCGGTGGTCCAGCGGTTCCAACGGCCAGTGCACCCGCCCGCCGGGGCCGGGCCCGCCGGGGCGGACGCCGGAGCGCGGGGCGCCGGCGCGGGAGGCACCGTGCCGGGCGCCGCCGTCGTGCCCATCCAGCAACAGGGAGTCGGTGCGGATCCCGTCACCGCGTTCGGCACCCCGGCCGGTGCGCACCCCGCGCACGATCAGCAGCGGGGCCCCGATCAGCAGGACCCCCATGTCCGAAAGCGACTGCAGCGAGAGTTCATCCAGCCACTGCGCATCGTCCACCATGGCGATGACCGGGGCCTCCTGGGCCAGCGAGCGCAGCACCCAGGACGCGGAATAGGTGAGCGCGTCCTTGTGCAGCGGACCGCCGGCGGAGGTGAGGAACGAATGCAGCACCCTGCCCTGCCCGTCGAAGGGCGGACCGTGGTCCGGCAGCTGCTGGGCCAGCGACGCGAACCACTGCCAGAACATGGAACCGGGCAACGAGCGGCGGGCGGCGCCGGCGGCGCGCAACAGCTTCCAGCCGCGCGAGGAGGCGTCCGCGCACAGCGTTTCCAGCACCGTGGTCTTGCCGATTCCGGACGGGCCGCTGACCGTCAGTTCAATGCTGTGGCCGGCTTCCACGGCTGAGGCGAGGTCGCGCCACTGCGCCACCTCATCTTCACGCCCGTACAGCCGGGTTTGTGCCACGCTTTGATCCTAGGCCGCGGATCCGCCAAATGCGACGTTTCAGCTGTGTTCTTCGGGCACGCAGCGGTTGCGCAGCTCGCCGATCCCCTCGATCCGGGTGACCATCTGCGCCCCGGCCGGAATCCATTCACGCGGCTTCCGGGCCAGTCCCACTCCGGCGGGCGTGCCGGTGGCCAGCAGGTCGCCGGGCTCCAGCGTCATGAATTCGCTGACGTAGGACACCAGCTTGGCGCAGGAGAAAATCAGGTCCGAGGTGGTACCCGACTGCTTGGTGACCCCGTCCAGCTCGCATTCCACCGCCAGCCCGGCTTCGGGATCCAGTTCATCCGCCGTGACGACGACGGGTCCCACCGGAGTCATCCGGTCCCAGTTCTTGCCCTGGAACCACTCCGAGGTGCGGCCCTGCCAATCGCGGACCGAGACGTCGTTCATCACCGTGTAGCCGGCGATGGCCGCGCGGGCGCCGGCCTCGTCGGCCTGCCTGACCCGGGAGCCGATCACCACGGTCAGCTCGGCTTCCCAATCGATCTTGCTGCTGGCCGCGGGCAGCACCACGTCGTCCGTCGGGCCCACCAGCGCGTTGGCGAACTTGGTGAAGATGGTGGGGTACTTCGGGACGTCCTGGCCGACTTCTTCGGCGTGCGCGTAGTAGTTCAGGCCCGCGCACAGGATCTTGCCCGGCCGCAGGATCGGCATCTCCAGCTCCGCGTGCTGGGGCGCCGGGCCCGGTTCGCCGGAGAGGGTGCGCCAGTCGTCGCGCTGCAGCAGTTCGCCCACGTCCTTGGCCGGCAGGAACACCGTGGTGTCGCCGTCCTGCCGGAACGCCTGTGTGGTCCCGTTCCGCCGTACTGTTCCCAGACGCATCTGTACCTCCTCGCGGCAGCCGTGCACCGCCGTCGTTAGCTTTTTGGCAGCAAGGGAAGCCGCCCCTTTGCACGATATACGGTGGCGCCGCGGCCTACCGCTTCACGGGTCAAAGGTTTCGCTCGGACTGGCGTTCCGAGGCTCCGAGGCTCCGCCGAAGGTTGCGCTCACTGCGTTCGGATGATCCGCCGTTTGACCGCCTCGGCAATCGCGGCCGTCCGGTTCTCCACGCCCAGCTTGGCGTAGATGTGGACCAGATGGGTCTTGACCGTCGCCTCGGAGATGAACAACTGCCGGGCAATGGCGCGGTTGCCCATCCCGGTGGCCAGCAGCTCCAGCAGTTCCGCCTCGCGCGCACTGAGGGCAGGCTGCGGGCTGCGGATCCGACCCATCAGGCGGGCGGCGACCTCCGGCGCCAGCGCGGTGCGGCCCGCCGCGGCGGTCAGGACTGCCTCGCGGATCTGCTCCGGCGGGGCATCCTTCAGCATGTAGCCGCTGGCGCCGGCCTCCACCGCCGCCAGGATGTCCGCGTCGGTGTCATAGGTGGTCAGGATCAACACCGGCGGCGCCGATTTCCCCTCGGCGGCACGCCCGGCGATCTTGGCCGTGGCGGTCACACCGTCCATTCCGGTGCCCATCTGCAGATCCATCAGGATCAGATCCACAGGTTCATGCAGGGCGTCCAGCCGGTCCAGTTCGCGCAGGGCGGCGGCCCCGTCCGACGCCTCTGCCGCCACCGCGATGCCGTCGAAGTCCGCCAGCATGGCGCGCAGCCCGGCGCGGACCACTGGATGGTCATCCACCAGCAAGACCCTGATTCCGTTCACGGCCGTTCCTCTCCAGCGGCGGGCAAGGGCAGTCGGACCGCCACCACCGTGCCCTCTGCGGGAGCAGATTCCACCGCCAGGGTGCCGCCCAGCGCGGCGGCCCGTTCCGCGAGCGAGGGAAGTCCGAACCCCCTGCCGTCCTCCCGGGGACCGGCGGCCGAGGGATCGAAGCCGGCCCCGTCGTCGTAAATGTCCATCGTGACCTCGCCCTGCAAAAAACCCAACGTGACGACGGCGGTGCTCGCCTGCGCGTGCTCCACCACATTGGCCAGACTCGCCTGGCAGGCCCGCAGCAGCAGCACTTCGCTGGCCGGTGGCAGTGGCACCGGCGGCCCGTCCAGCACGAACCGGCAGCGCAGCGGGCGGCCGGACGCGGCGGCCTGGTTTTCCGTCGCCGCGCACAACCGCTGCAGGCTGAGCACCAGCGCACTCGGCTCGCCGTCGGGCTGCGGATCGCGGTGCGGCGCGGGCTGCGGGTCGAGCTGCGGTGAGGACAGGCCGCGGACGAACCGCCGGGCCTCCGCCAAGTTGTCGGACGCGGTGGACTCCATCAACCGGATCCGTTCCGCCGCGGTGTCCGGCTGCCCGGCGTCGAGCGCGGCGGAGGCGCCGCGGGACAGCAACACAATGCTGGAGAGCCCCTGGGCCAACGTGTCGTGGATTTCGCTGGCCAACCGGCCGCGCTCGGCGAGCACACCGGCTTCATGCTGGGAGCTGGCCAGTTCCGCGCGCGTGCGGCGCAGTTCCGCCAGGGCCAGGCGCTGGTTCCGCGCGTCCAGATAGAGCGCACGGTAGGCCATCCCCATGAAGACGGCGAACACGGCCCCGACCACCGGGCCGATCAGCATGGCCGCCTCCAGTGTGCCGGCGTGCCACCACTGGGAAGCGATCACCAGGCCGGTGAGGACCGCGACGGCGACTACCGCATGCCAAGTGCGCAGGATGTGCAGATGGAGGAAAAACAGCGGGAAGGCCAGCCAGACGAAGTTGCCACTCAACAGCACCAGGCAGGCCCACAGCAGAGTGACCAAGGCCAGCCACCACGGCGCATAGCGTTTGAGGTCCCGGCCTGTCCCTGACGCGCTCCGGCGTCTCTCCCAGACGGTCCCGGCCACGTACACCGCCGCCAGCACGACCCCCAGGGCGGCGGCGAGGTATGCGGCCGGACCGGCCGGATCCGCGGCCAGTGTCGCGGCGATCGCGATGGCGAGCAGGCCGGCAAAGCCCACGTGCAGGCCCACGCGCAGGATCCGGAGTACCAGTTGGCTGGCGGGTGCGGCCTCCTCCCGTGTGGCCTCCGCCGGCGTCGCCTTCGCCGTGGTCGCCTCCGCCGTAGTCGACTCCGCCGTTCTGGTCCGGCCGCCCCCGTTCCGCGCGGCGCCGGTTCGGTCGTGCGGGCGGGGCTGGGCAGGCATGGTCCTCAGCGTACCGAGGTTCAAATCCGCGGGCATCAACCGATCGGTTGACCGGCAGCTCAACCGTCAGCGGGCCCCGGATCAACCACCCACCCGATGCGCGCGCACGCCCGGCGCGGGACGCTGGAACCAGCCCGCAAAACGGGGCAGCCAAGCAATGAAAGTAGGGTTACTCGTGTTCCTGGCACTTCGGGATCTCCGGTTCGCAAAGGGCCGATTCCTCCTCATGGGCACCGTGGTGGCCCTGATTACTTTGCTGCTGGTGATGCTGTCCGGGCTGACCGCCGGGCTGGGAAACCAGTCCGTGTCCGCCATCCGGCAGCTCGGCTCCGCCGGCACCAACGCCGTCGTCTTCGGCTCAGCCGCCGGTAACAGCCCCGCCGCTTCGTTCACCGAGTCGCAGATCAGCCGGGAGCAGCTGCGCGCCTGGCAGCAGGCCTCCGGCGTGGAACGAGCGGAAGCCTTCGGGGTCAGCCAGACCCGGTTGAGTGCGGCCGGCAGCACGAACGTGGCGGTTTTCGGCGTCGACCCAAGCGGCTTGCTGGCCCCTTCACCCGTGACCGACACTTCCCTGGTACTGAGCCGGACAGCGGCCGATGATCTGGGTGCCGAAGTGGGCGATACGGTCCAGTTGGCCGGACGGGATCTGGAGGTCTCCGACGTCGTCGATGATCAGTGGTACTCCCACACACCGGTGGTATGGACGTCGCTGGCCAAGTGGCAGCAGGTCAGCCACATTAACGACGCCGGTGCCGCCGACGGCCCGATCGCCACCGCTATTGCCGCTCGGCTGTCCGACGGCGATCCGTCCGGACCGGCCGCCACTGCCACCAATGGGGCCGCCGGGACCACTACGACTTCCGTCCGCGGGGCCTTCCAGGCCTTGGGCTCCTACACGAGCGAAAACGGGTCGCTGATGCTGATGCAGGGCTTCCTCTACGGCATTTCCGCGCTGGTCATCGTCGCCTTCCTGACCGTCTGGACCATCCAGCGCACGCGCGACATCGCCGTGCTCAAAGCCATGGGCAGTTCGGACGCCTATCTGCTCCGCGACGCCTTGACGCAGGCCTTGGTGGTCTTGGCGTGCGGCGCGTTGGCCGGCGGTGGCGCCGGGATCCTGGGCGGGGTCTTCGCCTCCCAGGCCGCGCCCTTCCTGCTGACCCCGGCCAGCGCCCTGCTGCCCATCGCCGGAATCGTGGTCCTGGGCATGGCCGGCGCGGTGCTGGCGGTCCGCCGGGTGACGCGGGTGGACCCGCTGACGGCGCTCGGCGGCAGCTGACGTTTCCCGGCACATCGGTGCGCTTCGTACCGCAACTGCACGCAACAGCCTCCCCCGCATTCCGGCCCGGCATCCACTCCTCGAAGGAACATCCCCTATGACACACGCACTCAGTCTTCTCAACGTCACGCTTGATTACCCCGACGGCGAGGGCACCACCAAGGCACTGGACCAGGTAAACCTGCAGGTTCCGGCCGGCACCCTGACGTCCTTGGCGGGACCGTCCGGTTCGGGCAAGTCCTCCCTCCTCGCGGTCGCCGCCACGCTCATCCGGCCCACCTGCGGCGTCGTGCTGGTGGACGGTGTGGATGCCACGGCTTTGAGTCTGAAAGAGTCGGCCGAACTGCGCCGGCGGAAGATCGGGATTGTCTTCCAGCAGCCCAACTTGCTGGCCTCGCTGACGGCGCTGGAACAACTCCAGATCGCCGCGCACCTGCGCGGCGGAAATCCCCGGGATGCCCGCGCCCGTGGCTTGGAACTACTGGACATCGTGGGACTTTCAGAAGCTGCCCACCGCCGCCCGCACCAACTGTCGGGCGGGCAGCGCCAGCGGGTCAACATCGCGCGGGCGCTGATGGGGAGCCCGCGAGTCCTGCTGGTCGATGAGCCGACGGCGGCGCTGGATCACGAGCGCTCCGAAGCGGTTGTGCGGTTGCTGGTCCAGGTCACCAGGGAATTCGACGTCGCGACCGTCATGGTCACCCACGACACCGAATTCATTCCGCTCACCGATGCTGTGGCCACCATGCGCGACGGCAGACTCTCGGCACCGCGAGGCACCACCGGCGTGGCACCGACGCATGCGCCGGGGGCAACCGGCTAATCGGGGTAAGCCGGTCCTTGACCGGCTTCATCGCAGGGCGGGTCAGGATAGTTCTTCCGAGACGCGATCATGCCGGAGACGGGATCATGCCGTTGTGGTGGGCTGACGCCGGCAGGCTTTGGGATGGTGTTTCTTCGGCGGCGCGCTGGGTCGAGCGCGACGCCGTGCGACCGTGCCACAGCGGCCATCCCACAGGTCCCAGCGGCCGTCCCACAGCAGCCGTCCCACAGCGGCCATGCCCCAGCGGCCGTCCCACTATCCCTACACATTGGGCTGTTTCGATGGCGGGTCGAATATATGTGCGAATAAAATTGGGGTATGGCACTCGCACCGTTGGACCGGACCGGGGAGATGGAGGAATCTCTCTCCGGGGTGCGCACGCTGCTGCAGGACGTCGCGGTCTGCTTCACCGCCGGGTCCGGGTCGCTGAGCACCCGGGAACTGGCCAACATGGTAGCCGCGGTCGAGGACGTTTCGAAGTTGGTGGAGTTCCTGCAGGCCGCCGGGGCCCATGCGGTGGAGCGGGCGGACATCGCCGCGAACGGGGAGACCGAGGCCGGGGCCGGCGCCCTTGCGGACACATCTGATGCCTCCGGTGCGGCGGGGTGGGCCAACCCGGCCGCGGCCATCGCCGGCGGCGGCGGTCCTGTCCCCGTCGATGGATCCGGCGAAGGCCTCAACAACGCCGAAAGCATTGAGCCAGCAGGGTCGGACGGCGCGGGTCCGAAACAGCGGCAGCGCCGGCGTAAGACCGAGTTCCGCAACAACGCCGAGTACCTGCGCTCCCGGCTGGGGATCGGCATCGTCGAAGCGCGGCGCCGGCTGCGCGTCGGCAAGGTGGTCACCGCGCCGGTGCGGTTCGACGGCGAACCCGGCACCCCGGCGCTGCCGGTGCTGGCGGAGGCGATGGCCGCCGGGGACATCAGCGGGGACGCCGCCGCCCTGGTCACCGATTCGATCGCCCGTGCCCGCCACGCCGCCGACCCCGGAACGCTGGAGGCGATGGAAGCGTCGCTGGTCCGGCAGGCTGCCGAATCCGATACAGACACGCTGGCGATGGTCGCGAAGACCTGGGAAACAGCCGTGGACCAGGACGGCGCCGAGCCCTCGGAAGAGGAACTGCGGTCCCGGCAGGGCATGTTCTACCGCGGACGCCGGCGCGGCTTGCACCAGTTCGTCATCAACACCACCGACGACCAGTACGAAGCCCTCGCCACCGTGATGAACAGCGCCGCCAACCCTCGCATCCAATCCGACGCCATCGAAACCGCCGCCAACCACAACGCGGCCAACCACCGGAACGATGACGTCCCTACCGCAACGGATTCCGAATCCGACCCAGACAACACCGGAACCACAGAGGTCGGCGCTGGCTGCGACGCCGGAAGTGGCGTTGCCGGAATCGAAGATGCCGGAACCACGGACGGTGGGTCCGGCAGAAGCAGCGACGCCGACGGCAGCGCCGAAACCGCAGATGCCGGGATGGGCACCGACGACGGTGCTTCGGACGGGGCCGGCACAGCCAGCACGGAAAACTACACGGCGGCGGAAGCCGGTCCTGCAGGGGTGGATCCGGCAGTGGTGGAGGGAATGGATGATTTCACCCGGGCGCAGAAGCTGCTGGCCGGCCTGGTCGGTGCCTGCCGGATCGCGCTGAACACCGGCAGGCTCCCGGACTCCGGCGGGCACCGCACCCAGGTGATGGTGACCGCCGGCTACGAACAACTGGCCGGGCTGCTCTCCGGCGGCGGGAGCGCGGTGTTCAACGGCCCGCTCTCGGCCAAAACGGTGCGCCGGATGGCCTGCGATGCCGAGATCATCCCCGCGATCCTCGGCTCGAAGGGCGAGGTGCTGGACTTGGGCCGGTCGCAACGGTTCTTCAGCCGCGCGATCCGCCGGGCACTGCTGATTCGGGACAAGGGCTGCGCCTTCCCCGGCTGCACCATGCCCGCGTTCTGGACCGAAGCGCACCACATCGTGCCCTGGTGGGCCGGCGGCCGCACCGAGGTCAACAACGGAGTCTGCCTCTGCGGCCTCCACCACGACCTGATCGAACAAGGCAACTGGAAAATCAACGTCCTCGACGGAATCCCCTGGTTCACCCCGCCCGACTACATCGACCCCGACCGCCAACCGCTGCGAAACACCTACTGGCAAACCCACATCCCACCCCGACCACTGACAGTCCGAGAATGAGAACGCGCACGCGCGTGCGCCCTGGCCGGCAGGACGATTCGCCCTCTGATGTCAACCCGAACGTCACTGCCGAATCGATGCAAAGGGGGCAGCCGAACGATGCTGGGCATCTGCCTTACCTAGAACCGCCGAGAACGGCCTTACCTCCCCTGGCTGCACCACTCCAGCAGGCGCTCCACCGGCCACGTGTTGATTATCCGTTCGGCGGGGACGCCGTTGTTGGCGGCCCGCTCGGCACCGTAGTGGAGGAAATCCAGCTGTCCGGGCGCGTGAGCGTCGCTGTCGATGCTGAACAGGCAGCCGGCGTCGAGGGCCAGCTGGATCAGGTCATCCGGCGGGTCCTGCCGCTCCGGCCGGGAGTTGATTTCGACGGCGACGGCGTTGTCGGCACAGGCGGCAAACACGCGCTCGGCGTCGAATTCCGATTGCGGGCGGGTTCCCCGCGACCCCTTGACCAGCCGTCCGGTGCAGTGGCCCAGCACATTGGTACGCGGGTTGTTAATGGCGCCGAGCATCCGGCGCGTCATGGTCCCCCGGTCCGACCTCAACTTGGAATGCACGCTGGCGACGACCACGTCCAGCCGATCCAGCATCTGGGGTGTTTGGTCGAGTTCGCCGCTTTCCAGGATGTCCGCTTCGATGCCGGTCAGGACCCGGATACCGTCGGCTGCGGCGTTGATCTGGGCCACGAGGTCAAGCTGCCTGGCCAGACGCTCCGCACTCAAGCCGTTGGCAATCTTGAGGTTCGGCGAGTGGTCGGTCAGGGCCAGATAGTCGCGGCCGAGCCAGCGTGCTGCGTCGACCATTTCTTCCGGCGGCGAGCCGCCGTCGGACCAATCACTATGGCTGTGCAGATCGCCGCGGAGTGCCTGGTGCAGCTCGCGGCCGCCCTCGGCCAGCGGTTCCGCGGAGCGTTCCCGGACCTTCAGCAGATAGTCCGGGACCCCGCCGTCGACCGCCTGCTGAATGACTTCGAAGGTACTGGCCCCGATCCCCTTCATGTTCTTCAGCCGTCCGGTGCGCGCCCGCTCGGCCAGTTCGTCCGGCTCGAGCCCGGCGGCCACGGCGGCTGCCTTCCGGAACGCCTGCACTTTGAACGTGGGCGCGAGTTCGCGCTCCAGCCAAAAGGCGATTTCATTCAGGGCCGCTACAGGATCCATGGGACCCATCTTGCCTTCGATCAGCCCCGCGGGCCACGGCTTCAGGGCTCCACGGTTCAAGACGTCAGGGACTCAAGGCTTCAAGGAAGGTACCGTCAGCCCGAATTGCTCTTTCAACACCAGTTCTGCGGCCCGGTAGCCGGCCATCCCGTGTACGCCCGGTCCGGGAGGTGTTCCGGCGGAGCAGAGATAGACGCCGGGCAACGGTGTCTGCCACGGCTTGGGGCTCAGTATCGGGCGTGCCGCGAGTTGCGCCATGGTGACCGCGCCCGTGCCGAAGTCGCCGCCCACGTAGTTGGGGTTGTACACCTCGTAGTCGGCCGCGGACATGCTCCTGGAGTCCACTACGAGGTCGGTGAAGCCCGGTGCGGCCCGTTCCACGGCTGCGGTGATAACCGGCTCCATGTCGCGAGTGGATCCGCCCGGGACATGGCAGTAGGCCCAGAGAACGTGGCCTCCGGCGGGCGCGCGGGCGGGATCAAACTCAGCTGGTTGCGCCGCGAGGATCACCGGATCCTCCGAGTGGCGGCCGCGGGCGATGGCCCGTTCGGACGCCGCGATCTGTTCCCGTGTGCCGCCCAGGTGCACAGTGCCGGCCCGGCGCAGCTCCGGGTGCGCCCACGGAACCGGCCCGGAGAGAATGTAATCGACTTTGGCGGCGCCTGGTCCGTAGCGGAACCGCCGCAGAGCGCGCGCATAACCGGCGGGGAGCCGGTCCCCGGCCAGCCGCAGCAGTTCGGTCGGTGCAGTATCGAGCATGACCACTTTGGCATCGGTCAGCTGGGCCAGGGATGTCACCCGATGATCGGCCTCAAGCCGGCCGCCGTGTGCCCGCAGGTCCTGCACCATGGCGTCGATGATGGCCTGTGATCCTCCGGCCGGCAGGGGGAATCCCACGGCATGCGCCAGCGCTCCGAGCATCAGCCCGGCTCCGGCCGCGGCGAGGCGCCGCACGCCGCCGGGCGTGTGCGCGGAAACGCCGGTGAGAAGGGCCGGTGCGAACTGTTCCTTGAAGCGCAGGTTCCACGCCACAGACCCCTGCTCCAGGGTCCTGATCCCATAGCGGAAGGCCGCGACCGGGCTCGCCGGTATCTGCAACAGCTGGTCCATCGTGAATTCCAGCAGGTCGTCCACCCGCTCGACCAGAGGCCGCATCAGCTGCCGGTAGGCGGGGCCGTCGGCACCCAATCCAGCGACGGTCCGCTCCAGGTCGCGGTAAGCGATGGCGGCGGCCGCTCCGTCGATCACCTGGCCGTAGGAGACTTCCGGCACCAGCAGCTCGACCCGCTGGTCCAGCCCGAACTCGCGGAAGAACGGCGAGGCTGCGGCCATCGGATGCACGGCCGAGCACACGTCGTGCCAGTACCCCGGCTTGATCAGTTCCAGAGTCCGCGCGCCGCCACCGGGCGTAGCGGCCGCCTCGAAGACCGCGACGTCGAGGCCGGCCCGGGCCATGATCACCGCCGCCGCCAAACCATTCGGCCCGGCGCCGACTACCGCTACGTCCGTCACGATTGATCTTCCCCTTCCGGCTGTCGACTCAACCTTGTGCCCTCGGTGTCCCCGCTGGCAATGCCCGGCCACCGGGATGTCGGCCGAAGCGAATCTATGCCGGTTGAAGAATATTCAGGCGCTGTAACTCCCGGGCCGGGCGCCGGTTCCGCCCCTGCCGCGTGGACGCGGCCGGGTCCTGCCTGCGGTGAGGCGCCCGGGAAAGGCAAGGACGAACTTGTCCGCGGCGCCGTCGAACTCGCCGCCTTGGGGATCGTCGGTGTCCACGCGTCGGACCGGATCGTGTTCAGGCCGCCAGATGGCCCGGACCACCTTCGCCATGATGTATACCGTGGCAGCTATATGCGCCAAGACCGCCAGCACGTAGTAGGGCGCGTCCAGGTTCCGGGCTGCCTCGCCGCCGCTGGTGACTTGGCCCAGGTGCATCCAGATGGCCCACCAGTGCATCACTTCGAAGAACTGCCAGATCAGGAAGTCTCGCCAGCGCGGATGCGCCAGCGCCACCAGCGGCACCAGCCAGACCACGAACTGCGGTGAATACACCTTGTTGGTGAGCACGAACGCTGCCACCACCAGGAACACCAGCGACGCCATCCGCGGACGGCGCGGCGCCGTCAGCGCCAGCACCGCGATCCCGGCGCAGGCCGCCGCAAACAGCAGGAAGGATGCCGTGTTGATGAACTCCGGGCTGAGGACGGGCAGTTGCTGTCGCTGCGCGGTCAGGTTGTACGCGTACCAGATGGACGAATAGCCGGCCTCGCGCTGCCGGCTGTAGTCCAGGAAATGGAACCAGCCGCCGAAGTCCCGCAGCATGAACGGCAGGTTGACGGCCAGCCAAACCGCGGCCGCGGCGGCAGCGGACGCGGCCAGCGGGCGGTACCGGCCGGTGCGGATTGCCAGCAGCAGGATGGCTCCGAGGATCAGCACGGGATACAACTTCAGCGCCGCGCCGAGGCCAATGAATACGCCGGCCAGGACCGGTCGGCGCCTGGCGAAGGCGAGCATCGCCAGTGCCGCCAGCATGGCAGCCCACAGGTCCCAGTTGATCATTCCCGCCAGCACGATTCCCGGTGCCAGCGCCACCATGGCTGCATCCCAGGGCCGCCGGTGGCTCATCCGCGCCGTGGCCAGCACCGTGACCAGCCAGGCCACGGCCGCCAGCGTGGCGTTGATGTCGAAATAGGCCAGTGCCCGGCCCGCAGACACGCCCTCGCCCGGCACCAGCCACGCCGTCGCGCCCGCGAGCAGCCCGAGCAGGACCGGGTACTCAAACGAACTGCCCGCGCTGACGAACGGCATCACGCCGTCGGCCAGCCCGCGGGTATCGAACAGCACCGGCCAATCCGAATAGCAGCCCATGTAGAAGTAGTCCGGCAGCTCCCACCCGGCCACCCGGCACGGCGTCTTGACCAGGACGGAGAGCAGCGCGGCGAAGGTGGTCAAGATGATCAGCACGCGCTCAACGGTGAAGAAGCCGGGCGAGACCAAGCCCGGAGCGCTGTGCCGGCCCAGGGGTCCGCCCACCAGTTCGGTGAACCGCCTGAGGAACGGGTCGTTGCGGCTGGGCACCACAATGCGCAGCGGTCTGCGGCGCGAAGAGCGGGGCCCGGGCATGCTCCAAGCGTACTGGCGGCCGCACTATCGGCCAGAGAGGCGAAGGCGTACGGCGGGTTTGGTGAAACGTTCGCTGTTGCTCGCCTTCCCGTAACCTTGGGCACCCCGGGCGGTCACCGGCGCTTCCTACCGTGGCTCCAATGAGTTACACCGACCCCCAGGAAGTCCTGGTCGTCATCCCGGCCCGCGGCGGCTCCAAAGGGATCCCGTTCAAGAACCTGAAGCCCGTGGCCGGCCGCAGCCTGGTGGCCCGCGCCGTCGACAGTGCGCTGGCCGCGCCGGCGGTGACCGACGTCGTCGTCAGCACCGATCATCCGGACATCGCCGCCGAAGCCGAACGCTGCGGCGCCCGCGTGGTGATGCGTCCGGCGGACCTCTCCGGCGACACCGCCAGCAGCGAGTCGGCGGTGCTCCACGTGCTCGCATCGCTGCCCCGGCCGCCGGCCGTCACGGTTCTGCTGCAGTGCACCTCCCCGTTCATCGATCCGGGCCATCTGAATGAAGCCGTGCTGGACGTGCTGGAGGGCCGCGCCGACGTTGCCTTTTCCGTCACCGAGAGCCACGCGTTCCACTGGATGCACGACGACGGCGGTGCCGTCACCGCCGTCGGACACAGCGCCGAAGTGCGCCCCCGCAGGCAGGACCGCACGCCCCAGTACCGCGAAACCGGAGCGTTCTACGCCATGCGGACCGAGGGTTTCCTGGCCCGCAAGCACCGCTTCTTCGGCCGGCTGAAGCTGCAGGAAGTCCCGGCCGAGCACGCCGTCGAAATCGACTCGCTGGAAGACCTGGCCGTGGTCCGCGCACTGGCCGACCAGGCGACGGCGCCCCGGGCCGGCGGCCTCGACGTGGATGCCCTGGTGATGGACTTCGATGGAGTCCACACCGACGACCACGCCTTCGTGAATGCCGAGGGCGAGGAATTCGTCCGCGTGAGCCGCGAAGACGGCATGGGAATCTCCCGCCTGCGCGGCACCGGAATTCCCCAACTGATTCTGTCCACCGAGCGGAACAAGGTGGTCAGTGCCCGGGCGCTCAAGCTCGGCATCGACGTCCTCCAGGACGTCGCGGACAAGGCCGGAGCTGTCCGCTCCTGGATGGCCGCCCACCGGCTGGATCCCGACCGGGTCGCCTACGTGGGCAACGACGTCAACGACCTGCCCGCCATGGGCGTCGTTGGTTGGCCGGTGGCTGTGGGCGATGCCCGCGCCGAGGTCAAAGCTGCAGCACGGACCGTGCTGCAGCGCCATGGCGGCGAAGGCGCAGTCCGCGAGGTCTGCGAACTCATCCTCGCCGCGCGCGGCGGTGCCGACGACGAACGCGGCCGCCAAGAACAAGCCACAGCAATAACAGAAAGAGTGCAGCTCATGACTACCGAAGCTACCGTTTCGAACACTGTCCCCGCCGGTGCGCCGGCTCCCGTCGCGATCGGCGACGTGCAGGTCGGTGCCGGGCAGCCGGTCTACGTGATCGGCGAGATCGGGATCAACCACAACGGCGACATCGAGATCGCCAAGCAGCTGATCGACGTCGCCGCGGAGGCCGGCGCGAACGCGGTGAAGTTCCAGAAGCGCACCCCGGAGATCTCCACCCCGGCAGACATGCGCGACAAGATGCGCTCCACCCCGTGGGGCGAGATGACCTACCTGGACTACCGGTACCGGGTGGAGTTCGACATGCCGATCTACCAGAAGCTGATCTCGCACGCCGCCGACCGCGGCCTGCACTGCTTCGCCTCGCCCTGGGACGTTCCCTCGGTCGCGTTCATGGAGGACGCCGGCGCGCTGACCCACAAGGTCGCCTCCGCCTCGGTCACCGACCTGGACCTGCTCACCGCGCTGCGCGAGACCGGCAAGCCGGTGATCCTCTCCACCGGGATGTCCACGATCGAGCAGATCGACAAGGCCGTGGAGACGCTGGGCACGGACAAGCTGATCCTGATGCACGCCACCTCGACCTACCCGCTGCCGCCGGAAGAGGCGAACCTGCGGATGATCACCACGCTGCAGGAGCGCTACCAGGTGCCGGTGGGCTACTCCGGGCACGAGCGCGGCCTGCAGATCTCGCTCGCCGCGGTGGCGCTGGGCGCGGTCACGGTGGAGCGGCACATCACGCTGGATAGGACCATGTGGGGCTCGGACCAGGCGTCCTCGCTGGAGCCGAAGGGCTTCGAGGCGCTGATCCGCGACATCCGGATCCTGCAAGATGCCATGGGCGACGGCGTCAAGCGCGTCTTCCCGGGCGAACTGGCACCGCTGTCCCGGCTGCGCCGGGTGGACGGCTAAGCACCCGCCATGAACCAGCCATTACTGAGCGTCATCATTCCGGCGAAAGACCAGGCACCTTTCATCCGCGACGCGATGACCAGCCTGACCCGCCAGTTCGATGATCCCTCGGTAATGGAAATCATCGTGATCGATGACGGTTCCACCGACGGGACCGGGGAGCTGGCCGCCGCCTTTACCGGCCGGCTCCCCGGCCTGCAGATCCACCGCAACGACACCGCCGGCGGCCTGGCCGCGGCGCGCAACCAAGGTCTGGACGCCGCCACCGGACGCTACATCACCTTCTTCGATCCGGACGACTGGTACGCTCCCGGGCATCTGTCCCGGATCACCGAAGAGATCAGGCAGCTGGGCGTGGACTTCCTCCGGGTGGACCACATCCGCCACACGAACGGAGTCCGGACCGTCCACCGCGCCCCGCAAGCCGTTCGCGGCATCGCCCTCGATCCCCGGCGGGACATCGGTCCGTCGGATGATTCGACCATGGTCGACTACCCTTACGCGCCGTTCGGCATCTTCGACGGCGCGCTCAAAGAGGCCGGCCTGCTGCACTTTCTCGACGGCCTGCATACCGCGGAGGACCGTCCGTGGATCTGGCGCTTGCACCTGCAGGCGGCCTCGTATGCGGTCTCGGACCACCTGGGCGCGTTCTATCGCCGCGGCGTCGCGACGTCGCTGAGCCAGGTCTTCGACCGCAGGCAGTTGGATTTCCTGCCCAGCTACGCCGAAGTCTTCCGGTTGGTGTCGGAAGACCGCGAGGCAGACCGGTTCCGGCCGAAGGCCATCCGGCAATTCCTGGCCATCGCGTGCCACCATCTCGACCGGTCGGATTCCATGACCCGGACGGTCCGCCAGGAACTGACGTCCGGCGTGTGCGCCGCCGTGGCCGGCCTTCCGGACGCTGCGGTCGCCGCCGGAATGCAGTCCCTGGGCGATCGCCGGCGCAAGACGCTGGAAACAGCAATCGGAGCATTGAAGTGAAAGAGCTTTTTGTCGTCTCAACGCTGTATCAATGCGTCTCGCTGGCAGCGGCCATCGACGACGCCGCCTTGCCGGAGACGGACAATGAACGCATTTTGGTGCTGACCAACAACGCGATGATTCCGGAAGTCACCGTTCCGTTCCACGAGTCGCCGGGTTTCACCGAGGCGGCCAGCCGATTCGACCGCGTCGTGGACCTGAGCAGCCTGCTCTGGCCCCGCCGGCCCGGCCAGTTCAATCCCCGCGAACAAGACCTTGAGCTGTGGCAGAGGCTGCTGCGGTCGGAATGGGAGCTGGGCCGCGGTCCGGTGCACCTCTACGTCGAATCCATCCAGGTGGATCCGGCGATCGCGTTGGCCCGCATCTTCGCCAGCGCACCGGTCTCGGTACATTCGGACGGTCTGATGAGTTACGGCCCCACCCGGAACCCCGTTCCGTTGGCCGTGGCCCAGCGGCTGGATACCCTGCTGTACGTCGATCTGGTTCCGGGGCTGCGCCCGCAGCTGCTGCGCGAACACGGTCCGAAACTGGTTCCGGTAAATCCGGCTTCGCTGCGCCGGGCCATGGAGGAACTGGACCGTTCCTTGCCGCCCCTTGCCCTGCCGGCAGCCCATGACCTGAATTCAGGGGCCGGCACCGCCCTGCTGCTGGGCCAGTACCTGGCCGACCTGGGGATCCTCTCGGCCGAGGAAGAAGTGACGCTCCACCGCCAGATGATCGAGAAGGCCAAAGACCGGGGAATCCGGCACTGCGTGTTCAAACCCCACCCCAGCGCCGGGCCGGGAGCCGTCCGCTCCATCGAGGCCGCGGCCCGGGAGCTTGGCGTGCAGCTGGACATTCTGGAATCCTCCGCCCCGGCCGAAGTGGTCATGCAGCGGCTTCGGCCGCAATTGGTGGTGAGCTGCTTCTCCACCGCCCTGATGACCGCCAAATATTTGTTCACCATCGACGCCGCAGCCGTCGGGACGGCGCTGCTGTTGGAGCGGCTGAGTCCCTACGAAAACAGCAACCGCGTGCCGGTCACCATCGTCGACGCCGTCCTGGAGCGGGACGTCCAGGCGCCGGACCAGGAGGCTGCAGATACTCCGGCCGCCCGGCGGCTGCAGCCGCTGGTCGAGGCCGTCTCCTATTGCATGCAGGCAGATACGCTGGCGGCAGTGCGCCCCAGCGCGGAAACCTACTTGCACAGCATCCAGGACGGACCCCAGATGCGCTATTTCAAGCGGAGGCGGCTGACCAAGCTTCAGCTCCCGGGCGCGTTGGCCCCGGCCGTCGGCGCGCGTCCGCTGGCCAAGGTGGAGCGGATGGGCCGGAACGCCGTCCGCAAGCTCAAATCGGCTGTGGCCTCGTGAGGCGGAAGTGATGACGGAGACAGCGGTCACGGCGGCGTTCCTCCCCCGGTTGGGTCCGGCGGTGGACCGCAGCCTGGCCCACCCGAAGCCCGGGTCCAAAACTCGGCGGGGGCACCGGAGCGAACTGGCTCGTCCGCGTTTCGGCCGTGCCGCCGTCTGGGCAGAATCGCCGCTGCAGTTGCTCAGCGCCGTCGAGGCCCACGGCGCCGGCCTGCTGGGACAGGAAACACTGATCCACCCGCGCAGCGACGCCGTCGGCATGGACAGCACGCTGAAGTCGCTGATGGCACAGGTTCCACGCGGCGTGCGGTTCACGCCGGCGTCGTCCGCCCTGCCCGCCGTCCGCAGCCGGAAGCTGGACCGCTGGGTGACCGGCGACGCCTATTCCGGCAAGGTGCAGACCGAGCTCCTGCGCGGCGTGGTCGCCGACGAACTGGTGATTGTGGACGACGGTTTGGCCACGCTGAGCCTGCTGCAGATGCTGGTCAGCGACGGACCCACCCCGCTGATCCGTCCGCGGGCTGTGCCGACCATGCGGCGGAAAGCGCTGGGCCTGGCAACGTGGTGGACCCTGCGCCGGATGGCGAGCCAGGGCCGATTGCTGGTGTTCACGGCGTTATCCGTTCCCGACGCCGTGGAGAAAAAGTTCAGAGCGCTCGGCGGCCATCTGGAACGGCACCGGTTCGAGTGGCTGGGAACCCAGCCGGTCACCGAGAACATCCAAGAACCAACCATTGTGGTGGGTTCGGCCATGCCCGCCGACAAGCTGATCCGGCCCGAGCCGTACAAGGACTGGGTGCGGTCGCTGACCGAGGAGGGCCCGGTGGCCTATTTTCCGCACCGCCGGGAACAACCGGACATTCTCGACGAATTGGCCGGGCACCCGATGATCCACGTCAAGCAGCACACGATTCCGGTGGAAATGCGTCTGCGCGGTCTGCGGCCCGGGCAGGTGGTCCGCGCACTGCCCTCCACGGTCCTGGCCTCGTTGCGCCTGATCCTGGCCCCGTCCGGCGTACCGCTGAAGGGACAACCGGTCCCGGACGACTGGTGGTTGCCGGAGACAACGGAAGAACTGCGCCGGCATCTGAGCAGTTCGCTGCGCGAAGGAGGCAAGCGATGACACTGGATCCGCACAGCACGGCCGAGTCCCCGGTCGGCGGGGACAACCGGGTCCGGCCGTTCCGCGTGCTGGCGGTCGCCGACAGCGATTCGTACCTGAAGTTTGCCTGCGCCACGCTGGACTCCCTCGGGGAGGGCTGGGAGCGCGAGGTGCTGCTGGTCCGCTCCCCCATCCTGCCCACGCTGGAACAGATCCAGGCTGCCACCCCCGGAACGTTCCTGGCCGGCAAGGCGCCCCGGGTGATCCCCGCGTCCGGGTTGCGGAGCGCCATGGCGGGCGCCGACGTCGTGCTGGCAGCGGCCACCGGACCCGTGGTGGAAGAAGTTTTCACGCAGGCCTCCCGGATGCCGCACCGGCCGGCGCTGCTGTCCGCGCTGCCCGGCGTTGCCTTCCCGGCCACCCGCAAGGCGCTGAACTACCGCGCGCTCGGCGACGCGTTCATCACGCACAGCCATGCCGAATGCCGCGCGTTCAGCGATCTGGCCGATGCCATGCGGCTGCCGCAGCGGATCCTGGTCTCACGGCTGCCGTTCCTGGCCTCGCCGGGCCGACCGGAACCGCAGCAGGTCCCGTTGCGCTCGGTGGTTTTTGCGCCGCAGGCCAAGGTGCCGGTGGAGCGCGACCAGCGCGTGGCCATCCTGCAGGCCCTGGCGGCCTTGGCGCGGCGCCGGCCGGAGCTGTCGGTGCGGGTGAAGTTGCGGGCGTGGGCCGGCGAGCCGCAGACGCATCTGGAGCAGTACCCCTTCGACCAGCTCTGGTCGGATCTGGTGGCGGCACGCGCGGTCGGCGGGCATGAACTGCAGTTTTGCACCGGTCCCGATGTCCGCTCAGCTCACGCCGGCCGCGGCCATGGTCACGGTCAGCTCTACGGCTGCCTTGGAAGCGCTCGACGCCGGCCTGCCGGTGCTGATCTTGGACGATTTCGGTCTCTCCGAGCAGATGCTGAACAAGGTCTTCGATGGCTCCGGACTGGTGGGGAACCTGGAGGATCTGGTGGCCGGCCGGTTCCGGCACCCCGACCACCGGTGGCTGCGGGACAACTACTTCCATGCCCAAACCGTGCCGTTGGACGAGCTGCTGGCTGAACTTCGCCGACCGAGCCCGGGCCGGAAAACTGGCGACGGATCCGGAGCGGCTGGCCGCTGTGCAGCGACGCAAGATGCGCTCGAAGCTGCGCACCGTGCTGCCCTCGCCGGCCTTGAAGCTGGTGCGGCGGCTGCGCAATGCCCGCCGTCTTCCCGCCTGAGGGCGACGAGCCCGGAGAATGCGTGGCCGACCAGCGCGGCGCCGGGCAGCAGCCCGCCTGGTCCACGGTGACCCTGTCCGTCTACCTGCGCCAGCGTGGTTCGCCCGAGTCCGAGCCGGCGGGAGAGCCGCACGATTCCACCGGCGTGAGCGGTTAACCCCGGTCGCCACGGAAATTGCGCAGCCGCCACGGGAATGGTGTGGCCCGACAGTGTGTTGAAACACGGCGTAGACTGGATAGGCTGCCCGCCATCGGCGTGGCGGCCAGACAGAAGTGTTTCGAAGGAGAACCGTGGCAGAGAACCCCATCCGGGTAGCGATCGTCGGTGTTGGAAACTGTGCGGCCTCGCTGGTACAGGGTGTCCAGTACTACCGTGGCGCGGACCCGAGCGCAACGATCCCCGGACTCATGCACGTCGCATTCGGCAACTACCACGTCGACGACGTGCAGTTCGTCGCGGCGTTTGACGTGGACGGCAAGAAGGTGGGCCTGGACCTGGCCGACGCGATCGGCGCCAGCGAGAACAACACCATCAAGATTGCCGACGTCCCGCCCACCGGCATCAAGGTACAGCGCGGCCACACGCTGGATGGCCTGGGCAAGTACTACCGCGAGACCATCGTGGAATCCGACGACGAGCCCGTGGACATGGTTGCCGCGTTGCGTGACGCCAAGGTTGACGTCATGGTCTGCTACCTGCCGGTCGGTTCCGAGCAGGCGGCCAAGTTCTACGCCCAGTGCGCCATCGACGCCGGCGTGGCCTTCGTCAACGCGCTTCCGGTCTTCATCGCCGGGACCAAGGAATGGGCCGACAAGTTCACCGAGGCCGGCGTTCCCATCGTCGGCGACGACATCAAGAGCCAGATCGGTGCCACCATCACCCACCGCGTGATGGCCAAACTGTTCGAAGACCGCGGCGTGGTCCTGGACCGGACCTACCAGCTCAACGTCGGCGGCAACATGGACTTCAAGAACATGCTCGAGCGCGAGCGTCTGGAGTCCAAGAAGATCTCCAAGACCCAGGCCGTCACCTCGAACACCTCCGCCGTGCTGGGCGACGACGACGTCCACATCGGCCCCTCCGACTACGTGTCCTGGCTGGATGACCGCAAGTGGGCGTTCGTCCGGCTGGAGGGCCGCAACTTCGGCGACGCCCCGGTCTCGCTCGAGTACAAGCTCGAAGTCTGGGACTCCCCGAACTCGGCGGGCGTGATCATTGACGCGATCCGCGCGGCCAAGATCGCTCTGGACCGCGGCGTGGGCGGACCGATCCTGTCGGCGTCGAGCTACTTCATGAAGTCCCCGCCGGAGCAGTACGACGACGAGACCGCCCGCGAGAAGGTCGAAGCCTTCATCCGCGGCGAGTCCGACAACTAAGACGCACTCCAGGTTGAGGGGCCGGTCCACCACGGGCCGGCCCCTCAACCTTTGCCAGGCGGCAACTGTGCCCGGGTAGATTGGGTCCATGGCCTCTCCGTCCCCGTCCCCTTCCGGGCGCTTTCCCGGAGCGGCCTCTCGCCCGCGCCGCAACTATGCGCTGGACATCCTGCGCATCGTCAGCATTGTGGGAGTGGTGGCCATCCACTCCTTCGGCGAGTTGGCCGGCGACGACGGCGCACGCTCGCAGCCCGATTGGCTCCCGGCGGCGATCATCGACATCGCCTTCATCTGGGTGGTGCCGGTCTTCGTCATCATCTCCGGTGCCTTGCTACTGGCACCGCGCGCACATGCCGAGGGCGCCAAGGCCTTTTACCGGAAGCGTGCGCTACGGCTGCTGCCCGCTCTGGTGGTGTGGCATCTGGTCTACATCTTCATTGGCAATGCCCTGATCCTGGGCCGCGAACTGCATCCACGCGAGGTGCTGGTGTCAGTCTTCGACGCCCAGGTGTCTCCGCACCTCTACTTCCTGTGGCTGATCCTGGGCCTGTACCTGGTGGCGCCGCCGCTGGCCGGCTACCTGAACCGGGTTCCGCTGCAGCGCGCCGCGGCCGCGACCTGCGCCGTGCTGGTGCTGACCCTGGCGCTGTTCTGCCTGCAAGCGGCCAGCATCCAGTTCGAGTGGGGCTGGGAATATCCGTGGAACATCCTGACCCAGTGGATCCCTTATCTGGGCTATTTCATGGCCGGCTGGGTCATCACACAGCTGCGCGTCCCCCGCGCTGCCGCCATGGCGGCAGGAGGCGCCGCCGTCGTGCTTTGCGTTTTCAACATCTGGCACTGGATCAACAAGGAGTCCGCCCCGCTGCTCAACATCATCACGCCGTCGAGCTATCTAGGGCTGGGCGTGACCATGGCAGCCCTGTGCATCTTCACTGCCACCTACCACCTGCTGGCCGGGTGGCAGCCGGCCAACTGGCTGGGCCGGACGCTGATCCAGCTGTCGAACGCCTCCTTCGGGGTGTTCCTCTGCCATTACCTGTTCCTGATCTGGCTGACGTTCCACGTCTTCCCCAGCCAGGAGCCCACGCTGGCGCTGATGTCGCTGAAATTCTGCATCGCCACCATCGGCTCCTTCGCCCTGAGCTTGGTGGCGCAGCGGACTCCGGTGCTGAACCGCGTGTTCTGACCGCAGGACGCCTTGGCCTGCCCGGGCCCGGCCCGGAGACCCACCTCTGACGGCGCTAGAAGAGGCCGGTGATGACGCCGTCGTCGTCCACGTCCATCCGGCCGGCAGCCGGTTCCTTCGGCAGTCCGGGCATGGTCATGACGTCGCCCGTCAGCGCCACGATGAAACCTGCCCCGGTCTTCGGGATCAGGTCGCGCACGGTGATGCTGAAGCCGCTGGGGGCGCCCAGGACCGAGGGGTCGTCGGTGAAGGAATACTGGGTCTTGGCCATGCAGACCGGCAGTTTGCCCCAGCCGTTCGCCTCGATCTCCGCCAGCCGTTTGCGGGCCGGACCGGTGAACTCCACGTGGTCCGCGCCGTAGATCTGCTGGGCGATGGTCTCGATCTTTTTCTCCACCGTCTGGTCCAGGTCGTACAGCGGGGAGAAGGACTGTTGCTGCCGCAGTACCTGTGCCACCTTCCCGGCCAGCGCGTCGCCGCCGGATCCCCCGCCGCCTTCGGCCCAGACGTCGGCCACCGCAGCTTCGACGCCCTTCTGCCGGCACCAGTCCAGCACCCAGTCCAGTTCCTCGGGGCTGTCGGTGGTGAACTTGTTGATCGCCACCACCGGCGTGAGGCCGAACTTGGCCGCGTTGTCCACGTGCCGTTCGAGGTTGGCGATGCCGGCCTGGACGGCTTCCAGATTGGGTTCCTTCAGCTGGTCCTTGGGAATGCCTCCGTGCATCTTCAGCGAGCGGATGGTGGCCAGCACCACGATGGCCGACGGCGCGAATCCCCCGACCCGGGCCTTGATGTCCATGAACTTCTCGGCGCCCAGATCCGAGCCAAACCCGGCCTCCGTGACCACGACGTCGGCCAGGCGGCGGGCGGTCTGGGTGGCGAGCAACGAATTGCAGCCGTGGGCGATGTTGGCGAACGGCCCGCCGTGCACGAAGGCGGGCGTGCCGGCGATGGTCTGCACCAGGTTCGGCTTGATCGCGTCCTTGAGCAACATGGCCAGGGCACCCTGCACGCCCAGGTCAGCCACGGTCACCGGCTGGCGGTCATACGTGTAGCCGACGGTGATGCGCGACAGTCGGGCCTTCAAGTCGGCCGGGCCCGACGCAAGGCAGAAAACAGCCATCACTTCGGAGGCCACCGTGATGTCGAAGCCCGCTTCGCGCGGCACTCCCTGGGTTGGCCCGCCGAGCCCGATCACCACCTGGCGCAGCGCCCGGTCGTTCATGTCCAAAACCCGCCTGAACGTCAGCCGCCGCGGGTCGATGTTTAGGGCGTTGCCTTGGTAGATGTGGTTATCCACCAACGCCATCAACGCGTTGTTGGCCGAGGTGATGGCGTGGAAATCCCCGGTGAAGTGCAGGTTGATGTCATCCATCGGGAGCACCTGCGAATAGCCGCCACCAGTCGCCCCGCCCTTCATGCCCAGGATCGGCCCGAGCGACGGTTCCCGGATGGCCACCATGGTCTTGTGGCCCGCCTTGGCCAGCGCATCCGCCAATCCCACCGTCAGCGTCGACTTGCCTTCGCCGGCCGGAGTCGGCGACATCGCCGTCACCAAGACCACCTGGCCGCGGGGTTCCTCGAAGCCAGCACCGAGCTTGGCCGGATCAATCTTCGCCTTGTAGCGGCCATAAAGTTCCAACGCCTCCGCCGGTATTCCCACCGCCTCGGCAATCTCGGTAATGGGCCGCAGAGTAGCGCGGCGGGCAATCTCCAGATCGGTCAGCGGAGCCGGTTCAGACATCTTCGTCCTTCTTCCCTCGCGAGCTATGTGGGCAGCATTGCTGCCACAGCCAACGTATCAGCCGCCAACGCCGCCGTCACCGGTCCAGGTGGGAGCAAAATTTAGGGGGCGCTGCAACGTTTTCCTCCCGGCCGACACAGGAATGGCCTGCCGCGCGATTGCGCGGCAGGCCACCTGCGTGTTTCGGTGTTTCAGCCGTTAGCGGCGGACTGCCCGACGACCGGACAGGCTCTCGGCCACGCCGATCAGGAGCACCGCTGCGACGACCGCGACGATGAATCCAAGGACGTTCAGCTCGAAGATGTCACCGGTGCCCAGCAGGTTAGCGATGACACCGCCAATGATCGCTCCGACAATGCCAAGCAGCAGCGTGGCCAGGAGCCCCAAGTTCTGCTTTCCGGGCTTGATCAGGCGAGCAAGCGCCCCGATAACGAGCCCAGCGATAATGAAACCGATCATGTTGCCTCCTCAGGTTGCGATGCATCTACGATAAGCATACTTAGCGATCTAAGGCAAAACGTTCCATCACGCTGCGGGGCTCGCTCCTGGTCGGATGAGCTGCCGGGCGCGCAGAGAAAGGGCCTTCGGCAGTGTGGATGTGGGTCACCGGAATGCCGGAGCTGAGTTGGAGCCGTCGTCGGGCACTTTAAAGGCGGAAGCCCGCGCCGGGTAGCAACCCTGGCGCGGGCCTCACCTACATCGGGTCCAATGTGATTCATCGGATCCTCCTCGCGAATGTGTCCCCTACAGGACGGCGTATTGAGTTGAACCTGCTTGGCTGGGAACTTCAGCGAATGAGCTGCTGGTGCGACAGCAAATCGTCGCGCACTTGTTCCAAGCGTTGATCATCTACACGCACGTTCTGTATTCGTTTCCACAGCGAGACGCTCTGGCGGAGCTTGCGGATCATGGCATTCACCTCCTGCCTGTCCAAGAAATTCGGCATCGCCGCAGCTGCGGCTTGTTCGGGCGCAGGCGGGGCGGACTCGGCCTCTTCGGAACCGGCGCCTTCGGCAACGCTGCCTCCGGGACCGGCGGCTGCATCGAGGTCGCGCAGGCTTCCGGCGCTGATCAGCTGGCCGTGGCCGCGCTGCCCCTCATCGGACAGGGTCGGTTCGGCCGGACGGATGGATCGTTCGGGTGCAGGCGCTATAGCTGCATCCAGCGGTTTCATGAGGGTTTCCTCTCGGGAATGGGTGGGAATTCGGGCAGGAAGCATGGCGGAATCCACGCGGATTTCAGCCGACGGCACGGAGCCCCTGGCGGTCGTTAAAGCACGGGCCAAGGCGGCAGCCGGGGCAGAAGGAAATGCGGTAAAAGTGCTCATAGCGAAGTCCTCAAACAGAAGGTGAGGCCTCCGCGCGGGAGAGCTAGAGAAATGCGGTGATTGATGAAAGGCAGCGGTTCATCATATGAACCGGCACAATCAGCGAAGTTCTAGTGCGCAGAAATGGCGGAGGCGGGTCGTCGGAGCGCGGCGAAGGAGTTAAACACTCCGCCCGGCGTCTTGGTCATCATCACAGATCCCACCTCCCTTTCTTGATAGCGCCAATAGAAACCGCCCGGATCAAACTTTCATGATTGAGAAAGTTCAATCGGACGTATTTAACGTACCCGACAACTACTGTTTCTGCCTAGCCAATTCCCGGAACTTGTTGCGCATTTCCTCTTTCCAACGGCGTGTCCGCCGCAACACGCCGCAGAACGACGGCGAACGCTGCCTCCTTCGCGAAGTCCACCTCAGAACGCCAGCGATCACCGGCGTGGTGAGTACCCAGCCAGTGTTAGCGCCGGGGCTAGAGGTTCCAGCCGGCTATTGCGGGAGTCTTCTTGTCCCAGCCCAACCGGCAGACGGCAGCCGTCTCCAGGACAAAATGCCGGCCCTCGGCCGGTTCCATCCCGAGCCATCGGGCAGCCAGTACCCGGAGGAAGTGTCCGTGGGCCACCAGCAGGACCTGCCGCGGCCCGGACGTTTCGGCGGTCGTTCCGGCGGACGTTTCGGCGGTTCGGGCGGATGTGCTGGCGGACGACGCGCCGGAGACCGATGTGCCAGTGGTCGGTGGACCGTCCGCGGAAGCACTGCCGGAAGCACCGTCCGAAGTCCCGCCGCCGGGAGCTGCCTCGTCTCCGCCGTCCAGTACTTTCGCGATGACATGGTCGGCCCGGTCCGCCACCTGTTGCAGCGACTCGCCACCTCGGACGCCGTGGGTCCAGATCAGGTATGAGGGGTCCATGGCCCGGATAGCGGCGCTCTGCAGGCCTTCATAGTCCCCGTAGTCCCACTCGTGCGCTTCCGGCACCACTTCTGCCTCCGGATAACCGGCCAATTCGGCGGTCCGCCGCGCACGGATCAGGGGAGACGTCAGGACGGTGCGGAAACGGACTCCTGCCAGCTTCGCAGCGGCGTCGCGTGCCTGTTGCACCCCGGCCGGCGTGAGCTCCAGATCGGTCAGCCCGGTGTACCGGTGATCCCGCGACCACTCGGTTTCGCCATGGCGCATCAGCCACAGCACCGGGAAGTCGTGCGGACCCACGACGGTCACCGGTCCCGGTCACCGCGCGGCGCCGGCGCGCCTTGGTCGACCACCGGGACGAATTCCGGCTGTTCCCGCCACCAGGCCAGTAGTTTCGCCTCTGCCTCTTCCGGCGCCGCCGGTCCGTTTTCCAGCCGTTCTTCCAACAAGAACCTGTACGCCCGGCCGACCAACGGCCCGGGCTTGATGCCCAGCAGCGCCATGATCCGGGCGCCGTCCAGATCCGGCCGCACGGCGTCAAGCTGCTCCTGCTCCTGCAGGGTGGCGATGCGCTGCTCCAGGTCGTCGTAGGCAAAGGCCAGCTGTTCCGCCTTGCGCTTGTTGCGCGTGGTGACATCGGAGCGGGTCAACCGGTGCAGGCGTTCCAGCAGCGGCCCGGCGTCGTTGACGTAGCGGCGGACGGCCGAATCCGTCCAACCTGCCTCGCCGTAGCCATAGAAACGCATGTGCAGTTCCACCAGCCGGGACACGGCCTTGATGGTGTCGTTGTCGAAACGCAGCTTCTTCATCCGCTTGGCGGTGAGCTTGGAACCCACCATGTCGTGGTGGCGGAAGCTGACCGCGCCGGAAGGTTCGAAGCGGCGGGTCGCCGGCTTGCCGACGTCGTGCATCAGGGCGGCGAACCGCAGGACGAAGTCCGGACCCGGCAGCGCGCCGTCGTCGTCCGTCTCCAGGCTGCAGGCCTGCTCCAGCACGGTGAGCGAGTGCTGGTAGACGTCCTTGTGCCGGTGGTGCTCATCGATCTCCAGCCGCAGCGCGGCAACTTCGGGCAGTACATGGTCGGCCAACCCGGTGTCCACCAGCAGGTCCACACCGGTCCGCGGGTCCTTGCCGTTGACCAGCTTGACCAGCTCGTCGCGGACGCGTTCGGCGGAGATGATCTCGATCCGGCCGGCCATGTCCTTCATCGCTGCCGCCACCTCGGGCGCCACGGTGACCCCCAGCTGCGAGGCAAAGCGCGCGGCGCGCATCATCCGCAGGGGATCATCGGAGAACGACGACGACGGCGTGCCCGGGGTGCGCAGCAGGCCCGCGTGCAGATCCTTCACGCCGCCGTACGGGTCCACCAGCTCGAGCGAGGGCAGCCGCAGCGCCATGGCGTTCATGGTGAAATCGCGGCGGAACAGATCGTCCTCCAGGGACGTTCCGAACGCCACCACGGGCTTGCGGGATTCCGGGTCGTAGGCCTCCGCCCGGTAGGTGGTCACCTCGATGGTGTGCTGGCCCCTGCGCATGCCGATGGTGCCGAAGTCGCGGCCAATCTCCCAGAACGTGTCCGCCCATTTTTTGACGACGGCGATGGTGGCGTCAGGATCGGCGTCGGTGGTGAAATCGAGGTCCGGGGAAATGCGGCCCAGGAACAGGTCGCGCACGGGCCCGCCGACCAGCGAGAGTTCGTGGCCCGCCTTCGCGAAAAGCTCTCCCAGTTCGATGACCACGGCCGGCAACGGCAGGGACGGGGCGTTGGAGCCGGTAGCGGAGGGGAACTGCGAACCAAAAAGGTGAACCATAGTGACTTAAGCGTGCCAGATGCCGGGCACGATGTTTAACAATGTCCCGGCGGCTCGGCGTCGGCATCCTCAGGTCGTGACAAAAATCGTTAGAGTGGACGCATGGCACACCCGGTTCCGAGCGCCCCGAAGCGCACCCCGCTGACAGCGTCAGTGGGCAGCGCCGCGCCCGGACACCATTCACTGCCCACCGTTGAGGAAGTCTCGGCTGGCGGGGTGGTGGTGGATACGTCCACCAGCGACCTGAACGTGGCAATCATCGCCCGCTTCAACCGCGGCGGCCGGCTCGAATGGTGCCTGCCCAAGGGCCACCCCGAAGGCCGGGAAACCAATGAAGAGGCCGCCGTCCGCGAAGTTGAAGAAGAAACGGGCATTAAGGGGCGTGTGCTGGCCACGCTCGGCAGCATCGACTACTGGTTCACCGTCAGCGGCCACCGCGTCCACAAGACCGTGCACCACTTCCTGCTCGAGGCCACCGGCGGCCTGCTCACCATCGAGAATGACCCCGACCATGAGGCAGTCGACGTGGCATGGGTGCCGTTGGCGGAGCTGGGCCGGAAGCTTTCCTTCCCGAACGAGCGGCGGATCGTTGACCTGGCCCGGGAAGTCCTGCCCGGCCACGTCTGAGGACGCCTGCCGGCGCGGCCCTCCGGCCGTTGTTCAGGTGAGAACATAGAGGACGATGTCCGAGACCAAGATCCCCGCCCAAAACCCCGCGCAGCACAGCACGGCCAAGTCCAGCGCCATCATGGCGGCCGGAACCATGGTGTCCCGGGTCCTGGGCTTCGTCCGGACCGCCTTGCTCGCGGTCGCCATCGGTGCCAACACGACGATGGGCGACATCTTCGAGAAGGCCAACACCATCCCGAACATCATCTACCTGCTGCTGGCGGGCGGGGTGTTCAATGTGGTGCTGGTGCCGCAGATCATCAAAGCCAGCCAGAAGAGCGACGGCGGCGCCGACTTTGTCAGCCGCCTGCTCAGCCTGACGCTGCTGGTGCTGGCCGGGATTGCCCTGTTGGCCACGCTGCTTGCCGGTCCGATCATCTCCGTGCTGACCCGGGGCTGGACACCGGTCATGCTGGAGCTTGGCACCGTTTTCGCCATCTGGTGCCTGCCCCAGATCTTCTTCTACGGTCTGTATGCAGTGGTGGGCCAGGTGCTCAACGCCCACGGGCGTTTCGGCTGGTATATGTGGGCTCCCGCCCTGAACAACGTGGTGGCCATCGGCACGCTGGGACTCTACATTGCGCTGTACGGCCGCTACCTGCCCGGCAGGGGTGATCCGGAACTCTGGACCGGCGCGCAGACCGTGGTGCTGGCCGGCGGCACCACGCTGGGCATCGTGCTGCAGGCCCTCCTCCTGCTGTGGCCGCTGGGGCGGCTGGGGCTGGGCCTGAAGCTCAAGCTCGGCTGGCGCGGCATGGGCTTCGCGGCCACCGGAAAGGTGGCGCTGTGGAGCCTGGCCACCATGGTCATCGCCAACACTGCCTACCTCTTCTATGGGTCCATCGCTTCCAGTGCCACCGCTGCCCGTGCCGAGCTGGCCGGATCCGGCGCATCGGTCCCCGGCGAGTATGCGCTGAACACGGCCCAGCTGATCGCCATGCTGCCGCATTCGGTCTTCGTCCTCTCCGTGGCCACGGTGCTGTTCAACCGACTGTCCCACCAGCACTCGGCCGGCGCGGTGGACGACGTCCGCAGCACGGTGAGCTCCGGCCTGCGCACCATCGGCGTCGCCTCCGTCTTCGGTGCTGCCGCGGTGGTGGTGCTGGCCGGCCCGCTGGCCCGGCTGTTTGCGGGATCCGGGCCCACCGCAGCGGCCTCCGCGGCGTCGATGGGCCAGGTCCTTGCCATTGTGGCCGCCGGCATGCCGTTCATGAGCATCTACTTCTTCCTGGGACGGGTGTTCTACGCGGAGGAAGACGCCAAGACGCCGCTGATCATGCAGGCCCTTTGTTCCGGTGCCTCGGTACTGCTCGCCGTGCTGATCGCCTGGCTGGTCGATCCCACCATGGTGGTCTACGCGCTGGCCCTGCTGTTCGCGGTGTTCCACGTGGTCTCGGCCGTGCTGGCGCACCACTTCGCCCGGCGACGGCTGGGAGATTACGGCGCCGGGCGGGTCGTGGACACCTACATTCGCCTCGGCTACGCGGCCTTGGGCTCCGGTCTGGTGGGCGCGGCCGTACTGTGGCTGTTCGGCGGTTACGCTACTGGCGGATTCGCTTGGCAGTCCATCGTCGCCGCGATGGTGACCATCGCCGTCGTCGGGCTGGTGATGGCCGTGGTTTACCTGCTGCTGCTGCGCGCCCTGCGCGTCCAGGAGTTGCAGGACTTCCTGACGCCGATCATGAATCGGTTGCCCGGACGCGCCTGACAGAAACCGGAATCGGCTCCGGCACCGGCTAGCATGGAAATCAAATTATCTAGTCAGGGGCGCCAGTCCAGGACAGCCGGGAGGAACTAGTGCCGCAGCCAGTTGATGTGGGCATGCTGCTTGGTGGCCGTTACAAGGTCACAGCCCAAGTGCTTGCCTCCGCCGAACAAGACCTGGTCCTCGACGGTGTGGACCAGGTGCTCAACCGGCCCGTCAGCATCCTGGTGTCAGCACCGGAAAATGCCAGCCAGGTCGCCATGAGCGCCCGCGAGATCGCCACCGGCGAGCGGGCCAGCAACGTGCAGATACTGGACCTTGGCAACGCCGACGGGGTCACCTATCTGGTCACCAACGAGGCACAGGCCGCCGACCTTCTCGACTTGGTCATTCAGCGTGACGGCCCCTATGTGGAGCCCTTCTTCACCGACACCCTCGGTTCCGAAATTTTCGGCCAGGTGCGCTCCACCGAACCGGAGCCGTACGAGGACGAGTATGAGGAATATGAGGAAGAGCCTCGGCAAAGCCTGCGCGACCGGCTGAACAAGCTCGACCTGCCCAAGCTGGGCAAGAACGCGCCGGAAGGAACCGCCAAAGCCCGGTTCGGCCGCCAGCCGGAAGGCGCTGCCTCCGGCACCGGAGCCGCTGCCGGAGCGGCCGGGGCGGCTGCCTCTGCCGGCGCCCACGTGCCGCCGCCGCCCTCGGCGCCGCCCGCACCCGCGGCCGCAACCCCGGCGACAGCACCCGTTTCGCGGCAGGTTCCGGCGTCCCGGCAGGCGGCCGCCCAGCCGCCCATCGAGAAGCCCAGAGTCAGCTTGTGGCCGGAGGACGACGGCGATCAGCCCGAGGTTCGATCCGCCGCCACGTTCCCGGCGGCAGCCCGCACGAGCAACGTGGCCGATGCTGACGACTACGAGTACGACGATTACGACGACGAGGAACGCAACAGCCCGAGGTCGTCGAAACTGCTGGTGGGCGGATTACTGGCCGTGCTGTTGGTCATCGCCATCGTCGTGGCGGTCAGCCAATTGAATCTCTTCCGCGGCGGCCCTGTCGCCAATGGGTCGGAGAACGGAAATGAAACCGGCGCCGCTTCCAGTCCGGCGGCAACCGGTGCGGAAAAGGAATCAGCGCCGGCCGCTGAAGTTGTCAAACCGGTCATTGCCGATCTCACCCGCCAGGTTCCGGACATGCAGGAACTCGACGCGGAGAACGACGGCAAGCTGTCCGAAGCCGTCGACGGAAACCCCGCCACCTACTGGGCCAGCTTCCAGTACGTGTCGGACAAGTTCGGTGGCTATGCCGGAAACATGGCGCTGGTCGTCGAGCTGGAGAAGCCGTCGAGCATTAGCTCTGTGGAACTGACGCAACTGAGCGGTACCGGCGGAAACTTCTCCGTGCTCTTGAATGACAAGCCGAGCTTGGACGGCGCCAACCAGGTCGCCCAGGGAAGCTTCACTGCGCAGAAGACCACCATTCCGGTGCCCGAAGAGGACGGCGCAGCTCCCAAAGCCCAGTACGTCCTGATCAACTTCACGCAGTTGCCGAAGCTCTCCAACCCGATGGGCGGTCCGCCTTACGGCATCCGCATGGCAGAGATCGAGGTCTCCTAGCCGCTGAACGCGGGCCGTGCCGTCCGAGCACGGAATAAGCCGGCTCCACCTGCCGTTGAGAGAAGAGTTGGCCCCGCTGCACGCTCGAGGCGGCCGGGTTAGGTTTACGTCATTATCAGAGGAAGAGGTTCGCAGGCAGTGAGCACAGAAACCACACCGTCCGTCCGCGACGTCATCATCGTTGGGTCCGGTCCGGCCGGCTACACGGCAGCTGTTTACACTGCGCGAGCCAATCTCAAACCACTGCTCATCGCCAGCTCTGTCGAGGCAGGCGGCGAGCTGATGAACACCACCGACGTCGAGAATTACCCGGGCTTCCCCGGCGGAATTCTGGGTCCGGAGCTGATGGAGAACTTCCAAAAGCAGGCCGAGCGATTCGGGACCGAGATCCTGTTCGAAGACGTCACAAGCCTCGAGCTGGAAGGTGACGTCAAGAAGGTCACCATCGGTTCGGGCGAAACCTTCCTGGCACATGCGGTGATCATTTCCACCGGCTCTGCATACCGTGAGCTGGGGCTTCCGGATGAAAAGCGCCTTGCCGGGCACGGCGTCAGCTGGTGTGCAACCTGCGACGGTTTCTTCTTCAAGGGCCAGGACATCGCAGTAATCGGTGGAGGCGACTCGGCCATGGAGGAAGCCCTCTTCCTCACGAAGTTCGCCGACTCGGTCACGGTGGTCCACCGCCGCGATACGCTGCGTGCCTCCAAGATCATGCAGGAACGAGCCCTGGCGCACGAGAAGATCAAGTTCGTCTGGAACTCCGAAGTCGTCGGCCTGGAAGGCGACAACAAGGTCTCCGCGCTGAAGCTTAAGAACACAGTGGATGGTTCCGAGACGGTACTGCCAGTAACCGGCGTTTTCGTCGCCATTGGCAATGATCCCCGGGTCTCCCTTGTCCAAGACCAGTTGGAACTGACCCCCGAGGGCACCATTGCGGTTCACGGCCGGTCATCCAGGACCTCTCTGCCGGGAGTTTTCGCGGCCGGCGATGTCATCGACCCCACCTACCGCCAAGCCATCACTGCCTCGGGCAGCGGCTGTGCCGCCGCCATCGATGTGGAACACTACCTGGCCGACCTCGCTAGCAGCCAGGCCGGCATCGCTGAGCCCGCAACCGTCTGAAACCGGTTCGAGAAAGAGAGAACAGCATGAGCAACGCAAAAGATGTTACAGACGCTACTTTCGAAGCCGATGTCCTGAAGTCCAGCAAGCCCGTGATTGTTGACTTCTGGGCAGAGTGGTGCGGGCCCTGCCGCATGCTCTCGCCGATCCTCGATGACATCGCTGCCGAGCACTCCGGCAAGGTTGAAGTAGTCAAGCTCAATGTTGATGACAATCCCGCCACCGCAGCGCAGTACGGCATCACGTCCATCCCTGCCGTCTACGTCTTCAAGGACGGCGCGGTGGCTGCGACTTCCATCGGAGCGAAGCCGAAGCAGGTCATCGAGCAGGAATTCGCTGAGTTCCTCAACTAACAAGATGCAAAACGACGCGGCAGACCAGAGTCTGCGCCGTTCAGACATCAGTCGGCGCGTGGTAGCCCTCCGTGAAGGGCTACTGCGCGCTGGCGTTTCTATGGCGTATCTTGCCCCTGACCAGGTAAACAACCCCATGGTGTTTGATGACCACGTGGATGCTGCCGTCCGCACCTTTCAGCAGCACCGGGGCTTAATGGTCGACGGCGTCGCCGGCCCCGAGACTGAAAGAGCTTTGGCAGAGGCCCAGTTCAAACTCGGTGCCCGCCAACTTGCCTACTCTGTCGAGGGTCCAGCGCTTCGTGGTGACGATGTCACCGAACTGCAGCGTCAGCTGTCTTTTCTTGGGTTTTACTACGGCCACATTGATGGCGAGTATGGAGAACGAACCCATCTGGCGGTCCGTGAACTGCAGCTGAACCTTGGCCTCGAAGCCTCGGGTGTCGCCAACGCACAACTGCTCGCCTCCATGGAGCGCATCAACCGGACCATCAGTCCGAGCCAAGCCTTTTCCTTGCGCGACTACGAACGCCTCAGCCAAGCATCTGCAACCCTCCGCGGCCGCACGATCACCATCGCGCCTGGGTCAGACGCCGATTCTCTAGCAGAAATCGTTGATTCTTCCTCGGGTGAGCCTCTCACGGAGAAGCTCATCGCTGGCGATGTATCCCGCCGGGTCGGAAAGATCCTTACCGAACTGGGCGCGAGCGTGGAGATTATCGAGAAGTCGCCCGTCGACGGGACCGATGTCCGCGCAGACTTGATCAAAGCCTCGTCGCCCAGCCTGAGCATTGCGATTAACTGTGATTGGTTGCCGCAACCCGCTGCGAACGGCGTCAGCGCCTTCTTCTGGGGCCGCCCTGAGTCCGGTGAGGTTCGTTCCCCTATCGGTCACCGCGCCGCCGAACTGATCCTCAAGGAAGTTGTCGCTCGAACGGGTTCCACCTCGCTGGGTCTTCACGGGCGTAGCTGGGACATACTACGCCTTCCCAGCACGCCATCGGTCCAGTTGGACATCGGTTACTTGAGCAGCCCGATCGATGCCGGCCGGCTAGCCGATCCGATTTACCGCCAGATTTTGGCTGACTCCATCGTCATAGCGATTCAACGCCTTTACCTTCTGGAAGAGGACGATGAACCGACCGGGACCCTTGCACTCGACGACGTGCTTCGCTTCAATCCCCCGACCTAGAGCGATCTATTTCCCGGTCTGTTTCACGTGAAACCTGCAACGTTTCCCGTCGTTGATTGTGCGGCTCCCCGGCCTCTAGTCTCAACGGCACCTTCCGGCCTGCAACTCTTTTCTTTACGGCTGTTCTAGGAATTACTCCAGGGACCCGGCGTGCAGACAACATAATCGCGGCCCTACCCAGCAATCCAGTCCGCTTCGGCGCATCTTCCACGATCCTCATGGCCGTTGGATGAGCCAGTATTGGATTCCGCTGTTGCGCTTGGAATGGACGTTTCACGTGAAACCCACGTAGGCTCTTTTGCGGCCGCGCCCGGCCTACGCACATCATTTGCTGCTGCCGCTGTCTATGTCTCACCGCTAACCCACCGCCCCCCAAACTTTAGCCCCCACCCATCCCCCTCGGTTTGTCCCCAGGTGACAGTGTCTCCTGGGGAATACTCTGCAAATCCTGCTGTGGAGATGCTTCCCAAGCAACGGCTTCTATTGATCGAGGTCATCCCTACTATTTTCAACCGCTGACATCCCTTCCGCTGTCGGTCCCTGTGCAGCCCGCCGGCCAACCGTAACGAGCTACCTGTCGTGAATAGCAACCCCAAGGTGACCTTCCCGCGTGGCTAGGACAGCTCGGTTTTTCCTCCAACCGCCAGCGTCGGGCCCTAGTCCCTCTGCCTAAGCGTGTTTCACGTGAAACAGGCCTGCGCGAAGAAGCTGCTCCTTGTCCGGCCCGTGCCGACGGGCCTGTTTCAGAGCATGCCTGAAATATGATCTCTCTTCGCTCCGAGGCGGTCTGCCCAACGTGCAGGCACTGTGGTCTCCCCCGCCAGCCCCGTTTGAGTCGGTGCGGGAGCATTGACTTGCGGCCCCAGACGAAGTTTGCTCGCAAGTCGCCCGTCTGCAATGGGCTAGTGCGCCCAGGCGATCCAGAATGTCCCGCATCGCTGATGGTCTGACGCGGCACGGTTGTTCGCTGATTCGTGACGGGCTGCGCGGCTCGGCAGGCGGTGTTCCACGTGAAACAATGCGTATGTTACGAGCGCGTCATATGCTGGGGCGTGCCGCCCACGGGGCCGGCGATATTCTCTGCCCCGCACCTAGTCCGCCGGTTCGGTCGTGCAAGGACCTGGCGACTCGGACATTCCAGCCGGTTGGGTCTTCGGTTCGGTAACGGGCCATGCACGCGCGTAGGCTACGGCTATTTCGGCGCCCTCGGCTGGCCCCCCAGTCACTTGTACTACTGAGGCCAGCGGTGTTTCACGTGAAACTGCACGCCACTACGCCCGCTGGCTGAGAGTCTCCTGCTTGGCCTCAAGGATGCCATCCTTCCTGATCGAGCGAAGTGATCAAGTATCATGCCGACGCAACTCAGGTGCCGACGATGCGGCTGCCCTGCTTGGATGGTTAGGCCAGCGAGTCGAGGGAGCCGATGCGCGGCCGAGCATGGCCTAAGGCACTCGCATGAGAACTCCTCGCGTGCCTCTCCCCGCTAGCACGGGCCCTGATATGTGCACCGGGCCGACGGGGTAGGACCTCTCTCAGATTGTGTCCAGGATGGCTCTTGGTAAGACGGCCCGGACCAAGCAGCACTTCGTAAGGAGTCCAAGCGATTGCGCGCCGAGGTCATGTGGGCCAGTTTCACGTGAAACCCACTAACTGATCAGAAGCTTCCACCAGACCCACTCAAGCGGCTCGTCCGCCCGGCGAGTGGTGGACGACGAAACTTATATGCTCCACATATGTCCTGGGCGGCGTCCTCCAGTCAACCCCGCGCACCGCAGCAGTTGACCGCGTCCCGTCCCGTAGCCACGCTCCAGGCAATTTCAGGCTCCAGATCCCCGCGTCGCTCCCCGGGTGAACCCGCTATGGCGCGGGTACTGTGACCCGCGCTCGTGCCGCCTCTGCCAGCCATTACCCCGCAGTCCGTGTTTCACGTGAAACAGAGACCGTGGGCCATCGGGTGGTGCTGCCCAAGAATCCGAGAAGTTCGAGGGCGGCCTCCAGAAGCCGATTTGGTTGTCAAGCAGATCGAACTTACTGGGGCTGCTTCGATGGGGGTGATGCGGGCTTTTGGGCAACCACAAATTGATAAGGCAGCAGACACGCCAGCACCCTGCCCATCTGAAGTAGACAGAACCGAAGAAGGGCCGGTCAGAGTCGACCGCCAGAAACACGCAGTGACTGCGTCAACGCGGGCAGGATCGAATCTGACATTTGCGATCTAAGCACAGGTGCATGGTACCCCTACAGCGACGGACAGGACCTCACAAGGACCGGCAACGCGCGGCTGGGCCTCAGCGTTTCACGTGAAACACCGTGCCGGCTGTAGCGGGGCGGTGGTTTTGTTGGCAGCCCAGTAAAGGCCGAAAAGTATGCCGGTGACAGCGCTCCGGGAAGACTCGTACCTCTTCCCATCGACTCGACCCACATGCCTCAATCGGACGATGGCGGACTCCTCAGCAACCCAGGGACATGGACGCCACCCCTTAGCTTCGGATCCACATACGGTCGGAGACGGCGGCTCACAACCGCCGGTTCTACCTGGAACCGGAACGGTGGCTTTAGCTCGGAACCCCGCAATGGTTCGGACACAGCTGATAGAAGAACGGAGGGACCCGTCCAAGTTGGACGGGTCCCTCCGTTTCACGTGAAACGAGCGCGCTAGGGTGCCGCAGGATTCAAGACATCCATAATGCGATTCAGATCATCCACGCTCGCGAACTCGATGCTGACGCGGCCCTTCTTGGCTCCCAAGGTGATCTTCACGCTCGTGTCCAAACGATCAGAAAGCGAGTTGGCGAGGTAGTCAAGCCGCTCATGCCTGGCGCCCTCGCGGGGTTTTCCCTCCCGCTTCGGCCGACGCAAGCCATCGCTCAGGGAGACGATCTCTTCCGTGGCCCGAACAGAGAGCCCTTCAGCAACAATTCGCTGAGCCAACTTCTCCATTTCGGCCGGATCCGTCAGCGCGAGGAGGGCGCGGGCATGACCAGCGCTGAGAACACCAGCCGCTACACGACGCTGCACCAACGGCGGCAGTTTCATCAACCGCAACGTGTTGGAAACCTGCGGACGTGAACGGCCAATACGGTCTGCGAGTTCGTCATGCGTGCACCCGAAGTCGTCCAGCAACTGCTGGTAGGCCGCCGCTTCTTCGAGCGGGTTGAGTTGGCTTCGATGCAAGTTTTCCAGCAGTGCGTCGCGCAGCAGATCGTCATCGGAGGTGGACCGAATGATCGCCGGAATGGTCTCCAGGCCGGCAGCTTTGGTAGCTCGCCAGCGGCGCTCGCCCATGACCAGCTCGTACTGGGCCTCTACGTCGTCTGCGGGGCGGACGACGATAGGCTGCAGGACACCGATTTCCCTGATCGAGTGCACCAGTTCAGCCATGTCTTCTTCATCGAAAACACTGCGCGGCTGTTTCGGGTTCGGCTGAATTGCTGATACCAGGACCTCAGCGAATGTCGCCCCTGGGACTTCGACTAAGTCGGAGCCCGGTGTTTCACGTGAAACACCGCTGCCGGAGGGTGACTGCTGAGCTTCCGGTGTGTCGATGGCGGGCACCACGGTCGTGGGCGTGTTGGGCTCTGTAGAGTCCGCAGCAGGAACCGCACTCCCACTATCAGGAGAATTAGAGGAGTCACGCTTGACCGTCCTCTTAGCTGCCGGTTTCTTGGCGGCCGGCTTCTTGGATCCATTCGGCGTGGTTCTCCGGGGAGCCCTCAGAACCTCTGCCATCTGGGCAGCGCTCGAACCGGAGACTGTCTCCGAGTCCGTAGTGGTGAGGATTGCCGCGTCCGCGTCTTCCCGCATAGAGGACGCAGGGAAGAAGACGTCGACCGGTCGCTGAGTTCGTTTCCTGGCCTGGGACCCTTGACCTTCTGTTGATTCAGGCTCTTCGCTAACGGGAGCGCTGGGAATCAGTGCGCCCAAGCCTCGTCCCAAGCCACGGCGTTTTTCACTCATCTGGACCCTCTTCCGTCATGCGCCGAGCTGTCGCGCACTGCCTCATTTAAGGCGTAATTCTACCGTTACAGACCGAATTCTCAGTTATTTGCCGCGCTCAGCGATTTCAGCCGCTGCCTCTTGATACGAAAGGGCCCCGCTGGAGGACGGGTCGTAGGTAATGACCGTCTGCTGGTAGCTCGGAGCCTCGGAAATGCGAACAGACCGGGGAACAACCGCGCTCAGCACCTCGTTCGGGAAATGCTCCCGAACCTCGGCTGCGACCTGAGCTGCAAGATTAGTGCGGCCATCGTACATGGTGAGCAGAATGGTGGAGACGACCAAGCCGGCATTGAGATGCTTTTGAATCATCTCAATGTTCTTAAGCAGCTGGCTCAAGCCTTCCAACGCGTAATACTCACATTGAATCGGAATCAGGACCTCTTGAGCCGCGACAAAAGCGTTGACTGTCAGAAGGCCGAGGCTGGGTGGGCAGTCAATGAAGACATAGTCCAGGCGGGGCAAGCCGGCGGACTCACGCTCCTGTGCATAAACTTCTATGGCACGACGCAGACGCTGTTCCCTGGCCACCAACGAGACAAGCTCAATCTCTGCGCCGGCGAGGTGAATGGTAGCGGGAGCAACGATCAGGTGGTTGATATCCGGGCATTGAGCGATAACTTCACCCAGCGGCATGTCGTTGATCAGGACGTCGTAGATGCTGTCGACTTCCGCATGATGCTCGACGCCGAGAGCCGTCGACGCGTTCCCTTGGGGGTCGATATCGATGACAAGAACGTTCAGACCAGCGGTAGCCAGAGCAGCGGCGATATTGACCGTTGTGGTCGTCTTGCCGACCCCGCCCTTTTGGTTGCTGACCGTCAGTACCCTGGTCTGGGCCGGCCGGGGAAGTTCTTTGGCCTTCAATCGTTCACGCCTGCGGTTTTCACTCGCCAATTCATGAGCGAGAGGTGTGCTTTCGTCGATCGAATCCATAACGTTTGGAACCGTAGCCTCTATCTTGACATCGGAGTTGGCCAATTCGGCCTCATAATCGCGGGCGGTTTCACGTGAAACAAGACCGGTTCCTTGATCCAAGACAACCACATTTGGTTGATGGGACCCGCCGAGGGAAGATGACTCATCGCCCTTGGCCCCGGTCACTCCCGAAACCATGTCGCTCATCGCCATTTTCGATTTGCCCGCTTTCACTTTCCCGGTACCGACCCCTCCTAGCCTATCGTTGCACGGCCAGAATCAGGGGCCATCCCGGGGTGTGTGGACCAACGGGTTACTGGGCAACGAGGATCCTGACGACCGTCGTCGGCTCCTCCAAAAGTCCGCCTCCGACAGTGAGGATCTCTGTTTCGCGACCGCCCAGCTTCCGAATGACTTTCGTAGCTTTTTCGACTTCATCGGCGGCGCTGCGACCCTTGATGGCGAGCATCTCACCACTACCGTGCAGCAATGGAATGGACAGCCGGGCCAGTTTGTCCAGAGCAGACACCGCCCGGGACGTCACAACATCCGCCGTGACTTCGTCCGCGGCAAGCTCTGCCCGTGTACGGACGACGATGACGTTGTCGAGCCCCAGGTCGTCGACAACTTCATTGAGCCAGACAACCCGCCGCTCCAACGGCTCGATCAGCGTCAGGCGAAGGTCCGGCCTCGCTAGCGCCAGGGTGAGGCCTGGCAGGCCGGCACCGCTGCCTACATCTGCCACCGCGGCGTCCGGGCCTATCAGGTTGCCGACGACGGCACAGTTCAGCACGTGGCGGTTCCACAGCCGCGGGACTTCACGGGGACCTAGCAGTCCCCGTTCGATTCCGGAGGTGGCCAGATGCGTGACGTACCGCTCGGCCAGATCCAGTCGTGCACCAAAAACAGCATGGGCGGCCTTGGATTCGGCCACCGTCATCTCAACTATGGACATACCTATGCCCTACCAACCCCGCCAATAAACAAGGTCAGGACTCCACCGACACCACGATATGGCGGTTGGAACCCTCGCCCTCCGATTCGCTGACCAGTCCAAGGTCGGCGATGGCGTCATGGACGATTTTGCGCTCATACGCGCTCATCGGCTCCAGCGCCACATCATGCCCGGTCTCTTTGGCCTCGGCGACCGCATTCTCGGCGATCTTGAGCAGTTCCTTGCTGCGGCCTTCACGGTAGCCAGTGATGTCCAGCACCAGCCTCGAACGGCTGCCCGTGGACGTCAGGACCGACAACCGGGCCAGCTCCTGCAAGGCTTCGAGCACTTCGCCGTCCGCCCCTACGAGCGACTTGAGGGCATCATTGTCCTCATCTTCGGAAACGATCGAAATGTACGTGCGACCGTTGCGTACCTCGATATCGATGTCCCCATCGATGTCAGCGATGTCGAGAAGCTCCTCGAGGTAGTCCGCCGCTACGTCTCCCTCTTCGTCCAAACGCTTGGCAGAATTCGAAACGGCTGCTTCCTCCTGCTCGTCTGCCGCAGCTGCTTCGCCGGAAAGTTCTTCAGTCACTTCGGATACGCTTTCGCTGCTCATTTTCTCTTCCTGTTCTTACGCTGTGGCTGATGGCGCTGGCCTTTCGGCTCTGCGGGGGCTTCGACAGCAGGCTCCTCTGTCTTCCGCTCACCGAGCAACGGAATCATCGGCAGGCCCTTCTTCGCGCGCCGGTCCGCCAATTCACGGGCAGCCTGCGAACCAGGGGTAGGCATCCGGCGGATAACGAAGAACTGCTGAGCCATGGTCCAGATGTTGGTGGTGGTCCAGTAGATCAGGACACCGATGGGGAAGTTGATGCCGCCGATGCCGAATACAAGCGGCAAGATGTACAGCATCATCTGCTGCTGCTTCATGAACGGGGACTGCATGGCTTCGGCAGACATGTTCTTGGCCATGATCTGCTTTTGCGTGATGAACTGCGATGCCGTCATCGCCAGGATCATGATGATCGACAGGACTACAACCGCACCTTGGTTAGCGCCGCCGCCGCCGTGCAGGAGCGACGCAGACAGCGGGGCTCCGAAGATCGATGATGCATCAAACTGCCGGATGAGTTCGGGGGAAAGCGCGCCGATACCCTCGCCGTTCGCGCTGGCATGAGAGGCGGTGCTGAGCACCCGGAACAGTGCGAAGAAGAATGGCATCTGGACCAGCATCGGCAAGCATGCCGAGAACGGGTTGGTCCCGTGCTTCTTGTACAGAGCCATCTGCTCCTGCGTCATGGCCTGACGCGAAAGCTGATCGGTTTTTCCCTTGTACTTCTGCTGCAGCTTGCGCAGGTCGGGCTGCAGGGCCTGCATTCCCCGCTGCGCCTTGATCTGCTTAACGAAGACCGGAATGAGGGCGGCCCGGATCACCAAGACAAGCCCGATGATCGAGAAGGTCCAAGTCCAGCCATTGGCCGGATCCAACCCCAACCAAGAGAAACCGGCGTGGAATGCCCACAGGATCCACGACACTACCCATGTGAAAGGCAGCAGGATCGTGCTCAGGAAGTCCATTGTCTATTTACTCCTCAGGCCGCTTCGCGGCCTTCATCGTCGGCCGGAATGACAGGGTGATTAAGTTCGATTATCCGGGGGATTCTGCCAGGGTTCTCCTGCAGCCACAGGTCAAAGGCCGGAGACGCCGGAACGTGGTCTACGCCACCGAGATTCCAGGGATGGCATCGGCATAGTCGTCGCGCAGCCAACCAACTGCCCTTGGCTGCACCATGAACGGTCACAGCCTCAAGAGCATAGGCCGAACAGGACGGGAAGAATCGGCATACCTGTCCGTACAGCGGCGAAATGAGCTTGCGGTAGACCGCCAGAGCGCCAATCAATACTGACTGCGGGATCGTGTGGATCCTTTTGGCGGCTACGGGGCCGGAGGGAGCCTGAAGGCGCGGGGCAGTGGAACTCATGCCGCTCATCCCTTCTCCTCGGGCGCAGTGCGTGTGGGCGCAGGCACCGTAGGCGTTGCAGTCAACTTGATCGCGGCCGTTTTGAACGCCCTCCGATAATCATGCTCCAACGCGTCGAAGTCCGCACTGGCCGCTGCCGGAAGAGCGCGCACAACAACTGCGAGTCCTTGGGAATACTGATTGTCCCTCAGACTAGCGGCTGCGAGTTCCCGCAGTCTTCTCTTAACGCGGTTGCGGATGACGGCGTTCCCCACAGCCTTAGAGACAATGAAGCCAAAAGCTGTCGGTTGCGCCGGACTAGCCGCTGCGGCATATAACACCAAGTTCCGGCGCCCTGATCGGACGCCGGAACGTACAGTTGTTGAGAAGTCCGTCGACGCACGCATCCTGTGCTGGCTGGAGAGCATGGCGCTAGGCAGCCGGCCGAAACGCGTGACTGCGGGAACGGAACCTCACAGCCGGATCGACAAACCGGCTATTTAGGCCGACAGTTCGGTACGGCCCTTGCTGCGGCGTGCTGCCAGGATGGCGCGGCCGGCGCGAGTGCGCATGCGAAGGCGGAAGCCGTGCTTCTTGGCACGACGGCGGTTATTCGGCTGAAAAGTCCGCTTGCTCACGGTGGTTACTCCAAGACGATCGACAGATGCGGTTGGACCCGTTGCAACAGGGGGAAGAACAGGTCGACGCTCTAATATAGGCGCCTACTTCAGGGGTCTGGACGCTGGGCGTGCAGGGATACCAAAGTAGACATGAAGGACTAGTCAACGTTAGGCGATGGCGGTAAGAACCGTCAAACCGGGCACCTCGCCGCCCGGGCGTTTCCGTGGATAACGCCTGTGGACAACTCTAGCCCGAACGCGGTTTGCCCGGCTCGAGGCACACAGGGCAGGGAGTCCACAGGCCCCTGCATCCCGGCTGTTATCAAGCAGAATCATGCTCTACGCTTGCAGGAGCCCCTTATCCACCGTCTGTGAATAAGTCTGTGGATTTCGGGCGCGCTGTCGGCAGAGGCCGAAGCAAGTTGAGCTTCTGAGGGGTATCTAGGTGGACACGGACCAAATTAACGACGTCGGAAGTTCCTGGCGCAAAGTGGTCCGCACGCTGGAACAGGACGATCGCGTCACGCCCAGGCAGCGCGGCTTCATCGTCTTGGCCCAGGCAAAAGGACTGATCGGCACAACATTGCTGGTTGCCCTCCCCAACGAACTGACCCGCGAAGTCTTCCAGTCGCAGCAGCTCAAGGAACCGCTGCACGACGCGCTCTTCGAAGTTTTCAAGGACGACATCCTGTGCGCCTTTAGCGTCGATACAGATATGGCCCCGCAGGCCGAACCGGAACCCGAACAGGAGCCTCGTCCGGCTCCAGCGGTGGTGCGGAACGAGACACTGCCTCAGCCGCCAAAGGAGAGCGCCTCCCAAGAACTGGGCCGCCTCAACCCGAAGTACATTTTCGACACCTTCGTCATTGGCTCGTCCAACCGCTTTGCCCACGCGGCTGCGGTAGCTGTGGCCGAAGCCCCGGCGAAGGCATACAACCCGCTGTTCATTTACGGCGACTCCGGGCTCGGGAAAACCCACCTGCTGCATGCCATCGGGCATTACGCCCGCCACCTCTACAACGGCATCCGGGTCCGATACGTCAATTCCGAAGAATTCACCAACGACTTCATCAACTCCATTCGCGACGATGAAGGCGCCAGCTTCAAGCAGTTGTACCGCAACGTCGACATCCTGCTGATCGACGACATCCAGTTCCTGGCCAATAAGGACGCGACGCAGGAAGAGTTCTTCCATACGTTCAATGCCCTGCACAACCACAGCAAGCAAGTGGTGATCACTTCGGACCTGCCGCCGAAACAGCTCTCGGGGTTTGAAGAACGGATGCGGTCGCGCTTCGAATGGGGACTCCTGACGGACATCCAGCCGCCGGAACTGGAGACCCGGATCGCGATTCTGCGCAAGAAGGCCATCAGCGAGGGGCTCTCGGTACCCGACGAGGTCCTCGAGTACATCGCCTCCAAGATCTCCACCAACATCCGCGAGCTCGAGGGCGCCCTCATCCGCGTAACCGCTTTCGCCAGCCTGAACCAACAGGCAGTGGACATGGGTCTTGCCGAAATAGTCCTCAAGGACCTGATCACCGACGAGGGCGCTCAGGAAATCACCTCGGCCACGATCCTTGGCCAGACGGCGGCCTACTTCAAGCTCAGCATGGAGGAGCTGACCAGTAAGTCCCGCACCCGGACGCTGGTGACGGCCCGCCAGATCGCCATGTACTTGTGCAGGGAGCTGACCGACATGTCCTTGCCGAAAATCGGACAGGAGCTTGGCGGGCGCGACCACACCACGGTCATCCACGCCGACCGCAAGATCCGTGAACTGATGGCCGAACGTCGCGCGATCTACAACCAGGTCACCGAGCTGACCAACCGCATCAAGCAGCAGCAGCGCGAGAGTTAGCCTCACCGCCGGCCTCGGCCGGACTACACCGGTGAAATTAACAGGTGTGGATAAGGTTGTGGATAGTTAAGTGGACAACCCCGGTGCTTAAGAGGACAACTACCGGGTTGCCTGTGGACGCGCGACATCCCAAGGATTTTCCTCCACAGCCGCCCAACACCCGCTTCGATCTCCCTGCACATATTGTGAACAGGCGACTTCCGCGCAACGGCAGGCGACACCGAGGTTATCCACAGTATCCACAACCGTTACTAACACTACGAATCCCATTATTTGAAGTTCTTTCAAATAACATTTGACCCTGACCCAGTTCCCCGACACCTGCAGAACAGCTCAGCGGACGTCTCCAAGCTGCCGGTGCGCATTGACCGTTGCTGCGGCTAAGCTTGCACAGAGAATTGTTGCCATCTGCTTCAGCCTGGTGCCGTAGTCCAAGCGGTTACACGTCAGGCCAGACGCAGGCGGCCTTCCCCAGCATGTTCGTTGTGAAAGGCGGCTTACTTCAGTGAAGTTCAGAGTTGATCGGGATGTTCTGGCGGAAGCCGTGACATGGACAGCCCGTTCCCTGTCACCGCGTCCGCCCGTGCCCGTTCTGTCGGGCCTGCTCATTCGTGCTGAAGGCGGCATGGTCAGCCTTGCCAGTTTCGACTACGAGATCTCGGCGCGTCTTCAGATTCCGGCGGACGTCACCGCTGAGGGAACAATCCTGGTATCCGGACGCCTCTTGGCCGACATCTGCCGCAGCTTGCCGTCGGCCCCGGTCGACATCGAAACCGACGGCTCAAAGGTCGCGTTGACGTGCCGCAACAGCCGGTTCAACCTGGCAACCATGCCCGAGGGCGACTATCCGGAACTCCCGGCCTTGCCGGAGGTCAGCGGGGTCGTGGACGGCGAGGCTTTCGCCCAAGCAGTCAGCCAGGTGATCATTGCCGCGAGCCGCGACGACACTCTGCCCATCCTGACCGGTGTCCGGATGGAAATCGAAGGCGATCTGATCACCTTGCTGTCGACCGACCGCTACCGCCTGGCACTGCGCGAACTCAACTGGCGCCCAAACACCCCGGGCATTTCCACCAGCGCACTGGTCAAAGCCAAAACGCTCAGCGAGGTGGCCAAGACCCTCGGCGGATCCGGCGACCTCAACATTGCTCTGTCCGACAACAGCGAACTGATCGGCTTCGAAAGCGGCGGCCGCCGGACCACCTCGCTGCTGGTGGACGGTGACTATCCGAAGATCCGTTCCTTGTTCCCGGACAACACTCCGATCCATGCAACTGTTGAAACCACGACGCTGATCGAAGCCGTCAGGCGCGTTTCGCTGGTGGCCGAGCGCAACACGCCGGTCCGCTTGGCCTTCACGGACGGCCTGTTGACGTTGGACGCAGGAACCGGCGAAGACGCGCAGGCCTCCGAAGCCATCGAAGCTGCGCTGACAGGCGACGAGATCACGGTTGCCTTCAACCCGCACTACCTCTCCGAAGGCCTCAGCGCTTTCGACAGCAAATATGTCCGGTTTTCCTTCACTACGCCGCCGAAGCCGGCGGTCATTTCCGCCCAAGACGATCTCGAGGGCGAAGACAAGGAAGACTACCGCTACCTGCTGATGCCGGTGAGGTTGCCCAACCAGTAACAGTTCCCCCAACCGCCCATCAACGAGAGGAAAGAGTGAGCAGCATGCACATCGGACTAATCGGCTTGGGGCGGATGGGTTTCAACATGCGCCAGCGGCTTCGGGACGGCGGCATCGAGGTCACCGGGTATGACCGCAACCCCGAGGTCAGCGACACCGCAACCGTCGACGAAATGATCCGATCGCTGCCTAGCCCGCGCATTGTGTGGGTGATGGTCCCCTCGGGTTCGGTTACCGAAGCAGTCGTCACCGAACTGGCGGGAAAACTCACCGCCGGGGACCTGGTGATTGACGGCGGAAACTCAAAGTTCACCGCCGACCGGGACCACGAAGCGCTCTTAGCCGACCGGCAGATCGGCTTCATCGATGTCGGCGTTTCGGGCGGCGTGTGGGGCCTGGCCAACGGCTACGGATTGATGGCCGGCGGCCGTGCCGAGCTGGTCGAGACGGCGATGCCGCTCTTCGACGCATTGAGACCCGAAGGGCCGCGGGAGGAAAGCTTCGTCCATGTGGGCGACGTCGGTGCCGGGCACTACGCCAAAATGGTGCACAACGGCATCGAATACGGGCTGATGCAGGCGTATGCCGAAGGGTACGAACTGCTGGAAGCCAAGGACATCATCAAAGATGTCCCGGGCACTTTCCGAGCGTGGCAAAAGGGCACCGTGGTCCGGTCCTGGCTGCTGGACCTGATGGTGAAGGCCCTCGAAGAGGACCCCGGGCTGAGCCAGATCAGCGGCTACGTCGAGGATTCCGGCGAAGGCGGGTGGACGGTGGAAGAAGCCATCGCGCATGCTGTTCCCGCCCCGGCCATCACTGCGGCCTTGTTTGCCCGATTCGCGTCACGCGAAGATGATGCCCCGGCCATGAAGATGGTGGCCGCCCTGCGCAATCAATTTGGCGGTCATCCCGTCAGGAAGCCCGGACGGCCCCAGCCCAACCCCGGCACCGAGCCGAAGTAGCAATACCGCATTGTTTGTTGAATTCCTTTCGCTGACCGATTTCCGCACCTACCCGCAGCTGGACATCGCCCTGAAGCCGGGCGTCACCGTGTTTGTTGGATCCAACGGGGTCGGCAAGACCAACATCGTCGAGGCCATCGGCTATCTGGCGTCGCTTTCATCGCATCGGGTCAGCAATGACGCGCCGCTGATCCGGTTCGACACTCCGCGTTCACTGGTGCGCGCCCGGGTAGACCGCGGCGGACGCAGCATTTCGCTGGAGTTGGAAATCACCGCCGGCAAGGCCAACAGAGCGCGGATCAACCGGGGCGCTCCGGTGCGTGCCCGCGACATACTGGGCCACCTGCGCACGGTGCTCTTTGCCCCCGAAGACCTGGCCCTGGTCAAAGGTGATCCGTCCAACCGGCGGCGCTTCCTGGACGAGCTCCTAGCCAGTCTGGTTCCGCACCATGCGGCCACGCGCAGCGATTTTGAACGCGTGCTCAAGCAGCGCAATGCCCTGCTCAAGTCTGCCCGCGCCAGCGGACGGTTCACCTCGGCCCATGAATCGACCCTGGAGGTGTGGGATCAGCACATGGCGGAGGCCGGGGCCGCACTGCTCAAGGCCAGGCTGGAACTGGTGGATCTGCTGCAGCCGCACCTGAACGCGGCCTACGCCGCGCTGACGGATGGCTCCAAACAGGCTGCCGCCGTGTACCGGTCCACCATCCACAGCCAGCTAACCGATGACGGCGAGGTGGAGAACGACGGCGGTGCAGGACTTCCGCCGTTGGCAAGCCTGAGCGCAGCCGAGCTGGCAGAGCTGTACCTCGCCGCCTTCAAACAGCAACGCAAACGCGAAGTGGAACGCGGTATCTCGCTGGTGGGCCCGCACCGCGACGAGCTCGAGCTGATGCTGGGACAGGCACCGGCCAAGGGGTACGCCTCGCACGGCGAAACCTGGTCCCTGGCGCTGGCGCTGCGGCTGGCGTCCTACTACGTGTTCTGCGAAGACGATCCGGCTCCTGGCGCGGCTCCGGTGCTGATCCTGGACGACGTGTTTGCAGAACTGGACAGCCAGCGCCGGTCGAAGCTCGCCGGCATCGTTGCCGGTGCCGAGCAGGTGATCGTTACGGCCGCGGTTGCCGAAGACATCCCCGAAGCATTGAGCGGCGAGCAGTTCAAGGTGGTTCCGGGAGGCGTGGCCAGTGGCCAGGAAACCGTCTGAGCGCCGGCCGAACCCGCAGGAACAGGCAGACCCGGTGGAACAGACCGGCCTGCCGGATGTTGGGGCGCGTCCGCAGCCGGCCAAAACGAAGGCCGCGGAGCCCCTCGGCGCCCGCGCCGAGGAAGACTTGGATGCCGCGAAAGCTGTCCTCAACAGGGTCCGCCTGGCGGCAGCGGCCCGCGGCGACGTGCGCACCCGGGCCAACAGCCGCCGTCGTCAATCCCGGGGCAACCGGCCGGCTGCCGCGGCGCAGGATTTCGGCCGCGACCCGCAAGGGCTGGGCCGCGTGTTCGACCGGTTCGTCGCCGAACGCGGCTGGAACTCCCCCGTGGCCGTCGGGTCGGTAATTTCGCGGTGGGATGAATTGGTCGGAGCAGACATCGCGGCCCATTGCCGGCCCGAAAGCTTCGAGGAAACGACGGTGCAGGTGCGCTGCGATTCCACCGCCTGGGCCACGCAGCTGAGGTTGATGAACGCTGCGTTGCTGAAGCGGTTCGGCGAAAAGCTGGGCCCCGGCGTCGTGACCAAAATCCAGGTCCTTGCGCCCGCTGCGCCCAACTGGCGCAAGGGCAAACGGACCGTCAGCGGCCGCGGACCGCGGGATACCTACGGCTGATTCGAGCCCTCGAAGCGTGCAATCCGGAAGTATCCGGGACGCGCTTGCGTAAACGGCGTGCAGAGCGCTGCGGGGCCCTCCGGACATATACGGTCCCATCAAGCACCCGGCGGAGGCGTTAAATGCCGGTTTCCGTGCCGCTTAGAGCCATGTTTGTGCAGGTTTCATCGCCCTGACACGGTAGAATTGACTGGGCGGCGCCCGTCCTCACTGTGGAAGGGCGCCGACACACGAGTCCATCCGGACGGAACACAAGGAGTCAACGGCAACTGTGGCAGAGGACAACGAGCTGGAAAACACCGGCGCAGAACCCGCAATGGCAGAGGGCAACGACGGCACGCATTACGACGCCAGCGACATCACTGTCCTTGAGGGCCTGGAAGCCGTGCGCAAGCGGCCGGGCATGTACATCGGTTCCACCGGTCCGCGTGGTCTGCACCATTTGGTCTACGAAGTCGTAGACAACTCCGTTGACGAAGCGCTTGCCGGCTACTGCGACACGATCGATGTCACGCTGCTGGCGGATGGCGGCGTCCGGGTGGTGGACAACGGCCGCGGCATTCCCGTGGACATGCATCCGACCGAAGGCAAGCCGACGGTGCAGGTTGTCATGACCATCCTGCACGCCGGCGGCAAATTCGGCGGCGGCGGGTACGCGGTCTCCGGCGGCCTGCACGGCGTCGGCATCTCCGTGGTCAACGCCTTGTCCGCCCGGGTGGAAACCGAGATCCGCCGCCAGGGCTACGTCTGGAACCAGTCGTTCGCCAACGGCGGCATGCCGGTGGGCGACCTGCGCCGCGGCGAGGAGACCACCGAGACCGGCACGTCGCAGACTTTCTGGGCCGATCCGGAAATCTTCGAATCCACCGAGTTCGACTTTGAGACGCTGCGCGCCCGGTTCCAGCAGATGGCCTTCCTGAACAAGGGCCTGAAGATCATCCTGACCGATGAGCGCCGTCCGGAAACCCATGCCCCGGACAGCGAAGACGTGGACCTGGACTCCGCCGGTTCCGAGGTCGAGACCACGGCCGAACACCGCCAGGTCGTCTACAAGTACGACAACGGGCTGTTGGACTACGTCACCCACCTGAACTCCTCCAAGAAGGTGGAAGTCATCCACCCCGAGGTCATCGCCTTCGAGACCGAGGACACGGAGCGGAAGCTCTCGGTGGAAATCGCGATGCAGTGGACCACCTCCTACTCGGAGAGCGTGCACACCTACGCGAACACCATCAACACGCATGAAGGCGGCACGCACGAAGAAGGCTTCCGTGCCGCGATGACGTCCTTGATCAACCGCTACGCGCGGGAAAAGAACCTGATCAAGGAGAAGGAAGACAACCTCACCGGCGATGACATCCGCGAGGGCCTGACCGCCGTCGTCTCGATGAAGCTGGGCGAGCCCCAGTTCGAGGGCCAGACCAAGACCAAGCTGGGCAACTCCGAGGCCAAGGGCTTTGTGCAGCGGGTTGTCACGGACGGGCTCGGCGACTGGCTGGAACGCAATCCGGGCCCGGCCCGCGATGTGATCCGCAAGTCCATCCAGGCTTCGCAGGCCCGGCTGGCCGCGCGGAAGGCACGCGAATCCACCCGGCGCAAGGGACTGCTGGAATCCGGCGGCATGCCGGGCAAACTCAAGGACTGCTCCTCCCGCGACCCATCCAAATCGGAAATCTACATTGTGGAGGGTGACTCGGCCGGCGGTTCTGCCGTCCGCGGCCGGAACCCGGAAACCCAGGCCATCCTGCCCCTGCGCGGCAAGATCCTGAATGTGGAGCGGGCCAGGCTGGACCGGGCCCTGGGCAACGCCGAAGTCCAGTCCATGATCACCGCCTTCGGCGCCGGCATCGGCGAGGACTTCGACGTCGAGAAGGCCCGGTACCACAAGATTGTGCTGATGGCCGATGCCGACGTGGACGGCCAGCACATCACCACGCTGCTGCTGACCCTGTTGTTCCGCTACATGCGTCCGTTGATCGAGAACGGCTACGTGTACCTGGCGCAGCCGCCGCTGTACCGGATCAAGTGGTCGAACCACGCGCACGACTACGTGTTCAGCGACCGTGAGCGGGACGAAACCGTGCGCCGCGGCCTGGCGAACAACCAGCGGCTGCCCAAGGAAAACGGCATCCAGCGGTACAAGGGCCTGGGCGAGATGGACTACACGGAACTGTGGGACACCACCATGGACCCGGAACGCCGCACGCTGCTGCAGGTGACCATGGAGGACGCCGCCGCAGCGGATCAGACCTTCTCGGTGCTGATGGGCGAGGACGTCGAATCCCGGCGCTCCTTCATCCAGCAGAACGCCAAGGACGTCCGCTTCCTCGATATCTAGCGTGTCCCCCAGGGGCCGGCCGCCGGCTGGCCCTTGGGCTGCGGACCGCGACCAGGCTTTGACGTAAAGGAACTGAAACGATGAGCGACGAAGAGACGCCGGACCTGCCGGAAGGCATTGGCGAAGAGCCGATCGAGGGCGAAATCCTCACGGACCGGGTGGAGCAGGTGGACCTGCAAACCGAAATGCAGCGGTCCTACCTGGACTATGCCATGGCGGTCATCGTGGGCCGCGCGCTGCCGGACGTCCGCGACGGTCTCAAGCCGGTGCACCGGCGCGTCATCTACGCGATGTTCGACGGCGGCTACCGGCCGGAGCGCTCCTTCAACAAGTGCGCGCGCGTGGTGGGCGAGGTCATGGGCCAGTACCACCCGCACGGCGACATGGCCATCTACGATGCCCTGGTCCGCCTGATCCAGGACTGGACCATGCGGTACCCGCTGGCGCTGGGACAAGGCAACTTCGGCTCACCCGGCAACGACGGCGCTGCCGCCCCGCGGTACACCGAGACCAAGATGGCGCCGTTGGCATTGGAAATGGTCCGCGACATCGACGAAGACACCGTCGATTTCCAGGACAACTACGACGGCAAGAACCAGGAACCCACCGTTCTGCCGGCCCGTTTCCCGAACCTGCTGGTCAACGGTTCCTCGGGCATCGCCGTCGGCATGGCCACCAACATCCCGCCGCACAACCTGCGCGAGGTGGCCTCCGGCGTCCAGTGGTATCTGGAAAACCCCACCGCTACGCGTGAGGAACTCCTCGAGGCCCTGATCCAGCGGATCAAGGGACCGGACTTCCCCACCAGTGCGCAGATCCTGGGCCACAAGGGCATCGAAGACGCCTACCGCACGGGCCGCGGCTCGATCACCATGCGGGCGGTAGTCAATGTCGAGGAAATCCAGGGCCGTACCTGCCTGGTGGTCACCGAACTTCCTTACCAGGCGAACCCGGACAATCTGGCGATGAAAATCGCCGAACTGGCCAAGGACGGCAAGGTCGCCGGCATCGCTGACCTGCGCGACGAGACGTCGGGCCGCACCGGCCAGCGCCTGGTCATCGTGCTCAAGCGCGACGCCGTGGCCAAGGTGGTGCTGAACAACCTCTACAAGCACACCTCGCTGCAGGAAAATTTCGCCGCGAACATGCTGGCAATTGTCGACGGCGTGCCGCGCACCCTGACCCTCGATGCCTTCATCCGGCACTGGGTCAGCCACCAGCTGGAAGTCATCGTCCGCCGCACGCGCTTCCGGTTGAACAAGGCCGAGGAAGAGGCGCACATCCTGCGCGGCCTGCTCAAGGCCATGGACGCCCTGGACGAGGTCATCGCCCTGATCCGCGCCTCGTCGACCACCGAAGAGGCCCGCGACGGCCTGATGCGGCTGCTGGACATCGACGAGGCGCAGGCCCGGGCCATTCTTGACATGCAGCTGCGCCGACTGGCCGCACTGGAACGTCAGAAGATCCAGGACCGCCATGCGGAACTGGAACGCATGATCGAAGAGTTCAACCGCATCTTGGCCTCCGAAGCCATGCAGCGCAATATCGTCAGCGAAGAACTGGCTGCGATCACGGAGAAGTACGGCGACGACCGGCGGACCCAGATCATGATGGGCTACGACGGCGACATGAGCGTGGAAGACCTCATTCCCGAAGAGGAAATGGTGGTCACCATTACCCGCGGCGGCTACGTCAAGCGCACCCGCAGCGACAACTACCGGTCCCAGCAGCGCGGCGGCAAGGGGATCCGCGGCGCCCAGCTGCGCGGGGACGACGTCGTCGAGCACTTCTTTGTCACGACGACGCACCACTGGCTGCTGTTCTTCACCAACCTGGGCCGGGTCTACCGGGCCAAGACCTACGAGCTGGCCGAGGCCGGACGCGACGCCAAGGGGCAGCACGTAGCGAACCTGCTGGCGTTCCAGCCGGATGAGCACATTGCCCAGGTGATGGACCTGAAGGATTACCAGCAGGCGCCCTACCTGGTGCTGGCCACCAAGCGCGGCCTGATCAAGAAGACCCGGCTGGAAGACTACGACACCAACCGTTCGGCCGGAGTCATCGCGATCAACCTGCGCGAAGGCGACGAGCTTGTCTCGGCGCGGCTGGTCGCCGAAACCGACGACATGATGCTGGTTTCGCGCCGGGGCCAGTCCCTGCGCTTTACGGCCACGGACGAGGCCCTGCGGCCGATGGGACGGGCAACGTCGGGCGTGACCGGGATGAAGTTCCGCGAGGACGACGAGCTGTTGGTGGCGGGCGTGGTACGCGACGACTCCTACGTCTTCATCGTCACCGAGGGCGGCTACGCCAAGCGGACCTTGGCCGACGAATACCGGGTCCAGGGCCGCGGCGGCCTGGGCATCAAGGTGGGCAAGTACCAAGAGGAACGCGGGCACCTGGTCGGCGCACTGATCGTCCAGGAAGAAGACGAGGTGCTGGTGGTGATGGAAAGCGGCAAGGTGGTCCGCTCGTCCGTCGCCGGCGTTCCGGCCCGCGGCCGCGACACCATGGGCGTCATTTTCGCCAAGCCGGACAAGAAGGACCGCATCATCGCCGTGGCACGGAACTCCGAGCGGGGCCTGGGCGGCGACGAAGACGCAGAGAACCCGGACGCTCCGGAAGCTCCCGAAACCGGCACCACAATCGACGCCGAAACCGGCACTGCCATCGATGCGGAAACCGACGCCGAAACTGCGCCGCAGGCCAACGATGAAGTACCGTTGGACGCAGACATGACGCAGTCCGCAGCCGAATCGCCGGCGCCGGAAAACGGAGGTAACGAGTGAGTACACCTAAAACGCCACGGCCGGGCACCCGCCCGCAGCCGGCTAACGCGCCGCGGGCTGGTACCACTCGCGGCGGCACGCCGGCCCGTCCCGCGCAGCGGCCGGCCGGCAGTGGACAGCGTCCGGCCAACGGCGGCCAGCGCCCCGCCGGGCAGTCCGGCAGCGCGGGCCTGGTGCGGCCGGCGCCGAAGGCCAAGGTCCGCCGCGCCCGCCTGTTGGTCAGCAAGGTCGACCCGTGGTCGGTCTTGAAGATGGCGTTCCTGCTTTCCGTTGCGCTGGGCATCGTCACCGTGGTGGCTTCGATCGTGCTCTGGACGACGCTGGACATCACCGGCATCTTCGACCGCGTCAACGGACTGCTGTCGGAAATCGCCGGCACTGAGAGCGGCGGTTTCGACCTGCGCTCCTATGCTTCGCTGGGACAGGTGGCGTCATTCGCCACCATCATCGCCGTCGTCAATGTGGTCTTGCTGACTGCGCTGGCCATGTTGTCCGCGGTGCTCTACAACATCTCGGCCACGCTGGTGGGCGGCATCGGGGTCACGCTGACGGACGACTGAGCCGATTTGAAGTTCCGGCCCGGCGTACTGTAAAGTCGTATCTCGGCCCGCAAGGGCAGGGGGCGTATAGCTCAGGCGGTTAGAGCGCTTCGCTGATAACGAAGAGGTCCCAGGTTCAAGTCCTGGTACGCCCACGGATTTACCAATGCCACCGATTTCGGGAGGACACCGTGAAGAAGTTGCTGCTGTTGGCAGCCGCGGTTGCGGGCGTGTTCGCTTACAAGAAGTGGCAGGAATCCGAAGCGGAGAGATCCGCGTGGAGTAAGGCGACCGACAAGGTCGACTGACTCCGTCTCGGCCGGATAGGTACCGGCCGAACCCTTCCGGGGGCATGGCGCAATTGGTAGCGCACCTGCTTTGCAAGCAGGGGGTTAGGGGTTCGAGTCCCCTTGCCTCCACCGGATGAGAGAGGCCCCGATCTGCGGATCGGGGCCTCTCTGCATGTGTGCAGTCCTTTCGCTGGCGCCAAGATGCATGACCGCACCGCTTCGCCCCTACGCTGAAGGGGTGATCATTTTCCTGGCCACGCTGGCCGTGCTCGGCATTTCCGCCTCTGGTCCCATCATGGCGGCCACCGTTGCGCCGGCCCTCGCCATCGCGTTCTGGCGGAACATGCTCGGAGCCGTGGTGATGGGCGTTCCGTCCGCCATCGGCCGCCGCCGGGAGTTCCGGCAACTAACGACGCCGGACCTTGGCTACAGCGCGCTGGCGGCCGTCGCGCTGGCGCTCCACTTTGCCTGCTTCATCACCGCGCTGCAGTTGACCTCCGTGGCGGCGGCCACCGCCCTGGTCTGCCTGCAGTCGGCATGGATCGTCTTGTTCAACCGGCTTCGCGGAGTCAAGGCCTCGCGGCTGATCCTGTGCGGCGTCGGTCTCGCCTTCGTCGGGGTGCTGGTGATTTCCGGATTCGACCTGCAGCTTTCCAATGAGGCGCTCCTTGGCGACCTGCTCGCCCTGGCCGGCGGGGCGATGGCTGGAATCTACACGATGGCCGGAGGCCGGGTCCGGCGCCGGCTTTCGACCGGGCCGTACACCACCATCTGCTACGGTCTGTGCGCGGTGATCTTGCTGGTCATGGCGCTGGCCTTCGGTCAGCCGCTGGTGGGGTTCCCTGTTGAGGCCTGGATCGGGATCCTCGGCGTGACCGTCGTCGCCCAGCTGATGGGCCACTCGGTCTTTAACCATTTGCTGGCCGTCCTGAGCCCGCTGGTGGTGTCGATGTTCATCCTGCTGGAAATCCCCGGGGCGGCGCTGCTGGCGGCCATATTCCTCGGCGAGAGCCCGCCGTGGGGCACCTACATCGGGCTCGGCCTGATCTTGGCAGGGCTGGCCGCGGTGCTGCTCTCGCAGAACCGGCCGAAGCTAGTGACACCGGCGCCGGCCCCTGAGGCCGCCGGCCCCGCCCCGGAATGACCGGCTACAGCCCGCCGCGGGGAACGCGCAGCTGGGTGCGGGCCTGGTGGACCCGGCGCAGCAGCTTTGCCGGGTAGTACACGGTCATGAAAATCAGCATCGGGACGCGAAGCACCCGGCGGTGGATCTTGTGGGCGCGATACGTCCGCTCGAAGCGCGTGACGTAGTAGCGGTAGTCCTTGGGCGAATCTTCCAACCGGCGGGCGGACATGCCGCTGATCATTTCCGGCACGTACTGGATCCTGAGTGCGTGGTCGGCCAGATGCACGGAAATATCGATGTCCTCGTGGAACTGATCCTCTTCGTCGCGGCACACTTCGTGGCTGATGATGTCCCAGGCTCCGCGCCGGATGGCCATATTGGACCCGAAGAGAAAGTGGTACTGCTTCTTGGCCAGCTTCAGCACAAAGCGGCGCATGCGGTCGTCGGCCTGCAGCCCGAAGCGGCGCATCGGCATGTCGTAGTACAGCACCGGCCCGGTGCAGGCCATCACTTCCGGGTCGGCGAAAGCGCGCTGCACATGCTCCACCCAGTCAGGTTCCAGCACCGAATCCGCGTCGATCCTGCCCAGGATTTCCCCGGTGGCATGGTTGAAGCCGAAATTGCGGGTGGGAATCAGGCCCTGCTCGGCGTCCTGCTGGAGCAGGATGAGCGGCACGTCTGGGTACTCGTCCTGCATACTACGGACCAGGTCCGCAGTCCCGTCGGTGGACTTGTTGTCCACCACGATGATCTCCGACGGAGCCACGGACTGGCACAGGGCGGCGTAGATGCACTGACGGATGACGGACTCTTCATTGAAGGCCGGAATGATGATCGAAACCCCGGGCGCGGCACTCTTCACGGCATGAATCTATCAGCCCGGCAGTCTGCAGGCGGGGAGGCCCGGACCGTGCCTCGCAGGACCCGAACATGCGAATGGGAGCCCCCATCCGGGAGCTCCCATTCGCATGTTCGGGTCGCTAGGATCTACTCCTTAGCGTCCTTCTCTTCTGCCTTCTCTTCTGCCTTGTCGGCGGCTTCGGCGGCCTTCTGGCCGGCCGACCGCGCCGAGCGGGAGGTGCCATTGCTGGCGCTCTTGCCGCCGGTGGTTGCTGCGCCGGATTGGCCCGGGGCAGCCGTTCCGGCTGCCGCATCGGTACCCGAGGTGTCCACAGCGTGCTTGGCAGAGGCCGTAGCAGGAGTGGTTCCCGAAGTTGTCCCGGCGGTTGCTGCGGTAGGCGCTGCCGTGGTGGCAGTTGGTCCCGGTACCGGGGCGGCAGCCGGAGTGGTCGGCTGGACCGGTGTCTTCCACGGATCTTCGACGGGCCGGGCGGCGCGCCAGGCGGCCACCGCCGCCACGGCTGCCGCGGCGAGAATGCCGACGATCAGCCACCCCTTGCCGCCGCGGCCCTTATGCTGCTTCTTCAGCTCCTTGGCGGCGGCCAGTTTGGCGCTCCCGGCGGCCGCCTTCTGGGCCTTGTTCAGCTTCTTGGCGGCCAACTTGGCACTCTCTGCGGCCGCCTTCTGGGCCTTCTTCAGTGCCCGTTTGGACCCGCCGGCCTTGATCACGGCGGCCTGGACGGAGACCGGCACGGCCGTCTTGTCCAACGTCTTGGCGACCTGGTCCGCGGTGGCGCCGAGCCGCGCGGAGACGGACGGTATGTACTCGCCGACCACCTTGTCACGGGCATGCGTGATCGCGGGGGTCGCCCGGTCAAGGGTGACTTGGATCCGCGGTGCCGCCTCATCCATGGCTTGGGCAATCTTCGGCGCCAAGCTGTCCAGTCCGCCTTGGATGCGCGGAGTCACAGTGGTGACGCTGTGGGAAAGATCCTTGGCTGCCGTTCCAATGCCTTTTTCGATCCGCGGGACGGCCCAGTTCAAAGCGGCTTCCACTTTGGGAGAGGCCCAGTCCTTCGCTGTTTCTACGGCGACCAAAACGTTGCCTTCTGCTTCGCGGGCTACTCGATCGGTTTTCTTCACAACTACCTCCCGTAAATGGTGACGGTCGCTCATCAGCCTACTTCGTGTGCTTGGACACGGCTATGCCGGCAAAGGAATACGCAAGATTTTCACTCACCGCGGAACCCGCCACTGGCGCCCTCCCGCGCAAAACGGCGTGGAAGAATGGTGCCATGACTGCTATTGCTACAGCTAAAGCCACTATCCACACCAACCACGGCGACATCGTGGTGAACCTGTTCGGCAACCACGCCCCGAAGACCGTGAAGAACTTTGTGGGACTGGCCACCGGCGAGATCACTTGGAAGCACCCGCAAACCGGTGAAGAGACCAACGCTCCCCTCTACGACGGCGTCATCTTCCACCGCATCATCAAGGACTTCATGCTCCAGGGCGGAGACCCGCTGGGCCAGGGAATCGGCGGCCCGGGTTACCAGTTCGACGACGAAATCAACCCGGACCTGGACTTCAACGAGCCCTACAAGCTGGCCATGGCCAACGCGGGCATCCAGGGCGGCCGCGGCACCAACGGGTCGCAGTTCTTCATCACCACCGTCCCCACCACCTGGCTCCAGGGCAAGCACACGATCTTTGGTGACGTCACCGACGAAGCCTCGCGCGCCGTCGTCGATTCCCTCAATGCGGTGGCCACGGACATGCGTGACAAGCCGCTGGAAGATGTTGTCATCAAGAACATCACCGTAGAGCAGCTCTAAGTTTGCCTACCGTCCCCGCCCGGAACACCGGGCGGGGACCATGTCCCAGCAGGAGCGCCTCCATGTCCTACGGAATGCCCGCCGAACCGCCGCAGACCGATGTCCCTGTCTGCCCGCGGCATCCAGACCGCGTTTCCTATGTGCGCTGCCAGCGCTGCGGACGTCCGGCCTGCCCGGAATGCCAGCGCACGGCTTCGGTAGGCATCCAGTGCGTCGACTGCGTCCGGGAAACCTCCCGGAGCACGCCGGCGGTCCGTACCGTCTACGGCGGAGCCGCGGCGATGGGCCGGCCGGTGGTGACGCTGACCTTGATCGGCATCTGCGCCGTTGCGTACGTGCTGCAGTGGGTCATCCCGGGCTTCACCGAACAGTTCTTGTACGCGCCGCTGTACACCCTTCCGAATCCCTACCTGCCGGCGGAACCGTGGCGGATGATCACCTCGGCTTTCCTGCATTCGCCGAACTTCCTGCTGCACATTGCCTTCAACCTCTACGCCCTGTGGATCCTAGGGCGGCATCTGGAGCCGTTGCTGGGGCGCCTCCGGTTCCTTGCGCTGTACCTGTTGTCCGGTTTCGGCGGCTCGGTCGGCGTGCTCCTGCTCTCGGCGCCCAATGTTCCCGTGGTCGGCGCCTCTGGGGCGATCTTTGGCCTCTTCGGTGCCTTGTTCATCGTGCAGCGGCAGCGTGGCGGCGAAGTGAGGTCCCTCTTGGTGCTGATTGGCATCAATGCCGTGCTGGGGTTTGTGGTGGCCGGCATAGCCTGGCAGGCGCATTTGGGCGGCCTGCTGGTCGGCGCCCTGTCCGCAGTGGTACTCGCCTATGCGCCCAAGGGTAAGAACCGCAACATCGTGCAGTTCACGGGGCTCACAGCCATTTTCCTGGTCCTGGTAGCAGTGACTGCGCTAAAGGCCTTCGGCTAAGGAACCCCGGTCCGCCCGAGGCGGGCAGGCACCGCGTCTGTTTCGGGCGCAGTGCCTGCCCGCCTTCTTTTTTGTCCCCATCCTGTGGGTGAGACTGTGGAGAATTTCGGCCTACAGATTGTGGGTAAACGTTTTTATCCACAGGTGTTATCCACAGTGAGGATAACTTACACACATGTAGTTCCACAGGTGTGGATAACGTCATTCCGGCGATGGGAGGACCGAAGGAGGAATAATCCCCAAAGTTATACACCCCTGTGGATAACTTCGGTCTACAACTGTGAACACGTGGACAACTTGGGCTGCAACCCCTGCAGGTTTGCACGCTTTACCGCGGAGGGCGAAACAATCGGCCGGCCAAAGACACAACCAGACCCGGCAACGCGGCGGTCGGGTAATCTTTAAGGTCCGGTCCCTGGCTCGACCAGTCAAGGACTGCGAGGCCGTCCCGAACCCAGTTGACAGTCGAATCGAAGGTGCCGCGCCCCACGCGTTCTCCACGCGTTGTGCACGGCCTGCCGGGTCTCGTTCAGGACCCGCTCCTGTCAGGCTGTGTCCGGCCACCCATGCGCCCTTCCGTGACGGGAAGGATCAACAGAAGGAAACACACGTGACTACCGAAACCGGCAACTCCGCACGAATCGATCTCACCAGCGAGGAAATCTTCAGCGCCCACGAGGGCGGCAAGCTGCGGATCGGCCTCACGGCCCCGCTGGAGACCAAGCGCGACCTTTCGATCGCTTACACGCCGGGAGTGGCCCAGGTCAGCCGAGCGATCAACACGGATCCGGAACTGGCACAGAAGTACACGTGGGCCTCACGCCTGGTGGCCGTGGTCTCCGACGGCACTGCGGTCCTGGGGTTGGGCAACATCGGCGCCGCCGCATCGCTGCCGGTGATGGAGGGCAAGGCGGCCCTCTTCAAGCAGTTCGCCGGGCTGGATTCGATTCCCCTGGTCCTGGAGACCACAGACGTCGACGAGATCATCGAGACCTTGGTGCGGCTGCGTTCGAGCTTTGGTGCCGTGAACCTTGAGGACATTTCCGCGCCGCGCTGCTTCGAACTGGAGGCGCGGTTGATCGAAGCCTTGGACATGCCGGTCATGCATGACGACCAGCACGGCACCGCCGTCGTCGCTCTCGCGGCGCTGACCAATGCCGCCAAGGTGGTCAATCGCGAGCTGCCCTCGCTCAAGGTGGTCATCTCCGGAGCGGGGGCCGCCGGCATCGCCGTCGCCGAGATCCTGTTGGCTGCCGGCATTCCGGATGTAACGCTGCTGGATTCACGCGGCATCATCCACAGCGACCGCGGCGACCTGACCGAGATCAAGGCTGCCTACGCGGCCCGCACCAATCCCCGCGGCACCATCGGCGGCAGCGCCCAGGCACTCGATGGCGCCGACGTTTTCATCGGCGTCTCCAGCGGCACGATCCCGGAAGAGACACTGGAGAAGATGTCCGAGGACGCCATCATCTTTGCGCTCTCCAACCCGGACCCGGAGGTACATCCGGAGACGGCCGCCAAGTTTGCGAAGGTCGTGGCCACCGGTCGCAGCGACTTCCCGAACCAGATCAACAACGTGCTGGCCTTCCCGGGCATCTTCCGCGGTGCCCTGGATGCCGGGGCACGCCGGATCACGTCCGCCATGAAGGTTGCCGCGGCAGACGCAATTGCCGGCATCGTGGGGGACGACCTTGCCGCCGACTACATCATTCCCAGCCCGCTGGATTCGCGGGTCGCTCCGGCGGTTACTGCCGCCGTGATGTCGGCCGTCGACGAAGGCTGACCGTTACGCCCTGTGGTTCGCAGCGGCCTTAGCCGGCCAGGAGCCCGTTCCCGCATCCGGGAGCGGGCTCCACGCCTCTCTTTCGGGTCAGCGCGCGTTCAGAGCCACTTATTGCGTCTGAAGAGCAAATACAGCGCGAAGGCCGTCAGGACCATGAGGGCCAGCGCAAAGGGGTAGCCCAAGGGCCAGTGAAGTTCGGGCATCGCCCTGAAGTTCATGCCATAGATGGCGGCCACCAGGGACGGAGCGAAGAATATTGCTGCCCAGGACGAGATCCGCTTGACCTGCTCGTTTTGGGCGACGCTGGTTTCTGTGAGTTTCTGGGCCTGCAGCGTTGAGCTGAGGCTTAAGGCATTCTGCAGGACGGCCCGGAAGGCATTGACGCGCTCGTTCAGCCGGATCACGTGGTCCTGGACGTCGCGCAGGCCTCGGGCCACCTCCAGGTCCAGCTCGTGGTCCTCCGGGCCTCGGTGCAGGGTGGAGATGATGCCCTCCAGCGGCTGGATGGCACGCTGGAACTCGATGACTTCACGCAGCAGCTCGTAAATCCGTCGCGAAACGTTGGGGTCACCGCCGAAGAGCTGGTCCTCGATTTCGTCGACGTCATTCTCCAGGCCGAGCACCACCGGTTCGTACTCATCCACGACCTGGTCCACGATTGCGTAGAGCGCAGCCTGCGGGCCAGCCGCCAGCAGATCAGGCGCGGATTCCATCCGATGCCGTACGTGCGACAGATCCGGCGATTCGGCATGCCGGACGGTGATCAGGAAATTCTCCCCCATGAAGGTGTGCAGTTCGCCGAACTCCACCTTCTCCGTTTCGTCGATATAGCGGGCGGGCCGGAGCACGGCGAAGAGGGTGCTCCCGTATCGTTCCAGTTTGGCGCGTTGATGGCCGCGCAGGGCGTCTTCCACCGCCAGATAATGCAGATCGAACTCGGAGGCCATGGTGGCCAACTCGGGCTCGCTCGGCCGGTAGAGGCCGATCCACGCCATACCCCCGTGCCGGCGCAGTTCGCTGAACGTCTGCTCCAGGCTTTCCGGGGTGGCGGCACGGACGCCGTTAACGTAGATGCCGTTATCGACCAGCACCACTGCCTACGAACGCCACCTGGTCGTCATCAGGAACCCGGCGATGGCGATGCCGAAACCGATCATGATGTTCCAAGACCCCGCGGCCGGCAGCGGCCAAGCTCCCTGGGTGATGTAGAAAACAATGATCCACAGCAGGCCTACGATCATGAGGCCGAACATGACCGGCTTGAACCAGACAGCATTTGGCTGGTTGCCCTTGGCGGTCAATTCTTCGGGACGCCGTTCGGTCCTCTTGCGGCGCTTCGACTCGGGCACAGATCCTCCGGGGCATCAGGGGCGGTTAGCGTGGCTGGACCGGCTGCAAACTCCTCGCGAGTCCGCCGCCGTCGGGCCGTCTAGCTGTTTAGTCTAGCCAATCTATGTGACGTTCGCCGCCGCGCATTTGCCGGGACCGCTGCCGCGGGCCGATCATAGTGGAGTGTTGCCGGTTGGCGCAGGGCTCCCGTTCGGATCGGGGCCGGCTGCCGGCTCCACCCGTCTCCCATCCGCAACCGTTCCACGATTGGCACGATCGTCACATGAGCAAGTCCCCGCGCATCCTCGTCATCGATAACTATGACAGTTTTGTCTATACCCTGGTCGCCTACCTGCAACAGCTGGGGGCGGAAACGACAGTGGTCCGGAACGACGACGTCACCCTGGATGAGGCGGTGGAACTGGCCGGGGCCCGCGACGGCGTTTTGGTCTCCCCCGGCCCCGGAACGCCCGCGGAAGCCGGCATCTGCATCGAGCTGATCCGCTGGTGCGGCCGGGAGGCAAAGCCGATGTTCGGCGTGTGCCTGGGGCACCAGGCGCTGGCTGAAGCCTATGGCGCCACCGTGACGCATGCTCCCGAACTGATGCACGGCAAGACCTCCGACGTCACCCACCGCAACCAGAACGTCTTCGAGGGCGTGCCGAACCCGTTCACCGCCACCCGCTACCATTCGCTGGCAGCGGTGCGCAGTACCATCCCCGCCGAGCTCGAGATCACCGCGGAGACCGAGAGCGGAGTGGTCATGGGCTCTGGCGCACCGGAGCGCACCCTTGTGGGGGGTGCAGTTCCACCCCGAATCGGTGTTGACCGAGGGTGGCTACTTGATGCTGGGCAACTGGCTGGAATCGCTGGGCGCGGAGGGAACAGCTGAACGCGCAGCCACGCTCAGCCCGCTGATCTCCCACTGACATGGCCGGCGCCGGACGCGGCTTCCAGCCAATTTGACGCCCCGCCGTCAGTCGTTGCCGCGGCCGTTCCCATTGTCTGAGTTGTTGCCGTCCCCGTTATTGCCGCGGTTGTTTCCCTTATCCGATCCCTTGTCGGTTTCCGGCTCGGGCGATGCAGGTTCAACCGCGACTGTCAAAACAATCTCGGTTCCTTGTTCGACGTTGGCACCGGCCTTAACGCTCTGCCCGACGACGGTGCCTGCCTTGACTACTTCGTTCTCGACTTCTTCCACCCGGTAGGGCAGGGCGACAGCGGCATCATCGAGCATGGCTCCCGCGTCCTCGACGGTTTCGTCCACCATGTTGGGAACGCTGACCAAGCCGTTCGAAACGATCAGGTCCACGCTGGAACCGGTCTTGACCTTCTTGCCGGGAGCGGGCTTGGTGGTGACCACGTTGCCCCGCGGGAGGGTGGCACTGTTCGCGGGTTCGCTGTCCCCCGGCTCGAGACCGAGTTGGCGAAGCTTGTCTCGGACTTCGGCTTCCGTCCGGCCGGCCAGATTGTCCGGGATGGCGGTGAATTCGTTGCCCTGTGAGATGTAGACCAGCACCTGGCTGCCCGGTGCCACTTGTTCGCCGGATCCGGGGTCGGTGCGGGTCACCATCCCCTTCTCGACGTCGTCGCTGAACTCCAGTTCCACACGCGGCCTGAGGTCGCCCTCCCAGATGGCGTTGGTGGCCGCATTTTCGTCCAGACCTGCGACGGCCGGAACGCCCACGGTTTCCGGGGCAGCATTCTGCACCAGCAGGTTGTACAAGTAGTAGCCTCCGCCCACCAGCACCAGCAGGAGTGCGATCAGAAGCGTCACAGTCCAGGCTCGGCGCTTTGCCCGGCGTTCGGGTTCGATGTCGTTTTCGTTGCCCACGGCCAGGGCAGCCGGCAGTTGCTCACGGTCATATGAGGCCGTGTGCGGCCCGTCGTCGTCCTCGGGCGCGTAATCCGCAGGGGACAGCGCCGAGGTCTGCTCAGACACCGACTGTGCCTGCTGAGTGATCAGTTCCGTGGCGGGGGCCTGCGCGGGAAACGCTTCCGTGGCGGGAGCGATCGGTTGGTGCTGTACCCCGTTCAGGGCCGCACGCAGCGCTTCGGCAAATGCTGCGGCGGTCTGGAACCGGTCGGCTTTGTCCTTCTGCAGCGCATGTTCCAGCACGGAATCAAGCGCCGGCGTCACTTCCGGATTGAAGCGGCTGGCCGGTTCGGGAAGCTCGCGGACGTGCTGGTAGGCCACCGAGACCGGGCTGTCGCCGATAAACGGGGGCCGCCCGGCGAGCATTTCATAGAGCAGGCAGCCGGCCGAGTACAGGTCGCTGCGGGCGTCAACAGTTTCGCCGCGGGCCTGTTCCGGGGACAAGTACTGCGCGGTTCCCAGAACCGCTTGGGTCTGCGTCATTGTCGCCGCCGAGTCGGCCAATGCGCGGGCGATGCCGAAGTCCATGACCTTGACGCTGCCGTCCGGCCTGACCATCACATTGGCCGGCTTGATGTCCCGGTGCACTATGCCCGAGCGGTGGCTGTATTCGAGCGCGGCCAGGATGCCGAGCGTGTACTCGACCGAGTCGTCAATGCCCAGCTCATGGCCCTTGATGAACTCACGCAGGGTCCTGCCTTGGACGTACTCCATCACGATGAACGGGACCTTTACATCGTGCGCCGCTCCCCCGGGCAGCTCCATGTCGCCGGTGTCATAGACGGCAACGATCGCCGGGTGGTTCAGCCCGGCCACCGCCTGGGCTTCTCGCCGGAAACGGGACTGCAACATCGGGTCGCGGGCAAGATCGGCGCGCAGTTGCTTGATCGCCACAGAGCGGCCCAACCGGATGTCGCGGCCCAACATGACGTCAGCCATGCCGCCGCGCCCGATGAGTTCACCAACCTCGTAGCGGCCAGCCAGAATGCGCGGCGAGTCCACTGGTTGTCTTCCTTCCATCAGACCGACCGGGATCCGCTCATGGCTTGGCTGCCTTATCGGGGCCGGTCGTCGGCTCAGCCTTTGCCGCCGGTGTTTCAGTCTGGGTGGGTGCCGTTGTCTCCGGTGCCGGGCCGCTGGAGACCACGTAGCTGACAGTGGATCCTGGCGGCACGTCGCCGCCGGCCGGGGACAGGCTGACGACGGTTCCGGCGGGCTGATCGCTGGGCTCCTCACCGGACTTCGATGCCTTAAGGCCGAGGTCGCGCAGGGCACTTTGCACCTGCTGCTCGGATTGGCCAACCAGTCCGCTGGGGATCGTGACCGTGCCGGGTCCGGTGGAATAGACGACAGTTATCCGTTCCCCCTCGGGGACCGTGCCGGTCGGAGCGATATCGATGACCGTGTTTTCCGTTGCTTTGTTCTCGACCGGTTCCGGGACCACCTGGTAGCCCATGTTTTCGAGCTCGGAGCGTACATCGCTGAACTGTCGGCCCAAGAACGCGTTGGCCGACAGCTGATGGCTTTTCACCGTCGGTGTTTCGCTGGGTGTTTGGGAGGGTGTCTGTGTTTCGGAGGCCGGAGCGGAAGAAGTCTTCGGCGCCGACCGTGTAGCTGAGCTGGTGGCGGCCGTGGACGAATCCGCGCCGCCGGTCGGCGTCAGCATGGGCAGAAAAATCGCACCGGCCACGGCGAAGAGAACCAGCAGGATCAAACCAATCAGTGGCCAGGTCCATGGGCTGCGCTTCTTTTGCTGGCGGCGCGGCGTCTCCTCCGGTTCGTCGCTGTCCAGATCCTCGTCCGTCCAGTTCCGTTCGGCGCCAAGACCGGCGGCGGCGGCTCCGGCTCCGGCGCCGGCCACGGCCGGCAACTGGGAGGTTCCGGCACTGACCGCTTGGGTGGGAGCGGTTCCGGTGGTCGGCACCGGCGCCGTCATCAAGCCGGTGTTGCCGTCGCCCTCGAACAGCAGCATGCCCGGAACGGCGGCTTCGGCGGCACGGATGTCGCCGGCGCGGATCGCATCGGCCGCCTCCGCGAGCTTTTCGGCGGTGGCGGGACGGTCGGCCGGGTCCTTGGCCAGCATCGACATCAGCAGTGCCCGGACCGGGCGGGGAAGCGACTCCGGCAGCGGCGGAGGAGTGTCGTTGACCTGGGCCAAGGCGATGGCGATCTGCGACTCGCCGGAGAACGGCCGGGAACCGGAGAGGCACTCGTAACCGATTACCCCCAGCGAATAGATATCGCTCTGCCCCGTGGCGGTCTGTCCCGTGGCCTGTTCGGGGGCGAGATACTGGGCGGTGCCCATGACCTGTCCGGTAGCCGTCAGCGGTACCTGGTCTGCCAGCCGGGCGATGCCGAAGTCGGTGATCTTCACCCGTCCTTCGGGCGTGATCAGCAGGTTTCCGGGCTTGACGTCGCGGTGAACGAGTCCCTGGGCATGGGCAACGGCAAGCGCCTTGGCGGTCTGGGTGATGATTGACAGCGTCCGGTCCGGGGAGAGCACCCGCTCCCGCTCGATAATGGCCGAGAGCGGATGGCCGGGCACCAATTCCATCACCAGGTAGGCCGATCCGGCCTCTTCGCCGTAATCAAAGACATTGGCGATGCCGATGTGGTTCAGCAGTGCCGTGTGCCGGGCCTCGGCGCGGAAGCGGTTGAGGAAGCCCGGATCCCCGGTGTACTCCTCCTTGAGGATCTTGATGGCGACGATGCGGCCCAGGACCTGGTCTTGCGCCTTCCAGACTTCACCCATGCCGCCGATGGCGATACGTTCAGTGAGCTGGTACCTGCCGCCTAATGTGATACCCGAGGTAGGTCTCACTTATTTAACACCGCCTCTAGGAGTTGCTTAGCACTTGTACTTGCGAGAGAAGAACCGGTAGCCACATCGACGTCTTCGAAGACCACTGATACGACAGCTTTGGGGTTGTCCGCCGGCGCGAAGCCGGTGAACCAGGAATTGTTGCCTTCTTTGCCGGCCATGAGTTCTGCCGTGCCGGTCTTGCCGGCCACTTTCACGCCCGGGATCGCGGCGCGCCCGCCGATGCCGCGGTCCACGACGTTGACCATCCAGTCCTGGATCAGCTTGGCATTGTCGGCGGAAAGGGAACGCCCAAGCTCTTCGGGCTTCGGGCTGTCCATGACGCGCAGGTCGGGCGCCCGCACGGTGCGGACCAGATTCGGTTTCATCAGCACGCCGTCGTTGGCAATGGCGCTGGACGTCATCGCCACCTCCAGCGGCGTGACGCGCACGTCGTACTGCCCGATGGCGGACTGGGCGAGCAGGTCATCGCTCATGCCAGTGGGGAACCGGCTGGCGGTGACGTGGGTGGGGATCTGGTAGGACTCGCCGTAGCCGAACTTGGCGGTCTGCTCCGCGATCGCGTCTTCACCCAAGTCCATGGCGATCTTGGCGAAGGGGGTGTTGCAGGACTGCTCCAGCGCGAAGGAGAAGTCGGCAGTGGTCCGGGCGGCACAGCCGCCGTTGACATAGTTCGGCAGCTCGACGTTGGTGCCCGGAAGCTTCAGCGCCGGAGGGTTGTCCAGCTTGCTATCGGCGTTGTACTTGCCGGACTCCAGGGCGGCAGCCGCTATCACCAGCTTGAAGACGGACCCGGGGGCCAGCAGGCTCTCGTTGGCCGCGTTGATGAACGGCGACAGGCCGGGCACTTCCTCCAGCCCCGCCATATTCTGCGTGACCTTTTCGGTGTTGTGGCCGGCGAGCTTGTTCGGGTCGAAGCTTGGCTTGGATACCATCGCGAGGATGTTGCCGGTGTCCGGCTCCATCACGACAATGGAACCCTTCACCCCGTCGGGCATGAGGTCCCAGGCCAACTTCTGCAGTTCGGCGTCCAGGGTCAGTTCCACCGAGGCGCCTTCCACCTGGCCCCCGGAGAACATCTGCATGATCTGTTCGTAGAAAAACTCGTCTCCGGAGCCGGAGAGCTGGGCGTTCATCGCCGACTCCATTTGCGTGGAGCCGTAGACCAGCGAGTAGAAACCGGTGATGGGTGCGTACAGCTCGGGTTCGTTGTAGACCCGCTGGAAGGCGAACTCGTCGTCGGAGGGAACCGACTCGGCGATGGGGTCCCCGTCCACCAGAATGGCGCCGCGGTTCTTATCGAAGTCCTTGTAGATGGTCCGGCTGTTCCAAGGGTTCGCGTTGAGGTTCTCGGCCTCGAAAAACTGCACCACCGTGAGCGATCCGAAGAGCAGCGCGAACATCGCGAGGGCGACGATCCAAGTATTGCGGATGGCCTGGTTCATGGCTGGATCACCTCCGTGGATCCGGTGTTCCGTTCGTCGGACTTGCTGCGGCGCCCCGGCCGGTCACCCGGGGGACGGCCGCCATTTGCCGGGCCGGTGATGGTGGGACGGCGTGCCGCGTCGGAAATGAGCAGCAGCAGGGCAACGATCAGCCAGTTGGCCAACAGCGAGGAGCCGCCCGCAGCCAGGAACGGCGTGGTCAGGCCGGTGAGCGGGATGAGTCGGGTGACGCCGCCGATGACCACGAAGCACTGCAGCGCCAGGGTGAAGGAGAGTCCGGTGGCCAGCAGCTTGCCGAAGGCGTCCCGGCTGCCCAGAGCCGCACGGATGCCGCGGCTGATCAGGAGGACATAGAGCATCACAATGGCAGAGAGGCCGATCAGCCCGAGTTCCTCGCCGAGGGCGGCAATGATCATGTCGCTGTTGGCGAAGGTCACCAAGTCCGGGCGGCCCTGTCCGAGGCCCGTGCCGGTGAGCGCTCCGCTCGCCAGCCCGAAAAGGCCTTGGACAATCTGGTGGCTGCCGCCGATCGCGTTGTAGACCTCCGGATCGAAGGCCTTGATCCAGCCGTTAATGCGGGCGGTGACATGCGGGAAGAGTTGGAACGCCACAAAGCCGCCCACGGCGATCATGAGCAGGCCGATGATGACCCAGCTGACCCGGCTGGTGGCCACATAGATCATGGCCATGAACAGGCCGAAGAACAGGATGGAGGACCCCAGATCGCGCTGGAATACCAGCACGCCGATGCTGACCAGCCACGCTGCCAGCATGGGCCCCATGTCCTGCCAGCGCGGCAGCTGGAGCGGACCGATTTTCCGGCCGGCCAACAGGATAAGGTCCCGGTTGGTGGATAGATACCCGGCGAAGAATATAGCCAGCGTAATCTTGGCTATTTCGCCGGGCTGGAACGTCGCGAATCCGAGGTTGACCCAGATCCTGGCGCCGTTGACCTCCATGCCGACGAAAGGCAACAGCGGAAAGATCAGCAGTGCGGCGCTGGCGATCAGCGAGAGGTAGGTGAAGCGGCGCAGGACACGGTGGTCGCGCAACAGCCAAATAACGGCGACGACGACGGCGATGGCGACGCCGGTCCAGAACAACTGGCGGGTCGCGGCAGAGTCGCCGGTGGCGATGTCCAGCCGGTGGATCATCGCTAGCCCGATGCCGTTCAGCGCGGTCACAATCGGAAGTATTACCGGATCGGCATATTTAGCGCGGAGGCGCAGGACCACATGCACCGCGAGGACCAGCACCACCAAGGTGACGCCTTGCGTGAAGAAGTCGCTGTCGAAGGCGCGGTCCTGGTCCAGCCCCACCAGCATGTTGGCGCCGATGCCGACGACCAGCGCCAGCAGGAGCAGCAGCAGTTCGGTGTTGCGCCGCGAACGGGGCGCCGTCTGGATGTTACTCATGGCTTATCCACCTACACATTCCGGCGGCAGGGCGGCTTCCGGACTGGCGGCCGGACTCGGCGCGGCGCCCGGAGAGCCGCTGGGCCGGACCGTCGGTACGGCACTCGGGCTGGGCCCGGGCTCGGGGCAGTTCCGCTGGCTGCTGATCCGCAATTGCTCCACAATTTGCTCGGCATGCACCAGATCCCGCGCGGAGATGCTCGAATTCAGCCGCTGCTGCTGATACACGGGCAGGCTCTCCAGCGGGATGTTGTAGACCGTGTCCACATGCGAAAGGTCGATCGGGCCGAAGTTCTGCGAGACGCCGTTGAAGATGGCCACCCGACCGTCGGACGAGCCAACGAAATACTGCGTTTGGGTCCACAGATAGCCGAACCACAGCACGGCCACCAGCAGCAGCGACATGACGGTCAGGAACGCCGGGATCAGCCACGGTTTGCGGACCGGTGCGGCGGCTTCCACTTCGGGGGCCTCCGGTTCCTCCGGGGCCTTGTGGGTCAGCAGCGCCGCGGCGCGCCGCTTGTTGGAGTGGGCGGTGACGATCGGGATTTGTCCGGTCTCCGTGGCCAAGGCCGCTGCACCCACCAGCACGTGCGGCCGCGTTCCCAGCTCGCGCCGAATGGCGTCGGCGCGGATTGCCTCATGGGGCTCAGGGAGTCCTTCGGGTGCCTCGACAGGGGAGGCACCGCCGTCGTCGGCTGCCCCTGGCTCCAGCGGGCGCTGCGCAGGGAGGTTCAGGGACGCGGTGTCGGCGGCCTCAGAAGGCGCCTCGACCACCTCGATCATCACGATGGTCACGTTGTCCGGGGAACCGCCGTCGAGCGTGAGCTCCACCAGTTGGTCCACGGCGTCCTGCAGCGTGGGAGCGTTGCGCACCACCGACTCCACCACGCGGTCGGGCACGACGGCATTCAGCCCGTCGGAGCAGAGCAGCCACTTCTCCCCCGGTTCGGCGTCGTGGCTGGCCAAGTCGAGTTCGGGGCTGGCGTCGACGTCGCCCAGGACGCGCATGAGCACGTTGCGGTGCGGATGGACTTCGGCTTCCTCGGGACGGAGCCGGCCTTCGTCGATGAGCCGCTGGACGAAGGTGTGGTCAATGCTGACCTGTTCGAAGATCCCGTTCTTCAGCCGGTAGGCGCGGGAATCGCCGATGTGGGCAAATTCGAGCTTGTCATCGTGCAGCAGCAGGGCCGTCACGGTGGTGCCCATCCCGGCCAGTTTGGGATCGGTCTGCACCAGCTCAGAGAGGATGGAATTGGCGGTCTGGATCTCGTCGGGCAGCACCGTGGCCGGCTCCAGATGGTCCGCGCGGTCCAGATGGACCAGATCCAGCACGGTGGAGGCAGACGCCACGTCGCCGCCGGCATGGCCGCCCATGCCGTCGGCCACGACGGCAAGAAAACGGCCGGCGTAGGCGGAATCGTCGTTTTTGGACCGCGTCATGCCCACGTCCGACCGCGCTGCATAGCGCAGAACCAGAGCCACGGTCAGGGCCTCAACTCAATGACCGTCTTGCCGATCCGGATGGGAACGCCCGGGTCAACGGGCAGGGCACGGGTCAGTTGGTTCTCGGCCAGATAGGTGCCGTTGGTGGAGCCCAAATCCTCGATGAACCAGCGGCTGCCCTGCGGGAAGAGGCGGGCATGGCGGCCGGAGGCGTAATCGTCCTCCAGCACCAGCGTTGCTTCCTGGGCACGCCCCAGCAGGATGGGGCTGGCGGCCAATTCCAGCGAGTGTCCGGCCAGCGGGCCTTCGGTAACCACCAGTCGGCGGGGAGCCGCCCGGGGTGCCGGCGCGGCTTCGGCCAGGTCAGGATTCTTGCGCACTTCCCGGGCGGTGGGGGTGCCGGTGCGGCTGCGCTTGCCGATCTGCAGGTCGCGCCGCAGGGCCGAGACGATGCTGATGATCATGATCCAGAGCAGGATCAGGAAACCGAACCGCAGTGCGGTGACAACAAGCTCCCCCATTAGGCCCCGCCGCCCCGTGTAGGCAGCAGGCGGAAGGTTATGCGGGTGCGGCCCATGGTGATGATGGATCCGTCCGTGAGATCGGTTTGGCCGACGATCTTTTGTCCGTTGACGTAACTGCCGTTGGTGGAACCCAGGTCCACCGCCAGTGCGGAGCCGCCCTCGGTGCGGATCTCCAGATGCCGTCGGGAAACTCCGGTGTCGTCGACCATGATGTCGGCCTCGGAGGAACGTCCCAGAACAATGGAGGGCGCGTTGAGCGAGTAGCGCTGGCCGTTGATTTCGAGCACGGCCTGCAGCCGGGTGGGCTGGCGCGACGGCGCCGCGGGTGCGCTGCGCTGCGCGGGGCGCTGTTGTTGGCCGTCGGACTTCACCACGGTCGCCTGGACTTCGAAATCGCCGCCCTTGAGGCCGCTGTCTTTGGCGAAGGAAACCCGCACCGGACCTTGCAGCGTGTACTTCTGGCTGTTGACGTGGCGGATCACCACGTCGCATAGCTCTTCGGCCAGGGTTGCGCCCCATTGTTCAGCCATGGCGTAGTCGGAGTCGCCCAGCCTGACCTCGAACACGTTGGGTGCCAAGGTGCGGCCCTGGGCCAACGTGATGGAACCATTGTCCAGCTCGCGGCGCAGGCGGCTGGCAATCTCCACCGGCTGTACTTGGCCTTTGCCGCCCACGGAGAAGGCGCCACGGACCATCTTTTCGATGCCGCGTTCCATGCTGTCCAGAATTCCCATCGGGCCGCCTCCTCCCTGTTGTCGTCGTGCATGCCTGCCTGCACGAAGCGGACAGGGCACACCGGTCTGGCGATTCTTCCATTCGATACTACTTGGGCGTGTCCCAAAAGGCCCCATTCAGTATTGATTGCCGACGGCGCGGCGGTGCCGCAACGTGGCGAACCTCACTCGAGGAAAGTGCGACGTCGGCGGGTGTCGGCGGCGGCTCAAGCCCCTCCGATCCCCGTCCCCGTGCGGCAACGAGGGGTCTGGATTCGCCGATTGGGAATTTGGGCCTGTTTCACGCTACTATTGATCTCGCTGTTCTTGAGGAATGCGAACCGGGAAAAACGGTTCCACCCGGCGGAACAGGCGAGATGCGCGCGAGTGGCGGAACGGCAGACGCGCTGGCTTCAGGTGCCAGTGTCCGAAAGGGCGTGGGGGTTCAAATCCCCCCTCGCGCACGCAGAGCATAGAGCCCCGGTCTTCGGATCGGGGCTCTTGCCGTTAACGTCCGGGTTGCGGGCGCCGGGGTTATAGGGCTTATCGGGGGTTATAGGCCAAAAAAGTGTGTCTGGGCCGGGCCTGTGCACCTTTCGTGTTGTGGTCCGAGGGGATAGTGTGCCAGCCATGCGCATCAAGATGACCAGCATCCACGTCACGGATCCGGCGGCCGCCTTCACCTTCTACACCGAGGTGCTCGGCTTCCAAGAGCTCATGGCGCTGCCCGAATTCTCCCTGTTCATTGTCCAGTCGGCCGACCCGGCCGATGGGGCAGGGCTGTTGCTCGAACCCAGCGACAATCCGATCGGCGCGGCCTACCGCCAAGGGGTGTACGACGCCGGGATGGCTGCCATCGTTTTCGGCACCCCGGATGTGCAGGCCGAGTACGAGCGGCTGACCGCCGCCGGCGTGCGGTTCACCGGGCCGCCGGCCCCTGACCCCTCCGGTACCCTGGCCGCCGTCTTCGACGACGGCTTCGGCAACCTGATCCAGCTGCACCAGGACTAATCCGCACCGGCCGGTGCACCTAGGCCTGCAGGTACTTGAGCACGGCCAAGACGCGGCGATGGTCCCCGGGCGCCGCCGCCAGACCCAGCTTGCCGAAGATGGCCGTGATGTTCTTCTCCACGGCGCCGGCGGACAGAAAAAGCCGTTCGGCGATAGCCACGTTGGTCCGGCCCTCGGCCATCAGCTCCAGCACCTGGCTCTCGCGCGGAGTGAGGGTGTCCAGCCCGCGGTGTTGGCCGGAGGATCGCATCAGCTGGGCGACCACCTCGGGATCCAGCACGGTCTCCCCTAACCGGATCCGTTCCAATGAGTCCAGGAACGAGGACACTTCGGCCACCCGGTCCTTGAGCAGGTAGCCCACGCCTGCCGGGTGGTCGGCGAACAGCCGGGCGGCGTACCGGGTCTCCACATATTGGGAGAAGACCAGCACGCCCACGTCCGGATGCGTCCGGCGAAGCTCCAGTGCTGCGCGGATGCCTTCGTCCGTGTGTGTCGGCGGCATCCGGATGTCCACAATGGCCACGTCCGGGGCGTCGGCCGCCACCGCCGCCAGCAGTGCGGCCGCGTCGCCGACCGCGGCGGTGATGTGGTGGCCGCGGCCCGCCAGCAATTCGGCCAGGCCGGCGCGCAGAATGGCCGAGTCTTCGGCTATCGCGATCCTCACGGGCGCTCCGGATCCAGCGGCAGGTCGATCGTCACGCTGGTGGGTCCGCCGTCAGGTGATTCGATCCGCAGCGTTCCATCCACGGCGGCAACCCGCTCGGCCAGGCCGGCCAGCCCGGAACGATGTCCGCTGGGCGCCGGCCGGGAGAGTGCCGCGCCGCCGCGCCCGTCGTCGTCCACCTGCAACAAGAGGCGGTTGCCGGCGGTGCGCACGCTGATCCGGAGCTGCCCGGCCCGGGCATGCTTGACCGCATTGGTGACCAATTCCATGGCGCAGAAGTACGCGGTGGCTTCCACGGCGGGTGCTGGGCGTGCGCCGATGTTGAGCACCAGCGATGTCCGCACCGGTGATTGGGCCGCCAGGGTTTCGAGGGCAGCGCCCAGCCCGTCGTTGAGGACGGGCGGATGGATGCCGCGGGCCAGGTCGCGCAGGTCCACCAAGGCGTCCTTGGCGGTGCCATGAGCGCTTTCCAGCAGATGTGCCACTTCCGGCGCGGTGTCCTGGCCGGACAGGCGGTCCCGGGCATCGCCCAGCTTCATGGCGATGGCCACCAGCTGTGCCTGGGTGCCGTCGTGCAGGTCGCGTTCGATCCGCCGCAGCCGGGCATCGGAATCTTCCACCGTGCGGTTGCGTGAGTGCTCCACGTCCCTCAGCCGCAGGCTCGCCGCGGTGGGACCCAGCAGGCCGGCAGCCAAGACGGCCTGCAGCCGGGCGAAGCCATGGTTCAACGCGGGCCACAGCAGCCAGAGGAAGACGGCGCCGATGGCCGCGAACAACAGTTGCCGGGGCGGAGTGTCGATGTAGTAGTCCATGCCCAGCTGGGCGCCACGGTGCCAGCTGCCGTCCGCCACCTGCTGCAGCGGCAGATAGCGGTACCAGATCCAGTGGGTCAGTGCGCCGAGGCCGGTGGCGAAGAAGGTGATGCTCACGCAGAAAGCCGTCACCGAGACCACAAAGGAGACCGCTTGGTGGGCGATGGCCCGCCAGCCGGCCGAGTCGGCCAGGCCGCTGCGGATGAAACCAAAGAAGCCGCGGTGAGGCCGGAACGGTGCCGGTTCGGCCACGGGCTGCTGCAGCAGGGACGCCGCGAGCGACCGCTGCACCGTTCCCCAGTAGCGGCCGGCCGCGATCAGGGCCGCCGGCACCACCAGGCCGACGACCGTCACGGCCAGCGACGCGCCCAGCGAGACCGTGGCCACCGCGTAGGCGAAGCCGAACGGCGCCAGCAGCAGCGCCGCGAAGTGGTAGAGGAATTCCCGCCAGGTCTGGCGCTGGAAGAGGGCCGTCAGGAACCGGTACGGTGCGGTGCTTTCGGACCGGCCGGAGCCGGCAGGTTCCGGCACGTGGAGGGCGGCATTGGGCGCCGCGATGTTCGTCATGAGTACAGCTTGCTACGTCATCGCGGCCGCCAGAAGCAGGCGGGCCCCCGAACTTTGCGGGGGTTATCCCCCGTATCCGGCCGCAGTGCCCTTCGGGGGCAGGGTCGGGTCAGGCCTGCTTGCCGGCTTCCTTCACGCGCTGCTCTTCCTTCACCCGCTGCTCTTCAGCGCGAACGGCGGCGAAGGAGGCGCGCTCGGCCACCAGCCACTGGGGCGGATCCTGCAGCAGCGCGGTGATCTCCGCCGTCGTCAGCGCTTCGGTGATGCCGCCGCGTGCCAGGCCGGAGATGGAGACGTTGAGCTTGCGGGCCACCTCGGGCCGTGGGTGCGGCCCGTTGCGGCGCAGGTCGGCCAGCCACTGCGGCGGGTCCGTCTGCAGCTTGTTGAACTCTTCGCGCGAAATCAGGCTGTCCTGGAATTCCTGCGGGGCCGCGGGCAGGTAAATGCCCAGTTTCTTGGCGGCCGTGGCCGGTTTCATGGACTGGGACGTTTTCGCGCTCATGAGCCCAGCCTATCCGCCCTGCGCTACGGTGATGAAGTGCAGGATGCAGACCACGAGCCGAAAACGCCGGCCCCGACCGGACTGAAGGTTGGCTACGTCCCGGGGGTGACGCCGGGGAAGTGGACGCGCCGTTGGTCGGAGCGGCTGCCGGACGTCCCGCTGACCGCTTTCCAATGCGGGCAGGACGAACAGACCGCCGTCCTGCGCGACGGCCGGGCAGACCTGAGCTTTGTGCGCTTGCCGGTGGACCGCGAGGGCCTGAGCGTCATCCCGCTGTATGCCGAACTGCCCGTGGTGGTCGCGCCGAAGGAACACGAGATCGCCCTGTACGACGACGAGGTGCCCTACCAGGAGATCGCCGGCGAGAACTTCCTGGACCCGGCGGAAATGGGCGGCGCCCAGATGGGCATCGAGGTGGTGGCCTCCGGGGCGGGGCTGATGATCCTGCCCATGTCCGTGGCCCGGCTCTACAACCGCAAAGACGTGGTCTACCGGACGGTCACGGACCAGCCCGAAACGCAGATCGGCCTTGCCTGGCTGGCCGAGCGCACAGACTCCGCCATCGAGGAGTTCATCGGGATTGTCCGGGGCCGCACGGCGCGCAGTTCGCGCCAGCCATCGGTGCAGGAACGGCAGGACAAAAGCACGGGCCGCAAAACCTCCAAGAACTCCAAAAACACTGCCCAGAACGACGGCGGAGCCTCCGGCGCGGGGAAGGGCGCCAACGCGGGGAAGGGCTCCGGCGCGCGGCACGAACGCGGACCCGGCCCGGCGGCGGGCAAGCAGTCCGGCCAGGGCAAGGGCAGGCCCGGCGGGGGACGGACGCCCAAGGGCCGCGGGCCGCGGCGCGGGCGACGGTAGCATCCGCCCGCTGCGTGCCGGGTTCACGGCTGTGTTGGCTAGGCTTCAGCTATGACCGTGAGCAGCCCTGACCATCTGGACGATACCGATCTTGCCGCTTGGCTGGTGCGGGCCGCCGGCACCCTGGCCGACGGCATGCGGTCGGGGGTGACCACCTTCCAGGAGAAGACCAGCATCTCCGACGTCGTTACCGCTGCCGACCACGCCGCGGAGAAGCTGGTGGTGGATACGCTGCGGGCACTTCGGCCGGACGACTCGATCCTGGGCGAGGAAGGCTCCAGCCACCAGGGAACCTCGGGCCGGACCTGGGTGATCGACCCGGTAGACGGGACCTACAACTTCTTCACCGGCGGCCACTACTGGTGCTCGGCGCTGGCTTTGACCGACGACGCCGGATCCCGGCTGGGGGCGGTCTACCACCCCGCGGAGGACGCGCTCTGGATCGGCGGACGCGACCTGCCCACGGAACGGAACGGCCTGCCGGTGGGAGAAATCGCCAGCGCCCCCTTGGCGGCCAGTTGCGCGTCGGCCTACCTGCACCACACGTACCTGCGGGACGAGGCCGCGGGCGAACCCTACTTGCGCACGCTGCTGGGTTCGGCCACCTACCGCAGCTGGGGCTCGGCGTCCTGCGAGCTCGCCGCCACCTCCGCCGGGCTCTTCGGGGTCTGGTACCAGCAGGGGCTGCCGGACTGGGACTGGCTGCCGGGCCAGGCCTTGGTGGAAGCGGCGGGCGGGACCAGCGCCGTCGTAGAGGTCGGCGGCTACCGTTGGTCGGTGGCGGGCGGCCGGCAGCAGGTGGCCGAGGCGGTCAGCCTGTTGCAGGGGTGACCTGATCGGGTTACCGTGCCGGCGGGCGTGGCATAGTGGGGCTGTGGAAAAGACCTACGAAACCCTCCAGCTGGAATGCCTCGGCGAATTGGCCACCATTGTCATCAACCGCCCCGGCTCGCTCAACGCGCTGAACACCCAGGTGGTGGCCGACCTGGCTCAGTTCGTCGCCGATGTCCGATCGCCCGAAGGCCGGGAAGTCCGCAGCATCCTGATCACAGGCGCCGGCGAGAAAGCGTTCGCAGCCGGTGCCGACATCCGCGAACTGGCGTCGATGGGACCCGACGAAGCAGAGGCGCACAGCGCGGCCATGCAGGACCTGACCCGCGTGCTCGAGACTCTGGATCTGCCCGTGATCGCCTGCGTCAACGGGTTTGCTTTGGGCGGGGGCCTGGAACTGGCGCTGGCCTGCGACTTCATCTACGCCACCCAGAACGCCAAGTTCGGCCTGCCGGAAGTCGGGCTGGGCCTCATTCCCGGCTTCGGCGGCACCGTGCGGTTGCCGCAGCGGGTCGGCCCGGGGAGGGCAAAGGAGTTGATCTACACCGGCCGCAGCATCGGCGCCGAAGAGGCACTGCGGATCGGTCTGGCCAACGCCGTCTTCGCCACCAAGGACGACATGCTGGACGCCGCGGCCGCCACCTGCCGGGAGATTTCCGCGAAGTCCCCGGCCGCCGTCGCCAATGCCAAGCGGACGGTCGATGCGGCCCTCGGCCTTCCCACCGCCGAGGGACTTCGGGTGGAGCGCCGAGCCTTCGGGCAGGCCTTCACCACGGAGGATTCGCGAATCGGCCGAGAGGCCTTCCTGGACAAGGTGGCGCCCGCCTTCACCGGGCAATAAAGGCGGGCGCGGGCTGGCCGCTCAGCTTCGAATCGGTCAGCGGGCGGCGCGGTGCCAGGCCGGATCGTACTGGGTGGCGAGCCGCGCCAGGGTCAGTGCTGCCAGCATCAGGCCGAAGTCTCGCAGCGCCACGTCGTAGTACCCCGACAGCGTCAACAGGTTGACGATGATGCCCGCCAGCCAAAGGGCCACGACGTAGGCGGCGTAGCGGGGCTTGATCCAGACCAAAACGCCGGCGGCGATCTCGATGACGCCGACAATCAGCATGGCGGTGTGCGCGCTGAAGGGGAGCAGGCTGACGACCCATGGCGCCAAATACTGTTCCCAGTTGGTGAGCAGGTTGAAGAACTTGTCCAGCCCCATCAGGATCGGCAGGACGGTAAATCCCAGCCTGAGCATCCAGAAGGCGCCATAGGCAGGTTCGGTCCGGACCCGCTGCATCATTGGAGTGGTGGTAGCCATCGGAACCTCCGGTACATTCTAAAAACCGAATAAGTATTTTTAGAATCCTCCGAACGCCTGGGAAAGTCAATGGGGACCCGGCTGCCCGCCGCTAATGCTCGGGACGCCATGCCTCGGTTTGGGTCAGCCGCTTAATCACCGCGGGCCCGCCGATGCTGGCCAGGACGGAACGCTCGCCGACGATCACCAGCAGGCTGCGCGCGCGGGAGGCCCCCACATAGAGCATCTCGCGGGCCCGCTCCGGATCAGCGAATCCGTTGACCGCCAGCACCACCACGGACCGTTCCAGCCCCTTGAAACCAAGCACGTTTCCGTAAAACACGTCCTTGTCGTCGAAAAAGGCGTCCCAATACCCGCGCCAGCCCAGCGCATCCACGTCCTGCTGCTGCACAGGATGCTTTCGCTTGGTGGTCAGCAGGGCCACCTGTTGCGGGCTCCAGCCCTCCCGTTCAATCAGATGATTGACGGCATCGTCTGCCCGCTCAATGACGGTGCCGGCCGATGCCTCCACCAGCCGGATCCGGGGGCCGGAGAGGCCCCTGGGAATTGCCAGTTCGGTGGACAGCGCACCGGACAGCGCAGCGATTTGCTTGGTATTCCTCAGGTTCTCGTTCAGCACGAAGGGAGGCGCTTCGATCGGCGGCCGGCCCTCGCGGCCGAAGATCCGCTGGTCGTCATCCATAAAGACATAGAGCCCGCCGGCAGCGGGATCCTTCAGGCAGACCAGGACGGACTCCCACCAGAGCGCACCGAAGTCCTGGCCTTCATCAACGACGATGGCGTCGAAGAGCTCGCCGGCCGGCTGGATCTTGGCCAGGCGTTTGAGCGTCCGGGGCAGGTAATGCTCGTAGTACTGGTTGGTCAGCAGCCGGGGATCCAGCGGATGGTGCGCGCCCCAGCGCACCGGCAGGTCGTGGAACATGCCCACGTGGGCGGGACGCTCGGCCGGCTTCCAGCCGGCGGTTTCCGTCTCGAAGTAGCGGGCCAGGCCCCGGCTGTAGCAGAGCAGCGCCACCCGCTTTCCGGAACGGGCCAGCCGCCGGGCCTGTTCCAACGCCAGCCATGTCTTGCCCGTGCCCGCTCCGCCGATGATCCGCGCCCGCGGCTGGTGTTTCAGGACATCAAGGATCGCCGCCTGGTCGCGGGTCATCTGGTCGGCGCGGCCCTCGTGTTCCGCGGCGGCGGAGAGGGCGCCGTTGCCGGGCAGGGGTCGGGTCAGCTGCGCCAGAATGCGTTCGGCGACCTCCGGCGTGGTGTCGCCGTCGCCGTCGCCGCAGAAGTTGATTGCCTCCCGGATGGCATCGTCCGGATATTTCAGGTCCTGGCTGCCGATCACCATGGCACGCCTCAGGCCGGGAATGTCCCAGTGCCTCGGTACAGAGGTGTAGGGAAAAGCCAGCAGATGCGCGAAGCGGACCTGCCGGCCGAGTCCCAGCTGGGCGCCGAGATAGCGCTGGAGCATGTGCCGGCCGTCCTGGACCTGTACCAGCGGGTCTTTGATACGGTGCTGCTGGCCGTTGCTGGCCTGATACCACTGCCCCGCCTCGTAGCTGACGTGGCCGCCCTTGACTTCGATGGCCGCGATCCCGACGCCCGGCCAGATGACCAGCAGGTCGATCTCCCGCTCGGTGCCGTTCTCGATGATGTTGACGGAGTGCAGCAGCGCCGCGGACGGCGGCAGTGTCCGCACCAGCGACTCCCAGACCTCCCGTTCGGCATGCCGGTCCCGGCCGAACTCAGGCTGTTCCGGAAAACAGCGCGGCATACCTCCCCCTCACATCAACGCAGTGGTTTACCACACAGACTACCTAATGCAAGTCGCCGTTCCGCCTGCGCCCTGCACCGGCAGGATCGGGGCGGCGGCCGGCGTCGGATGCTCAGCAAACATGGAATTCGTTGCCGTGCCAGCGTCCGTTCTGTAGCGTTAAGTCAAGTGGCAGCTGATGAAAGCGGTGCAGGCGGCGCCGTTCCTCAGCGGATTGAGGATGATCATGGCAACTGTAGATGAAACCGTTGAGATCGCCCGGCCCGCGCAGACGGTCTACGCCGAATGGCTGCGCTTCGAGTCCTTCCCCTCGTTCATGCACGGCGTGAAGTCCGTGATCAGGACGTCCGACACCACCCACCACTGGGTCACCAAAGTGGGCGGCGCGCAGCGCGAATTCGACACCACCGTGACCGAGGAAGTGCCCGGGCAGCGGATTGTCTGGAGCGGCGAGGGCGGCGTCAGGCACGGCGGGACGGTGACCTTCGGGGCGGTCGACGCTGGCACCACATCACTGCACGTGCATATCGACTGGCAGCCGGGTTCGCTGCTGGAGAAGGCAGGGTCCTCGCTGGGCTCGGACCACCGGGAAGTGCGCAACGAACTGTGGCGCTTTAAGGAATTCGTGGAGTCCGGAGGATCCGAAACCCATGATGTGGGTGACAAGAATTTCTACGGCGGAACCTTTGCGGGCGGGTTCCCGCCCAAGCAGTCGTCACAACCAGATATTCCCCGCAACGAGGACACCTACGCCTACAGCCGGGAGCCGGACATCAGCGAGGCGGAGCGCCGGAGACTGCGCATCAGGAAACACGGCCAGGCCCGGGAAGGCCACGACGAGCCGCGGGAATGGGCCGACGATCCGATGCTGGACGACCCCGCGCTGCGCGAACCGCGGGCCACGGACGAGAGCCCCGGCACAGGCGGCTAGCTACTTCCGCCCCGCAGTCTGGGGTCGGTTGCCGAGGTCTGCGCTCAGGAGCGTGCGCTGATCCGGTCGATCGAGTCCGCGGCCCGCTGCGCCAACTCCTCGGACAGCGGCGCGCTCTTGGCGGATTTCGCGGCGTCGGCCTGGCCTCCCGGGCTGAGGACGTAGTGCCCGAAGGCCTTGACCAGGTCCACCTTGCTCTGGTCCTGATACGTGGTGCAGTAGATGTGGTAGGACACCAGCATCAGCGGGTAGGCTCCGGCAGCGGTGGTCGCCCGGTCCAATTTCAAGGCCAGATCGTGCGCCGGCCTGCCCTGGACCTGCTTGGCCTGGTCGAGCGCCGTGGCGGCTGCTTCGGCGCTGACCGGCACAAAGCCATCGCCGACCTTGAGGCTGGCCTTGCCCAGCGGAGCTCCGACGGCGGAATCGTCGGCGTAGGTTACGGCGCCCTTGGTCCCGGCCACCATGCTGACGACGCCGGTGGTCCCCTGGGCGTTTTCGCCGGCGAATTCTGCGGGCCAGGAGTCGCTCGGCTCCGCCGTCCAAACATCGGGCACGACGGCATGGAGATACTCGGTAAAGGTCTCGGTGGTGCCGGAATCCTCAGAACGGTTCACGGGAGTAACCGGCAGGTCAGGCAGCTTGACGCCCGGGTTGTGTTTCGCGATGGCCGGGTCGTCCCAGGATTTGATCTTTCCTTGGAAGATTTTTGCGATGGTCTCGGCGTCCAGATTCAACTCGGTGATGCCCGGGAGGTTGAACGCCACGGCGATCGGTGAAATGTAGGCAGGTACGTCGAACGCGCCGTCGGGACCGCAGATCTTCCGCGACCGTTCCAGTTCCTGGTCATCCATGTACGCGTCGGAGCCGGCGAAATCGACAGCGCCGGCCAGGAAAGCGGTACGGCCCGCGCCGGAGCCGTCGGGCGAGTACTGCACCTGCGCGTCGGTATGGAGCAGGCCGAAGCCGGCCACCCAAGCGTCCATGGCCGCATTCTGGGAAGATGCTCCGGCTCCGGTCAGTGTGCCGGACAGCGAGGAGTCCTGCTGGGCGGCGGATTCTTGTGCCGCACCCAGCGGGTAGTCGGAACCGCAGGCGGCCAAGGACAAGGATATGAGGGCGGCGGACGCTAGGGCGGCCGCGCGGTATTTCAGCTCAGACATCCGGACCAGCGTACCCGTGCGTCGGCGCGAACCCAAGGTGCTCCAGTCCCTCCCGGTTTTGAGGCAGGGCCTTCCAGCACCTTTCCGTCGGCACCGAAGCGTGACCGGTGTAACGGGCAGTCCCAACTGGCGTCGGACCGTCGGCCGCATTGAGCCAGAGCGAATGCAAGGAGGGCGTCCTTTCGGCCTGTACTACACACCACACCCCGTGCCTGCTGGCGCGTCAAGACCCAAACTGCACAGGACACCTGACAGGATGGAGGCAATGACGGCCGGCGGAAGGCGGAGGGCATGAAAACTGCGGTGCTGATGATCGATTTGCAGAACGCGTACTTCGAGGACCCTGCGTTGGCCAGCCGACAGGAAACCGTGGTGGAGGCGGCAAATCTGCTGCTCAGGACCGCGACGGCGGCGCAGCTGCCGGTGCTGCTGGTCCGCACCGAGCACCGGCGGGATCGTTCCACCTGGACGTTGAGCATGCTCGACGACGACCAGGGCTTCATCTTCGAGGGCACCGAACAGGCCGCCTATTTGCCGGGGCTGCAGACGGAAGGGCTGGAAAGCATCGTCAAAACCCGTGACAGCGCGTTTTTCGGCACCGATCTGGCCGAGCGGTTGCGCCGTGACGGGGTGGAACGACTGGTACTCGCGGGCGTCGCGACACATAACTGTGTGGCCCAGACGGCAGCCGATGCGTTCGCCCACAACTTCCGCGTGGTTTTCGCCAAGGACGTCATTGCCTCGACGAATGAAGAATATGCCGGCTCCATGCTGCAGATCCTCAGCGACGAGTACCGCCAGCCGGTCTTAGGTCGTGGCGCGATAGCTGAACTGCTGGCCGGAGCCCGCGAACGCTAGCCCGCTCCTGGCCGCTCATTCCCCCGAGAGCAGGTGGCACCAGGAGTCTGTCAGTGTCTCCAGGCAGGTTTCGCGGTCCACGAACCAGCCGGTGCTGATCCACCGCTGCGACAGGTATTCGAGTTGGCCGAAGGCGAGCACGCATCGGATGCCCCGGCTGGTCGGATCGAACCGGTCGGCGCGGTCCAGGCCGGCGGTCATGTCCGCGGCGACGTCGCGGAACCATTCCTCCAGAGTCTTGGCGACTTCGGGCTCCATCGGGGCCGCCTGATAGACCGCGTGGAGGTACGGCCGGGTTGCCTCCCACTGGTCGAACTTGCGGTTGATCCAGGTCCGGACCAGATCGCGCTTGCCCAGTTCCACCACGGTTGACAGGGGCGGGTCATCCACGCTGGTGAGGATGGCGTCCACTGTCTTGACCACCTCGCCCATCAATTGCGCCTTCGACGCGAAGTGCAGGTAGAAGGTGGTTCTGGTGGTGCCGGCGCCCGCCGCGATGTCATCGATGGTCGTGGCCGCATAGCCCTTGGACTCGAAGAGTTCCAGACCGGTATCCAGGAGGAGTTGTCGGGTCTGCTGTTTCTGGACTTCGCGGAGTGTTGCCATGCGTCACAGGATAGTCGTTGGCGGTGCCAAGTCCCGACAGCGCGAATGTTGTGGCGCGGAGACTGCCCCGCCGGGAAGGCCTGCCCGGCCCGGAACTATGCGGATCTATGCCTCTGGGCACTAACGAACGACGCTGCGCACTTTAACTTGACAGCGTGTTGTCTAAGTCACTAGCGTTAGCGCCATCACAGTGTCTGTTGCGCGGGTCACATCTACCCGCAGCGTCGCGAAACAGTCCTCAAACGCACCATGCACACCCAAGTGCTACCCGTTCCGCACGATCAAGGAGTTCCACATGAGCCAGGGCCAGGAGACCGTTCCGTCGCCGCAGTCCTACCCACCGCCGCAGGCGCCCCCGGTGGACACCACGCCGTCCCGCACCAAGGGCACCCTGGCCGCCGCCTCGCTGGCGGTGATGGTCGCGCAGATTGCCAACGCACTGCCCGGAGCCCTCAACGGCGAGTTCCAGTTGACCTTCAATACTTTCGGCTCACAGCTGACCTGGATCACCGCGGCCTTCATGATCCCGGTGGTGGTCTTTGAACTGACCTTCGGCGTGCTGGGCGACAAATACGGTCACCGCAAACTGGTCCTCGGCGGCGCAGTACTGGTCATGATCGGTTCGCTGATCTGCGCGATTTCGCCGACCGTCCAGGCCATGTGGGTCGGCTCGGCCATCAACGGTCTCGGCGCGGGCGCCATCTTCCCCGCGTCGCTGGCACTGGTCGCGTCGGTTGCACGGACTATGCAGGAGCGCGTGCGCGGCATCGCGATCTGGGCAGGCTTTTTGTCCGCCGGTTCTGCCCTGTCGCCCCTGCTGGGCGGCATGTTCGCCGGCTTCGGCTGGTGGCGCGGAGCGTATGCCGTCGTGGTGCTCACCGGCCTGGCCGCCCTGCTGCTGACCGCGCTGCGTTCTGCCGAGGCCAAGGTGGCCCGGGAACGCCGGCTGGATATCTGGGGCCAGATCACCTTCGCGCTGGGCCTGATCCTGATTCTGTTCGGCCTGGTGCAGGGACCCGAAGACGGCTGGACCGCCTCCACTGTGCTGGCAGCCCTGGTCGCCGGTGCCGTCCTGCTGGCTGTCTTCGTGGTGATCGAACTGCGGGTGGAGTCCCCGCTGCTGGAACTGAGGCTGTTCCTGAACCGCCAGTTCACCATCTCCTCGATCGTAGCCGTGGTGGGCATGTTCGCCTTCCTGGGCGCCTGCTTCTCCACGAGCATGTGGCTGGGCCCGGTCCAGCACCAGAACCCGCTGTACCTCGGCCTGCTGTTCCTGCTGCTGCAGGGGCCGGCGTTCGTCTTGATTCCGGTGCTGTCCCGCCTCCAGGCGCGGATCTCCTCCCGCTGGCTGATGACCTTCGGATTCCTGGCCATGAGCGTTGGCGCCTTTATCAACTCCAACGCCGACGTGACCAACCGCGACGTGACCAGCTTCATCCTGCCGTCCCTGCTGGTAGGCCTGGGCTTTGCCTTCACGCTGAGCCCGATGACTGCCGTTGCCGTGAACTCGGTGCCGCGGGAGCTGACCGGCATGGCCAGCGCCACCACAAATCTGCTGCGCGACCTCGGTTTCGCCCTGGGCCCCGTGCTGGTGGGCGCCATCGCTCTGTCCGCCGCGGGCGGCCAATTGATGGGCTCGCTGCAGACCTCCGGCCTGGCACCGGACCAACTGGGCCCGGCGATGGGCATCGCCGAAGCCGGCGGCCCCATCGCGCTCAACAGCATCCCTGAGGGAGTTCCCGGATCGGGCGCCAGCCAGTTCGCGCTCGAGGCCTTGGGCAGCGGATTCACCCAGGCCTTCCTGGTGGTTGCCATCGCGGCCCTGGCCGCGGCGTTGCTCAGCTTCTTCGGGTTGCACGGTGTCCGCGAGACCGATCAGGATGCGGCAGCAGTGGAAGCCGCCGTCTAGTCCCTCCTCGCCCTGTGCCGCAGTAATAAGGAAGCCGGTCGTTCCCCAGCGGGATGACCGGCTTCCTCGTATCGTCTGGGGAAGATCCACAGGCGCTTAGTGGTCTGCCTCCGGCTGCAGACGCCGCACGAAGGGGGCGCACACGATGGCAACGAGGCCCAGGACGCCGCCGACCGTAAAGGCGAAGCGAACGCCGTCGACCAGGGCGACGTTGTCCGCGATGCCGCTCGAAGCCGCCACGGTGGTGCCGATGGTCATGGCCGCGATCAGTACGGCGGTGCCGGCGGCGCCGGCCAGCTGCTGCAACGTGTTCATGATGGCGCTGCCGTGGCCGTACTGTTCCCGCGGCAGGGCCCCCAGTGCAACGGTCATCAGCGGCGTCATCAGCATGGCCATGCCGACGCAGAACACCGTGTGGAAAGCGACGATCATGGCAATCGGGGTGTCAATGTGGACGCTGCCCAGCAGCCACTGTCCACCGGCCAGCAGCACGGCCCCCGGAATGACGATGGGACGGGGTCCGACCTTGTCGTAAATGCGCCCGACAATCGGGGAAACGATGCCTTGGATCAAACCACCAGGGAGCAGGGCCAGTCCGATAGTCAGAGTGCCCAGGCCCATGCCGTTCTGCATGAAGATGGGCATGACCATGACGGTGCCCAGCATGGTCGCCATGGCGATCATGACGATGACCACGGAGATGCGGAAGTTGTGCACCTTGAACGGACGCAGATCCAGCAGATCCGATTCGGTCTTGCGCAGGGCACGTTGGCGGTTGATGAACAGCACCAGCGCGATGACGCCGACAACGAGGGCGACGATCGGCGCCCAGGCTCCTTCCAGCAGGTCGGCAATGGAAGAGAGTGCGTAAACGATGCCGCCGAAGGCGAAGGCGGACAGGATGACCGAGAGGACATCCAGGGGAGCCTTGCGGGTTTCCTTGCCGGTCTTGATCGCGAAGGCCCCGAAGAGGAACACGATGATGGCAACCGGGATCATCAGACCGAACACCCAGCGCCAGTTGAAGGAGTCGATGATGGCGCCGGAAAGCGTGGGGCCGATGGCCGGAGCCACGGAAATCACCACGGAGTTCAGGCCCATCACCGTGCCCCGGTGCTGGACCGGGACGGAGGTCAGCGTGGTGGTCATCAGCAACGGCAGGATGATTGCAGTGCCGCCGGCCTGGACGATGCGGGCGATCAGCAGGACGGCGAAGGTTGGCGCAATGGTGGCCAGCGCCGTGCCGACAATGAACAGCAGCATCGCGGCGACGAACAGGCCTTTGGTGGTGAACCGCTGGAGCATAAAGCCGGTGGTCGGAATGACGACGGCCATGGTGAGCATGAAGCCGGTGGTCAGCCACTGCGCGGTAGTGGCCTGGATGCTGAGATCAGCCATCAGGTTGGGCAGGGCGACGGTCAGTACGGTCTCGTTGAGGATCATGATCAGCGCTGACAGCACCAGCGCGGCGATCACGGCGGCGACGCGCTTGGGTGAGACCCTCTCAGGCTCTACGGCCCTTGCCGCCTCCACTTCTCCGGGCGGAACTTTCTCCTCGAGGACGTCTTTCATGGACACCTTTTCTGGTTGGTTAGGGGTGGCAGACATAATACTTACAAAAGTATAAGTATATGCCAAAAAGAGGTTGGCGGGGCTGAGCGCCCTTAACGAGGTTCGCCTATCAGGGCGGCCAAGCGCTGGAGGGCGGGAAGGCTGGCCGCAAGCTGCTCCTGCTCGTCCGGGCGGAGCTTTGCGGCCGCAGCGCCGAGTGCCTCGGCCCACGCTGTCTCTAGAAGCGTTCTGATGCGCTGCGATTCTTCGGTGGGGTGCAGCGTGACGTAGCGCTTGTCTACCGCGTCGCGGACGCGTGTCACCAGACCGCGGGCAACCAGTTCGCGGAGCTGTGTACTGACGTTGCTGAACTGCCGGTCCAGCCGGGCGGCGACTTCTGCAACGGTGATGCCGGGGTGGGATTCGATGACGCGCATGATGTCCAGCAAGCCGTTCGGGAGCAGCGGAATCCCGGCATTTTCATGCGATTTCCGGCGCACGTCGGATGAGATGTCGATCAAAGCCACGGCAAGCCGGCGGTGGTCCACGGCATGGCCCTGCACGGCCCCGGGCTGGGTGTTCTCCATCCCACCAGCATAAGTTGCGACGCCGGGCAGGAGGCCGGACGGCCGTTGAGTGCCCGCATCCTGTCCGTCGATGGGGACCCTAGCCCGCGGGGAGCGTGCGACGTAGCCTGAGGTGACTACCGCCAGGAGGGACGTGCCATGGACCAGGACATCCACAAGTACATCAACGCGCTGGTCGAGAAGGAGCAGCAACTGCGGGACTCCATGCCGGACGATTCGGACAAGGCCTCTGCCCGTGCCGCCGAACTCCGCCGTCTGGAGGAGCAGTTGGACCAGTGCTGGGACTTGCTGCGCCAGCGCCGGGCCAAGCGCAAGGCCGGCGAGGATCCGGGCGAAGCGGAAACTCGACCGGTGGACGAAGTGGAACACTACCGGCAATGACACTATCCGCGCCCTGAAGGGGCAGGGAGTCGCCCCCCAGTCTGAACGCGGGAACCCCCAGCCTGACGGCGGGAACACTTGCCGCCGGGTGAGGTACGCGAAAGGCGAGTTTCAGCGCCCGCGGCTGCGCCGCGCCGTCGTGCTCTCGGGGCGGGAATCAGGCGCCCTTTGACGCCTTGGAGGACTTGGCTCCGGACTTCTTCTTGGCGGGGGAGCCGGAGGAGGACTTGGCCTCGCGGTTCTTCTCCACGCTGCGGCGCAGGGCCTCCATCAGGTCCAGGACCTTGCCGCCTTCTTCCTCTTCCTCCGCGCCGAAGGTCTTCTCCGTGTCCAGCGCTTCGCCCTGCTCCAGCTTCGCCTCGATCAGGGTGCGGAGCTGCTCCTGGTACTCGTCGGAGTAGTCGGCGGGCGTGAAGTCCGAGGAAAACGAATCCACCAGTGCTGCCGACATTTCCTTCTCTTTGGCGGAGATCCGTACCGTCTCTTCCAGGGACGGGAAACTGGCCTCCCGCACTTCGTCCTCCCAGAGCAGTGTCTGGAGCATCAGGACCTTGCCGCGGACCCGCAGCGCCGCCAGCCGGGTCTTTTGCCGCAGCGCGAACTGCACGATGGCCGTGCGGTCCGTCTCCTCCAGCGTCTTGCGCAGCAGCACATAGGCCTTGGAGGACTTCGAATCCGGCTCCAGATAGTAGCTGCGGTCGAACATGATCGGATCGATCTGGTCGCTCGGCACGAACTCGACCACTTCGATTTCGCGGCTCTTTTCCACCGGGAGCGACTTGAAATCTTCGTCGGTGATCACCACTGTGTGCTCGCCGTCGTCGTACGCCTTGTCGATGTTCTGGTAGTCGACCGTTTTGCCGCAGACCTCGCAACGGCGCTGGTACCGGATGCGGCCGCCGTCCTTGTCATGGACCTGGTGCAGGCTCACATCGTGGTCTTCGGTGGCGCTGTACAGCTTGACCGGCACGTTGACCAGCCCGAAGGCCACGGCTCCCTTCCAGATGGCTCTCATGGCACTAGTGAACACCCGCAGGCAGTACAAAGCCAGAGGCAAGCCACTAGCCAACCGGGCAGGCGGCGGACAGACTGGCGGTATGGTCACCCGGAAATCCAGCCAGCAGGAGACCGTCACCGTTGACGGGCACCGGCTCCGGCTCACCAACCTGGACAAGGTGCTGTATCCGGAGACCGGGACCACCAAGGCGGAGGTCATTGCCTATTACTCCGAGATCGCCGAGTACCTGATTCCGCATGCCGCCGACCGGCCCGTGACCCGCAAGCGGTGGGTGCACGGCGTCGGCACCGCCGCGGAACCGGGCCAGGTGTTTTTCCAGAAGAACCTGGACAAGTCGGCACCCGACTGGGTCAAGCGGCACTCCATTGAACACAAGAGCAATACCAACGTCTACCCTTTGGCCAATGACCGGGCCACCCTGACCTGGCTAGCCCAGATTGCCGCCCTGGAAATCCACGTTCCGCAATGGAAATTTGGCCCGCGCGGCAAGATCAACAACCCGGATCGGATGGTGCTGGACCTGGATCCGGGCGAGGGCGCCGGGCTGCCGGAGTGCGTCGAGGTGGCGTTCCTGATCAAGGACATCCTGGCGGGGATGGGCCTTGACCCGAGGCCGGTCACGTCCGGCTCCAAAGGGATCCATCTCTACGCCGGGCTGGACGGCAAGCAGACCTCCGACGAAGTCAGCCAGGTGGCCCACGAATTGGCGCGCCTGCTGGAGGCTGACCACCCGGACCTGGTGGTCAGCGACATGAAGAAGTCGCTGCGCCAGGGCAAGGTGCTGGTGGACTGGAGCCAGAACAACTGGGCCAAGACCACCATTGCCCCGTACTCGCTGCGCGGCCGGCCGCATCCCACCGTGGCGGTGCCCAGGACCTGGCAGGAACTGCAGGACCCGGGCCTCGCCCATCTGGACTTCCGGCAGGTGCTCGAGCGGGTCAAACAGATCGGGGACCCGCTCTCCGGGATGGCCGGCGGCAGCGCCGACGAGGAGTCGCTGGCCGCGGCACCGGCGGCCGACCGGCTCAGCGCCTACCGCTCCATGCGCGATCCGGACCGGACACCCGAACCGGTGCCGGCGTCCGTCGCTCCACGGGAGGCGGATCAACCGGTCTTCGTGATTCAGGAGCACCACGCACGCCGCCTGCACTACGACGTTCGGCTGGAGCATGACGGGGTGCTGGCGTCCTGGGCCGTGCCCAAGGGGCCGCCGGTGACGACGGGCAAGAACCATCTGGCCGTCCAGACCGAGGACCACCCGATGGAATACGCAACCTTCGAGGGCACCATCCCCAAGGGCGAATACGGCGCCGGGGTGATGACCATCTGGGACAGCGGCAGCTTTGACGTGGAGAAGTGGCGGGACGGCAAGGAAGTCATCGTGGTGCTGCACGGTCGCCCGGACGGCGGGCTCGCTCACGACGGCGGTCCCTCCGGGGCGCGCCGGTACGCCTTGATCCACACCGGCGGTGAGGAGGGCAAGAGCAACTGGTTGATGCACCTGATGAAGGACCAGCCACGCCCGGAAACAGGGGCGGCGCAGGGCGCACCGGACAAGGACAAGGACGAGGACAAGGACGAGGACAAGGAAGCAGCCGGCGAGCCGGCGGCCCCGGTCAGCGCCGGCTCCGAGCGGGCGAACGTTGACGTGCCGCAGCCGGTCAAACCCATGCTGGCGGTCCAGGGTACGGAGGCCTCCATCGACGAGGACGACGGCTGGGCGTACGAGATGAAGTGGGACGGGATCCGCGCTGTCGCCGTCGTGGCGGCGGGCGAAGTGCGATTGATCAGCCGCAACGGCCAGGACATGACCAAGACCTACCCGGAGCTCTCGGACCTGCCGGATCATTTGCTGGCCCAAACCGCGGTGCTGGATGGCGAAATTGTGGCGCTCGATGCCAAGGGGCGGCCGGACTTCGGCCGGCTCCAGAATCGGATGAATCTGGTGAAGAAGGCCGATATTGAGCGCGCCGCGAAGAAATATCCGGTGGAGTATTTCCTCTTTGATTTGCTGGAATTGGACGGAACGGCAACGCTTGGGCTGGAATACTCCCAACGGCGCGAAATCCTCAAGGAAGCGGTGGAAACGCCCCGGGACGGACACATTCAGGTTCCGCCGGAGCTGGACGCCGCTGTGGAAGAAGCCGTTGCAGCCAGCCGCGAGGTCGGCCTGGAGGGGATTATTGCCAAGCGCACGGACAGCACCTATGCGCCGGGCCTACGGACAAGGAGTTGGATCAAGATCAAGAACCAGCTGACCCAGGAAGTGGTCATTGTGGGCTGGCGGCCGGGTAAGGGTTCCCGCGCGCGCAAAGTCGGCTCGTTGCTGGTGGCCGTGCCCGACGGCGTGGAACTGAGCTACCTCGGCCGCGTCGGTTCCGGCCTGACCGAGCGGGAACTGGCCGAGATCGGATCCCGGCTGAAGAAAATGTCCCGCAAGACCCCGCCGCTGGACGGCGTGCCGGCGGCGGACGCCTCGGATGCGCACTGGGTCCGGCCTGCCCTGGTCGGCGAGGTGCAGTTCAGCGAACGAACCGAGGCCGGGAAGCTGCGGCATCCGGTCTGGCGGGGCTTCCGGCCGGACAAGAAGCCGTCGGACGTCGTCGTCGAAATTCCGCAGTTGCAGCGCTGACCGGACGGCACCGAACGCTGAAAAGATTTTGCACCTAACCCCTATCATTCTGCCGATGAATCGTTAGTCTTTACCCAGAGGAACTTCAGGGGGAAGTTTCCGGGGGATGTTTCTTGGGGAAGAAGGCAGAACCTCATGGGGAGTTCATTTAAGCCGACTATTCGCGACGTTGCCGAGCGGGCCGGAGTCTCGCTGGCAACGGTGTCTTATGTCTTGTCCGGCCGGCACGGAGGCTCAACCAGGATCAGCGAGCCGACCAAAGCCAGGGTGGTGGAGGCCGCCAAGTCGCTGGGCTACGTGCCCAACCACGCGGCGCGGGGCATGCGGCGCGGGCGCACGGACACGGTCGCCGTCGTGGTGGAAAACCTGGATTCGGCCTGGGACCGGCAGCTGGCCGAGGTGGCCAACCGCGTGCTGCCGGAACACGGCTACCGCGTGGTGGTCCTGCTGGGCCAGGAGGCCTGGCGGAACTTCATGCTCTCCGGCGGCGCGGACGGCGCCATCCTGGGTTTCAGCACCGAAACCCCGGAGGAAGACCACACCCTGCGCGATCTCGCCGACCGCGGCGTGGCGCAAGTGGTGGTGTCGCAGTTCCAGCAGCCGGACGGTTTCGATGTGGTTTCCGTTGACGCCGAAGCGGGCATCGCGCAGGCGGCCGCGTACCTGGCCGCCGGGCACAGCCGCATCGCGGTGCTGCACCGGGGCGGACCGGCCCCGGGCCCCCGGGGTACCCGGCTGGGGTTGTTCCGGCAGGCCATGGCCGACCTGGGCGTGGAACTGGACGAGAACCTGGTCCGGGCAACGCACGGCTCCTGGCGCGAGTCGTACGAGGTGACGGGCGAGCTCCTGAAGCTGGCCGATCCGCCCACGGCGTTCTTCACCACGGCGGATCTGGAGGCCCTGTGCGTCTCCGGTTCCGTCACCGCGGCCGAACTCCGGATCCCGGAGGACGTGGAAATCATCGGGGTGGAGACCTCTGACCTGGGCCACCACTCCGAGCCGCCGTTGAGCTCGGTTGGTCCGGATCCGCTGGTGGGCACCGTGGTGGACCTGCTGATCGACCGGCTGGAGGGGCGTACCCCGACCAACGGACGTTTGGTGCCCGCACCGTGGAAGCTGCACCACCGGGGGACCACGGTGGCCGGCGCACCCGGCGAGGCTGCCGCGGACGGCTCGGACGAGGCGGCCGACAGCGTTTCCAACGGGGTGCCCTAGCCGAGCCGCCGGTCAGCCCGACGCTAAAGTTCAGGGATGGACTGCACGCGTTACCGCTACGGCCCGGATCCCAGTCAATACGCCGAACTTTACCTGCCGGACCGGCGCCGGCACACCGCCGTCGTCGTCCTGATCCACGGCGGTTACTGGCGCGCCGCCTACGGGGCCGAGCTGTCACGGCCGCTGGCGGCGGACTTGGCCGGACGCGGCTGGATCTGCTGGAACCTCGAGTACCGCCGGGCGGGCAACGGCGGCGGCTGGCCGGAAACGTTCGACGACGTTGCCTCCGGCATCGACCATCTCGCCATCGCTGCGCAACGGCTGGGATTCGCCGCCGACCACGTGGTGGGGCTGGGCCATTCGGCGGGAGGCCAGCTGGCCGTGTGGGCCGCGGGGCGGGGCCGGTTGCCGGCCGAGGGTCCGGGATTGCGCGTGGCCGGGGCGGCTCCGCGGGTGCAGTTCGACGCCGTGCTCAGCCAGTCCGGCGTGCTGGACCTGGCACGGGCGCACGAGCTGGGTCTCAGCGGCGGGGCGGTGGAGAACCTGTTGGGCCGTCCGCGGGACGCGGCGGGGGAGGGCCCTTCACCAGGGATCTGTGCGGCCGCCAGCGGAGCGGAAGGCACTGGTGCGGATGGCTCCGATCCGTACCGGCTGGCCGATCCGATGCGGAACCTGCCGTTGCCGGTACCGGTCTATGCCTTCCACGCGGAGCAGGATGCGGACGTGCCGCGGGAGCTGTCCGAGCGCTACGTTGCCGCCGCGCGAGCGGCCGGCGGCGAGGCGGAGCTCATCATCGTCCCGGGGGACCACTTCGACCTGATCGATCCCGCCTCGGAGGCCTTTGCGCGAATCCGGCAGGTGCTGGTGCGGCTGGGCTGACACCGCTGCCGCAACCGCGGCCGCTCTGCTACGTTGGCAGTGTGCTCACGGTCATAGGCGAGGCGCTGGTGGACGTGGTCCGGTCCGACACCCGGCCGCCCCGTGCGCATGTCGGCGGAAGTCCGATGAACGTGGCGGTTGGGCTGGCGCGGCTGGGCCATTCCGTCCAGTTTGTGGGCCGGTACGGCAAGGACCATTACGGGGATTTGGTCCATAGCCACCTACGGCGCAACTCCGTGCTGGTGCCGCTGGAGCCGGATGCTTCGCCCACCAGTACTGCCACCGCCAGCCTGGATCCCACCGGGGCGGCCCGCTACTCGTTCGACCTGTCCTGGGAACTGCCGGAACTCGACCAGGTCCGGCCCCGCCTGCTCGACGAGACGGTGTGGCTGCACACCGGCTCCATCGCCACCATGCTGGAGCCCGGCGCGCACACGGTGTTCCGGACCGTGCAGCGGGCGCACCCCCGGGCACTGGTCAGCTACGACCCGAACTGCCGCCCCACGCTGATCACCGACCGGGATTTTGCCCGTCGGCAGGCCGAAAAGTTCATGGTGCTCGCCGACGTGGTCAAGGCCTCCGATGAAGACCTGGAGTGGCTGTACCCGGACCGCGGCGTCGAAGAGACGGCACGGGACTGGCTGAAGCAGGGGCCGGCCGCGGTGGTGGTCACGCGCGGGGCCAAGGGCAGCTGGGGAGTGGTCCGTGCCGGAACGGTCAAGGTGGCCGCTGAGGCGGTGTCCGTGGTGGACAGCGTAGGAGCCGGTGACGCCTATATGTCCGGGCTGCTCGATGCCCTGCTGGCCGCAGGGTTTTCCGGTTCGGCACGGCGGGAGAGACTGCGGGACATGGCCACGTCCACGCTGGAAGACCTGATGGCCCACGCCGCCCGGTCTGCCGCCGTCACGGTGTCGCGGGCCGGGGCGAACCCGCCGCACCGGGACGAGTTGGGCTAGCGCGGCGACCGGCGGCCGCTTCGTCCCTAGACTGGTGCAATGCGCCTCATCGCCAGCGACTTGGACGGAACCATCATCGGCAGAGACGGGAAAATCAGCCCCCGCACTGTCCGCGCCTTCCGCAGCGCCGCGGCCGCCGGCGTCGAAATTGTCTTTGTGACCGGCCGGCCGCCGCGCTGGCTCACCCCGCTGGCCGAGCAGATCGGCCACCGCGGCAGGGTGATCTGCTCCAACGGCGCCGTGGTCTATGACCTGGAGTCCGGTCAGGTTCTCTCGGCGCAGGCGCTGCCGTACCAGAACATCCTCGACGTGCGCCGCATCATCCTGCACCTGCACCCGTCGGCGACCTTCGCGGCGGAAACCACCGACGGCTTCCAACTGGAACCGGGCTTTATCCAGCCCGGCTCGGTGGAGCTGCTGGACGGCATCGTGCCCAGACTGCTGCCGGACAGCCTGCGCCGCACCGATTCGGTGGTGAAGCTGCTGGCCCGCGGCACCGACCTTGACCCGGACGACTTCCTGGCGGAGGTTGGCCCGGCGGTCGCCCATCTGGCCTCCGTGACGCATTCGGCGCCGGGCAACCCGCTGCTGGAAATGGCGCGGCCGGGACTCAACAAGGCGGTCACCCTGGCCGAGTACGCCGGTTCGCTGGGAGTAGACGCCCGGGACGTGGTGGCCTTCGGCGACATGCCCAACGACATCGAGATGCTGCAGTGGGCCGGGGCGGGTTACGCCATGGCCTCCGGGCATCGGAGGGCGCTCGAAGCGGCTGCGTTCCGTGCCCCGGCCTTCCATGACGACGGCGTCGCCCAAGTGATCGAGGAACGGCTGGCGGGCCGTTCGCAGACACCGCGGGGACCGCTGGCCACCGCCTGATTCCTTGGCTCAGGAGCCGCGGCCCGCTCCGGTCGCCGCCGCTTGCAGCTGGGCTTCCGGACCTTCGGACAGATACCGGCGGGCAAACCAGCTGGGGCCCACGGTCCGCTGCCTGGCGGACAAGTGCACGTCGGCAATAATCAACTCTTCGAACAGGCCTGCCTCGGCGGAAATACCTGCACCCGGCGAGGCAATGAAGCTGCGGCCCGGGCCGTTCCACGCCACCGCCGGGGCAGGTGCGCCGCGACGGGCCAGCGCGCGGAACCAGCCGTCCCGCCCCGGGCTCCCGCCGGGCACCAGCAGCAGTTGGGCGCCCTGGTCAGAAACGGATCGCCGCGGCCGGCGGCCGGCGGCCCAGGCGGCCGCACCGGCGTCGTCCTCGGTCGCCAGGCAAATCAGCCGCCCGTGCAGCGGCACCACGGCGGCAGAGTCCGTGCAGGCCTGGAGCTCGCCGCCGGCGTCCAGCAGCCAGAGTTCGGTGCCGGTGCCGGTGCCTTGCCTGCGTTGCTGCCGGCGGCCGCTGCCACACCGTGGCGCGCAGCAAGCCCGCCCAGCTCGCGGCGGAAGTCCGGTGGGAAACCCGAGGGGAGCACCAGCAGTTCGGCGCCCAGACAGGCAGCCCGTTCCAGCCAGCGTTGGCTGCGCACCGCCGCGCCATCGCCGTGCAGCCCGGCAGCCTGCACCAGGGCAATGCGCATGGGTTCCTCCTGATCGGCACCACTGGTCGGCAACGGCGGGCGGGCCGGTAGAGTACCGGGTGTGAGCAGTGCCAGCCCGTACCTCAATCCTACGTTTCCCGGTTCCGGGCAGAACCGGCCGCTGGCAATGTCCCACCGCGGCTTCTCCTTGGCGGGCCAGGAAAACTCGATGGCCGCCTTCCGCGCCGCCGTCGAACTGGGCTACCGCTACCTGGAAACCGACGTCAGGGCCACCCGGGACGGCGTGCTGATGGCGTTCCATGATCCAACGCTGGAACGCACCACCGACGGCCGCGGCGAACTGGCCGCGCATACTGCCGGACAGTTGGCGCAGCTGCGGATCGCCGGGGAGCCGATTCCCACGTTCGAGGAGTTGCTGGCCGCGTGGCCGGATGTATGCCTCAACGTGGATGTGAAGGACATGACCGCGGCGGATGAGTTGGCCCGGCTGATCGAAGCCTACGGGGCACATGACCGCGTGCTGGTTGCGTCGTTTTCGGACCGCCGGCGCTTCCGCGTGCTGCGGGCCCTCAAGCGGCCGGTCGCAGGCTCGCCGGGCGTATATGCCACCGCGGGAATTTATCTGCTGGGCTTCGTGGGAATGGCAAAGTTGCTGGCGCGGCTGCTGCGGGTGCAGGCCGTGCAGGTGCCGGTGACGTACGGCCGGTTCACGGTGGTTACGCCGGGATTCGTCCGGCGGTGCCACCGTGCCGGCCTTCAGGTGCACGTGTGGACCATCAACGAGCGCGCCGAGATGCAGCGGTTGCTGGCACTCGGCGTGGACGGATTGATCTCCGACCGGGCCGACGTTCTGGCCGACGTCATGGCCGAACGCGGCAACTGGCCGCAGAGGGAGTCAGCATGAAGGTCTTGATTGCACCGGACAAGTTCAAGGGAACGCTCTCGGCGGCCGAGGCGGCCAGCGCCATGGCCGACGGCGTGCTGCGGGTCTATCCGGATGCCCAGGTGCAGCTGCTTCCGATGGCAGACGGCGGCGAGGGCACGTTGGAGGCCGCCTTCGCCGCCGGTGCCGTGGAGCACACCGACCGCGTGGTCGGCCCGCTGGACCGCGAAGTGACTGCCTCCTGGGCGATGTTTGAACGGCCGGACCGCAAGACCGCCGTGATCGAAACCGCACGCGCTTCCGGGCTGCTGCTCACCGAGCCCAGCGTGCAGTCCGCCCTGGCCGCCCATTCCTACGGCAGCGGCCAGCTGATCGAGGCGGCGTTGAACGCCGGCGCCACCGAAATCGTGCTGGGCGTCGGCGGTTCCGCCATGACGGACGGCGGCTCCGGCGCCCTGCGTGCCCTCGGCCTGAGCATTTACAACGACGGCGGTGCCGAAGTCCTGCTCGGCGGTGCGGCGCTGGCAACGGCCGAGCTGCTGGATGCGGCAGGCCTGGACCCGCGGTTGGCGGAAACCGTCATCCGGATTGCGGCCGATGTGACGAATCCCCTGTACGGCCCGGACGGCGCCGCGCACGTCTTCGGCGAACAGAAGGGAGCCGACGCGGTCTCGCGCCGGCTGCTCGATGAAGCGCTGCAGCGGTGGGCGCAGCTGCTGCTGCAGGCAACAGGCCGCGACGTGAACGTAGCCGGCGCCGGGGCCGCGGGTGGCTTCCCGTCCGGATTCCTGGCGCTGGTCGGTGCCCGCGTCGAGCGGGGTTTCGAGGCGGTCGCAGACCTCGTGGGGCTGGACGAAGCGCTGGCCGATGCCGATCTGGTGCTGACCGGCGAGGGGTCGCTGGACCGGCAATCGGAGTTTGGCAAGGTGCCGCTGGGCGTGGCGGGACGGGCGCGCGCACGGGGAATCCCCGCCGTCGTCGTTGCGGGTCAGATCAGTCTGGCGCCGGACAAGCTGGCCGAATACGGTGTGCACGCGGCCGCCAGCTTGGTCGAGGCGGCCCGCAGCGAGGAGCAGGCGATGGCCCACGCCGCGCGGTATGTCACGTTGGCCACGCAGCACGCCCTCGAAGGGGCCTGAGCCCGGGGCCCGACCTATCATGGGGGCATGAGCAGTACCTTGGTTCCGTCCGCCGCGGCAGTGCGTCCACGTTTCCCTGCATCCTTGGTGCTCTGGCTGGCCCTTCCGATGGCGGTACTGGTGCCGCTGTGGGTGGTGGCGGGGCGCGTCCTGTTCGGGATCGGCGGCCAGATGGTGCTGTGGCTGGGCATCAGCCTGGGCCCGGCGCTGCTGGTGCTGCTGTTGCTGACCGGCGCCAAGCTGGCCGAGGCGGCGCGCCGGGGTGTGCTGCTTCCGGTGCGGGCCGTCGTGGCACCGGCCCTCGCCTGGCTGGCGGCGATCGCCTTTGGTTTCACCGTTCCGGACTTCGGCGGAGGGGCCGGAGACGGCACATCCGTCATGTCGCTGTTGGCCGGGCCGTCCGCCCTCGGGATGTCCACCGCGCTGTGCAACCCGTGCGGAATCATCGCCATGGCACTGGCGATCGCTTCCACGGTGTTCGCCTTCCGCGCCGCGGCCGCTGGCAGGAAGGCGGCGGGCCCGGCGGCCGGGCCGGACCAATGACTGATCCGGCCCGCGGCTGAGGCTGCCTGGCTAGGCCTGTTCCGCCTCGCGGTTGCGCCGGACATGGCTGCGGGCATGCTCCACCGCCGCGTCCAGCTCACCGAACAGATGCTTGTGGTGCCGCAGCGACTCCAGGATGCCCACCCGGCGGGCCAATTGCAGGTGCCGTTCTTGAATACCCTTGATGAGCACCGTGATGCCCCGGCGCTCCAGCGCGGTGACCAGGTCGGCAATCACCTTCGCCCCGGTGGCGTCGAGGATCTGCAGCTGGGACATCCGGATGATCACCACCTGCACGTTGCGGATGGCGCTGGCCCGCTCCAAGACGCGGTCCGCCACACCGAAGAACAGTGCGCCGTCCAGCCGGAATACCGCGATCTGCTCGTCGCCGTCCCGGGCCGGACCGGGGATTTCCTCCCGGTGCACGCCGCTGGAATTGACCAGTGACCGGAGGGCGAAGAACGCCGCAACGACGATGCCGATGACCACGGCCTGGATGAGGTCGAAGGACACCGTGATGATCGCGGTGACGATGAAGACCGTGGTGTCCGCCCGGGTGGAGCCGAGCACGCTGCGCAGGGTGCTGGGCGAAACCATCCGGAAGGCGGTCACCATCAGGACGCCGGACAGCGCTGCCAGCGGGATCTGCGAGACCGGCCCGGTGGCGAAATAGACCACGCCCAGCAACACCAGCGCATGCACGACGGCGGAGGCCCGGGTGCGTGCGCCGGCCCGGATATTGACGGCGGTCCGGGCGATGGCGCCGGTGGCCGGCATGCCGCCGAAGAAGCCGGAGGCCAGCGAGGCCAGGCCCTGCCCCACCAGCTCCCGGTCCGCGTCGTAGGGGCCGGTGTCGGAGATGGAGGCGGCGACCCGGGCCGAGAGCAATGACTCGATGGCCGCCAGCGCAGCGATGGTCACGGCCGGTCCGGCCAGCGCGGCGATCATGGCCGGGTCGATGGACGGCAGCGACGGGGCCGGCAGGGCACCGGGCAGGGCGCCGATCCGCGCGACGTCCAGCCCCGCCAGTTGGGCTATCAGGGTGGCGACGATGATGCCGATGATCGAACCGGGCAGCTGCGGATGGATTTTTGGTGCCCCCAGCATGATGGCGGCCACGATCAGCACGAGGACGACCGGCCAGAACATGCCGGCCAGGGTTGCGGTGCCCAGCGCCTGGACCGCCGAGACTGCCGCGTTCGTGCTCGGGCCGGGTTCGGTCCCGAAGGCGGCCGGAACCTGCTGCAGGAAAATGATGACGGCGATGCCCAGCGTAAAGCCCTCGATCACCGGCCAGGGGATGAAACTGACCGCGCGGCCGAGCTTCAGCACGCCGGCCACGAGCACTATGAGGCCGGCCATCAAGGTCACCACGGCCAGCGAGGACATGCCGTAGCTGGCGATGACCGGTGCCAGCACTACAACCATGGCTCCGGTGGGGCCGGATACCTGGATGTTGGAGCCGCCGAAAACGGCGGCGACAATGCCGGCAATGATGGCGGTGATCAGACCGGAGGCGGCGCCGGCACCGGAGCTAACGCCGAAGGCCAGCGCCAGCGGCAGGGCAACAATGCCGACAGTGATGCCGGCCATGAGATCGTTTTTCCACGTGCGCGGCAGCTGGGCGTAATCGGAGGCTCCGGGCAGCAGGGCGGCGGCTCCCTTCACAGCTTTCACCGTAAGGGCGCCGGTTCTGTGGCGGCTCCTGCCGTCGAGGAGGCGGACTCGTCGGCCGGCGGGCTGACGCCAGCCAATTGTTGCGTAGTGGTGTGCAGGAGCTGCTGCAGCAGGCTGCGGGCAACGGTCAGCAGGTCGGCTACTTGCGGATAGGCCAGGCGGTAGAAGACCTGCACGCCGCGGCGCTCGGCCAAAACCAGGTTGTGCCGCCGCAGCACTGCCAGGTGTTGGGATAAATTCGACGCTTCCTGGTGCGTGCCGCGCATTAGCTCCGTCACGGTTACTTCAGCCGAATCTGCGAGCAGTTCCAGCACCCTGATCCTCACCGGGTGGGAAAGTCCTTTGAACAAGTTCGCTTTGACTTCATACAGCGGGGCATCGGCAGCGGGAAAGCGGTCCACGGTGGTTCCTTTAGGAGTTTAGTACTTTAGGATTCCATCATATAACGCTCCAGCGATGTGACAAGGAGATCCGGCGCTGCGATGGAGGGGCTTCTGCTCCTGGTCCGACTCGGAGTTGAGCGGGCAGGGACGAAGGCAGCCGACGCCACAGCGAGAGATGGATAGCTCGCGCCGGAAGCCCTCGCCGAGCCCGAGGTCAGCTTTCGTGCCGGAAGCCGAGCTTGATGGTCACCTGCCAGTCGGAGACCTTGCCTTCGTTGAGGTGGCCGCGGACGGACTTCACCTCGAACCAGTCGAGATTGCGCAATGTCTTGGATGCTTCGGCGATGGCGTTAGAGACCGCGGCGTCAATGCCATCCGGCGACGTTCCCACAATCTCCGTAACGTTGTAAACGTGGTTGGCCATGCTTCCTCCTTGCGGACGTTCCCAAGGGCTGACTCCCCGAGGATGTCTGCAACGCTAGCGGCGGGCCTTCCCCCGGTCTAGGTCCCGGGCACCCGGGAGCTTGGCGGCGCAAGGAGTTGGCCGCGCCGCGGCGGTTAGCCGAGCTTGGACGGTTGGACGCCCTCGTCCTCGGCCGAGTCCACCGGCTCCGTGCCGCGCCAACGGGCCACCGCGCTCATGCCGTGGAAGATGATCAGGGCGGCCGCGGTGCCCAGCGCGATGCCCTCGAACTTGAGCTCGCCAATAGTCCAAGTGAAGTTGGCGATGCCGACCACCAGCGAAACGCCGGCCACGGACAGGTTGATCGGGTTCGCAAAGTTCACCCGGTTCTGGACCCAGATCCGTACGCCGAGGATGCCGATCATGCCGTAGAGCACCACGCCGGCACCGCCCAGGACCCCGAGCGGAACGGTGGCGATGGCGGCCCCGAACTTCGGGAACAGGCTGAGCAGGATGGCGACGATGCCGGCCACCCAGTAGGCGGCGGTGGAGTAGACCTTGGACGCTGCCATCACGCCGATGTTCTCGGCGTAGGTAGTGGTGCCGGATCCGCCTCCGCTGCCGGCCAGCACGGTGGCCAGGCCATCGGCCATCAGGGCGCGGCCGGTCACCGGGTCCAGATCCTGTCCGGTCATCGCCGACACGGACTTAACGTGGCCGATGTTCTCTGCCACCAGCACCAGCACCACGGGGACGAACAGGCCGATCACGGAGATGTGGAACTCCGGGCCATGAAATTGCGGCAGCCCGATCCAGGCAGCGTCATTGATGGCGGAAAAGTCCACTTCGCCGCGCAGGACGGCCACCACGTAGCCGACGAGCACGCCGATCAGGATGGAGAGCCGGCCGAGCAGTCCGCGGAACAGTACGGTCACCAGCAGGATGGCCACCACCGTGACCAGTGCCGTGACGGGGGCTTCATCGAAGTTCGCCTTGGCAGTCGGCGCCAGGTTGAGTCCGATCAGCGCCACGATGGCACCGGTCACCACCGGCGGCATCACAATATGGATCCAGCGAGTCCCGGCCTTGTGCACGATGAGACCGATCAGGAAGAGCACGGCGCCGGCCATGATCAGCCCGCCGAGGGCTCCGCCCATTCCATGCTGGTTCATGGCAGCGGTGATGGGAGCAATGAACGCGAAGCTGGAGCCCAGGTAGCTGGGGATGCGTCCGGCAGTGATGATCAGGAATAGCAGTGTGCCCAGGCCGGAGAAAAGCAGGGTGGTGGACGGCGGAAAACCGGTCAGCAGCGGGACCAGGAAGGTGGCGCCGAACATGGCGACCACATGCTGGGCGCCGATCCCGATGGTGCGCGGCCAGGTCAGCCGCTCCTGCGGCGCCACCACCGTGCCCGCGGAAATGTTCTTGCCGTCGCCATGCAACCTCCAGCGGAACGGCGATGACTTCACGGGCGTGCTCATGGTGGGCCTCTTAAGAGTCGGGGGAGTCAGTGGAAATATCCGCAGGACATCCTACCGCTCCCGCAGCGGCCCCGCGCCGTCGTGACGATTCGAAGACACGGACGGCTCAGTGACTCGGCAGGCGTCCTCAGGCGATGACGGCGTCCACAATGGCCTTGGCCTCGGTCTGCACCTGGACCAGATGCTCCGGCCCACGGAAGGATTCGGCGTAGATCTTGTACACGTCCTCGGTGCCGGAGGGCCGGGCCGCAAACCAGGCGTTTTCGGTGGTGACCTTGAGTCCTCCGATCGCGGCGCCGTTGCCCGGCGCTTCGGTCAGCTTGGCGGTGATCGGCTCGCCGGCCAGCTCCGTCGCGGCCACGTCCGAGGCGGAGAGTTTGGCCAGCGCGGCCTTCTGCTCCCGGGTCGCCGCGGCGTCGATGCGCGCGTACGACGGCGACCCGAACTTCTCGGTCAGCCCGCCGTAGAGCTCGGACGGCGATTTTCCGGTGGCGGCGGTGATTTCGGAAGCCAGCAGCGCCAGCAGGATGCCGTCCTTGTCGGTGGACCACGGCTTGCCGTCGAAGCGGACAAACGAGGCCCCGGCAGACTCCTCGCCGCCGAAGACGCCCTCGCCGGAGAGCAGGCCGGGCACGAACCATTTGAAGCCCACCGGCACCTCCACCAGCCGCCGGCCCAGACCCGCGGCCACCCGGTCGATCATCGAGGAGGACACCAGCGTCTTGCCCACCGCTGCTCCCGCCGGCCAATCCGGCCGGTGCGTGTAGAGGTAGTCGATGGCCACGGCAAGGTAATGGTTGGGGTTCATCAGCCCGGCGTCGGGGGTGACGATCCCGTGCCGGTCCGCATCGGCGTCGTTCCCGGTGGCAATGTCAAAGGCGGCACCGCCGCCGCGCACCGCGTTGATCAGCGAGGCCATGGCCGACGGCGACGAGCAGTCCATCCGGATCTTCTCGTCCCAGTCCAGCGTCATGAACGCCCACTGCGGGTCCACCGTCGGGTTGACCACGGTCAGGTCCAGCCGGTGCCGTTCGGCGATGGCGCCCCAGTAATCCACCGAGGCCCCACCCATCGGGTCCGCGCCGATCCGCACCCCGGCGGCGCGGATGGCGTCCAGGTCCAGCACCTGCGGCAGGTCGTCCACGTAGGCGCCCAGGAAGTCGTAGGTTCCGACCGCACCGGAGAACTGCGCCTGCCCCAGCGTCATCCGCTTCACCCCGAGCAGGCCGGCTTCCAGCAACTCATTGGCGCGGGCGGCGATCCAGCCGGTGGCATCCGAGTCTGCAGGGCCGCCGTGCGGCGGGTTGTACTTGAAGCCGCCGTCGCCGGGCGGATTGTGCGAGGGCGTGATCACGATGCCGTCGCCCTGGGCCTCGGGATGGGCGGCGTTGTGGGTCAGGATGGCGTGACTGACCGCCGGCGTCGGGGTCCAGCCGGTGCGGGAATCGACCAGCACCGTGACGCCGTTCCCAGCCAGTACCTCCAAGGCGGTGTCCTGGGCCGGATCAGAGAGGGAGTGCGTGTCCTTGCCGACGAACAGCGGGCCTGAAATCCCCTGGCCGGCGCGGTACTCCACAATCGCCTGGGTGATGGCGGCGATGTGGTCCTCGTTGAAGGAGGCCTTCAGGCTGGAGCCGCGGTGCCCGGAGGTTCCGAAGGCCACGCGCTGGGCCGGGTCGGCCGGATCCGGCTTGATGTCGAAGTAGGCGTCCCGCAGCGCGGTCAGGTCTACAAGGTCGCTGGGGAGGGCTACGGTGCCCGCACGGTTTGCCATAACTCAAGCATGCCAAAAAACCCAGAAATCCGTAGCGGTCCGTGACGGATCCGCCGCCATACGGGCACATCCGGGGCCGCGCCTAGACTGGTAGGGCACCCGCACCGCAGCTGCGCGAAGCAGCGAAACTATCCCAGGGGGAATCCAGAGCATGTCCGGCACGGAGAACAGGCCGCCCTTCAACGATCCAAAGCACCCGGGCTGGTACACGGATCCGAACGCCGGCCAGGCCCTGCCGCAGCCGCCGTCGCTGTCCGATGCACCGCATCCGTACGCCTACCAGCCCGGCCCCGGCGCCCAGCCGTACGCCGGCCAGCAGCCGTACGGCGGCCCGGACTACAACCAGCCGATGTACTACACGCCGCAGGCCCAGCCGAAGGGCCTCAGCATTGCCGCGCTGGTGCTGGGCATCGTCTCCGTGGTGACCTTCGGCGCTATATTCGTGCCGCAGATCCTGGCCATCGTGTTCGGCCACATCGCACTCGGCAAGGAGCCGGCCGGCCGCAGCCTCGCGCTGGCCGGACTGATCATGGGCTACGCGGTGACCGGCATCTGGTGCCTGCTGATCTTCATCGGCGTGCTCGGCAGCATCTAGCGCCGCCGGAGGTCCCTTCAAGCGGCAGCGCCAGCAGGGCCGCATCGACTGCACGGTTGTGGCCCCTAACCGGCCCGCGGAAGGGCGTTAACCGTACAGCCGATCAGCAGCAGGACACCGCGACGGGATGAGGGAATGCACCCCTAACGACGGCGATGCCCGGGTGAGGAGCCAATCCTCACCCGGGCATCGCCGTCGTTGGTTGCGGGCGGTCTAGCGGATGCCGCCCATCAGCCTCTTCAGCGACGGCACGGCCGCGGCCAGGCCGACGCCCAGGATAATCGCCACCACGCCAATGAAGCCGAAGTACGGGGCCTCATTGGTCGGGTCGTAGTAGCCGGCCAGGATGCCGGCCAGCGTGGTGCCCAGCGAGATGGACAGCAGGAACAGCGCCACCATCTGGGTCTGGAACGCCTTCGGGGCCAGCTTGGTGGAGACCGAGGACCCGGTGGGGGAGAGGAACAGTTCCGCCATCGTGAAGAGGAACAGGATGCCCACCATGGCCAGCAGCGGGGTGGAGTTGGCGCCGCCGCCGGCCAGCGGAATGAAGGCCAGGAACGCCAGGCCCATCACCACCAGGCCCAGGGCGAACTTCATCGGCGAGCTGGGCTGCTTCGGGCCGAGCTTGGTCCACACGGCGGCGAAAATGCCGGCGAAGATGATGATGAACACCGGGTTGATGGACTGCACCCAGCTGGCCGGCATTTCCCAGCCGCCCAGCGAGCGGTCCAGCTGCTTGTCCGCGTACAGCGCCACCACGGTGAACTGCTGCTGGAACAGCGCCCAGAACGCGGCGGAGGCGATGAACAGCGGGATGAAGGCGTACACCCGCTTGCGCTCCACGCCGTCCACCTGCTTGCTGGAGAGGATCACCACGAAGTACACGACGGCGGCGATGATCGCCAGCCAGGCCATGATCGGCGCGAGGTTTTCAGCGGTGACAAAACCGAAGGACACCAGCAGCACAATAACGACGACGGCGGCCGCGGCCACCGCGGCGACCTTGCCGTAGTTGCCGCGCGGCAGCGGGTTGGCCACATGGTGCGAGGCCTCGGGGAGGTTCTTGCGGGTCAGCGCGTACTGGGTCAGGCCGATCGCCATGCCCAGCGCGGCCAGGCCGAAGCCGTAGTGGAAGCCAAGCTGCACCTGGGCCAGGCCGGTAAGCAGCGGGCCGAACAGGCCGCCGATGTTCACGCCCATGTAGAAAATGGAGAAGCCGGCATCGCGGCGGTCGTCCTTCAGGCTGTACAGCGAGCCGACCAGGGAGCTGGCGGTGGCCTTCAGGCCGCCGGAACCGATGGCCACCAGGATCAGGCCGACGGCCAGCCCGACGCCGCCCGGCAGCAGGGCCAGCGCGATGTGCCCCAGCATCACCATGATGCCGGTGAAGAAGAGGACCTTCTCGGAGCCCAGAATGCGGTCGGCTACCCACGCGCCCAGGATGGAGGAGAGGTAAACGCCGCCGCCGTAGGCGCCCACCAGGCCGGTGGCGATGCCTTCGTCGATGCCCAGGCCGCCCTCGGCGACCGAGTAGTACATGTAGTAGAGCAGGATGCCCTGCATGCCGTAGAAGGAGAAGCGCTCCCAGAGTTCTACGGAGAAGAGATTGGCCAGCATCCGTGGATGCCCGAAGAATGTTTTGCCGGTTTGGCTGGACTTTATAGCTTGTTCCGGCTGCGGATTTCCGGACTGCACGGTATTGCTCACGGTGTTCAATTCTGACACTTTGCGACACGCATTGTCATATCCTTGCTCCGCCCGGGCGCGGGTGCTAGGGCATTTCCGCAGGTCAGCGCGGGGTTCTCCGGCGAGTCAGCGGACGTTTTCCAGCTGGGCGGCGACGGCCAGCAACGTGGCCTCGGAGCCCGGCCGGCCGATCAGCTGGACCCCCATGGACAAGCCTTCTTCGGTGCTGCTGACCGGGACGGCAACGGCGGGCAGGCCGCACACGTTGACCAGCGAGGTGAACGGCGAATATTGGCATTGGCGCATGTAGTCCACGTCCGCGCTGGTGGAGGTGTACCAGCCCACCGGCCGCGGCGTCTGCGCCAGCGCCGGCGTGAGCATCAGGTCGTAGCGGCCGAACTGTGTCCGGGTGTCGTCCTGGAAGCGTGCCAGCACGGCCAGCGCCTCCGCCAGTGCCTGCGGCGTGCGCTTCACGGCGCGGCGCCGGAAGGCCCGGGTGAGCGGCATGAGCTGCGCTTCGCGTGTGGCCGGCAGATCCAGCTGGGCCAGGCCGGAGGTCCAAACCGTGGCGAAGGCGTCCGGGTAGCGGTTGTCGTAACGGACCTCCGCGTCCGCCAGCTCGTGGCCCAGTCCCTGCAGCAACTCGACGGCCGTCTCGAGCGCCTCGAGCGCCTCCGGCTCCAGCGAGAGCGGGTAGGCGGACTCGAACGGCGAGTCGGTGCTCACACCGATCCGGAAGCGGCCTTCGGCGCGGAGCGCGGCACCGAGGAAATCCGGTTCCTCTCCGGAGGCTGCCCGGGCCGAGGGCTCGTCGGACATGGCGTCCATGAGGAGGCCCGCGTCGGCTGCGGTGCGGGCCAGGGGACCTGCCACCACCAGCTGGCCGGCGTCGTCGCCGGTGGTGCCGGCGGGCAGCCGGCCGCGTCCGGGTTTGAGCCCCACCAGCCCGGTGGCGGCCGCGGGGATCCGCACCGAGCCGCCGCCGTCGGTGCCCGGGGCAAAGGGCAGCATGCCCGCGGCGACGGCCGCGGCGCTACCGCCGGAGGAGCCGCCCGGGCTCAGCGTGGGGTCCAGCGGGTTGCGGGCCGGGGGCGCCACGCGGTTTTCGCTGTAGGAGGTCAGGCCGAATTCCGGCACCTGGGTCTTGCCCAGTGTGATGCTGCCGGCGGATTCGAGCACGTCGACCAGGGGATGGTTCGCCAGCGCCGGCCGGTGATCCAGTGCCGCGCTGCCATGTGAGGTCGGAAGGCCGGCCACATCGGTGAGGTCCTTGTATGCCAGCGGCAGTCCGTGCAGCCGGCCCAGCGTTCCGCCGCGGGCCTGGTGGTCGTCCGCGGCGCGCGCCTGCTTGAGCGCCTGATCGGCGCCGACCGTGATGAAGGCGCCGAGCCGTGGATTCAGCGCCTCGATCCGCCGGAGGTAGTGCTCCGTCAGTTCCCGGGCCGACAGTTCGCCGCGGGCCACGGCGTCGCGCTGGGCAACCGCCGTCAAATCATGCAGTGCAGTCATCGCCCGTAACTGTAGCCCCGCGCGGCGGTCCGGGCCAATCCTGCTCTGGCCCGGCGTAGGCGGCAGCCCCCGTCAGCCAAGGAAGCGGGCTTCGATCGGCTCCTCCACCGCGATGGCTTCGGGCCCGTCGCCGGCCTGGGCGGTGACCCGGTAGGCCAGTTTTCCGTCGGCCTCGCTGACCGCCTCCGCCAGTTCGATGCCGTGGTAGACCAGCCCCACGCCGTCGTCGGTGCAATGCGTTTCACCCAGGATGCCGTCCGCCACCAGCCGGTGCACCAGCGGCCGGCGTTGAGGTTCCGAGTCGTAGTGGACCCCGTTGTCGTAGGGCAGCAGGGCCAGGCCGTTGGTGACCGGCCGCAGGTCGGGACCGAAGGAGTCGGTGGTGCCGCCGCGGAACCAGCAGATGGAGCCGGCGGAGACGCCCGCCAGCACCACGCCGGCCTGCCAGACGCGCCGGAAGATGGCATCCAGTCCGTGGACCCGCCAGACGGCCAGCAGGTTTGCCACCGAACCGCCGCCCACCCACACCACATCCTGGCCGAGCAGGTGCTCTTCGATGTCGGACACGTTCGGCATGGTGAACAGGTTCAGATGGCTCAGCCCAAAGCCGGCCGTCCGGGCCGCCTCGTCCAGTTCGGCCTGGAACCAGCGCTGGTCGCCGCCTGCCGTGCCCAAATGGGTCAGCCGCGGCGCCCGCCCGGTGGCCCCTGACAGGTCGACGGCGTGGTGCACCAGGTGGTCGAACGCAATCCGGCTGCGCACACCGGCTTTGAAACCTCCGGACGTGGCCAGGATGGTCGGCTGGTCTGCGGCCATGGATACCCCTGTCTCATTAAGGTGCAGCGGACGATCCCACTATAGGCTTGTGGTGCGGCCGAATTGCCGGGACGCGTACTCAAGAATTCATCAGCGGCAGCAGTGGCTGCCGCGCATTGCGGAGGTTGCCATGAGCGATGTCGAGAACGTGGACGTCAACAGCGTAGGCGGCGACGCCACCATTCTGGACGTGCGCGAAGACTACGAATGGGAAGCCGGACACATCTCCGGCGCGGTGCATATTCCGCTCAACGAATTGCCGCTGCGCCTGGATGAGCTGGACCCGGATGTGGACCTGCATGTGGTGTGCCGCAGCGGCGGCCGCTCGTTCCGGGCCACGGAATGGCTGAACTCGAACGGATATTCCGCCGTCAACATCCACGGTGGCATGGGTGCCTGGCTGGACGCGGGCAAGCCCATCGTGTCGGAGAACGGGCAGGAGCCCCGGGTCCAGTAATGACCAGCGCCTACACTTTCCTGGGGCCGGAGGGTACCTTCACCGAAGCCGCTCTCCTTCAGGTCCCCGGGGCCGAAGCCGTGCCCCGGATTCCGGCATCAAATGTGGAGGCCGCTTTGGATGCGGTCCGCTTGGGTGAAGCCGGCGCCGCGATGGTTCCGATCGAGAACTCGGTCGAGGGCGGCGTCAGCGCCACGTTGGACGCGATAGCGGGCGGTGAGCCGCTGCAGATCATCGGCGAGCAGTTGGTGCCCATCCGGTTTGTGCTGGCCGTGCGTTCCGGGACGGAGCTCCGCGGGATCTCCGTGGTCTCCACCCACCCGCATGCTTGGGCCCAATGCCGGACCTGGTGCAGCGAAAACATTCCGCAGGCAGCATATCTTCCCGCGTCGTCCACGGCGGCGGCCGGGGTGGGGCTGCTGGATCCGGACTCCGGCCACCAGGCCGCGATCTGCTCGCCGTTGGTCGCCCAGCGGCGAGGCCTGCAGGTGCTGGCCGATGACATTGGAGACATTCCCGACGCCGTCACCCGCTTCATTCTGGTCAGCCGGCCCGGCCTCCTTCCGGCGCCGACCGGAGCGGATAAAACCACCTTGGTGGTCCCGCTGCCGCAGGACCACCCCGGGGCGCTGGTGGCGATCCTGGAACAGCTCTCCAGCCGGGGGGTGAACCTGAGTCGGATCGAGTCCAGGCCAACCGGACAGTTCCTCGGCGACTATTTCTTCAGCCTGGATGCGGAAGGGCACCTGGCCGAGGAGCGCGTGGCCGACGCGGTCCGCGGGTTGCACCGGCTCAGTCCGGGCCTGAGGTTCCTTGGCTCCTATCCGCGGGCCGACCGCCGCGGGCACACGGTTCCGCGCAGCAACCAGGACGAAGCGTTCCTGCGGGCCGATGGCTGGGTCAGGGAACTGCTGCAGGCCCGCTGAATGCCGGCGGCCGGGGTATCCGCCGGTTGTTATGGTCAGTATGCTGAGGAAAACTGACCTCGGGACCACAGATCGGAGCAGCATGACACAGCACAACGACAGGGACCAGTACCAGGACGGGGAGCCGACCCCGGAAGAGGCGCTGCACCAGACCTCCAGCGAAAACCGCGCGGGCGACCTCGGCGACCAAGGAAACGACCTGCGTTTCGCCGAGGAGCAGCAGCTGATCAACCAGCAGGCAGCCGGCAGATTCCCGGTTCCCGCGGAGGAAGACCTGGAGCAGCCGGACGCTGAGATTCCGGCGCTCGAAGCGGACGAGCAGCTGATCGACATTCCGGGCGAAGAGTTCCACGACACCGCCCAGGCCGACGCCAGCGACGATCCGCTCAACGCCGGCGGCGACGACACATAACCCGTCTCATTTCCCCGTGCCGGCAGCGGCTGCCTCTCCTTAGGCGGCGGGGCGGGCGCTGTCGGCGGTGGGAATCGACTCCGTGCGTACCGCCAGCGAACGGGGCCTGACCGCAACGGTCAGCGACGTGACGGGTCCGGAGTGGTCGCCGTCGAGCTGGGTGCCCATCTCCTCGTGTGCGGTGATCCGCACCGTCCGTCCGCGGTGGTATTCGATCACCGGGATCGGCGCAGTGTGCCGCACCAGGGTCTTGGCGGCGATCCAGAGCCAGCCGACCACGCTGCGCGGGCTGAGCACCACGATGTCTATTTCGCCGTCGTCGATTTCCGCGGTGGGGATGAAGTCGATCCCCGCCGGAAGCCTCCCGCAGTTGGCCAGCAGGATGCTGCGCACCTTGCGCGGTTGGGCCGGGCCACCGTCGATGCTGACCATGACCCGCTTGCGCTGACCGGCAAGGTGGCGGACACCGGCTTCCGAGTAAGCCATCCAGCCGAACCGGCGCTTGAGGTCGTCCCGGGTGTCGGCCAGGACGTCCGCATCCACCCCGATGCCGGCGATCACCAGGAAACTGTCCTCGACCCGTACCCCGGTGGCCTCGTTCTCCAAGGTGATGTCCGCGGTGTCGATCTTGCGGATCACACCGTGCAGCGCCACGTTGATGTTGGCCTGCAGGGCGCTGGGGTCAAGGCCCAGGTTCCGCGCCAGCAGGTTTCCCGTGCCCAGCGGCAACACGCCCATCGGAACCTGGGTGCCGGACAATTCCGAGGCAACCACCCGGATGGTGCCGTCGCCGCCGCCGGCAATGACGACGTCGGCCCGCTCCTCCAGGGCGCGTTTGGCCTGGCCGTGGCCCGGGTCGTTGGGAGTGGTTTCCAGGACCAGCGGAGGACTCCAGCCGGCGGCTGCGCAGGCAGCCTCCACCTGCAGGCGGGCCTCGGCCGCGCCGTTCTTCACCGGGTTCAGGATGAACACCACGCGCTGGTCGGGCAGGACCGAAGCCGGCGGCGGATCGGCCGGCCCTGACGCCGTGCTGCGCCCGGATATCCGGCGGATGCCCAGCCAGATCACCACGAAGGCGGCCGCCGCTGCGGCTACGGTGAGGGCGATGATCCATTCGGCAGGCATGGTGCTCTTAGCTTAGCCAGCGCCGCCTCGAGGGCGGCCCGCGTGCCCGCTGCCAGGGCCTGGCGGCACAGATCGAGGGCGGAACGCCTTTTTGGGTACCCTTAGCAAGTGATCGATGTAAACGAACTCCGCGCCAATCCAGAGATCTTCCGTGCCTCCCAGCGCGCCCGGGGTGCCGACGAGTCCATCGTCGATGCCGTCATCGCCGCCGACGTGACCCGCCGCGAAGCGATCAACCGGTACGAGGGACTGCGCGCCGAGCAGAATGTCTTCGGCAAGAAGGTGGCGCAGGCCAAGGGCGAGGAAAAGGCCGCGCTCCTGGCTCAGGTCAAGGAGCTGGCGGCATCGGTCAAGGAGGCGCAGGCGGCATCGGATGCCGCGCAAAACCAGCAGGAGTCGCTGCTGCGCAGTATCCCCAACCTGATCGAGGACGGTGTTCCCGCCGGCGGCGAGGACGACTTCACCGTGGTCAAGACGGTCGGCAAGCCCCGCGATTTCGGTCCGGACGGCTTCGAGCCGAGGGACCACCTGGCCATCGGTGAGCTGATCGGCGCCATCGACATGGAACGCGGGGCCAAGGTCTCCGGATCCCGGTTCTACTTCCTCAAGGGTGTGGGCGCCCGGCTGGAGATCGCGCTGATGAACATGGCCCTGGACCAGGCGGTGTCCAATGGCTTCATCCCGATGATCACCCCCACGCTGGTTCGCCCGGAGACGATGCAGGGCACCGGTTTCGATGTTGAGCACGACGACGAGATCTACCGTTTGGAGCGCGACAACCTGTATCTGACGGGGACGTCGGAGGTGGCTTTGGCGGGCTACCACGCTGACGAAATCCTTGACCTCTCCGCCGGTCCCACCCGCTACGCCGGCTGGAGCTCCTGCTACCGCCGGGAAGCCGGCGCCGCCGGCAAGGACACCCGGGGCATCATTCGGGTGCACCAGTTCAACAAGCTGGAAATGTTCATCTACTGCCCGGTCGAGGAAGCCGCCGACGAGCACGCTCGGCTGCTGGCCTGGGAAGAGGAAATGCTGGCGAAGGTGGAACTGCCCTACCGGGTGATCGACACCGCCGCAGGGGACCTCGGCATGAGCGCGGCCCGCAAGTTCGACTGCGAAGCCTGGGTGCCCACCCAGCAGGCCTACCGGGAGTTGACCTCAACCTCCAACTGCACCACCTTCCAGGCCCGCCGGCTGAACATCCGCGAACGCCAAGTCGCGGCAGAGGGCGAGCGGAAGGGCACGCGGGCGGTCGCCACGCTGAACGGAACGCTGGCCACCACGCGATGGATCGTCGCCATTCTGGAACACCACCAGAATGCCGACGGCTCGGTGAACGTGCCGGCCGCCCTGCAGCCCTACCTGGGCGGCATGGAGGTCCTGCCGGTCCTCGGCTGAGACCCGCCTCCGCGGCCTGATTCCGGGCCTTCGGCGTGCCCTGGGCCTCCCGTCCGTTCACCGGCGCGTCATTCGCCCGTAGAAAACTCCCTACCGGTCCTTAGCTTGGTCATGCTTCACTAGGTGGATGACAACTACAGCTGATAAGGCTCACGCTGGCATCGACGACCAGCGGATAGCAGAAAAAAACAAGACAGAACAGTCCAGCGCGGCCCGGCGGAAGAACTTCGTCGAGAACGGGGCCCGCAAGCTGGTGGCCTTGGACGTGGACGGCACCTTGGTCAACCACGACGGCCACATGAGCGATGCGGTGCGCGAGGCGGCCCGTGCCGTCGTCGATGCCGGCCACGAAGTGGTGGTATCCACCGGCCGGTCGCTGAATGCAACGCTGCCGATCATTGAGTTGATCGGCTTGACCAAGGGGTACGCGGTCTGCTCCAACGGCGGCGTCACCCTGCGGATCGACACGTCGCTGGATGCCGGCTACGAGGTGGAAGACCGGGTGACCTTCAATCCCGGCCCCGCCTTGCGCGTGATGCGCTCGAAACTGCCGACGGCAAAGTTCGCGCTGGAGGACGAAGAAGGCAACTTCTTGGCCACCGAGCGCTTCCAGGACGCCAGCTTCGGCATCGAAGCCAAGGGTGTGGACTTTGAAACACTGCTGGATTCCACGGCCGTGCGCGTGGTGGTCTCCAGCGCCGAAAACACACCCGAGGAGTTCAAGGCGGCCATCGACACCGCCGGGCTCAAGGGCGTGACCTACTCGGTGGGCTGGACGGCCTGGCTGGACATCGCCGCCAACGGCGTCACCAAGGCCAGTGCCCTGGAAACCCTGCGCCGAAAGCTGGACGTGGAGCCGTCGCACACGGTGGCCATGGGCGACGGGCGCAACGACATTGAAATGCTGGACTGGGCCGCCCGCGGGGTGGCCATGGGACAGGCGCCCGAGGAGGTCATCGCCGTCGCCCACGAAGTCACCGGAACGGTGGAAGAAGACGGCGCGGCCCCCATCCTGCTCAGCCTGCTGGACTGACACCGGCGTGGCCGCGGGCCATGCCTGCGGGTCAGGCCGTGCTGATCCCGAAGAGGCCGATGATCAGGGCCATGACCAGGAACGTGACCAGCTCGTGCACGATGTTCAGCACGGTCAGCCCGGCCGGGCGTCCCTCGAAGGCGTCATGGGTGACGAACCGCGCCGCGGTAAAGCCGGCCCAGAGGATCACGGCGGTCAGCACGGTGTTCCAAAGGAAGTTGCCGCCATAAAAGTCCTGCGCAATGGCGGCCGAACCCGCCAGCACCCAGGCGCTGATGAAACTGACAACGACGGTGATGATGATGGGACGCACCGCGTTCTTGCCGTCACCGGGGCTGACCTTGGCGACCTTCATCCAGTAGTTGCCGAAGACCTTCGGCGTGTACCAGATGGCCCCCACGACCATGGTCGAAATGGTGGCCACGATGACCGCCCAGACGTTAATCTCGGGAACCATATGTGCACTCCTTTGTTCCGCGCCACCGGCGGAAGCCGGTGGCCTTCTGTGACGGAGTCTAAACGCCGCAGGCCCTGTTGCAGGGCACGCGCGGCCGATCAGTAGGGCAGCGCGGCGGCCGGCAGTGACCGTGGCCCGTAGGCCAGGTCCAGCAGCCGCGCTGCCGCGGGGCGGCAGGCCCATTCCTCCACCCAGTGCGACCGGACCACGGCCTTGCTCACGGCCTGGCTGGTAATGCCCAGCTCCTCGGCAATGAACTTTTGCTGGCCACGCGCTCCCGGCGTCATCAAGTCCAGGACCTTCCACTCCGCGTCGGTGCGGGTGGCCACGATCTGGCCGAGCAGCCGCAGCACGGCCTCCGCTTCCGCAGCGACGTCCGCGTCGGGGCCGGAGACCGCCAGCGGGACGCGCTCGCCTGTTTTCTGCGCGCGGTTCACGGCGCGGCGCGCGTAGACCAGCCCGTATCCTTCGGCGTCCTTGATCTCCGGCGGAAGCGGCGGCCGCAGCTCTCCCACGCCTACTCCCACATGCCAGCGCCGGCTGCGCAGCGCGATCAGCGCCGCGTCGATAGCAGTGGAGGCTTCCGCGACCGCGCCGATGGCCTCGTCGCCTACGGAGCGTTGGAAGGGGATGGCCGCCGGCAGGTGGCGCAGCGACTTGATCAGCTCGGGCACCAGGTCGCCCACCTCGCGGGAATCGCGCTGGTTGATGGTGAGCACATACATGGCACCAGTATTGCCCCCACCAACGTGCGATCAACCGATTTCGGTTGATGGCGTGTCCGGGGAGGGGCGCCAACGGCAAGGCGGCCCGGACCTCGCAGGCCCGGACCGCCGTCGTCGTTGGTGCCGCCGGCGGCCGGCGGAAGCGTCAGTTAGACGTCGCGGCCCTGCGGCTCGTCGGCGGCCGAGTTCTCGCCCTGGGCGGCAAAGCGCTTGATCGAGGCTTCCAGTTCGGCTTCCGCGGCGGCGCGGTCGGCCCAGCCCTCGGCCTTGACCCACTTGCCCGGCTCCAGGTCCTTGTAGCGGGTGAAGAAGTGCTCGATCTCCTTGATCAGGAACTCCGGTACATCGGAGAGTTCCTGGATGTGGTCGAAGCGCTTGTCGGCCGGGACGCACAGCACCTTGGCGTCGCCGCCGCCGTCGTCGGTCATGTTGAAGACGGCGATCGGGCGGGACTCAACCAGCACGCCCGGCAGCAGGTCGAAGTCCTGCAGCATGACCATCGCGTCCAGCGGATCGCCGTCCTCGCCCAGCGTGTCCTCGAAGTAGCCGTAGTGGGTCGGGTACTGCATGGAGGTGAACAGCACCCGGTCCAGCCGGAGGCGGTGGGTTTCGTGGTCGATTTCGTACTTGACCCTGGATCCCTTGGGGATCTCGATGGTGACGTCATGCTGCATGGCTTCGCTCCTTGGAGGCGTTCAGACTTATGGCTTCGGCGCCGCTGGCGCAACCGTTGCCCGGCGCCGACTACGCTTAACGATATCGGTCTTGCCTTCGCCCCCCGGCATCGGGGCCGAGCCGGGGCGAAGAGCCACTATCACAATCCTCAGGAGGGGCAGCATGGGGCGTGGTTTCCGTGTGCTCACCTCAGGGCTGCTGGCCGTGGTGTTCGCCGCGCTGGCAGTGCCCGCAGGATTCAATCTGGCGCAGGCCATCGAGTGGCCGCAGCCGGAGCCGGTGATCAGCACGCCGGCGGCGCAGTTGCCCCCCACCGAACTGGATCCGCCGCCGTCGGGCCCGAAAGGCACGGCGCCGCTGCCCGATCCGGCCGCGCTGAAGCCCGCGCTGGACAAGGCCTTGGCGTACGACGGCGCCGGCGGCTTTTCGGCGACCGTCACCGATGCCGCCAGCGGCGAGGTGCTGTACAACAAGGGCGCCGGCGACCCGGTGATTCCGGCGTCGAACCTGAAGACGCTTACCGCCGTCGCCGCGCTGGAATCGCTCGGCGCGGACCGGCGGCTCAGCACCACCATCAAGCGCGGCAGCAACCCGGGTGTGCTGTACCTGGTGGGCGGCGGCGATGCTTTGCTGGGGGCCGGGGAATCACGTCCCGGCGCGGTCTGGGGGGAAGCCGGGCTGGCTACGCTGGCTGCCCAGGCGGCCGGGAAGCTGGCCGCCAGCAACTACACGGGTGAGCTGACCGTGGTGGTGGACGACTCGCTCTACTCCGGGCCGGCCATCAGCGCCGCCTGGGATCCGGGCGACGTGAAAAACGGTGAGATCGCCCCGATCTACCCGCTGGCGATGTACGCCGGACGCGACCAGGCCGGCGGCGGGGGCGACCTGGTGAACGACGCGGCCGGGCTGGCCGGGGCGGCTTTCCGGGATGCGCTGGCCCAGGCCGTAGCCGGCAAGAATTTTACCGTGGCGACCAAGGTGGGCCGCGATGCGGCGCCGGCGGACGGGACCGTGCTGGCCGAGGTGCAGTCCGCACCCGTCGCCGACCAGGTGGCCTACATGATGCAGAACTCGGACAACTACGTGGCGGAGGTCCTGGCGCGCAACACGGCCGTTGCCATGGGTAAGCCCGGCTCCTTCGGCGGCGGCACCGAGGCCGTGCGGGAGGCGGCCGAACGGCTGGGCATTCCGGTGAAGGGGATGGTGCTGGCCGATGCCAGCGGGCTCTCGATGAAGAACCGGGTGAGTCCCGCGCAACTGGCCGCCGCGGTCACCTTGATCGCCACCGCCCAGGACGCAGACCTGCGGGCCGGAATCGGTTCGCTGCCGATCGCGGGCCTGACCGGCACCCTGTCCGGACGATATGTGGACGCCAACGCCGGCGGCGCCGGACTGGTCCGCGCCAAGACCGGCACGCTGAACTCGGTGACATCGCTCAGCGGCTACGTGGCCAGCGCGGACGGACGGCTCCTGGCTTTCGCTTTCGTGGCCAATGGGCTGAACGGTTCGATCGATGCCGCCCGCGCGGCCGCCGACCGGGCCGCCACCGTGCTGGCCGGCTGCGGATGCCGCTGACCGCGCACGGATCCGCGAGGCGCCCGGTAGTGACCGGCTTGGCGTTGATGTGATCTGATGGAACGCATGGACAGCAGCGCACCCACCCCCAGTGAATCCGGCGCCTCCTCCGGCCCGCCGCCGCGTCTGGTCAACTGGGACCTGGCGGCCTCCACGGCAGCCAAACTGACCCCGGCCGGCCCCCGGATGAAGGTCGCGGAAATCCGTGCCGCCGTGGAAGAGCTGCGCCGGCTGGCCGAGGAATCGGTGGACCACGTGCACCGCATCACCGGCCTGGACGCCGCCCGCGACCTGCGCGACTCCGAGGTGCTGATCATCGACCGCGCGGCCTGGTCCAAGGCCAATGCCCGCAGCTTCGAGGTCATGCTGGCCCCGGCCCTCTCCGCGCTCGCCGAGAAACGCCCGGACCAGCTCAAGAGCGCCACCACGGCCGTGGGCAGCGCGCTCACCGGAACCCAGATGGGCGCCATCCTCTCCTTCTTGTCCAGCAAGGTGCTGGGCCAGTACGACCCGTTCTGCTCGCTGCTGCCCGGCGGCCCCGCGGCCGGCCGGTTGATGCTGGTGGCGCCCAACATCGTGACCGTGGAACGCGAGCTGAATGTGGTGCCGGCCGACTTCAGGTTGTGGGTCTGCCTGCACGAGCAGACGCACCGGGTGCAGTTCGCTGCGGCGCCCTGGCTGCGCGACCACATGATGGAGCAGATCGGCGAACTCTCGTCGTCGCTGGTGGAAAAAGCGGACACCCTGGGCGACCGGCTGCAGCAGGCCGTCAAGGCCGCCGTGGCCGCGACCAAGGACAGCGGGAAGGACGACGGCGGGAAGCCGGGTTCTTCGCTTAAGGGTTCAGTCCTGGAACTGATCCAGGGCCCGGAGGAGAAGGCGGTGTTCTCGCACCTGACGGCCGTGATGAGCCTGCTGGAGGGGCACGCCAACGTAGTGATGGATGCGGTGGACTCCTCGATTGTTCCGACCGTGAAGACCATCCGCCAACGATTCAACGCCCGCGGTCAGAGCCGCGGCGCGCTGGAGAACTGGGTCCGCAAGCTCATGGGCCTGGATGCCAAGGCGCGGCAGTACTCCGACGGCGCCAAGTTCGTCCGCGCCGTGACCCGGCAAGTCGGCATGGAAGGCTTCAACGCCGTGTGGGAGCGTCCGGAAAATCTGCCCACCGAGGAAGAGATCCACCATCCCGACCTGTGGATCAGCCGCATGGACCTCAGCCGCGCATGAGCGGCAGGGCAGCGGAGCGGCGCAAGCCCCGGCTCCATCCGCGCGTGGGGGCCGTCCGGCACCAGCTGCGCCAGGCCTTGGAAGAGTTTGGGCCGGCGCCCGCCACCGCGGACTCATCTGAAGCCCCGCTGTTGCTGGTGGCCTGCAGCGGCGGGCCGGATTCGCTGGCCTTGGCCATCACCGCTGAGTTCTTCAACCGTCCCGCGCGCAACGGCGTCCGTCCCTACCGGGTGGGTGCCGTCGTCGTCGACCACGGATTGCAGGCCGGCAGTGCCGAGGTGGCTGAGGGTGCGCGGCTGCAGCTCGAATCGCTGGGCCTGGCGCCGGTCCAGGTGCGCCGCGTGAGCGTGGAATCCGCCGGAATGGGGCCGGAGGCCGCCGCCCGGACGGCCCGCTACGCAGCCCTGGATGCGGCGGCGGCGGACTTGGGCGCGGCCGCGGTCCTGCTGGGGCACACCCTGGACGACCAGGCGGAACAGGTGCTGCTGGGCCTCGGGCGCGGTTCCGGCACCCGTTCGCTGGCCGGCATGCCGGTGAAGCGGGGCCAGTACCTGCGTCCGTTCCTGGCACTGCGCCGGCGGGACACCGAGGAGGTCTGCGCCCTGGCCGGACTGCAGCCCTGGCACGATCCCAGCAACACCGATCCGCGTTTCATGCGCTCGCGGATCCGAACCCGGGTGATGCCGTTCCTGGAGGATGAAATCGGCCCCGGCGTGGCGGAGGCGCTGTGGCGTTCGGCTCAAATCCTGGCCGCGGACGCGGAGTACCTGCAGGCGCAGGCGGCCGAAGAATACCTCCGGGTGAGGTTGCTGACGCCGGAGGGAGTGGAGTTGCGGCGCGACGGCATGGAACGGCTTCCGGCCGCCATGAAGCACCGCGTCATCGCCCTGGCGGCCGCGGAGCTGGGCGGCGAGAATCCCAGCTACGAGCGGCTGCAGGCGGCCGAAACGCTGCTGCGCCGCCAAGGCTCCGCCGGTCCCGTGCAGTTGGCCGGATTCGTCAGCGTCTACCGGCGGACCAATGCCAATGCGGTTCCCCAAGATGGCACCGGCTATGGCAATCTTGTGTTGAGAGCAACTGGCCGCAGCCCCGGTCAGTCAGACCGCTAGACCCGGGAGCAAGTGGTGGATTCCAACGACGTCCAGGCAGACCTCAAGCACGTCCTCTACACCAAAGAGCAGATCCAGCAGCGCGTTGCCGAGCTGGCTGCCCAGATCGATAAGGATTATGAAGGGCGCGATCTGCTGATCGTCGGCGTCCTCAAAGGCGCGGTGATGGTCATGGCCGACCTGGCGCGGGCCCTGCACAGCCACGTCAAGATGGACTGGATGGCCGTCTCCTCCTACGGGTCCGGCACCCAGTCCTCGGGCGTAGTGCGGATCCTGAAGGACCTGGAGACGGACCTGATGGGCAAGCATGTGCTCATCGTGGAGGACATCATCGACTCCGGCCTGACCTTGTCCTGGCTGAAGACCAACCTGATTTCCCGCGGTCCGGCCAGCGTGGAAATCTGCACGCTGCTGCGCAAACCCGAGGCCGCCAAGGTGGAGATCGACGTCAAGTACGTGGGCTACGAGATCCCGAACGAGTTCGTCGTGGGCTACGGGCTGGACTACGCCGAGCGCTACCGCAACCTGGACTTCATCGGCACGCTGGCGCCGCACATTTACGAATAACCGCTGCACCGTCTTCTGCAGGCCACGCTACGCCGAGAGGGAACTAATCGGCTCCGCCGAGCGTGAATGAAGACGGACGGTGTATAGCTGTAGTAGCCCACCGGGCTGCCATCACGCGCGGACAAGCAGGAGGGACGGGCGCAAGCCCCCAAGTCGCATGAAATTGAAGAACCTTTTCAAGGGACCAATCATCTGGATTGTCCTGGTCTTGGTCATCCTCCTGATCGCCGTGCCAAATCTGGCCGGCCCGCAATCGTCGCGGGTCGACACCAGCGTGGGACTTTCGCTGCTGCAGGACAAGAAGGCGGAACAAGCCCGGATCAACGACGGCGCGCAGAGCGTCGACCTGACGCTCCGCAACGACCTGATCCTCGACGGCTCCAATAAGGGCAAGTCGATCACCTTCTTCTACAGCCACGACCGCGGACCGGACATCGTGAAGGCGGTCAACACGTCCGGGGTGAATAACTTCACCGACCAACCGGTGGAAAACAACTGGTTCGCGAGCTTCATGGGCCTGATCCTGCCCATCCTGATCATCGGCCTGATCTTCTGGTTCCTGCTCTCGCGGATGCAGGGCGGCGGCTCCAAGGTCATGCAGTTCGGCAAGTCCAAGGCCAAGCTGATCTCCAAGGACATGCCGCAGGTGACCTTTGCCGACGTCGCCGGCGCGGACGAGGCCGTGGAGGAACTGCACGAAATCAAGGAATTCCTCTCCGAACCGGCCAAATTCCAAGCGGTGGGGGCCAAGATCCCCAAGGGCGTGCTGCTCTACGGCCCGCCCGGCACCGGCAAGACCCTGCTGGCCCGCGCCGTGGCCGGCGAGGCCGGGGCACCGTTCTTCTCCATCTCCGGTTCGGACTTTGTGGAGATGTTCGTGGGCGTCGGCGCCTCCCGTGTCCGCGATTTGTTCGAGCAGGCCAAGGCCAACGCGCCGGCCATCATCTTCGTGGACGAGATCGACGCCGTGGGCCGGCACCGCGGCGCGGGCGTGGGCGGCGGCAACGACGAACGTGAGCAGACGCTGAACCAGTTGCTGGTGGAGATGGACGGGTTCGACGTCAAGACCAACGTCATCCTGATTGCCGCCACCAACCGCCCGGACGTGCTGGACCCGGCGCTGCTGCGCCCGGGCCGCTTCGACCGGCAGATCTCCGTGGAGGCCCCGGACCTGGAAGGCCGCCATCAGATCCTCCAGGTGCACGCGGCCGGCAAGCCGATGGCCCCCGGCGTGGACCTGCGGTCGCTGGCCAAGCGTGCCCCCGGATTCACCGGCGCGGACCTGGCCAACGTGCTCAACGAGGCCGCGCTGCTGACCGCCCGCTCCAACGCCCAGCTGATCGACGACCGGGCGCTGGACGAAGCCATCGACCGGGTGATGGCCGGCCCGCAGAAGCGTTCGCGCGTGATGAAGGAGCACGAGCGCAAGATCACCGCGTACCACGAAGGCGGCCACGCGCTGGTTGCCGCCGCGCTGCGCTACTCCGCGCCGGTCACCAAGGTCACCATCCTGCCCCGCGGCCGGGCCCTGGGCTACACCATGGTGGTGCCGGAGGATGACAAGTACTCGGTGACGCGGAACGAGCTGCTGGACCAGTTGGCCTATGCCATGGGCGGCCGGGTGGCGGAGGAGATTGTCTTCCACGATCCGTCCACCGGCGCCTCGAACGACATCGAGAAAGCCACCGGCACCGCCCGCCAGATGGTCACCCAGTACGGCATGAGCGAACGCGTGGGTGCGGTGAAGCTGGGCCAGGGCGGCGGCGAGCCGTTCCTGGGACGCGACATGTCGCATGAGCGCAACTACTCCGACCACGTGGCGTTCGTGGTGGACGAGGAAGTTCGCCGGCTGATCGACGACGCCCACGACGAGGCCTACGCGATCCTGACCGAGAACCGCGACGTGCTGGACCGGCTGGCCCTGGCCTTGCTGGAGCGCGAGACGCTGAACCAGCGCGAGATCGCCGAGATCTTCCATGACCTGCGCCGCCGCGACCTGCGCGACGTGTGGCTGTCCAAGGAGACCCGGCCGGTCCATGACATCCCGCCGGTTATCTCGCGGCGCGAGCGGGAAGCCGCGGCCAACGGCCAGCAGGAAGAAGGAAGCCACGCGGCGGTGATTGTGGACCCGAATCCGGCCGGCGGAGAGCTGCCGGAGGACGACGGCCGCGGCGGCGTTTTGGGCACCAGCGGCTAGGATCGCATACGTGACCGAATACGATGACGTCGTTGCCGAACTGGATTTCGACCCGCAGATCGACCTGCCCAGAATCGAAAAGGCGGTGCGCGAGATCCTGATCGCCGTCGGCGAAGATCCGGACCGCGAGGGCCTGCAGGACACCCCGCAGCGGGTTGCCCGCTCGTATGCGGAGGTCTTCGCCGGATTGCACCAGGATCCGGCCGACATCCTCGGCACCACGTTCGATATCAACCACGAAGAAATGGTGCTGGTCAAGGACATCCCGTTCTATTCGACCTGCGAGCACCACCTGGTCCCGTTCCACGGAACCGCGCATATTGGCTACATTCCGTCGCATGACGGTAAAGTGACCGGGCTGAGCAAGCTGGCCCGCCTGGTGGAGATCTACGCGCGCCGCCCGCAGGTGCAAGAACGACTCACCACGCAAATCGTGGAGGCGCTGGTCAAGTACCTGGAACCCAAGGGCGCGATCGTCGTCGTCGAATGCGAGCACATGTGCATGTCCATGCGCGGAGTGCGCAAACCGGGGGCCAAGACGGTCACCTCGGCCGTGCGCGGCCAGTTGCGCGAACAGGCCACCCGGGCCGAGGCCATGAGCCTGATCATAGGACGATAGCGAAGAGATAGAGACGGTAGAACTAGATGGATTCACTCGCCGCAGTCCCCGGAACCGGGCCCGCCACGTCGCCCCTGCCCGTGCTGCGCAAGGCACGCGCACCGAAGAAGTTCGCGGACCTGCCCACCGACCGGGCCATCGTCATGGCCATTTTGAACGTCACGCCGGATTCGTTCAGCGACGGCGGTGAGCACGCCAACCGGGAAGCGGCGATCGCCCACGGGCTGAAGCTGCTCTACGGCGGCGCCGACATCATCGACGTGGGCGGGGAATCCACCCGCCCGAATGCCGATTCGATCACTCCGGAAGAAGAGCAGAAGCGCATCCTTCCGGTCATCGAGGCGCTGGCCAAGGCCGGCGCGCTGATCAGCGTGGACACCATGCACGTGGACACCGCCGCGAAGGCGCTGGATGCCGGCGCGGCCATCATCAACGATGTGTCCGGCATGACCTTCGACCCGGCCATGCCGGCGCTGGTGGCCGAGCGCAAGGCCCCCTACATCCTGATGCACCGGCGCGGCGATGCCCGCCATGCGGATCCGAAGGCGGAGTACCAGGACGTGGTGGCCGAGGTCCTCGCGGAACTGACGGAACTGCGCGACAAGTTCGTCGCCGCCGGCGTTGCGCCGGAGCAGATCATTCTGGATCCGGGCCTGGGCTTCTCCAAGAACGCCGAGCACAACTGGGAACTGCTGCGCGCCACCGGGCAGTTCGCCCAGCTGGGACACAAACTGCTGGTGGGTGCTTCCCGCAAGCGGTTCCTCGGCTCGTTGCTGACCACCGCGGGCAAGGCCGCCGCGCCCAAGGAACGCGACCAGGCCACGCTGGCGGTCTCCGCGCTGGCCGCGGCCAACGGCGCGTGGGGCGTGCGCGTGCACGACGCCGGCGCCTCCCTTGACGCTGTCAAGGTCGCCGCCGCCTGGGCCAAGTAGGGCGGGCCATGGCGGCAGGACAACCGGCGCGCCCGGACATCATCAAGCTCAGCGGGATTTCCGCCGTGGGCTACCACGGCGTGCTGGAACAAGAGCGCCGTGACGGTCAGCGGTTCATCGTGGACGTTGCGCTGCACACGGACATCCGGCCCGCCGCGGCCGGCGACGACTTGACGAAAACCGCCAACTACGCCGAGCTCGCGGACCAGGTGGAAGCGATCATCACCGGCGAGGCGCTGCAGCTGATCGAAACGCTGGCCGAACGGATTGCGGACCACGTGCTGCGCACGTTCTCCGTGGCGGCCGTCGAGGTCACCGTGCACAAACCCCATGCGCCCATCCAAGTGGAGTTTTCCGACGTCACGGTCAGCATCTACCGGGAGATGCCATGAGCGTGCGGGCTGTCCTGGCGCTGGGCAGCAACCTCGGCGAACGCAGCGACACGCTCTCGCACGCCGTGGCAGACCTGGTGGACACACCCCATGTGCGGCTGCGAGAAGTGTCGGCGGTGGTGCAGACCAAGCCGGTGGGCGGTCCCGAGGACCAGCCGGATTACCTGAACATGGTGCTGGAAGTGGAGACCGACCTGGATCCGCACCAACTGCTGGCCCATTGCCAGGCGGTGGAGAACAAGCACCACCGCACCCGCGAAGTGCGCTGGGGCCCGCGGACGCTGGACGTGGACATCATCACCTACGGCGACCTGACCCTGGACGATGCTGACCTGACCATCCCGCATCCACGGGCGCACGAACGCGCCTTCGTCCTGGCCCCCTGGGCTTGGATGGACTCGAACGCCACGCTCAACGGCGTCCCGGTGGGCGAACTGGCGAAGGCCGCCGGAGACTTGGACGGCGTGGAGCCCTACGAAGCCGAACCGTTCGAAGCCGGGCAGTAGTGTCCGGCGGGGTGGGGGCTTCGTGAGGACCATCAGGTACCGCGCCCTGGCGGCCATCGCCGTCGTCACGGCGGTGCTGGGATGGCTGGGCAACCAGGTCACCGAGCGCAACGGGCTGCCGGTGCCGTACCTGCACCTCTCCTCGCTGGTCACGATGGCAGCCATCGCCGTGTTCACGCTGGTGCTGGGCCTGAAGGTGCGGCGCTGGCGCAATGGCAAACGGGACAAGGAACTGAACCCGGTGCTGGCGGCCCGCACGCTGGTGTTGGCCCAGGCCTGCGCCTACGCCGGTTCGCTGATCTTCGGCTGGCACGCCGGCATCTTGCTGGACCAGCTCATCCTGCTGCTCTACCGGCCCGGCCTCGGCGCGCTGCCGGCCGTGCTGGCTATGATGGGCGGTGGCCTCATCATGGTGGTGATAGGGCTGGTGGTGGAGCATTTCTGCAAGCTCCCGCCCGAAGACACCGACGCGGCCAAGGACAACGGAACCGAGGCCCAAGGCGAGGGGGAGTATGCCTAGCGAAGCGATCGACCCGACCGGCATCAGCTGGATCCGGGTCTCGCCCAAGTACATCACGGTGGAACTGATCGGCTGGGCGATCTTGACCGTGGTTGAACTCGCCGTCCTGTCCGTTCCGCTGGTCCTGCTGCTGGCCGGCGTCTGGCCCGATTTCCCGGCCTGGCTCGCCTGGCTGCTGAGCGTGGGCACCCTGGTGGTCCGCATCTGGATCGGTCTGCTGATCCCGCGCCAGGTCAGGGCCATCGGCTACGCCGAACGCGACGAAGACCTGCTGATCCGGCGCGGTCTGTTTTTCCAGCGCGTGATGGTGGTGCCCTACGGCAGGATGCAGTACGTGGATGTAGGCGTGGGCCCGCTGCAGCGCGCCTTCGGCCTGTGCTCGGTCAAGCTGCACACGGCCAGCCCGCAGACCAATGCCAGCATTCCGGGAGTGCCGGCGGCAGAAGGCGCACGGCTGCGTGAACAGCTTTCCGACCGCGGACAGGCAAGGCTGGCCGGGCTATGACCATTCCCGGCAGCACCGGGCAGGATCCGCTCAACGGGCAGGATCCGCTGCACGGGCGGGGACCGGATGCGTCCGGCGCGGTGGTGCCGGCCTCCCAGGGCGTACCGCTCACCCCCGACACCACCGGCACCTGGCACCGGGTGCATCCCGTTTCGCCGCTGGTCCGTGGCTGGATCGCGCTGGCCGCCATCGCCTACTTCTTTGGCCGCGACTGGTTCGAGGCCGTGTTTCGCGGCGACGAGCTCTGGGGGCTGACCGGCGGCCGGGCGTTCTGGACCGTGCTGATCGTGGCCGTCGTGGTCCTGCTGCTGCTGGCCGGGTTCTTCCTGTCCTGGTGGTTTACCCGTTACCAAGTGACGGACGATCACGTCCGGGTGAACTCCGGCGTCCTGTTCCGCCAGCACCGCCAGGCCCGGCTTGACCGGGTGCAGGCGATCGATGTCATCCAGCCCCTGCTGGCACGGATCTTCGGCCTGGCGGAACTCAAGTTCGAGGTGGCCGACGCCGGCGAGTCCGCCGTGCGGCTGGCGTACCTTCCGCTGGCCTCGGCGCAGGAGCTTCGGGCCACCATCCTGGCCCGGGCCGCCGGGCTGACCAGCGCACCGGGCCATGCCCAAGAACCGGTTCCCGAGGCCCCCGAACAGCAGATCCTGGCCGTGCCGGGCAGCCGCATTGTCGGCGCGGCCCTGCTCTCCGGCACCACGGTGTTCCTCGGCATCATGCTGATCGCGGCGGGGGTGTCCACCTTTGTCTTCGATGCGGCGTTCGGCCCGGCCCTGCTGGTGCCGGCCGCGTTCGGCGTGGCCGCCGGCTACTGGTCAACCTTCAGCACCGGCTACAACTTCCGCGCCGCGGTTTCCCCGGACGGCATCCGGCTGCGCTACGGGCTGCTGGAGACCCGGGCGCAAACCGTTCCGCCCGGCCGGGTGCAGGCGGTGGAAATCATGCAGTCGCCGCTGTGGCGCTTCAAGGGCTGGTACCGGATGCGCGTGAACGTGGCCGGCTACGGTGTCAGCACGGAGAACTCCGGTGCCCGCACCACGCTGTTGCCGGTGGGTACCCAGCAGGAAGTCATGCAGATGCTGGCCCTGGTGCTCCCGGATCCGGGCACCGAGGATCCGTTCACCGTCTTCACCGCGGGCCTGGACGGGATCGCTGCCACGAAGCAGCACGACGGCGATGCCTCCGACGGCTGCTTTGTCACCTCGCCGCGGCGCGTCCGCTGGCTCTCCTGGCTGACCTGGCGGCGCAACGGCTTTGCCGTCACGGGCACCGCGTTGCTGGCCCGCAGCGGTCGGCTGTGGCGCAGCCTCGCCGTCGTGCCGCACGAGCGGACCCAATCCATCGCGCTGCACCAAGGCCCGTTGGCCCGGCGCCTGCGCGTGGCCGACCTGCGGCTGCACACCACCACCGGGCCGGTCACGCCGGTGGTCTACCAGATTGACGCCGACGCTGCCCGCCGGCTCTTCGACGAGCAGGCGGCCCGGGCGGCGGCGGCCAGACGGCGCAGTCTTCCCGAGCGCTGGCTTGAAGCCAGACCCGAGCCCATGCCCGAACCTGGCAGTGGGCCCGAACCCAGCCGCCGACCCGAGGCGGCCAGCGGGCGCTTAGAGGGCCAGCACGGTCCGCAGCAGCAGGTCGGACCCCAACCGGAAGAGGAGATCCGCCATGGCGGGCAGCACTAGGCCCGGCCGGCTGGGCATTGGCGTGATCGGCGCCGGCAAGGTGGGAGCCGTCCTCGGCGCCGCGTTGCGCGGGGTCGGGCACGCCGTCGTCGGCGTTTCCGCGGTGTCAGAGGACAGCAAGGAGCGGGCGGAGAACTTGCTGCCCGGCGTGCCGGTGCTGCAGATTCCGGAGATCGTGGAGCGGGCCGAACTGGTCCTGCTGGCGGTACCGGATGATGCGCTGCCGGAACTCGTGGACGGCTTGGCCGCGGCGGGGGTCTGGCAGCCGGGCCAGCTGGTGGTGCATACCTCCGGACGCTTCGGCACCGGCGTGCTGGCGCCGGCACGGGCGAAAGGAGCCATCCCGCTGGCCATCCACCCCGCCATGACCTTCACCGGCATGAGCCTCGACCTGGCCCGGTTGACCGACTGCAGTTTCGGGGTGACCGCCGACGCCCCGGTGCTGCCGATAGCGCAGGCGCTGGTGGTGGAGATGGGCGGTGAACCGGTGGTCATCGCCGAGCAGGACCGCGCGCTCTACCATGCAGCCTTGGCGCATGCCTCGAACCACCTGGTGACCATCGCGGCGCAGTCCGCCCAGCTGCTGGCCGAAGCCGGCGTGGAACAGCCGGAGCGTGTGCTCAGCGCGCTGATGCGGGCATCCCTGGAGAACGCGCTGGCCTCCGGCGAATCGGCGCTGACCGGACCGGTGGCGCGCGGCGACGCCGGGACGGTCCGCAGCCATCATGAGGCGCTGCTGCGCCGCGAAGTGGATTCGGGCAGCACCGACATCCGCTTGGCCTACGAGGAACTGGCCCGCGCCACGGCCCAGCGCGCCGTGGAGCGGGGCATGCTGAAAGAAGCACGGGCCACCGAAATCCTTGACATCCTGGCCCAAGCCAACCCAGAGGAGAACCCGTGACCCGTCCGCGCCTTGTGACCACCCACGCCGAGCTGCAGGATGCCACCGGCCGGCTCCTGGCCGAGGCCGGGGCAAGCGGCCGGCCGGCGCTGGGACTGGTGCTGACCATGGGGGCGCTGCATGCCGGCCACGCCGCCCTGGTGCGCGCCGCGCGGCAGGCCAGCGACGTCGTCGTGGTTTCCATTTTTGTGAATCCGCTGCAGTTCGGTGAAGAGGAGGACCTAAACCGTTACCCGCGCACGCTCGAGGCCGACCTGGACCTGCTGGCGGAGTGCGGCGCGGACGTGGTGTTTGCGCCGAGCGTGGCCGAGGTCTACCCGGACGGCGGGCCGATGGTCAGGATTACCGCCGGCGAACTCGGTGCGAAGTTCGAGGGGGCCTCCCGTCCCGGCCACTTCGACGGCGCACTCACCGTGGTGGCCAAGCTGCTGAATTTCGGTCTGCCGGCCGGCGACGCGGACTACCGGACGTATTTCGGCCAGAAAGACGCGCAGCAACTGGTGCTGGTCAAGCGGATGGTGGCGGACCTGAACTTCCCGGTGGACGTGGTGGGGGTGCCGATTGTGCGCGACGACGACGGACTGGCCCTCTCCAGCCGCAACCGTTTCCTCTCCGAAGCGGAACGGGAGGCGGCGCTGGTGCTGTCCCGCAGCCTGGCGTACCTGCGCGGACAGGCGGAGCGCCATGAACCGCTGGACATTGACGGTGCCCTGGCCATGATCGGCTCGGTGCCGCTGGTCGAACCGGACTACCTGGAAGTGGTGGACCCGAAGACCCTGGAGCCGCTGGCCTTCAACTGCCGGGAAACCCCGTTCACCGGCGAGGCCTTGGCGCTGGTCGCCGCGAAGGTCGGCCCGGTGCGGCTGATCGACAACACGCAGCTGGGCTACTGATCCCGGCGGTGCTGACTCCGGGCGTTTGGCTGGCCCGGCCCGGGTACCGGTACGCTTAACTACCGTGACCCGCGAACATACCCCCACCCCACATCCCGCAGCCGAGGCTGCCGACGCCTCCGAGCAGATGCACGTGCGCATGGCCAAGCGTGCCAAACTCCTGGAACGCGGTGTGGAGGCCTACCCGGTGGGTGTGGACCGGACCCATACGCTGGCCGAGGTGCGTGAAAAGTACGGCCACCTCGAGGCGGACGAAACCACCGGCGACATCGTCGGGGTGTCCGGGCGGGTGGTCTTCATCCGCAACACCGGAAAGCTGTGCTTCGCCACCTTGCAGGAAGGCAACGGCACCCGGCTGCAGGCCATGCTGAGCCTGGCGAACATCGGCGAGGAAGCGCTGGCGGACTGGAAGGCCCTGGTGGACCTGGGCGACCATGTGTTCATCCGTGGCGAAGTCATCAGCTCCAAGCGTGGCGAGCTGTCCGTCATGGCCGAGTCCTGGCAGATGGCCTCCAAGGCGCTGCGTCCGCTGCCGGTGCTCCACGCCGGTCTCAGCGAAGAGACCCGCGTGCGGCAGCGCTACGTGGACCTGATGGTGCGCGACGAGGCCCGGCAGATGGTGTACACCCGGGCAGCCGTGATCCGGTCCATCAGGGACACCCTGCACTCCCATGGTTATGTGGAGGTGGAGACGCCCATGCTGCAGCTGATCCACGGCGGCGCCACGGCCCGCCCGTTCGAAACTCACCTGAACGCGTTCAACCAGGACATGACGCTGCGCATCGCCACCGAGCTTTACCTCAAGCGTGCGGTGGTCGGCGGCATTGACCGGGTGTTTGAACTCGGCCGGATTTTCCGCAATGAAGGTGTGGACTCGACACACAGCCCGGAATTCACCACGCTGGAAAGCTACGAGGCTTATGCCGACCAGTTCGTGATGGCCGACCGCATCAAGGAGATGATCCTCAATGTGGCCGACAGCCTGGGCACTCGCGTGCTCGAAACCCCGCAGGGCACCATCGACCTTAATGGAGAATGGCGCTGGCTGGGGGTCTACCCGGGATTGTCCGAGGCGGTGGGCCGGGAAATCACTCCGGAGACCGGCGGCCATGTGCTGCGCGAAATTGCCGACGAGCACGGCGTGAAGATCGATCCGAAATGGGACACCCAGAAAACAGCGGTTGAGTTGTTCGGTGAAATCGTCGAGCCCACCCTGCTGCAGCCGACCTTCGTCTACGATTACCCGCCCGCTGCGCAACCGTTGGCGCGAAACCACCGGGATAAGCCGGGGCTGATTGAGGCGTGGGATCTCATTATCGGCGGAATGGAACGCGGCACCGCGTTCTCCGAGTTGATTGATCCGGTGATCCAGCGCGAACGCCTGACCGAGCAGTCGCGTCTGGCGGCGGCCGGCGACGAGGAAGCCATGCAGTTGGATGAAGACTTCCTGCGGGCCCTCGAATACGGCGCGCCGCCCATGGGCGGCATCGGCCTGGGCATCGACCGACTGGTGATGCTCTTCACCCAAGTCGGAATCAGGGAAACGATTCTGTTTCCGCTGCTGAAGCCGGAGGTGGGGTAAGGATGGAATATCTGTGGGTGCTTGCGCCGTCGCTCGGCGTCGGACTCTTGTTCTATTTCGTGATGAAAGCCATATTCAATGCCGACCGCAGAGAACGCGAGGCATTGGCTGAGGCGGAGCGCGAAGCCGATAGGCGCGCTGCCGAAGACGGCGCCGAATAACGGCGAAGAAACCCCGGACGATGATCATCGTCCGGGGTTTCTCCTTTAAGCACTACAGAACATGTGGTTTAGCCGACATTTTGATAACCGATATTGCCCATGCCGGATTCTCAAGCGTTTTCCTTAATCGGTCCGTATTGCCTTCAAATGGAGTGTGCGCAATAATCAATTTGGCTCGGTAATCCCGGGCAAATAGTTCCACTCACTAAAGGAGCCTTCCGTGGCGCAAGAAGTAAAAATCATTCTGGTTGACGATCTGGATGGTGGCTCGGCGGATGAAACGGTCCGCTTCAGCATGGATTCCAGCAGCTACGAGATTGATCTTTCTTCATCGAATGCCGCGGCCCTTCGCGACGCTCTCAAGCCGTTCATCTCCGCCGGACGGAAGATTCCTTCCCGTGGCGCACGGGCCGGCAAGCCGGCCAGCAGCACCCGCAGCCAGGATGCCTCGGCAATCCGGGCGTGGGCGCGGGACAACGGCTACAACGTCAGCGACCGCGGTCGCGTGCAGTCTGAGATCATCGAGGCCTACAAGGCCGCCCACGGGGGATAACGGGCGGCCCGTTCCTTGACGGGCAGATCAATCGGCGGGGCGGACAGGCAACTGTCCGCCCCGTTTTGCGCTCTGGTGGCAGGGCATTACCCCTAGGGCGAACAGGCCTCCCAAGAGGCAGTCGGACACGTAGCATCAAAGTACGCAGTAGCTAGGAGTGTGCGAGATGTTTGAGAGATTTACCGACCGTGCCCGTCGCGTTGTCGTGCTGGCTCAAGAAGAAGCCCGCATGCTCAACCACAACTACATCGGCACCGAACATATCCTCCTGGGTTTGATCCACGAGGGTGAGGGCGTTGCCGCCAAAGCACTGGAGTTCCTCGGCGTCTCCCTGAATGGCGTTCGTGAGCAGGTCCAGGAAATCATCGGCCAGGGCCAGCAGGCCCCGAGCGGTCACATTCCGTTCACGCCGCGCGCCAAGAAGGTCCTGGAGCTGTCGCTGCGCGAAGCGCTCCAGCTTGGCCACAACTACATTGGTACCGAGCACATCCTGCTGGGCCTGATCCGCGAGGGCGAAGGCGTGGCCACCCAGGTGCTGGTCAAGCTGGGCGCCGACCTCAACCGCGTGCGCCAGCAGGTCATCCAGCTGCTCTCCGGCTACCAGGGCAAGGAGCCGGTCACCGCCGGCCAGCAGCAGGAGGGTACTCCTGCCGGGTCCGTCGTGCTGGACCAGTTCGGCCGAAACCTCACCCAGGCCGCACGTGAATCCAAACTCGACCCGGTGATCGGGCGCGAGCACGAGATGGAACGCGTCATGCAGGTCCTCTCCCGCCGCACCAAGAACAATCCGGTGCTGATCGGCGAGCCCGGCGTCGGCAAGACGGCCGTGGTCGAGGGTCTGGCCCAGGCCATTGTCCGCGGCGACGTGCCCGAGACCATCAAGGACAAGCAGCTCTACACGCTGGACCTCGGGTCACTCGTGGCCGGTTCCCGCTACCGCGGTGACTTTGAGGAGCGGCTGAAGAAGGTCCTGAAGGAAATCAGGACCCGCGGCGACATCATCCTGTTCATCGATGAGATCCACACGCTGGTCGGGGCGGGTGCGGCCGAGGGTGCCATCGACGCCGCTTCCATCCTGAAGCCAATGCTGGCCCGCGGCGAACTGCAGACCATCGGTGCCACCACGCTGGACGAGTACCGCAAGCACATCGAGAAGGACGCCGCGCTGGAGCGCCGGTTCCAGCCGATCCAGGTTGAGGAACCGTCGGTGGAGCACGCCGTGCTGATCCTCAAGGGCCTGCGCGACCGCTACGAGGCGCACCACCGGGTCTCCATCACCGACGGCGCACTGGATGCCGCCGCGCATCTGGCCCACCGCTACATTTCCGACCGGTTCCTGCCGGACAAGGCCATCGACCTGATCGACGAGGCCGGCGCCCGGCTGCGCATCCGCCGGATGACTGCACCGCCGGAGCTCAAGGACATCGACGAGCGCATTTCCCAGCTGAAGAAGCAAAAGGAATCGGCCATCGATGCCCAGGACTTCGAGGGTGCCGCCACGCTGCGGGACCAGGAGAGCCGGCTGCAGGACGAACGGGCGGAGAAGGAACGCGCCTGGAAGTCCGGCGACCTCGACGAGATTGCCGAGGTCGACGAGGACTTGGTGGCCGAAGTGCTGGCCAACTCCACCGGCATCCCGGTGTTCAAGCTGACCGAGGAAGAGTCCAGCCGCCTCATGCACATGGAGGCCGAGCTGCACAAGCGCGTGATCGGCCAGGACGAGGCGATCAAGGCCATCTCGCAGGCGATCCGACGCACCCGCGCCGGCCTGAAGGACCCCAACCGTCCCTCCGGCTCGTTCATCTTCGCCGGCCCCACCGGCGTCGGCAAGACCGAGCTCGCCAAGGCCCTGGCGGAATTCCTCTTCGGTGAGGAAGACGCGCTGATCACCCTGGACATGTCCGAATACTCGGAGAAGCACACCGTCTCGCGGCTTTTCGGTGCCCCTCCGGGCTACGTTGGCTACGAAGAGGGCGGGCAGCTGACCGAGAAGGTCCGCCGCCGTCCGTTCTCCGTGGTGCTCTTCGACGAGGTGGAGAAGGCCCACGCGGACCTGTTCAACTCGTTGCTGCAGATCCTCGAGGACGGCCGCCTGACGGACAGCCAGGGGCGCGTCGTGGACTTCAAGAACACGGTGATCATCATGACCACCAACTTGGGCACACGGGACATCTCCAAGGGCGTCATGACCGGCTTCCAGTCGGGCACGGACACCAAGACCGGCTACGAGCGGATGCGCGCCCGGGTCCAGGACGAGCTCAAGCAGCACTTCCGGCCCGAGTTCCTCAACCGCGTTGACGACACGGTGGTCTTCCCGCAGCTGAGCGAGGAAGAGATCGTCCAGATCGTGGACCTGTTCGTCGAGCGGCTGCGGAAGCGGCTGACCGATAAGAACCTGAAGATCGAACTGTCCGATCCGGCCAAGGTGCTGCTGGCTACCCGCGGCTACGATCCCACGATGGGTGCCCGTCCGCTGCGCCGGACCATCCAGCGGGAGATCGAGGACCAGCTCTCGGAGAAGATCCTCTTCGGCGAGTTCCACCCCGGCGAAACCATCCACGTGGACGTCGACGGCGAGGGCGAATCGGCGACGTTCGTCTTCACCAGTACCGGCGCTCCCAAGGCGATTGAGGAAGTTCCGGACACCCCGGCACTGTCCCAGTAGCCTGCACTGCGCACGGCGAACCCCGGCCTTCGGCCGGGGTTCGCCGCTTTAATCGCCGATGCAGCAGGGCGCTGGAGCGGTGATTTGCGCGGAAATCTGTGATCCGCGGCACAAGTAGTGTTTACTGAATCCATGAGTTCTGAAGCACTTACTTCCGATGTGCGGGCGGAGGCACCCCTCGAGCAGGCTCCCGCCACCCCGTTCCGCGACCTCGACCGTTACATAGCGCTGCCGCGGCTGGCGTCGCTGGCGCTCAGTCCGGACGGCAGCCGGCTGGTTACCTGCGTCAGCGTGCTGAACTCCGCCGCCACCGAGTACGTTTCGGCCCTCTGGGAAGTCGATCCCGCCGGTGAGCGCCCCGCCCGCCGGATCACCCGCAGCTCCAAGGGCGAATCCGGGGCGGCCTTTGCCCGCAACGGCGATCTCTATTTCACCTCCGCCCGGCCGAACCCGGATGATCCGGCTGAGGAAGCGGTTCCCGCACTGTGGCGCTTGGCGGCGGCCGGAGGCGAAGGCCGGATGGTCCTGTCGCGTCCCGGCGGCGTCGCCGCGGTGCGCTGTGCCCGCGATGCCGACACCGTGGTGGTCGATGGGCAGGTCCTGGGCGGTTCCGACGGCGAAGAGGACGACGCGAACCTGCGGACCGCGCGCAAGGACAAGAAGGTCTCCGCGATCCTGCATTCGGGGTACCCGGTGCGCTTCTGGGACCACGACCTGGGCCCGGGGGAGAAGCGGCACTTCGTCCTGCAGGAGCGCGCCGATGACGCAGCTGCCGCCCTGACCGTGGATGACGAGCCGAACGGCAGCCTGCGCAACATCACCGCCTGGGCGGGCAGTACCCTGATGGAAACCTCCGCGGAGCTCAGCCCGGACGGCACCACCCTGGTGGTCAACGTCCGGCAGCCGCTGCCGCGGGGTGACGCCCGCAGCGTGCTGGCCGCCGTGGACACGGCCACCGGCGAACGGCGGATCCTGCTGGAAAGCCCGGACACCGACTACTCGCCCGGTCCGGTCAGCCCTGACAACCGCACCGTGGTGGTGGTCTGTGAATCCGTCTCCGGGCCCGAGACCGTTCCTTCGGTCCGCCTGGGACTGCTCCCGCTGGCCGGCGGCGAGCTGCGCCAGCTGGCCGCGGACTGGGACCGCTGGCCCCACCCGGCCGCTTGGCTGCCCGACGGTTCGGGCCTGCTGGTGACGGCCGACGACGGCGGCCGCGCTCCCTTGTTCTGCATCGACGCCGGCACCGGTTCCGTGCGCCAGCTAACGCACGACGACGCGGCGTACACCGACGTCGTGGTCAGCCCGGACGGGCGGTTCGCCTACGCGCTGCGCAGCTCCTATCTGTTTCCGCCGGAGCCGGTGCGCATCGACCTGTCCTCCGGGGACACCACGGTGCTGCCCGGGCCTGCACCCCGTCCGGAACTGGGCGGACGGCTTGAAGAAATCACGACGACGGTGGGTACCGACGGCACGCAGGCCCCCGTGCGCGCCTGGCTGGCGCTGCCCGAGGGAGCGTCCGAGCAGAACCCTGCGCCACTGCTGCTCTGGGTGCACGGCGGCCCGCTCGGCTCATGGAATGCGTGGAGCTGGCGCTGGTGCCCTTGGCTGCTGGTGGCGCAGGGCTACGCCGTGCTGCTGCCGGACCCGGCCCTGTCCACCGGCTACGGGGACGACTTCATCCGCCGGGGCTGGGGGCAGTGGGGCCGGGCCCCGTACACCGACCTGATGGCCATCACCGACGCCGCCGTGCAGCGGGAGGACATCGACGGCACCCGGACGGCCGCGATGGGCGGATCCTTCGGCGGTTACATGGCCAACTGGATTGCCGGGCATACCGACCGGTTCCGGGCCGTCGTCACCCACGCCAGCCTCTGGGCACTGGACCAGTTCGGCCCCACGACTGACGTATCCCCATACTGGGAGCGGGAGATGACCCCGGAGATGGCGCTGGAGAACTCGCCGCACCTGCATGTGCAGAACATCAACACACCGATGCTGGTGGTGCACGGGGACAAGGACTACCGGGTACCGATCGGCGAGGGGCTGCGGCTCTGGTACGAACTCTTGTCCCGGTCGCGGCTGGCCGCGGGGACGGACGGGGAGACCCCGCACCGGTTCCTGTACTTCCCCGACGAGAACCATTGGGTGCTCTCCCCACAGCATGCCAAGATCTGGTACTCGGTCGTCTCCAACTTCCTCGCCCGGCACGTGCTGGACCAGGAGACGGAGCTGCCGGTCGAACTGGGGCTTTAGACTGACTGGGTGACCGACGCCTTCAAGATCCGCCCCGCCCGCACCTCCGACGTCGCGGAGATTCGCCGCCTGGTGAAACCGCTGGCCGACGAACGGGTGCTGCTGGAGAAGGAAGCTGTGGCGTACTTCGAAAGCATCCAGGAGTTCCGAGTCGCCGAGACACCAGAGGGCGAGGTAGTGGGCTGTGGCGCCGTGCACGTCATGTGGGAGGACATCGCCGAGGTGCGCACGCTGGCCACCGCGGCGCACTGGCGCGGCAGGGGAGTGGGCCACGCCCTGCTGGACGAACTCATCGGCGCGGCGAGGGACCTCGGCGTCAACCGCGTATTCTGCCTGACCTTCGAGGTGGACTTTTTCACCCGGCATGGCTTCGAGGTGATGGCCGACCAATCGGCGGTGGATCCGGAGGTGTATTCCGAACTGCTGCGATCCACCGATGAGGGTGTGGCCGAGTTCCTCGACCTGGCCCGGGTCAAACCCAATACGCTGGGCAACACCCGGATGATCCGCTCACTCTGACCGGACGGTGCGCCCGGCTGAGCCCGGCTGCGCCCGGCTCCCTTGGGTTAGCCGGGAAGGCTGATGCCCTCGCCTGCAGTCACGGCCAACCCGTCCGCCAGCAGCCCGTCGAGGGCCCGGACCAGCTGTTCGTCGCCGGCCGGCAGCGCGCGCAGCGCCGCCAGAGGTCCCTGGTAGGCAGCAGGCAGGACCGCCAGTTCCATACTGCCCAGCAGGATTTCGCGCGGAACGGACGATTCCGCTTCGCGCAGGACGGCCATCATGGCGCCTCGCACTTGCCGGTCGGTGCCTGCCCAGGCCTGCCCTTTGGGTACGTAATGGGGTTCCGGACGCCCTGCCTTCAGCCAGGCGCAGCGGTCCATCACCGGGCAGGCATCGCACCGCGGCGACCTCGCCGTGCAAACGAGGGCGCCAAGTTCCATGGTCGCGGCGTTCCACTCTTTGGTGCCGCTGGCCGGCATCAAAGCCTGGGCCAGGCGCATTTCGGCGGCGGTGAGGGCCGGCGCGGGCAGGGCGGCGCCGGTCACCAACCGGGCATGTACCCGGCGGATATTCGTGTCCACCACTGTTTCCGGCAGGCCGAAGGCGAAGGATGCCACCGCGGCTGCCGTGTAGGTCCCGACGCCGGGGAGTTCCAGCAGGCTGGCGTGGTCGTCCGGCACCCGGCCGCCGTGCCGGTCCACGATCGCAGCAGCCGCGGCATGCAGGCGCAGCGCACGGCGGGGGTAGCCCAGCCGCCCCCAGGCCCGGACCGCTTCGCCGGCCGAATCGGCGGCGAGGTCGGCCGGCCGCGGCCAGCGCTGCATCCACTGCTCCCAGACTGGCAGCACCCGGACCACAGGGGTCTGCTGCAGCATGAATTCGCTGACCAGAATGCCCCACGGGCCGCACCCCGGGCGGCGCCAGGGCAGATCCCTTGCGCTGGCCGCAAACCAGTCGCGGATGCGCCGGTGCAGCAGGTCGGCTTCTGCCGGTTCGATGGATGATGCCGGGGCGGCGGCGTCGGGGCGGGGCATGGAACTCCTACGATGTGACCAACCAATACTGTACTGCCCGGCGTGGTGCTGACTGCACGGGCCGATGCAGTCTCCTAACCTTGAGGTATGGCAGGCAGCGGCACATCCGGCGGGCGCGGACAGGGTTCACCCGTCCGGCGGCCCAGCCCTGCCGTCTACCGCCGACGGCGCCTGGTGGTGCTGATGCTGGCCGTGCTGGTGGTGGCCGGCATCGTCGCGGCCGGCGTCTGGGTCGCAAGCCTCGTGGGAGCGGGACGGGAAGAAGCCCCGGCCGAGGTGGCCCGGGCGGCAGCACCCAGTTCCCCGGCGGCCAGCCCCGCAGCCACGTCAGGCTGTGAGGACTCGGACGTGGTCGTGCGTGCCGCAACCGATGCTCCGGCCTACGGGAGCGGGGAGAATCCCACGCTGATCCTGGAAGTGGCGAATAAGGGCAAAAGCCCCTGCGAAGTCAACGTCGGCACCGATGCCATGGAGTTTCTGGTCACCAGCGGGGACGATCGCATCTTCTCCTCCACGGACTGCCAGGTGGATGCAGAACCCTTGATGATGACGCTCGAGCCGGGCAAGCGCGAGCAGGCGCGTTTTACCTGGGAACGGAACCGGACCGCGCCGGGCTGCACCTCGGTGGAGGCCAACCCGCAGCCGGGCACCTACGTCCTGGTCACCAAGCTGGACAAGAAGTCCAGCAAGAAGACCGTGTTCGAACTGCGCTAGTGGCTCCGGCCCCGCCGGAACTTAAAGGAACCGGTCCAGCAGGCTGGTTTCGGCAATCCGGGACAGGCCCTCGCGGATCACGCGTGCGCGCTGCTCGCCGATGCCGTCGACGGCCATTAGATCGTCGATGTTGGCCGCCATCAACGACTGCAGGCCGCCGAAGTGATCCACCAAGCGGTCGGCTACCGCCCGCGGTACGGACTTGACTCCCGCCAGCAGCCGGTAGCCGCGGGGCTGGACCACGGCGTCCAGGGAGTCCTGGCCGGGCTGGATACCGATCACGCTGGCCACCCGGCCCAGATCGATCAGATCGTTCGAGGTGAAATTGCGCAGTGTCTTCAGGGCGGTGTCGACGTCGATGCCGCCCTTGATCTCCGCGTAGTCCCGCAGGATCATTTCGCTGTCCGGGCCCAGCCCCGAGGTGAGTTCATCCAGCTGCAGCGAAAGCAGCCGGCCGTCCACGCCGAGCTCGAGGACGTATTGGGAGATCTCCTCGGAGATGCGGCGGACCATTTCCTGCCGCTGCAGGGTCACCGCCACGTCGCGCACGGTGACCATGGCCTCGATCTCCAGCGCGGACAGCGAGCCGGTGACCTGGTCCAGCCGGGCGCGGTAGCGCTCCAGTGTGGCCAGCGCCTGGTTGGCGCGGGCCAGCACCGGCTCCGAGCCCTCCAGGACATGCCGGATGCCCTCGACATACAGCGCGATGATCTGCATGGACTGGCTGACCGAAATCACCGGCAGTCCGGTCTGGATCGCGACACGTTCGGCGGTGCGGTGCCGGGTGCCCGACTCCTGCGTGGCAATGGACGGGTCCGGGACCAGCTGCACCGCGGCCTTGACGATGGTCGCCGCATCCTTGTCGCAGACGATGGCCCCGTCCATCTTCGCCAGTTCGCGCAGCCGGGTGGGCGAGAACTCGATTCCGATATCGAAGCCGCCGCTGCTGATCTTTTCCACCTGCTGGTCGTACCCGAGCACGATGAGCGCGCCGGTGCGCCCGCGGAGGATCCGTTCCAACCCGTCGCGCAACTGGGTTCCCGGAGCTACACGGGCCAGGGTCGCCTTGAGGGCGTCCTCGGGACTCTTGACCATGTGGGAGTTTCCTTAGGGCAGGCGGGCATGGGAGCGGGGCCGCCGTCCGGACAGCCTCAGGCTCCATGATAGTGCCGGATTCCGGCTATCCTTCTCCCCGGCGCTCAGCGGAACAGCGTGGACAGCGCTTCCGAGACGGTGTGCACTTCCTTGACCGTGAATCCGGCCGGAACCTGGCCCGTCCCATCCGGGGAAGCCGGCACGATCGCGTGCGTGAACCCGAGCCGTTCGGCCTCCTGGATGCGCCGCCCGATTCCCGGCACGGGCCGCACCTCGCCGGCCAGCCCCACTTCGCCGAAGGCGATCAACTGCGCGGGCAGCGGCTGGTTGGTCTTCGCGGAGGCGATCGCCAGCACGGTGGCCAGATCGGTGGCCGGCTCGCCCAGCCGCACCCCGCCCACCGTTGCCACATAGCTGTCGTCCTTGTGCAGCGACATGGATGCGCGGCGCTGCAGCACGGCCATCATCATCGCCACGCGGGAAGAGTCCAGCCCACTGGTGGCACGGCGCGGCTGTGCGTTGGAGGTCTCGGCCAGCAAGGCCTGCACCTCCGCCACCAGCGGCCGGCGGCCCTCAAGCGTCACGGTGATGCACGTGCCGGAGACCGGGTCCTTGGTCCGGGAGACGAACAGGCCGCTCGGATCGGTCAGCCCCTCGATGCCGGCTTCCGTCAGATCGAAACAGCCGACCTCGTCGGTGGGGCCGTAGCGGTTCTTGACCGCCCGCACCAGGCGCAGGCGCGAATGCCGGTCGCCGTCGAACTGGCACACCACGTCCACCAGATGTTCGAGCAGCCGCGGCCCCGCGATGGAGCCGTCCTTGGTTACATGCCCCACCAGGATGGTGGTCATGCCCTTGGTCTTGGCGGCGTTGATCAGCGACGCCGCGACCTCGCGCACCTGCGTCACGCCGCCGGCAGCCCCTTCCACGGCGCTGCTGCTGAGCGTCTGCACCGAATCGACGATCAACAGCGACGGCTGCAGCTGTTCCACGTGGCCCAGCGCGATGCCCAGGTCCGTCTCGGCGGTCAGATAGAGGTTGTCCGCCACCGCGGAGATCCGTTCGGCCCGCAGCTTGACCTGGGCGGCAGATTCCTCGCCGGTCACGTACAACACGTCGCGGTCCTGCCGTGCCACCCGCGCCGCAACATCGAGCAGCAGGGTGGATTTGCCGATGCCCGGCTCACCGGCCAGCAGGATGACCGCACCCGGAACCAGGCCGCCGCCTAGCACCCGGTCCAGCTCGCCGACCCCGGTGGCGCGGAAGGCGGCGTTCGTGGCATCAACGTCGGCGATCCGTTCGGCCGGGCGGGAGACCGCGGCAGCGGCCGTGGTGCGTGCCGCCACCGGCGTGGCCTCTTCAACCGTTCCCCACGCCTGGCACTCGCCGCAGCGCCCCACCCATTTAGCCGTGCTCCAGCCGCACTCGGCGCAGCGGTAGGCAGGGGCTTTGGAACGGGTCTTGGTGCTCATCCACCCAGCGTAGCCGGGGCCACGGACAATCAGAGTCTGGGCAGGTAGGACGCGGCGTCGTCGTGGCTGAGCCCGGCGGCCTCCAGCAAATCCACCATCAGCGGCCGGAAGACCAAGACCAGGCCCTCCCCTTCCATGGTCGCAATGCCCAGGTGCTTGGGGTGAAGCCGGGTGGCGATCGCGGCCAAGTCGTTCCTGGCCCCGGAGAGGCGGCGTTCGCGCGCCCCGGGATCGCGGTCGGAGAGGCCCTCGGCGAGGATTTCGACGGCGTCGGCCGTTTCCTGCAGTACTTCGGAGAAGGACTCGATCGCTTCGTCCGTCATGGCCGCGTGGTTGATCACGGAGGTCAGCCGGCGGGCGAACACCCGGCTGTTGCGCATGGCCAGATCTGCCATCTCGGCGGAATCCTGCAGGTCCCCCACTTCTTCCCGATGGCGGCGGTAGGCCAGGGATATCCGGGCAACCTCCCGGGCCGAGGAGAAACTGCCGCGCACCTCGTCGATCAGGGGCTGGCTCGCGCGCGCCCGGATCAGGGCGTGCCACGCCTTCGTGGGGTCGCTCTTGGCCAGTGCATCCGAGCAGTCGCGCAGCACGCTGGACAGTTCGTCCAGGAGTTTCTGTACGTGCGAGCGTGGTTCCGAACGCGGGTCGCCCGGAATCAGCATGGTCACAATCAGCGCGAAGGTTCCGCCGATGACCGCATCCAGGCTGCGCGTGAAAGGTCCGCCGGGCGGCGCGGGCAGCAGCACCACCAGCACCGACTGCAGCGCCATCTGGGTGGTGAAGATGCTGCCGCTGTCCAGGAACCTCGCCAGCAGGATGGAGACCAGCAGCACCAGGGCCGCCTGCCAGATGCCAGGTCCGAGGAAGTGCAGCAGCAGGTCGCCGACGGTGATGCCTAAGGTGCAGCCGATGGCGACTTCGAGCACCTTGCGCACCCGCGGTCCCTTGGCGAAACCGAGCGCGATGATGGAGGAGGTGGCCGCGAACAGCGGGCCCTGGTGGCCGAGCACCCGCTCGGCGAAGACGTAGGCGGCGACGGCGCAGAACGTGATCCGCAGCGCGGGCATGAACGAGGACTTGCTGCGGCTGTAGCCGGCACGTCCCCGCCTGCGCAGGAACGTCCGGGCCTGTACCAACCGGGTGCCTGCGCTCATGCTCCCAGTCTAGGCGGGCCGATCGGGGATTCCGCCGGACCACGATCGCGCGGCCGGGCCGCGCCCGGTCGAACCGGGGTCCATAGTATGAGCCTGCTCACGAAGGCAAGACATGCGCGCCGTTCGTCAGCTAATAGTCCAGTCTTGTTCACCTTGCGTTCACTTTAGTCGTGCACATTCTTTACGTGGCGCCCATAGCGTCAAAGGAGCACGACACGGGGGCGGAAAACGTCCGGTCGTCGTGATCCGTTCTCACCCTGAAAGGGACCATACTCGTGAAGGCAATTCGCATCGGCCGCGCGGCCGCCGTCCTCTCCATTGCAGCGCTGGCACTGACCGCATGTGGCTCGGACAACGCCACCGGAAACCAGGCACCTGCCGGCAGCACAGACTCCGCGTCGACCGTTTCCGGCACCCTGTCCGGTGCCGGTGCTTCCTCGCAGGATTCCGCCATGCAGGCCTGGATGGCCGGCTTCACGGCCAAGAACTCCGAAGCCAACGTGCAGTACTCGCCTGACGGCTCCGGCGCCGGCCGCGAGGCCTTCCTGGGCGGCGGCGTGCAGTTCGCCGGCTCGGACGCCTACCTGGACGACGAAGAGTGGAAGCAGGCCCAGAAGGTCTGCGGCCCCGACGGTGCGATGGACATCCCGGTCTACGTTTCCCCGATCGCGGTTGCCTTCCACCTCGAAGGCATCAACGAGATCAACATGGACGCCGAAACCATCGCCAAGGTCTTCCGCGGCGAGATCACCAAGTGGAACGACAAGGCCATCGCCTCGCAGAACGAGGGCGTTGACCTGCCCGACACCGCCATCACCGTGGTGCACCGCAGCGATAAGTCCGGCACCACCGAGAACTTCGTGGATTACCTCGCGGCCGCTGCCGGCAAGGTCTGGACCGACGAGGTCTCCGGTGACTGGCCGACAGAGCTCAAGGGCGAGAACGCCCAGGGTACGTCCGGCGTGGTCTCCACCACCAGCGCCACCAACGGCGCCATCACCTATGCGGACGCCTCCGCCGTCGGCGATCTGGGCACCGTCAAGGTGAAGGTCGGCAACGAGTACGTCGCCCACAGCCCGGAGGCAGCTGCCCAGGCCGTGGAGGTTGCCACTCCGGTGGAGGGCCGCGGCGCCGTGGACATGTCCCTGAACCTGGACCGCAAAACCGAGAAGTCGGGCACCTACCCGATCGTGCTGGTTTCGTACCACATCTACTGCTCCACCTATGCTGATCAGAACACCGTTGACCTGATCAAGGCCTTCGGCAGCTACGTGATCAGCGAAGACGGCCAGAAGACCGCCCAGGAGTCGGCCCACAACGCGCCGCTCTCCGAGGCGCTGCGTGAGAAGGCTCAGAAGGCTATCGACTCCATCTCGGTGAAGTCCTAGCCCTTATCGAAGTCCGGTTGGCCCCGCGCCGTCGCAATTTGACGCGCGGGGCGCAGCCGTGTTCCGGCCCGGCGTCATGGCCGGGACGGGGCGAACCAGCAAGACTGGCAGAACAGCCAGACGAAGTGCAGAAGGAACCCGAAGGGTTGTGAAGTGTCCCAAACATTAACCGAGACAGGCAGAGGCCGGACCGGCGACAAGGTCTTTTCCGGCCTCACGCTCGGCGCAGGTTGCCTGATCCTCTTCGTGCTGTTCTGCGTGGCGGCCTTCCTGCTCTGGCAGGCCCTGCCGACGCTTGGGGCGGACCCTTCCACGATCTCAGGCGGAAACGGTTTCTGGGCCTACATCTGGCCCATCGTCATCGGCACCCTGATCGCCGCTGCCATCGCCTTGGTGCTGGCCACCCCGGTGGGCGTGGGCGTGGCCCTGTTCATCTCCCACTACGCGCCGCGCCGGCTCGCCCAAGGCCTTGGCTACGTGGTTGACCTGCTGGCGGCCATCCCGTCGGTGGTCTACGGCGCCTGGGGCATCGCGGTCTTGGCGCCGGCACTGGTGGGTCCCTACACCTGGCTGGCGGAGCACGCCGGCTGGATCCCGATCTTCACCGGGCCGGCCAGCCAGACCGGCAAGACCATGCTGACGGCCGGCATCGTGCTGTCCGTGATGATCCTGCCGATCATCACCTCGCTCAGCCGCGAGATCTTCCTGCAGGCGCCCAAACTCCACGAGGAGGCGGCGCTGGCCATGGGAGCCACCCGCTGGGAGATGATCAAGATGGCCGTCTTCCCGTTCGCCCGTCCGGGCGTCATCAGCGCCGTCATGCTGGGACTGGGCCGCGCGCTGGGTGAAACCATGGCGGTGGCCATGGTCCTGTCCGGCGGCGGGCTGATCGCCAGCCTGATCAAGTCCGGCAACCAGACCATTGCCGCGGAAGTCGCCCTGAACTTCCCGGAAGCTTACGGTCTGCGGCTGTCCGAACTCATCGCCGCCGGCCTGGTGCTGTTCGTCATCACCCTGGCCGTGAACATGATCGCCCGCTGGATCATTAGCCGGCACAAGGAATTCTCGGGAGCCAACTAAATGTCCAAATTGCTCACTGAAGCCCCCGCACCGGTCAAACGCAACACGCTCACCAAGAACCAACTGCCCGGCTGGGCCATCTGGGCGGTCGCCGCAGGCTCGCTCATCCTCGGCGCGGCGGTATCCTCGCTGATCGGTTTCAGCCTGGTCTCCTGGGCACTCTTCTCCGCCGTGATCTTCGTGATTGCCGGCTACGTGGTCACGCTCTCGGTGGAGGGCGCCCGCAAGGCCAAGGACCGCTTCGCCACCAACCTGATCTTCGCGGCGTTCATCATTGCCGTGGTGCCGCTGATCTCGGTGATCTGGACGGTGCTGCAGAACGGCATCGCCGGACTGAGCTACAACCTCGTCTTCACGTCCATGAACGGCATGACCGGCATGGTGGACAACGAGACCGTAGCCAACGGAACCGAGGTGCTCGGCGGCGCCTATCACGGCATTATCGGCACGCTGCTGATCACCATGTGGGCCACCATCATCTCGGTTCCGATCGGCCTGCTCACGGCGGTCTACCTGGTCGAATACAGCAAGGGTGGAGCGCTCTCGCGCGGCATCACGTTCTTCGTGGACGTGATGACCGGCATCCCCTCGATCGTTGCCGGCCTGTTCGCCGCCGCGCTGTTCGGCCTGATCTTCGGGCCGAGCACCCGCACCGGGTTCGTGGCCGCCGTCGCGCTCTCCGTGCTGATGATCCCGGTGGTGGTCCGCTCCACCGAGGAGATGCTCAAGATCGTGCCGAACGAACTGCGCGAGGCTTCCTACGCGCTGGGCGTGCGCAAGTGGCGCACCGTCCTGAAGGTGGTGGTGCCGACGGCGATCTCCGGCATTGCCTCCGGCGTCACCCTGGCCATCGCCCGCATCATCGGCGAGACCGCACCGCTGCTGGTCACCGCCGGCTTCGTCAACAGCATCAACTGGAACGTGTTCGGCGGCTGGATGACCACCCTGCCCACCTACATTTACCGGCAGCTGATGAACCCCACCTCGCCCACCAACGTGGAACCCAGCATGCAGCGTGCCTGGGCGGCGGCGCTGATCCTGATCATCTTCGTGATGCTGCTGAACCTGTTTGCCCGGCTGATCGCCCGCATCTTCGCCCCCAAGACCGGCCGCTGAGCCAGAACCAAAGAGAAGGAACCCCATGTCCAAACGCATCGACGTCAAGGACCTGAACGTCTACTATGGCAACTTCCGCGCGGTGGAGGGCGTCAACATCAACATCGACGCCCGGTCCGTGACGGCCTTCATCGGCCCCTCCGGCTGCGGCAAGTCCACCTTCCTGCGCACGCTGAACCGGATGCACGAAGTGCTGCCCGGCGCCCGGGTGGAGGGCGAAGTCCTGCTGGACGGTGACAACCTCTACGGCCATGGCGTGGACCCGGTGGCCGTGCGCAGCCAGATCGGCATGGTCTTCCAGCGCCCCAACCCGTTCCCCACCATGTCCATCCGCGACAATGTGCTGGCCGGCGTCAAACTGAACAACAGGCGGATGTCCAAGTCGGACGCCGATGCGCTGGTGGAGAAGTCGCTGACCGGCGCCAACCTGTGGAATGAGGTCAAGGACCGGCTGAACAAGCCCGGATCCGGCCTCTCCGGCGGCCAGCAGCAGCGCCTGTGCATTGCCCGCGCCATCGCGGTCTCCCCGCAGGTGATCCTGATGGACGAGCCGTGTTCGGCACTCGATCCCATTTCCACGCTCGCCATTGAGGACCTGATCGAGGAGCTCAAGACGCAGTACACCGTGGTGATCGTTACCCACAACATGCAGCAGGCGGCCCGCGTGTCCGACAAGACCGCGTTCTTCAACATCGCCGGCACCGGTAAGCCGGGCAAGCTGATCGAATACGGCGATACGCCGACGATCTTCAGCAACCCGACCGAGAAGGCCACCGAGGACTACGTGTCCGGACGCTTCGGATAAACCCCTCAGCAAGCTCGACGGCGGTGCCTCCCCACGCACGGGAGGCACCGCCGTCGAGGTTAAGGGAGGGCCTGTGCGCCTGGGAGGATTCCCGGGCCGTTGAGGGCGGCAGCCAGGGCCACAGCTGCCGCCGTCAGGGGCGTGCAGCGGCCGTTGCGGGTCCTCAGAGCACCGGATCCATGGCCAGCAGCAGGATGCCGCCGAGCAGCGATGTGACCACCAGGGTCAGCAGCCAGGTGGCCAGTACGCGGAGGGCGACTCTCCAGCGCACCGCCTGAAGCTTCTGGCTTGCACCGGCGCCCAGGATGGACGACGTCATGGTGTGGGTGCTGGAAAGCGGCATGTGCAGGCCGATGGCGCCGACGAACAGCATGGCGGAGCTGACGCCCTGCGCGGCGGCCCCGTGCAAAGGATCGATCCGGACCAGCCGGGAACCGAGGGTGTACGAGATCCGCCAGCCGCCGAAGAGCGCGCCCACCGCCAGCAGCACCGCCGCGAAGACTTGCACCCAGAGCGGCATCTGCTCGCCCGAGGCATAACCGGCCGCGACCAGCGCCAGCAGCACCACAGCCATTGTCCGCTGGCCGTCCTGCAGCCCGTGGCCCAGCGAGAAGGTGCCGGCGAAGACGGCCTGGGCCAGCCTGGTGGTCCGGCCCACCTCACGCGGCGTCCGGTAACGGGCCAGCCAGGTCAGCGGCACCATGACCAGGTAGGACAACGCGAACGCCACCAGCGGGGACAGCAGCAACGGCAGCCACAGCTGGGCCCAGATCGGATTCTCGGTGTCGCTGATGTTCTCCCCGCCCAGAATGGTGGATGCAGCTCCGGCCCCCACCAGGCCGCCGAGCAGCGCATGCGTGGACGATGACGGCATCCGCAGCCACCAGGTGAACACTCCCCAGGCGCAGGCGCTCAGCAAGCCGGCCAGCAGGATGGCCAGTCCGGTCCGCCCCGCGGGCAGGCCGATCCAGCCGGTGCTGATCAGCAGGGCCAGGCTGCTGGAAATCAAGGCGCCGGCCAGGTTGCAGATGGAGGCCAGGACGACGGCGATACGCGGCGTGAGCGCGTGCGTGCGCACCGCCGTCGCTACGGCATTGGAGACGTCATGGAAGCCATTGATGAACGCGAAGCAGCCGGCGAATGCGATCACCAGCAGCAGCAGGACAAGCTCCACCTACGATTCCTTGACCAGGATCTGCCCCACATGGTGGGACGCCTGGCGCAGGGTCTTGGTGGCGGCTACCAGTTGGTCGGCGACGTCGCGGTGTCGGGCCAAGGTGGCACCCTTGTGGTCCGACAGGAGTTCCGATACCCACACCCGGTGGGTGCGTTCGGCCCGTTTGGCGAGCCGGATCATCTCGATGCAGTACTCGTCGAGGTCCTCCAGGGAGTTCAGCCGGGGCATGGCTTCCCGGGTCATCTCTGACATCCGCCCGATGACTTCGAGCTGCTCGGAGGCTCGTGTAGACAGGCGTTTGACCCGGTTCAGGGCGATCAGTTCAGCGGCCGCGTCGAGGTGTTCGAAGGCGTTGACCAGATGCAGCGAGAGTTGGAACATGTCCTCGCGCGGGAGGGGATTCACAAAGCTGGTGCGCAGGTTGGTGAGCAGTGCGAAGAGCAGGCGGGAGACGTTGGAGTCTCTGTCGTGCAGCTCTTCGGAGAGCTTGTCGTAGTCGTCTGCAGGTGCCCCGAGGATCTCCGAGAGGGTCTTGACTCCTGCCATGAGCTCGGCTGCCGTCTGGGCGAGCAGCTCCAGGCTCTTGGTGTCCTGCGGGAAGAGGCTTAACTTCATGTCACCGGCGGTTTTCTCACTGGTCCGAACGGCGGAAGGGAAGCATCCGCCGTGCCTAGATTAGCGCCTCTGGGTGAACAAGATTAATGGTGCCGAACCGGGAGCGCCTCTCGGCGGAAGGCCGCTCGAGGCGGCTAAAAGTTGGAGCCCGGGGCTGCCACGGTTCGACACCACCTTCAGTTTTCTACGCCTCAGAGCCGATGTCAACAGCCCCGGAAAACCGGGGAAAAACGTGTCAACTGACGACATTTGTGGTACACGCGCGCGTCGTGTTGGGGGTCCGTTTGGGGTGCTTTTGCGTCCCGCCTCCAGCGGTTCCCGGACCGTGGCGGCAGCCGGTGGCCACGGCTGCCGGGAGTGGAATCCGGTGCCGGAGGACTGTCGTGCCGTGCCCCGGCGGTCAGTCGAGTTCGCCGCGGCGCCAAGCGGCAGCGGCCGCCTCAAGGTCCTCCGCGGTCTTCACCAGCCGGTGCGAACTGAGCGTCAGCTTGGTGGCGTGGTTCTCATTGGAAGGCTCTGCCGAGTCGGCGTGGTGGGTCTGTCCCAGGGCGACGATGCGGCAAAAGGCCGCGGACCGGTCCAACGCGACGTCGAAGTCGCCGTCGAAGGCTCCGGACAGGATGGTGTCGGCCATGGTGCGCACTTCGTCGGCGCCGGGGGGCTCCGCCACGCCCGCGATGACCTTGGAAACTTCCGCCGATGACGTGCCCGCCTTGAAGAACGCTGCCAGTTTGTCCGGATGGGACTGGACCGCGGCGCGGATGGCGTAGAGCCGCCAAAGCGCACCGGGCAGGGAACGTGCCGGACTCTCGGACCACATTTCGGCTATGGCCTCGAGTCCCTGCTGGTCGGCGAGTTTGACCAGGCGCTTGGTGATTTCGGGATCGTCGGAGCCGCGGCCGCGGTGCACCAAAGCCTGGGCCGCCAGATGGGCTGCCTCGGACACCCGTGCGGGATCCGCGCCGCCGGCGAAGTCCTCAAAATCCAACGGGGCAAAGGGCTTCGGCTTGTGCGGCCGGGGGACGTCATTTCCGTTGTTCGGGCTCATGCCACGACCTTACTCCCGCCTCTGACCCCGGTACAGGGAGGCGCCGTCCAAGGACCTTGGCGGGTCCCAGCACGGCAAACGCCACGGACGGCACGTCGGATTCGAATGCGCGGCAGTGGGTGCGATAAACTGTGAACCGGCCAAATCCGCCCACGTCCAGGTCTCGACCAGGATGGACGGAACCGGCTGGCGGGCCTTTAGCTCAGTTGGTAGAGCATCGGACTTTTAATCCGCGGGTCGCGGGTTCGATCCCCGCAGGGCCCACCGCAAAGGCGGCTTCGACCGGTTGTTCCGGTCGGAGCCGCCTTTTCTCTGCCGCCGGGCGCTTCGCTCCCCGCCAACGGGTGCCGCGGGCGCTTCTCCCCGCCAACGGGTGCCGCGGGCGCTTCGCTCCCCGCCAACGGGCAGGAGCTGTCCAGGTTCAGGCCAAACTGTCCAACTCTTGGCTATCCACAGGCCGCTGACCTGCGATGATGCCGACGGGCCAGCCAAAACATGGACCGCACCGGCGACTTGCGGTCGCCCTCTGGGGCAGGTTCCCGGCGGCCGCGCCGAGCGACCAGGGGCATCGTGTGTGGGGGCGGCGCCGGCGGGTTGGAGCAGCCGCGGGGGAGCTGGCCGGGCCCCCAGCACTCCGGTTGGAGCCGCGGGGGAGGGCGCCGGCCTCCCAATACTTGAGCTCGCGGTGGCCGCGCGGCCATCGAGCGTGTCACTACGCGCAGAAACCGAGCTATTGCCGGAGTGCCGGTGAAGAACCGCACGGCGTCCACGTAACGGCCTGAAGGGCGCTCTTGCCGCCGTTGTGGCCGTCGGATGAGCCGTCCGTCACAGGGCTAATGTCACGAAATGATAACGAAAAAACGAGGGTCGGGCACCGCCGTCGTCATTCCGCTGGAGGGCAACTGGCGCAAGGGAACCGGCGGAACCGGGCCGAGTCGAATCGATCCCCAAGATGCCTGCAACCCTTGTCAAATCGGCACGACGCCGGTTGCTAACGCCTCGATCCTCGTTAGGTTGGAAGGGATGGTTGAAGAACTAGCAGAACCCCAGACCAAACCGAGGATCGAAGCAAAATTCCGCAAACCAACCCTGACTGACGGGCAGTCTCTGTGGCGCATGGCCAGGGACTCACAGGTCCTGGACCTGAACTCGTCCTACTCCTACCTGCTGTGGTCCCGCGACTTCGCCGAGACATCGGTGATGGCCACGGTGGACGGCGAGCCGGCCGGTTTCATCACCGGCTACATGCGGCCCGGTGAACCCGGCACGCTGATGGTGTGGCAGGTTGCTGTGGACCACGAATTCCGCGGCCGCAGGCTGGCCGCCGAGATGCTGGACCACCTGGCCGCCCAAGTGCGGGCCGAGCGTGTGGAAACCACCATTACCGCGGACAATGAGGCCTCCATCCGGCTGTTCGCCGGCTTCGCGTCGCGCCGGGAGGCGCCGATGGAACGCGAGCCGCTGTTCACCGCGGAGCTCTACCCGGACGGGCACGACACCGAGTACCTGTACCGGATCGGCCCGCTCACGTAATTCCCGCCGGCGTCAGCCAGTTGCGCACCGCACGCCGGCCAATCACCATCTGCACCAACGCACATCCGCACGAATCGACCTGCGGCTGCTGTGGCGCTGCCCCGTACCCCGGAGCGGTGCGCGGCCGCACTGAGGAAGGAAGCGTTTTCATGACTGACATTTTCGAAACCCTAGAGTCCGAGGTCCGCGGTTACTGCCGCAACTGGCCCGCCGTGTTCTCCCGCGGCGAGGGCAGCAGCCTGACCGCCGAGGACGGCCGCACCTATCTGGACTTCTTCTCCGGCGCCGGCGCGCTCAACTATGGGCACAACAACCCGAAGCTGCTGCAGCCGCTGCTGGAGTACCTGGCCAGCGGCGCCGTGGTCCACTCGCTGGACATGAAGACCCCGGCCAAGCGGAAGTTCCTGGAGACCTTCCAAGACGTCATCCTCCGCCCGCGCAATCTGGACTACAAGGTGATGTTCCCCGGCCCCACCGGCACCAACACCGTGGAAGCGGCGCTGAAGCTGGCCCGCAAGGTCACCGGACGCCAGCACATCCTGTCCTTCACCAACGCGTTCCACGGCATGACCCTGGGCTCGCTCTCGGTGACCGGCAACTCGATGAAGCGCCGGGGCGCGGGCATCCCGCTGACCAACAGCTCCAAGATCCCCTACGACGACTACTTCTCCGGCGAGACCACGGACTTCCTCTGGCTGGAGCGCGTGCTCGAGGACAGCGGGTCCGGCGTGGACAAGCCGGCGGCCATCATCGTGGAGACCGTCCAGGGCGAAGGCGGCCTGAATGCCGCGCGCGCCAGTTGGCTGCGCGGACTGTCCGAGCTGTGCCAGAAGCACGAAATCCTGCTGATTGTGGACGATGTGCAGGCCGGCTGCGGACGCACCGGCACGTTCTTCAGCTTCGAAGAAGCAGGCATCACCCCGGACATCGTCTGCCTGTCCAAGTCGATCTCCGGCTTTGGCCTGCCGATGGCGCTGACCCTGTTCCGTCCGGAACTGGATGTCTGGGACGCCGGCGAACACAACGGTACTTTCCGCGGCCACAACCCGGCCTTCGTCACGGCGACGGCCGCGCTGGAGACGTACTGGCGCACCGGTGAGTTCCAGCAGCAGGTCAAGGCCCGGATCACCCAGCTGCACGAGGGCCTGGAGCGGATCGCGGCCTCGGTGGAAGGCGCCAGCGTGCGCGGCCGGGGAATGCTGGCCGGGGTCAAGTTTGTCGACAACGAGACCGCCGGCGAGATTGCCGCCGAGGCCTACCAGAACGGGCTGCTGGTGGAAACCTCCGGGCCGGAGAGCGAAGTGGTGAAGCTCATGCCGGCGCTGACCATCAGTGCGGCAGACCTGGACCGCGGCCTGGACATCCTGATCGAGGCCACCCGCGCCGTGACCGCGGTTCCGGAACTGGCTGGCGCCCGCTAGGACGGCGCCCCTGGGCACGGGTCGTGCCCGCGCGCCCCATCACGCGCCCGCCGCGCCGCCGCGCGCGCAAGCAGTTTTCTGACCATCCACACCGAGGAGTACCCATGATTGTTACCAACCTGAACGACCTGAACGACACCGACCGCGACGTGAAGTCGGAGACGTGGCGGAGCCGCCGGATGGTGCTGGCGGGGGAAGGCGTTGGCTTTTCCTTCCACGACACCGTCATCTACGCCGGCACCACGTCCACGTTCCACTACGCCAACCACATCGAGGCCGTGTACTGCGTGCAGGGTGAAGGCACGCTGACCAACGAGGTCACCGGCGAGGTCCACGACCTGCGCGACGGCACCATGTATCTGCTGAACGGGCACGAGAAGCACACCGTCCGCGCCACCACCGAGCTGCGGATGGCCTGCGTGTTCAACCCGCCCGTCACCGGTCGCGAAGTCCACGACGAGAACGGCGTGTACCCGCTCGTCGAGGCCTAATCGGCCCACTGACCACGGCGGCAGGAGGCCCGGTCGGCAACTTTGCCGGCCGGGCTTTTCCGCACCCCGCCCAAGAAACAACCCACAAGAAATAAACCCACGAGGAGGATAAAGATGACTGCTACCGCAGAACAGAGCCGTGTTGACCTCTATCCGACACGATCAGCAGGCACCGCGAGCGTGCAACCCCGCCAGGACAAGGTCGTCTGGGGCTCCGCGGAGTCGGGCCCGATGGACGCCGCCACGCTGGCCGGCTTCGAGGAGAAGGGCTACCTCAACATTGAGGAGCTGATCTCGCCCGAGGAAGTAAAGGCGTACCAGGCGGAGCTGGATCGGCTCGCCGCTGATCCGGCGGTCCGCGCGGACGAACGCTGCATCGTCGAAGCCACCAGCCAGGAAGTGCGCTCCATCTTCGAGGTGCACAAGATCAGCGAGGTCTTCGCGAAAATCGCCAACGATCCGCGCGTGGTGGACCGGGCCAGGCAGCTGCTGGGCTCCGACGTCTACATCCACCAGTCCCGGGTGAACTTCAAGCCCGGCTTCGAGGGCAAGGAGTTCATGTGGCACTCCGACTTCGAAACCTGGCACGCGGAGGACGGGCTGCCGCGCATGCGCACGGTGTCCATCTCCATCTCGCTCACGGACAACTACTCCTACAACGGGCCGCTGATGATCATGCCCGGATCGCACCGGGAGTACATCTCCTGTGTCGGCGCGACGCCGGACGACAACTACAAACAGTCGCTGGTGATGCAGGGCGCCGGGACACCGGACAAGGCAACACTGCGTGACTTCGCCGACCGCTACGGGATCGACGTGATGGAAGGCAAGGCAGGCGGGGCCACCATGTTCGACTGCAACTGCATGCACGCCTCCAACGGCAACGTCACGCCGTACCCGCGCTCCAACCTGTTCTTTGTGTATAACAGTGTGGAAAACACGGCCGTGGATCCTTTCGCCGCCAAGAACCCGCGGCCGGACTACATCGGCGCCCGGGAATTCACCCCGGCCGGCCGGTAGCACCGGGGTGCCCTTACCGGACTGACGGCAAATAACGACGGCGGTGCCCCGCCTTCCGCAGGCAACGCGCGGACGGCGGGGCGCCGGCCTCCTTAAAGCCGGACGTTGGCCCAGCCGCTCAGCGGCCGGCGGCCAGCACCTTGCCCAGCACCGGCCGGGTGGTGCGCAGCCCGGCCCACACCACCAGGATGCCTGCGCCCAGACAGCCCGCAATCGTCAGGATGGACAGCGGTGCCAGCACCAGTGCCATCCCGGCCAGCGGGAAGATCAGGACAAAGGAAACCGCGGCGGAGCCCAGCGACACCAGCAGCAGCGGAAGCATCACGGCGCGCGTCCGAGCCGCGTCCATGGTTTTTCGCGGCATGCCCAGATGGTCCAGGCTGGTGTACAGGTCCGCGCGGTCCAGTACCGCCGCCGCCTGATTCACCCCGGCGGAGCACGCCACCATGACGAATGAAACGACGATGGTGATCAGGATGCCGGTGCGGATATCCCCGGACAGGAACTGCTCCGGACCCGAGACCGGTCCGGGGGCGCCGTCCGTCAGCGCCACGCCGGTCCCGCCGAACACGGCCACAAAGCTGGTCATAGCCAGCCCGGAGACCTGCCGCCAGGCGCCCTTCGGTGATTCCAGAATGCTCCGGGCTGCCAGCAGCTTTTCCGCCGTCGTCGCCTTCTTCAGCTGCCGGCGGCCCATCACGGCCACCGCCCACGGGCCAATGAGATTGAGCACCGCCAGCCCGGCGGCGAAGGCGCCGAGCGTGCAGGCTACCGCCACGGCAGTGGAGGCGTAGCCGGTGTTCATCGCGATGAAGCCGGCCAGCACAACGGCGGCGGCAAACAGCGCGCGCAGCCAATGCATCTTCGCCGGCGCTTGGCGGGTCCGCACGCCCAGCGGCGAAATGACCACCTTGCGCAGACCTACGGCAGCACTGATGGCGGCCAGCAACACCACGGCGGCCACTACGGAAAGCATGGCCAGCGGGCCTAGCCAGTAGGCTCCGCCGATCGGCTCCCCGCGGAACGGGATCAGCTGCACCGCCGGAGCGAGCACCAGGTAGCCGGCCACCCCGGCCGCGGCGCCCGCGGCGGCCAGCGCAGTGGATTCAATGATGGTGACGCCGGCAACCGTGGCAGGCGTGGCGCCGAGCAGGCGCAGCGTGGCCAGCCGGTCGTCGCGGCGCCGGGCCGAGAGCCGCGCCGCCGAACCGCCCAGGGTCAGCAGCGGGAACACCAGCAGGATCAGTGCCAGCACCGCCAGCAGCTGGTAAAGAAAGGCCAGTTCGTCCCGCCAGCGCAGGAAAGACAGCGCGCCGGCCAACACGGTCAGCAGCAGCGTGGTGACCAGCCCGAACGCCACCATCGGCAGCAGGGCGGTTCCGCCACCGGATTTCCCCGGCCGGGACAGCAACCACGCCAATTTCCACGGCACGACGGCGGTGCTTCCGCCCGGGGGCACATCCGGCACAGCGGGGGAGGCCGGGGAAGCTGCGGGAGCGATCATCGGTTGCCGCCGTGAGCCAGACCTGCCGCGATCACGCCGCCGGCGCTGTCGCCGGTCAGCCGGCCATCCCGCATGGTGAGCACCCGCCCGCAACTGGCCGCCACGCCGTCGTCATGGGTAACCAGGATCAGGGTTTTCCCGGCGCCGATGGTGGACTCCAGCAGCACCTGCATCACGTCGGCCGAGGTGGCGGAGTCCAGGGCCCCGGTGGGTTCGTCGGCGAAGATCACCCCCGCGCCGGTCACCTGGGCCCGGGCGATGGCAACGCGCTGCGCCTGGCCGCCGGAGAGCTCGCCGATCCGGCGCTGTTCCATCCCGCCCAAGCCCAGCGCCTGCAGCCAACCCGCGGCAGCCTGTTCGGCCGCCGGACGGGGAGTGCCGTTCAGCATCAGCGCCACGGCCACGTTCTCCAACGCGTTCAGTTCCGGAATCAACAGGCCCTGCTGGAAGACAAACCCGAAGGCCTCGCGGCGCAGACGGGACCGTGCGGACTCAGCGAGGGCTTCCACCTGCATGCTCTGTCCGGGCAGGTTCAGGTGCACCTGGCCGCTGTCCGGGGCGATGATGCCGGCCAGTACGTGCAGCAGCGTGGTCTTGCCGGAACCGGAGGCGCCCATGATGGCCACGGACTCCCCGGCCCGGATGTCCAGCGAAAGTCCGGCGAGTGCGGTGGTGGGGCCGTAGGCCTTGGTGAGGTTGCGGGCGCTGAACACCGGCGGGTGGCTGGGGTGCTGGAGGAAGCCGGCCGCTGGGGCACGTGTGGAAGCCGGGGCCGGGGTAAAGTCGCGGTTCTCGTTCATGATTCCATCGTCGCGGCCCGGACTGTGGCGGCGCGTCGGGCCGCAGGCTGAAAGCTGCTGCCGGGGGCTCATACCCAGGGTGGAGCCGCTCCGCCCGCCCGCAGGTCAAGCCGCGCCCGCCGCCTCGGTCTCGCGCGCAGTCCCGCTGCGCCAGCCGTCCCGCCGCGCCCGCCGCCCGCCGCGAAGCCGCGCCACGCCGTCCCGGTCGCGGCCGGCGGGCTGTACGCTATACGCCACATTGCGGAAGTCGAGGCTCTGCAACATCCGCAAACGCAGGAAAATCGGCTACTTGATTCCGCACGTGCGCCATCGCCGGTGGGACCTGTCAGCCAATGTGGCGTATCGCGTACATGCCCGCCACCTGTGTCCGGCCAGCCTGGGCTTGAGCCCGCGCACGCATCGTGCGGCCCAGCTCAAGCGGACCGGCCAAGCCCAGCCATGCGAAAGGGCAGACACCAGCCGGTGCCGGTCGGTAGGGTGAGCCGCATGCAGACGGTTGACGGGGCTGCGGTGGACGGCGCGGCGGCGGCACGGGTGCTTGAGGCGCTGCGGCGGAACGGGCTGAGAGACGTCCGGGCCGACGACACCACCCGGGATGTATACTCTTCGGACGCCTCGCTCTTCCGGGTGCGGCCGGCGGCCGTGGCCTTCCCGCACGATGTGGACGAGGTGTTGGCGGTGCTGGCAGCCTGCCGGGAGGCCGGCGTCCCGCTGACCTCCCGCGGCGCCGGCACCTCCATCGCGGGCAATGCGGTGGGCCCCGGCGTCGTGCTGGATTTCAGCCGCCACATGAACCGGGTGCTCCAGCTGGACCCGGAAGCCCGCACGGCCACCGTGCAGCCCGGCACCGTCCACGCCACGCTGCAGCGGCGGGCGCTGGCGCACGGACTGCGTTTCGGGCCGGATCCGTCCACGCACACCCGCTGCACCATCGGCGGGATGATCGGCAACAACTCCTGCGGCGCCCGCACCCCGGCCTACGGCCGCACCGTGGACAACGTGGAGCACCTCCAGTTGGTCACCGGTTCCGGACGCCGGCTCCGGCTGGACGGCAACCACGTCCCGGACACGCCGGAAACCGGGGCGCTGCGCGAACTGGCCGCCGGGCACTTGGAGACGCTGCGCACGGAGTTCGGCCGCTTCGGCCGCCAGGTCTCCGGCTATGCCCTGGAGCACCTGCTGCCGGAGAAGGGGTTCGACCTGCGCAAGGCGCTGGTGGGCAGCGAGGGGACCCTCGCCGTCGTGCTGGAAGCGGGGGTGCGGCTGGTCAAGGACCCGGCGCACAAGACGATGGTGGCGCTGGGTTTTGCCGACATCGGCACCGCCGCCGACGTGGTGACGGAGGTGATGGCCTCTTCGCCGACCGCCTGCGAGGGGCTGGACCGGCGGATTGTGGACGTGGTGCGCAGCCGGAAGGGGCCGGGCTCCGTGCCGGAACTGCCCGCCGGCGCCGCGTGGCTGTTCGTGGAACTGGCCGGCGACCACGCCGCCGAGGTGGCGGACCGCGCCGCCCGGTTGCTCCGGCTGCCGGAGGCCGTGGCCGCCCGGGTGGTGGACCATCCGGGCGAGGCCGCCGCGCTGTGGAAGATCCGCGAGGACGGCTCCGCGTTGTCCGGGCGGTCGCCGGCCGGGGAGCCGGCGCACTCCGGCTGGGAGGATGCGGCCGTGCCGCCGGATCGGCTGGGCGCCTACCTGCGCGAGTTCGACGACCTGGTGGCGCATCACGGGTTCGGCGGTTTCCCCTACGGGCATTTCGCCGACGGCTGCGTGCACGTGCGGCTGGACTTCCCGTTCGGCAACCGCGGTCCCAACGAAACCGACGGCCGCGCCGAATACCGTGCCTTCATGAGCGATGCCGCCGACCTGGTGGCCCGCTACGGCGGCTCGCTCTCCGGCGAGCACGGTGACGGGCGGGTCCGCGGCGAGCTGCTGCCGCGGATCTACTCGCCCGAGGCCATCCGCCTGTTCGGCACGGTCAAGGGCATCCTGGACCCGGACAACCTGCTCAATCCGGGCGTGCTGGTGGACCCGCGGCCGCTGGACGCGGACATCCGCACCGCCGCCGCGAAGCCGGTCCGCATTCCGCTGGGCTTTTCCTACCAGCACGACGGCGGCGACTTCAGCCGGGCGGTCCACCGCTGCACCGGGATCGCCCAGTGCCGCACGGACGCGGCGACCCGGCCGGGCATGGTGATGTGCCCGTCCTACGCGGCCACCAAGGAGGAGAAGGACTCGACCCGCGGCCGCGCCCGCGCGCTGCAGGAGATGATCCTGCGTGCCTCGGGCGGTGATGACGACGGCGGTGCCTCGCTTGTCGACGACGGCGGTGCCCGGCTTGGCGGCTCCGGGCCCGACGACGGCGGTGCCCGACCCGGCGGGCCAATGGTTGGGAGCGGCGGGCCGGCCGAGGCGGCGCCGGACTGGCGCTCGCCGGCGGTGCATGAGGCGCTGGACCTGTGCCTGTCCTGCAAAGGCTGCCTCTCCGATTGCCCGACCGGCATCGACATGGCCTCCTACAAGGCGGAGGTCTTGTACCAGAGCTACCGCGGGCGGCTGCGGCCGGCGTCGCACTACTCGCTCGGCTGGCTGCCGCGCTGGGCCAGATTGGCCTCGTTCGCACCGAAGCTGGCGAACGGGCTGCTGAAGGTCCCGGGCCTGCGGCAGGCCGGACTCCGGCTGGCCGGAGTGGATGCACGGCGCGGGCTTCCGCAGTTCGCGGCGGAGACGTTCGATCACTGGTTCCGGAACCGGGATCCCTCAGCTGCGGCGGCGCCGAACGGCCCCGTGCTGTTGTGGGCCGACACCTTCACCAACTACTTCGCGCCCGAGATCGGCCAGGCGGCCGTCCGGGTGCTGGAGCGTGCCGGCTACCAGGTGCACATTCCAGCGGAACGGCTGTGCTGCGGGCTGACCTGGATCTCCACCGGGCAGCTCGACACCGCACGCCGCATCCTGGGCCGCACCGTTGATGCGCTCGCCGCCTACGCTGCCGCCGGTGTGCCGGTGCTGGGACTGGAACCGTCCTGCACCGCTGTGCTGCGGTCCGATGCGCTGGAGTTGCTCGGCGGCAAGGCGCTGCCGGTCGCCCAATCCACCCGCACCCTCGCGGAACTGCTGGCGGGCACCCAAGGGTGGACACCGCCGTCGTTAGCGGGCGAGGAGATAGTGGCCCAGCCGCATTGCCATCACCACGCAGTCCTTGGCTGGGGAACCGACCTGAGGCTGCTGCGCGACGCCGGCGCCAGCGTGCAGAGCCTGGGCGGCTGCTGCGGACTGGCCGGCAACTTCGGCGTGGAGCGCGGCCACTACGACATTTCCGTGGCCGTCGCCGAGACCCAATTGTTGCCGGCGGTCCGATCGGCCGGACCCAATACCGTGCTGCTGGCCGACGGGTTCTCCTGCCGAACCCAGCTCACCGACCTGACCGACCGCCGCGGCGTGCATCTGGCACAGCTGCTGGACGGTGCGCCGGGCACTCACCGTTGGGAAGCGGGTCCGGGAACGGCGGAAGGGTGACGGAAGTGGGGTAGGGCCCGGACCGACGGGTCAACGGCTGGATTTCGCCGCGGGGGGAGGCGCCTGGGCGCTCGCGGTGTCAGAATGCAGATAGGCAAGCGATCAAAGGGGACATCGTGGCCATCAAGGACAAGCTGGCGGGGGCCCAGCGCAAGCTGAAGACGTACGCCGCGCGCGCGGGCCAAATCCGCGTGCGGGAGAGCGATTCCGGTCCGACCGCCAGTGCGCAGACGGCCCGGGTGTCCGTGGTTATCCCCGTGTTCAATGCGATGCCGTACCTGAAGGAACTGCTGGACTCGTTGGCGGCCCAGGACATGGACCCGGCGCTGTTTGAGGTGGTGGCCGTGGACGACGGCTCCACCGATGACGGCGGCAAGCTGCTGGACCAGTACGTGGCGAAGCATCCGAACTGGCGCGTGATCCACCAGCTGAACAGCGGCTGGCCGGGAAAACCGCGCAACGTGGGGATCAACGCCAGCGCCTCCGACTATGTTTTCTTCTGCGACGCCGATGACAAGCTGGGCGTCGAGGCGCTGCGCCGCATGGTGGCCTTCGCCGACCGGCATCAGGTGGATGTGCTGGCGCCGCGCATGGTCGGGATCGGCGGCCGTCGGATCCAGTCCTCGATTTTCACCGAGACCGTCCCCGACGTTCCGGTGCGGAAGATTTTGGGCACGCTCTCGCCGCAGAAGCTGATCCGGCGCGAGTTGCTGGACACCCATGGCATCCGATTCCCGGAAGGCAAGGTCCGGCTGGAAGACGGCATGATGCTGACCCGCTGCTACCTGGCCTCGCGACGGAATGCGATTGCGGCCGACTACGACTACTACTTCATCCGGACCCGGCACGACGGTACGAACATCAGTTCGCAACGGGCCATCCCGGAAAGCTACACCGGCTCGGTGGCGGAGATCGCCCGGATCATCACCGAGAACCATGACGACGCCGAGGAAGCCGAGCTGCTGGTTCTGGATTTGTATCGGCGCAAGCTCCTTCGCACGTACGTGGGTTCCCGCTACCGTTCGATGCCGGCCGGTATTCGGAAGCGCTGGGTGGAAGCCCACGCCGGCTTCGTGGACCAGTACATCCCGGAGCGGCTGGAGGCGCAGCTGGATTTCCCCTTCCGGCAGCGCTCGGAGCTGGTCCGGGCGCGGGATGCGGAAGGCCTGCTGAAGCTGGCGGCCACCGAGGAAGCGCTGAAGCCGACACCGCGTGCCCTGCTGCCGCACCTGGACGACGAGGCAGTGGCGTTCGGTCTGCACTTTGAACCGACAGCCGAGTTCGAATCCGTCCGCGTGGTCGCGCGCGGGCGGGACACTGCTGAGTCGCGCACCTTCGAGGCCAAGCACGACGCCGGCGAGTACCGCGCCGTTCTGCCGCGGGCCGAACTGGCCGGACTGGGCAACGTGTTGGTGGACCTGTTTGTGCAGCTGGGGCTGGACGGCCTGGAAGGGCCCCCGCGGCGGATCCTGGCGCCGGGGGAGGGGCTGCCGGTGAAGTCCGGCGGCCTTCGGGTCTACGCCACGGTCCACGGCAACCTCAGCCTGGACCTGCGCAGCTGACCGGCGGGACATCCGGGTCTCCACGCGCTCGCTGGCGCTCGCTTGGTCGACCACCGGGGGCTGTCGGTGGTCGATGGAGGCGCGGGCCGCCGGGCAGCCGGTGGTCGATGGAGGCGCGCCAGCGCCGAGTAGAGACCCGGCCAGCGGGGCTAACGGCGCCCGGCGCCGACGGTCCGCGCGGTTTCCTCCAAAACTTCCCGGAGCGCAAGAATCGCCGGCCGGTTGGCGGAGGCCCGGCGGGCGGAGGTAAAGACGGTCCGGCGGGGATGATCCGGCAGGTCCAGCATCCGGCAGCTGGTGTCCCGGCCGCTCCAGACCAAATCCGGGAGGAAAGCCACCGCATTGCCGGATTCGATCAGCCGGATCTGGGCCTGCAGGTCGGCGGTTTCGTAGCGGACGTCCGGTTCAAAGCCGGCCTGGCGGCATGCCTGCTCGGCCCAGTGCCGGGACGCTGCCCCGTGCGGTTCCATCACCCACGGCAGGCCGCCGGCATCCTCGAGGGACCGGGCCTCCCCGCCGGGCAGGCCGGCCGACGGGACGGCGAGCCGGAGGGCGTCGGTGGTGAGTCTCTTGCGGTCCAGTTCGGGGTGGTGAGGTGCCGCATGCCCCGGGTACTGCTCGGCTACCACCAAGTCGAAGTCGCGCGCCCACGTCTCGTACAGCGCGGTTTCCGGTTCCCGCTGGACCATCTCGATCCGCACCTCCGGATACCGCTGCCGCATACCAGTGAGCGCATCAGGCAGCAGCGCCAGCGCGGCGGACTGGAAGACCGCCAGCCGGACGCTTCCGGTCACCGTGGTCAGGGATGCGGCCAGATCCGTTTCGGCCTGTTCCAGCCGGGACAGCAGCGACTCCGTGTGGGCCACCAGGATCTCCGCCTGCGGGGTGAGCTGGACGCGGCGGCCGGCCTTGCGCAGCAGTTCCACGCCGGCTTCTTTCTCCAGCAGCGTCAGCTGTTGGGATACCGACGACGGGCTCAGGTTCAGTGCGGTGGCCACTTCGGCCAAGGTGCCGCGAACCTTGACCTCCCGCAGCAGCCGCAGCCTTCGGACATCCAGCATGAGCGCTCCATTCATCAGGAAAGATGACGATTACTAGTCGGAAAAGATCGCTTTTTCTTCACGGAGTCTAGTTCCATACTGGTCCTTAACGGGCAATGCAATTACGTTGAAAGGACTGATGCAGCCGTGACCGACGTCCTCAAGGAGGCACCGATGCAGACCACAAGTTTTGCCGGCACACAGGCGGCCGATCTCGCCGCCGACACCATCAAGTTGGTCCGGCACTGGCTGACCGAAGCAGAAAAGATTCCGGCCGACGCCGCGGCCGAGCAGTTGGCCGGTGTGCTGAACGATCCCCATGGCCTGGAATTCACCGTCGGATTCGTCGACGGCGTGATCCGGCCCGAGGATTTGAGGGTCGCGGCCCGCAACCTGGCCACGCTGGCGCCGAAGGCCCCGGCCTTCCTGCCCTGGTACATGCGTGCCGCCGTGCGTACGGGCGGCACCCTGGCGCCGGTGCTGCCGCAGGTGGTCATCCCCGCCGCCCGCCGGGTGCTGCGGGAAATGGTCGGCCACCTGATTGTTGATGCCACCGACGCCAAGCTCGGGCCGGCGATCGCCAAGATCCGCAAGGACGATGTCCGGCTGAACATCAACCTGCTGGGCGAGGCGGTCCTGGGCAGTCGCGAGGCCGAACGCCGGCTGGAAGGCACCAAGCACCTGCTGGCCCGCGACGACGTGGACTACGTCTCGATCAAGGTTTCCTCCACCGTGGCCCCGCATTCTCACTGGGCCTTCGACGAGGCGGTGGAGCACGTCGTCGAAAGCCTCACCCCGCTCTACCGGCAGGCAGCCACCTCCCCGAAGCGCAAGTTCATCAACCTGGACATGGAGGAGTACAAGGACCTGGAGATGACCATGGCGGTCTTCACCAAGATCCTGGACCAGCCCGAGTTCGAGCAACTGGAGGCCGGCATCGTGCTGCAGGCCTACCTGCCGGACGCACTCCGGGCCATGATCCGGCTGCAGGAATGGGCGGCCGCCCGCCGTTCCCGCGGCGGCGCCGCCATCAAGGTACGGGTGGTCAAGGGTGCCAACCTGCCCATGGAGCAGGTGGAAGCGTCGCTGCACGGCTGGCCGCTGGCCACGTGGGAAACCAAGCAGGACTCGGACACCAACTACAAGCGCGTGATCAACTACGCCCTGCAGCCGGAGCGGATCGGCAACGTGCGGATCGGCGTGGCCGGGCACAACCTCTTCGATGTCGCGTTCGCCTGGCTGCTCGCCAAGCAGCGCGGCGTGGAGGCCGGCATCGACTTCGAAATGCTGCTGGGCATGGCGCAGGGCCAGGCCGAAGCGGTGAAAAAGGACGTCGGTTCGCTGCTGCTCTACACGCCGGTGGTCCATCCCGCCGAGTTCGATGTGGCGATCGCCTACCTGATCCGCCGGCTGGAAGAAGGTGCCAGCAGCGAAAACTTCATGTCCGCGGTCTTCGAACTGAGCAAGAACGAGAAGCTTTTCGAACGCGAAAAGCAGCGCTTCCTCGCCTCGCTGGAAGCGCTCGACGACGAAGTGCCCGAACCGGGCCGGCAGCAGGACCGCACGAAGCCGGAACCGGCCCGTCCGGCGGACTCCTTCGACAACATCCCGGACACCGATCCGTCGCTGCCCGCCAACCTGGCCTGGGGCAGGGAGATCCTGGCCCGCGTGCCGACCTCGACGCTCGGCCTGGACACGGTTGCGGCCGCCCAGATCCGGGACGAGGCAGGGCTGGAGCGTGTGATCGCCAACGCCGTGGAGCAGTCCAAGAGCTGGGGCGCGATGAGCGGCGCCGAGCGCGCCGAGGTGCTGCACAAGGCAGGCGACAAACTGAACGCCAACCGCGCCCGACTGCTGGAGGTGATGGCGGCCGAGGCCGGCAAGACCCTGGATCAGGGCGACCCGGAAGTCTCCGAGGCCGCCGACTTCGCTCATTTCTATGCCGAGTTGGCCCGGAAGCTGGACAGCGTGGACGGGGCCAGGTTCGTCCCGTCGAAACTGACCGTGGTGACCCCGCCGTGGAATTTCCCGACGGCGATCCCCGCCGGGGGTGTGCTGGCCGCGCTCGCCGCGGGCTCCGCCGTCGTGATTAAGCCTGCGCAGCAGGCCGCCCGCACCGGTGCCGTGATGGTTGAAGCGGTGTGGGAGGCGCTGGACGAAGCCGGCGTGCCGCGCGACGTGCTGCAGTTGGTGCAGCTGGGCGAGCGTGAACTGGGCAAGCAGCTGATCGCCCACCCCGAGGTGGACCGCGTGATCCTCACCGGCGCCTACGAGACTGCCGAACTGTTCCGGTCCTTCCGTCCGGACCTGCCGCTGCTGGCCGAGACGTCCGGCAAGAACGCCATCATCGTCACCCCCAGCGCCGACTTCGACCTGGCCGCCAAGGACGTGGCGTACTCCGCGTTCGGCCATGCCGGCCAGAAGTGCTCCGCGGCGTCGCTGGTGATCTTGGTGGGATCCGCCGCCACCTCGCCGCGGTTCCGCAACCAGCTGGTGGACGCGGTCACGTCCATGAAGGTGGGCTACCCCGAGGACCCGACATCGCAGATGGGCCCGATCATCGCGCCGGCCGAAGGCAAGCTGCTGGACGGGCTGACGACGCTGGGAGCGGGGGAAAGCTGGCAGATCCAGCCCCGGCAGCTGGACGATTCCGGCAAGCTCTGGAGCCCGGGCGTGCGGACCGGAGTGGCGCGCGGATCCCGCTACCACTTGACCGAGTTCTTCGGCCCGATCCTGGGCGTGATGACCGCCGAGACGCTGGAAGAAGCGGTGGCCATCACCAACGACATCGACTACGGGCTCACCTCCGGGCTGCATTCGCTGGATGCGGACGAGCTGGACTACTGGCTGCAGCACATTCAGGCCGGCAACCTCTACGTGAACCGCGGAATCACCGGGGCCATCGTGCGGCGCCAGCCGTTCGGCGGCTGGAAGAAGTCCTCGGTGGGCGCCGGCACCAAGGCCGGCGGCCCCAACTACCTGATGGGGCTGGGCGAGTGGGAGGCTGCCCCGTCCACGGCGACGGCGGAGGTGCACGGTGCCGCGGCCAAGCTGCTGGACGCCGCGCGCCGGACCGGGCGGGCTCTGTCCGCCGAGGAGTTGGGCGGATTGGAGCGTTCGCTGCGTTCCGATGCCGCGGCCTGGGCCGACGAGTTCGGCGTGGCCCGGGATGTCTCCGGGCTGACTGCGGAGCGCAACGTGTTCCGCTACCTGCCGGTTCCGGTGACGGTCCGGCTGTCCGAAGGCGAACCGCTGGCTCAGCTGGTCCGGGTGCTGGCCGCCGGCGTGCTGGCAGGCTCCGAGGTGGCCGTTTCCACCGCCGTCGAGCTTCCCGCGGCACTGCAGGCGGTGGCCACGGAACTGGGCCTTGCCGTGACGGTGGAGGACGACGCCGCCTGGCTGGCTCGGGTGCCCCGGCTCGGCGCCGGGCGGATCCGCTTGATCGGCGGGGATGCCAAGGCGCTTGCCGTTGCTACCGGTGGACGGCCGGATGTGGCGGTCTATGCCCATCCGGTGACCGAAGCCGGCCGGTTGGAAATGCTGCCCTTCCTGCACGAGCAGGCGGTCAGCATCACCGCGCACCGCTTCGGTACGCCCGACCATCTGGCCGACGGCCTGGTCTGAGCCTTGCGGCAAGTTCACTCAAGCCGCCTCCCGGACCCGTCCCCGTCCCCCGGACCGCCCCCGTCCCCAGGGCAGGGCCGGCACCGTCCCATCGCTCCGAACTGAGTATTCCGCAGGTGCCCTTTTCAAGCCCGAGAAGGGCACCTGCGGAATAGTGGATACCGAAGGACTCGATCGCCCGCGAACGATCCGGGTTGGACGGCGTCTGCTCAGCGGTGCCGCCGCGTCCAGTCGACCGCATGCAGGACAAGCACACCGGCGATAGTGATCAGGCCGGCGATCAGGACATTCGGTGCCAAGGTATACAAGACGAAATACCACGGCGGACCGAAAGCGGTGGTCGGCGTAGCTTGCATCTCGATAAAGGTCGGCGCGACTGACCCCCACGCTCCGAAGGCGGAGAGCGCTATGCCCAGCACCCAGAGCGCCACGAGGAAGGGATTGACCTTCCGGCCCGCCGACGGAGCGCCGTCCGGCCGGACCTGTGGCACCGCATCCGGTGGGATGATCTCGGCAATGCCGGTCGACTGCGCGACGCTGTCGCCCGCAAGCTCCGTTGCTGCCGCGCTGAAGGCTGGTCGGGCATGTTCGGCGGTGGGCGCCGCGGACCTGGCCGTGGCCATCTGGGGTGTGGCGGGCCGGCCGCCGCTTCGCGCAGTTTCAAGGGCTTCACCGCCCCGCTGGTAGATCGAGTCGTACCGCTGGTCGAACTGTGATGCGGACATGGTCCCCCTTGTCGCCGGCCTTTCTGTGTGAATCTACCGGACGCCGGGCAACGCTGTTAGGCTGTGCGCCATGGGAATTCTGATTTTCGAGTAACCAGGTCCTCGACCCGGTCAAAAACGACAACCGAAACAATGCTTGCTGAGGCTCTACCTCGCGAGTGGTTCCCTGAATCCACCCCCGCACTTCCGGATCTGATCCGGCTATTTGGCGTCTTCGCCTTGAGCCCTGATCCGGCGGAAAAGTCTCCAGCAGGCTCGACGAGAATACCGAAGGAGAGCCATGACTGATATCGATCCGCGGGCGTCGAAGCCCGCAGAATTCAATGCCCCGAACATCCACCTCGCTCCGGCCGCCGCGGCCAAGCTGACCGCTGAGCAACAGGCCAAGCTAGCCCCGCGGGGCGCGAAGGCCGGCGACCTGCCCGGCTGGCACAGCATCGGCAACAGCCACAAGCCGAAGCACGCCAGCGGCCGGCAGGGGCCACCGGAGAAGAAGGTGCGCTGGTAAGAACGGCGCAGTGAACGGACGCAGTGCCCCGACCGGACATGTTCCCGCCGGGGCACTGCGCTCTATCCGGACCTGCAGGGAGGAGGCAGCGTGAGACCTGATGTGCGCCGCATGCTGGTGATCCAGGTAGGCAACGTCCTGCTGCTGGCCATCGCCGCCGGTGTCATCGTGGTGGCCATAGACGCTCTAACCGCTTATGCCACCGGGGCACGGGAGGAGCCGGAGGCGGGCGGCGCACTCGCCTGGATCTCACTGACCGGCGCGCTCGCCGTCATGGTGCTGGCGATTCTCGCATACCGGTGGACGGCTCGGGGCGAGCGCTACGCGCCGTTGTTCGCGGTGCTTGGCTGGGCCGTGCTCTGGCTGCCGCTCAGCCTGGCCCTGGGGTCGGGCACCGGCACGCCGCTCCTGGCGTACGCCGCCACGCTGGTCTGCGGGGCGGGCATCGTGCTCTCGCTGGTGGCGTTGGGAAGCAAGAAGCCGCGCTGACTATCCGCGGCTCCGGCCCCGGCCAGCCGCAGTCGGCGGCCCTTGCGGCGGCCCCGGGCCAGCCCAGGAGGTTGGCCTAGATGCTGCCGCGGGTTTCGTCGCGACGGATGGTTTCGCCGGTGTTCGGGTCCTGCACCTGGCGGCTCTCGGTCACGCGGTGGTCTCTGCGGGGAACGGCCATGACGATCGAGATGATCAGTCCCAGCACGCCGACCCCCATGAGGATCCAGCCGATCAGTGTCAGGTCGACGAAATCCACGACGTCGGCAACAGCGAAGGCCAGGATTGCGCCGATGGCGATCAAAGCAATTGATGATCCGATTCTCATAGCCACTAACTCCTTCTACATAGGGCGGCCGGCGCAGCCATGGCTGCTCCGACCGTCGGACAGGAAGTACGCGGTGCAATTGTCAGCATACTTGCTGTTTGCGGGATCGTCCCGGAAGCTGTGATTTAGGCTTAAGGCCGGAACACCATCGCGGTGCTGAGAGTTCCAGGAGGTTTTGTGGCCAAAGGACGGAAGATCAATCCCGCCATGCGGGTGGCTGCCGACGCGGCATTCGATAAGCAGGGCAACCCGAAGCCCGGCACGACGACCGTCTTCATGAGGGCCCTGGACGTCCAGCGGCCGTTGGTGCTGGCCAACCTGGACCGGCTGCGGCGCAAATATCCGGACGCCACTCCGGCGGAACTGGCCGCGAAGCTGGAGAAGCACTATCTGACAACGGTGAGCTCCGGCGGAGCGGCGGTAGGAGCCACCGCCGTCGTTCCCGGGATAACGGCGCTGGCCTCACTGGGCCTTTCGGCGGTGGCGACTGTCGGCTTCCTGGAATCCACTGCGCTCTTCGCCCAGTCCATCGCCGAACTGCACGGCATTGACACCGAAAACCCTGAGCGCTCACAGGCGATGGTGATGGCCATCCTGATGGGCGACGAGGGCCGCTCACTGATCAAGGAGTTCGCCGGACAGGCCGGCGGCCGCGGCGGGAATCCGACTCGCGCCTGGGGAAACGCGGTGGGCAGCACCATGTCCTCCGGCATGGTCAGTTCTCTGCTGGACAGCCTCAAGAAGCGATTCCTGGCCAAGGTGGTGGCTAAGCAGGGTACCGCGATGCTGGGCCGGGTCATTCCGTTCGGCATTGGTGCGGCGGTGGGCGGTGTGGGCAACCACGTGATGGGCCGGCGCGTCATCGGCGCCACCAAAACGGCCTTCGGCGAACCGCCGCTGGTCCTGCCGATGTCGCTGGTGGAGGACCTGGTCGAAAACCGGTACCGGCTGGGCGCGCTCCCGGCGGCGCCGGGGCGGTTGACCGCCAAAATGGTGGAGAAGTTGCCCGTCGTCAGGCGCAAGGGCCACAAAGCACTCACGGAATCCGCGGACCATGACGGCGAGTGACCGGCCGGGCATCGACCTGAACAGTGACCTCGGCGAATTGGTCGACGGCCGGCTGATGGGCGACGACGCTGCGATGTTTCCGCTGATCACCAGCGCCAACATAGCCTGTGGCTACCACGCCGGCGATGACGAAACCATGCTGGCCAGCTGCCGCCGCGCTGCCGAGAACAGGGTGGCGGTGGGTGCGCACGTTTCCTATCAGGACCGGGCCGGGTTCGGCCGTCGGTCCATGGAGGTGGCGCCGGCCGACCTGATTGCCGACGTGGCGTCCCAACTGGCTGCGCTCCACCGGATTGCCCGCCGGGCGGGAACACCCATTGCCTATGTGAAGCCGCACGGCGCCCTGTACAACCGGATAGCCCACGACCGCATCCAGGCCGCGGCAGTGGTGGAGGCCGTTGGCGCTTTTGATCCGCAGCTTCCCATCCTCGGCCTGCCCGGATCCGCCGTGCTCGAGCTGGCCGCAGGCGCCGGGCTGCCGGTGTTCCGCGAAGCCTTCGTGGACCGCGGCTACCGCGCCGACGGCACGCTGATTCCGCGCGGCGAGCCGGGCGACCTGCTGGAAGACCTGGAGCAAATTGCCGACCGGGCGGTGGAATTCGCCCTGCGTGGCGCGGCCGACTCCCTCTGCGTCCACGGTGATACGCCCGGGGCTTTGGCGATGGCGCGGCTGGTCCGGCAGCGGCTGGCCGAGGCGGGCATCGGCCTCCGACCCTTCACCGATGCAGCCCGGACCACCGGACGGTAGGGTGCGGATCCTCCCCTTCGGCGCGGGCGCGCTGCTGGCCGAATTCACCACCCTGGACGACGTCCTGGCACACTACGCCGCGCTCTCGGCCTCGCCGCCGCCCGGGGTCAATGAACTGGTTCCCGCTGCCCGCACCATCTTGGTGACCTTCGCCGCCCCGGCGAGCACCGCCGTCGTCCGCCAATGGCTGGAACAAACGGCACCGCACCGGGCCGATGCCAGCAGCGCCCCGGACCCCGCGGGCATCGTCACCCTCGAGGTGGACTATTCGGGCCAGGACCTGCCGGAGGTTGCACGGCTGCTGGGCGTGAGCGAGGCCGAGGTGGTCCGGCGGCACCAGCACTGCGAATGGACGGCCGCGTTCACCGGCTTCGCACCCGGATTCGCCTATCTGGTGGCTCCGGAGAATCCGCTGCAGGTGCCGCGGCTGGCCGAACCTCGGACCCGGGTACCCGCCGGATCCGTGGGCCTGGCGGGTGAGTTCAGCGGAGTCTACCCGTCGGAATCCCCCGGCGGCTGGCAGCTGATCGGCAGGACCGATGCGCGGCTGTGGGACGCCGCGCGGGAGCAGCCCGCGCTGATTGCGCCGGGAACGCGCGTCCGGTTCAGGGCGGTGTAGCCATGATCACGGTGCTCAAGGCGGGGCCGGAGCTGCTGGTGCAGGACCTCGGCCGGCCGGGCCATGCCGCCATCGGGGTCAGCCCGTCCGGTGCGCTGGACGCCCGGGCCCTGCGCGCGGCCAACCGGCTGGTGGCCAACCCGGAATCCGCCGCCGGTCTGGAATTGCTGCTGGGCGGGGCGGTTCTGCAGTTCGACGACGACGCGGTGGTTGCCCTGACCGGCGCCTTCGGCGAGGTGTCGGTAGCGGGAAGGAGCACGGAACGGTACCGACCGTTCCGGATCAAGGCGGGCCAGCGGCTGGAGATCGGCCTGGCCACGTCCGGATTGCGCTATTACCTGGCAGTGGCGGGCGGCGTCGTGGCCGAGGCGCTGATGGGGTCGGCGGCCACCGACCTGCTCTCCGGCATGGGCCCTGCACGCTTGCAGGACGGGGACGTGCTGCAGGTCGGTGCCCGCAGGCCGGGGAGAGGGGCCGGGCAGGACGGCGCGTCCGCCCTCGAGTCCCCGTGGATGCCGGTGCCGCATCCGACCGCCGGCTCCGTGGCGGTCCGGTTGCAGCCGGGCCCGCGGCTGGACTGGTTCGTCCCGGACACCCGCCAACGTTTGGCGCTCGGCCACTGGACGGTGAGTGCCGACAGCAACCGCGTGGGGCTGCGGCTGCTGGGGCGGGGGCTGCAGCGGGTGGACCAACGTGAACTGCCCAGCGAGGGCATGGTCCCCGGCGCGGTGCAGGTGCCGCCGTCCGGGCTGCCCACCGTGTTCCTGGCCGACCACCCGGTGACCGGCGGTTATCCGGTGCCGGCCGTGGTGGCAGCGGCGGACCTGCCGCTGCTCGCCCAGGCACGGCCGGGCCAGCGCGTCCGCTTCTTCTGGGCCGGCTGAGTCCGGGGGCCCCGCTGAGTCCGGGCCCCGGCCGATCCCGGCCCGGCCGGGCCCAGCGGGCATGCCTATCCGAAGACGGCGGTGGCCACGGTGAAGATGGACAGCCCGGCCAGCGAGCCGACCACGGTGCCGTTGATCCGGATGAACTGCAGATCCCGGCCCACTTGGAGTTCGATCTTGCGCGAGGTCTCCTGGGCGTCCCACCGCTCCACCGTCTCGGTGATGACGCTGGCGATCTGCGAGCGGTAGGTCCGGACCAGGTACCCCGCCGCCTCCTCGATCCAGCCGTCGATCTTGGCCGCGAGTTCCGCGTCGGTGGCCAACCGGTGGCCGAAGTCCGCCACCGCCCGCTTGAACGCCAGGCTCAACTCACTCCGCGGATCTTCCACGGCCTCCAGCAGCGAGGTCTTTAGCGTTTCCCACGTGCGGGTCGCCAGTGCCCGCACTTCGGGATCGCCCAGAGCATTGTGCTTGATCGCTTCGACCCGCGCCATCATCTCCGGATCGTGCTGCAGATCCTGCGCCAGGGAATTGAGGTAGGCATCCAGCTGCCGGCGCATCGGATGGTCCGGGTCCGCCTGCACCGCCAGGATGAACTTGTACAGCTCCAGATGGACCTTGTCGCCCACCAGCGAATCCACGAACTGCGGCACCCAGGTCGGTGAGCGGTCGGAGACCAGCCGCGCCACCGTCTCTTGGTTGTCCAGCACCCAGTCGGCGGCGCGGTCCAGTAACAGATCCACCAGTTTCAGGTGGTGGCCGTCGCGCAGCACATGCTCGGCCAGCCGCCCCAGCGGCGGACCCCACGGCGGGTCCAGCAGGTGCCGGCGGGCCAGCGACTCGATCAGTTCCTGCACGTCCTCGTCGTTGAGCACCTGCAGGGCCCCGCGGATCGCCGTGGCTCCCTCACGGGCGACCCGTTCGGTGTTCTCCGGCCGTTCCAGCCAGAGCCCGGCCTTGGCGGTAATGCCGAGCGAGCCGATCTTGGCCTTGACCACGTCCTCGGCCAGGAAATTCTCCTCCACGAACTGGCCCAGGCTCGCCCCGATCTGGTCCTTCCGGCGCGGAATGATCGCGGTGTGCGGGATCTTCAGCCCCATCGGGTGTTTGAACAGCGCGGTCACCGCGAACCAGTCCGCCAGCGCGCCCACCATGCCGCCCTCGGCCGCGGCCCGGACGTAGCTCAGCCACGGATAGGTGTCCTGCAGGGCGAAGGAGACCAGGAAGACCAGGGCCAGGGCCACCAGCAGCCCGCTGGCCAGCAGCTTCATCCGGCGCAGGCCCGCGGCCCGGACGCTGTCCGGCACCGCAGCGGTCCGGCCGCCACCGTCCGGTCCGGTGCCGTAGAGGTTTCCCGCCGCGTTTCCGCCCGCCGGTTCGGTCCTCGGCCCGTCCGTCCGCCCGTTCGCCGTGTCAGGCGCGACGCCGCCGCCCGTCTGAGTGCCCATGTTGCCTCCGAAGCCGAATCGCCGAACGATCATCGACCGTTCACCCTTCAGTCAACCCTACGGCCGGTCCGGTGGTCCGGTCATCGCGTACGGTGAATTCATGGACCAGAGGATCTACGCACACCGCGGTTCCAGCGAGAAGTACGCGGAGAACACCCGCGCCGCTTATCTGCAGGCGATCGCCGACGGCGCCGACGGGATCGAGTGCGACGTCCACCTGACCAAGGACCGCCGGCTGGTCTGCTTCCATGACTTCACGCTGGACCGCACCTCCAACGGCACCGGCAACGTTTCCGACTACACGCTGGATGAGCTGTTGCAGCTGGATGTCAGCTCGTGGAAGGGCGCGCCGATTCCGCCCGAATACGGCGGCACCGCGGACCAACTGGTCACCCTCGACGACTTGGTGGACCTGATGCGGGGCGCCGGACGGCCGCTGGGCCTGGCGGTGGAACTCAAGCACCCCAGCCCGTACGGGCAGGAGTTGGAAGACGAACTGCTGAAGTACCTGATGGCGGAGGGCTGGGACCCGGACACCTCCCGGCTGGACAACATTCAGATGAGCTTCATGAGCTTCCACCCGGACGCCGTGAAGTACCTGGCCGACAACATGCCCGGCGAGTATCTCTGCCAACTGCTGGATGACATCGACGCCGAAGAACTCAAGGCCAGCCTGATGATGGGCGAGCTGACCGTCGGCGCCGTGGCCGGACTGTTGCGGCGGGCGTTGTCCGAGGGCGAAGGGCTGATCGAAGAGCACCGCGTTGGCCTGGCCGGACCCGGCGTCGACTATGTGCGCTCGCATCTGCCGCTGGTCCGCCGCTGGCTGGATGCCGGCATGCAGTTCCGCGTCTGGACGGTCGACGATCCACAGGACGTGAAGCTGTGCCGCGACTTGGGTTTCGGCGAGATCACGACCAACCGTCCCGCCGAGGTCCGCCGGCAGCTCGAAGCGGCCCGCGTCTAGGCCGCCGCCGCTGCTGGCGGAAAAACAACCCGGCCACTGCCACAACCATGGCCTTTGTGGTTTATTTGGTGCATGGCATCTCCCATTGAGGATTATGCGCTTATATCGGATCTGCACACGGGAGTATTGGTCTCCCGGTCCGGGAGCATGGACTGGCTCTGCCTGCCCCGCTTCGACTCGCCCTCTGTCTTCTCCGCGCTCCTGGGTGGCCCCGGCCACGGCCGCTGGCTGCTGGCCCCGGTCGGGGCGGGCCCCCAGACCGGGGCGCCGATAGGCACCGGCCCGGGGGGGCAAAAGAGCAACGACCCGGCGGAAGTCCAGCGGAACCAGCAGCCGGTCACGACCGAGGAACAAAACCCCACGGCCGAATCGGCGGCTGGCTCGGGATCCGGGCAGTCCACTACAGCGGACGCCATGCACCATGGCGGTGTGGTCGCGGCGCCGGTCCGCACGCAGCCCAGAAGGCATCACCGTCAACCAACCGCCGCCGAAGCAGCAGACGAGCCGCACGCCGTCGTCGTTTGGCGCTCCTACATTGTGTCCACTTTCGTGCTGCAGACCCGCTGGAAGAGCAGCACGGGCGAAGCGTTGATCACCGAGTTCATGCCGGTGGGTGACCGAAGGGCGTCGCTGGTGCGCCGGGTCGAGGGCCTTTCTGGCGAGCTGAAGATTCGACAGGAGCTGATCATGCGGTTCCACTACGGGGACGTGGTCCCCTGGGTGAACCGGGTCAAGGACGAGCAGACCGGGAAGGAATCGATTGTCGCGATCGCCGGGCCGGACGCGCTGGTGCTGCATGGGGACGACCTGCCGCGCGCCGCGGAACGCCGGCACCGGGGTGAATTCACGGTCAGGGCCGGCGAGAAGATCGACTACGAGCTGTGCTGGTATCCCTCCCATCAGACCGTCCCGCCGATGATCGACGTTGACGCCGCACTGGATGAGACGGTGAATTCCTGGCAGAACTGGTGCTCGCGGTTCCCGCCGCAGGGGGACTATCACGCCATGGTCAAGCGTTCGCTGCTGGTGCTGCGCGCCATGACGCACGAGACCACCGGCGGAATCGTTGCCGCGCCGACCACCTCGCTGCCGGAGTCCTTCGGTGGGGAGCGGAATTGGGACTACCGCTACGTCTGGCTCCGCGATGCGGCGCTGACGCTGGAATCGATGATGACGCACGGCTATGAGACAGAGGCCCTGCAATGGCGCAACTGGCTGCTGCGGGCGGTGGCCGGCGACCCCGAAGACCTGCAGATCATGTATGGGGTGGCCGGTGAACGTGATCTTCAGGAGCGCATCATCGAGCACCTGCCCGGCTATGAAGGCTCAGCCCCGGTCCGGGTGGGCAACGGTGCAGTCTGCCAGTACCAGGCGGACGTGATCGGCGAGGTCATGGTGGCGCTGGAGAAGCTGCGCAACCTGGGCGGAACCGAGGACCACTTCTCCTGGCCGCTGCAGAAGGCCATGCTGCACTACGTCGAAAAGCACTTCGACCAGCCGGACCAGGGCATCTGGGAGACGCGCGGCAATCGACGCTACTTCACGCACTCCAGGGTGATGATGTGGGCGGCTTTCGACCGTGGCGTCCGCGCCGTGCGGGAGCACGGGCTGGATGGCAAGGCCGTGCGGTGGGCGGAACTGCGGGACCAGCTGCGCGAGGAGATTATGGAGCGCGGCTTCAACCGGGAGATCAACTCCTTCACCCAGTGCTACGACGGCACCGAAGTGGACGCCTCGCTGCTGGTGCTGCCGCAGGTGGGCTTTTTGAAGTACGACGACGACCTGATGCTCGGTACAGTGGCGCGGCTGGAGGAGGAGCTCGTGGATGCGGACGGGCTCATCCTGCGCTACCGGACCGACTCTGGGGTGGACGGGCTGGCGCCTGGTGAGCATCCCTTCCTGGCCTGCTGTTTCTGGCTGGTGGAACAGTATGCCCGCTCCGGGCGAATCGGCGACGCGCGCGACCTGATGGACCGGCTGGTGGGCTACGCGAACGAGCTGGGGCTGATGGCCGAAGAGTACGACACGGTGAACAAGCGGATGACGGGCAACTTTCCGCAGGCGTTCTCGCATCTGGCCCTGATTCGGGCGGCGGACGCGATTAACGGCCACGCGCAGGACGCGGTGTAGGCCGCCCTGCACCTGCTTTCCCCGCACGACGGCGGAGCCCTCCTTTGCGCCGACACGGCACCCGAGTGCCCGGCTACGGCACCCGCGTGCCCAGCTACTGTAGACAAGGTGAAGTTCTTCCAGTCCCCGGCCGTGAAGGTGGGGCTGTCCATCTCCGTAGCCACCGGGCTGTACGGGGTCTCCTTCGGTGCGCTGTCCGTGACCTCCGGGCTGGATCTGTGGCAGACCATGGCGCTGAGCCTGCTGCTGTTCAGCGGCGGCTCCCAGTTCGCGTTCATCGGGGTGATCGGGGGCGGCGGGACCGGCGTGGCCGCGATGACTGCTTCTGCCCTGCTGGGCATCCGCAACGGCATCTACGGGATGCAGATGAATGCTCTGATTTCCCCGCGCAGCTGGCGGCGTCCCCTGGCCGCCCAGGTGACCATCGACGAGTCCACCGCCACCGCGTCCGGCCAGGAGGACCCGGACGAGCGGCGGCGCGGTTTCTGGACCGCCGGCGTGGGGATCTTCCTGCTCTGGAATCTGTTCACCCTGGTGGGTGCGCTGGCCGGCAACGCGCTGGGGGACCCGAAGCAGTGGGGCCTGGACGGGGCCGCGGTCGCCGCTTTCCTGGCCCTGCTCTGGCCGCGGTTGAAGGGCAAAGAGCCGGCGGCCATCGCCGTGGTGTGTGCCCTGGCCACCCTGCTGGCCGTGCCGTTCGTCCCCAGCGGCGTGCCCATCCTGGTGGCCGCAGCCGTAGCGGCGGCCATCGGCTGGTTCACTCACAAATCGGTTCCGGCCGGGATGGCTCCGGACATCGAACCCTACGACGAACCGTACGCCGAACACGACGGCTCCCACACGCTCGTAGAGTCCGAGCGCCAAACCACCGGGCAGGATGGCGGCCCCGCCGACGGCGCCGACGGAAAGGAAGCCCCGTGACCCTGTGGATCTGGATCCTGATCGCCTGCGCCGTCTCCTACCTGACCAAGCTGGCTGGCTATCTGGTGCCGGCCAAGTGGATGAAGAACCAGCGGATGTCCCGCATCGCCGCCACCATGACCATCGGCCTGCTCGCATCGCTGACCGTGGTCAACACCTTCTCCACCGGCCAGCAGTTGGTGTTCGATGCCCGGATCGGAGCCCTGCTGGCCGCCGCGGTCGCCCTGCTGCTGCGCGCGCCCTTCCTGGTGGTGGTCATCGCCGGAGCCGCCGCGGCCGCCCTGCTCCGGCTGGCCGGCTGGGGGTAGCCGCGCGGCTGCCCCTGCTTAAGCCCGGCCGTTGTCCTTCCCCTTTAAGCGGGTTGAGTCGACGCGACTGACGACGGCGGTGCGCACCGCCGTCGTCAATCATGCAGTCAGGAGTCAGTCGGCGATCTTGGCGACCAGCCGGCCGACGACTTCTAAGCATTTATCGTCCACCACCTCAGGTGTGATCCCGCCGGGGGCTGCCGATTGCGGCAGGTGACGGTGGACCTGTCGTTGGCTGTGGCCCTGTGGAAGACTGAAGCCATGCTTGTAGCCTTCTCTGTTGCACCCTCCGGAGTTCCCACCGCCGGTCCCGCGCCGCATGACGCCTCGGTGCACGACGCCGTTGCCGAGGCCGTCCGGATTGTCCGGGAGTCGGGCCTGCCGAACCAGACCGACGCCATGTTCACCACCATCGAGGGTGAATGGGACGAGGTCATGGACGTCGTCAAGCGCGCCACCGAAGCCGTCGGCCGGTACGGATCACGGGTCTCGCTGGTGCTGAAAGCGGACATTCGTCCGGGCTACTACGGAGAGCTCACCGGGAAGGTGGACCGGCTGGAGGCCGCCATCACCGAGCGGGAGCAGAAGTGAGCCACGAGCGCGGCATGCGGGACGCCGACCGGGCCGAAGCATGGACGGCGGTCGAAGACTACCTGACCGTCACGTTGGTGGGCGAAGACCAGGCCCAGGTATCGGCCCGGGAGAGCGCGGACCGGGAGGGGCTGCCGGCCATCGAGGTGAGCGCGCCGCAGGGCAAGCTGCTGATGCTGCTGGCTAAGTCGACCGGCGCGCGCAAGGTGCTGGAGATCGGCACGCTCGGCGGCTACAGCACCATCTGGCTGGCCCGTGGTGTGTCCGACGGCGGCGAAGTGGTCAGCTGCGAGTACGAGCCGCACCACGCAGAGGTGGCCCAGCGGAATCTGGAGGCCGCCGGCGTGGCGGATAAGGTCAGCATCCGGGTGGGCGCGGCGCTGGAAACGCTGCCGAGCCTGGTCGAGGGGAACGCCGGGCCTTTCGATCTGGTGTTCATTGACGCGGACAAGGAAAACAACCGCCACTATGTTGAGTGGGCCCTGCGGCTGACGCGTCCGGGCAGCCTGATTGTGCTGGACAATGTGGTCCGCTCCGGACAAGTGCTGGCCGACGGCGACGGCGACGGCGGAAGTACGGAGGACGCGGACATCCGCGGCACCCGCGACGCGCTGGCGCTGCTGGGCTCCGACGAGCGCCTCGATGCCACCGCTATCCAGACCGTGGGCGGCAAGGGCTGGGACGGTTTCGCACTGGCTTTGGTCAAGTAGCCGATGGGGCGGCGAAACACCCGTGCCGACGTGGCCCGGGAGCCGGAGGCATCCGTCGGGCCGGCCGAAGGGCGCTACGAAATCTCCTCCGGGACGGCCGAGCTGATCCGGGAACCGGAATCTGCGGACAGCTGGCTGCTCAAGATCAACGGCGTCCAGTCCTCCCACGTGGTGGTGGGCGATCCGCTGCGCCTGGACTTTGAATACATGCGCTGGATGGCGGCGCTGATCGGATCCCGCTGGGAGTCCGAGGAAAAGCTGCGGGTGCTGCACCTGGGCGGCGGGGCATGTTCGATGGCCCGCTATCTGGCGGCAGCCTATCCGCAGGCCCGGCAGGTCGTCGTCGAGATTGATGCGAAGCTGGCCGAGCTGGTGCGGCGGTGGTTCGACATCCCGCGTGCGCCGCTGGTGCGGATCAGGGTAGGCGAAGCGCGGTCGGTGACCGAATCGCTGAGCGAAGACAGCAGGGACCTGCTGATCCGCGATGTCTTCTCCGGCAGTACCACCCCGGAGCCGCTGACCACGCTGGAATTCACCCGGGCGGTGCGTCGAGTGCTCTCGCCCGGCGGCGTCTACCTGGTGAACTGCGGCGATACGCCCCAGCTAGCCGGCGCGCGCGAGGAAGCGTCGACCATCAGCGAGGTTTTCGAGCACCTGGTGATGATCGCCGACCCGCCGATGCTCAAGGGCCGGCGGCACGGAAACGTGGTGATCGCGGCCAGCGACCAGCCGCTGGAGACCGGCCCGGCGTTGATCCGCGAGCTGCTGCATGGCGCCGTCCCCGCACAGCTGTGGGAGGGGCCAAAAATAGCGCAGTTTTGCAGAGGATCGGCGATCAGGCAAGACCCGCCGGTGAAATAGCTGCCTTTCCCGGAGTGTTATGACTTCCGCTCAATTTTGTTTGTAAGATGGGAAGCGAACGGCCGATGGCGGCCGTACTAGGCCCGGGAGCGAGCCGCTTGCGGTTGGCTCTCCGGAGGCAGGCATAGGAAAAACGGCTTCGACACTATGGATGGTGGCTGGAGCGCTATGTCTGCTCAGCCGGACTTGGTCCGGCGCCGGATGCCGGGTGCTGACAACCTAATCCCCCCAAGTTAGGTACAGTGCCCGGCATCTCGGTCTACTGAATCCTTTCACCAGCCACGTTCACCTTGACATCCCACCTTTCGCCGGCTGTCCCATCAGCTCTGCCTCCCTGTTGCGGGCCTCTCGCCTGAGCACCTCGACGACGGCGGCGACGGCCGGTTGCCGCAGCGACTCCGGCCGCGCCACCAGCCAGTAACCGAGGCGCTCCTCGAGTTCCTCCGGCAGGACGCGGACCAGGTCCGGATGCTGGTTGGCCATGAAGCACGGCAGCAGGCCGAGGCCGGCGCCGGCGCGGGTGGCCTCCACGTGGACAAACACATTGGTGGAACCGAGAGCGGTCACCATCGCCGGAAGCAACCGGCGCGGCGCGTCCAAGTCGTCCACCTGCAGCATCGAGTCGATGAAATACACCAGCGGATGGTTCATCGCCGCTGAGACGCTGCCCGGCGTGCCGTGTCTGGCCAGATAGTCGCGGGAGCCGTACAGGCCCAGGACGTAGCTGCCCAGCCGGATTGATCGGGCACGGTTGACTTGCGGCCGCCCGACGACGACTTCGAAATCCAGGCCCGGGCGGTGCTGCGAAGCCCGCCGGGCGGCGGTCACGATCTCCACGCTGAGCTTTGGGTGGTCCTGCTGTAGACGGGCAATTGCCGGCGCGGCGACGAAAGCACTGAAGCCGTCGGTGGCGGACATTCGCACCACGCCCGCCAGTTGGTCTGCTTCATCCGGCGTGCGGTTCAGCCCAGCCAATGATTCCTCGATCCGTTCGGCCACCGCCGCCGCCTTGCGGCCAAGGTCGGTCAGTTCCCAGCCGCCCGGCGCGCGGGAGAACACGCGGCCGCCCAGGCCCTTCTCCAAGGCGGCAACCCGACGGGAGACCGTGGTGTGGTTCAGTCCCAGGTTCTCCGCCGCGGAGGTGTACCTGCCGGTGCGCGCCACCGCGAGCATGATGATCAGGTCGTCCGGGTTGGTGGGCTGGGGCGCTGAAGTCATATCTGCATTTTTGCAGACTGTGCCTGCAAAGTTTGCCATTGATGCACACGCGGGAAGAAGGAATACTCAGGGTGGTCGCATTGTGACCTCACTCACAGGCGCGCCGGAATGTTCCGGCGGCCACGCACCTGCAGTATCCGCACGCCACGCAAGGAGAAAGATGAGCGCCCACGCTACCCCCACCGGAACCGGATCCGGCACCTCGCACGAGTCGCCGCCGTCGGTCCTGCGCAAGGTCGTTATTGCTTCCATGGCCGGCACGGTCGTGGAATGGTACGAGTTCTTCCTCTACGCCACGGCGGCAACGCTGGTTTTCGGCGCCCTGTTCTTCCCGGATGCGGGCACCGAACTGGACGCGATCATCGCCGCTTTCGTCACCTTCGCCGTCGGCTTCATCGCCCGGCCGCTAGGCGGCATCGTATTCGGACATTTCGGCGACAAGGTCGGCCGAAAGAAACTGCTGCAGCTGAGCATCATCCTGATCGGCGCAGCCACCTTCCTGATGGGCTGCCTGCCCGGGTTCGACCAGATCGGTTACTGGGCGCCGGGCCTGCTCGTGGCCCTGCGGTTCATCCAGGGCTTTGCCATCGGCGGCGAATGGGGCGGCGCAGTGCTGCTCGTCGCCGAGCACAGCCCGGCTGCCAAGCGCGGCTTCTGGGCGTCCTGGCCGCAGGCCGGCGTGCCGATGGGCAACATGCTGGCCACGGTGGTGCTGTGGGTCATGTCCGGCATCCTCTCCGACGCCGAATTCCAGGCCTGGGGCTGGCGCGTTGCCTTCTGGCTGTCCGCAGTCATCGTGATCGTGGGCTACTACATCCGCACCAAGGTCACCGAGGCGCCGATCTTCCTGGAAGCACAGGCGGAGTCCGCCAAGGTCAAGTCCACCTCCTACGGTGTGGTGGAAGTGATGAAGCGGTACCCGCGCGGTGTCTTCACCGCCATGGGCCTGCGGGTAGCAGAGAACATCATCTACTACGTCGTGGTGGCGTTCTCCATCACCTACCTCAAGACCGTGCACGACTTCGACGTCACCACCGTGCTGGGCCTGCTGATCTTGGCGCACGCCTTCCACTTTGTGGTGATTCCGTTCTACGGGCGGCTGTCGGACACCATCGGCCGCCGGCCGGTCTACATGGCCGGTGCCGTGCTGTCGGGTGTCTGGGCCTTCGTCGCCTTCCCGATGTTCGACACGCAGAACCCGATCATCATCCTGGCCGCGATCTTCCTGGGCCTTGGCGTGCATGGTCTGATGTATGCGGGCCAGCCGGCCATCATGGCCGAGATGTTCCCCACTCGGATGCGGTACTCCGGTGTCTCGCTGGGTTACCAGGTGACGTCGATCTTCGCCGGCTCGCTTGCCCCGATCATCGCTTCCACGCTGCTGAAGGACTTTGGGCACTGGCTGCCGGTGGCCCTGTACCTGGTGATCGCTTCGGTCATCACCATCGTGGCCGTGTACTTCGCACGTGAAACCAAGGGCGCCTCGCTGCGCGACCTGGACCGGGCAGACGTCGCCGCCCAGACCGAATCCGAGGTGCGGACCCAAGCCTAAGCGGAGCGGGGCCTGACCACCCCGGTCTGCCGGGGCAAGGCCTGACCACGGCAAGCAAAAGGGACCGGTGCCATCCGTTGGGGGATGGCACCGGTCCCTGCGTTGTTCAGGGAGAGGCGGTTGGTCAGCGGAAGCCGATGAGCTGTTCGATCGGTCCGATGCCGAAGAAGAGCACGAAGGCAGCGGCCACGACCCACATCAGCGGGTGGATCTCCCGGGCCCGGCCCTGGAACGTACGCACCAGCACGTAGGCGATGAAGCCCGCGCCCAGGCCGTTGGCAATGGAATACGTGAACGGCATCAGGGTGAAGGTCAGGAAGGCCGGGATGGCCACGCCCCAGTCGGCCCAATCGATCTTGCCCACCTGGGACACCATCATGAAACCGACGACGACGAGCGCCGGCGCCACTGCCTCGAACGGCACCAGCGAAATCAGCGGCGTGAAGAACATGGCCAACAGGAACAGCAGCCCGGTGACGACGTTGGCCAGGCCGGTGCGCGCACCTTCGCCGATGCCTGCGCCGGATTCCACGTAGATCTGGTTGGAAGAGACCGATGCAGCGCCGCCGGCAACGGCACCCACGGCGTCGACGATCAGCACCCGGTCCACGTGCGGAATGTTGCCCTGCTTGTCGGTCAGTCCCGCCTCATTGGCCAGGCCCACCATGGTGCCCATGGCGTCGAAGAAGATGCTCAGCAGGATCGCGAAGGCCAGCAGGGAAGCGGCCGTGAAGCCCAGCGTTCCGAAGGAGCCGAAAATGCTGACCTGGCCGACAAGGGTCAGATCGGGCAGCCCCACCCAGTTGCCGGTGGGCAGCTCGGGCACCACCAGGGACCAGCCTTGCGGGTTGAAGCCATCAGGGCCCACCGAGGGGCCGACCTTGGCCACTGCCTCGATGATCACCGCGAGCACCGTGGCGGACAGCACGCCGATCAGGATGCCGCCCTTGACCTTGCGCACCACCAGGGCGATGGTCAGGATCAGGCCGAAAATGAAGACCAGGGTCGGCCAGCCCAGCAGCACGCCGTCGAACCCGAGGCCCACCGGAACAGTGGTGCCCGCCGCGTCCGGAATGCGGCGGATGAAGCCAGCGTTGACCAGGCCGATCAGGGCGATGAACATGCCGATGCCCACCACAATGGCGGTCTTCAGGCTTTGCGGCACGGCGTTGAACACCGCGGTCCGGAACCCGGTGAGCACCAGGATCAGCATGGTGATACCGGAGAGCACCACAAGCCCCATGACGTCCGGCCAGGTCAGGCCCGGATTCGTGGCAACCGTGATGGCGACGAAGGCGTTGACACCCAGACCGGTTGCCAGGGCGAATGGGTACTTGGCCCACGCGCCCATCGCAATCGTCAGCACGCCGGCCACCAGGGCCGTCACCGCCGCGACGCGTTCGGCGCCAAGCATGGCTCCGGTTGAATCGGCGCCGCCCAAGATCAGCGGGTTCAGCACCACGATGTAGCTCATCGCGAAGAACGTGGCCAAGCCGCCGCGGATTTCACGTGAATAATTGGAGCCGCGCTTGGTGATCTCGAAGTATCGGTCGATCACCGAAGTCTTGTCGGCTACTGCTGCCTTTGCGGGCATGGGGGATGTCCTCCACGGGTGAGTGGCGTAGTTGGAAGTTTCCCCAGAATTCTACGCTCCTACATCGTGTAGAGGCGTACGACGGCGGTGCTTGGCTTTTGAAGGTCAGGCGACGGCCGTGCGGCCGGAGGCAGCGATGGCATTTCCGGCCACTTTCGCCTGCCGGATGATCTCCCGGGTACTCGGGGCCAGCAGGTCGGCTACGCCCACCAGATACAGGCCGATGGCGTTCAGAACGGCAACCGCGTTGTGCCCTGCCGCGATGCCCAAGCTGCGGAGCAGTCGCCGCATCTGGTTCTGCGCGCAGCCCGTCAGGACCACGGAGTCGGCTACCAGCAGCCCGCGCTCGGTTCGGATGACCCAGCGCTGCTTGCTGTCCCGGCTGATCGAAGGGACGCGGGCCGCCCGTGCCTCCAGTGCTCCAGATTGCGGGTCCAACTGCAGGGCGGGCGCGATTTTCCCGGAGGTCCGGCTGACTCCGCAGGCAAAGGTGCTGCGCCGAATGTCGAGTTCATGGCTCGCGGCGTATGCCTGCAGTAAACGCAGCAGGTCGTTGCGTTCGCCGCGGACCGACGAGTCCGGCAACGGCGACCGGCGGCTGGGCCAGGACGGCTGCGAGAGCAGGCCCTCCACAACGATCGAGGATATGCCCCGGCGGCTCAGTTCACTGGCCACCGCCAATCCGGGCAGGCCGGAGCCGATGACCACCGTGGTGGTGTACTCGGTCGGAACTTCTGGTGTGGAAGCGCCACTCACTGCACGGACTCCTTGAACGGTAGGGAGAACCTCGGACGGCGAACGGACCGCCCGCAACGCGTTGTGAAACTGTTGTTCAACAAGTAATTTCCTCGAAGCCTACATAACTTTCCGGCCACTGAGAAGGCCTTTGCCGCGGAGTAAGCTGAGGGTATCTGGCGAGGGAGCCAGTGCTACGTTGAGGGAGGCGGAACGAATGACAGAAGCCACGGCCGGAAGCGCCGGACAGGGTGCCGCACCGCGCGGCATCGTCGTCGGAGTCGATGGCTCCGACCAGAGCATCTGCGCGCTGGTTTGGGCTGCTGAGGAGGCGCAGCGGCGCCTGACCCCACTGCATGTCGTCACCGCTTACACCGTTCCGGTCTTTGCCGCATCCAGCATGGATGCCGGCTATGCCACGTTGGACGATTCGGTGATCCGCGAAGGTGCCGAAGCCGTGCTGGAGCAGGCGGTGGACAAAATCGCCGGCTACAACCTGGACGTGGACTCCCGCGTGGAAACCGGCGATGCCGCCGGCGTCCTGCTGGAGCTCTCCGAGCAGGCCGAACTGATAGTGGTCGGCACGCGCGGGCGCGGCGGCTTCATGGGCAGGCTGCTGGGGTCGGTCAGCAGCGCCGTCCCGGCCCACGCGGAGTGCCCCACGGTGACCATTCCGCTGGCGTGCGCGCCCCGGCTCGGCGACCTGGACATCGAACTCCCGCGGTCCAAGGAACAAGCCGTGCGGCCGGAGGACATCGAGAAGGTCGTCGTCGTCGGCGTCGACGGTTCGGAGCAGGCACGCAACGCCACCCTGGTGGCTGCCGAGCAGGCCGAGCGGCTTGGCTACCCGCTCAAGCTGGTCTGTGCGCTGCCGCCGTTCACCGGCTCGCTGGCATGGGTGCCGGCGCCGCTGGACCGCGAAGCGCTTTACGCCGATATCCGCGAACAGCTCGACGCCGGCGTGGCCTGGATCAAGAGCCACTTCCCGAACCTGCACGTCATCGGCGAGGTGCAGGACGGCTCACCGGTGGAACTGCTGATCGAGGCTTCCCGCAGATCTGAACTGCTGGTGGTCGGTACGCGCGGCCGCGGCGGCTTCGCCGGCATGCTGCTCGGCTCCACCAGCCAGGGCGTGCTGCACCACGCCAGGGGGCCGGTCATGGTGGTCCCGGACCGGCAGGATCCGCGGCTGGACGACCGCCGGAACTTCGGCCCGGTCCCGGATGCCGAAGAGCAGTAACCACCGCAGTGCAAATGGGCCGGGCCCGGGACCAACAAGGTTCCGGGCCCGGCCCATTTAAGCTGTTGCCGACCAAGCTGTGCCGACCTAGACGGCCCAGCGGGCCCCGGAGGTGTGCAGCTTTCCGTACATGTGGCTGATGTTCGTCACGTCAGGCCATCCTTCTCATTCAGGGCGTGGACCACCTGCCAGTTGCCGATGTAGACCGCCACATGCCAGATGGCATTGGGTTCTCCCCAGAACACCAGATCGCCGGGCTGCAACTGCGAAAGCGGAACCCTGTAGGGTGCCTGATCGAGTTGGGCCTGTGCAGTCCGGGGGAGCCACCGGCCTGCGCTGCCGAACGCCGCCTGCGTCAGCCCCGAACAGTCGTAGCCCAGCGGACCGTTGCCACCCCAGTCGTAGAAGGACTTCTTGTTGGCTTCCTTTGCCATGGCGAAGCTGATGGCAGCATTCGCAATGCCGCCGTTCACCGACGGCGCGCCAACGACCGGGGGCGGCGTCACCACTTCGGGTTCCGGCTCGGGTTTGGGCTTCGGCTTGGCCGGCGGGGGAGTCGGCCGGGGCGTTGCAGGCGTGGCGGGCTTGGTGGGCGCGGGCGTCGACGGCGGCGTGGCGGGCTTGCTGGGAGCGGGCGTCGAAGGCCGGGGCGTGGACGGTGCCGGTGTCGAGGGGGTTGAAGGCCTTGACGTCGTCGGGGTTGAGGGCCGGGACGGCGTGATGTCGTCGCTGGCCGGTGCCACCGTGGAACCTTGTGCCGTGGAGCCGCTGCTGGCCGGACGCTGGGCGGCGGCCGCCTCTTGCGCCGACTGCTCAACTAGCGCCTGGAGTTGGCGGTCCTGCTCAGCCTTTTCCAAGGCGGCGATGCGGGCGTCTTCTTCGCTGGTGCTGGTGCCACGCAGTTCGGCCAGATGTGTCAGGAGCGCCTGGCGCTGTTCCTCGTAGCGGATCACGAGCTGTTCCTGGGCCGCGCTGGCGGCCTTGGCGTCAGTCTCGGCGGCTTCGGCCGCTACTGCGGCGTCCTTGGCGGCCTCATCTGCCTGCGCGACATAAAGCTCCCAGGCGGCCCACAGTTGGGCGGCCTGCTGGGATTCGGTCAGCGTCTGTGAGCGGTTAGCCGTCAGCGCATCCAGCGTGGAGGCCTTGTACAGCACATCGCCGGTGTTCTTGCTGTCCAGCAGCGCACTCAAAGCGGGGTTGACGCCGCCGTTCCGGTACAGCTCGCCGGCCAGTTGGCCCACCTGGTTCTTGACCGAATCGAAGTATTCGGCGGCCTGCGACGCCTTCGCCTTGGCGTCATCGAGTTCTGCGGTCCGCTCCTGCCGCTTCAGCAGCGACTCGCTATAGGTGTTCTGCGAACGCATCGAATCGAACTGGGCGTTGGCCAGATCCCCCGAGGCCGCCTTCAGCTGTTCTTCGATCCGGTCTACCAACGCCTGGGTGGCGGCTGCATCGCCCTTGACATCGTCGATCTCGTCGCTGGAAGGGAGCGACGGCGCGGCCGGCAGGGTGATTCGTACCGACGTCACCTGCGGCAGCTGTCCGGCCGGAGCGGCGACGGCCGGCGCCAGAGCCGGAACGCAGACGAGCAGGGCGGTTGCCGATAAGAGCGCGACGGCGCGCAGCGGCGTCGTCGATCGATGCGGGGCAGGACGCCCCGAGGGAAGCAGCCTCATCCGAACGGGTCCTTAATACGAGCGCAGTGAATGTACGCGCCCTTTCGGGACGGCCGGCCTTGGGGCCGAGAGCGGTCAATGTGCGAACGGGTGGCACCCCAACTAGACCGAACTGCATTCACACAGCACGTTGAGAATATGCACCTTCGGTCACTTAAGCAACATTTGTCTCACGAGTAACATAAACAACATTGGTGTCATTTCCCCGGTTTTGATGTGAGGCGGCGTGTCGCCGGCGGACTTGTTCTGCAGCCGGCGCCACATTGCCGGCGTCGGTCGGGACACTTTCCGCATCTGGGCCGCCGGTCGCGTCAGCGCGCCGCACCTGCGCAACTTCTCCGGCTGCAAGTGCGTCGATGTGGCGCGGAGTGTTCGCGTCGGCGGATGGCAATGGCAATGGCGCAGGTGCCGGCCCGCGCCAGCACGCGTGGGATCAGGGAAGTCCGGAAGCGGGAGGTCAGCCCCAGCCCAGCTCGTGCAGGCGGTCGTCGTCGATGCCGAAATGGTGGGCGACTTCGTGGATCACCGTAACCAGGACTTCGTGGACTATTTCTTCCCGGGAGGAACACATCCGCAGGGTGGGACCGCGGAAGATCACGATCCGGTCCGGCATGGACCCGGCACCCCACCAGTGGTCCCTCTCGGTGAGCGGCGTGCCTTCGTAGATGCCCAGCAGCTCCGTCGCCGGATCCTCCCACGGCTGCGGGACGTATTCCTCTTCGACGAAGATGCCGACGTTGCTCATTTCGCGCATGATGTCTTCCGGAATTTGGTCGATCGCGTCGTTGACTGCGTCCTCAAATTCCGGCAGGGACATCTCCATCGGCATGCCATCGACTTTACCCGCGGGTGGCCACGGCAGGGGCGGCCCGGAGCGCTCCGTACCGGGCCGGATAGCCGGTTTTGGTTTTTCCCGAAGCAGGCCCTATAGTTTTATAGGTCCACAGCGGGGAAAACGAATCCCAAGTGGTCCTGGCCCCCATCGTCTAGCGGCCTAGGACACCGCCCTTTCACGGCGGCGGCACGGGTTCGAATCCCGTTGGGGGTACGCGAGACGTCATGAATGGCAGCCGCTGAAGTGGTCAGAACCGCTTCAAAAGGCTGGTAGGATTGAGTCTCGTAAAAAATGCAAGGCCCTGTAGCGCAGTTGGTTAGCGCGCCGCCCTGTCACGGCGGAGGTCGCGGGTTCAAGTCCCGTCAGGGTCGCTTTGGTTTCCGGAGCGATTTCGGAACGCCATCGGTGATCATCGAGAGATGTTGCCAGGCTCTGTAGCTCAGTTGGTAGAGCGTTCGACTGAAAATCGAAAGGTCACCGGATCGACGCCGGTCGGAGCCACCAGCAAAACTAAATGAAAAACCCCGGAACTCAGCGAGTTTCGGGGTTTTTCTTTCTCCGCCGTGTGGAGTGTGCCGCCGGTCATTTTCTCCGTCTAGCCGCGCAACTATCGGCAGAGTGGGGCACGCTGCCTCGTGGTGGGAGGCAGCTCGTGGGCGGCGGAGACCTGCGGTGTCTTCGCGTGGACGCTTTTAGTCCTTAAGGAGCCGGTTTACCGCGTCGATGTTCGCCCGGGTGTACCGGAGCCGCTTTTCTCGCGCCGGCCGTTTTGCCAGTGACTTGCCGATGAAGAAAACCAGCAGGGCCGTGAACGTCCACTGCCAGCGGAACTCGGCGATCCAGATCGCTGCCAGCGCACAGCCTGCGGCGAGGGCCAGGATCAGCTGCCCGAATGTTCTCATGGCTTACCTCCCGATATACCGGGAGGGCGGGATAGTCGCCGTCCCTGGCTCCGATTGTGCCCGCTGGGTCTGTCAGGCACCATCCGCGGCCAGATACCCGTAAGGTCGCACGGCATACCAATAGGGTTGCGCGGCGGCTCCGAGGACTTCGCCGATGTCGGCACGGTGGGATGGGGCGTCGCACCCGCCCCTGTCCACAACAGGCCCATTGCGGGAACATAGGCACATGAGCGAAACCGCATTCACCCATGTTGGGGGTCCGACGGCCTTGCTGGAGTATGGCGGCTGGACCTTCCTGACCGACCCCACCTTTGATGAGCCGGGCGAGTTTTCGGCGCCGACCGGAACCTTGGTGAAGACCATCAGGCCCGCCATCGCGGTAGAAGACCTGCCGGCGATGGACGTCATCCTGCTCTCACATGACCAGCATGTAGACAACCTGGACGCGTCCGGCCGGCGGATGGTTGAGTCCGGCGGCGCGAAAGTCCTCGGGACTCTGGAAACAGCGGAACGGATGGCGACCGTCACCGGCATGGCTCCGTGGGAACGGGTGGTGCTCGAGGCCGCGGACCGGACCACGGTCACCGTCACCGCAGTCCCGGCGCAGCACGGACCGGACGGGTGCGAACCCGTGGTCGGCACCGTGACCGGATTCGTCCTCACGGCATCAGAGCTGCCCGCCGTCTATGTCAGCGGCGACAACGCGTCGCTGGAAGTGGTCAACGCCGTTGCCAAACGGTTCGCCCCGATTGGCTTGGCGGTTCTCTTCGCCGGCGCTGCGCGGGTGGGTGTCTTCGACAACGCCGCCTTGACGCTGACCGCCCAAGACGCGGCCGCCGCTGCCCGCACGTTGGAAGCGACCGCCGTCGTGCCGGTGCATGCCGAGGGCTGGAGCCACTACAGCGAAGGCCACGCGCAGCTTCGTGCCGCCTTCGAGGCGGACAGCCTGGATGACCGGCTCCGGATCCCCACCGTGGGAGAAAAGCTGTCCCTGTAGGCAGCGGGACGTCCCGCCGGCCGAGCCAAGGCGGATTCCGCCCGCAGTCCACCCTTCCTTCATCAGGTCTTCCCTGCTGCGATTCCCCCGCCGCTAGAGTGGGCGGATGCCGCACCTTGCCTTCGAAGCCTCCGGACCCGAGTCCGCCGAAACCATCCTCTTCCTGCACGGGGCGGGCTGGCCGGGCATCACCTGGCACCAGCAAATGAAGCACTTCTCCAAGGCCTACCGCTGCCTTGCCGTAGACCTGCCGGGTCATGGAGCCAGCAGCGGCATCGGTTGGCAGAGCCTGGACGCGACGGCCAAACTGGTCGCCGAACTCATTGAGTCCGTCACGGACCAGCCGGTCCACCTGGTCGGCCTGTCGATGGGCGGTGACGTTGGGCTGCGGCTGCTGGCACAACGCCCCGAACTGGTGCGGACCGCCCTCCTGACCGGGGTCCTGGTGCTCCCGGTGCCGCGGTGGATGCTGAAAGCGCAGCTGGCCCTCGCGGGCCTGACCAAGAACCGTATCCTGTGGCGGGCCTCGGCCAAGTACCTGCGGCTCGGGCCAGAGCAGATGGCCGATTACCTGGCGGGGAACCAGCCGCTGGACCCCCGGCAATACCGTGCGATCATCTCGGAGATCTTCGTCGGCACGAATATCGAGGGCCTCGATCACGCCGCCTGCCCGGTGCTGATCGCCGCCGGCGACAAGGAACCGCGGCAGGCCAAGGAGTCAGCGGCACTGCTGGCCAGGCTGATGCCGAACGCCCGCGGCGGACTGGCGCCGAAGTCCCCGCACGAGTGGCCGATGAACCGTGCCGAGCTTTTCAACCGGACGCTGGAGGAATGGCTGCGGGATCCGGCGTCGTTGCCCCGGACACTGCTTCCGGCCTGACCTCCTCCCGCCCCGACAAACGCCGGCCGCGCTGTAAATCTCCCCGCCGCACGCTCGGCACAGCCGGTTCCCAGCCTCCATTCAGGATCTCCGGCCTACCATGGTTGGGTATTCCGAGTGCCGCCTGCACCTGTGAGGCACTAAACGGGGACGAGGGGAGCGAGGAGCGTAGTGCAGGCCCTTCTGAAGATTGCGGCCGGCGGTCTGGTAACGGCCGTCATGCTGACATCGTGCACCGGCGCTGGTCCGGCAAGGGAAACAACGACGGCGGTGCCCGCCCCCTCTGCCTCGACCGCGATGCCGACCGCTCCGGCAGCACCCTCTCCACCCGACCCGTCGGATAAACAATCCGCCGCGGCATCGCCCAGCCCAACACCGCCGTCGGGCTCTGCTGGCGCCAAGGGAGGCGGCGAGGCAGGCAAAGGCGCCCACAGGTGGGGCCGCTTCGGCAACCAGGCAGACGCCTGCGCAGCGGTAGCCGCGACCACGGCCTCGCTCCTGCTGGTCCCGCTGGGCTTTATGACCGGCGTGAAAGAATCCGATTTGAAGTCGTTGGAGGATGGACTGGCCGAATTCAGCCGCATGGTCCCGCCCGAGCTCAGCGATGACCTGGACCGCGTCGAGCGCCTGTTGAAGCGCTCAGCTCCCGACCGCGACTTCGACGTCACCGCTTTTGCCGAAGCGCTGAAGCCGGTGCAGGACTGGCTGGCCGAACACTGCGCGGGATGAGGCGTTAGGCTTGCCCTGAGAGTCAGCACAGCGCCAGGGAGAACAGATGCACAACGAGGATCGGCCGCCCGCCCCGTCCGTGGGAGATGCTCCGGGACAGGTCCCCGTCTCCGCACCTGCCGCAACCCCTGCGGGCGGTACGGATCTGCCTGACCTGCAGGCGCCGGGTCAGGCCGAGGTTGACCCAACGCTGCTTCCCGACCCGGCGCTGGTCGTCCCGGCCACTCCGGGCCGCACCACCATTTCCGAAGCCGCCGTGGCCAAGGTCGCGGCCGTGGCCGCCCGCTCCGTTCCCGGGGTGTATGCGCTGGGCAGCGGCACCGCGCGCGCCTTGAGCGCGCTGCGGGATGTGGTGGGTGGCAGCGATGCCGGCCAGGGCGTCCACGTGGAGGTCGGCCAGACGCAGGTCGCCGTGGACATCAACCTGGTGGCCGTCTACGGCAAGCCGCTGCACGAGCTGGCGGCCAGCGTGCGCGCGGCGGTGTACACCGCCGTCGAACAATTGGTGGGGCTGGACGTGGTTGAAGTGAACGTGGAGATCAACGACGTGCACGTGCCCGGGCTGGACCCCAAGGCGCCGGCAGAGAAGCCGGTCCGCCAGGTGGCCCAGTAACGGGATGCGCGGGTCGGCGGGAGGAGCAAGGATGAGCTACACGGTGGTCGGCATGGCCGTCGGCGCGGTGCTGGCGTGGGCCGCGCTGGTGTTCCACTTCTGGGGATTTCTGCTGATGGCGGTGTTCCTCTTGGTGGGAGCGCTGCTGGGCCGCGCCGCGGAAGGGAAACTCGACTGGCGCAGCATCCGCGATGCATTGACCGGACGACGCTCGTCTTCATGACGGACCCCGCCGTGCCCGCCGAGAAACTGCCGCCCCGTCCGGTCAGGCCAGCGCCGGACTACCGCCCGAACGGAGCGCCGTTGGCGTCAGAGCCCGCCGGGGCGCCCGCTGAGGGCTACGCCGGGCACACCCGGGTCAGCACGCAGGCCCTGACCAGCACGGCCCAGGGCGCCGCCGCGCAGGTGCTCGGCATTTCGCCGGGGCTGGTCCGTGCCACGTGGAGCGACGACGCCGGTTCGCTGGCCCTGTCCCTGGCGCTGCCGGTCGGCATCCCCTCGCTGAACCGGGTGCTGCGCGACCCCCAGTTGGTGGCCGGTTTCGGCGGCTCGGTCTGGGCCCGGGCGCATGCGGCCAAGGGGGCGATCCTGGCGGAGGTCTCGCGGATCAGCGGTTCGCAGTTGAGCCGGGTGGATATCCGGGTCACCGGCATCCGTGTGCAGGAAGGAGGCCGGGTCCGGTGAGCCACACCGAGGTTGACGGCGGCCGGCCGGCCGGCGAACGTCTGGCCGACGAGCAGCTGGCCAATGAGCGCCTGGCCAACCGGGAACTGCGCAGTTCCCGGGCCGCGGCGTCGGTGATTGCCGCCGTCCTTATTGCTTTGGCCGGCCTGTACCTGCTGCTCGAGGCAGCCTTGAAGGCGATCGGGCAGCCGCCCTGGCTGGCCGCGCCGGAGGAGATGGCCGGCTGGCTGCACCAGCTGCCGGGCAATGTGGCACCGGCCGTGCTGGGTGCCTCCGGGGCGCTGATCCTGCTGCTGGGGCTGTTCTTCTTCCTGCAGGGGGTGCTGCCGGGGCATCTGCACCGCCACCGTATTCCGGGCAGCCGGGGCGTTGTGGTGGTGGACGATGAAGTGCTCGCTTCCTCGCTGGCGCGCCGCGCCCGCACCGAGGCGCAAGTGACGCGCGAGCAGGTGCTGGTGGTGGTCTCGCGCGGCTTGGTGGACGTCCGGCTGCGGCCCACGTCCGGCATCCCGGTGGACGCCGATGCCGTCCAGATGGCGGTGGAGGACGAAGTCCGGCGGGCGCGGATCAGTCCGGTCCCGCAGGTGCGCGTCTTCGTCTCCAGCTCGGGGGTGGTGGGGCAGTGAACCAGACCCCGCGGACCCTGAACCGCATCCTGATCATCCTCCTCGGGCTGCTGCTGATGCTGGCCGGCGGCACCGCCCTGGCGCTGGCAATGGTCCCTGCGCTCGCGGGCTGGTGGCATGCCGCCACGGCACAGGCCGGCGCCAACCTGCAGGCGGTGCTGGACGCCACCACTTTGCCCGGCCAGCGGGACAGCTGGCTCTGGATCGTGGCGTCCCTGCTGCTGCTCCTGCTGGTGCTGCTGATGATCGCGTGGGTCGCGCAGCAGGGCAAGGGCCGCACCGGAACCATTGCCGCTGATTTCGACGGCGACGGCGACGGCGCGCCCGGCGCCGTGCAGCTCAGTTCCGGCGTGGCCGAGCAGGCGCTGCGGGCCGCGCTGCTGGAACACGACGGCATCCTGCACGCAACAGTCACCGCCTACGACTACGACGGCGGCGGGGCCCTGCGCATCCGGGTGGTGCCCCGGCTGGGGGTGTCCCCGCAAGCGGTGGCCGACGACGTCTCCGACCTGGTGGAAGCGCTGGACCTTGCCCTCGGCATGAGCTTCCCGGTGGTGATCCACCTGGTGGCCGGCGCCCGCTCGCGGCTGGTCCGGGCCGACCGCGTCCGCTGACCGGAGCCTCCGGGGGCTAGCGTCCCGTGGTCAGCCAGACGGCGGCGTTTGGTGCCAGCGAGCCGCTGTCGGCGGTTCGCTCCGTCGAGGCTACGAGCACCGAAGCGCCGGCGGGCAACCGGATCGCCGAGCTGCTCAGGTTGGCCAGCAGCTGCACCGTTCCGTTCCGGAAGCTCAAGACGCCGGACGCCGGATCGTGCTCCGCCGCCCACTCGAAGCTGCCTTGGCCCAGCTTCCGCTCGGCGCGCAGGCCCAGCGCCGCCCGGTACAGTTCGTAGCTGGAACCCGGCACACCCAGCTGTTGGTCCACGGCGTAGCGGGCGAACCCCTCCGGCTGCGGCAGCCACGGTTCGTGCTGCGTGGAGCCCCAGCCGAAGCCATGGGCTTCCGCCCGCCAGGGAATCGGGACGCGGCAGCCGTCGCGGCCGCGCTCTTCGCCGCCGGTGCGGAAGAACGCCGGATCCTGGCGCACTTCGGACGGCAGGGTGGTGTGCTCCGGCAGGCCCAGCTCATCGCCTTGGTAAACGTAGGCGGAGCCGGGCAGCGCCAGCATGACCAGCGCCGCGGCGCGGCCGCGGGCGTAACCGAGTTCTTCGTCGGGCTGTTCGTCGTCCGGGCCGATGCCCTTGGGGAACGTGGTGGGGTCGCTCAGGCCGTAGCGGGAGCTGTGCCGGACCGTGTCGTGGTTGGACAGCACCCACGTGCTCGGCGCGCCCACCGCCGCTGCCGCCGCCAGCGAGTCGTCAATGCTGCGGGCCATCCGCTGTGCATCCCAGCCGGCCAGCAGGAAGTCGAAGTTGAAGGCCTGCTGCATTTCGTCCGACCGGACGTAGGCAAAGAGCCGCTCGGCCGGCTCCACCCAGGCTTCCGCCACCAGCATGCGGTCGCCGTCGTACTCCGCCAGGACCTTGTGCCAGTCCCGGTAGATCTCGTGCACGCCGTCCTGGTCGAAATAGGGCGGGGTGTCCGGGTGGGCGGTCGCTTCCTCCGGGTCGGCTGCCTGCTGGAGAGCCGTGCCCTGGCTGCTCCGGCCGGCAGATTCCAGCACCTGCTCCCGGGCCGGGCGGGCATCGGGTGCCGGCGATGCACCGGCAGGCTGGCCAACGGCAGCCCCGCCGTCGTCGATCAATGCGTCTTCGCCGGGCAGCCGCTCGCTGCCGGCCACCATGGAGGTCTTCGCCGCCCAGTCCGGCAGGCCGTCGGCCTTGACCAAACCGTGGGCCACATCAATCCGGAAGCCGTCCACGCCGCGGTCCAGCCAGAATCTCAGGACGGAGACCATCTCCGCCTGGACCTCCGGGTTCTCCCAGTTCAGGTCCGGCTGCGTGGAGTCGAACAGATGCAGGTACCACTGGCCGGGTGCGCCGTCGGGGCCGGTGGTCCGGGTCCAGGCGTTGCCGCCGAACACGGACTGCCAGTTGTTGGGCGGTTCGGCGCCGCCCGGGCCTTTGCCGTCGCGGAAGATGTAGCGGTCGCGCTCGAGCGATTCCGGAGCGGCCGCCAGCGCGCTGACGAACCACTCGTGCCGGTCGGAGGTGTGGTTGGGAACCAGGTCGACGATCACCCGCATGCCAAGTTCGTGCGTGCGTGCCAGCAGGGAGTCGAAGTCTTCCAGCGTGCCGAAGAGCGGATCGACGTCGCGGTAGTCGGCCACGTCATAGCCTGCATCGTTCTGCGGGGAGACGTAGAAGGGCGAGAGCCAGATGGCGTCCACGCCCAAGTTTTTCAGGTAGGGGATCTTGGCGCTGATGCCGGCGAGGTCGCCCATGCCGTCGCCGTTGTTGTCCGCGAATGAGCGCGGGTAGATCTGGTAGATGACGGCGTCGCGCCACCACGGTACGGATGCTGCAGCCATTAATACTCCTCGGCTCGCGGGTCAGGACCACTTCCAGCCTAGTGATCATCGCGGCGGCGCGCGCAGCCGCGATCGCCCAGCGGCCGTGATTGCGGTGCAGATCACGATTCGATATCGAAGCGGCCAGCCTCAAAAATGTGTCTTGCAGCACACTTAGTAAGCGTTTACGTTACCAGTTACCAGATTGGTACTTGGGGTGGCTTCTTTCTGACCGATGAGCGTCTGCGCGGCCACCGGACAAAGGAGTCACATCATGCACATTGCACGCTCCAGAAAGGCCGTTCTGCCATTGGCTGCGCTCAGCGCCATGGCACTGACACTCTCCGCCTGCGGGGGAAGCGCGGAAGAGCCCAGCGGATCCGAGGCAGCCGCCGACTGTGCTGCCTACCAGTCCTACGGCACCTTTGACGGCGCCAAGGTCAGCGTCTACTCGACCATCACGGATACCGAGCAGGACAAGCTGGAGCAGTCCTGGGTGGACTTCGAGAAGTGCACCGGCATCGACGTGGTGTACGAGGGCTCCAACGAATTCGAGACGCAACTCCAGGTCCGCGCCCAGGCCGGCAACCCGCCCGACGTGGCGATCATCCCGCAGCCGGGCCTGCTGGCCGCGCAGGCGCGCGCCGGAAACCTCAAGCCCGCGCCGAAGGAAGTCTCCGACCTGGTGGACAAGAACTGGTCCGCGGACTGGAAGGCCTACGGCACCATCGACGGCACGTTCTACGCGGCTCCCATGCTGGCCAGCGTCAAGGGCTACATCTGGTACCAGCCGTCCACGTTCAAGGACAAGGGCTGGGAGGTCCCGCAAACGTGGGACGAGATGATGGCCCTGACCAAGACCATCGCGGCCGAGGGCTCCATGAAGCCATGGTGCGCCGGCTTTGAATCCGGCGACGCGACCGGGTGGGCCGGCACCGACTGGATCGAGGATGCCTTGCTGCGCCAGGCCGGCCCGGACGTCTACGACCAGTGGGTCAACCATGACATCCCGTTCAACGATCCGAAGGTGGCAGACGCGTTTGATGCTGTGGGCGACATCCTGAAAACCGAGGACTACGTCAACGGCGGCATCGGAGACGTCCGCTCCATCATCTCCACCTCGGTGGACGACGGCGGTCTGCCGGTGATCGACGGCAGCTGCGCCATGCACCACCAGGCCACCTTCCAGGCTGCCAACTGGCCGGAGGGCACCAACGTGGCCGAGGACGGCGACGTCTGGGCCTTCATCACCCCGGGCCAGGAAGCCGGCGCCAGCGCCATCACCGGCGGCGGCGAGTTCGTGGCTGCCTACACGGAGAGCGACGAGGTCTCGGCCTACCTGCAGTTCATGGCCTCACCCGAGTTCGCCAACAAGCGGGTGGAGCAGGGTGCCGCGATCAGCGCCAACAAGGGCCTGGATCCGGCCCTGGCCACCAGCGACCTGGACCGCCAGTCCATCGAACTGCTGCAGTCGGAGGACACCACCTTCCGCTTCGACGGCTCGGACCTGATGCCCGGTGCGGTGGGCGCCAACTCCTTCTGGAGCGGCGTTGTGGAATGGATCAACGGCAAGCCGACCAAGGAAGTGGTCGACTCGATCGAAGCCAGCTGGCCTTCGGACTAAGCCGACACCTGTAGCCCGGCCGTGCCGCCTGCGACCGATGCAGGCGGCATGGCCGGCGCGACCCTTCCCTTCCACGCAGCAAGGAGGTAAGTGCCATGGACGACGTTGGCGAAAAGCTGGTGCAGGTAGTGATCGCCCTGGCCATCTTTGCCGCGATCATCGCCGTGATCATGCTGTTGGTGGACCGGGCCCCGAAGACGTTCCGCGATAAGGCGACGATCATCGGATTCCTGGCCCCCGCCGTCGTGCTGTTGGCCATTGGACTGATTTGGCCGGCCATCCAGACCGCCTACCTGGCGTTCACGGACCGCAATGGAGCGCCCAACGGCGTGGGCAACTTCGTCTGGATGTTCACCCAGCCGGAGGCGCTGGTCACGCTGCGGAACACACTGCTGTGGGTTGTCCTGGTGCCGCTGATGTCCACCGGCATCGGCTTGGCCTACGCGGTGTTCATCGACCGGGCGCGCGGCGAGAAGGCGTTGAAGGCGCTGGTCTTCATGCCGATGGCCATTTCCATGGTGGGTGCCGGCGTGATCTGGAAGTTCATGTACACCTACCGCGGGGCCGAACGCGAGCAGATCGGCCTGCTGAACCAGATCCTGGTGTGGTTCGGCGGCGAATCCAAGCAGTTCCTGCTGGACGCGCCGGAGAATACCTTCTTCCTGATCGCCGTGATGGTCTGGATCCAGACCGGTTTCGCCATGGTCATCCTCTCCGCGGCGATCAAGGGCATTCCCACCGAAATCGTGGAGGCGGCCCGGTTGGACGGGGCGAGCGCCTGGCAGCAGTTCTTCTCCATCACCATCCCCTCCATCCGCGGGGCACTGATCGTGGTGGTCACGACGATCACCATCGGCACGCTGAAGGTCTTCGACATTGTGCGGACCATGACCGCGGGCAACTTCGAAACATCCGTGGTGGCCAACGAGATGTACACCCAGGCGTTCCGCGCCGGCGAGCCGGGACGCGGCGCCGCGCTGGCACTGATCCTGTTCCTGATGGTGCTCCCGATCGTGCTCTACAACGCCCGGCAGCTAAAGAAGCAGAGGGAAATCCGATGAGCGCAACGCCTGCCATCCCGGCCGCTCCCGAGGCGGCCGTGGCCCAAGTCGCCGAGGCTCCGGTCCCGATCGCCGGGCGGGTCAAAAAGCGCCTCACTTCGCGCCCGGCCACTGCTGCCGCCATCATCATCGCGGTCATCTGGACGGTGCCCACCTTCGGCCTGTTCATCTCTTCGCTGCGGCCGAAAGACAACATCCAGGCCAACGGTTGGTGGAATGTCCTCGGCGACCTGGAGTTCACCACCAAGAACTACACGGACGTGCTGGCTTCCGGCGGCGGCTCCGCGTCCAACCTGGGCCAGTACTTCATCAACTCGCTGGCGATCGTCATCCCGGCCACCATCATTCCGTTGGTGATCGCCTCCATGGCGGCCTATGTTTTCGCCTGGGGCCGGTTCCGCGGCAGGGACACGCTGTTCATTTTCATTTTCGCGCTGCAGATCGTGCCGCTGCAGATGGCGCTGATCCCGCTGCTGTCGCTGTTCGTCAACCTCAAGATCGGCGAGTTCCAGCTGCTGCCCTCGGGAACATACGCCCAGCTGTGGATTGCGCACAGCATCTTCGCGCTGCCGTTGGCCATCTTCCTGCTGCACAACTTCATCTCCGAAATTCCGGGCGAAGTCATCGAGGCGGCACGGGTGGACGGCGCGGGGCACGCCACCATCTTCTGGCGGATCGTCCTGCCGCTGTCCATGCCGGCGCTCGCAGCCTTCGGCATCTTCCAGTTCCTCTGGGTCTGGAACGACCTGCTGGTGGCGCTGGTGTTCTCCGGCGGCACTGCGGACGTCGCACCGATCACCCAGCGGCTGGCGGAACTGACCGGCACCCGCGGCGACGAGTGGCACCGCCTGACCGCGGGGGCGTTCGTCTCCATGATCGTGCCGCTGGCGGTGTTCTTCGGCCTGCAACGCTACTTTGTCCGCGGCCTGATGGCGGGTGGCCTCAAGGGATGAGGGCGGCGTGACCGGGATCGATGACGTCGCGCGGGCCGCCGGCGTCTCGACGGCGACGGTGTCGCGTGCCCTCCGCGGGCTCTCCGGGGTCTCCGCGGGCACCCGCGACCGGGTGCTGCAGACGGCCGACTCGCTGGGCTACGAGCCGTCGTCGGCGGCAGCCCACTTGGCCTCCGGCCGCACCATGGCGATGGGGGTGCTGCTGCCGTTGATCGAGCGCTGGTACTTTGCGTCCGCGCTGGAAGGGGTGGACCGTGCGCTGCGGGCGGCGGGCTACGACCTGATCGTGTTCAGCCTGGGCGGCACCGGCACCAACCGCGAACGCGTCTTCCACCGCTCCATGCTGCGCAAGCGGATCGACGCGCTGTTGGTGATGTGCATGCAGTTGACGCCGGACGAGCTGGCGGCCCTGCAGGAGCTGGAGTATCCGAACGTGATTGTGGGCGGCCACGTGGACGGGTTGCGCAGCGTCAGCGTGGACGACACCGCGGCGGCTACCGACGCGGTGGAGTATCTTATTTCGCTCGGCCACACCCGGATTGCCCACCTGCAGGGCGGCGGCGACTACGGCATCGACTTCGACGTGCCGCGCCGGCGCGAGCAGGCCTTCCGGGACACCATGGCCCGGCATGGCCTGCCGCTCCGGCCGGAATGGCAGGCCATGGGGGACTTCCGGTTCGCCGGCGGCAAGATTGCCGCCGGCCAGCTGCTGGATGCTCCGGGGGAGCGGCCGACGGCGATCTTCGCCTCCGCGGACGAGATGGCCTTCGGTGCGCTGCAGGCCGCCCACGAACGGGGGCTTCGGGTGCCCGAGGATCTTTCCGTGGTGGGTATCGACGACCACGAGTTCGCCGAGCCGATGGGCCTGACCACCATCCGGCAGCGGCCGCACGAGCAGGGGGCCTACGCCGCGGAGCTGCTGCTGGCTGAACTGCAGGGCAAGCCGCGCCTGGCCGTGCCGCGGATCCAGCCGCACGAACTGGTGGTCAGGGCCTCAACCGGCCCACCGCCGTCGTAATTTACGGCCGCGGGGCTTTCGCTCTGAGCGGTTGTGCCAGCGCCGTGCAGCTGTTTAACTCGGAGCCTGCCTTTCGCCTTGGCGACCTGCCTCCCTTCGCGGGTACCGGCGCGGATGAGGTCGGATATATCGAATTCGTTCACTGTGGCCAAGACGTTGAAGAGCCGGTCGACCGGGGCGGTCGGGCGTGGACAGATCCGCCGATGCTCAGCTTCACGTTCTTCTGTGTCAGTTCTTCGACGACGGCTCGGGCGTCGGGCAGGGAACAGGCGAGGCGATTTAGGAGCACCAGCCGTTTCGTTGCGGGAGCTTCCACGGGAGGGACCGCCCCGCCGTGATCCTTCACGGTTCGACTCAGAACTCGGGTCGCTCGATCTCCGGCCGGGAGAGGGATGCCATCGTAGGATGGTCAGATGATGACCGTGGTAGGCCCGGCCGCACGGGTCCTGAGGGCGTACACGGACCTACTGGTGGAACGGGGTATCCGGAACGCCACCTTTGACGCGGTGTCCGAACGTGCCGGACTCTCAAAGTCTGGGGCGCTGCACCACTTCCCCTCGATGGCCCGGCTGCAGGCGGCCCTGTACGCCGAGCTCCTCGCACAGGCCGAACACGACGTCGAGGACATGAGGCGGGCGCCGGAGGGCGCCCTTCGCTACTACCTCCAGTCTTCGTCTGACCGTGACAGCGAGCTCGAGCGCCTTCTCGAGGCGTGCTACCGGGTGGCCCAGACCGGAGACGAGGCCGCGCTGAGCATTCTCCGCGTCTGCCGTGGCGGCTGGCTGGACCTGTTGACCGCCGACCTGGGCGAGCCATCGCTCGCGCGGATGGTCCTGCTGGTTGGCGACGGTCTGAACTACAACGCTTTGCTCAGCCTCCCCGAGGGGGAGAAAGTGCTCACTCCGGATCACGTCGAGGAGCTGGTCGACAGGTTCGAGTCGTTGCGCGCGGGCCGAATCTCGAGCTGACTAACCCCACCCTGTAGGGCCGGGGTTCTCTCACGCCTATTCGACCGACCAACTAGTCGGTCGGTCGTGTATGCTGATGCCGTTCAGACGTCTCAACGGTGAGAGAAGGAACCCTTGACAAACGCTCCGGCGGCCGCCCCTGCCATATCCACGACATCCGCCCCTGCCATATCCACCGGCAAGGGGTTAGCCGTCGGCAAGCTCGGGCTCTGGGGCTCGACCGTGATCGGGGTGGCCTCGACCGCGCCGCTGTTTTCGTTAGCCGCAACGCTGGGCTATGTCGTCATCGCAGTCGGCGCCCAAGCTCCAGTGGCATTCATCCTTGCCTTCGTTCCCATGCTGTTCACCGCATTCGCGTACAGGGAACTGAACAACGAGATCCCGGACTGCGGCACCGTGTTCACCTGGGCGACAAAGGCGTTCGGGCCGCGCACCGGCTGGATGGCCGGGTGGAGCATCGCCATCGCCGGGGTTCTGGTGATGGCCAACCTCGCACAAATCGCCGCGACCTATGTGCTGACCCTGGTTGGGGATGGGTCGCTCGCGCGCAATCAAATGGTCGTCACCACTCTAGGATGCGTTGTCATCGCGGCAATGACGTGGGTGTCCCTCCGCGGAGTCGAGATCGGTGAGCGGATGCAGCAGGTTCTCCTTGCGATCCAGTACCTCGCGATGGCCGCTTTCGTGATCGGGTGCCTGGTGGGTTACTTCACAGGCAATGCACCCCACCCCACCGCGGTCTCGGCGGACTGGTTCAATCCGTTCCTCGCTGATGGGAACGGCATGGTGCAGGCGATCCTGCTTGCGCTCTTCATCTACTGGGGATGGGACAGCTGCCTCGCGCTAACGGAGGAGACGAAGGACCCGAGGCGCACCCCTGGTCGCGCCGCCACCCTGTCGACGGTAATCCTGCTGGTGACCTATGTTGGGGTCACCGTCGTCTCAATGATGTACGCAGGCGTCGGCGAGTCGGGCACAGGGCTCGCCAACGGGGAGCACGCGGACGACGTGTTCTCGGGTCTGGCAGGGATGGCGATGGGTCCGATGGGCTGGTTTCTCGTCATCGCCGTCGCCATCTCGGCGCTGTCTTCATCGCAGACGACCATTCTGCCGACCGCGCGCGGCACCTTCGCCATGGGGGTATACAAGGCGCTCCCGGCGCGCTTTACCAACCTTCACGCGTCGACCCGGACACCGACGTTCTCGACGGCGCTCATTGGCGTGGTCGCGATCGTGTACTTCGCCGGCATGAATCTGGTGTCCACGAGCGTGCTCGCTGATTCTGTGCTTTCGATCGGCTTGGCAATTGCATTCTTCTACGGGATTGCAAGCTTCGCGTGCATCTTGTACTTCCGGCGGAACCTGTTCGACAGCTGGCACAACGCGCTCTACCGATTCGTGTTCCCGCTCCTCGGCGGCGCGTTCATGGCCTGGGCGTTCGTGCAGTCTGCCATCGATATGGCCGACCCCGGCTACGGCAGTTCGCAACTGGGCGGGATCGGCAGCGCATTCTTGATCGGTGTCGGATCGCTCCTGCTTGGCCTGCTCCTGATGTTCGTATGGGCGATCTTCCCGGGCGGGCGCGACTTCTTCCAGAGGCGCTCCCTCAACCGTGACACCGAGGTCCTCGCCCCTGAATAGCCCCAATCCGCCGCCCACGCGCACGCATTCACTCGACTGGAGAAACAAGATGTACGACACCATTGTCGTCGGCGCAGGAATTGCCGGCATTACCGCGGCCCGGTTGCTACACGACGCCGGAGAGCGCGTGATCGTCCTCGAGGCGCGCGACCGGGTCGGCGGGCGCATGTGGACAGACCGGACGGCTGGATTCTCCGTCGACCGCGGTGCGTCGTGGATCCACGGCCTCACGGATAACCCGCTGACCGGGCTCGTCGACGAGATCGGGATGGAGACCATCGAGTTCACGGTGGGCAGCTTCCAAGCCGGCGGCCGGCCGATCGCGGACTACGACGAGAACGGGCGCGTGTTTGACGCCGAAGCGACGAGGCGTTGGGTGGCCGACGCCGAGACCGCGGAGAAACTCCTGCAGGAAGCGGTAGCGGCGTCGACGCCGGGGGAGAACTACGCGGCTGCCACCGACCGTGCCCTCGCCGGGGTCGAGTGGGACTCGGTCCGCAAGGAGCGGGTGGGGGCCTTTCACCGCCATCGGACCGAGGAACAGTGCGGAGCGCACATCGACGAGGTCGACGCTCACGGTCTGGACGAGGACTCCATCGAGGGTGACGAGGTCATTTTCCCTGGAGGGTATGACGCGCTCCCATGCTCCCTGGCGGCCGGGCTGGATGTGAGGCTGGAACACACGGTGTCGTCGGTCGCCTGGTCGGAAGCCGGGGTGCGGGTGGAGACGGAGTCGGAGTCATTCGCCGCTGCGCGGGTGGTCGTCACCGTGCCGCTGGGTGTGCTCAAAGCCGGAGCGATCGACTTCGTACCGGCGCTCCCCGAGACCGTGGCCGGCCCGATCGAGCGGCTCGGCATGGGGGTGTTTGACAAGATCTTCCTGCGGTTCCCGCATCGGTTCTGGCAGGACGACGTGTACGCGATCCGGCAGCACGGGCACCCAAGCTTTCCCTGGCATTCCTGGTACGACGTCTCCGCGATCAGCGGCAAACCGATGCTGCTGACGTTCGCGGGCGGCCCGTGGGCACGCCACATTGAAGCGATGAGCGACGAGGAGATCGTCTCCTCCGTGATTGCCTCGCTCCGCCGGCTCTACGGGGACGCGGTCCCGGATCCCGTTGGGCACTGGATCACCCGGTGGGGCATCGACCCGTTCGCCCTGGGCTCCTACTCGTTCATCGCGACCGGATCCTCGTACGAGGACCACGATGCGATGGCGACGCCCCTGGCCGGCGTCCTCCACTTTGCCGGTGAGGCGACCTGGAGTCACGACCCGGCCACCGTTCACGGCGCGCTACTGTCTGGACATCGTGCAGCCGAGCGGATCCTCGGCACAAGCATCGAGCTAGCGGCCCTCGCGAGGCAGCGCAATCAGGGGAAGCCCGCGTGAGGCGGTCAGGAGGCGCGGGCCAGTTGGCGGATCTTGATCCAGCGGCCGGCCAGGCGACGGTAGGCGGCGGCGGCGCCGGTCATGTCTCCGTCGACCAGCGATTCAATGCCGGAGTGCACGTCGGACGGCGATTCGTCCGGGTAGACCAGTTCGGCCACGCGGCCATAGTCCAGCTCCACAATCGCGTCAGGCGTGAAGGTCTCCAGCCACTCGATTAGCTCGGTCAGCTCTTCCAGCAGATCCAGCCCCGGCGCGGCCACGGCCAGCGATGCCGCCGCGTAACGGGCGCGGTCGATGCATTGCGGCGCCGGGGCGGCCAGGCGGACCGTCTGCAGCGTGTGGTCCGTCTCCACCCTTTCGGTGTGGTCGTCCTCGCGGAACAGCACGAACCAGCCGAACGGGATGCCCCAAGTGGAACTGCGCGTGTGCAGCTTGGCCAGCGATTCCACGAAGTTGTCCGGATCCAGCCGCGACTGCTGGGCGTCGCGCGCGGCCTCCGGCACCAGCAGCCCCAGCAGCGGATCCCGCAGGCTGCTGGAGAGCGATTCGGCGGCCAGGGTACTGCGGACGGCCAGCTGGTTGGGGCAGTACCGCGGGGCGGTGATGCCATCCGCCGTGGGGTAGTGCAGGACCCGGATCAGGTCCTCACTGGTATGCGGGAACGGATCGGACACCGTGCGCGTGATCCGGCGCAGCGAGTCACCGCGGTCCAGGTTCTCCGTCACGTCCCGGCCGCGGCCGCGCTGGCTCATGATGAGCAGCTGCTGGTCGTCGTCGAACACGTCGAGTGGTTCGAAGACCCGCAGGTAGGAGACGTACGGAAACTTCATCTCAGTCCAGCTCCGCGATGACCGGTGCGTGGTCCGAGGCGCCCTTGCCCTTGCGTTCCTCGCGGTCGATCATCGCACCGCTGACGCGGGCGGCCAGCGCCGGCGAGGCCAAGATGAAGTCGATGCGCATGCCTTGCTTCTTGGGGAAGCGCAGCTGGGTGTAGTCCCAGTAGGTGTAGACGCCGGGACCGGGCGTGTGCGGCCGGACCACGTCCACGAATCCGGCCTCCTCGAAGGCGCGGAAAGCGGAGCGCTCCGGCTCGGTGATGTGCGTGGCGTTTTGGGCGCGGAACCATTCGATGTCCCAGACGTCGTCGTCGGTGGGGGCGATGTTCCAGTCACCCATCAGGGCGAGGTTCAGCGTGGGATCGGCCTGGACCCAGCCGGCGGCTTCCTCTTTGAGGACCTTCAGCCATTCCAGCTTGTAAGGCATATGGGGGTCGTTGACCGCGCGGCCGTTGGGAACATACAGGCTCCAGACCCGCACACCGCCACACGTTGCCCCGATGGCGCGGGCCTCGGCCGCGGTGATGTCCTCGGTCTTGCCGAAGTGCGGCTGTCCGGGGAAAGTCCGTTCCACGTCATCCAGGCCGACGCGGGAGGCGATGGCCACGCCGTTCCACTGGTTCAGGCCGAAGTGCGCCACTTCGTAACCGTTCTTCTCGAAAAGGTCCCACGGGAAGTTCTCATCCTTGGCCTTGGTCTCCTGAATGGCCAGGACATCCACGTCGGAGCGCTGCAGCCAGGCCTCAACGCGGTCGGCGCGGGCACGGATCGAGTTCACATTCCAGGTAGCAATCTTCACAACAGCTACGTTACCCAAACGGGGCATGCTGCGCTTCTCGTCCAGGCGAAACGGGCCGCTCGTCCGGGCGAAACGGGCTGGGCGGCGCTGAAAAGGGCCGCGCAGCGCTGAAACGGCGCCGAGGCCTCTGCGGCATTCTAGGGCCGGGGGGTATGTTGGAGATATGTTCGCCGATAAGCCGCAATCACTCGCAGACCCGAACGAACAGCAGCAGAGGAAAGCCATGCTGCAAACCGAGCCGGCCATTCAGGAACTTGAAGAATGGCGCCAAGAATTCGCCAAAACCCGGACGGAACCCGTTCCGCATTTTGACCCGGGGGATGCCGGTTCTGCGGCACGGGTGCTCTTCTTGCTCGACAGCCCCGGAAGTAACACCGTCACCGCCGAGGGGCTGGGATTCGTCTCAGTCGACAACCCGGACCAAGCCGCCGAGCGGTGCTGGAACGAAAGGAACGAAGCGGAGCTTCACGACGGGATCCTCCAATGGAACACAGTTCCCTTTTTCCTGGACGGCGCCGAGCCGACACCGGTTCAGACCATCGCCGGGGTCAAGGCGCTCAAGACCGTCCTCGGGCTGCTGCCCCGCCTTCAAGTAGTCGTATTATGTGGAACCTTCACCAAGACCCAGTGGGCAAAGCACATGGGTGCCTTCACCAGGCCTACCGTCATCAAGGCGCCCAGTCCCGGCGGTAAGGCGATGATCAGCAAGAAAAACCAGGAAGACTTCCGCAAGGCAGTGAGGCGGGCGAAGGGCCTAGTCGGCTGAGCCTCAACTCTGCCACCACTTGTCCAAGATGGACACCGGGGTGGTGCGCTTGTGCCTGGTCATCAGGTAGCGCTGCTCGATCTTCTCGGCGACCTCATCGGGGACCGCGCCGCCCTCTAGGTATTCGTCGATCTGGTCGTAGCTGATGCCGAGTTCGTCTTCATCCGTGCGGCCCGGCTTGTCATCCAGCAGGTCCGCCGTCGGCACCTTGTGCGCCACCTGGTCGCTGGCGCCCAGGTATTCCAGGAGTTGGCGGTTCTGCCGCTTGTTCAGCCCAAAGAGCGGCAGCACGTCCGCGGCGCCGTCGCCGAACTTGGTGAAGAAGCCGGTCACCGACTCTGCGCCGTGGTCGGTGCCCAGCACCAAGTAGTTGTGCTGTCCGGCCAGCGCGTACTGCGCCATCATCCGGGCGCGGGCCTTGATATTGCCCTTGTTGAAGTCCGTGATCTCTTCGCCGGTGGTTGCCGTGAACTCGGACTGGAAACCCTCAACGGCCGACTTGATGTTGAACGTCCAGGTCGTCGTCGGCTTGATGAAGTCCATCGCCGCCTGAGCGTCGTCTTCATCATGCTGGACGCCGTAGGGCAGGCGTACGGCCACGAACGTGGCGTCGACGCCCTCGGCTTTGAGCTCGTCCACGGCCAGCTGGGCGAGCTTGCCCGCAAGGCTGGAGTCGATCCCACCGCTGATGCCCAGCACAAAGCCCTTGGTGCGGCTGATCTTGAGGTAGTCCTTGAGGAAACCGACGCGCCGTGCGACTTCCTGCGCCGGGTCGATGGAGGGCTGGACGCCCAGTTCGTCAATGATCGTGGCCTGAAGTTCACGCATGACCACAGCCTACTGGAGGACCCCGGCCGGGTGTCCACGTTTTGGCGGGCACCTGAGCATCGCCGTCGCCGGCCCAGCGCCGGCGCGGTTTTCGCTCCCACGTCTTGGCGGGGCCATTGGCGTCGCCGCAGGTCAGAGGCCCGTGGACGAGCAAGACCTGGGAAGTTAGTCCTATACATGGGATCGAACAGGAAAAAACGCCGCCCCGGTGGGGCCGCCCCGGCCGCCGCCCCGCCGCGTCGCCCCGCCCCGGCCCCGCCGGCCCAGCCCGGCCGCCCCTACTGCTTGAACGCGGCGTCGAAAGCCACCGACGGCGGGTCGAAGTCGAACCGCTTCAGGAACTCCAGCGCTTCCGGCGCGCCCTGCAGCCGGT